>NZ_CP075566.1:1450000-2895000 GCF_018502625.1 Pseudomonas hormoni
CGGCGAGCGTCCGGTGGAGTGGATGAAAGAAGTGCTGGAGAGCCGGATTCGCCGTTCCGGCGGGGTGACGGCGCATCCATTCGGCCTGTATCTGGTGCAGGTCGAGTACCGCGATGAGTTCGAATTGCCCGAGCGTTACATTGGCCCACACTTCCTGACCGGTTTCGCCGAACTTGACGGCTGACGCCCTCGAACGCATTTGTTACCATCCGGGACTTTCCCGGATTTGCCCTGAGGTTTTATCGACATGTCAGCCGTTCGCAGCAAGATTTGCGGGATTACCCGCATAGAAGATGCGTTGGCGGCGGTCGAGGCTGGCGCGGATGCGATCGGGTTTGTGTTTTACGCCAAGAGCCCACGGGCCGTGACGTTCCAGCAGGCGCGCGACATCATCAAGGCGCTGCCGCCGTTCGTGACTACCGTGGGTTTGTTCGTCAACGCCAGCCGTTGCGAGTTGGGCGAACTGCTCGATGCCGTGCCGCTGGACTTACTCCAGTTTCATGGCGATGAGACCGCTGCCGACTGTGAAGGCTGGCACCGGCCGTACATCAAGGCGCTGCGGGTCAAGGCCGGCGACGATATCGCGGCGGCATGCGATGCGTTTCCGAGCGCGAGCGGTATCCTGCTCGACGCCTACGTTGAAGGCGTACCCGGCGGAACCGGCGAAGCATTCGACTGGTCTCTGATACCGCAAGGCTTGAGCAAACCGATCATCCTGGCGGGCGGCTTGACGCCGGACAATGTCGCCGAGGCGATTGCAAGGGTCCGGCCTTACGCCGTGGACGTCAGCGGTGGGGTAGAGGCGAGCAAGGGCATCAAGGATCACGCAAAGATTCAGGCATTCATCAAGGCTGTACGTAGTAGCACGTAGTTGATGTGACGGCTGGCAGACTGCCGCCGTCCCAAAATGCACTGCGCTGCACAAAGCAGGCACGGCTGAGGATTGATGGGTTGTACGCAGGTCACGCTTCACTGACCCGGCCATCCACCGATCATCGCCACACACATGAATTTAGCTCAAGGGCATACGCGGGGCTGCGAACCAGAGCGTTCGGGCCGCCGGTACTGGAGAAAGAAAGCATGAGCAACTGGTTAGTAGACAAACTGATCCCTTCGATCATGCGTTCCGAGGTCAAGAAGAGCTCGGTGCCTGAAGGTCTGTGGCACAAATGCCCGTCTTGCGAGGCTGTGCTGTATCGTCCGGAGCTGGAAAAGACCCTGGACGTTTGCCCCAAGTGCAACCACCACATGCGTATCGGCGCTCGCGCCCGTATCGACATTTTCCTCGACGCCGAAGGCCGCAATGAGCTGGGTGCGGACCTGGAGCCGGTCGACCGCCTGAAATTCCGTGACGGCAAGAAGTACAAGGACCGTCTGACCGCTGCGCAAAAGCAGACTGGCGAGAAAGACGCACTGATCTCCATGAGCGGCACCCTGCTGGGTATGCCGGTGGTGGTTTCGGCCTTCGAATTCTCCTTCATGGGCGGTTCCATGGGTGCCATCGTCGGTGAGCGCTTCGTGCGCGCCGCCAACTACGCCCTGGAAAACAAATGCCCGATGATCTGCTTCGCCGCTTCCGGTGGTGCGCGGATGCAGGAAGCCCTGATTTCCCTGATGCAAATGGCCAAGACCTCCGCGGTGCTGGCGCGTCTGCGTGAAGAAGGCATACCGTTCATCTCCGTGCTGACCGACCCGGTCTACGGCGGCGTTTCCGCCAGCCTCGCGATGCTTGGCGACGTGATTGTCGGTGAGCCGAAAGCCCTGATCGGCTTCGCCGGCCCGCGCGTGATCGAGCAAACCGTTCGCGAAAAACTGCCGGAAGGCTTCCAGCGCAGCGAATTCCTGCTGGAGCACGGTGCGATCGACATGATCATTCACCGCCAGGAACTGCGTCCGCGTCTGGGCAACCTGCTGGCGCAACTGACCGGCAAGCCGACGCCGAAATTCGTCGCTGCACCCATCGAGCCGATCGTGGTTCCGCCGGTGCCTGCAAACATATGACCCAACGCACCCTTGGCGAGTGGCTCGCCTACCTTGAGCAGTTGCACCCTTCGGCCATCGACATGGGGCTGGAGCGCTCGCAACAGGTAGCGTCCCGCATGGGGCTGGGCAAGCCGGCGCCTCGGGTGATCACGGTCACCGGCACCAACGGCAAGGGTTCTACCTGCGCATTCGTGGCTTCGTTGCTGCGGGCGCAGGGTCTGAAAGTTGGTGTCTATAATTCTCCGCACCTGCTGCGTTACAACGAGCGGGTGCAGGTCAACGGCATCGAAGCGACTGATGCCGAGCTGTGCGAGGCCTTTGCTGCGGTAGAGGCGGGTCGTGGCGAGACGTCCCTGACGTATTTCGAGATGGGCACCCTGGCGGCGTTCTGGCTGTTTCAACAGTCCGGGCTTGATGCCGTGGTGCTGGAAGTCGGCCTGGGCGGGCGTCTGGATACGGTCAACGTGGTGGATGCCGACATGGCGCTGGTGACCAGCATTGGCGTTGATCACGCCGATTATCTGGGCGACACCCGTGAATCCGTGGCATTTGAGAAAGCCGGCATCTTCCGCCAGGGCGCGCCTGCGCTCTGTGGCGATCTGAATCCTCCTCAACCTCTGCTGGACAAGGCGCGCGAGCTGGCTTGCCCGTTTTTCCTGCGGGGTCGCGATTTTGACCTCGGTGTGACCGATCACAGCTGGCGATGGCGCGGTCTGGACGCTCAAGGGCGTGTGGTCGAATTGCGTAATTTGCCGTTGCTCGATCTGCCGATGGAAAACGCCGCACTGGCGTTACAAGCCTATCTGCTGCTCGGTTTGCCTTGGGTGGATGCGCAAATTATTGATGCCCTGAAAGCCACGAAAGTGGTCGGGCGTCTCGATCGCCGACAATTCGACTGGCAGGGCAAGCGTCTGAACCTGTTGCTGGATGTGGGGCATAACCCTCATGCGGCCGAGTATCTGGCTCGTCGCCTGGCGAGCCGGCCACCGGTCGGCAAGCGTCTGGCAGTGTTTGGATTGCTGGCGGACAAGGATCTGGATGGTGTTGTCGGCGAATTGAATGCTAGTGTCCAGCACTGGGCCGTTGCGCCGCTGGATTCACCGCGGGCGCGGCCGGTTGCCGATTTGCACGGAGCGTTGCAGAACCTTGGTGCGTCGGTAACGTCCTATGACAGCGTGGCCGCCGCCTTGGAAGGGCAGTGCGCGCTGGCGACGAGTGACGACGAGATTCTGTTGTTCGGATCATTTTATTGTGTTGCCGAGGCCCTTGAATGGCTGGCCCGGCGCTCCACGGAGGAAGCGGCAAATGGCATTGCTGGATAAGGCCTACAAACAGCGCATGGTCGGCGCCCTGGTGCTGGTGGCGCTGGCAGTGATTTTCCTGCCGATGCTCTTTTCCCGTCAGGATGAGCAGCGTCAGGTCACGGTCGAAGCACCGGCTGCGCCGCAGGCGCCTTCGGTGCCGCAGGTTCAGGTTGAGCCGGTGGTCGTGCCCGAGCCTCAAGCCTTGCCGCAAGAACCCGTGCCGAGTGATGACGACATCGCCCAGCAGGAAGAGCCATCGATACCGGTCGCACCGACGGCGCCCGTCACGCCTGCGCCTGCCGTGAAACCGGTAACGCCGCCTCCGGCACCGGCTCCGGTCAACAAACCAACGACTGCGCCAAGCCAGCCGATCACTGCCGCACCGGGCAAGCCGGACACGACTCAAAGCCGCGTCGACGCCAATGGCCTCTCGGTCAGCTGGTCGGTGCAACTGGCCAGCCTGTCGAACCGTGCCAGCGCGGAAAACCTGCAAAAAACCCTGCGCAGCCAGGGTTACAACGCCTACATTCGAACGGCTGACGGCAAGAATCGGGTGTTCGTCGGGCCACTGATCGAGCGTGCAGAAGCCGATCGTCTGCGCGACTTGTTGAACCGTCAGCAGAACCTCAAGGGTTTTGTGGTGCGCTTCCAGCCTGAGCGCGGTTGAAAACTATCGCCCCGATTTGAAATGCACTGACAATCGCAGCTTACCGATAAGCATGGGCTCTGCTAAAATGCGCCGCCTTATCCGTCTGTAGGCTGCACTGTGCCATTTACCTGGGTTGACTGGGCGATCGTTGCAATCATCGCCATCTCCGCATTGATCAGTCTGAGCCGCGGCTTCGTCAAGGAAGCATTATCGCTGGTGACCTGGATCATTGCAGGAGTCGTCGCCTGGATGTTCGGTGGTGCATTGTCCGAGTACCTCGCCGGATACATCGAAACGCCATCGGCTCGCGTGATAGCGGGCTGCGCAATAATGTTTGTCGCCACGCTGATCGTAGGCGCAATGATCAATTATCTTATCGGCGAATTGGTTCGCGTTACCGGGTTGTCCGGGACCGATCGATTCCTCGGCATGGCCTTCGGCGCCGCGCGTGGCGTGTTGCTGGTGGTCGTGGCGGTCGGGCTGTTGAGCCTGGGGCCGGTACAGCAGGACGGGTGGTGGCAACAGTCGCAGCTCGTGCCAAAATTTCTATTGGTCGCAGACTGGTCCAAAAACCTGATCCTCGGGTGGAGCAGTCAGTGGCTTGCCAGCGGTATCAGCGTACCCGCTGAAATACCGTTCAAGGAGCACCTCTTGCCGACGGCCAAAATGCCTCAGTGAGTTGTGTTCAGTTCAGATCCATTAAGTAGGGGTTGCGTCGCATGTGTGGCATCGTCGGTATCGTCGGTAAGTCGAACGTCAATCAGGCGCTGTATGACGCGCTAACCGTCCTCCAGCACCGCGGCCAGGACGCTGCCGGTATCGTGACCAGCCATGACGGCCGGTTATTCCTGCGCAAGGACAACGGCCTGGTGCGTGACGTGTTCCATCAGCGTCACATGCAGCGTCTGGTCGGCCACATGGGCATTGGCCATGTGCGTTATCCGACCGCGGGCAGCTCGACCTCGGCCGAAGCTCAACCGTTTTACGTCAACTCGCCTTACGGCATCACCCTGGCGCACAACGGTAACCTGACCAACGTTGAACAGCTGGCCAAGGAGATTTACGAATCTGACCTGCGCCACGTCAACACCAACTCCGATTCGGAAGTGCTGCTGAACGTGTTCGCGCACGAACTGGCCCAGCGCGGCAAGCTGCAGCCGACCGAAGAAGACGTGTTCGCCGCCGTGACTGACGTGCACAACCGGTGCGTGGGTGGTTACGCCGTCGTGGCGATGGTGACCGGCTACGGCATCGTCGGTTTCCGCGACCCGCACGGCATCCGCCCGATCGTCTTCGGTCAGCGTCACACCGACGAAGGCGTCGAGTACATGATCGCCTCCGAAAGCGTGTCCCTGGACGTGCTCGGTTTCACCCTGATTCGCGACCTGGCACCGGGCGAAGCGGTCTACATCACTGAAGACGGCAAGCTGCACACCCGTCAGTGCGCGACCAACCCGTCCCTGACCCCGTGCATCTTCGAACACGTCTACCTGGCGCGTCCGGATTCGATCATCGACGGCGTGTCGGTCTACAAGGCCCGTCTGCGCATGGGTGAGAAGCTCGCCGAGAAGATCCTGCGCGAGCGTCCGGATCACGACATCGACGTGGTCATCCCGATTCCGGACACCAGCCGCACCGCGGCGCTGGAACTGGCGAACCACCTGGGCGTCAAGTTCCGCGAAGGCTTCGTGAAGAACCGCTACATCGGTCGGACCTTCATCATGCCGGGCCAGGCTGCACGGAAAAAATCCGTACGCCAGAAGCTCAACGCCATCGAACTGGAATTCCGCGGCAAGAACGTGATGCTGGTGGACGACTCGATCGTTCGCGGCACCACCTGCAAGCAGATCATCCAGATGGCCCGCGAAGCCGGTGCCAAGAACGTCTACTTCTGCTCCGCGGCACCGGCCGTTCGCTACCCGAACGTCTACGGCATCGACATGCCGAGCGCCCACGAGCTGATCGCCCACAACCGTTCGACCCAGGACGTGGCGGATCTGATCGGCGCAGACTGGCTGATCTATCAGGACTTGCCTGACTTGATCGAAGCGGTAGGTGGCGGCAAGATCAAGATCGACAAGTTCGATTGCGCGGTGTTCGACGGCCAGTACGTCACCGGCGACGTCGACGAGGCTTACCTGAACAAGATCGAGCAGGCACGTAACGATGCCTCCAAGGTCAAGACGCAGGCAGTCAGTGCGATCATCGATCTGTACAACAACTGAGTAACTACCGGCCCTGAGGGGCCGGTTTTGTATCTACCAATAAAGAGCAAGGCAAGGAGTGACAGCATGAGTCAGGATTGGGATGCCGGTCGGCTGGACAGCGACCTCGAAGGCGTAGCGTTCGATACCCTGGCCGTACGCGCCGGACAGCACCGTACGCCGGAAGGCGAACACGGTGATCCGATGTTCTTCACTTCCAGCTATGTATTCCGTACCGCCGCCGACGCGGCCGCGCGCTTTGCCGGGGAAGTGCCGGGCAACGTTTACTCGCGTTACACCAACCCGACCGTTCGCGCGTTCGAAGAGCGCATTGCCGCGCTGGAAAGCGCTGAGCAAGCGGTGGCCACCGCCACCGGCATGGCCGCGATCATGGCGGTGGTGATGAGCCTGTGCAGTGCTGGCGACCATGTGCTGGTATCGCGCAGCGTTTTCGGTTCGACCATCAGCCTGTTCGAGAAGTACTTCAAGCGCTTCGGCATCGAAGTCGATTACGTGCCTCTGGCGGACCTGTCCGGCTGGGATGCGGCGATCAAGTCCAACACCAAATTGCTGTTCGTCGAGTCGCCGTCCAACCCGCTGGCCGAGCTGGTGGATATCGCCGAATTGTCGAAAATCGCTCACGCCAAAGGCGCGATGCTGGTGGTGGACAACTGCTTCTGCACGCCTGCGTTGCAGCAGCCGCTGAAGATGGGCGCGGACATCGTCGTGCACTCGGCGACCAAGTTTATCGACGGCCAGGGCCGTTGCATGGGCGGCGTTGTAGCCGGTCGTAGCGAGCAGATGAAAGAAGTGGTCGGTTTCCTGCGCACTGCCGGGCCAACCTTGAGCCCGTTCAATGCCTGGATTTTCCTCAAGGGCCTCGAAACCCTGAGCCTGCGCATGAAGGCGCACTGTGCCAATGCCCAGCAACTGGCCGAATGGCTGGAGCAGCAGGACGGTATCGAAAAAGTCCATTACGCCGGCCTGAAAAGCCACCCGCAGCACGAGTTGGCTCAGCGTCAGCAGAAAGGTTTCGGCGCCGTGGTGAGTTTCGAGGTCAAGGGTGGCAAAGAGGGCGCCTGGCGCTTTATCGATGCGACCCGGTTGATTTCGATTACCGCCAACCTCGGCGACAGCAAGACCACCATCACCCACCCGAGCACCACCTCCCATGGCCGTCTGGCGCCTCAAGAGCGTGAAGCGGCGGGCATTCGTGACAGCCTGATCCGCATTGCAGTCGGTCTGGAAGACGTGGCTGACCTGCAGGCCGATCTGGCGCGCGGGTTGGCTGCCTTGTGATCGAGTTGTCCATCCCGACTACCGGTTCCAATGGCCGTGTTGCACTGGTGACCGGTGCAGCGCGGGGCATCGGTCTGGGGATCGCGGCCTGGCTGATCAGCGAAGGCTGGCAGGTGGTGTTGACGGACCTGGATCGGGTGCGCGGTTCGAAAGTGGCGAAGGTGCTGGGTGAGAACGCCTGGTTCATCGCCATGGACGTCTCGAATGAAGGGCAGGTCGCGCTGGGCGTTGCCGAAGTGCTGGGGCAGTTCGGGCGCCTGGATGCGCTGGTATGCAATGCGGCAGTGGCCGATCCGCACAACAACACTCTGGAAAGCCTTGATCTGGCTTACTGGAATCGGGTGCTGGCGGTGAATCTCAGTGGGCCGATGCTGTTGGCCAAGCACTGTGCGCCGTACCTGCGTGCTCACAGTGGCGCGATCGTCAACCTGGCCTCGACCCGTGCCGGGCAGTCAGAACCCGACACAGAGGCTTATGCGGCGAGCAAGGGCGGGCTGTTGGCCCTGACTCACGCGTTGGCGATCAGCCTGGGTCCGGAAGTTCGCGTCAATGCCGTCAGTCCTGGCTGGATCGATGCGCGGGACCCTGCGGTGCGGCGTGCCGAGCCACTCACCGAAGCTGACCATGCACAGCATCCGGCGGGCAGGGTGGGGACGGTCGAGGACGTGGCGGCGATGGTGGCCTGGCTGCTGTCGAAGAATGCGGGTTTCGTCACGGGCCAGGAGTTTGTGGTCGATGGCGGCATGACCAAGAAGATGATTTACAGCGAGTAATGGGGCAGGGGCGTTGCCCCGAATGACACGATTTTGTCTTTTTCAGAAAAACTTCAAGCGGGCTATTGACTTAGCTTCGTTAGGTGCGTAAATTTCGCGGCCTCAGAGAAGCAAAGGGTGATTAGCTCAGCTGGGAGAGCGTCTGCCTTACAAGCAGAATGTCGGCGGTTCGATCCCGTCATCACCCACCACTTCTTGAGAGTCTTGCGAAAGCAAGATGGAAGCTGAAAAGCCTCCACCGACGCGCAGCGGTAGTTCAGTCGGTTAGAATACCGGCCTGTCACGCCGGGGGTCGCGGGTTCGAGTCCCGTCCGCTGCGCCATATTTTCCGAGTCAGGTTTATCCCTGATTTGAGATTGAAAGAGAGATTGAAAAGTCTCGGAGCTTCAATCAGACGAGTTAGGACGCAAGTCCAAAGCGATACGCAGCGGTAGTTCAGTCGGTTAGAATACCGGCCTGTCACGCCGGGGGTCGCGGGTTCGAGTCCCGTCCGCTGCGCCATATCTGCCTCAAGGCCCACTGAACGCCTTGGAGCTACGAAGGAAACCACTGGTTTATCTTCGCGTCGATAGCAAAGACCCTGGTCGAAAGACCGGGGTTTTTTGTGTCTGAAATTTGCCTTTCTGCAGTTTCCGAACGTTGTCCTCCCCCCCTTTGATACGACTCCTCCAAACAAACTTGATCATCATTCGTCGATGCGCTTTCGCTCGCTCGGTTGTCCGTGCTGGAGCTATCTGCTGTCTACGATGACTGTAAGGCCTTCCTGTTCTCCAAGTTGTCTATAGATCGAAGTAGCGTTGCCGCAGACGTGTGTTCGCTATTGGCATTTTCAGTTTTGTTAAGTGTCTCAGTGTATCTAAATACCCACTTGATACAGTGTGATACAAACGCCGAACAAACCAATAAATCAGCGCTCAATTAGCATAAGGTTAGTGTTTTTAAATCTTTTGGTGTCCGCGTGGTTTCTACCATACTCCGCCGCCAGGGAGGCAAACGCTGGCTTCTATCAGCCGCTAGTCCTTGCCCAATAATTTCAAGTCCCATTGTTTTCGTACTTATATAAGTGCGTGGGACTTTCCGTGCTCGGAGTTGAATGGCGTGCCCGTACAGTTATTGCCCGGAGCGAGCGATCGCGTGTCGGATGTTCATAGTTTGCTCGACCGGGAAGTAGTGGTCGAACTTCGCAGCATCAGCAAAGTTTATAAGTCATTGCGAAGGAATGATTTGCTGCAGGCCATAGACGACGTCACCCTCAAGGTATTTCGCGGCGAAGTGCTGTGCTTGATGGGAGCCTCCGGCAGCGGCAAGTCGACACTCTTGCGCCATATCAACAGATTGATTGAGCCCACCCGGGGTGAGGTGCTCATCGGTGGTGAAGATATCAGCACGCTGTCGGGCAAGGCCTTACGAGACCTCCGATCACGGCGCATCGGCATGGTCTTTCAGCACTTCGGTTTACTGCCGCACCGTAGCGTTCGCGACAACGTAGCGTTGCCGCTGGAGCTGCGCGGTGAGGCCGAGGCAATCCGAAACGCTGCCGCTGATAAAGAGCTGCGAGCCGTGGGGCTTGAAGGTTGGGGCGACCACTATCCTCATGAGCTATCGGGCGGTATGCAGCAGCGGGTCGGGCTGGCTCGCGCATTGGTGACCCATCCCGACATTCTGTTGATGGACGAGCCATTCAGTGCGCTGGACCCGACTATTCGTCGCGACCTGCAAAGTCACTTCTTGCAACTTGTTCGCGAACGGGGAATCACCGCGCTGCTGGTGACCCATGATCCCGCCGAAGCCTTGCGCCTTGGCGATCGGGTTGCGGTGCTGCGGGGTGGCAAGCTGATTCAGGTTGGCTCGTGCGAACAGTTATTGCAGCATCCGGCTGATGACGAGGTTGCTGACTTTTTCCGTGACGCCACTGTCGCGCCAATCCGGCGACCG
Organism: Pseudomonas hormoni; assembly: GCF_018502625.1. Lineage (NCBI taxonomy): Bacteria > Pseudomonadati > Pseudomonadota > Gammaproteobacteria > Pseudomonadales > Pseudomonadaceae > Pseudomonas > Pseudomonas hormoni. The sequence goes on from NZ_CP075566.1 coordinate 1,460,148, forward strand.
GCCCCGAAAAAAACTCCGCTGCGTCCCGTGTCCGACCCGCCATTACCTCGATCGGGCCATCCGACACTTCATAAATGGCAAGCGTTGTTGCTGGGCCCCGCGACCTTCGCTGCCTATGGGCGAGGCGCTATGTTCTGGCTGATGTTTGCCCTGGAGTTGGCAGCTGTGGCGCTGTTCGGGCATGGATGGTTGACGCAGCAATGGTCTATCGCTCTCGCCGGTGCCGTCATCGGTGTTGCAAGCCGAGTCGTGAGTGTTTCGTGGGCGACGTCGGCAGTGCGGACCGTCAGTAATGCCTGGGTTTTACCTGTGGTGTTGCTCTTGGTCGGCCAGGCGTTAGTGGCATGGCGCGTGTTCTCGCCGGACACCCTTGGCGTCCTGCAGCAGTTCCCGGTTCATCGTGCCTCGATGCTGGCGACAGCCGGTGCGATCGACCAATTGATCGTTTGGTCGCAAGTCACCTTCGAGAGCAGCTTTGTTGGCGTCATCGTGGCCGTCCGTTCTGTGATCGAGGGCATCGAAAGCGTCCTTGGCTGGCTGCCATGGCCAGTGCTGACACTGACGGTGATCGTACTTGCGTGGCGCTCTGCCGGCCTGACATTGGCGCTCGTCAGTGCGGCAGCGATGATGTACATCGGCTTGTTCGGCTTCTGGGACAGAACCGTAGCGACATTGGCATTGGTGGGAGCCTCCGTGTTCATTTCGCTGGTGATTGGTGTACCGGTGGGCATTGTGTTGGCCAGGAAGCCGCTGCTGCGCCGAATCGTCACGCCGATACTCGATGTCATGCAAACCTTGCCGACCTTCGTCTACTTGATCCCTGCGGTGGCTTTTTTCTCTGTGGGCAAAACGCCAGCAGTGATCGCCACGGTGATTTTTTCCCTGGCACCGATGATTCGCCTGACGGCGCTGGGTATTCAGGAAGTCCCGAAAAATGCCATCGAGGCTGCTGTCGCCCACGGGGCCACGTCATGGCAGACGCTGCTCAAAGTCGAATTGCCGTTGGCCGCCCGGTCGTTATTGCTCGGGGTCAATCAGACACTGGTCATGAGCCTTTCGATGGTCGTTGTCGCGGCGTTGATCGGTGCCGGGGGGCTGGGGTACGACGTGATGACGGCGCTGCGCAATATCAAAGGGGGCGAGGGCATGTTAGCGGGTATCGCCATTGTGTTCTGTGCCTTGATCCCCGATCGCATTATTCAATCAACTCTGCGTGAGCAGGACCGCACCTTCAATCAAAAGTGAGATGTCGACATGGGTAAATTGTGGAATCGTGCCGTCGCTGCGTCGGCGTTGTTCGGTCTGTTGGCGGGCGTCAACCCTGTCATGGCCAAAGACAAAGTAGTGATCGGCGAACTGAATTGGACAGGCGCCATCGCGATTCAACACATCCTTGGCGAAGTGATAAAAACTCGCTTGGACGGTGATGTTTCTTACTTGGCGGGTGATGTGCCGGTGTTGTTGGCAGCCGCGGCGAAAGGTGATGGTTCAGTCGACGTGGTCAGCGACATCTGGTTGCCCAATCAGTCGGCAGCGTGGGCAAAGTACGTCGCGGGCGGCACGAAATCACTGGTGGCGAACAAACACCCTTACATCGGCGTACAGGGGTTTTATATTCCCGGTTACATTCAGGATAAATACAACGTCCACTCCGTCTACGACTTGAAGAAACCGGAAGTGGCTAAACTGTTTGAACCGCTGGGCGGTGGAAAGTCGCAATTGCTGGTTGGGCCGGCCGGTTGGGAGTCGAGTTACATCGGTGAAATCAAGGCCAAGGATTATGGTTTTTCCGACAAATTTGAATCGGTGTCCACCGAAGCTTCGGTGACCTATGCCAAGTTGGCCGCTGCTTATCAGAGAGAGAAAGGTGTGGTGTTTTATGCCTACACCCCAGACTGGATTTTTTCCGCTTTCGATCTTCGTCGCCTCGATGAACCTGCGTTCGATGGCTACGCCCAGGACAACAAAAAAGACGATCCTCTCTATAAGGTCGATGGTTGCTGGAAATTTATCAGTCCGACCGTCGATGCTGACTGGCTGAGCAAAAGCAAAATCACCTGCGCGTTTCCTGATGCGAAGATTTATGTACTCGCCTCCAGCACATTGCAAAAGCGTGCACCTCGTATCGCCAGCTTTCTGGAAAACGTTGCCATTGATCCCAACGTCATCAATGATTTGATTCTGAAAATCGAAAAAGACAAACAGCCGGCCGATGTGGTGGCAAGAACCTGGGTCATCGCCAACCCGGACATTGTTGATCGCTGGTTGGTCCCGTCCGCGGAAAAAGTCAGTTCCGCTCAATAACTCATCAACGATAAGCGTCATGTGCGGTTAAGCACCAAGAGGAACTTCTATGAGTCAGCTTGAACAAGCCACGTTGGGTGCAGGGTGTTTCTGGGGCGCCGAAGCGGCAATTCGGGCGCTGGAGGGGGTGATCGATACTCGGGTTGGATACGCCTCTGCACCCGATGAAGCCCAACTGAAAATCGAAGTCGTACAGGTGGATTTCGACCCTGCCACGTTGTCGTATTCGGGTTTGATCGAACATTTCTGGGCGCTGCATGATCCGACGTCAGTGGACCGCCAAGGCGCTGATGCCGGCGTCAAATACCGCTCGGCGATTTTCTTTCAATCAGCGCAGCAACACACGTTGGCCAGCCATGCCAAACAGCAGCTGGAAGCGTCGGGCCGCTACAGCAGGCCTGTTGTCACCCACTTGCTGGCGTTGGGTACGTTCGAACTGGCCGATGAAGAGCAACAGCGTTATCTGGAAAAGCATGGCAAAACCAGCTGCGCGCTCTAGATCGGTTACAGCCTTTCTATGGCGTAGTCATCCAGTAAAGGTCGCGCCGCACGGGATGCGCTCGGCTCGATAGCAAAAGACCCTGGTCGAAAGACCGGGGTTTTTTGTGTCTGAAATTGGGCTTTTATGCCTCTCCAGTCTTTCCAGTCCCAACTTTCTGCACGTGCGGTGCATAAAGGACTTGGTCCACAGCTCCGACATTAATTAGAATCACTCTCATTTACGATAACTCCTTGGCACAGGGCTTCTTGAGATGAGTGATGCAGCGATGCCGAAGGAGCAAACCCTTCACGACCTGTACCGCGATCACCGTGGCTGGCTTGAAAGCTGGTTGAGAAGACGCATGGGCAACGGTTGTGATGCGGCGGACCTGAGCCAGGATACGTTCCTGCGTTTGCTTGCCAGCTCCCAGCGGATCGCCGACCTGCAAGAACCCCGTGCCTATCTGCTGACCGTGGGCAAACGCCTGCTGAGCAATTTCTACCAGCGTCGCAGTCTGGAGCAGGCCTATGTGGCTGCGTTGGCGTCGATGCCCGACGAGTGTGCGCCATCACCCGAACAGCGCTGGCTGCTGCTGGAAACCCTGCAAGCACTGGATGAGCTGCTCGACGGACTGCCGAGGGCAGTGCGACGGGCGTTTCTCTGGAGTCAGCTCGAAGGCTTGAACTACCAGCAAATCGCCGAGCGCCTGGAGGTGTCCGAGCGCACGATCAAACGCTACATGGCGCAAGCCTACGAGCATTGCCTGTTGGTGGACCTGTGAACAGTCAAGCATCCGATGCCCGTCAGGCGGTCCGTGCGGCGGCGCAGTGGCTTGCGTTGCTGGAATCGGGCGGCGCCAATGAACAGGACCGAGCGAATTTGCAGCGTTGGCTTGATACCTGTGCCACTCACGATCAGGCCTGGCAGAAGGCGCAAGCCTTGCGTCAGCGTTTCGCCGATCTGCCTTCAGGGTTGGCGTTGAGCAGTCTGGATCGTCCTGATCCGGCGCGGCGCGTGGTGCTCAAGCGCGCATTGGGCGCCGTGGCGTTGGTGCCGACGGCCTGGCTGCTCAGTCGACAATTGCCGCTGGATGTCTGGAGTGCCGACCTGCACACGGCCACTGGCGAGCGCAAAAAAGTGCAGCTCGCCGATGGCAGTTCCTTGCAACTCAACACCGCCAGCGCCGTCGATGTGGATTTGCAGAGCCGCCGCGTGAAATTGATCGAGGGCGAACTGTCGCTGAAGGTTCCGGGTACTACGCCGCTGACGATCCAGACGAAGTTCGGAAATGTAATCGTCAGTCAAAGCGAAGTCTGCGTTCGCCAGCACGCGCAAGGCTGTCGAGTGTCGGTGTTCAACGGTTCCGTGCAGTTGCAGCCCTTGCAGGGGCCCGCGCTGGCAGTGCGCGGCGGTCAGCAGGTCAGCCTGCAAGCGGTAGGTGCCGGAGCGATCACGCCATTCGATGCGCTGGCTCCAGGTTGGCGCGAAGGTGTGCTGATGGCGAAGAACCAGCCGCTGGGCGATTTCCTCCGCGAACTCGGCACTTACCGACCGGGCGTTCTGCGCTGGGAGCCGGAGCTGGAAACACTGCGCGTCACCGGCAGTTTCCTGCTGGACGACACTGATCGCGTCCTCGCGCTGCTCGCGGCCAGCCTGCCGCTGGAGGTGCATTCCCGAACCCGTTACTGGGTCACGTTGCTGCCGCGCAAAAATAGTGTGTGAAGCCTGTCCCCTTTTTTCGGCTCGCTTGTCATTCAAGGCATGTGAACGAATCAAGAGAGCCATTTCAATGTCCGCAACCTGCCATCCACGCCCGGCTTCTTTGCGCCTGCGTCCGTTGTTGCACCTGAGCCTGTTGTTGGGCCTGAGTGCCAGTCCAATGTTCATGACCGCAAGCTGGGCTGAAGACAGTGCCCGGCGCAGTTATCAGGTGCCTGCCGGCAGCCTGAGCGATGCGCTGACCCGTTTCGCCGGGTTGGCTGGCGTCAATCTCTCGGTAGACCCGGCGTTGGTGAGTGGTCGCAACAGCGCCGGTCTGTCCGGTGAATTCGCCGTGGAGGAGGGCTTTGCCCGGCTGTTGCAGGGTTCCGGTCTGCAACTGCAACCGGTGGGCGAACAGGCTTACATCCTGACCCCGGCGCCAGAAGGCAGCAGCCTGCAACTGGCCCCCACCTCAATTCTCGGTGTCACCGGCGGGGCGGACGGCGAGGTGTATGCCGGTGGCCAGGTCGCGCGCCGCGGATCGCAAGGCTTGCTGGGCTCGAAAGACTTCATGGAAACGCCGTTCAGCATGACCACTTACACCAGTGAGGCGGTCAAGAACTTGCAGGCGCGTACCCTGGGCGAGCTGATCGCCAGCGATCCTTCGGTTCGCGCCACCAACCCGGCGGGCGGGCGTTATGAGCAATTCACCATTCGCGGGTTCAGCCTGTTCAACAGTGATGTCGCCTACAACGGTCTCTACGGCGTCTTGCCGACTTATACGATCGACATGGAAATGGCCGATCGCGTCGACATTCTCAAAGGCCCGAGCCAGCTCATCAACGGCATCTCGCCGCGAGGCGCCGTGGGTGGCGGGATCAACGTGGTGCCCAAGCGCGCGACCGACAAGCCGATCACTTCGTTTACCGGCAACTACGCGTCCGACAGCCAGACCGGCGGTGCCGTGGATATCGGCAGGCGCTTCGGTGAAGACAACAAGTTCGGGATTCGTTTCAACGGCGTGAAGCAGTCCGGCGACACCGAATGGGATCACCAGAATGTCGACCGCGAGATGGCCGTGCTGGGCCTGGATTTTCGCGGTGAACGCCTGCGACTCTCGACCGACCTCGGGCGCACCGAGCGTGATACCGACGCGCCGCAAGAGCGCGTGCAGGTCGGCGCCAACGCGCAGGTTCCGCATGCCAGCGATGTACGTCACAACTATGCGCAACCCTGGAGCAAGGCGAGTACCAACGACACGTTCGGCACGGTGAACGGCGAATTCGATGTCAGCGATAACGTCATGTTGTACGGCGGTGTGGGCGCGCGCGAGAGCAATCATGACTTCCTTCGTCATGCCGTTTCGGTCACCAACAACAGGGGCGACTTCATTGTTCAACCCCGTGACTTCACCCGTGACGAAAGTGTCCGGACGGCTACCGCCGGAGTGCGCAACTGGTTCCACACCGGCCCGGTGAGCCATGAGGTCAACCTGGCCGCCAGCTATTTCTACATGGACTTCGAAAATGGCGGCGCCCGTTATGCCAATGCCAACAGCAACCTCTACAACCCCGTGGAAACACGCACGCCCGTCAGGCCCACTCGACTCGATTCGAAGGTCTACACCGAGAACCGCTCCACCGGTGTGGCGTTGTCCGACACCCTGGGGTTCTTCGATGACCGACTGCTGCTGACCCTCGGCGCCCGCTGGCAGCGCGTGAAGGTTGACGACTGGACCGATAACGTCAGAGGCGACACCGCCTACGACGAGGAAAAGATTTCGCCGTCAGGCGGCATCCTGTTCAAGGCGACTGACAAGCTGTCGCTGTATGCCAACTACATGGAAGGCCTGAGCCAGGGCAAGATCGCACCGTCGACCTCGATCAACGAGGACGAGATCTTCCCGCCATTCGTCAGCCGCCAGGTCGAGGTCGGCGCCAAGTACGACGCGGGTCAGTTCGCCGTGACCGCCGCGGTGTTCCGGATCAAGCAGCCGGCCTATGAGACCAACGCCACGACGCGCGTTTTCGGCCCGAATGGAAAACGTCAGAACGACGGTGTGGAGCTGAGTGTGTTCGGTGAGCCGCTCAAAGGTTTCCGCTTGCTCGGGGGTGTCATGTACATCGACAGCGAGTTGACCAACACCACCAATGGCACTTTCGACGGCAACCGCGCGCCTGCCACGCCCAAATACAACGTCAACCTGGGCGCCGAGTGGGACGTGCCGACCGTACAGGGCTTGACCCTGACCAGCCGCGGCATCTATTCCAGCTCGCAGTTTCTGGACCAGTCCAACAACAAGGAAATCGATTCGTGGGAGCGTTTCGACGTGGGCGCACGCTATGCGTTCAAGGTCGAAGACAAGAACATCACCCTGCGCGCCAATGTCGAGAACGTGGCGGACAAGCGTTACTGGAGTTCAGCCGGAGCCTCGGATGACAGCGAGCCTGGATTGACGCTGTCGACGCCGCGGACTTACCTGCTTTCGGCAACCGTCGATTTCTGACGCCATCTCATTGGCTGACCTGACGCCATCGCGGGCAAGCCCGCTCCCACAGTGATCTGCGTTGTGACACAAATTGAGTGAACAACAAAGATCCTGTGGGAGCGGGCTTGCCCGCGATGGCGGCATCAGCAACGCCGCCAGTTTCAGCCCTGCAAATACACCGCATGCGTATGCGTGTACTCATACAACCCATGCTTGCCATCCGCACCACCAATCCCGGATTTGCGCACCCCGGCATGGAAGCCCTGCATGGCTTCGAAATTCTCCCGATTCACATAGGTTTCACCAAAATCCAGTTCGCGCATCGCATGCATCGTTTTGCTCAGGTCGCGGGTGTAGATCGATGAAGTCAGGCCATAGTCGCAGTCGTTGGCCAGGGCGATGGCTTCGTCGAGGTCGTCAATGATCTGAATCGGCAGCACCGGGCCGAAAATCTCTTCGCGCATGATTTCCATGTCCGCCCGGCAGCCGGCCAGCACGGTGGGCTGAAAGTGGAAACCATTGGGCAGATCGGCAATCTGCCCGCCGCTGATCAAATTCGCACCCTGGCTCAACGCCGTACGGACTTTACGGTTGACGCTGTCCAGACCCTGGCGGTTGATCAGCGGACCCATTTCGATATCGGGTTGGGCAATCGGGTCGCCGAAGCGGGTAGCGCTCATGGCCGCCGCGATACGTTCGATAAACTGGTCGGCGACCTTGCGCTCGACATACACCCGCTCGGCGCAGTTGCACACCTGACCGCTGTTGATAATCCGCGAATCGCGGATGGCCTTCACCGCCAGATCCAGATCGGCATCCGCCAGCACAATCGCCGGTGCCTTGCCGCCCAGTTCCAGATTGAGCTTGGTGATATTCGGCGCTGCGGCGGCCATGATCCGCGAGCCGGTATCCACGCTGCCGGTGAAGCTGATCATGTCCACGCCCTTGTGCGCGCTGAGCGCTGCGCCGACTCGGCCATCGCCGCAGACCACATTGAACACGCCGGGCGGCAGGTCGGTTTCGGCTACCAGGCGGGCGAACTCAAAGCAGTTGTTCGGCGTTTCTTCGCTGGGTTTGATCACGATGGTGTTGCCGGTCAGCAGGGCCGGCGCCATCTTGCGGGCGATGAGGAAGAACGGGAAATTCCACGGCAGAATCCCGGCGACCACGCCCAGCGGTTTACGGAACAGAAAGATGTTTTCGTTCTGCCGGTCACTGGTGATGATTTCGCCTTCGATGCGTCTTGCCCATTCGGCCATGTAGTCGAGGTAATCGGCGGTGAAGTTGACTTCGACTTCCGCCAGGCCGCTGATCTTGCCTTGTTCCAGGGTGATGGTGCGCGCCAGGTGCGCGACGTTTTCCCGCAGCTTGGCGGCGATGCGACGCAGATGCCCGGCGCGTTCAATCGCCGGTTTGCGCGCCCAGTCTTTTTGCGCGGCGCGGGCGGCGGCGAGGGCGCGATCAACGTCTTCGGCAGTCGAGGCCGGGACTTTCGACAGCACCGCGCCGGTGGCCGGGTTGATCACATCGAGATGAGCAGCGCTGACCACAAACCGGCCGTTGATGAAGTTTTCGTAAACAGGCATGGACGACTCCTTGATCAGTAGGTGCGCGACGGCGCTTGAGCGGTGGCCGGTGTGCGATAGCGCGCAAGGGTGGTCATGGCGCTCTGACGCAACAGGCTGATATCGATGGCCACCGCAATGAACTGACAACCCCAGCTCTGATAGCGGCGCGCGTCTTCTTCGTTCGGCGCGAGAATGCCGCACGCCTTGCCGGCCGCGAGCGTGGCGTTCACCGTGTATTGAATGCGCTCCTGGACTTCCGGGTGACCGGGATTTCCGGCATGACCAAGCCCGATGGACAAATCCGCGGGCCCGATAAACACCGCATCGACGCCTTCGACGGCGGCAATCGCTTCGACGTTTTCAACACCCAATCGTGATTCCACCTGAACGATCAGGCACAGCTGTTCATGGGCGGTGTTCAGGTAATCCGGCACGCCGTCCCAGCGGGTGGCGCGGGTCAGGCCGCCGCCGACGCCACGAATACCGTGCGGCGGATAACGCATGGCGCGCACCAGGGCCGCCGCCTGCTCGGCGGTTTCGACCATCGGGATCATCAGCGTCTGCGCGCCGATATCCAGCAGTTGCTTGATCAGGTTGGCGTCGCCCGTCACCGCACGCACGATTGGCGCGGTGGAGTAGGGCGCCACCGCCTGCAGTTGCGCGAGTACGCCGGGCACGGTGTTCGGCGCGTGTTCACCGTCGATCAGCATCCAGTCGTAACCGGTAGTGGCGACGATCTCGGCGGCGTAGCCCGTGGCGAAACCGGCCCAGATGCCGTACTGGGTCGTCGGGTTTTTCAGGGCAGCCTTGAAAGCGTTGTGAGGCATGTTCATGACGGGGTCCTTTCTCAGCGGTTGTACGGCCGATGCAGTTGGCAATCCGGGTTGAGCGTCACGCCGAAGCCCGGTTGGTCGAGTGCCGACAGGCGCATACGGCCGTTCACCGGTACGGGTTCGCCGAGCAGTTGCGGATGGAACATCGGCACCACTTCGTCAGCCTTCGGCGCCATCATCAGGAACTCGGCGAATGGACTGTTATGCCGCGTCGCGACGAAGTGATAGCTGTAAACCGACGAGCCGTGAGGAATGACCAGCGCGTTGTGGGCGTCGGCCAGGGCGGAAATCTTCACCAGTTCAGTGATCCCGCCGCACCAGCCGACATCCGGCTGGATGATGTCGCAGCAGCCCATCTCCAGCAGCATGCGAAAGCCCCAGCGAGTGGCCTCGTGTTCGCCGGTGGTTACCAGCATGCCTTTGGGCACATTGTTGCGCAGCGCGGCGTAGCCCCAGTAATCGTCCGGCGGCAGGGCTTCTTCGATCCACTTCAAGCCATATTCGTGAGCACCGACTGCCAGTTTGGTGGCGTAGTTGAGGTCCAGGCTCATCCAGCAATCGAGCATCAGCCAGAAGTCCGGGCCGACCCGTTCGCGCATGGTCGCCAGTTCTTCGAGGTTCTTGCGCAGGCCTTCCTCGCCTTCGGCCGGGCCGTGGTGCAACGGCATCTTGCCGCCGATGAATCCCATTTTCTGCGCCAGGTCCGGGCGAGCGCCGGTGGCGTAGAACTGCAATTCATCGCGTACCGCGCCGCCGAGCAACTGATGCACTGGCTCTTGGCGGATCTTGCCGAGCAGGTCCCACAGCGCCAGATCGACCCCGGAAATCGTATTGATCACGATGCCTTTACGCCCGTAATACAGGGTCGACTGGTACATCTGATCCCAGATTTTTTCGATGTCGGTGACCCGTGCGCCTTCAAGGAAACGCGCCAGGTGTTTCTCAACGATGTAGGCCGCGGGCTCACCGCCAGTGGTCACGGCAAAACCGACGGTGCCGTCGCTGGCTTCGATTTCCACCACCAGCGTGCCGAGTACGTTGATGCCGAAGGTGCGGCGGCTCTGGCGGTACTCCGGGTATTTACTCATCGGCGTGGCAATGTGATCGTCGATCCAGTGGCCGTCCGCCTGATCGTGATAATCCGCGCCGCCGCCTCGCAGCGTGAAAGCGCGGACGTGTTTGATGGTTGGAATGCCCATGGTGTGACTCCTCAGGTTTAAACGGTGGCCGGTTTGTTCGAAGCTTTATGGCCGGGCGAACGCACGCCCAGCACCAGCAACGCGGCGATGACGGTGGTGCCGGCCAACACGTACAAACCTGCGGCCGGTGAATGGAAGGCGCCTTCGGCCCAGTTTTTCAGCACCGGGGCGATGAAGCCGCCGAGGGCGCCGAACGAGTTGATCAGCGCGATTCCCGCCGCAGCGGCGCTGCCGGCGAGGTAACTGGAAGGGAAGGTCCAGAACACCGGTTGCACGGCGATGAAGCCGGAAGCGGCGAAGCACAGGGCGACGATGCCGAGGAACGGACTGCTGAAGGTCACCGAGCAGGCGATCCCGGCGGCGGCCATCAACAGCGTCAGGCACGCGGTGCGACGACGTTCACCGGTGCGGTCGCTGTAACCGGGAATCAAATAGGCGGCCACCAACGCACAGATCCATGGGATCGCGGTGACCAGTCCGACCATCAGCCCGACCTTGGTGCCGAGCAACCCGCCGACCTGGGTCGGCAGATAGAACACCACGCCGTAAACGCTCGCCTGAATCAGCAAATAAATCAGGCACAGGTACAGCACCGAGGGCTGGCAGATCACGTTGAGCAGGCTACGGCCATGGTTCTGTTTGTGGCTGTCTTCCTGGTCGAGCAGGCTTTGCACTTGTTGGCGCTCTTCGACCGTCAGCCACTTGGCGTCGGCCGGGCGATTGTCCAGATACCAGTAGGCCCAGACACCCACCGCCGTGGCCATCAAGCCTTCAACGGCAAACAGCCACTGCCAGCCGTGGACGCCGGCAAACCCGTCCAGCTCCAGCAACAGGCCGGACAGCGGGCTGCCAAAGATGAACGCCAGCGGCGCACCGAAGTAGAAGAACCCCATGGCCTTGCCGCGTACCGCGCTGGGGAACCAGTAGGTGAGGTAAAGGATGACGCCGGGGAAGAAACCGGCTTCGGCCACGCCCAGCAAGAAGCGCAGGACATAGAAACTGGTTTCGGTGTGGGCGAAGACCATGGCGGCGGAGACCAGGCCCCAGGTGACCATGATCCGGCACATCCACAGGCGGGCGCCGACGCGGTGCAGGATCAGGTTGCTCGGCACTTCGAGCAGCGCGTAGCCAACGAAGAACACCCCGGCGCCGAAGGCGAACGCGGCATCGCTGATGTTGGTGTCGGCTTGAAAGGCTTGCTTGGCGAACCCGACGTTGGCGCGGTCGAGGAAGGCCATGATGTACATCAGCAGGAGAAACGGGAGCAGCCGCCAGGAAATTTTGGCGAGCAGAGGCGCGGGTAGAGTCTTCATCGCAGTTTTCCTTTGGTAGGGCATTTGTTCTTATGGGAAAGACTGTACGGCCGCGGATCGATGCGTTACAAATCGAATCTAGCTAACAACTGATACCTTCAGGGTATCGATAAAAAGGCTTGTCATGACTACGCCAACCGTTTCCCGCAGCCTGCTCAACCGTCTGCGCTACAAGCATCTGCACATGCTGGTGGCGCTGAGCACCAGTCTGAACCTGCACCGCGCCTCGCAAAACCTGAACATGTCGCAACCGGCCGCTACCCGCATGCTGCATGAGATTGAAGACATGTTCGGCTGTGACCTGTTCGAACGCCTGCCACGCGGAATGCGGCCGACGGCGTTGGGCGCTGAGTTGATCCGCTTCGCCGAGTCCGCTATCAGTGGCCTCGACCGTTGCGCCGAAGACCTGATCGCAAGGCAGCAGGGCGGCTACGGTTATCTCTCGATCGGCACCATCATGGGCGCCGCGCCGGACCTGGTCATGGATTCGATTGCCGAGATCAAGGCGCTCAATCCGCAACTGCGAATCCGCATCATGGGCGACACCAGCGACCAGGTGATTCAACTGCTGGAGCAGGGGCGCATCGACCTCGCCATCGCTCGACGCAATGCGGCCACTGACAGCGAGCATTACGAGTTCGAGCAATTGGGCAACGAACGATTACTCGTGGTGGTGCACGCCGGTCATCCACTGGCCAAACGCAAAAAACTCGAGCTGGCGGAACTGGTCAGCGGCTGGCCGTGGATCCTGCAACCGGAAACCAGTCCGGCGCGCATCGGTCTTGATCAGGCCTTGCAACGACTGGCCTTGCCGACACCTGCCGACATCATCGAGTGCAGCTCGGTGTATTCCATGCAGCAGCTGATTCAACTGACCGATGCAATCATGGTGCTGTCGGAAACCGCATTGCGCGACTACCTGAAAATGGGTCTGGTGGTGGCGCTGCCGGTGCAGTTGGACGTGCAACTGGCGCCGTTCGGGTTGCTGTTGCGCAAGGGCGAACACATCAGCCGGGAGTTGGGTGTGTTCATTGATTTGCTCCGCCGGAAAGCAGCGGTTTTTTGATTGTTTGGTCAGATGTATCGGTGAGCAGAAGTTTGCCGGGTTCGAATACATGCAATCGATGCCCGGTTTCGCCGAGAAGCTTAGCCACCTCCTGCGAATCCGTAGCGGCATTCCACGAGATCGGCTCTAACCCCATACCAATGTGGGAGCGAGCCTGCTCGCGAAGAGGGTTTTACACTCAACATCAATGTTGAATGTTAATCCGTCTTCGCGAGCAGGCTCGCTCCCACAGGGTTATTGGTATTTTAAAGAAACGGGTTGCATCAAGCGGCCCTATTCGTATCTGTCAGTCAGAACCCCAGCTTATCCCGCAACCCGTAATACCAAGCCCCCAACGCCGCAAACGGCGTGCGCAGCAGTTGTCCGCCGGGGAAGGGATAGTGCGGCAAGCCTGCAAACGCATCAAAACGCTCGGCCTGACCGCGCAACGCTTCGGCCAGCACCTTGCCCGCCAGATGCGTGTACGTCACACCGTGACCGCTGCAGCCCTGGGAATAGTAGATGTTGTCACCCAGGCGCCCGACCTGCGGAAGACGCGACAGGGTCAGCAGGAAATTGCCGGTCCAGGCGTAGTCGATTTTCACGTCCTTGAGTTGCGGGAACGCCTTGAGCATCTTCGGCCGAATGATCGCCTCGATGTTCGCCGGGTCCCGTGCGCCGTACACCACGCCGCCACCGAAAATCAGGCGCTTGTCACCGCTCAGGCGATAGTAGTCGAGCAGGTAATTGCAGTCTTCGACGCAATAATCCTGTGGCAGCAGGCTTTTCGCCAATTCATCGTTCAGGGGTTCGGTGGTGATTACCTGAGTGCCGCAAGGCATCGACTTGGCCGCCAGCTCTGGCACCAGATTGCCGAGGTAAGCGTTGCCCGCGACGATGATGAACTTGGCCCGGACTTTACCCTGAGGCGTATGCACCACCGGGTTCGCGCCGCGCTCGATGCGCACCGCCGGCGATTGCTCATAAATAGTGCCGCCCAATGACTCGACCGCCGCCGCTTCGCCGAGTGCCAGGTTCAGCGGATGTATGTGCCCGCCGCTCATGTCGAGCATGCCGCCGATGTATTGATCGCAGTTCACCACTTCACGAATGCGTTTCTGATCCATCAGCTCAAGCTGCGTGTGACCGAAACGCTCCCACAGTCGCTTCTGCGATTCCAGATGGCCCATCTGCTTGGCGGTGATCGCGGCGAACACACCACCGTCCTTCAGGTCGCACTGAATATTATATTTGGCGACCCGCTCACGAATGATCCGCCCGCCCTCGAACGCCATCTGCCCAAGCATCTGCGCCTGCTTGGGGCCAACGGTGCGTTCGATCACATCGATGTCGCGGCTGTAGCTGTTAACGATCTGGCCACCGTTGCGGCCCGAGGCGCCAAAACCCACCTTGGCGGCTTCCAGCACCGTAACCTTGAAACCGTTCTCCAGCAGAAACAGGGCAGAGGACAGACCGGTGTAACCGGCACCGATCACACAGACATCAGTCTCTACGTCACCCTGCAAGGCCGGGCGCGGCGGAACCGCATTGGCCGATGCGGCGTAATAGGACTCTGGGTAGGGGGTGTTCGCCATCCGGCAGCCTCTGTTTAATATATTTTACGAGTGCACCGATCCTACCCGAGTTAAAAATCGACCGCCAGCCACCGCAAAATCTTCTTTGCAGCGGCGAAATTAAATATTTTGCATATTCATAGGGTTAGCTCGAAAAAAGGTGTTGACACCCCTTCGGAATTCCGTAGAATGCCGCCTCACAGCAGGCACGTAGCTCAGTTGGTTAGAGCACCACCTTGACATGGTGGGGGTCGTTGGTTCGAGTCCAATCGCGCCTACCAAACAAAATCCGCTCTGCTGGGCGGTCTAGAAGGGCTCACCGAAAGGTGGTCCCTTTTTTGTTGTCTGTGATTTGCGCAACGTTTGCAAATCCCCCGCTCAACCGCCCACTCGGCGCCCACCTCCAGGTCGTCACCTCAAGGCATTCGTTGAGGCGCAACCAAGGCTCCATGGTCATTCAAGTCTGGTACCGCCCCCGTAACCGGATGCGACGTTGAGATGGTGGCAATTTGGCATTGCTCAAATTAACGAGTATTGTTGCGCCAATCTTTTACAAGCAATGGATGGCGGTAATGACATCAGAGCCTTCAATCGTTACGAAACTAGAGACTCACTTAGGTTACGAAATCCACGTTGCTACAGTCGGGCCGATCAAAACACTGCACGTCGAACCGGAAAACCTGGACGCGCATCATAAAGCCAAGATATCGATTTGGTTCAACGGCAAAGAGATCAGAGAGGCAAGTGAGTTACCTTCGATGCGTTTTGTATCGCGTGAAGATGCCACTGAGTTTGGTTTCGAAATCGGCCGAATGATTGTCGCGCAGCGTCGCAAATCAACTGCTTTCCAGATGATTGATCGTGCGTGCGAACTCTTCAAGTTGCCGCGGTTGCTGTTCCGTAATCAGGATTTCAGGTCGCGTCAGGGGCGCGAAGTGGGCGGACTCTGACTCTCTTGGCCGGGTTTTTCGTGCGCGTTGAGTGTCGTAATGCTGCGAAGTAATCATTCAACTGCCGGGCTGACACTCTCCATGAAGTGCCGGATAGCGCGGGCGGCCTCTGTCGCAGATGCCTGAAGCAGGCAGTGGGGTGCATCCAGAACGACTTCCAATACTTTGGGGTTTGCTTCCAGGACTCGTATCGACGCGGTTTGCGGTACAACCCAATCCTGGCTGGCGCGAAGGTACAGGGTAGCAATGTCGAGGCCCGCAAGTTGTACCGACACATCCACTTCCACTACTGATCGAAGCCGTGAGCGCATCACCGAGGGCGTGACCTGGGTGATCGCCTCATTCAGTGCTGCGCGCAAGCTTGCTGTGGAAAATCGACCCAGCAAGATTTTACTGAGCCATCTGGTGGGGAAAAGCTCGATGGGCAGCAGGGTTATCAAGCGTTTGAGTGACTTGAATACCGGTCGCGGGTTTTTGATAAAGGTGCTGCACAGGATCAAGCCAGTCTGTTGAGGCAGATGCAGGGCGGTCAGTGAAATGGCGATGGGGCCGGAAAAGGACTCTCCCAGCAAGATGAAGGGGCGATCGGTGGGCAGCGACTTTCGCGCTATCGCTTCCAGCTCTTCATAGCTCAGCGCAATGTCGCAAGGGTAGCGGACAACAATCGTTTCTATATCCGGCCTCAGGGCAGAGACCAAGGGACTGAAAAGTTGGCCGGTACCGTCCATTCCCGGCAGCAATACGAGCGTTGGCAGTTCTGAGCGATTCACGTCTTCCATCCTTGGGTGCAGGCAAGCTCCTGCTTTTTGGGCTACTACTTCAGGCCAATTCGAACATTAGCCTGACGGGAGTATATCGATGCTTGTGCACTGGTTTCTTGCTGCGATCCATCTCTTGGCATTTGCCCTGGGTTTCTGGGCGGTCCTGTCCCGCGGTACGGCTTTTCGGCGCCTGGCCAAGGGCGCGGGGGACGCTCGCAGTGTATTGATCGCGGATAACCTGTGGGGGATTTCTGCAGTCATCCTGCTGGTCACTGGTGGGATGCGCGCCTTTGGCGGGTACGAAAAGGGCACTGACTACTATCTTCACCAGCCACTGTTCCACCTCAAGATGACGCTTTTCGTCCTCATCCTGCTGCTTGAAGTTGCGCCGATGGTGACGCTGATCAAATGGCGGATTGCACAGGCGCGGGGGGCAGCCATCAATACCGGCCGTATAACGCTGTTTGCACGGATCAGTCATATCGAAGCGTTGCTGGTGCTGCTGATGGTCGTGGCGGCTACGGGCATGGCGCGGGGTGTGACGTTTGGTTAGTCGAGTGCGATTGCGCACTTCGCCAGGATTTATCCGAAACGTCCGACAGCCATGACGTGAGACATGCCGTTAGTATCGGCTTCACGTTTTGGGTGGGTGACAGAGGGTGATAGCGACGCTTGAATCTTAGCCAGCCGTGGTTCCGGGGCGAACGGGCTGGCTACTGACTGCAGCAGGATTCAGGATTGTGGCTTGTCCGGGGCGGTCAGGCCGGCCTGAATGCGCTGATAAATTTCTTCGCGGTGCACCGCAACGTCTTTCGGGGCGTTGATGCCAATTCTGACTTGCTGGCCGCTTACGCCCAGAATGGTGATCGTAATGTCATCGCCAATGTTTATGCTTTCACCGACTTTGCGGGTGAGTATCAGCATGGTCTTCTCCTTGATTGCTTTATGGGACACCTGATTCGGACAGTGCAGAGGTCGGTGGTATGTATAGATTAGTGCGAAGTCTCACGGTTTGGGTGCCTCTTTCTGACGCGCAGATGCTGCATTAATTCCCAAGGCGTAACTATACAGAGGCCGCATCCATCATTCTCGTTGTTTTGAGCCCATTTTGCGGCGCTCGGGAAGTATTCATGGATGTTAAAATCCCCGCTTTCAGCATTCAGAGGGACGCGTTGTGCGCAAAATGGCCTTGGTAATCGCAGTACTGGCATTGGCGGGATGTGGTGAAGGCAAGAGCGTAGAGGCGCAAAAACCGCAGCCGGCAGCGACTGTCGCGCCTGTGGTGGCTTCCGCACCCCAGTGGGATCTGGAAGTGCGCGGTGAAATAACCCAGGCTGTCAGCGATCTGAGCGGCTGGCTGATTGAGCACAGTTTCGTTGCCAGTGTGGTCAAGGAAAATGGCAAGACCCGCATCCTGATGGGGCCCTACAACTCGAAAGCCGAGGCTGAAGCTAAACAGGCGGAGGTGCGCGCGGCGCTGACCCGCGCGAAAAAACAGAACATCGAATTGCTGGTCGTCGAGCATCCGGTGACTCAGTAACGGCGTTGCTGACGCCGTCGGTCGACCGCCCCTGGTATTACCAGCGCGGTTAAAAACAAAAAAGCCTCGGGCATTCAACCCGAGGCCTTTTTTTGCGTTCAGTCAGCGTTTAACCGCACGCTTTCATGTCAACCGGCCCGACAAACTCGTTACCCCGTCCCATCACGCACGCCACACTTTGGTTGCGTTGCCGTTCCCAGGCTTGCACGGGGTAGGTTTTGTCCCAGGCTTCATACAGTTGCCGATCCTGCTTCGACAGGCGCAAACCGTACTGCTTGCTCATGTAGAAGTAAGTCCGGGCGATCATGCCGCGAATGGAAGGGCGGGGCATGACCTTCTTCGCCTTGAAATCAACTTGGGTCAGGCACGAGCCGTATTGTCCGGATTGCTCCGGCAGCCAGCCAAAACTGAAGTTGCTGCGATCGCCGTTGACCTCGCCGATGCTCGGCACCAGATTGTGCAAATCGGCCTCGGCTTTCTGATAGGTCGGATCGTAACGCGTGCAGTTCTTGCGTCCGCCTTCCTGCCAGCACTGACGCTGGTGGCCGATCTGCCAGGCGGGGACGATGTGCTCCCATTCGATTCGGGAAGCGCGCTTGGCATTTTTGCGCGGTACATAACCGCAGGCGGAGAGGTTCACCTTATTGCCGGTGTACTTGCACCCGCAGTAGAACTCGGTGGATTGCGGCGCATACAACTTCCAGGCGACTTTCTTGGCTTCGCTGAAGGTGCGCGGGGCGTCAGCCTGGGCACCCATCGCGAAGAGCAGAAACAGCAAAGCAAAACAACGGACACTCATTGACTCAATCTTCCTTCGGCACAACCCAGAAAATCTGCACACCGCCATCGTCGCGGTAGGCGAGGGTGACGTTGTCGTTCTCGTCGATTTCTTCGAGCAACTGTTCCCACTCATCCACGGGCTCGTCCGGAAGACGAAAGATCAGCGCAGCTTTGGCTTTCTGGGCGGTGGGGGAATTGATGATTTTCTGAACGCGGATGCCCATACGTGCATAGGCGTCAGGAGATGCAGAGGTGGTGGCCACGGAATTATCCTTATTAAGCTGTACGTGCATACAGTATTTAACTGTAGGCATTTTCGCAACTGCTTAAAATTCAAGAAAATCCTCTGACAGCGGTTTTTCCTGTTTGGTGTAGGAAGAGGGAAATTTTTTTATCGGATACGAGACCACTCGCCAGGAGTGGCGAGTGGTGACAGCGGTGCCCGGCCGGAACCGGCCGGGCGAGGGCGAATCAGTATTCCCAGAACATCCGCTGCAGCTCTTTGCTGTCATTGGTCTTGGTCAGGGCGACCATGGCCAGGATGCGAGCCTTCTGCGGATTCAGGTCATGGGCAACGACCCAGTCGTATTTGTCGTCAGGTTGCTCAGCGTTACGCAGTACGAAACCACCGGCGTTGACGTGGGAGGACCGGATAATTTGCACGCCATCCTTGCGCAGGGCCTGCAGGGTTGGAACCACCCGTGAAGACACCGAGCCATTGCCGGTACCGGCGTGGATGATGGCTTTGGCGCCGGATTGAGCCAGCGCTTTGTAGGCTGTATCACTCACGTTACCGTAGGAATAGGCGATTTCGACGTCAGGCAGGCTCTTGATGTTCTTGATGTCGAATTCCGAATCCATGGTGTGGCGCTTGGCTGGCAGGCGGAACCAGTAGGATTTGCCTTCGACCACCATGCCGAGTGGGCCCCAGGCACTTTTAAACGCCTCGGTCTTGATGTTGATCATCTTGCTGACGTCACGACCGGACTGGATTTCATCGTTCATGGTCACCAGCACGCCTTTGCCGCGAGCGTCTTTGCTGCTGGCTACGGCGACGGCGTTGTACAGGTTCAGCATGCCGTCGGCGGACATCGCGGTGCCCGGGCGCATGGAGCCAACGACGATGATCGGCTTCTCGGTTTTTTCGACCAGGTTCAGGAAGTACGCGGTCTCTTCCAGGGTGTCGGTGCCGTGGGTGATGACGATGCCATCGACGTCTTTGCTGTCGGCCAGTTCGGCCACGCGACGGCCCAGTTGCAGCAGGTTGTCGTTGGTGATGCTTTCTGACGCAATCTGCATGACTTGTTCGCCGCGAACGTTAGCCAGTTGGCTCAGTTCCGGAACCCCGGCGATCAATTGTTCGATGCCGACTTTCGCTGCTTGATAAGTCGCGCTGTTGGCGGCACTGGCGCCTGCGCCGGCAATGGTGCCGCCCGTGGCGAGGATCACCACGTTCGCCAGTTTTTGTTGGGTTTCGGCTTCTTTTGCCTGAAGGGCTGTCGGTAGGAGCAGCAGGAGGGCCAAAGCGCCCGGAACGAAAGTCTTGAAAGCAGATGTCATTATTTTTCTCTCTAGTAGTGAGACGGTGCTGATGCAGGTTCATCTAGATGCGCCCAAGGCTGATCTGAACGCCTGGGGTGGAGTAGAGGGAGCAGGATCTGTACCAGTCGTATCCAGAATTGAAAAAATGCCTTTAACCTAATGATTTGTATCAATTATCTGGTTTTCGCCAGAGAAATCTTAAACAGCTTGTTGTCCGGGTTTCCGAATATGTTTGGCATTTACGTTCGGCTCTCCGAAAAGGGCTACGGCGCCTGTCGAACAAGTCGTCTTGCCAGATGGCAAATCGGCACTAAAGAAAATCGCTCGCAGGTCGATGCCCTTCAAAGGATCTTTTACTCCAGGAGTTCACATGTCATTTTCGGTTGGCTTTCCCAATGCAGGCGCAATCACCATCGGTGGCAAGTCCACGGCGACGATCAACGCTTTGAGCGAATCGACTTCCGAAGCGTCGACGCTGGCGTTGGGTAGCGAGGAAGCGACTGGCGAAACCAAAGTCCGCACGGGTGGCGGGGCCCCGGCCGAAGCCAAAGCAGAAAGCGGCAGCGACCAGAGCATCGCAGTAAAAATGTTGCTCAAGCGTATGCAGGAACTGCAGCAGCAACTGCGTGAGCAACAGCAACAACTGGCTGCGGCTCAGGTTGCGTCTTACCCGACACCGGAAGCCAAGACTGCGGTAATCATGTCAATTCAGGGGCAGGTCGCCAACACCAGCGGTGCGCTGGCGGAAGTAACCGGCAATCTGGTCAAGGAACTGGCCAAGGGTTCCAGCGCGGGTGGTATTGTCAGCACCACGGCGTAAAGAGACGCTCGCCGAAGCACAAAACGGCTTTTTCGGTCGTTGACAAATGACGACAGGGTTCGCATAGTTCGGTCTACGCAAACGTTTGCGCGGCTCCGCCGATGGCTTGTCCCTCGGCGAATTCGGTGAAGCTTATGCCAGCGCAAGCGTTGCTCAGAATAATCATAAGATCGGAGTGAACCCATGAAGCTGCCATTCGCTGGACGTCTTCTCGCTGTCGCTATGCTGGCTGCCGCATCCGCCGCGTTGCCTGTCTCCTCGGCTTTGGCCGAATCCCCTGAAAAACCTAAAGTCGCGCTGGTCATGAAATCCCTGGCCAACGAATTCTTCCTGACCATGGAAGACGGCGCCAAGGCCTACCAGAAAGACCACTCCGGCGATTTCGAACTGATCTCCAACGGCATCAAGGACGAAACGGACACGGCCAACCAGATCCGCATCGTCGAGCAGATGATTGTCTCCAAGGTCAATGCGCTGGTCATCGCGCCGGCTGACTCCAAAGCCATGGTGCCAGTGATCAAGAAAGCGGTGGATGCCGGCATCACCGTGATCAACATCGATAACCAGCTGGATCCAGCTGTCGTCAAAAGCAAGAACATCACCGTCCCGTTTGTAGGTCCTGACAACCGCAAAGGCGCACGGCTGGTGGGCGAATACCTGGCCAAGCAACTGAAGGCCGGTGACGAAGTCGGCATCATCGAAGGCGTGTCCACCACCACCAACGCCCAGGCCCGCACTGCAGGCTTCAAGGATGCGATGGAAGCGGCGCAGATCAAGGTCGTATCCCTGCAATCCGGCGATTGGGAAATCAACAAGGGCAACCAGGTTGCCTCTTCCATGCTCAGCGAATACCCGAACATCAAAGCCCTGCTGGCCGGCAACGACAGTATGGCCGTCGGCGCAGTGTCCGCCGTGCGTGCCGCGGGCAAGGCCGGCAAGGTTCAAGTGGTCGGCTACGACAACATCAATGCCATCAAGCCGATGCTCAAGGATGGCCGTGTCCTGGCCACCGCTGACCAGTTTGCCGCCAGGCAAGCCGTGTTCGGTATCGAGACGGCGCTGAAAATCATCAAGGGCGAGAAGGTCGACAGCGGTACCAACGGCGTCATCGAAACTCCGGTAGAGCTGGTTACCAAGTAGTCCTTCTGGCGACACAACGGTGCTCGCCCGTCCGGGTGAGCACATGGAGAGTTTTTATGTCAGTTTCCGCTCCGAACGCTGTCCTCTCGGTCAGCGGTATCGGTAAGACCTATGCGCAACCTGTCCTTGCCGGCATCGACCTGACGTTGATGCGCGGTGAAGTGCTGGCGCTGACCGGCGAGAACGGCGCCGGCAAAAGCACGCTGTCGAAGATCATCGGCGGGCTGGTCACGCCGACCACCGGTCAGATGCAATTCCAGGGGCAGGATTACCGCCCCGGCAGTCGCACCCAGGCTGAAGACCTGGGCATTCGCATGGTCATGCAAGAACTCAATCTGCTGCCGACCCTGTCAGTGGCGGAAAACCTGTTTCTCGACAACCTGCCCAGCAATGCGGGCTGGATCAGTCGCAAACAATTGCGCAAGGCCGCGATCGAGGCCATGGCCCAGGTCGGGCTCGACGCGATTGACCCGGACACCCTGGTCGGAGAGCTGGGCATCGGTCACCAGCAAATGGTCGAAATCGCCCGTAACCTGATCGGCGATTGTCATGTGCTGATCCTCGACGAACCGACCGCGATGCTGACGGCCCGTGAAGTCGAAATGCTGTTCGAGCAGATCACTCGCCTGCAAGCGCGCGGCGTGTCGATCATCTATATCTCGCACCGCCTCGAAGAGTTGGCCCGTGTCGCTCAGCGCATTGCGGTGTTGCGCGACGGCAACCTGGTCTGCGTCGAGCCGATGGCCAATTACAACAGCGAGCAACTGGTCACGCTGATGGTCGGCCGTGAACTCGGCGAACACATCGACATGGGCCCGCGCAAGATTGGCGCTCCGGCGTTGACGGTCAAGGGGCTGACCCGCTCGGACAAGGTGCGCGACGTGTCCTTCGAAGTACGCGCCGGTGAGATTTTCGGGATTTCCGGTTTGATCGGGGCAGGGCGTACCGAGTTGCTTCGCTTGATCTTCGGCGCCGACACGGCGGACAGCGGCACGGTTGCGCTGGGTTCGCCTGCACAGGTCGTGAGTATTCGTTCGCCAGTGGACGCGGTCGGTCATGGCATTGCCCTGATCACCGAAGACCGCAAGGGCGAAGGCTTGCTGTTGACCCAATCGATCAGCGCGAACATTGCCCTGGGCAACATGCCAGAGATTTCCAGCGGTGGCTTCGTCAACAACGGTGACGAGATGTCCCTGGCCCAGCGTCAGATCGACGCCATGCGCATCCGCAGCTCCAGTCCGAGGCAATTGGTCTCGGAGCTGTCCGGCGGCAACCAGCAGAAAGTCGTGATCGGCCGTTGGCTGGAGCGCGATTGTTCGGTGTTGCTGTTCGACGAGCCGACTCGCGGCATCGACGTCGGCGCCAAATTCGACATCTATGCACTGCTCGGCGAGCTGACCCGTCAGGGCAAGGCGCTGGTGGTGGTGTCCAGCGACCTGCGCGAACTGATGCTGATCTGCGACCGCATCGGCGTGCTGTCGGCGGGGCGCCTGATCGAGACGTTCGAACGCGATAGCTGGACCCAGGATGACTTGCTTGCCGCCGCTTTTGCCGGCTACCAAAAACGTGATGCGTTGCTCAATGAAGCAGCGCCTAGGGATCCTCAATGAAAACTGCAACGTCTGCCGGTAAACGTAGTGGCAATTTTTACGGCCTCGGCACCTATCTGGGCCTGGCCGGTGCCTTGCTGGCGATGGTCGCGCTGTTCTCGGTCCTGAGCAGCCATTTCCTGTCCTACGACACCTTCAGCACCCTGGCCAACCAGATTCCGGACTTGATGGTGCTCGCGGTCGGCATGACATTCGTGTTGATCATTGGCGGCATCGACCTGTCGGTGGGCTCGGTGCTGGCACTTGCAGCGTCGACGGTTAGCGTGGCGATTCTCGGCTGGGGCTGGAGCGTATTGCCGGCAGCGCTGCTCGGCATGGCGGCGGCAGCGCTGGCCGGGACCATCACCGGTTCTATCACCGTGGCCTGGCGGATTCCGTCGTTCATCGTGTCCCTCGGCGTGCTGGAAATGGCGCGTGGCGTGGCGTATCAGATGACCGGTTCGCGCACGGCCTACATCGGTGATGCCTTTGCCTGGCTGTCCAACCCGATCGCCTTCGGCATCTCGCCATCGTTCATCATTGCCTTGCTGATCATCTTCATTGCTCAGGCGGTGTTGACCCGCACGGTGTTCGGTCGTTACCTGATCGGCATCGGCACCAACGAAGAGGCGGTACGTCTGGCAGGGATCAATCCAAAGCCCTACAAGATCCTGGTGTTCAGTCTGATGGGGCTGCTGGCCGGTATCGCCGCGCTGTTCCAGATTTCTCGCCTGGAAGCTGCGGACCCGAATGCCGGTTCGGGTCTGGAACTGCAAGTGATCGCCGCCGTGGTGATCGGCGGAACCAGCCTGATGGGCGGTCGCGGTTCGGTCATCAGCACCTTTTTCGGGGTCCTGATCATTTCCGTGCTGGCGGCTGGTCTGGCGCAGATCGGCGCAACCGAGCCGACCAAACGCATCATCACCGGCGCGGTCATCGTGGTGGCGGTGGTGCTTGATACCTATCGCAGTCAGCGCGCAAGCCGGCGGACCTGAGTCATGGCAACAATCAAGGATGTGGCAGCGCTCGCTGGAATTTCCTACACCACCGTTTCTCACGTGGTGAACAAGACCCGGCCGGTCAGTGAGGAAGTGCGGGTCAAGGTCGAAGCCGCGATCAAAACTCTCGACTACGTGCCCAGCGCCGTGGCCCGCTCATTGAAGGCCAAGACCACGGCGACCATTGGCCTGCTGGTGCCCAACAGCCTCAACCCGTACTTCGCCGAACTGGCGCGTGGCATCGAGGATTACTGCGAGCGTAATGGCTATTGCGTGATCCTCTGCAACTCCGACGACAACCCGGAAAAGCAGCGCAGCTACCTGCGCGTGCTACTGGAAAAGCGCATCGACGGGCTGATCGTGGCATCGGCCGGTGGTGATGCGGGGCTGGCAGAAGGTCTGGCAGGCGTGCGTACGCCGATGGTCATCGTCGACCGCGGGCTGGAAGGCGTGAATGCCGATCTGGTGCGTATCGATCATGAGTACGGCGCTTATCTGGCGACCCGGCACCTTCTGGAACTGGGACATCGGGACATCGCCACCATTGGCGGGCCGGCAAGTACCAGCGTGGCGCAGATGCGTCTGGCAGGTTATTGCCACGCGCTGAAAGAGGCGGGCGTCGAAGTGCCTCGCGAACGCATGCTGGAAAGCGATTTCACCAGCACCGGTGGTTACAGCGCCGCCGCGATCCTGTTGGAGAAGAACCCGCCCAGCGCGATTTTTGCCGGCAACGACATGATCGGCATCGGCGTGCTGCGAGCCGCCGCCGAGCGCAATATTCGAGTGCCGAGCGAGCTGTCGGTGATCGGCTTCGACGATATCCAGATGAGCCGTTATGTCTATCCGGCGCTGACCACCGTGGGCCAGTCGATCCTGCAACTCGGCGAGATGGCGGCCGGCGTGCTTTTGCGCAGGATCGCCACACCGGACATGGCCACCGATCAACGGATCGTGACACCCAGTATTGTCTTGCGGGAATCGACCGCGCCGCTGGCCGGTGTGTTTGATCACTTCCGTTGAAAATAGACAGTCGTTAAACCAAAAGCACCACTGAAAAAGAATTGATGAGTAGCAATGTATGTCAGCAAAAGTAGTGGTGATAGGCAGCCTGAACATGGACCTGGTGACCCGCGCGTCGCGGTTGCCCCGTGGCGGTGAAACGCTGATCGGCGAGTCGTTTGCCACGGTCTCCGGCGGCAAGGGCGCCAATCAGGCGGTTGCTGCGGCGCGGCTGGGAGCGCAGGTGTCGATGGTCGGTTGCGTGGGCAACGACGCCTATGGCGTTGAACTGCGCGAGGCGTTGTTGGCCGACCGGATCGATTGCCAGGCGGTCAGCACCGTCGACGGTGCCAGTGGCGTGGCGTTGATCGTGGTGGATGACAACAGCCAGAACGCGATCGTCATCGTCGCCGGTGTCAATGGCGCACTGACGCCAGAAGTGATCGATCGTTTCGACGCGGTATTGCAGGCGGCAGAGGTGATCATCTGTCAGTTGGAAGTGCCGGATGCCACGGTCGGTCATGCGCTCAAGCGCGGTCGTGAGCTGGGCAAAACCGTGATTCTCAACCCGGCGCCAGCCAGTCGTCCGTTGCCGGCAGACTGGTATGCCGCCATCGATTACCTGATCCCGAACGAGAGCGAAGCCTCGGCACTGAGCGGTTTGCCGGTGGACTCCCTGGCAACCGCCGAAGCCGCAGCGACCCGGCTGATTGCCATGGGGGCGGGCAAGGTCATCATCACCCTGGGTGCCCAGGGCTCGCTGTTTGCCAATGGCAAAAGCTTCGAACACTTTCCGGCGCCGAAGGTAAAAGCGGTCGATACCACGGCGGCTGGCGACACCTTTGTCGGTGGTTTCGCCGCCGCGCTGGCGGCCGGCAAAAACGAGGGCGACGCGATCCGTTTCGGCCAGGTGGCCGCCGCGCTGTCGGTGACCCGTGCTGGCGCGCAACCCTCGATTCCTGATTTGTCCGATGTACAGGCCTTTAAAACACCATGAAGAAAACACCACTGCTCAACGTCGCGTTGTCGCGACTGATCGCTTCCCTGGGCCACGGCGACATGGTCGTGATTGGCGATGCGGGCCTACCGGTGCCGCCGGGCGTCGAACTGATCGACCTGGCCCTGACCCACGGCATTCCGGATTTCATCAGCACGTTGAACGTCGTGCTCAGCGAAATGCAGGTCGAAAGCCACGTGTTGGCCCGCGAGATCCTGGACAAGCAACCGTCGGCGCTGGTCGCGCTGGACGAACTAAATGCAAAAGGTGCGCTGGGTCAGCGTGAGCTGCTCAGTCATGACCAATTCAAAGTCTTGAGCCGACAGGCGCGGGCGATTGTTCGTACAGGCGAATGTCAGCCGTACTGCAACATTGTGCTGGTGGCTGGGGTTACGTTCTGATTCGCCATCGTCTCTCTGCTTTCCCACGCACAAGGAGTGCGCTATGCACCGCTATGCTCAGAAACTGCACCACCTGCTCCGGAGTCTGCTGCTTTTGTCCCTGATTACCGCAACAAGCGCCCAGGCGGCGGAAAAGATCGACTTGATCATCGACACCGATCCGGGTGCCGACGACGTGGTGGCCTTGCTGTTTGCCTTGGCATCGCCGGAAGAATTGAACATCCGCGCGCTGACCACCGTCGCCGGTAACGTGCGTCTGGACAAGACGTCGCGTAATGCGCGGCTGGCCCGCGAGTGGGCGGGGCGTGAAGAGGTGCCGGTGTATGCCGGTGCGCCGAAGCCGCTGATGCGCACGCCGATCTATGCCGAGAACATTCATGGCAAGGAGGGCCTGTCGGGCGTTACCGTGCATGAACCGAAGAAAGGCCTGGCCAAGGGCAATGCGGTCAATTACCTGATCGATACCTTGAAAACCGCCAAGCCCCACAGCATCACCATCGCCATGCTCGGTCCTCAGACCAACCTGGCCCTGGCACTGATCCAGGAACCTGAAATCGTTCAGGGCATCAAGGAAGTGGTGATCATGGGTGGTGCGCACTTCAATGGCGGCAACATCACTCCGGTGGCGGAATTCAATTTGTTCGCTGACCCGCAAGCGGCGGAAGTGGTGCTGAAAAGTGGCGTCAAACTGACGTATCTGCCGCTGGACGTGACCCACAAGGTCCTCACCAGCGAAGCGCGCCTGAAGCAGATCGCCGCGCTGAACAACAACGCCAGCAAGCTGGTGGGCGATATTCTCAACGAATACGTTAAAGGCGACATGGAGCACTACGGTCTTCCGGGAGGCCCGGTGCATGACGCTACGGTCATTGCCTACCTGCTCAAGCCGGAGCTGTTCACGGGCCGTTCGGTCAATGTGGTAGTTGATAGCCGCGAGGGCCCGACGTTCGGTCAAACCATCGTCGACTGGTATGACGGTCTGAAAGCGCCAAAGAACGCTTTCTGGGTTGAAAGCGGCGACGCTCAGGGTTTCTTCGATCTGTTGACCCAGCGTCTGGCGCGTCTGAAGTAAGTTTCACACCCGCAGGTGCCAGCCTGCGGGTTTCACTCCCTTTCGTTGTATTCAGCGCCCTTGTAGTCGGCCGGGTACTTCTCGAATACCTGCGCGATAAAGGATTGCGCCGCTTCAGTCCCCAACTCCTTGACCAATAGATCGATACCAATGATTGCCAACTCTTCCGGGCTGCCCGGGCTGTAGGAGCTATGGCCTTGTGGCCACTTGGCTTTGATGTCGGCGTCGATGCTTACGGTGGTCATGATGGCGCTCGTGAATTCGGAAAAGTCTGTGGGTGAGTTAACCATTTTGCCGGACGTTTGGCACTCCGACTTAGGCATGAGAGGAGGGCTATGCGACACTTGGTCCTAGATGAATTTTTCAAGGACAGCGCTGTGCAGATCGATTTGAACACTCCTGACGGCTTGACCCTTGAAGCGGTGCGCCAGCTACTGGCCAGTGCCAGCGATGATGAGCATACCCAATTGCGGGTCACCAAGGGCGGTATTGCCTATATTTCATCGGGCGTCGTGGGCGGCACCGACATCGGCGGCCTGCTGTTTCGTCTGGAGACGTGGGCCAAGGGTTCCGGGTATGTGGGATTGGTTGCGGCCAGTGACGAGGTTTGGGTCATGCAGATTTTCAATGCGCTGAAAGAGAACTGGCCAACACCACCGTTCGACTACATCGACATTTATTGAGTGCTGTTCATATTCAGTCATGATTGAGGGATGAACGGCCGGGAATGCTCAGGCAAACTCGCCGATTGTCCGGATCGAGGGTAGGGTGAAAGCGCTACCTGTGAAACCAAACGCCAGATTGGCGGTCGCACGATCTCAGCTCACTTATTGAAAAAAGGAGGCTTCATGCCTTGGAAGCTCGCGTCATTGGGTACTTTGTTGGCCGCTAGTCTGCTGGCGGGTTGCAGCAGTACGTCTACCGAGTCGGCAACAGACCCTGTCACGACGACGGATACCGGTCACAGCCGTTGCGAAGCAAAGGCTGCCGAATTCACCATTGGCAAAAAGGCTTCGCCTGAACTGCTGGAACAGGCGCGCCTTCGCGCCGGCGCGCAAAATGCCCGTATCCTCAAGCCCAACGATATGGTGACCCTGGAGTACCGCTCCGATCGCCTGAACCTGAACACCGATACCAACCTGGTGATCACGCGCATCAACTGCGGCTGACCCCGTCAGGCTATTGCTTCACCCATAAAAAACCCCGTCACATGGACGGGGTTTTTTTAGTGCGCCTGGAAATTACTCTGGGCGAACTTGAGCAGCTTGCATACCCTTTTGGCCTTTCTCAGCCACGAAGGAAACAGTCTGGCCTTCTTTCAGGCTTTTGAAACCGTCGCTTTCGATAGCTTTGAAGTGTACGAACAGGTCGTCACCGCCACCTTGAGGAGTGATGAAGCCGAAGCCTTTTTCATCGTTGAACCACTTAACGGTGCCGGTTTGGCGATTAGACATGGTGTATCTCCAAGAAACATATATTTTTTCAGTACTGTGTTGCTCAGGCCAACTGGGCACACCGGGGTATCATAGTCGAAATGTTCGCTTTGGGAGCCCCCCGGACGTGCTGTTTGCCCTACAGTCATGCGTTCTTTGTTGCTCAATGTGGCTGAAAGCCCCGATTTAAAAGGCTTTCAGCCGAAAGTAAAGACGATAAAAAAAGCTGTAAATCCTGCATAAAATGTACGAAAAAGCGCTTTTCAGGGGTTTTTCATCGATTGATGCAGCCCCCAAGTCGTTTTGCCGAGCTTATTTTTTCGCCTTGTTATCGGCCTTGCATGCCGCAATCTGGGTCAGTGCTTTTTGCTTGAGCGCATCACTGGCCTTGTTATCCATCAATGCCTGAATGTCGCTGGCCGGATACGATTTGATTGCATCGGCACCACAAGCGCAATGAGCTTTGGCAGCGGCCGCGCCGATTTGGGGAGTGGCTGCCTGAGTGCACTGAGCCATGTATTTCTCGCGCTCGCCCTTCGGCCAATCGGCATGGGCGGCCAACGGCAGCAGCAGGACGATGGGGGCGACTACTGCGAACAAACGATTCAGACGCATGCTGGGATGCTCCTTGTGGGTCAATGTCTTGTTATCTGAGGGGTAAAGCAGGGTTCAAGTTCAGCACTCTGGCATAAAAACTCCTGATTTGCCCCAGCAGAAAACCCGGCACCGCGACGACCGTTCATCTGTGCTAGCATGCCCCGCTCGGGTATTTGCAAGCTCCGGATGACCTTCAGTCCCGGCGGCGGCAAATGTTCGAATAACCCTGATTTGAATCCCAGTCACTCTGGTTCGGTTTTCCGGTTGGTCGCAAGGCTCCTGCCGCTGTAAGGCAGGCGTTCGTCATTGAACGGCCTGGACCGGATCTTGTACTGGCTCATCCCAACCCACGTGACCTTTGGTAGGGGTCACCACTAGGAGAGGAGGCGCCATGCCAACTATTACTCTTCCCGACGGCAGTCAACGTTCATTCGATCACCCGGTTTCCGTAGCCGAGGTCGCCGCATCCATTGGTGCAGGTCTGGCCAAGGCCACCGTGGCCGGCAAGGTCGATGGCAAGCTTGTCGACGCCAGCGACATCATCAGCGCCGACGCTACGCTGCAAATCATTACGCCAAAGGATGAAGAGGGGCTGGAGATCATTCGCCACTCTTGTGCCCACCTGGTTGGCCATGCGGTCAAGCAGCTGTACCCGACCGCCAAAATGGTGATCGGGCCGGTCATCGACGAAGGCTTCTATTACGACATCGCCTTCGAACGTCCTTTCACTCCGGACGATCTGGCCGCCATCGAACAGCGCATGCAGCAGCTGATCGAAAAAGATTACGACGTGATCAAGAAAGTCACTCCGCGCG
This sequence comes from Pseudomonas hormoni, assembly GCF_018502625.1. Lineage (NCBI taxonomy): Bacteria > Pseudomonadati > Pseudomonadota > Gammaproteobacteria > Pseudomonadales > Pseudomonadaceae > Pseudomonas > Pseudomonas hormoni. Next base: position 1,491,088 of record NZ_CP075566.1, read on the forward strand.
CCGAAGTGATCGAAGTGTTCAAGGCCCGCGGCGAAGACTACAAGCTGCGCCTGGTCGAAGACATGCCGAACGAGCAGGCCATGGGCCTGTACTATCACGAAGAATACGTCGACATGTGCCGTGGTCCGCACGTGCCGAACACGCGTTTCCTGAAATCCTTCAAGCTGACCAAGTTGTCCGGCGCCTACTGGCGTGGCGATGCGAAGAACGAGCAATTGCAGCGCGTTTACGGCACCGCATGGGCTGACAAGAAGCAGTTGGCGGCTTACATCCAGCGCATCGAAGAAGCTGAAAAGCGCGATCACCGCAAGATCGGTAAGCGCCTGGGCCTGTTCCACACCCAGGAAGAGTCACCGGGCATGGTGTTCTGGCACCCGAACGGCTGGACGTTGTACCAGGTGCTCGAGCAGTACATGCGCAAGGTTCAGCGCGACAACGGCTACCTGGAGATCAAGACTCCACAAGTCGTTGACCGCAGCCTGTGGGAGAAATCCGGGCACTGGGCCAACTACGCCGACAACATGTTCACCACTCAGTCGGAAAACCGCGATTACGCCATCAAGCCTATGAACTGCCCTTGCCACGTGCAAGTGTTCAATCAGGGCCTGAAAAGCTACCGCGAGTTGCCAATGCGCCTGGCCGAATTCGGTGCCTGCCACCGTAACGAGCCATCGGGTGCGCTGCACGGCATCATGCGCGTGCGTGCGTTCACTCAGGATGACGCCCACATCTTCTGCACCGAAGAGCAGATGCAGGCCGAATCCGCCGCGTTCATCAAGCTGACCATGGACGTCTATGCCGACTTCGGCTTCAAAGAAGTCGAGATGAAGCTGTCCACTCGTCCGGAAAAACGCGTCGGTTCCGACGAATTGTGGGATCGCGCCGAAGCTGCATTGGCTGCAGCCCTTGACAGCGCTGGCTTGCCGTACGATCTGCAGCCGGGCGAGGGTGCGTTCTACGGTCCGAAGATCGAGTTCTCGCTGAAAGATTGCCTCGGCCGCGTCTGGCAGTGTGGTACCCTGCAGCTCGATTTTAACCTGCCTGTCCGTCTGGGAGCCGAATACGTCTCCGAAGACAACAGTCGCAAGCACCCGGTGATGTTGCACCGGGCGATCCTCGGATCCTTCGAGCGTTTCGTCGGCATCCTGATCGAGCACTACGAGGGTGCATTCCCTGCGTGGCTGGCTCCGACCCAGGCAGTGATCATGAACATCACTGACAAACAGGCCGATTTTGCCGCCGAGGTTGAAAAAACTCTCAACGAAAGCGGATTTCGTGCCAAGTCTGACTTGAGAAATGAAAAGATCGGCTTTAAAATCCGCGAGCATACTTTGCTCAAGGTTCCCTATCTCTTGGTTATCGGAGATCGGGAAGTCGAGATGCAGACTGTCGCTGTGCGTACTCGTGAAGGTGCTGACCTGGGCTCGATGCCCGTCGCCCAGTTCGCTGAGTTTCTCGCGCAAGCGGTTTCCCGGCGTGGTCGCCCAGATTCGGAGTAATTATTATTAAGCGTGAAATGAGACAAGATAAACGAGCTGCACCGAAAGCCCCGATCAACGAGAATATCTCGGCACGCGAGGTTCGGTTAATTGGGGCTGAAGGTGAACAGCTTGGGATTGTGTCAATTGAAGACGCGCTTCTTAAGGCTGAAGAGGCCAAGCTGGATTTGGTGGAGATTTCCGCCGATGCAGTACCCCCTGTTTGCAAACTGATGGACTACGGCAAATCGATCTTCGAGAAGAAGAAGCAGGTTGCCGCGGCCAAGAAAAACCAGAAGCAGATTCAGGTTAAAGAAATCAAGTTTCGTCCAGGGACGGAGGAAGGGGATTACCAGGTAAAACTGCGCAACCTGGTACGTTTCCTGAGTGATGGGGACAGGGCCAAGGTATCCTTGCGATTCCGCGGCCGTGAGATGGCCCACCAGGAGCTGGGGATGGAACTCCTCAAGCGAGTTGAAGGTGACTTGCTCGAGTACGGTTCGGTCGAACAGCATCCTAAGATGGAAGGACGCCAGCTGATCATGGTCATCGCCCCGAAAAAGAAGAAGTAATCAACAGGGCACGGCAGGCCTTCTGATTATGTTTATCAACTGAATGCGGAGTATCCGAACATGCCAAAAATGAAAACGAAAAGTGGTGCTGCTAAGCGGTTTCTGAAAACTGCTAACGGTATCAAGCACAAGCACGCTTTCAAGAGCCACATCCTGACTAAAATGTCGACCAAGCGTAAGCGTCAACTGCGCGGTAGCAGCTTGCTGCATCCGTCTGACGTGGCAAAAGTCGAGCGCATGCTGCGCCTTCGTTAATTTTAGTCAAGAATAGAGGAAGTAACTCATGGCTCGTGTAAAGCGTGGCGTCATTGCCCGTAAACGTCACAAAAAAATTCTGAAACTTGCTAAAGGCTACTACGGCGCTCGCTCGCGCGTATTCCGTGTTGCCAAGCAAGCGGTAATCAAGGCAGGCCAATACGCCTACCGTGACCGTCGTCAGAAAAAACGTCAGTTCCGCGCTCTGTGGATCGCTCGTATCAACGCTGGTGCACGTATCAACGGTCTGTCCTACAGCCGTTTCATCGCCGGCCTGAAAAAAGCGTCCATCGAGATCGACCGTAAGGTTCTGGCTGATCTGGCAGTGAACGAAAAAGCGGCGTTTGCTGCGATTGTCGAGAAAGCTAAAGCCACCTTGGCTTAAGTACCCCCGACAGTCACCCGGCCTCACCTCTGTGGGGCCAGGTGTTAAACGTCATAAATAGGGGAAGAGCCTTCAAGCTCTTCCCCTATTTTGTATCTGGAGTCTGTACATGGAAAACCTGGATGCGCTCGTCTCTCAAGCACTAGAGGCTGTGCAAAGCGCTGAAGATATCAATGCCCTGGAGCAAATCCGGGTTCACTACCTTGGCAAAAAGGGTGAATTGACTCAGGTGATGAAGACCCTGGGGAATTTGCCGGCAGAAGAGCGTCCGCAAGTCGGCGCCCTGATCAACGTTGCCAAGGAGCGTGTCACAGAGGTTCTCAATGCCCGCAAGGCACTGTTTGAAGAGGCCGACCTGGCCGCCAAACTGTCTGCCGAGTCCATTGACGTGACCCTGCCTGGCCGTGGCCAGACCTCGGGTGGTCTGCATCCGGTTACTCGTACTCTGGAACGTATCGAACAGTTCTTCACCCACATTGGCTACGGCATCGCCGAAGGCCCTGAGGTCGAAGACGATTACCACAACTTTGAAGCGCTCAACATCCCAGGCCATCACCCGGCCCGATCGATGCATGACACCTTCTATTTCAATGCCAACATGTTGCTGCGCACCCATACCTCGCCGGTACAGGTCCGCACCATGGAATCGAAACAACCGCCGATCCGCATCGTCTGCCCAGGCCGTGTGTACCGCAGCGACTCCGATATCACCCACTCGCCGATGTTTCACCAGGTCGAAGGCCTGCTGGTCGACCGCGATATCAACTTCGCCGACCTGAAAGGCACCATCGAAGAGTTCCTGCGCGTGTTCTTCGAAAAAGAACTGGCCGTGCGTTTCCGTCCTTCGTACTTCCCGTTCACCGAGCCATCCGCTGAAGTCGACATGGAATGCGTGATGTGCAGCGGTAAAGGCTGCCGTGTCTGCAAACAGACTGGTTGGCTGGAAGTCATGGGCTGCGGCATGGTTCACCCGAACGTGCTGCGCATGTCCGGGATCGACCCGGAAGAGTTTTCGGGCTTTGCCTTCGGCATGGGCGTTGAGCGTCTGGCCATGCTGCGTTACGGCGTGAACGACTTGCGTCTGTTCTTCGACAACGACTTGCGGTTCCTCGCGCAATTTCGCTAGTCGTAACGAATTCTTAGGAGAGCAGGATGAAATTCAGTGAACAATGGCTGCGTGGCTGGGTAAGCCCGCAGGTAAGTCGCGACGAGCTGGTTGCTCGTCTGTCGATGGCCGGTCTTGAGGTCGATAGCGTTACGCTGGCCGCCGGCGAATTCACCGGTGTGGTGGTGGGCGAGGTGCTGAGCACCGAGCAGCACCCGGACGCCGACAAGTTGCGTGTTTGCCAGGTCAGCAATGGCTCGGAGACCTTTCAGGTAGTCTGCGGCGCGCCAAACGTGCGCCCGGGCCTGAAGATCCCGTTCGCCATGATCGGTGCTGAACTGCCGGGCGACTTCAAGATCAAGAAAGCCAAGCTGCGGGGCGTTGAGTCCAACGGCATGCTCTGCTCGCAAGCCGAGCTGCAAATCGGCGAAGGCAATGATGGCCTGATGGAGCTGCCGGCCGATGCGCCGGTTGGCCAGGACATTCGTGAATACCTGAGCCTGGATGACGCCAGCATCGAGGTCGACCTGACCCCGAACCGCGGTGACTGCCTGTCCCTGGCCGGTCTGGCCCGTGAAGTCGGCGCGCTGTATGACGCTAAAGTCACTCGTCCGATCGTTCCAGTCGTGCCAGCCGTGCATGACGAAGTGCGTTCGATTGAAGTCCTGGCACCGACTGCTTGCCCGCGTTACCTGGGCCGTGTGATCCGTAACGTCGACCTGTCCAAGCCTACGCCGCTGTGGATGGTCGAGCGTCTGCGTCGTGCCGACGTGCGCAGCATTGATGCTGCCGTCGACATCACCAACTACGTGATGCTGGAGCTGGGTCAACCGCTGCACGCGTTCGATCTCGCCGAAATCAATGGCGGCATCCGTGTGCGCATGGCTGAAGAAGGCGAGAAGCTAGTATTGCTCGATGGTCAGGAAGTCAGCCTGCGTAGCGATACGCTGGTGATCGCCGACCATACCCGCGCTCTGGCTATCGCCGGCGTCATGGGGGGCGAGCACAGCGGCGTCAACACCGCGACCACTCGCGACATTTTCCTGGAAAGTGCGTTCTTCGATCAGATTGCCGTCGCTGGCAAGGCCCGTTCCTACGGCCTGCACACCGACGCCTCGCACCGCTACGAGCGTGGCGTGGACTGGCAACTGGCCCGTGAAGCCATGGAGCGCGCCACTGGCCTGCTGCTGGAAATCACTGGCGGCGAAGCGGGGCCGATCATCGAAACCGTCAGCGAACAGCACCTGCCTTCGATTGCACCGGTTACTCTGCGCGCGCAACGCATCACTCAGATGCTGGGCATGGAAATGGATTCGGCCGAAGTCGAGCGATTGCTCAGTGGCTTGGGTCTGAAGATTTCTGCCGATGGGGCAGGGCAATGGCGCGTTGAAGTGCCAAGCCATCGCTTCGACATCAGCCTCGAAGTTGACCTGATCGAAGAGCTTGCCCGTCTGTACGGCTACAACCGTCTGCCGGTTCGTTACCCGCAAGCTCGTCTGGCGCCGCAGGCCAAGGCTGAAGCGCGTAGCGACCTGCCTGAATTGCGTCGCCTGCTGGTGGCCCGTGGTTATCAGGAAGCGATCACCTACAGCTTCATCGATCCGAAACAATTCGAGTTGTTTAATCCGGGTGTCGAGCCGCTGCTGCTGGCCAACCCGATTTCCAACGACATGGCGGCCATGCGCTCGTCCCTGTGGCCTGGTCTGGTCAAGGCGCTTCAGCACAACCTGAATCGTCAACAGGATCGCGTCCGTCTGTTCGAAAGCGGCCTGCGTTTCGTCGGTCAGCTGGAAGGCTTGAAGCAAGAGCCGATGTTGGCCGGTGTTGTTTGCGGTAGCCGTCTGCCGGAAGGCTGGGCGCAAGGTCGCGATGTCGTGGATTTCTTCGACGTCAAAGCGGATGTGGAAGCGGTACTGGGCTTCGCTGGTGCGCTGGGTTCGTTCACGTTCGTGCCGGGTAAACACCCTGCGTTGCACCCGGGTCAAACCGCGCGCATCGAACGTGAAGGTCGTTTGGTAGGGTTCGTTGGCGCAATCCACCCTGAATTGTCGAAAACCCTCGGCCTCGATCGTCCGGTCTTCGTTTTCGAGCTGGTTCTGGCTGAAGTGGCGTTGGGCAAAATGCCTAAATTCCAGGAGTTATCGCGCTTTCCTGAAGTGCGTCGTGACCTTGCGCTGATTGCCGAAAAAGACGTCGCGGCTAGCGCTGTACTGGACGTAATCCGTGAAAATGCAGGGGAATGGCTGACGGACCTCAGGCTATTTGACGTATATCAGGGTAAAGGCATTGATCCTGATAGAAAAAGCCTTGCAGTCGGCTTGACCTGGCAGCATCCATCGCGCACTCTTAATGACGATGAGGTGAATACTACGACGCAAAACATCCTCACCTCGCTCGAACAAAGGTTGAACGCCACGTTAAGGAAGTGACGTATGGGGGCTCTGACGAAAGCTGAAATGGCGGAACGTCTGTATGAAGAGCTGGGCCTGAATAAACGGGAGGCCAAGGAATTGGTCGAACTGTTTTTTGAAGAAATTAGGCACGCTCTTGAAGACAACGAACAAGTCAAATTGTCCGGTTTCGGCAATTTCGACCTTCGGGACAAACGCCAGCGGCCCGGCCGCAATCCGAAAACGGGTGAAGAAATCCCGATCACGGCTCGCCGTGTGGTCACCTTTCGTCCAGGGCAGAAGTTGAAGGCCCGAGTTGAGGCTTATGCTGGAACCAAGTCATAACGACGAGCTACCCGTCATCCCAGGCAAACGCTACTTCACCATCGGTGAAGTCAGCGAGCTGTGCGCCGTAAAACCGCACGTGCTGCGCTATTGGGAGCAGGAGTTTCCTCAACTCAACCCCGTCAAACGACGCGGAAACCGCCGGTATTATCAGCGACAAGACGTGCTGATGATCCGGCAGATCCGCGCGCTTCTTTACGATCAAGGTTTCACCATCGGCGGCGCGCGCTTGCGTTTGTCCGGCGATGAAGCCAAAGACGACACCACTCAATACAAGCAGATGATTCGGCAGATGATTGCCGAACTGGAAGATGTGTTGGTGGTGCTCAAGAAATAAATTCATGCGTTTGAATACTTCCAGTTTTCAAAAGCTTGCGATATATTCTTGAGCGTTCTTCGAGGTGAAGAACGAGTTTCACGCCTAGTCGGGGCGTAGCGCAGTCCGGTAGCGCACTAGCATGGGGTGCTAGGGGTCGAGTGTTCGAATCACTCCGTCCCGACCATATTTCCTGAGTAAAATCAAACAGTTAAGCCGATCATCTGGATCGGCTTTTTTGTGTCTGCGCAAAACCCGCGCAAAACTGGCGCAAAACTACCCGGTGATTTCAGTGATATTCAGGTCCGGAATTGCCTCGGACCAGATGATTTCCTCGTGGTCCCGCTGGTAGTTTTTGGTCATGCCCTCGCTCGCATGGCCAGCAATTTTCTGCCCATCCTTACCGGCTTTCTTGTAGAGATGCAGCGACAGCGCTCGCACTTCGTGGAAGCCCGGCATCTCTTCCTCCTTCCACCCCTTGTAGCATTCCGCCGCCTCCCGGGCGTCCTTGAATGCTCGAGTCAAATACCTCTCTTCAATCTTCGTCCAGTGGTCCTTGGTTTGTGCTTGTTTCTGTTTCAGGCGATCGGGCTTGCGGTGCACCAGGTATGGCGAGACCACATCGTCGCGGCACCGGCTGATCACCGCCTGCAACTCCGTCGTAACGCGGAAGCGAATCCATGCCGCGTCACTGGCCTTGGCCGTCTTCTTCTGCACGACGTACAGGAATCCCTCCCGCACCCCATCGAAGCGCATATCAAGGATGTCGGTTCGGCGTTGCGCGGTGATCAGGGCCAAGTCGATGGCGTTCTGCAACCAGGCCGGTGATTTCTCCCGGATAGCTTTCAGTCCCTCGACGGTATGGCGCTTGCGTTGTTTCTTCTCGATGCGGTTGATGGTGCTGGCCGCCGGGTTGTCCGGACAGAGCCCTTTCGCCGCGGCGTGGTTGAAAATGTCGATCAGCAGGGCCCGGCACTGGTTCGCAGAGCGCGGCGTGATAGCGTCCAACATCTTGGCGATCATCCGAATCGTGATCTGGTCGACGGCCTTGCCCTCGAATTGCTTGCGGAAACGCCGGAAGTGCACCGCGTACAATCCGAGAGTGCCTTTGGCCAACTCGCGTGGCGGCAGGACGTCGCGTTCGTAGGTGTCGAGGAAGGTGGCGAACGACTCTGACGATGCGGAGAGCACCGCACCGACCAAGTCAGCGCCACGCATGAATTCCAGGTTCAGCTGCTTGGCCGCATCGATCGCTTTAATGCGGTCGGTGCCGAACTGAAACCACTTTCCATCGGTAGGCCGGCGGTAGCGATAAGTCGAGCGCCGCGCATCGAAGTACAGGTTCTGCGGGAGGTTCTTATTCGCCTTGTTCCGCGGCCGAGGGACCATCATGCAGCTCCTTTCAATACCATCGCCACGAGGTCGTTACCGTCCGAGCGGCTGAATGCCGTCCAGTCAACGTACCAGAGTTTCCCGATCTGCTCGCCGGGCACCATACCGTTGCGGATGTGGTTGCGGATCGCTTGTGGGCATTGCGGTGTTCCGTTTTCGCCCCAGCGCCGGCGCTGGAACTCACTGATCTTGATCAGCTCTCGTTTCATTGGGTGCTCCATGCCGCGCGTGGCGGCAGAAGGTGGTGAATGATTTATGCCGCTGCCCTGATTGTCCGGCCCGCGTCACGACGCCTGGTCATGAGCACCTGCAGCCGGTACGCGTGAAATCGACGTCCGTCGTGTGACCTGATCTCTGGCGCAAGGTCGGCCAGGTCCTCATCGAGGCGACCGAAGTAGTAGAGGTGTTCGCCGTCACCACCCCATTCGGGCTGAACGGTCGCCCAGGTACGCGCCTCGACGCAGGGCATACAGGTTTTGAAGGTGTCCATGTCGCCGCCCCAGCAGCCCGTGACGAGGCTGTACTGCTGGCCCGGCTGAATGACGCCGTAGCACTCGCAGCACTTATGCTGCTTGCGTGCGGTGGGCGTGGTTTCGGTTTGAAAGTCGGACATAACGAATCCTCGCCCGACGTTCACCGGCAGGCTGTGAGTTGTAAGGTTTTGGTTTGCAGTCGGGTGAATTCGGTGGGGGCGCTGGCGGTGGGCATCAGGGAACAGCTGATATACGAGAAGGCCTCACTCGAATAAGGTTCAGCAGTTCGCCCTGCCAGCTGTTTCAGAGAAATGCTGAGTGGCCGCAACTGGTCAGGGTGGGCTACTTCTTTAACCGCGCGGCCCCGTGTAGATGAGCCAGGCCATGTAGGCGAGGGCATAGACTGGGATGATCATGGCGTCACCTGCATATCGACGTCGTCGTGAATCCATTCGATGCTGAGCAGGTCGTCCTCGTCGATCTGGGCTTCGCGCAAGTCGTTGCTGGCTCGCAGGTACTCAATCTCATCATCGGTCATGCTGCTGTAAACCTTGCGAAAGCTCACGACCGCTTTACCTGTCAAAATGACTTGCTTGCTCATGGCGTCACCTCGCGGCGCGCCCATTGCACATATGGGCCATCATCCGTGTCGAAGATGCCGAGCAGGAGCCATCCATCATCGATCGGCGTCTCAGGATTCCAGCCGAGGCAGTGGGCCTCGCCAACCTCCCAGTACGGGTGGGCATCCAAGTCTGAATCCATGTGCCAGCCGGTTACCTTCAGGCCCTGGGCTTCGAGCCACGCTTTCCATGCTTCGGCGTCTTCATCGAAGTCCGGGATGTGAGGGTGGTACCAGTACCCATCCTCGTCGCGCACAACTTCGACGGGGCCAATCAACTTTTCTTCAGGCATGACTGTTCCTTTGCCGCTATAGCGGCTGAGAGTTGTACATAAAATTTGGATTCGTATAACTGTTGTGACCAACTGTCCGATACCGTTTCGGCACGGTTGCGCTTCGTTCGAATGGGTCTAGTTTTGGACTGTGTTAACCCTCACAAGGAACCGGCAGGAGGGCTCTATGAGACTTCGAGGCGATGTGTTTTGGGCGTGGGCAGATCCCGAGCTCCACAGCAGAACACACGATGAAACTCTGAATGATGGGACTTTCATCGACGTGCAAGTCAGGCTATCGCGTGCCGGCGAGACTCAAATGTTCATCGGGATTTATGCTCCCGATGGCATGGCGTTGCATGAAGAGGCTGTTGATCCACGCCCTGGTGAATCGATGACCAGAGCTTTGGCTTGGGGTGTCGGTCGAGCTCGCCAGTTGGCTACCGCAGGAAGGGGGAGTACTTGCCGCTCAGCTTCTTCGAGATAGCGGCTGACTTTGAAGGCAGGGGATAGCAATTTGCCGTTATGGCGTAATGCGCCCGAAAGAGATAAAACCCAGACTCTTACTTTTGCAGACTCTCCGGAGGGGCCGTGTCTCACTTCATGGATGTGCCGATTGTTCATCACTACCGCGGCCGGGATGTGTTTGTGAAGTTTTGTTGGCGGAAGCCAAACGATGAAACTCCGACGGCCGCGCATATCATTGCCGAAGGGAGTGTCGAAGGCTTGGGCGTTGGAGCGGTAGATCTTGTTGGGCCATGGGATAATTACCCCGAAGCGCTGGCCGACGCGATGGCATTGGCCGAGCAGTGGATTGACAGCCAGCTTCCTTAGAGCGAACCGATTGTCGTGCGAACTGGCGCGGCAACCAATGGTGATGTCAAAATGCCTGCGTATGTGTATCGGCTCTATTCAGTGGCTGACCTATAACGGGCGTACCGCTTCATGAGCAATACAGATGATTTCCGCTTCCAGTCGCATCACCTACTGCTTGAACTCGACGCAGCCACAAACCACATGATGATGCTGGTCTCAGCAAGGCAGGCTGAAGGCTATTCATGGGATGAAGCTGCCAGGCGCCAAAAGGCTGCGTACGAAGCGTGGACTGCTTTCCTTTATGCACCTAAAACTGATCCGATGCCTTCCTTAGACGGTCGGGCTGCGGGTAGCTACGGCCAATTTGCCGACTGACCAGTTTCCATCGATACCAGATCATGGGCATTCACAACCGTCATGCCGAGGCGGTGGGCGATTTGAACTTCGAGCTTCGCGCCCTCCGATCTTTCCCATCCGGGCAGCAGGGCGATCACGCCGCACAGCCCTAGGCGAGTCAGGTTGTAGGACATGTAGTCAGTCCATTGCGCACCTTCGACGATGCCGTGGTCTGCGGGGTTCTCGACTTCGTAACCATGGGCCCGCAGCCGGTCAGCCATGACGTTGAAGGCCGGGTAATTGAAGTCCTTGATCCCAGTCATTGGCCCCGCGACGTAAACGCGTTTTGCGCGGGCGGTGGCGAGCGTCACGCCCGGGGCGATGACTGCCCGAATGCGGTCTACCGCACGGTCAATCGGGCCTTGAATGAAAGGCGGCGGTGGCTCGTTCGCCGGCGGCACCAGTCGGGTAACCGCTGCGATCATGCCGATCAGCGACTCGGTCACGATGGTTCGGAGATCCGGCTTGCGGTTTTCTGTGGGCATGGGGCGTCCTATGCCGGGGCATGCCCGGGTGGTGGCGTGATTTGAGTTTGTGAGCTATTGCTTGATATCCCGGCATAGGGCCGGTTCAAGGAGCGGAGATGTCGAACAAATATTGGCAGTCGGAGCTTTGGGGTGAAGATCCTTCGGACGTATGCCATAAGCACGACGCAGAGCGTGGCTTTGTCATCACGGTTAGGCTCAGACGCCAGAGCAGGCATGAAGGCATCATGCTAACCCAGCTGTTTCATCCCAGTGGGGCAAAACACTCGGAGCATGTTTTCGATATCTCGGACGATTCTGACTATCAGGCGATCCAGCACGGCATCGGTCATGGTGAGTGGCTGGCTCGCGGAGCCCGACCGAAATAAGCATCAAGCTCAGCTCAATAGGTGAGGGTGGGTCAGGCCGCGAGGCGTTGATAGAGCTCGATGATGTCTGCGGCGTTTGCTGCGACCAAGGCTTCCGCCTCATCCGGACAGACGCTGTTGCCGATTAGTCGAACCTGGTCAGTTTTGTTGATGTCGCGCCATTCCTCAGCGCCGGTTACCGGATCGACGAACAGCCCGCGGTCGATGATGTAACCCCGGTCGAAGCCCTGCGCCGCTTTCAACTCAGGCGGTTGCAGCATTCGCAGAGTGATATCCACCAGGACATAGCCGCCGACCATCACCATTTCAGCCGGGTCTTTGAAGTGCTCCGGCAGATACTCATGCATGAAGGCGGCACAGCGGCGGGCGCCTTCCATCTGCTCCGTCGTAAGCGTGTCCGGCACCTGCACAACCTCGACAAGCGCCACGCGGTCTTTCGTTGGCAGCGTGTGCATCGGCTCGGTGAGCGAAATGCCGTCCTTCTCGTTGCCGTAATACTTCACCAGGTAAGCGTTGGCCAACCGCTGATTGGCGCCGGACTGGCAGATTGTCGAGAGCGGCGAGTCGGCAGCGCGGCCATCACCGTCGTAGAACCCGCCGTTTGCCTGCTCGAAGAACGCCGCAGATACCGCATGGTGCCCCGTGCTGGTTGCGACCACGCCGAGCGGGTTGTCGACATCGGCCCCGACCGATCCTTTGCGTAGGGTGACCATATTCGCCGCGGCCAGGGCGAAGTGGCCGCCCTTGACCTGGGCGACCTGAGTCCGCAGTGGCTCCTGCACATCGAAATTACGCTGCGAAGAGCCGTTCGCGCACTCGGTGAGGAAGGGCGCTGCGACTGGCTGCACCAACGCGTGATGTGTGCCGCCGGCGCTGATGGTCGACAGTGCTTCGTCCACGCCGTGGGTGCTGGTGTGTGATTCCGACGTGCCGCGCATCGGGACAATGAAAGGCTTCGCGCTGGTCAGCACGTGACGCCAGCAGCCTTTGGCAACGCGGCGCATGGTGTTCTCTGCCATAGGCTTCTCGCGAAATATGGTGCGGCCGAGGTTGCTCCAGTTGATGCACTCCGCGGCGGTGCGCCAGGGTTGCTGTTTAGCGGTCGGCACCTTGTGGCGTTTCGGCGCTGGCCAGACGATCGGCTTACCGTCGCTTCGGGCCACCAGGTAGAGGCGCTTCCGGATGGTTGGGGTGCCGGCGTTGGCGGCGATGCGTTCGCGCCATTCGACGTTGTAGCCAAGACCACGCACCAGTGCTTCCATCGGCACGAACTCCCCGATGGCCTGCATGATCTCGACCATGTCCGGGTGATCGGCGGGAAGCCCAGTGCTGAGGGCTGCAATGAATGCCTGGAAGGTTCGCCCACGTTCGGCCTTGATCGGTTGGCCTTCGTCGTCGATCGGTCCCCAGTCGCAGAACTCTTCGACGTTCTCCAAGAAGAGCAACCGCGTCTTGGTGACGAAACACCAGCGGATCACTACCCATGCCAGGCCGCGAACGCCTCGATCGCGCGGCGCGCCGCCCTTCGCCTTGCTGTGATGGCGGCAGTCAGGCGATGCCCAGATGATCGCCACCGGCTGCCCGCCGGTTGCTGCTCGAGGGCACACCTCATACACGTCGGCCACATAGTGAGCCGTTTGCGGGTGGTTGGCGCGGTGCACGGCCAGGGCGATCGGGTTGTGGTTTACCGCTACATCCGGCTCCCGGTACGCACGGGCGATGCCGGTGCTGGCGCCACCGCCGCCGGCGAACAGGTCCACCACCAGTTCCTTTTCGAACGGCAGGCCCATACTTGGCTGATCATGGATGAACTGGGGCAATTTCTGGTGTGCGGACATAGGGGATCCTCGACGGGCTATAGTCGGTGGTTCGATGGATTAAGTAAGTGAGGTGAAGCTGTGAAAGATCCGCACAACACGATTGAGCGACTGACGAAAGCGCTTGAAGCAATGGCTACCGGCGGAAGCGCTTCTCAAAGATCCAGCTCCGTGCACAGTGAGCTCTTTCCATTGCTGGCTTCTGAATTCCCGAACGAAAATGCTCGATCTCTTTTCGAGAAAATCATGTCGTTTGATGTGAGTGGCTCGGCGATTCCGTTAGAAGAGTACGAGCGGTTATTCCAAAATGTCTGGGACCTTTACTGGCTGATGTCCGCTAACCGTCAATACCAGTAGGCCGACTGGCATGATTCGAAATTAAGTGGTTGAGAAACGGAAGGAATCAGGCGGCGTGAGACTTTGCTGGCACCCAATCAGCGAACCCGACTTTTGGCGCGCCGGTTTTGGCATTCAAGATCGGCTTGCTCTTGGCATCGACCAGTACCGCCTTCGTGCGGATCTTCAGGTCGCGACAAACAATGCTTGCCCTGGCCATCTCCATGAACTGCTGGGCGTACTGGGGTGCATCGAACATCGGAGACAGGCGGACGCACTTTTTGCCTGCCATGATTCTTGCTACCTCCGCCTCAACTGCCAGCTCCCACTCCGGGATGGTCCGCTCAACCATCTTTCCGTTTTCCATCTTGTAGGTGTTGGTGTGCTCTTTGGCCTCTTCGCGAGCCCAGTTCTCACTCATTCCGAATACGGCAAATGTGCTCATGGGTCACTCCAGGCAGTCGAGAGCCTTCTGCAAAAATTCGTTGATGGTCTTCGATTGATCTGCGGGATTCATCGCTCGCTTTATCCACATGCAGGCTTCTTCTGCGTTATCACGCAGGTCCGCCAGCTCATCAGCAACTTCATCGGCTTCGCTTTCGATCCGGCGGATGTCCTCGCGCAGCTCTTCGCGCTCAGCGCTCGGGTCGATGCTTTGCGCTGTCAGGCGCCGGGTGAGTTCGGCGGCGGCCGCCGGATCAAGCGCGGCGTAGTGCAGGCACTCTTCGTCGCTTAACGCATTTGCGGGAATGCTCATTGGCAATCTCCAGGCAGACGCCTGCCTCGCCGGCTGGCGTGATTCGTTGAAGTGAGGTATTTGTGTTCGGCCCGGCAAGGAGCCGGAAGGAGATGCGTGTGGGTACGATTGAGCTCAGCGACCTGCGAGGTTATTTCAAGGAGCTTGCTGCTCCGGCATTTGAGGAGTTCTGGTTTGAGTATCAGGCGGACATACCTGTCGATATTGGCAGGCACATGTTCATCTACCGTCGGTTGGTCACGGCGCTCTTCTTCTTAAATCACATGACTGATAAAGCAGCAAAACAGCGCGGAGCCGAAAATCCTGGGGAGGTAATCAGGATGGTAAAGGCCCGCGACCCCGATGCTGGAACTGCACTCGATGTGTGCCGATCACTTACCAACGATGTTAAGCATCCAAAAACCCAGCCCCAAACATTTGGCTTTCGAGATCGGGTAGAAACTGATGAGGATGGTGGAAATCAACTCCCTTGCTGGATCTACACCGACAAGTCCGGAATTAGCCATGATCTCTGCGATATTGCCCAGCGAGTCTGGAAGTACTGGATTGATTATCGGCACGAGCGCGAAGTCGCCGCACTGCCGTGACCGGATGCGACAGGGTGTAGTGGCATTTTGGGTGCGTGTGGGGTATTTGTGTCTTCCCGGCGTGGAGCCGGATCAAGGAGATGCAGATGAAAACTGATCGCGAAGTTGCACTTGAGCAGGCGCTTGTAGCCATTATTGGGGCAGCGATTGCTAGTGGGCTGGATGCAAAAAACCTGATCGACAATGCGGCGACCGGCCTACAGGGTAATGCCCCCTACCGATGGGTTGGTCACCCACATGTATCGAACGCCATTCAAGTGATGAGTGATGCTCACGCACAAGCATTGACAGTCTCGTCAGATCGATAGGCCTGGAGCCATCAAGCCTCGATGCCGGTCTTGGCGAACTCTTCAAGCTGTCGCGACTGCTTTTCAGTGACCGCGATTTAAGGTCGCGACATGCTGGCGAGCACGCGGACAATGTTCGTTGTCAAGCAGCGGCGCGCTTCAATTGCTCGGTGAGCTGCGTTGGCAGGCCGCGCAAGGTCAGTGTGCCGCCGGCCTCGTCGAACTCGATCCTGGAGCCCAGCAGGTGCTGCTCGAAGCTGATCGACAGACCTTCGGCGCGGCCGGTGAAGCGCCGGAATTTGTTCAGTGTTTTCCTGTCCGGCGGGATCGACGCCGAAAGACCGTAGTCCTTGCCCTGAACGAACTCAGCGAACGCCAGTGGCTGGTCGTCGTCGAGTACTTCGGACAGTTCGTCGAGCGTGATCGGCTCGCCCAGTTTGGCCTGGGACAAGGCGTAGCTGACCAGCGTGCCGGTCTTCTCGCGGGCCGCATCTTCGCCCAGGTCTTCGCTTTCAACAAAATCACTGAACGCCTTCAGCAGGGTGCGGGTTTCTCCCGGGCCGTCGAGGCCCTCCTGCGCGCCGATGAAGTCGCGGAAGTACTCGTTGAGCCTACGGCCCTGCTTGCCCTTGAGGTATGAGATGTACTGGCGCGACTGAGGGTTGTTCTGCCACTCGCTGACGTTGATGCGCGCCGCTAGGCGTATATGGTCCAGGTCCAGGCGCTTCACCGTCATCAAGTGCAGCTCTTCGGTCATGGTCACCGCTTCGGTTTCCTGCAGCAGGGCGATGGTCAGGTATTCGGTCAGGCCTTGCTGGTAATGGCAGAACAGCGCGTTGCCACCGACCGATAAGTTTGACTCTTCCATCAGCCTGGTCAGGTGCTCAACGGCGTTGTTGCTGAAAGTCATGAAATCATCGGGTCCAGCCAAGTACTTGCTGAGCCAGCCACTGAGTGGGAAGGCGCCAGATTCGGCGTGAAAGAAACCCCAGGCTTTACTAGTCTTGGCGTTGTAGCTTTCGTTGAACTGGCTCATCAGGTCGTCACGAGCCTGGCTTCCGATCAGCTCAGCGTTACCAAAATGTAGAATGGCCGGGGTGCCGTCGGGCTTCTTGTCAATCTTGTGGATGATGCTGTGGAGAACAGGCATTGCGGTTACCTCGGGTAGGCGCCGCCCTCCGTGACCGGATGCGCAGCGTGGTGGCAAATTAGTGGTACATCAGTTAAAAAGTCTGCTTCTCGTCCGATATCGGACTTACTCGGAGCAGTGCTATGGACTTCACGCGAGACCCAGAGGGTTTTTTTACCTACATCACCTCAGTCAAACGGGATTGGGATCGTGCATCTTCCCGGTTCCTAGGTCTTGTCGAGCACTGGCAAGACTTGTCGTTGAATCATTTCGCAGGTGTGACTTCAATAACGGCAAAGGAGCGCAGTATCGAAGGAGAGGTATTAGGCAAACAGTTCTTTATTGAACTGAGCCCAATCTCTGCGGATAAAGCTGGACTCGCAGAGGCGATATTGTTTTTGCGAAAAAGCGGAGGTTCGAAATCGGAGTTGGGTCGATTTAATATCAGTCGTGATGGAGCAATCTTCAGCGCCAATGGCTCGCTTCTTGTCGATCCGGAAATCCAGGGCTACAGCTACAAAATTTTTTCCACAGTTCTCCAGGCGGTGCTCGAAGCGCCCACTCCTTTTGAATTGAAGTGATCGTCAAATTTCATCGATGGGCACACGCATTTCTTCACGCTGGTTAGCGAACTCCAATTTCCGCGACACGTTTTGCGGTATCACGTATTCGTGTCGCGGCGGTGTGAGCAAAGGAAGGGCGCCACCCTGGCCAAGTCCGTGCAGGTGGTGAATCATCAGCGTGATCGCCTCGCCCTGTTCCTCGATGCCGCTCCAGGCCATCAGTTCAGCAAGTGCTTGGCGCGTGCCGGGCAAGCAATGAAATCGAATCTCCTTCGCGGCGCTCCTTCCTCTTCGCCGCAGCTTTCGCTGAGCGATCTGCATTGCTCTTGGCCATGGCCTGCCTCTTCAATTCCGTGGGCCGGTATATCCAGCCATGTCTGTCGCCGGCGCTGGCGCACCTGGTGGTTGATTCGTCTCATTGGGACGTCGGGAAGTCGAGCGAGTGCTCGGCAATAAGCTTGCGGCAAAGCGTTTCACTGATGCCGATATGCTTGCTGGCCTTGTAGCGCGTCATGCCGGCGGCTTTGCACTCCATAAGCCGGCCGGCCAACTCTCGCCTTTCCTCATCGCCGATGACACGGCCGCGCTTGCTCTTCGCTGTCTCAATGGTCCGGTAGCCATACGCCGGCTTCGGCACCTGCTCGACGCCAGGGCTGTCCTTGCCAATACCGGTAGGGATCAACTGAGCCTGACCGCCAGATGCAAAGAAGGCAGCTTTCGCCGCCTCCAGTCCACTTTGCCGTTTTGCGGCTTCTTCGATTGCTGGGTCCATATCAGGCACCGTTCAGGTGATGGTGTGGGGCAAAGGGGATGTCATCGTCGAAACTGTCGTAGTCCGGCCCGTTCGTACCCTGCTGATTTTGAGCTGGGCGAGCGGCCGCTTGCTGACGTGCTTGCTGAGGCCTGGCCTGCTGTGCCGGCGGGCTGGCAGCCTGCGGCGGGGAGCCGGCGAACTTGATCACGATGATCTTGCCTGTCAGCTTGTAGCCCTCACCGCCACCAGTCTTGGAGTAGGTTTCGATGTGGGCATCGTCCATGGTGAAATGGATCTGCTGGCCCTTGAGTAGATAGGGCGCCATGGCCTCGGCCTGCTTGCCCCAGAGCGTGGCATCGACCCACTGGGTTGGCCGCTTGCCCTCGACCTTGCGGCCGTACTCGCAGGCCAGCGCCAGGTTGATCACGGCGTCACCGCCTGGGGTGTAGCGCAGCTCAGCGTCACGGCCAATGCGGCCGACGTCGGTAAGTGTTGGCATGGGGATTCCTTAAGCTGCGATGCCGAGGACGCGGTTCATGCGCTCGTCGAGGATTTCGTAGAAGGTTTTGACGCGTTCACTCATCTTGCGAATCATCACCTCGTCGCGGTAGGCGCGTTTCACGAACAGCTTCATACCGGGCCAGTAGCTGACAAAGTCGATCCACTCACGATCCGACACCCACAAACCACCCTGGCACTGCGCGACGTGTTCCTTTGGAATCTCGCCGGATAGGATCACCTCAACCTGAAACTTCGGCAGTTTGGTTTTGATCTCGCAGAGCCCGTCGTCGCCGATAAGTGAATCAGGCGAGTAGCCGATTCCGTGATTCAAGATAATCCCGACCTGGTTGGTCGTGACATCAACCTGCGACTGGTACAGGCCGCGGGCCACGCCTTCGTACTCATGGCCGCGCTCGGTATGCCGGTTGCCTTGGAATGGATCGGCAGCCTCGCCGGTGATGCGTTCACCGATCAGCGTGTTCATGTAGGTGAATGCGCCGGCGCCGAAGCCAGCTTCGCCTTTGCCGTTGACCAGCAAGCTGTCCAGCTCCGAGCAGGTCACGATGCCCAGGCGCAGATCCAGCCATTCTTGGGTGCCTTGCTCCACGTTACTGATGATTTGCATCGTCTTTCCCCTCGGTGATTTTGGTGTTTTGGGCTGCCGACTTCGTGAGCATCGCCAGCACCTGGTCGAACACGGACTTTTCGACAGCGGTCGGTGTGCCGTGAATTCCTGCAAACGCTGACTTCGCTTTGTCGCTGCACTTTTCCAGCAGCATCGCGATTTGCGCGGCCTGAGCGGATGTGACTCGCGGCGTTACCTGTGCGGCCGGGCCGTTGCCGTCGTCGTCTTCGCCAGTGGTGGTGATGTTCAGCAGAAGGCCCGCGGTGTACCGCTTGCCGTAGCTGACGCTGGAGGCGACTGCCTGTACGCCGTTCTTGCTGCCTGAGGCA
Organism: Pseudomonas hormoni; assembly: GCF_018502625.1. NCBI lineage: Bacteria > Pseudomonadati > Pseudomonadota > Gammaproteobacteria > Pseudomonadales > Pseudomonadaceae > Pseudomonas > Pseudomonas hormoni. The sequence continues at coordinate 1,510,440 of NZ_CP075566.1, forward strand.
TCGACCGGCAGAACGATTGATGTAACCTCGCGGTGTCCGGCGCGGTGGCTAAGTACACCTTCGACTTCGATGCCGCGCTCGTTGCGCGGGGTGCGGAATGTGATGGCAAAACCGTACTTCGCCATCACCGGCTTGATCATTTCGTTGACGTCTTCCCAAAGCGCGTAGGTGCTCTGGATGCGACCGCTCTTGTCCTTGATGCCGCCGCGCTCGCCGATCACCGGCATCTCTTCCTGCAACTGGGCCAGGGCATCGTCGTACTGCTGCTTAGCCTGCTGCGCCTGGAAGCGTTCGTGCATCGCCATCAGGCGTTCCATCTTGTCGATGTCGGCGCCTGGAGACATGGCCACCTGCTGAATGATCGACATAATCGTCGCGGATTCGGTTTGTAAGGTCGGCAAGTGCTCGACCTTATCTGTCACTGCAAGATTGCTCATGGCGACCTCAGTATTTGATGGAAATTGCAGGGATGAGGCCACTCGCTACCAGCTTCACAGCCAGGCGAGCACAGTCCTCGGTCATGCCGTGCTGCATGAACGCTTCTTTGGCGGCTTTGTAGATCGCGCCTTTGTGCGCCTTGTCAGCCTCGCGCAGTCTTTCTTGTCGCAGGATTTCGTCAGCTGCTGCGTCTGCTCGGGCTTTTTCATTCAGGCGGGCCTGCTCAACGGCTTGTTTCTGGCTTTCCACAGCCGCCAGGCGATCGCGTTCGGCCTTTTGATCGGCTTCGATCTTCTCGCGCTTGGCCTGCTCAGCTCGGCGTTCGGCGTCTGCCGTCTGTAGCTTCAGATCGTTTTCGCGTTGCTCGGCGGCTGCCTGCTCGTCTCGCACGCGCCGGGCCTCGGCATCACGCTCACGCTGAGCCCTTTCCTCGGCTTCCCGTGTGGCTCGCTCTGCAGCTTCGCGGGCAATGCGGTCCTCGTTGTCCTTCTTGTCACGCGCCTCTTTCTCTGCGCGCAGCCGGGCCAGTTCGAGCTGCTCGGCTTCGTATTGCTGGCGTGCGGTAAGAGCAGCGCGCAGAACTCCGAGAGCTTTATCCTTGGCACGGGCTGCCTCTGCTTCGAATTCTTCCCAGTCGTCGCCCAGGGCGATTGCTTCAAGCTGAACGAGTCGGTCGGCCAGGTCTTCCGCGGTGATGCCGTCCAAGTCCATCGACTGAAACCGGATCCGCTCGATTGCTGCGTTGTGCTTGTCGACTCGCGCATCCTCGACCGCCTGCCATTCGTTCAGTGGTCGCCGCACTTCTTCCTGCCAGGCTTCCAGCGTGTCCCGAACGCGCTTGCGTTCAGCGTCGATTTTCTTCGGGACTTCCTTCAGGTCGGCGACCAGCTTCTTGCCGACGTCATCCAGCGCTGTTTTGGAGCGAGCGACGGCGTAGGCCATTGAGGCGATTGCGTCACGACCCTTGCGGGTGCTGATGTCCGGAGTGAAGCCGTCGATCTTGCTGCGGATTACCTGGAGCCAAGGCTCAAGACCCTTATCAGTGCTGTAGACGGCGAGAGCAGTTTCTTGCGGCGGCACTACGGCCAGTTCGGTATTTGCGGACACGGGAATTCCTTGCCGCGATGCACGCAGCGCTTGAAGTAGTTGGTTATTGAGTGATCAGGCCGCCGATAGCAGGGGCCAGCAGGACGATGGAGAGGAACAGGAATCCGACTAAGGATGATGTCCACCGGATGGCGCGGCGCCGGTACCGCTGAGTAGTGGTCACCCCGATGACCCCATCATGTCGTCGCCGAAGCACTCGCCGTTGCAGACCTCGCTGTCGCACTCGCGGCATTGATCAACCGGTTGCAGATCGTAATGACAGTTTTCACCGCCGCAGTGAGGACACTTGGTGCCGGTCATATTGCCAAACGGCCCAACCCAATGGATGCCGAGTCTGTTGCACTTGCTGCAAACCATCGTCATGGCCGAACCCTCACCGCAATTCGTCCGCCCTTCATGGTGGCCGCCAATCGTTGCGGCAGGCTGGCCACAGCACGTTCGCGCGGCTGACCGATCACTTCGTTAAACGGAAGGCCGAAGCCGAGCATGATCAGCTTCGATTCAATCTCATCGAGCTGATCGTCGATCAGTGATTTAACTGGTGGAGTGGTCATGCCGCTCTTCCTTGCCGGCGCTCGTAAACACGGCGCAGACGTTCGATGTAGTGGGCTTCCTCTGTGGCGCTGATGACGCTCAGCGTGCGGAAGATCAGAAGAGCGGTATTGGCAGAAGCCTTGACCGCAACAGCGCTGCATTGCGGGTCGACCATGCTTTCGATGTAGCCATTGAGCATGCCGACAGCCAGATCGTGATTGGTGGTGCTCACGCTGCGCCTCCTGTTGGCGGGCAAATCATTTCCATCTGCGCCATTGCCAGGCCGATGCGGCGCTTCAGGCTTTTGCGCTCCTCAATTGCACGGGTCGCACGGTCAGCCAGCGCCTGAGTACGTATCTGCTCGGCAGCTTCGTAGTCGTGGAATTCGTCAGGCTGAGATTTCTTCTCTCGCCCCCAAGCGTCGTAGCGCCTGTCCCACTCTCGGGCCTGCGCACTATCTGCGTAGCTGGTTGCCATGGTGTCGCCTCCAAGAGCGGCGGTATTGAGTCAACAAAACTCGGCTGCACTCATCCGTTCCGCTGGTTGTCGTTGGGCGCGGAGGGGAGTGCATGCGGGTGGTGTCGGGGAAGGGTGGGTGCAGATGGCCGGGCGCGAATCCAGCGAGAGCGGACCCTTTCGGGACGACCGCTCGGAGGGGCAACCAGCATTATCTGGCGCCGTATTAACCTGCGTTTCTCCAGGGCCGCCGAAGCGTTCAACCCAGCTTTCAACGCCGCATCTGCGTACCGGTCACGTCTCCGGCGCCGAGTTCCACGGCCGTGCTCAGTTCGCCAGCGCTCGATAACATCCGATTCTGGGATTGATGCAGGTGGGCGGTTATAAGCCGCAGTTTCGTCCGCATCGGGTAAGCCTCTGATCGCTTTCTCTTGTCGCCCGGTTGCGGCTTCCGGTTGCCACACCGGTTATGTTTGCTCGGGCATACAGAGGACATTGCGCAGAGGCTTACCCGATGCGCTCTCAGAGAGAGGATCGGGTGGGTAAACCGGATTCGAAGTGACCACCCACTTCCTCAACCATCACCGGTATAGGGCAGTTAACGGCAGGCTGCCGTGGCGCTGGTTGTTCTGGGTGGTGCTGGGTGGTGCTGGCGTTACGCCGCTGCTAATCTCGGTGCCAGGTGAAGTCAGAGGCAGTAGCCATGGATCCGAAGAACCTTGCCGTATTGATGAAGCTGAAAAACGCTATGGAAATGGCGAGCCCATCTCCAGCCCGAACTCCGTACTTAGAGACCGAACCACCGCAATCGAAAACCGGATGGCTAGTCAAAAACTGTCGCTTCTGCAAAACAACCAAGTTCAGCTACAGAGCTGACTGGGTAAATCCTCCGATCATGTGCGAGGGCTGCCGAAATGAGCGAAAGACTCGCTACAAGCCCGGAGAGGGCGACACGCTCTATTCGAATACCAAGGTCTTCCATGGCGGCTCACCAGGTGGAGGCAGGCACAAATGACCACGAAGAATAATCCTGACGAGACACACCAGCAGCGACTTGAGCGACTCCGAATCAGCCTAGAGAAACTCAAAAAACGTTTTGAAGAGATGCCACCTGGTCGCGGCGCTGGCATGCCTGCAGAAATCAGGGCGCTTGAGACTCGAATCAAAAGGGAGGAAATGCATATCCTCTCTGGCTATTACGAGCACCAAGGTAGACCAGTTCGCGGCGGCTCACCCGGCTCTGGCCGCCGCAGTTAGTTAGCTTTCCGCAAAGCCCTTCTCAAGGCTTTCTGGAGAGCATCCTGCCCGCTGGTAACGGGCAGGTAATCTCTATTCCTTGCATAGGCCAACGGTCGCTTTCCCGTTAGTGTCTTTCGGTGTGCCTGGGGTCATGCCGCCATTAGCCATACACCTACTCACCACCACGCAGCCTCTCCAGCTACGCCCTCCGAATGAGGTCTCCTATGCCCAGCGCCGACATGAGGTCGAATCGCTGCGTACCGTTGCGCGGTACGTCCGCTGGCTATGCATCGGCCAGCTCGGCGTCCATCAAGTTGTTAAAGAGCGGCGGATCTCTCGATCCTTCGCTGCCGGTCCCGATGTGGGGACTGGGTTGCGATGGAGTGGACATTACCTGTAGGTAACTCATATCGTCAATACCCATAGGTAATCTTTTTTCCATTAAAAAACCCGCACGAAGGCGGGCTTTAATTTGGGCGGCTATTTTCTAGCGGCGATTCTCGTTTCGAGTTCTCATGCGGCCTTGTCGGACCACCACTCAATGGTTTTGTTGGCAAGCACGTCTGTTGAGCTTGCGGCAAGCACCTCAACTCCAGAGTTCCTGATGCGATCGATTTGCCTGCTTACGGCATCGCTTAGCTTCTGATACTCGATGGTGTCGAGGCCGCTTTCGTTATCTGGAATCAAAATGGACATAGCTGTTTTTCTGTCGCTGTTGCTCGACACGACCATCAGGTCTGAGTAGCCCTGGAGGATGTTATTGGATACGACCAAGGGGCTTTTGTACCAAGCGGATACGATACTTCCTGCCGCTGAAGCGCTGAGAAGTGGCGTGTCCACATCCATAAAGGCGCCATTTCTCATCTTCAGCCTATAGCGCTCATCCTTGATAATGGCCGAGGCGGTCATGTGCATTTTCTGCTTCATGATCTGAAAGATGTTTTCACGCAGTTTTGGCGTCGAGGTATAACGAAACCCAGTATTCCGAGCATTCCCTTTAGGCTTGGCCAGTGTGACCACGTCTTCGAAATACTCATTTACGATGGCTTCAGCAGAAGCCCCGGCAGCAAACAGTTTATTGCCCAGTCGAATGTTTGGATCGATTTCGTCGGGAAAATCGCCCTTCGTTTTGTATAAGTATTCTTCAATATCAAGGAGATAGTGGGCGAAATCGTTCTGATCAAATCTTCGATCGTAGAGACACTTCATACGGTCGAACGTGTCGAGCATTCTGACTTCGACCTTTGAGCCGCTTGAGAAGACGACGCCGACGTTGAGAAACTCACCAGCATCCTGATCTAAACATACGCTTATCGGCTGCCAGTGGCCCTGCACGGGCCTAGCTGATGCCCCCTCAGCTATCCGCTGACGCAGTAGTCCCGCGCTCACGCCAATAGCTCGACAAATTTGCTGTACTGGACGGGATCAAGGCGCCCCCCTAGGTAGTTGATAACCGTGTCCACGTCAGAGTCCTCCATCATCATCTCTTTAAGAGTGCTTCGGGCCGCAGAACTGCCATGACTGCGGAATGCAACAGAGAACGTATTGTAGGCTAGGGATCGAGCGCTTTTTATAGGCAACTGCTCGCTCCACCTAGGAGTATAGGTGTTCAACATCAGTTCAAAAGTGTTTTGACACCTGGAGTCCGTCGATCCAAGAGATCCTGGCTGCCAAGAGGGTAGCCGAAAGATTCTTCCTTGATCAATCAGCATCATTTTGCCTTTCGCCGCCGCAAGCAGATTTCCGAGGTGCCGATCTGAATTGAGCAGCCACTCGTCAAACGAAACGAGAGCTGGAGCGTCAGGGTGCTTGGACAGCTTCTCCGCGATCCTGCGAATGCGCTTCGACTGGAAGTCGTTTGCAGGATCCCCTATTAGGCGCTCAACCAGGTTCGGATAGATCATGTCCTGGCTGAACCAAGCCAGGAATGAGTCTTGCGCATGGCCGTGGGTGACTTCGTCCAGCTTGGATAGAACGCTATCTGGAATCATGCCGCGCTCTAGCACGATCACGCCGGCATTGTCTGGCATGCTCATGCCGCATGCCTTTCCTAGAACGTGGCCCAACGCTTCACTTGTGATTTCACGGTTGAGGAAATGCGAGCCGTCGGCATTCCTGTAATAGTCCGGCATCGGCTTCACATAGCACCGAATTGACTCGTCGTTTACAGAAATTTTTGCTCTAAAGATTGGATTTAGACCGACATTTTTTGGCGCACTGATCTGTCCACCAAAAAAACTACTGTTCAGTACCGGAATCATTAATTTTCAACCTGTCCCTAAGTCGTGAATTGCTATTTCCGGAAGCAGCTGGAGTGCTGCCTGCAATTTTTGCAGCGATGCGCTCCAGCAGCACCATGTCCTCTTCCGTCAGTCGTCCGGATTCCGCGGCTGCGACGATTTTTGCAAGCGCAGACTGAGATCTCGGAGAGGCAACTAGATCCAGCGCCTTGGCCTTAGCCACCACCGCCCTATCGCCAGATTTTTTCAATGGTACGTCCATCGAGTAACGATCCAGCCCGAGAACCGTTTCGATATGTCGCGCGAAATCTTCGCCGATTTTCTTTCGATTTTCGGGTGCGATAGTCAGCGACAGACAGCGAGCGATATAGCTGGGACTTTTGCCGAGCTCATCCGCAATGCGCGCCTTTGTTCCGCCAAATCTGTCGTTCATCAGCGTCTGAAGATTGGCTCTTCGAATTTCTGAAATATCCATTTGCGGATCATCGCCACCTGTTACCGAAAGGTAAATTCCCCGTGGGTATTGATTTGTGATTACCTGAGGGTAATAATCGAGCTTCTTAAAGGAGGCCCGAAATGCGGACCAAAAACCCTTACCTGCTGAGCTGGCTGAAAACGGCGACAGATATTGAGGTGGCTGCGACCGGGACAAGTCGTGCGTATCTGCGACTCATCGCCTACGGACATAAGACGGCGTCCGCCGAAATCGCAGCTCGAACAGAGCTGGCAACCAGGGGCGCTGTAACCCGAAAGGCTCTGCGCCCAGAAGACTGGAGCCGAATCTGGCCGGAGCTTTCTGCCGCCTAATTCTCACTTACAAAAAAGACCGAAAGCGGAAGTGAACCCCATGGCCTACGGAAAAAAAGAACACCGCCACGCACGCCAAGTGAAGGTTTTGCTGAATGACGAAGAGTTCATCCGGCTACGGGAATACGCGCACAGCGTCGGCACACAACACAGCGCTCTCAGCCGAGTGATTCTCAAAGCTGTGATCGAAGTCATCGAGCAAACGGGTGAGCTGCCCGAATGGATCGAAATAAAACGGGCCTAGCCAATCCCGCTCACCAGAGGACGGGCAATGAATTTTCTAGAACCGGCAGTACTGCTGGACCAGCAACAGATGGACGTACTTGAGCGAGTGGCGAACAACGCAGGCATCACAGGCGAAGAGCTCGTCAGGCAAACACTCAAGCGAGTTCTTGACTCCCTTGAGCAAGCCGAGAAGGCGAATCGCTCGCCGCCAAGCAACGTGTTTCGGCTCCCTTTGAAGCGGTAATACGGGTCCTTTATTGAGGACTGCAAGGCGGTTTGATTGGTGACACCACCGGTCCTTAATTCGGGACTGGAAGCAGAAAGGGTCATGGGTTCATCCCTGATCAGTAGTAGCGATTTGGCATGAACCCAGAATACGAACGAGAGAGCCTTATGAATACGTCCAGTTCAAGACACAGCGTTCAAACCCGTGACCAGGTGCTGGTCGCTCATGCAGCGAACCAGATCGCTCGAACCAGCTTGAGCCAGGACGACTTCGCCCAGGCGCTGAGCCGCGAGCTGCACTTGGCTTGCCCGGAAAAGGCCATCTCCAAAGAGGTGCCTGACTTCGCCGCGCTCACCGGGCAAAACGACGTCGGTGAATTCGTGAAAGCAACCGGCCGCTGGCTGAAGCGTGTTCAGCGCTGGCTCTCCGGCGATCAAGACATGCCGTCCTGGCTTGAAGAGTCGTGGGTCAACGCGCTTGAACCTGAGTTCCGCGATCACTGCATCAATGAATTGGCCGGCCGCCACGGACTGATCGGCGCCCGCCAGATGACCAGCGACCAATGTGCAAACAGGAGCTTCGGCGCTCTGATTCGCGCCCTTGGCGACGTGATCGACACCGGCAGCGAAGTGTTCGACGACCAGGTGATGTGCGAAGTCGACTTGCCTCACCTTCCGGCATTCGTTGCGCAGTGCCGTCAGGTTGAAGCTCGGGCAGGGGAGTTGGGGCGGAAGGCTGAAGCCCTGCTTGTGAAGCACCGTCCGAATTTGAAATCCATCGCCTGAATTCCAGGCACAAAAAAGCCGGGATTGCGCCCCGGCTGATTCATTACCACTTCATGAGGTCGATTATGCAGAGCCAACTCCATTCAAGCAATACCTCTCCCAATGTCGCGACACGTTTTGTTAACTCCGAAAACGTGTCGCGTACCGAAATCGTCAGCCTTATAGATGGCGAGGCTGTCACCACGACTCTGGCAATCGCTGCCGGCTGCAGCGTCGATCACGCAAGCGTTATCAAACTTGTTCGCGCGTATCAGGCGGATCTGGAAGAGTTCGGCTTGCTCGGATTTGAAATCCAGCCAAGACCAGCCGGCCAGCACGGCGGCGCAGATACTGAATTCGCCGTCCTTAACGAGCAGCAGTCGACGCTCATCCTCACCTACATGCGCAACAGTTCGATTGTTCGTGAGTTTAAAAAACGCCTAGTCAAAGACTTCTGGCGCCTGGTTCACGCCAAGCCAACCTTCGACTACGCCGCCGCCCTCAACGATCCTCGTACCTTACTGGCCCTGCTCACTGACAACGTGAAGAAGGTCGTCGCACTGGAAGCTGACAACACGGAGCTTTCCCAGGAAAACCTAATGCTCGAGCAGAAGGTCGCCGCCGATGCGCCGAAGGCAGCGTTCTTCGACGCAGTGACTGTCACTCATGAAACCTACTCGGTTGCCGAGGCCGCGAAGCTGATCGGCACCGGCCAGAACCGCCTGATGGCATTCCTGCGTCAGCGCCGCTGGGTGACCCTCCGCAAAAACGAACCGATGCAAGGCCCGATTGAATCCGGCTACCTCACCGCTAAGCTCAGCACCTTCGAGCATCCCGAGAACGGCAAGACCACCGTGTCGACTCCAAGAGTCACCGGCAAAGGATTGACCAAGCTGCAGGCCCTGTGGGCGCGCCGTGACGCCGATCTGCTCGGAGATGCCGCATGAGCCGACTCACCGTAGTAATCGAGGGCGCGACAGTGCCAATCCATCTTGGTATGGCTTTGGCAGGAGGACGCCTTACCAGCGCCTCGTTGGGCGACCACTCCGAAATGCTCGAAACAGCCAAGAGCCTTTTGAGAGCGCTCTTCTATTACAACCAGATGCCCGAAGCAGAGCGACTTGTTATTGAGCGCAATGCCCGCGACCTCATTGAAAAAGTGGAGGCCGCGTAATGGCCCGTGCACGCAACCTCAAACCCGCCCTGTTCAAAAATGAACTGCTCGGCGTGGCAGATCCAATGCTCACCCTCCTGTTCGAAGGCCTGTGGCTTCTCGCTGATCGGGAAGGGCGCCTGGAAGATCGTCCGCTTCGCATCAAGGGCGAACTGTTTCCGTACCGCGACGGGCTCGATATGGACGACATGCTCAACTGGCTTGCGGAAACCGGCTTCATCTTTCGCTACACCGTGGGTGAAAAGCGCTACATCGAAATCGACAACTTCGTGAAACATCAGAACCCGCACCGCAACGAACCCGAGTCGTTTATCCCTTCAGTATCAAATGGATGTATCACTTCGGAATTTGGCAGAAGTCCTACCGATAAAATCGTAAGCGCTCCGGCTGACTCCCTCTCTACTGACTCCCTTAACCTGACTGCTGATCCCCTCACACCACCGACACCTGCGGCATCGGCGACCGAGGATCTGTTCCCGAAGTTCTGGAAGCTGTACCCGAACAAGAAGGGCAAGGCGAACGCGGAGAAGGCTTGGAAGAAACTCAAGGTCACTGACGAACTGTTCACTCTGATCGCCAGCGGCTTGGCCAAGCAAGTCGTCTGCCCTGACTGGACCAAGGACGGCGGCCAGTACATCCCGCACCCTGCAACCTGGCTCAACGGCAAGCGCTGGGAAGACGAGGTCAAGGTCGCCAGCAACGTCCACCAGTTCCCCCAATCCCGTCACACCGGCTTCGCTGAACGCGACTACACCGCCGGCCTGACCCAACGGGAGGACGGCAGCTATGCGATCTGAAAAAGTAATCGCCATGCCTAGCGCCTTGCCAGCTCCGCAAAAGACCACCGGGGTTTGCGAAGAACACGGCCAGTTTTCGCAAACCGTGAACGTGATCTTCGGCAAAGTCTTCAAGACTGGTTGCCCGGAGTGCATGCGCATCGCGAAGGAAGAAGAGGCTGAGCGGGCCAAGATTCACGAACGCTACGAGCTCTCCGTCAAACTCGGTTCGGCGCTGATTCCAAAGCGCTTCGCCGACAAGACGCTCAATGGCTACATCGCTGAGTCGCCCGAGCAGAAAGAGGCGCTGCGGATCTGCCGGAAGTACGTGGACAAATTCCCGGAAATCTCCGAGTCGGGCCGATGCCTGCTGATGCTGGGCAAGCCTGGAACTGGCAAAACTCACCTGGCCGTCGCAATCGCCAATGAGCTGATGCGCAAGACCGCCGCTACTGTCGTGTACCGCACGATCGGCTCAATCCTGCACGACATCAGGTCCACGTACGGCGGCGGCACCGAACGCACTGAGGGAATGATCCTTTCCGGGCTGATCGCACCGTCTCTGCTGGTTTTGGACGAGATCGGTGTGAGCAAGGAATCCCCGAGCGACTTCGAGCTGACGACGTTGTTCACGATCATCAACGGCCGTTACGAGCAAATGCGCCCCACGGTGATCATCTCAAACCTCGACGGTAAATCGCTGCCTTCGGCCATGGGCGAGCGTTGCGTGGACCGGCTTCGAGAGGGCGGAGTGATCGTCATTCCGTTCGAGTGGGAATCTCAGCGCGGCAAGGAGGGTTTTTAGATGATCCCTAAATCAGCAATGACACTGTTTTGCACCTTTGCCGGTTTCGCCATCGGCGTGTTCTGCGTCTTGATCACATTTGCGGTGACGTCATGACGGACAAGATCAGCGTCAACTGCCAGGCCAAGCTCACCGAAGCCATCACTTGCCTCAGTGCGATGTTCCGCGAGAAGAAGTTCGTGGTGGTGTCGCTGCGACCGGGCAAGGACCGCACGCTCGATCAGAACGCTCTTTGGTTTGCGATGTACAAGCGTATTTCCGAGATGACCCAGATCGGCGACGCAGCGGACGCCCGGCGCTACTGCAAACTGCATTTCGGCGTACAGATCCTGCTCAACGAAGATTCGGGATTCCAAGCGGCGTGGTACCGGGTCATGCGTCACCTGCCGTACGAGGAGAAGCTGGCTCTGATGGGTGAGCACAAATTGTTCGGGCCCGACGGCTTCCCGGTGACCAGTCTGTTCAATCGTGCCCAGGGCATCGCTTACACCGACCGCATCGCCGCGTACTTCACCGGCCAGGGCGTTGTGTTCACGGATCTGCTGAGCAAGGAGGCTGCATGAGTGAAGGACTTGGAATAACCACCGAAACGACTGTGTTTTTGTCCGTCGACAAGCTGGTCAAGGAAATGGATGCGGAAGACATCGGAAGCTTTTGCAGTGCGGTCGCGCTTCGGCTGGATGGCGAGTATGCGAATAGAGCAGATGCGGCCAGTGAGTTCGCAGGCGGTCTGTCTGAGTTTGGTTGCCGCTTCCTTGCCGAGGTGGTGGCGAACTTCTACATGCGTCAGAAGCGGGAGGACCGCTGATGCTCGCCGCCAAACAACCCAAGCCGAAGAAGTGCAAGAACCCGGCCTGCGTGGTCTCATTCACCCCGCAGCGCCTTGGGCAAGCGGTCTGCAACTACACCTGCGGCCTGGCCATCAAGGACGTGAATCAGGAGAAGGCGCGCAAGTCGTTGGCTCAGATCGGGCGCAAAGAAATCAAGGTCCGCAGGGAGAAACTGAAGAGCAGGGCGGATCACCTGAAAGACACGCAACAGGCGTTCAATGCCTGGGTGCGAGAGCGTGATGCCGCACAGCCCTGCATCAGCTGCGGGCGACACCACCAAGGCAAGTACGACGCCGGCCACTACCGGACTGTTGGGAGTAACCCTGCGCTTCGCTTCGAGCCGCTGAATTGCCACCGCCAGTGCTCACCATGCAACACCCGGCTGTCCGGAAACATCGTGAACTACCGCATCGAACTGGTGAGGCGGATCGGCGCTGAGGCGGTCGAGTGGCTGGAGGGTCCGCATGAGCCGAAGAAGTACACGATCGAAGAGCTGAAGGCGATGACCGCCGAATACCGGGCAAAGACAAGAGACTTGAAAAAGGGGCAGGCCGCATGAAACTGATCAACGCAAGGCAGGTATGGACTGAAGCTCAGCACGAATCGAACGCGGCAATCAGTGCTGTAGCCATCGACAAGGCTCAATCGGCGCCAATCAAGAAGGGCGCCCGCATGCGACGACATGAGGCAGTATTCGCTGCCTTGGGCGATGACAAGGAAGAGCGCATTCAGATCGTGCGCCAGAAGATCAGTATCAGTGAGTCACGCGGCGCACCAATTGGTCGATCCACCGCCCGGGCCGCGCACCTGGCCACCATCGGCAAGGTACTGCGTGCAATCGACACACTTCCTTTCCAGGTACAGCAGTTCGGTCACTTCCTCTACCACCCGATGATGACCATGCAGCACGTCATGAATGCGGTGTTGTTGGTCGCCTCGAAAGCCGAGCTGCCTGATCTGACCTCGGCAAAGCGCGTGAAGGCGCACTACCTGGTGACTCTGGCGCTTCAATCGTACAAGGCTCAGGTAAGCGGGGCGGCGGAGTGGGGGCCGGCACGTGTCGCCGCCGAGATGGAAAGCTTCTTCGGAGTGACGATCGATCCGAAGAATTGGACTCGTGACTGGCTCGACCTCTGGGAGTCCCTGAAATCTGTCATTGCTGAAGTGGATATTCAGGCACAGCAGCCGGTATGGCAGGTCATTCACGCGGAAAAAGAAGAAGAGGCAGCATAAACATATTGACATGACGGGGATTTGTGCGTACTTTTCCCATAGTGCGCAATTCACGCAACACGCACACAAATATCTGAACCCGGCCATCGCGCCGGGTTTTTTGTTAGCATCCTGCCTTTCAATCTGGCTAGGAGGCTTGAATGGCCATTTATACCGTCAGCGAAGTAAAAAGCGGCATTGAAGGTGAACCTGGTAGTTGGCGGGTGCATGTTTTTGGAAAGCCGATTGATCCACCTTTTCTCACAAAAGACTTGGCCGCCTCGTATATGAAATTTTTGATCGAAAAGAATCGACAAGAAAAGGCGATTAAGCATGGCGGTGAAGATGGGCAGGGTGGCACGCATCCATAGAAAGACAGTCTTTTCAAAGGTCGCTTAGGCGGCCTTTTTTAATGCCCGAAATTCACCGCAGCCAGGGCGGCCTCACGGAAGGCCTGGACACTGATAAGCCGGCAAGTGGAGTGACACGAGAAAACACCTGCAGCCCGCGCACCCTGGCGGTACATGCTCCCGGGTGGCGCGAGACTGGACTGCGAGATCGATGCAAATGGGCGTCGACGCAGAGAAGGTCTTCGGCAGACAGCTGGGGAAAGACCCTCACGCTTATTTCTAGCCTCAGCATCTGCTGGGGCTTTTTCGTTTTCGGCTCCACCACACCCATCGCTCTGAGCTAGGAGTGCTGTTGGAGCTGATTCAAATCCGCAGGCAATCGCCTGCCAACAGATCACCGCTCCCTGACGGGGAGGAACTGAGATGCCCAACATGCCAGACAAACCAGACACCTGGGCGATAGCGCTTGCGTGGTTGAGCCAGCATTCGCCGATCCTCTTCGCCGCTGGACTGTCCTGTGCCATGGCTGTGCTTCGAATCACATACGGTGGTGGCACTCGACGTCAGATGCTGGTGGAAGGGGCGATCTGCGGTGGCTTGACCCTGACCATCATCAGCGGGCTGGATTTCTTCGGTCTGCCTCAGAGCATGGCCACCTTTGCCGGTGGCTGGGTTGGCTTCCTGGGCGTGGAGAAGATTCGCAACATCGCTGACCGGGTGACTGACTTCAAGTTGCCAAGCCGCAAGCCTGAGTAATCCGCGACACGCTTCGCGAATTATCAAATCGTGTCGCGACGCGCCTTGGCTATCAGCCCTCTTATGGGTTCGCGCTGTAGCAAGAGCGGAGTGAGCTCTGGTAGTCCTTCATCATTTCTTGAAGAACCCCAATGTTTTGTGAAGGCGCTCCACTCGAGGCGACCTCAATTGTAATCTTGAGATCATCGACCTTGTCTCTGATTGGGTTGCATCGATCGTTCTGTAGTCGTTGCAAGCTTGCTCGAGTGGATTGAAGTTGTGATTGCTGGTTCTCGTAGGCTTGTCGCCATTCCTTGAGGTTCTGCAGTAGCTCTTTGTTCGTCTCCCGGTATTCCTGGTTTCTCTCTGCTAGTGAAGACAGAGCGGTTTCCTGTTGTCCGTACTTCACCCCTACGGTTGCCGCAGAGCCGAGACCCGTGCAGAGAGCAGAAATCAATCCGACGGTAATCCAGCTTGGCCTAGTGTTATGGGGAGGGCTTTCGTCGCTCATCAATCTTTCCTGATGCAAATGAATCGAGCGCGGAGTTTATCCAACGATGACGAATTATTCAGGTTGCGCCGCCTTGCCCTGTTCCGCTTGGGTGAGCAGAAGCTGATCGATGTGCTGCTCAACGGCAGAGAGGGGTGGGTGTGCCGCTGGTTGGCGTGGCTGGATGCCTTTTTCGAATGCTTGGCATGTGTCAAATATCAACCAGAATCACAAGTATGCATTGGTTTTTTACCTGTCTATTGTCAAATCAGGTTTTTATGGTAGTGTGGTGGTGTTCGAAATGAACACGACCCCGTTGGATGCCCTCCATCCAACACACTCACTTAAATCGGTATTGACTATGAACAGTCTCAGAAAGCAGCTCTCTGCAAGCTCAACCGCACAAGCCCTTGTTGTGAACGCCATGATGTATGGCGAGGAGAAGGGGCGCGATATAAATCGGTTTCGTTTCAGCATGCATGGCATGAAGATGGTGTCCGGCCGCTCGCTTCCATCAGCCCAGTTCTTCGAGGATCTGCGCAGCGTCTTTGCTGAAATGGGGTGGTCGATGATCAATATGCCGGACGGCGATTTTGCTTTCATTCAGTCGGCGAAAATTGAAGTATGGCCTCGGGTTGGCTATGGGCGGCTTACAGAGGCGCTTTCGACAAGCGATCCTGAGGTTGCAATCGAAATGTTGTTTGTAAAACATCTTCCCGACTTTGAAAGCGAGTTGAGCCTCTAACTAGCTCGCTCGATGTAAAAAGACCGCCATGTTGGCGGTTTTTTTTTGAACGGTTTTACTGGGGACCCCTATGGCTAGGCCAATGCCTCCAGCATCCATGCTCGATTGCTCTGAGTTTTCCGACTTTGGAATCCGCCTGACGCCTGCCACCGAGGTCTGGGAATGGCTCCAAAACCAGATCCTCGCCGACACTGGCAGCATTCACAACGAAGATCATGCCCATCTACTGGATGCAGACATCCAGGTCATGTGGGCATCGTCAGCATTCACCAAGAAGGGTCGTACGGTAGTTGGCCAGGCCGAACAGGTAGCGTTCCGCGCAGGTGGCTGGCAGAAAGCCCGAATGGAACAGCAGATGTTCGATTGGTTCGGCGAGGTGCCGGCTTACATCATCACCCTGGCTGCCGATTACTGCGCCCAGTGCTCCGACGCTGACTTCTGCGCGCTGGTCGAGCATGAGCTCTACCACATTGCCCATGCCACCGATAAGTACGGTCAGCCAGCCTTCACCAAAGACGGCGCACCGAAGCTTGAGATGCGCGGACACGACGTTGAAGAGTTCGTCGGTGTGGTCCGCCGCTATGGTGCGAGCCATGACGTTCAGGCTCTGGTGGATGCTGCAAACAGTCCTGCCGAGGTAGGGAAGCTGAATATATCGAGGGCCTGCGGAACCTGTCTGCTCAAGTCGGCCTGAACCCATGACAGGTTTTGACGGATGACAACCCTATGGCAGTGTTACGAAGCGAGGTCAAAGCCTTCATTGTTCAGGCTCTGGCCTGCTTTGATACGCCATCTCAGGTGGTCGAATCGGTCAAGAAGGAATTCGGGATCGAGATGAGTCGCCAGCAGTGCGAGTCTCATGACCCCACGAAGTTTGCAGGACAGGGGCTTGGCTCGAAGTGGGTGGAACTGTTTCACGCTGCCCGCAAGCGCTTTCGCGAAGAAACTGTCGACATCCCGATCGCCAACCGAGCGTATCGGCTCCGCGCACTTGGCCGCATGGCTGAGAAGGCCGAGAACATGAAGAACATGGCGTTGACTGCCCAGCTGCTGGAGCAGGCCGCCAAGGAAGTCGGTGACATCTACGTCAACCGGCACCGCAAAGATGAGCCGGACGATGAGCCGGCAATCCCCACCCGCATTCAAGTAGACGTGGTGGATGCGAGGAAGCCGAATGCCGAGCCTTAACGTTCCTCAGGCTCACTTCCTCACGCTGCCACACAAGTTCCGCGCATTCGTCGCAGGGTTCGGCTCAGGAAAGACCTGGGTGGGATGCTCGGCGCTCAGCAAGCACTTCATGGAGTGGCCCGGCGTCAACGCTGGTTACTTCGCACCGACGTACCCGCAGATCCGGGACATCTTCTATCCAACCATGGACGAGGTGGCTTATGACTGGGGGCTGAAGACCAAGATCAACCAAGCGAACCATGAGGTTCACATTTACAGCGGCCGGCAGTATCGCGGCACTGTGATTTGCCGGTCGATGGAGAAGCCGCAAACCATTGTTGGTTTCAAGATCGGTCACGCCCTGGTGGATGAGCTGGACGTGCTGACGTCGATCAAGGCGCAGCAGGCCTGGCGCAAGATCATTGCCCGGATGCGTTACAACCTGCCAGGGCTGAAAAACGGCGTCGACGTGACCACGACGCCGGAAGGCTTCAAGTTTGTCTTCCTGCAGTTCGTGAAGCAGCTCCGCGACAAGCCAAAGCTGAATGAGATGTACGGCCTGGTGCAGGCAAGCACGTTCGACAACGAACTGAACCTGCCTGACGACTACATCCTGTCGCTCATGGAGTCGTATCCGCCCCAGCTGATCCTCGCTTACCTCAACGGCCAGTTCGTCAACCTGACGTCTGGATCGATCTACCACGCGTACGACCGCAAGCTGAATCAGTGCTTCGACACTGTGCAGCCGGGCGAGCCGCTGTTCATCGGCATGGACTTTAACGTCGGCAAGATGGCGGCGGTGACGCACGTCAAACGTGAGCAGGGCCTGCCGCGCGCGGTTGATGAATTGATGGATGGTTACGACACGCCGGACATGATCCGCCGTATCAAGGAGCGCTACTGGGAACACAACGGCAACGACTACACGAAAACCTGTGCAATCCGGATTTACCCGGATGCCTCCGGTAATTCGCGCAAGTCGGTCAATGCCAGCGAAACCGACCTCGCCTTGCTCAAGCAGGCAGGCTTCGAAGTCATCGCGCCGGCTGCCAACCCGCCAGTCAAGGACCGGATCAACGCCATGAACGCCATGTTCTGCAATGCACAGGGTGAGCGGCGATACCTGGTCAATCCGTTCACTTGCCCGACTTACGCCGACGGCCTTGAGCAGCAGATCTGGGCGCCCAACGGTGAACCGGACAAGAGCCAGGGCAACGACCACGCCAACGATGGCGGCGGTTACTTCATTCATCGCGAGTACCCGATCATTAAACCGGTCACCTCAATGAAAATGGGAGTCGCCCGATGACGGACGTCACTTTTACTCGGGACGATTACAAGGCGGCGCAGTACCGCTGGAAATTGGTCCGCGACGTCTGCAAGGGCTCGGAAACCATCAAAGCGGCCGGCGACAAGTACCTTCCCCGACCGAATGCCTCGGACACCAGCGATGACAACAAGGATCGCTACGACGCGTACAAAAAACGCGCTGTGTTCTACAACGCCACGGGCCGCACGAAACACAGCTTGGTTGGCGCGGTGTTCCGCACTTGGCCAACGCTGACCGTCCCCGGCGCACTCGGCTACGTGTCGAAGGATATCGACGGGCAGGGCGTAAGCGTTTACCAGCAGTCGCAGTCGGTGATCGGGCATCTGCTCGAAGTCGGGCGTCATGGTCTGCTGGTGGATTACGCAGCTGTCGAGGCAGGCACCGTAAGCAAGGCAGACGAACTGTCCGGCCGCGCCCGGGCGAGCGTCGCCAGTTACCCGGCCGAGTCCATCATTAACTGGAAGACTCGCCAAGTTGGTGGCCAGCATCTGTTGAGCCTGGTGGTGCTGCGCGAAACGGTCGACGTCGACACTGACGACGGCTTCGGTAGCGAGCAGGTTGTTCAATACCGAGTGCTGCGCCTGGATGACGCCGGCGTCTACACGCAGGAAGTGTGGGAAGAGGGGTCAAGCCAGACAGCGATGATCGTTGCGCCCTTCACACCATTGAATGGCCTCGGCCAACCATGGCGTGTGATCCCGTTCCAGTTTCTAGGCAGCGAGAATAACGACACCAGCATTGATGACTCTCCGCTGTACGACATGGCCGAAATCAACATCGGCCATTACCGCAACAGCGCGGATTACGAGGAGGCCGCCTACCTGGTGGGCCAGCCTCAGCCATGGATGTCTGGGCTGGACGAGCAATGGCGCGACCATCTGGAAAAAGCCGGGATATTCCTGGGGTCGAGGGCACCGTGGCTGCTTCCGGTCAATGGCGCGTGCGGCGTGTGGCAGGCTCAGCCCAACACGGTCGCTAAAGAGGCCATGGACAGCAAGAAAGAGGACATGGTGTCGCTCGGCGCCCGGTTGATCGAGCGGGGGAGCGCGGTGAAGACCGCGACCCAAGCCGACAACGACAGCGCCGCCGAACACAGCGTGTTGTCGCTGGTGGTGAGCAACGTCAGCGAGGCCTACAGCCAGTGCTTGGTCTGGATGGCTGAGTTCGTGAATGCCACCGGC
Source organism: Pseudomonas hormoni (assembly GCF_018502625.1). Lineage (NCBI taxonomy): Bacteria > Pseudomonadati > Pseudomonadota > Gammaproteobacteria > Pseudomonadales > Pseudomonadaceae > Pseudomonas > Pseudomonas hormoni. Next base: position 1,529,271 of record NZ_CP075566.1, read on the forward strand.
GAAACCCTCTACAAACTCAACCAGGACTTCAGCCAGATCACCCTGGACGCGACGATCCTCACCGGTTTGTTCAATGCAGTGCAGGGCGGCAAGTTGCCGTCGTCTGACTTCTGGCAGTACCTGCGTGATCGCGGGGTGATTGATCCCGAGAAGACCGACGATCAGATCCGCGACGAACTGGAAACTGAGAACCCCGGGCCTGATCTGGATGACGAAGAGGTAATCCCGAATGGCGGCAAACCAAGCGATCCTTGACGCCACGATTCGACACGCCGTCTTCCTCGAGCAACTGAAGTCGGGGGAGGTCGCCAAGTTCGGGCCATTCCTCAAGGAGATCGACCGCTCGATCCGTGAGCGGCTGACCCGAGCCGACCTGACGGATTACACCATCGCGCGTCTGGAGAGGCTGCTGAGCGAGGTTGATAGCCTGTTGCTGGGCATCTTCGACCGATACAGTGAAAAGCTGAACCTCGACCTGATCGACATCGCCAACTACGAGGCTGAGTTTGAAGCGACCAGCCTGACCCGGGCGGCACCGGTGGGAGTCTCGTTTGACGCCGCGGTGCCTGGTGCTGCTGCAATCAGGGCGGCCATTCTCACGAACCCGCTCAGCGTGCGCGGTGCGGACGGCGGGAAACTGCTCAAGTCGTTCATTGATGGCTTCACCACTACCGAGCGACAACGCCTCACAGGCGCGATCCGGCAGGGCTTCTTCGAAGGCCAGACGAACTTTCAGATCATCAAGAAGATCCGCGGGACTAAGGCGCTCCAGTACAACGACGGCATCCTGGCCACGACCAACCGCAATGCCAGCGCCGTGGTGCGAACTGCGGTGCAGCACGTCGCCACCCAGGCGCGCATGGAGACTCTAAAAGAGAACGCCGATGTTGTGCAGGCGGTGGAGTGGGTCAGCACGCTGGACACGAAGACCACCAGCCAGTGCCGGACGCTCGACAAGCAGCGCTTCAAGCTCACCGAGGGGCCGCGGCCGCCGATCCACATCAACTGCCGTTCGACAATCGTCGCGGTGACCCGCTTCAGCGCGTTGTTCGCCAAGGATGCCACGCGCGCATCCATCGGCGACGGTGGCGCCCAGCAGGTGAGGGCAGACCTGAGCTATTACGACTGGCTCAAGCAGCAACCGGCGGCGTTTCAGGACAAGGCCATCGGCCCGGTCCGCGCGAAGTTATTTCGCGAGGGTGGCCTGACGATCGAACGATTCTCCGAGCTGCAGCTTGATCGTAACTTTTCACCGCTAACGCTTGTGCAAATGAAAGCGCTTGAGCCTTTGGCATTTGCAAAGGCGGGCCTCAGATGAAGAGGCCCGCTATCGTGTTTAACCAACAACTTCCAATGCATTCACAGGGCGGCTAAAGATGCCTTCGTAACGCTGCTTGCAGCGGCGGAATTTCCCGGTCGCGACCAGTGCGTCAACAACCTCATTGGTCGCTTGCATGGTGTTTTTGTAGCGAAGATCTCCGAGAAATTCACGACGAATGATCGGGTCAAGCGTCATCAATTGATTGTCCGGAAATTTATCCAAGGTCTGAGCACGTTGGTTTACTGCAAGGTGTTGGATTTCATGTTTACGGAGGTAATCGAGCAGTTCTGGCACGCTCAGATATGCGTTAGGGCCGCCATATGGAAGTTTGATCATGGTTTGTTCCTCATTAAGTAGGGGGTTCAACCTACTTGGTGACTCTGACGCGCTGCCTCCTGCAATTAGTGCGCGGTAGTCGTCGATTGGAAGCACCGCAAATACTGCCTCGCCGCTTTCACCATGAATGAACTGAACTGAACTCATAATTTCTGATTCCTCTCCGTTGGTGTGTGCAATGTAATTACAATGTAGATGCTCGTCAAGCTTTTTCACATCGCAGGCCGGGCCTGCGCCAACGTCTCTGGGAGACAACCAATGCTGAAATTCCAACTGGACAGCCTGGACGGTGTCGATGAATCCGTGCGCGCTCTTTACACCGAGAAGGACGGCAAGTTCGTACTCGGCATTGAAGGTCTGCCCCAACACGAAGATGTATCCGGACTGAAAGCCAAGGTCGATGAGCTGCTCGGCGAAAAGAAACTGGCCGAGAAGAAAGCCCGGGAGGCTGAAGAGTTGGCCCGCACTGAGCGCGAAGAGGCTGCCCGCAAATCCGGCAACGTCGAAGAGCTCGAAAAGTCCTGGTCCGAAAAATACAACCGCCGCGAAGCTGAGCTGAACGGCACGCTGGAGCAGGAGCGGAACACGCTGAGCACTCAGATCCGGGATCTGACTGTTGGCCGCACCGCTACTGATATCGCGTCTGCCCTGGCAATCCCAGGCAGCGCAAAAGCCCTGTTGCCGCACATCGAGCGCCGTTTGAGCGTCGAGCAGCGCGACGGGAAGCCTGTTGTGGTCGTGCTCGACCAGCAGGGCAAGCTCTCGGCGGCAACACTGGATGAGCTGAAAGCAGAATTCGCAAATGACACGGCGTTCGCGCCGTTGATCGCGGGTAGTAAGGCATCGGGCGGCGGGGCCGGCGGTGCAGGTGGTGGGGGCGGGGCCCCGAAAGGAAAAATCGGCGGTAACAAAGAGGAACGCACGGCCGCTATCGCAAGCCGGTTCCCAGATCTCCCTCAATCGTAAGGAAATAACTCATGTCCCTGTCTCAAATGCAGGTTTTCAACGACTACATCATGCCGGCGACTCTCGAGACGCTGGATCAAATGCTGGAGGCGTTCAACGCTGCTAGTAATGGCGCGATCGTGCTGTCTCCCAACGGCTTCACCGGCGACTTCCTGCAAGAGTCGTTCTTCCAGAACCTCGGTGCAGCCCAGCGCCGCGTGAATCGATACGGTGCCAACGCCGTGGTGGCGCCGGTTGACCTTACTGAACTGCAAGACACCACCGTGAAAGTGGCGGGCGGCTTCGGTCCGATTCGTTACGAGCCGTCGCAAATGACCTGGTTGCAGCGTCCAACTGCGCAGGGCGTTGAAGTTGCGAGCCGCGCGTTCGCCGAAGTGCTGCTGAAGGACCAGCTGAATACCGCTATCGCTGCACTGGTGGCCGCAATCACTGCGCAAGCAGGCGCGGTAAACGACGTGTCGGCTACCTCCGGCATCTCTCAGGCTGGCCTGAACAGCGCGCATGCGAAGTTCGGCGATGCCAGCCAGAACCTGATTGCTCAAGTCATGCAGGGCACCACCTGGCACAAACTGGTTGGCCAAGGTCTCGCCAACCCAAACAACCTGTTTCAGGCCGGCAACGTTCGCGTCGTCGATATCCTCGGCAAGACCTCGATCGTCACCGATGCCCCGGCGCTCGCACAGGCCGGCACGCCGAACAAGGAAATCATCTTGGGCTTGGCCGCTGGCGCCGCTCTGGTGCACGACAACCGAGACATCATCTCGAACGTGCAGACCAACAACGGCAACGAGCGCATCACCACCACCATCCAGGTTGACTACACCTTTGGCTTGGGCCTGAAGGGTTACACCTGGGATACCGCGAGTGGTGGCAAGTCTCCATCCAGCGCCGCGCTCGCCACTGGCACCAACTGGGACAAGACCGCAGCCAGCATCAAGGACACCGCCGGTGTTGCCCTGATCGGCGACGCCTCCAAGTAACTAATTGATGTCTGCGCCGGGGCATAATGCCCTGGCCCAGCGGAGTGACAGTGATGACCGACAACAACATCTGGTATCTGCCGGGTCCGTTCCACCGCTACGAAGATGACGTGAAGGCGATCGCCAAGAAGGAAGGCCTGATCATCATCGACGCAAACGTGACGGAAGATCGCGGTGGCGAGGTTGAGAAGCCGCCGAAGGCGAAGTTGAAACCTGAGTTCCGTCCAGCCTCGAAGGCTCCAACCGCGGATCCTCGCGAAAAGCTGAAGATCGAAGAGCTCCACGACGCGCTGACGAAGAAAGGCGTAACCTTTGACAGCAACGCCGATCAGCCAACCCTTCTGCAACTGCTGAAAGATCAGGACTGACACATGCTCATCATCGAGGACGGTACCGGCAAGCCAGACGCCGAAAGCTACGCATCTGCAGAGGACCTGACGCTGTACGCCGTGAAGTTCGGCGTGGTCATTCCCGCAGAAGTGCCTGCGCAAGAAGCGTTGCTGCGCCGGGCCGCCTTGGCGATGGATGGCAAGACCTGGAAGGGGCGCAAGACGGACAGCGATCAGGCCCTAGCCTGGCCGCGCCGCGGGGTTGAACTCGATCAGCAGATCAAGCCCGACAACTACCTGCCGGCGCGCATCCAATACGGCCAGATGGCTTTGGCCGCTGAGATCCACGCCGACGACATCGACCCGATTGACAAGCGTAAAGGTGCTGTGACGCTGGAGCGTGTCGAAGGCGCAGTAACTCGCGAGTACGCCACGATCCCAAACACCAGCGGCCGACTGCTGCCGGCGGCGCCAGATCGGCCGAGTGCTACACAGTTCGCTGACTACCTACAGAAGCGGGGCTTGTTCGCCGTCCGCGTATAGACAAAATGGAGCACCATGGCCACCTTCTACGACGAAATGGCCGTGATGGCTCTGGACATGATCACAGAGTTCGGCCAACCCGTGATCATTCGGGCAACCACCGTCGGCGAGTACGACCCGGATACCGGCAGTGCACCGCCTGACACCGTCACCGATCAAACCGCCCAAGGCATCCTGCTCGACTTCTCCGGCCAAGAATTCCAGAACAACAGCCTCATCAAGCGGGGCGACAAGAAGCTCAAGATCGCCGCGCAGGATTTGGCGTGGGCGCCGGAGCTGCTGAACAAGGTCATCGTTCAGGGCCGCACCTGGTCAATCGTTCCGCCGCTGAAAGAGATCAACCCGGCCGGCACGCCGATTCTGTATGAGCTGCAGGTGCGGTCATGAGCCGCGCCGGCTCCGGTCAGTCCGGCAGCTTCGCGATGAGTCTCGCAGAATTTGCGGCCCAGGCCACGGAAGCCATCGACGCTAGTCTGCGCGAGATCATCATCGAGGTTGGCAGCAGCGTTATCCGCATGTCACCAGTGGGGAACCCCGAGATCTGGGCGCAGAACGCAGTGGCCAGCCAGTACAACAAAGCCGTAGACGATCACAACAGCGACTTGCGTAGCAATCAGGCCAACCTTACGAAGGCGGGACGCCTCAAGCCTGGGCGAAAGCTGAACGACGGCATGGATATCGTCGCGCCCGAAGGCTACGTCGGCGGCCGGTTCCGCGCGAACTGGCACCTGTCGATCGATGTAGTCGAGAGCGTCACCTTCGACGAGGTTGATCCCGGCGGCCAGGCGACGATTGCTGCACTGGTCTCCGCGGTCAGCGACTTCACCGCCGGGCAGACGGCCTACCTCATCAACAACCTGCCGTATGCGATACCGCTGGAATATGGCCACTCGACCCAGGCCCCCAGTGGCATGGTCCGCATCACTGTGGCCCGCTTCCAGCAAATCGTCGATGACGCCATCAGGAACAACCAGGTATGAGCCACAACATCGTCGCCTCGATCTATGAGGCCAAGTTGATCGCCTGGGCGAAAGCCAGGCCAACGCCCCTGAAGGTCGTCGTCGAGAACGAGACCTACAAGCCGGTCGATGGCGAAACCTACCTGAAGGCGTTCACGCTGCCGGCCGACACCGCAAGCAACACGCTTGGCGGCGACCACAAGCTGTACACCGGCGTGTTTCAGGTCAGCATCGTGACGCCATCGGGCAAGTATCGCGGGGACGCCGGCGTCATTGCCGACCAGATCGCCGCGCTGTTCCCGCTGTACGAACGAAACACGAAGGGGCCGTTGACGGTGGTGACCATGAGCCCAGTTCACCCAGGCCCTGGCATCCCAGACGACACAACCTTCACCGTGCCCGTTTCGCTCCTTTACCGAGCCGACACCAACTGATCGACGCAGGTAGAATCCCCTGAGAAATGATGAAGGGGTGTTCACTATGGATGAAAGTAGGAAACAGCGGCTGCAGGTCTTGGGCGAGATGGTAGACAACCATTGCTGGGATAATCGAGCGGAAATCGTTGCCAGTGAGCAGTGCCTTTGTACTGGTTGTGGCCTGTGGCTGATCCCGAGTGACATCACCAGGTGGTATGAGGGCAAGCACGCGTGCTGTCCAGAATGCGGACTCGCCGGCGCGGTCGTCGGCTCAAAGTCTGGCATCCCACTGGAGGAGTATCGAAGCAACATGAAAGTCGAATAGCAGCATCTAAAATTCGCCCGTTGGGCAACCCCCCAGAACCCGCCATTGAGCGGGTTTTGTCATTTCTGCAAAGAGGAAAACCCATGAGCGTCAGGATTCCCAACGGCACCACGTTCGAGATCGCGGCCACGCTGAGCCTTGCGAAACCCTTCACCGCCATCACCAACGCAAAGCCAGCGCTTCTCACGGCTGCGGCGCACGGCCTCAATGATGGTGACGTAATTGTCATCGACTCTGCCTGGGCGAAGCTGAACGGCCGCCCGGCCCGCGTCATCGATTCGGAAGCGGGCGAGTTCGCGGCTGAAGGTGTGGACACCACCAGCGTGAAGAACTACCCAGCTGGCTCCGGTGCGGGCAAAGTCCGTGCGGCTTCTGGTTGGACGCAGATCGCACAGATTACTGAGCCGGCGGCCAACGGCGGTGAGCAGCAGTTCCTCATCTACGGCTTCCTTGAAGACGATGACGACCGTCAGCTGCCGACCAACAAGTCGGCCAGCAGCATGACGCTGCCAGTCGCTGATGATCCCGCCCAGGCTTATGTCGCGATCGTTGAGGCGGCGGACGAAGATAAAGAGCCGCGACTGGTGCGTGCAAACCTGCCGGGCGGCGCGACCATTTACTACTACGCGTACGTGTCGATCACCGCGACCCCGACTTTGAGCCGCAACAACATCATGACGCGGACCATCACGTTGTCGTTCGCCTCTCGCCCAACCCGCTACAACGCCTAAGGGGTTCCCATGGCAAAGTTTTCCATCGCGCCAAAGCCGACATTCACTGTCGATGTGGCTATCCCGCAGGTCGGCGGTAAACCGGCAATGGTGCCATTCACGTTCAAGTATCGCGACCGCACCGCACTGGCCGAGCTGTTCGACTCCTGGAAGGAAAAAGCAGCGGCCATCGGCGAACGCTTCAAAGGGACTGAACCGACCCTCTCGGAAATTACTGCAGCAGAGGTAGAGCAGGGCGTCGACCAAATCAAGGATCTAGTGGTGTCGTGGGGCTTTGGCGACAAGCTCAACGATGAGTCGATAACTGCTCTGGTGAAGAGCTGCATCGGAGTGTCGGACGCTGTCGTGAAGGCGTACAGCGAAGCATTCGGCAAGGCCCGCTTGGGAAACTGACTGCCGCTGCCCGTGCGCTCTATGAGGCCGATAGTTCTGCCGAGCAAATGGCGGTGTTCGGATTTTCGCCCGAGGACTACGACGAAACCTTCGAAGTCTGGCCGGACAACTGGAAGTCGTTCCTCGTCATGGATTCGATGTGGACTCAGTGGCGCATAGGCACATGCGGCGCGACCGGCCTCGATTACGGCGTACTGCCAGATGTGATGAAACTTGTCGGCGTTCCCGCCAAGGATCGCCCGCGCATTTTTCAGGACATCCGCGTTATGGAATCGGAGGCCATCGCGGTCATGGCCAAAGCACGCGACAACAGCCCGTGAAGGCGGGCACTTATTCAAGGTGAGTCGATGAACATTGCAGAACTCGGCATCAAGGTCGATTCGGCTGATGCCGCCAACGCTGCAACCGATCTCGACAAGCTGACCAAGGCTGGTGATCGCGCTGAGCAATCCGCCGTCGGCCTGATGAAAGAGATGGAAGCGCTGGAAAAGTCGCTTTCGAAAGGCGCGACCACTACACAGGAACTGGCCAAGCAGCGCGAGAGTCTGGCAAAGCTCACAAAGACCGGCGCCTATGGCGAAGCCGAATTTACCAAAATCACCGCGCAGCTCGACAAGCAACAGGTAGCGTTGGCCAAGTCCACCCTGGACGAACAGAAGGCGCTGAACAGCCTGCTCGGTGCGATTGATCCGGCCCGCGCCGCCATGGCGAAATTAGACGGCCAGGTCGAGCAGCTGGGCAAGCACCTCGATGCCGGCCGCATTAGTCAGGATCAGTACAACTCTGCGCTGGGTAAGCTGAACGGCAATTACGCAGCCCTCGAAAAAACAGCCACAGGCTTTGACAGGCTGAAGCTCGGCAGCCGCCAGGCGCAGGAAAATGTCGTTCAGTTGGGCAACGCTCTGTCGTCAGGGGATTGGGGGAGCGGTGTTCGCGCGGTCGCACAGTTGGGGGCCGGAGCTGGCGCTTCCGCCGCAGGCTTGCTTGCCGTCCTCGGTCCAATCGCCCTGGCAACCGCTGCTGTGGGCGCATTGGCATACGCTTATTACAAGGGCAGCGAGGAGCAAGACGCGTACAGCAAGGGCCTGATTCTGACTGGCAATTCTGCGGGAGTGAGCGCAGAGCAGCTGGGTGTAATGGCTCGGCAAGTCGGCGCAACTGTGGGCTCAACCGGGCAAGCAGCCGAAGTGCTCGCACTGCTGGCCGGCAATGGCAAGATCGCAGGAGAAAGCTTTTCTGGCATCGCCCAAGCGGCTGTCTCCATGCAGGAGGCTACGGGCAGGGCTATCAAGGAAACGGTTGCTGAGTTCGAGAAAATTGCTGATGAGCCGGTCAAAGCATCGGCCGCGCTAAACGAGCAGTACCACTACCTGACAGCCTCGGTGTACTCGCAAATCGCGGCGCTGGAAGAGCAGGGCGATCATGCTGGCGCGGTGAAGCTCGCGACCGAGGAATATGCGGACGCAATCAATGAGCGCACGCCGAAGATTCTCGAAAACCTGAGTTTCTGGGAAAAGGGTTACAACGCTGTAGCACGTGCTGCGGACAATCTGAAGAACATCGGTCGTCCCGATATTGACGGTGATATCGAGAAGGCCCAGCGCAATTTAGCGTCAGCCAAGGCTGGTGATATTGGTGCCTTCCAAAACCAGAAAGAGATGGTTGAGCTGTATAGCAATCAGCTCAACATGCTTGAGGACCAGAAGGCCGCGGCGGCCGACATCGCCAAATACGATGGTGAGCAGGCCAAGGCACAGCGCGATGCAGTTACAGCGATGTCGAAGATCGACGCGCTCACCAAGTCGTCGCTGACCAATGAGCAGAAACGCGCCGAGGCCATCAAGGATTACAAGAAACAGCTCGACGATATTCGCAAGGTCGACCCGAACGACTCACGGCTTGATCAGTCCGCGATCGACAAGAACCTGGCGAACATCAACGATAAGTTCAAGGATCCGAAGGGTGCTGCGGGCAGCGTCGACCTGACCGGCTTCAACAACGCGAAGAACGTATTGGCTGAAACCTTGGCCTACTACAAAAACGCAGACAAGGAGCTCGAAGCTTCACAGCGCGCCGGCGTCATTTCGCAGGCGAGTTACACCGAACAACGCGTCAGTTTGTTGCAACAGCAGGCCGAGGAAGTTGCCCACGGCTACCAGTCAGAAATCGATGCGCTGGAAGCTGCCAAGACAAAAAAGGCACGACTGCAGCGCAACTGATTCAGATCGACCAGAAGATTGCCGACGCCCGCAGCGCTATGGTCAAGGCGCAGCAGGATAGCGACAGTGAACTGTCGATCATTGCCACGAACGAAGAAGGCCGCCTGCGTAAGCAGACCCTGGCCGTAAACACCTACACCAGCGCCCTGAAGCAGCAGGTCGATACGCTCCGTCAGCAGGGGTTGCGTGCGGCTTCTGGCCTTGGCCAGGGTGATCGACAGCGCGGGCTGACGGATCAGCAAAACGGCATCGACGATCGCTTCAACCAGCAAAGCCTTGAACTGGCCAACCAGTATGGCGATGGTTCGCGCGGCATGAGCCTCGAGGAGTACACCGCCAAGCTGGATGCGCTGAAAGCCACACAGCAGGATCTGCATGACACGGTACAGGCCAACTACGACGACATGACAGCGGCCCAGGGTGACTGGAGCGCCGGCGCATCGTCGGCATGGCAGAACTACCTGGAATCGGCGAGAGACGTTGCTGGGCAGACGAAAAGCCTGTTTGCCAACGCCTTCAGCTCGATGGAAGACGCGGTCGTCAACTTCGCCATGACCGGGAAGCTGTCGTTCGCGGATTTTGCGAAGTCGATCTTGGCGGATATGGCGAGGATTGCCACACGGCAAGCCAGTTCGGCACTCCTGAGCAGCTTGTTCGGCGCCGCTACCAGTTACTTCGGTGGCGGAGCATCGTCGGCGGGGTCTACGCAGGGTGGGTACTCGGGAGACCTTTCAGGTTTCACTCCAGGCAGCATTCAAGCCAAAGGTGGTGCCTGGTCATCGGGCGTGCAGATGTTTGCAGAGGGCGGAGCCTTCACCAACTCCATCGTCAGCAAGCCGACTGCGTTCGGCATGGCCAACGGCAAGACCGGGGTGATGGGTGAGGCGGGGGACGAGGCCATCATGCCACTGACCCGCACTGCGAATGGCAAGCTGGGCGTCATGTCAATCGGCGGCAGTGGAGAGCAGGGCTCAAGCAGCAACCAGGTGGTAATCCAGCAGACGTTCGCCGTGCCTGAAGGTCAGGGGGCCGCCACTGACGATGGGGGCGGCCAAGCAGTTGCACAGGCATATGCGCGTGCCGCCAAACAGGGCGCACAAGAGCAGATAGCCAGAGACTTGCGGCCTGGCGGCCAAATATGGGCGGCCATCAACGGTCGCGGATAATCCAGACCCTGCTTCGGCGGGGTTATTTTTTGCCGGGGAAAAGCATGGCAACGGAAACTTTTACCTGGGTGCCCAACAAGGAACCCGCCGGCACGGTCACCTTTCGCACCAAGTCAGCCAAATTTGGCGATGGCTACGAGCAGACCACGGAGGACGGTATCAACAACAAAACACAGTCGTGGCCACTGACCTTCTCGGGTCCAAAGGCCAGGATCAAGGAAATCGCGGCCTTCCTCGACAGGCAAAGAGGCGCGACCCCTTTTTATTGGACTGAGCCGCTGGGTGACACAGCGCTTTTCAAGTGCGCCGAATACCAGCCCCGGCATGCAGGTGGTGACGTCTACATGCTGACCGCAACCTTCGAACAGGCATTCCACCCATGAGCATTGATCCAATCAACATTGGCGGGGCTGCGAACGACGGTAACGGGCAGACATTGCGGTCGGGCGGGGCGGTCATCAACGCCAATTTTTCGGAGCTTGATACCCGCACCACAGCAGCCCAGGCGAAAGCGGAGCAAGGTGTTGCTCATGCGGGCACTGCTCAGGCCGCGGCGGAAGCGGCTCAGGCGAAGGCCGACGCAGCGATTCCAGGCAGTGCGGCAGGAAGCTCTATTGCGCAGTTGGTCAACGGTGTCGTTCCTGCATTGCAGTTGCCGAGTTATGTCGACGACGTGCTGGAGTTTCCGACCCTGGCAAACTTTCCGGCCACTGGCGAGACCGGCAAGATCTACATCGCGATCAATGACGGCGACAGTCCGAGCAATCCAACTCGGCAGTATCGCTGGAGCGGTACGGCCTTCGTGATGATCCCGTCATCGCCGGGTTCGACCGACCAAGTGGCAGAGGGTACGACCAATCTCTACCACACCGCCGCCCGGGTCCGATCGGCGGCGCTGACTGGTCTGGACGCCTCGATTAATGCGGCGGTGGTCGCTACAGACAGCGTGTTGACCGGTATCGGCAAGCTGCAAAAACAAGTCAGCGATGCGGTTGTGGAGCTGGCGGGAAAGTTCGACAAGACTGGGGGCAAGCTGACCGGGGCGTTGAACAGCGCCGACATCGTCACCATCGCCAGTTCGGCGACACCCGCCATCGGCGCTTCGGCGGCTAACACGATCACGATCACCGGAACCACCGGCATCACCGGATTTGACTCCATCGCCAGCGGCGCTGTGCGTACGCTGGTGTTCGCGGGTGTCGTCACGCTGACCCATCACGCGACGTCATTGATTCTGCCAAAGGCAGCAAGCATCACCACCGCCGCAGGCGACGTCCTGCAATTCACATCACTCGGAGGCGGGAGCTGGCGCTGCACCGGCAAGATGCTGGCGGCCGACGGTGGCGCTGCAACTGGTGGGATGTGGGTTGGGATGAAGATCGCTTGGCCGCTTTCCGAGGCCTCGATACCTGGCGGCGGGCTGCCTGATAATGGGCAGCTTGTTGATCGCGCAACCTGGCCTGATCTGTGGGCGCTGTATTCTTCGCAGGCTATTTCAGATGCTACTTGGATCGCTGATCCGTTGCAGCGCGGCAAGCCGTCCACAGGTAACGGCACGAGCACGTTCCGCATGCCTGACACCAATGGCAAATATTCTGACGGCCTGACGCCCGCCGCCGCCGTCCTTCGCGGTCATGGCAAGAACTCGGCGGGTACTCCGGGGCTATTTCAGCTTGACCAGCTTCAAGCGCACAACCGCTCAATTAGATCAGGGGCGTCGTCCGGGGGCTCTGTCGCCGGACCATCAGCGGCGGCGCTCAGTTGGGTTGCAGGAAATACCAGCACCGACTGGGCATATCAAACTGCGGGATATCTTGCCGATGGCTCAAACGGAACTCCACGGGTAGGTCCCGAAACCCGCGGCACAAACGTCACGGTTGTTTGGGTGACTGTTGGTGCGACCGGCGTGAGCAACCCCGGAACCGTTGATGTTACGGCGCTGGCCACGAGTGTTAATTCGCAGGGCTCGCGGATCGCGGCGCTGGAGGCATCGACAGATTTCATCATTATTTACCCGAATGGTGGAACAGCAGGATCGCCGGCCACCGCTGCACTCAACGCGCAATACATTTCAGCCAACCCATTTCCGGGCTTTAACGTGATCACCGAAGTAGAGTTCCTGTCGGGTGGTAAGTGGTACTGCGCTTACCCTATCGCCGCGGGCGCAGTTGCGGGCGGGGCGAGTTGCGGCCAGGTGGATGACACGATTGTCGTAAGGACCGCCATTACATACCTGATCTACAACGTGGGCGGCTATGTCAACAGCACCGCGCCGGGCGCAATCTCAACAGGAGCACTCCCGTTCCGAGTAAAAGTATGGAAGGTGAAAGCATGAATTACGCGGAGCTTGGGTCTAGTTTTATGCAGGTTGGCGGCGAGTGTCCGGAGGGATGGATCATAATGAAAGAGCCCAGGCCTGAAGGCGATAATTCGACTGATTACACAGCGCAGGCTGATGGCAGTTGGGCGGTTACACAGGAAACACTGCGCTCCAAAGCGGCAGTTTTTGAAAGCGTTTGGCGTGATGTAGAGCTACCAGTCGCCAAGGATAATGTGACTGCAATCCAATTCGAGGACCCCGACGCATTGCCTGGTACAGAAGCCGAATGGAAGGCGTACTGGATCGCGCTGCGCAACTGGAAGGATGGCAATCCCGACTACCCGGACCTCACGAAGAGACCGCCACGCCCGAGCTGATCTTCTGCTAAACCTTCGGCTTCAATTCTTTTGTGCTGATCGAGTCGATGTGGATTGCTCGTATCAACCAAACTTCCGATTTCGTTAGTTCGATTTTGACGAAAGGTCCCACAGCTGTGAGCTTTAAATCCATGCCGCTCACTGTGTCGCTCGATCCGTCTGTATGACGCCATCTGACCCATCGTAGAAGGTTTGATGTTTTTATGTGGACGTCGAAAGCATCTACCAGCTGTTTTGAAATCTGCACTTCATCGGTGATGTTCATAGGATCTCCTGAGTTTCGATGAACGTAGCTCACATCCCATAACTGTCAAACCTCCTGATCTGCCAACCGCCTTTGGCGAATTCTTTTTGAGGAAACACGATGCCGATCACGGCCGATATCCAGACCCTGGAGCCTGGCGCGTGGGTGGAGCTATTTGAGCTCGATGCCACGGTGCTGGGCGCCGAGCTGTACCGCTTCCACGGTTACCCGCAGCAGTCGTCGATCTTCTGGCAGGGCGAGGAGTATTCGCCGTGGCCGATCAAGGCCGAAGGCTTCGAGATGACCGGGCAGGGCGCACAGCCAACACCGACACTGTCCGTGGGCAACGTCGGCGGCTTCATCACGGCTCTGGTCCTGTATTTCGAGGATCTGGTGGGCGCGAAGCTGATTCGACACCGCACGCTGGGCAAGTACCTGGACGGACAGCCTGAAGCGGATCCAGACGAAGAGCTGCCACCGGATATCTGGTACGTCGAGCGCAAGGCTGCGGAGGACAACGAAACGGTCCAGTTCGAACTGGCCACGGCATTGGACTTCGCCGGCGTGCAACTGCCGCGCCGGCAGATCGTGGCCAACGTCTGTTGGTGGCTGAGCTGCGGCGGTTACCGCGGTCCGTACTGCGGCTACAACGGGCCGCCGGTGGCTGATGAAAACGACATCATTGTCACCGACGCGTCCAAGGACAAATGTGGCGGGCGCCTGACCAGCTGCAAGCTGCGCTTCGGCGAAAACAACCCTCTGCCGTACGGCTCATTCCCGGCCGCCGGCCTGATTCGGAACTGACCATGAACAAAGCAAATCGCGCTGCGATCGAGCGTCACGCCTTGGCCGAGTATCCGAAGGAATGTTGCGGGCTATTGGTGCGCGAGGGGCGCAAAGAAGTCTACGTCCCTTGCCGCAATACGGCTTCGACGCCCAGCGAGCATTTCAGGCTGGCACCGGAAGACTATGCCGCCGCCGAGGACCGTGGCCCGGTGCTGGCGGTCGTGCACAGTCACCCGGACTATCCGGCGGCGCCGAGCGAAGCCGACCGGGTTTCCTGCGAAGCATCCGGTCTGCCCTGGCACATTCTCGAAGTCAGGAAAAGTGAGGACGACCAGGTGCGCGCTGGTGAGCTGGTGAGCTTTACGCCCGTTGGCTACGAAGCCCCATTGATTGGCCGCAAGTTCGCCCACGGCGTGCACGACTGCCTGAGCATCATCCTGGACTTCTACCGCCGCGAGATGGGCATCGAGCTCGGCAACTACGAGCGCGAGGATGGCTGGTGGGACAAGGGCGGTAATCTGTACCTGGAAAACCTGCCCGCCGCCGGCTTCGAGAAGGTCTCGAACCTGAAGCATGGGGACCTGGTGCTGATGCAGATCCGCTCGCCGGTGCCGAACCATGCCGGGGTCTATCTGGAAACCGGAGTTCTGGAGACCGAGCCCGAGCATTACCCGGCACCTGGCTCGATCCTGCACCACCTCTATGGCCGAGACAGCAAAAGGGACACATACGGCGGGTACTGGGGCGAGGTCACCGTCAGCTACTGGCGGCACAAAGATGCACGATCAACTAAAGAAGCAGTAGAGCCGCGGGTCTCCATTGGACGGTAAACAGGGATGGAAAATGCGCCTAGGGATATCTCGGTATTTGCGAATGTCGTAGACTTCGGGGCTTTTCAGTACCAATCAAAGGAATGAGTCGTGGCAAGCAATCACACTATTAGCTGTCCACATTGTATGAACGAGGTGCCTTGGGGCGCTCACGTATGCAGGGGTTGTCAGGCTGAAATTCGTTACGGCACTCCACAGGGTGTTGCTGTGTTTTTCCTAATTCTTTGTGTCATTGCTGGATGGTGGGGAGCCAAACTGGTTCATGCCTTCATTTCGACTAACTCGACATTGTTGTGGATCGTCTTCGGTGCCGTTTTCCTGCTGTGTGGGCTTGGATCTAGAAAAATTTGCAAGCGGTTCTATGACGGCAAAACGGTTTTTCGGCGTTTCTATCGAAAGTAGATTTACTGCAACGACTAGCCCAGCCCGCGCTGGGCTTTTTGCATCTGGCGAGTGGTATTCTGCGAGCTAACGCGCTTGTAGCGCACCAAGCGAAAGGATTTCCTGTGAAAGTCGAAGAGCTCATCGAAAAACTGCAGACGCTCGATCCAAGTCTTGAAGTACTAGTGACGAGCGAAGACGCTGATGTGGTGACCCCCGGATACTTGGTGCGGCCATTCGAGATTTACGATGTATCGGCATTCAACGTGGAATTGAGCCGCGATGATGCGCGCCGACCCCAGCTCGCAGCTGCGACAGAAGGAGAAGGGCGGAAGTTTGCAATTATCGAGATCAGCTCTAACTTGTGACGGAGCACTTCAGACCAGGCTTTGGCTCTCTGATTGAGCAGTCTGCGGATCCAGCATCTCAAGAAGCATCTGGTCGTGTGACGCCCGTGTTGCCTTATAGAACATGCACCGATCTAGAAGGACCCGTTTCATGCTCCGGGCTGACGCAAGGTGTCTGGGCTCGACAGAGATCGTCACGGTCTTGCCGCTCCGGGTATCGGTCACTTCTAGGTGGTAGCGCCCAATCAAACCGTCGTCTCGTTTGGTGTGGCCGAGGCATTTGAAGGTGAGAGAGGTATCTGTCATTCAGGTCTCCGAGGTAGGTTGGTTCCGATTAACGCGAATTTATATGAAGTCCAGCGAATGCTGGACTTTTTCGTTTCTGCCCGCCGAATGCTATCGTCTGCCGATCTCACAAGGAGCGGTATCTATGCGGATTTTGATGGGGGCGTTGGTGGTGGCGTTGTTGGCGGGTTGCACAACACCCTCCGATTTGATGGCTGGCAAGCCAGTGAGCAATCACACAACAACCAAGTCACCGAAGGATGTAGCTCTTTGCGTATATCCGGCTTGGCAAGATTATCGTTCAACCTCTGTCATGAGTGAGACGACAACCGGCTACCGCATAGTTGCAGGTACGGACACAGGTCAGACCGACGACGTACTCAGCATCGAGGCGTCCGATCAGGGTAGCGGGAGCTTGGTAAGACACTATCAGCGAGCGTCATGGTCGCAGGTTGGTCGAGGCGGACTTTCCGCTGCGCTGAATAGATGCTTGTAACACCCGTTTTCTACTGCCGCCCACGGGCGGTTTTTTTACGCCTGGAGAAAATATGTCGTACGGCAACTCACAAGAAAAAATGCAAACAGTTTTCCTGTCGGGCTCTCTTGGTCGCCTGTTTGGTCGTGAGCATCGCCTGACTACCTCGGGTGGTTTTCGCGACATCATGGGTTACTTCAAATCGCAGTTCCCTGGGTTTGAAAAGTACATGATGGAAAGTTCCAGCAAGGGGCTTCGGTTCGCCATTTTTAATGGAAAGGAAAATATTTCTGAGGATGACCTGGATAAACCCACGGGGCGCAAAATCATCCGTATTGTTCCAGTTATTGCGGGCTCGAAACGCGCTGGCCTCCTTCAGACAATCGTGGGTGTTGTGTTGATTGCCGCTTCTTTCATTCCTGGCTTTCAGGCATTGCTGCCGGTCGGTATCGGCTTGGCAGCTGGAGGTGCAATTCAAATGCTCAGTCCGCAAGCCAAAGGACTCGGCACTCAAGACTCCCCAAATAACCGACCCAGCTACAGCTTCAACGGCGCCGTAAACACCAGCGTCCAAGGCGGCTGCGTGCCGCTGCTCTACGGTCGGATGATTGTCGGCAGCGCGGTGATCAGCGCCGGGATCTACTCCGAAGACCAGATGTAGCCCGTACCCCGCCAGCAGGCCCGCCATGAGCGGGTTTTTTTTCGCCTGAAGGAAAGCCATGACCAATCTCGCAATCACCGGCCGCAAGGGCGGCGAGTCGAAGCCGCGTCCGTCTGTTGAGGCGCCCGACAGCCTTCAAAGCATCGCCTACGCCCGTATTTTGGATTTGGTAAGTGAGGGTGAGATCCGCGGATTGGCCAGCGGTATGCGCTCGGTTTTTCTCGACGAAACCCAACTGGCGAATGCTGACGGCAGCATTAACTTCAGCGGCGTGACGCTCGACGCTCGCACTGGCAGCCAAGATCAAACGCACATCGCCGGCTTTCCTGCTGTTGAAAGTGAAACTGCTATTGGGGTCGAACTGACTATCAGCCAGCCGTGGGTGCGGTCCGTAAGCAACCTGCAGTTGTCGGCAGTCCGTATCAGGCTTTCCACCCCGCGCCTGGCTCAGACCAATACATCAAACGGCGACACTGGCGGCTTCACCGTCGCCTATCGGATTGACTTGTCGACTGACGGCGGCCCGTTCGTTCCCATCCTGTCTCCAGCGTTCACTGGCAAAACCTCAACGAAGTACGAAAGGTCCCACCGCATTGACCTTCCCGAGGCCAGTAGCGGCTGGACAGTGCGTGTTGTTCGTCTGACTCCGAACTCCACCAGTGGCGCGATTGCAGACACCACCAACGTCGAAGCCATCACAGAGGTCATCGACGCGAAACTGCGTTACCCGGGTTCTGCCCTTATTGGCCTGCAATTCGACGCCTCGCAGTTTCAGTCGATTCCTTCTCGGTCGTTTGACCTGTTTGGTCGGATCATCAGGGTGCCGAGCAAC
This sequence comes from Pseudomonas hormoni, assembly GCF_018502625.1. NCBI lineage: Bacteria > Pseudomonadati > Pseudomonadota > Gammaproteobacteria > Pseudomonadales > Pseudomonadaceae > Pseudomonas > Pseudomonas hormoni. Next base: position 1,547,493 of record NZ_CP075566.1, read on the forward strand.
TACGACCCAGAGATCCGGGTTTACACCGGTATTTGGGACGGCAGCTTCAAGAATGCATGGACTGATAACCCTGCATGGATCTTCTACGACCTGTTGCTCCACTTCCGTTATGGCCTTGGTCACCTGCTGAACGCTGGCCAGGTCGACAAGTGGGAACTGTATCGGATCGGCCAGTATTGCGATCAACCCGTGCCTGATGGGAAGGGCGGCACTGAACCGCGATTCACCTGCAACCTGTATCTATCGGTACGAGCCGATGCGCTGAAGGTGCTACAGGATCTGGCCACCACCTTCCGAGGCATGGCTTATTGGGCGGCCGGCTCTGTCATGGCCGTGGCCGACATTCCTGAAGACCCGGTGTTCACTTATTCAAACGCCAACGTGATCGAGGGCAAGTTCAAATACACCGGCTCGGCCAAAAAATCTCGCTATACCGTCGCACTGGTGAGCTGGAACGACCCAGCAGATTTTTATCGGCAGAAGGTGGAGTATGTCGACGACCAAGCTGGGATCACTCGCTACGGCATTCAGCAAACAGACATCACTGCCACTGGTTGCACCTCGCAAGCCCAAGCCCATCGCATCGGCAAGTGGGCGTTGCTCACCAACCGCCTGGAAACTGAGAGCGTGGATTTTTCCGTCGGCTTGGACGGGACCTTGGCCAGGCCGGGCCAAATCATTCGAGTGGCCGACAATGACCGGGCAGGGCGCCGCATCGGTGGCCGACTGCGTTCGTCGACGCTCGACACCCTGGTCCTCGATGCTGACGTGACGGCCTACCCGGGCGACACCATCACGCTGATTATGCCCAACGGCAAAGCGGTATCTCGCATCATCAAGTCTTCTGGCTATCCGCTGACATGGGACAGCACCGGCATTACCTGGGATAACGGAAATGTCACCTTTGACACCACGGGCTTTCCGTCCGAAGTGCAACAGGTTGTGCTGACCGAAGACCTTGACGACCTGCCGCCGCGCCATTCGATGTGGGCGATTGACTCGCCGACCCTGGCTGTTCAGCAGTTCCGCGTCATGTCCGTCGCGGAAGACTTCTCGGACTCTGAAATCAAATTCACGATCAGCGCGGTCCGCCACAACTCCAGCAAATATGGCGCCATCGATAATGGCACCCGCATTGAGCGGCCACCGATCACGGTCATTCCGCCGAGCGTGCAGCGCCCACCATCGACAGTCACCGTCAGCAATGACCACTTTGTCGACCAGGGCAGCGCGATCAGCGTGATGACCATCGAGTGGGATCGGCCGCCAAGCGCGATCGCCTTCGAGGTTTACTGGCGCAAGAACGATGGGGACTGGATCTTTGCGGGGCGCACCGGCACCACCTCGATCGATGTAAGCGGGATTTACGCCGGTCGCTACGTGGCCAAGGTCCGGGCGATCAACTCGCTCGACATCGGCTCGGTGTTCGCGACTTCCGCGGAGACGGTGCTGAACGGCAAGACCACGCCGCCGCCAGTGGTTTCATCGTTCACCGCCGAGTCGATTGTGTTCGGCATCAAGCTCAAGTGGGGCATCCCACAGGAATTGAGCACGGCCGACCTGCAGCGCACCGAGATCTGGTACAGCGAAACAAACCAGATCGCCGAGGCCTTCAAGTTTGGGGATTACGCGTATCCGCAGACCGACCTGACGATTATGGGGCTGGCTTCAGGCAAAACGTTCTTTTTCTGGGCTCGCCTGGTGGATCGAATCGGCAACGTCGGGGCGTTCTTTGGTCCGGTGTTTGGTCAGTCCTCTGCGGATGCCGGCCCGATTCTGGACTATCTGAATGACCAGATTACCGAAACGCAATTGAGCCAGCACCTTCTGGAGAAGATCGATTCCGGGGGAGGGGCGTCGATTGAGATTGAGGCCATGAAAAGCGAGCTGGCCGCGATGTACAGCATCAAGACTCAGCTCACCGTTGATGGAAAGCCTTTCCTGGCTGGCATCGGTGTAGGCGTGGAGAACGACGAGGGGATCATCACCAGCCAGGTACTGATCGCAGCCAGTCGGTTTGCGATCGTCGATCCAAATGCGTCAGAAATCTTCTATCCGTTCGTGGTCCAGAACAACACTGCCTACATCAAAGCGGCGTTCATCGAGGACGGATCCATCACGAACGCGAAGATTGGCAACGTCATTCAATCGACCGATTACGTGGAAAATACCAAAGGCTGGCAGCTCGATAAGAGTGGCACCTTGAAGTTCAACGGCACCGGTGTCGGGTACAGGTTGAAGCTCAACAACCAGGGCTTTTACCTCACCGATACGACAACCAACGTTGTGGTGGTGGAATTGGGGGTGTTGAGTTGACTGTCGGGCTGAGGATCAGGGACAGGGTTACGGGCGTCGTAACCCTTGAGATCACCGATAGGATTACTCGCATCATCGGCCGCGTTTACACGGGGGCAGGTCCGGGTGGCATCAGCATTCCCGAGTTTGGAGATGGCACCGGATGGGCTATTCCGCTGGTGATTGAACAGGCCGCGATCAGACCTACGCCCGCGCCATTGATCGTCACATCATTGTCAGGCTTGTCGTGGTCATTCCCCGGAACCGGCACAGGAAATCTACCGGTCGGCTGCTGGATTACTTACGGGGTTTAGTAAATGGCAAATGCAGGATTCAGGGTAAAAGGGGCGCTTGGGACAGCTCAAATCGACTCCAACTACAGAAACTTCGAGCTTGTAGCGTCAGGGACCATTTACTTGACTTCAGGCGGGACCGAGGGGCGCTACGCGGACTTCTCGTTGCCATCTGGCGAGCTGTTCCCCGTGGTGGCTCTGGCCGGTGCTTATTCTTGCTGGTCCGTAATGATCAGCGATACGGTGTGCAGGGTTTACGCCATCGTGTCCGGAGGTATATCCCCGCCCATAAACTATTACGTTTTCGGCACCCCCAAACCAACCAGTAGCGGCACGAGCGGAATCATAGGGTTGCGGGTGCGTAATCCGGCCACCGGAAACATCGCCTACAGCTCCGAACGCAAGTACATGAAGATTTTAGACAGGAGGTCTGGAACCCTCGGCCGTAGAGAAGTTATCAGCGGCGGCGTGAGCGGAAAGACTATCGCTGTGGCCGTTCAGATGCGGCCTTACTTTTGGCTGAGGAGAACCGTAAGCCAGGGGCAGCCAGTTGTCACAGTCGTGGTAGAGGGGGGCAGAGGGATATGCTCAGGCGGTTCATGGCAGTACACGCTGGACACCATAAACGCATCATCCACGCCTGGCACTCAGCCAACTCTTTCGTATGAGTTTTATAACTACAGCTTTCTAATCCTGGACGTAACCGGTTACTGATCGAGGTCTTGACCCCAACCATCCTGATTACTGCCACCCGCCATCGAGCGGGTATTTTTTTGCCTGGAGAAAAGTTATGCCTGTGATTGAAAAGGACCGCGACATTCTCGCCCGCACGTTGTGGGGCGAGGCACGCGGCGAAAGTACGGCCGGCCAGATCGCCGTGGCCTGGACTGTTCGCAACCGTGTGGAGGATGGCAAGGCTACATCTTGGTGGGGCGAGGGCTACGCCGGCGTGTGCCAGAAGCCATTTCAGTTCAGTTGTTGGAACAAGAGCGACCCGAACTATGCCTTCCTGATCGGCATAAAGCGGATCCCGTTCCGCGAACTTTCGCAAGCGCGGATCGCCGCTGACCAGGTGATTGACGGAAAGGTGCCAGATCCGACCGGAGGCGCCACGCATTACTACGCCACTGCGATGCCGAAGGCGCCGATCTGGGCGAGGGACGCCAAGCAAACGTTGAAGATTGGTGGCCACATCTTCTTCAAGGATGTGCCGTGATGACGCCGGCGCAAAAGCTGATAGCTCTGCTGGTGTTGATTGTGTTGTTGATGGGCGGAAGTGCGGCGGGAGCATGGAAGGTGCAAGGTTGGCGCTACGGTCAGCAGTTGGCCGAGCAAAGTCGCCTGCACGCCGATGACCTGTCGGCCATCAGCAGCGGCGCCGCTGCCCAGGTCCGCGCTGATCAAGATAAGCGGCTTGCGCTCGAGCAGCGCCTGTCGGTCAGTGACCAAACCCACCACAAGGAACTGAGCGATGCTCAAACCAACCAGGCTCGCCTGCGCGATCGCCTTGCCACTTCTGATTTGCGGTTGTCAGTCCTTCTCGACGCCACGGATCCAGCCAGTGGCTGTTCAGTGTCAACCGGTACCGAAGCCGTCGGCGTGGTTCATGGAGGAGCGCGCGCCCCACTTGACCCAGCGCATGCTCAACGAATTGTCGCCATTACCGACGCCGGTGATCAGGGACTGATTGCGCTAAAGGCGTGCCAGGCATACATCAGGGAGATTGTCGCTCCCGCTTCTCTATGAGCAGCCTCTGGTTTTCTCTAAACAGGTGATCTCGCTGGTCGGCTATCAGCTGGAGGCTGTAAACCTTGCTCGAGAGTTCGGAATGCTCTTCTTTAAGGCGGTTCAACTCTGCTCGTAGCTTGTCCCGCTCATTGGACACGTCGGCGTGCATTTGCACCAGGCCGAAGATGTTCTCTCTGGCATTGCGCATTTGTAGGGTGAGCTCCTGCACTTCGTTCTCGTACATGCGCAAGAACTGACGGCAGGTTTCAAGCTCGGTTGGAGAGCCCAGCCAGTCGCTGGTATCTTCGATTTCGTGCGGTTCCACGGCGACGCCTTGTCGATACTGTTTGGATATACAGTAATCGAGTGTGGCGGTTCAGGCGAGGCCGAAGTGACGAACAGCTCGGCAGAAAGCCGCAAGAGCAAGTCAATGCTGTTGACTGAAGGTCCTAGACAGCCGCAGGGATACGTATGGGATAATGGCCTTTTGCCCACAAGGATAAAGTGATGACCCTACGCAATGCGTTCATGAGCCTGATGCTGGTTTGTAGTGCCTCGATCGCACAAGCAGCAGACGATGTTTACAACGAGATTGGTGTGTACATGATGGTCTGCGATAGCCCATCTCAGGCCATAAAGCTGTCCCGGCTTGGATTAAATGAAGACCGTATGCGTGAGTTTGTTCTGGCGGATAACAGCGGGTGTACATTTTGGAAGAGCCCGGCAAGTTATCGAATAGTTCCAGGTACCGCCGCTAACGGCATCGTGCAAATCCAGATCGATAAAGAGAATAGGGGGGCAAATCCAGGGTTGGGCTGGCTGACACAGCAACAACTCGAGTTTGCCTATGGCAAGAATACCAACATGGTGAGGCTGGAAAAGCCGGTCCTTGCGTGTAACACCTTGGAGGGTGCAAAACAGAACATCCCTGCAAGCACGCGCGCAGCCAAAGCTGGAATTGCTATTCTTAGCGCCTCTGACGGTCCCAAAGCTCACCCAACGCAAAACTATGCTTGCACTCGCATCGAACCGGTAACTTATGCAATTGGCTACCTTGACTCAGTCAATTCAGGGTTTGCCCATTACAGGCTTATGGATGCCAAGAATAGCGAGGTGTGGATGAGCAAATTCTGGAAATGAGCAGGCTGGAATATTATAGGATGAGGCTTCGATAAAGCTGTGCTCTCTATGGCAGATACTTAACGCATGCCAATACTAAACGGCCTCCAACTTCATTTTTTGCCATCCGGGCCGACGTCGATCGTCACAAGGCTCTGCCGTCTAACAGGGCCGTTTTCATTCACTCGGGGGTCATCAGCACCGCGAGCGTCAACTTGATGAACTCTTCGTTCTTGTCGATGGTGTCCAGGGCGCCGCGCACGTTGTCGGCAATTTCCGCTGAGCCATGGGCTTCGACCCAATTTGTCAGTTCCATGATCGCCGCCTCGAGGGCCAGCTGGTTTTCGTTGATCTTGAAGAGAAGGGAGGGGAGCAGGTCAGAGTTCGGCATCGGGATTCCTCAGTGGATTGAGGAAAGCGTAGCAGTCAAAAAAGGATTGGCACTCGTTCGGCAGAACGCCGGAGAAGGGGGGTACGACTGTAGGAATATACAACGCTAAGTTATTGATTCTTATAGGGTGATGTGCCTGTTTTGAGAGTATCGAAAATTACCCTATTTCCCTTTCAAATCAATAGATTAAAACTGGCTCCCGGTCACCTTGACATGGTGGCGCCCACTTTTGCAGAACCGCGCCCAGCACATTGGTGTTCCTGGGCGCGGCCAATGCGGTTCCTGTGCACGATCATTTTTGCTTAGGTTCTGCATTTCCTCTTTTCTTTCCGGATTTTCCGCCGGTTTTACTGGGAAGATTCGGTGTTTTTGGTTTGGCGGAATCAGCTGGTTTTGACTTTGAGTTTGGCATTTTCAGACCTCTCGGAACTTGGCAGGATGCCTAACAAATATGAGGCCTTGAGGGGTGAATAAATTCAGAAAGATCGCAGATGATATTGCGCAAAATCACCTCTGGAGGCCGCGTGTTTCCGTTTGCATAAGCACAAAAAAACGGATGTTTTGCCACCATGAAAACAGGCTGTTATCCTTATAAAACAAATGCTTGGGTCAATACAGTCCCCAGCATGGGGTGCTAGGGGTCGAGTGTTCGAATCACTCCGTCCCGACCATATTTTTCAATGACTTAGGCCAATGTTCACAGCATTGGCCTTTTTCATGTGCGTGACATTTGCGGGGAATGCTGACGTTGGGTATCAGGGATTAGCTGATATACGAGAAAGCCTCTCTCGAATGTGAGTTCGCGCCGCTTTTGGCCCTTTTTCGCGCTGCCATTGGCACCAATCCTGTCTGATATTTCTCTTCCTTTCTCAGCTTTTTCGCATGTCAGATAGCCTTGCCAAACGCCCTGTTTCCGGGCGATTAGGGCTGTGAGTTCGCGCCGCTTTTGGCCCTTTTTCGCGCTGCCATTGGCACCAATCCTGTCTGATATTTCTCTTCCTTTCTCAGCTTTTTCGCATGTCAGATAGCCTTGCCAAACGCCCTGTTTCCGGGCGATTAGGGCGTTTTTCCTCACCCGCTCCGCGGCGCTAAACCCTGGAAGCTCAGTTCCGATTCTTCGTTCTTAAAGGTCACCATCCAACATCCGCGAAACAGGCGTGTACGTCACGCGGGCCGTGCCTTTGAAGACAAACGGAAGCACCTTTAGGCCGGACTTCCGATTGTGCGCTAGGGAAACGGAACAGAGCGCGGGGAGGGCGCATCTATTCGAATTGATTGCTGACGGGCTGTGGGCCTTCTGAAGACCCTTTGATTACAAGGCCCAGGGGCCGATTTGGAATCAAACCATCGCGTCCGAGAGCCTGCCTCATACCTCCAAATTCGACGTTTTTGGGCCCAAACCGCAGTGCCAAACAGACCACAAATTCACCCGACTTCTTGCTGTTTTGGTGACAAACCATTTTGCAGGTAGTTGGCACCGATTGAGTGCCGCTGAACCCTCGAAAGATCCGTCGGCCGCGGCTTCTAGCGGTCAGCTCGGAATCTCTTGCAAGGTCCTGGTCGGTGCCAAATCCGCTGCTAACTCACATCGAATAAGGTTCAGTAGTTCGCCCTGCCAGCTGTTTCAGAGAAATGCTGAGTGGCCGCAACTGGTCAGGGTGGGCTTACTTTCTTAACTGCACGGCTCCTTGCCCGGCCACTGTGCCGGTTTTTTCGTTTTCGCCATCCGTCCAATGCTGGGCAATCGAGCGCGATGTGGCTCTCTCACGTTTAAGCACGGATTCACCCGGGCATGAGAGTGGAGTGGCACTATGGAAATTGACGAGAATGCACCTGGCAACGCCGCGCTGGACGGGGGCGCAGCGAGCGCAGGTCCTGCGGAGCATCGCTGACGGCATTCGTGCGCGTCAGGACGAACTGGCCGCCATCGAAGTGCGCGACAACGGCAAGCCGCTGCCGGAAGCGTTGTGGGACATCGCTGACACCTCGGGTTGTTTCGATTTCTATGCCGGGCTCGCCGAAGGCGCGGAACCGCACAGCGAGCAGTCGATCAGCGTACCCGATGAACGTTTCAATCCCTCGGTGATCAAGGAACCGGTCGGCGTGGTCGCCGCGATCATTCCCTGGAATTTCCCGATGCTGATGGCGTCGTGGAAAGTCGCTCCGGCGCTGGCCGCAGGCTGCACGGTGGTGCTGAAACCGTCGGAACTGAAACCGCTGACCGCCCTTGAACTGGCCGGTATTGCTGATCAGGCCGGCTTGCCCGCCGGAGTGCCAAGGCTTTGCCGAGGGTGTGAAGCTCGGGCCGCTGGTCAGCCAGGAGCAACTGGACAAGGTGCTCGATGCCATTGCGGCCGGTCAGCAAGAGGGGGCGCGACTGGTGTCCGGCGGAACACGCCCGGCCCATCTGCAGAAAGGTTATTACCTGACCCCGGCGATATTCGCCGATGTGCTGGAGCACAGTACGGTGTGGCGCGAGGAGATCTTCGGCCCGGTGGTCTGCCTGCGAGCCTTCGACACGGAAGCCGAAGCGATTCGCCTGGCCAACGACTCGCCCTTTGGTCTGGCGGCAGCGGTCATGTCCCGCGATATCCCGCGCTGCGAACGAGTGGCCAGACGCTTTCGTGCCGGGATCGTCTGGGTCAACTGCTCGCAACCGACCTTTGTCGAGGCCCCTTGGGGCGGTTACAAGCAGAGCGGTATCGGGCGCGAGCTGGGTGAGTGGGGCTTCAACAATTACCTCGAGACCAAGCAAATCACCCGATACAACGGCGGACCCTGGGGGTGGTATTTGAACTGAGGCGGCTCAGGGCAGATAGCCAGCAGCCTGGACGAGGTGGTTGTCCTGCCCTGCAACGATGAGATGCATCGGCACATGGGGTTGCTCATCCACGGAAGTGACCTCAAACCCACCCACCACCAGCGGCTGTCGCTCACACATTTCGGTCGACTCTCCCGCCAGTTTTTTCGCCATTTTCGCGTGGTTCGCTGCGATTTCATTGAGAGTTGACACGTTACATCTCCGGGTGCCGGACCCAGCGTAAGGCTGGCGTCCATAAGTATTGATTGATTGGCCGCCACGTCAGAATTCCGTCGTTCCGGGGCAGCTACGGCCTGCGTTTGCAAAGCTTGAGCCAGAGGTTGTTACAATTTCTTGACGGGCGTTTTCAGGCGACGAATGGTGGTCGGTTGCGGGTTCTGAATCGGGCGTAAACTGGCAGGGCTACTTCATCATAAGGAGCCGCAATATGATTGCCGACCGAACGACCGCACAGACGTCCGCGGACAAAGCTGTCTGGGATCAATATTTCTGCGCTGCGCTGATTGCGGAAAGCAATCTGACGGCGCCGGTTGTAGGAGGGGCCACTCATGAGGACAGGCAGAATCTGTTGATTGAAAGAGCCAAGGCGCTCGCTGACAAGATGATGGATACCCGATAAATGAAAAAGCCCGACCTTTTGAGGTTGGGCTTTTTCATGGGCGTCCAGGCTCGGCTATGTCGGGCTGTCGAGTTGATCCAGCGCCCGGTTCACGTTCAGTTCGCCCAACATGATCACTTGGGCAATGCCCAGCAGGGTATTGCGACACGGCCCGTGCGTACGGTCCGCCAGGTCCATGGTCATGACATGGGCTGAGGCCAGTGATTCGCACGCGTGTCCCAGCAGGTCTTCGGTGTTGATGAGTGGGTCGAGGGTGTACATCGTACTAGGTGCGCGCGGGGTGGCTCGGATCTCGGCGGCGGAGGGGGCAGCTTCCGGTGGGTTGGGTGTTTGTTTGATATTGGTGAAACTCCTAATTGAAATTAAGGAGCCTTCACCCCCTCGCTACCAAACGGAGGGTGGCGGCCATACGGAGGTTGGTAGACCGGTAATTAGGAACCCGGCGCCCCCGAAGGAGCCCTGCGCATGGCCACCATAAAACAGAGACCGGACAGGTCTGCAAACGGTGCGCTACGCACCTAATTAATCCGGGCTACCAAACCCGATCACTGTTTTTTCAGTGACCGACCAACGATAGAACCCAGGCCCAAGGCGCACAAGCCGGCGGATTCTGGCGTAACCGTAGGCAATTACGCAAGGCGCTGTAGCTTTCGCGAAGTAACCGGTGAGGCTTTTAAACATGGGCGTGTTTAACAGATTGAATCAATATCCAGCGTGTGCGGCGCCCCGATGGTGTGCCCATAGATCGAAGCCGTCAGCGCGTCCCCCTCAGGGTCTTCCGGCGCCATGGCGAACGGGTCTTTAACCTTGTTCTCAGGATGTGCCAGCCAGCGCGCCACGTTAGCCTTCAGTTGTTCAGGCTGTTCCAGCAGCGACCCGTAAAGCGCGTGTGCCGTCACCCTCTCTTCACGCACGCGTTTCAAGCGATCGACTGTGATTGCAATCCTGCTTTTTTCCAGGCCGAGTGCTCGGATGTTGTTCTCCTGGGTGCGCGCGTAAGCCTCCGAACGCGCCGGTATTCCACGTTCTATCTCCCGTAACTGTGTGGTGATTCGTGCCAGCGAATTCGCGACCCAATTGAACTCAAGGTCCGTAACCCGCGAACGCTTGTCCTCGTGCGCTTGCCGCCACCGCAGCAGAACCGCCCAACACGCCGGAACATATCCGCCGGCCATCAAATGATTTCCGGCCTGGAAGATCTGCGCCAGCAATGGTGGCCGATGGGGCAACCCGTTTTTCTGCTGAATCGCCAAGCTGCAAGCCGCATGTTGGGTGATGGTGTCGCAGCCGGGTTCCCACAGGATCGCGGACTTTTTCCCACGCTCAAACTCCACAGGCATGAAGTGCCGTAACGAACCATGGTGATCGTACGGCTCGCCTGTCCAGTTAGTAATGCCCGCAAAAAACACCGACAATCCGAGCGGCACGTTGACAAACGTCAACGCCAACCCCGTTCCAAAAACATCGGCCTTAGTGTCCATCCACGTACCCGGCACGCTTGGCACCGGGTCGTTGTGGTTGACGATGCGGTGATGCACCAGGTCTTTCGCGCCTTCGACGAATTTGGCATCGCCAGCGCGGGGTGCGCCGTAAGTGTAGAGCTGGAGGGTGTAGTCGAAACCCGGGCGACGACGCAGCATTTCGGAGAGCAGCACTGCAACGGCGCCACCGAGGCTGTGGCCGCATATGATGAGCTTCTGTCCGGCGTAAAATTTTTCGAGGTATTTAACGACGAACTCATAGGCAGTTTGTGCGGATTCATAGAAACCTCGATGCACTTTGCTGTCTGTGTCTTCAAATGGCACTTGGAATGCATCTGCATCGCGTAGTCCATCCGCTAGAAGTTCATAAGTGCCACGTACCGCGATCAGTATCAGTTCATCGTTGTGAGTGATGAACGCTTGAGTATCAGTCGCGTCACTACCTAGCGTCCTGTCATCGAGAAAGTGAATTTTTGCAGGATGTTCCTGATCGCCATCTTGCTTGAGTTTGTTGACCTCATAGAGGCCCGGATCGAAAGGCACGATTTCCAGGCGTTTGGAGTACGGCACGTCCTCATACAGTGGGTAGAAGGCTTGTTTTTGCGCGGCATCGACACGCCACAACTCATCAGACTTGGCCAGCGCATCGCCGAACCAATTTCCCACGCTGGGTTGTATAGGGAAGGTCACGGTCGTCGTTTTTACCGGATGACCGTCAGGCTGCTGCCCGAAAGGGCAATAACTCAGCGTGGCCATCAGCGCGAGCTGGTAGAGATTCAGCGCACAAAACTCCGGGTCGGTCGACAGCATCGGTCGCAACGCTCGCAGAGGGCGCACTTCCAGAACCGTGTGTTTAAGGGGCATCAGCGCAACGCCTAGCTTCCCATGTTCACCCATGGTTCTCGCACGGTTCGGGCTATGGGGATAATGACGATAGACCTCGGGTGGCAGGTGTGAGACATACTTGACCAAGTGACGTACTTCTACTTGGAGGAACTCATCCGCGCAGGCTTGTGCCGGGTTTGTCCGGGTGCGGGTGGAGTTTTGATTCAGATAGCGGGTTTGTTCGGCTCGGACTTGAAGTTCAGTTATTTTGAGTGGGTAGTGAGGTCTTTCCTGTAGAAAAACATAGTTTTTTTCACTACCTTCGTACGGTTGATTGAGCAAAACTGCTACAGGCCCTGCAGAGTGATTTGTGATTGTGGCTGTACCAGTAATATCCAAGTGGCCGCTGTATTTAATACCTTCCGAGTCAGTCGCTGTAAAAGCTAAGCCAGCGTAAGGCTCACCTGATCCGAATTCATTGACCAGCTGAAAAGTGCTCCATTTGCTTTGTAACGGACAGGCGAGCACGCGACTGCTCAAGCGTAATTCCAACTCTCTATCCAATGACGTCATTTCAAATTCTCCTTATTCTGTGCAGCCCGGGTAAATGGTGCATTGGCGTCCGTCCGGCATGCGAAAACTGCTGAAGTCCTTGTCGTTTCCAAAGCAAAAGGCGTATTGGTCTTCAAAGTTGTCTCCCATGCAGCGTTTCCAGCCGCCAGTCACATTGACCCAGGTGTCGCCAATGGCGGGGCGCTCTTCATCAGCCAACGTGATCTTCATCTTCACGGTCTTACCCGGTAGCTGATCGAGGCTGTACCCCGAAACTGGGCGGCCTCGTTCCGGCTCTCCTCGGGCGTTCGCTGCTTTGCAATCAAGGATTTTGACAATGCGTCGCTGCGCACCTGAAGTGCGAAACAGCCACTGACAATGGCCGTAGAAAGTGCTTTCGCCGGCGTCACTGAACGTGCCTTTGTACTCTTCCTCCAGGTCATCGCGGATGATGACCATTGCACTGTCCCCACCGAAGTCCCCCCGATGTGTCCAATAGGAAGCGTTGATATCCAGCTTGATACGCCTGATCACTAGCGGACAGCCACTGACTGTCCGGTACATGGCAATTTCAGAATCCGGCGTGTAACTTTCACGCCACTTCATGTTGTAGCCGACGGCCGTATTTCTTCCGCCCGGCACGGTGCAGGTTTCTCCATTGGCGGGCACATACTCGGCGATAGCCTTGTAGGCAAAGTTGGGCGGAAAATCGGCGGTTAAGATAAATGTGTCCGGCTGACTCTTGGCACAGCCGGTGATTAATGTGATGTAGAAACTCAAAGCAGAAAGTTTCAACAGCAACTTTTGCTGAGAAGAAAAGATTGGCATGTGATTAATGTCCTTATTCCGTGCAGCCGGGATATATGGTGCAGATACGTCCATCCGGAGTTTGAAAGTCCGTGAATTTCGATTCGGAGTGGCTACATGCTCCTTCGCCTAGCGATTTCGATATAGGGGCGCAGGGTTTCCAACCACTCTCTGACTTTATCCAGTTCTTCGGAAATAGCGGTCGTTCATTTTGTGTTATGCGGTATATATATCGAACAGGCGTGCGCCTAAGCTCGTCGAACGAAATTTCTTTATGTAAGTCGGGTTGATGTAAGATGTTTTCCAAAAGTTGCCATTGTTCATTGGCTTTTTTGCAAGGTAAGTACATAGATATTTTTTTGATGTCATTAGTCGCGGCCTTTATAACGAAACTAGGGTCGCATAAATTTCTGATGGTTTTTTCTCCGAGAGTGTTTTTATTAGTTTTTTGAGTAGTGCTTATAATGTCTAGGGAAGTGCTGGATCCTCGGTTGTTTGTGGACTCAATTTCGGTTTTCAATCCAGAGAGATGCATCGTGCAAGTGCCAATGTGATAGGTAAGTGGAACTTTGAATTTTATAGCTTGTTCTAAGTTTCTTGTTTCGGATTTTTCAAATTTTTGTTTGCTGTCTCGAGTGTAGTAGCCGCCGGTGCCAACGCCATAGAATTGGCAATTTTCCGGGATGCGAGGCTTATAGTAAGCTGTGTAAGAAGCGTAAAAATTCGCAGGTGTCTCAACTATTATGGTTGCACGTCGAATCCCGTAATGGCTGGTTAGCTCCATCGCCCCTTCTTTTATGAATAGTAAGCCCCAAGTACAACCAGTCAGTAGAGGCAAAGTCAGACTTAGTAAAAGTAGTTTCATTTTCCGACCTGTATTTTTAATAGTGTGGTGGGGTTGTCCGAAGTAATGACGCGCGTCTGATTCATATCGGACCCTTCCCCCGCCAAAACCCCACCAACTGCCGCACCCGTTCAAAGTGCTCCACCGGACTCTCATCACCCCGCACCTCCCACTCTGGCGGCAACGCAAACCCCGGCGCCTGCAAGCTCTGAATCAACAGAAACTCCAACTGCTCCGGCTCCAGCCATCCCCACGTGTCTGCCAGTGCGAGGCGCTCACGCAACCACGCATCAGGGTCATGCTCTTCGGCAAGATTGGCGTAGGCCTCAACGTGCTCGGCCAGCAAATAACGATGGGCGTTGAGCCGGCGAATTTCCGAGGCCTGCGGGTGGGGCAGGGGTGTGCGCAACCAGAGTGGTTTGTCGGGCACGGGATACGTGCCGGGGGCAGGGTTTTGAGCGGTGTTCCAGGCTGCGCCGTCCCAGTAGCAGACGCTGATCGCCGGCCCAAGAAAGGCCGGATATTCTTCAGGCGGTAGATGTTTTAGCGCGCGGCTCAACACTCGGTTGTCGTGAAACCGGTACAGCGCCTGATAGGGACGTGTCTCGACAATCAACCGTTGTTGCCAGTGATGGACCAACCCGCGCAAGGCACCTCTTTCCACGCTCGCGAGCCAGCCCCAGTTGCGCTCGGGATGATCCAGCAGGTCGTCGAGGCGCCGGTTACCGGACTGTTCCAGCGTGAAGATGAACGGACCGGCATCGGCCAGGTTCGCGAGGGTTGTTGCGTTGTAGACGCTCAGGTAGTGGTCATGTCCGCTGGACTTCACCAACAGCTGACGTGTGTCGCGCTCGTTCTGCGAGTCCAGCACCAGGCACAGTTCGTGGCCCAGGCGGCGCTGTTCGTTCATCCATTGGCGGGGGAGCGTGTTGATCATGCGGCGGCTCCTTCCGTCAGGCAGACGCCATCACGGCAGGCTTCGCAGATCGGGCAGAGATCCGCCGCCAACGCGTTGCTTGCCGCCATCAATTTCGGCTGGGACGACGCGAGCATCGGCGGCAGTTCGGGTGGCACAGATAGGCCATCAACTGACCGAGACATGGCAAGTGAGGCGGCTGGCGCGCGCATGGGAGTGCCGCCGATCTGGAGTTCGCTGCTGCCGAAAATCCCGCCGCAGCCCACCACGATGTGTTCGCCACCGGCGTCCAGCGTGATGCTGGACCCTGCCTTCAGAATCAAGTGATCGCCCGCTTCGACAACAATCAACCGGCCAGCGCCTAACGCCAGCGTTTGATCGACGCAGGTGTGACTATTTCCGGCAACTTTCAGGTAGTCGTTGGCATTGAGATGTATGTGCCGATCACCGGTTGTGGTTCGATGTTCCTTGGCTTGCAGTAAGGTAGAGCTGTCGCCCTTGACGATGGTGCGCAGCTCGTTGCCGACCTCCAGACGGCTGTCGTTCTCTATCCGTTGTTCCATGTCTCGCTGGGCGCGCAGGTAAATCAACTCCTGGCCGGCACGGTCTTCAATGTGCACTTCATTGAACCCCGTGCTGTCCGGTGAACTGCGGGAGCGGAATACGCTGCGGGTTTTGTTGTCGGGTAATTCGTAGGGCACCGGGTTGGCGCTGTTGTACAGGCAGCCGCTGATTTCGGGGTGATCGGGGTCGCCGTTCTGAAAACTGACCTGCACCTCCATGCCGACTCTCGGCACGGCGAAGCCGCCAAAGGCGTTGCCGGCCAAAAGGGAGGAAACCCGCAGCCAGCAGCTGCTTTTATCATCGTGGCGACCTTCGCGATCCCAGAAGAATTGCACCTTGACCCGACCGTAGTCGTCGCAGTGGATTTCCTCGCCTTTCGGGCCGGTGACCACGGCGCTTTGAACGCCGGCGATTCGTGGTTTGTCGTGGGGCAGCGGCGAGCGGTAGATCACGTCCCAAGGCGTGGCGAGGAACTGGTTGCGATAACCCTGAAAGCCGTTGTCACCGCCCGTGCCGGTGTAGTCCGCGTACTTTTGCAGGACTTGCGGTTGTGCGCCTTCATGGTCGATTTCGGTCAGCAACCACAGGTCGTTCCATTCTTCGTCCGGATGTTCGGACAGCGGCAGGAAATGACCGGAGAGCAGCATCGGTTGATCGCTTTTGCCTCGCGCCACCCGGTTCTCGGCGCCGTGACGTTCCTGTTCGCGTCGACTCAACAGCTTGCCGCGATCTCTCTGGGTAAAACGACCGGGGTACTGGTAATCCTCCAGATCCGGTTGAGCCCTGGACCTATCGGACCTGCTCTCGGCCTCCAGCAAAATCCGCGCTTTGTTGAAGTCGTAATCGCGGCGAGTGGTGCGGTTGGTGCCGGCTCGTACTTGCACGTCAAAGTGCTTGATCACCGGCGTTTCGGCGACCAGGCCATTGTCGTGTTTAAAGCGTGTCGGACGGTCGAGCCGGGGAAACACAGTCTGGTCGTCGCCGAACACCATCACATGTTTTTCGCGGCTGTGCTGGAAGTGGTAGTGCAGGCCTTCTTCCTGGCAGAGGCGTTCTATGAACACTCTGTCAGACTCCTTGTACTGAACGCAGTACTCGCGATCCGGGTAAACGCTGCCCAGTTGAAACTGGTGGAAGTCACGATGGATCCCGTGGTTTTCCAACACCTGCGCAATGATTTTCGGGACGGTCATTTGCTGGAAGATGCGGCAATTGATGCGGTGGTCCAGGTACGTCAACCGGGGCACCAGCGTCACGCTGTAGCGGGTGAGACCATTGCCGAGACTGCCTTTGCCCACGCCATGAATTTGCCCGTGAATGCCGTCGCCGGAGCCGTTGAAAGCGAGAAAGGCTAGCTTGTGCAGCAGATCATTCTGGTTCAGGTCTCGACTGTCGCTGACCAGTTCGATCTCAAAGGCGTAGGGCTGGCTGATGCATTCTTTGCCGGTGAATTTGAGCACCTGAAGGTCATGTTGAATGTCGTGGATCGTGAGGCTGAAACGGGCGCGGGGATCTGCGTTGAGCATCCAGGTTTCCTTTTCCTGTGGCGTGGTAAAGGCTTCGGGACGTTGATGCACGCCTGCATATGACCTTCCATGGTCAACACAACCAAACTCCCCGGAGCCGGGTCAGTGCAACTTATCAGGGGTTAACAGGCGTTGATGTGAGGTGCCTTGGAAATTGAGCATTTCAGAGTTTTCCGACCCCGGTTCCGGCTTAATCCGTAGGAACCAGGCCCGTAAGACCGCCATCGCCAGCAGGCTGGCTCCCACAGGTTTTGTGTAACCCCCCCAATCCCGAGCGCACCCCCGATCCTCAGGAGCCGGCTTGCCAGCGATAGCGCCCGCAAGACCGCCATCGCCAGCAAGCCGGCTCCTACGGGTTTTGTGTAAGCCGCAGGAGCAGGTCAAATCTCATATTTCTAAAAGGTATAAATAGATAATTATATATTCCTTTTAATGTTGAATCATGAGGTGCACTTTGAACGCCTGCCCATCCGTTCGGATGCGTTCGACTTCACACAGGAAGCTTCAACATGACCATCAAAGCGATCAACGTCCGCAACCAGTTCAAGGGCGTCATCAAGGAAATCGTCGAAGGCGAAGTGGTCTCGGAAATCGATGTGCAAACCGCCTCCGGGATCGTCACTTCGGTGATCACCACCCGCTCGGTGCGAGACCTTGAATTGAAGGTGGGGAGCGAGGTGATCGCTTTCGTCAAATCCACCGAAGTCTCGATTGCGAAGCTCTGAATCGACCTTCAGGAAAAGGACAATCCCTGGCTCGCGCGAATCAGGTCGTAGGCTTTTCGCGCAATCAGGTTGGCGGTGTTTGGCCGGATCCACAGGTAGTAGGTGACCTCCGGCAGTCGCGGCAACCCGCCGTTTTCACCCAGCACGCGCATGTCCGGGCCAAGCATTTCCATGCTTCGGGGGGGGCGAAAGTTCTGATCACCGTCGCCGACACCCAGGACCGCAACAGCGCAGCGGATCGTTCATTGAATCCGGTGTTGCGCCTGCATATCGGGCTGGAGGATGTCGAGGCGTTGATCGAGGATCTGCAGCGCGGGTTTGCGGCGGCTGCGTCAACCTGACACCTGCTTCCAGTCGAGGTCAAAGCGTGCCAGGTATTTGCGCAGTCGATCAGCATCATTCGGCTGCGCCTTTGCCTGGCGTGACACTCCAAACAACCGTCGACCTGCATCGGACAGGCTGTCTGCCTGACGGCAAATGTCGAGGACAGCCTTGAGTTGCAGGCGGTCAAACAGGTCGATCTCGACGTTATCGCCGAGGCATCGGTCCAGCCCGTCATCCGGTTGCGCCAGGCCCCAGGCATAACGCAGGCGATCAATTTCTTCCTGAACCTGGGTTTCATCGATTCGCCCGCTGTCGGCTAATGTCGCCATGCGGGTGATGGAGGCCGACAGCTCTCGGAAGTTGCCCAGCCACGCGGCTTCACTTGAGCTGGCGAAGGCCAGGTAGCGGCGTCGTGCTTCGAGATTGAAGCGCACCATGTGACCTTGTTCCCGGGCGTGGCGTTCGAGCTCGAAATCGATGTTCGGCTCGATGTCTTCGCGACGCCCGGCCAGGCCGGGGAGGTCGAATGTCCATAGGTTGATGCGCGCATACAAGTCTTCGCGAAACAGGCCTTCGGCTACGCGGCTGCGCAAGTCGCGGTGGGTGCCGGCGATGATCAGGAAATCGCTCTCCACTTCCTTGTCCGATCCCAAAGGGAAGAAGCGTTTCTCTTCGATGGCCTTGAGCAGCATGGCTTGCTCATCAGCGCCCAATTCACCGATTTCATCCAGAAACAGCATGCCTCCATCGGCGGCACGCAGCAGACCGTCACGAGCGTTTTGCGCGCCGGTGAACGCGCCTTTGATATGGCCGAAGAGGGTCGACATGGCGCCGTCACCGCGCAGTGTGGCGCAGTTCACTTCGACGAAACGGCCCTGTATCTGGTGGCGACTGCGCTTGAGTTCATAGATGCGACGGGCCAGAAAGGATTTGCCTGCGCCGGTCGGGCCGATCAGCAGCATTGGCGCTCGCGAGCGCACCGCCACGCGCTCGATTTGCTCGATGGAGCGGTTGAACGCGGCGTTTCGGGTGGCGATCCCGGATTTGAGAAAAGCCAGGCCTTCCAGGCGTTTATGGGCGAAGCGCGTGGCAATACGGTCGTAGCGCGACAGATCGAGATCGATCAGGGCGTGGGTGCCGATGGCGCGCGCCTGCTCGTTAAGCCGGCGAACGGGAGAGGTCTGGATCAGCCTTGCCGGCAGGTAGCGCGCTTCGGTGAGCAAGAACCAGCAAATCTGCGCCACGTGGGTCCCGGTGGTGATGTGCACCAGGTAGTCCTCGCGTTCGGTGTCGAAACGATAGGCAGTGGTGAAGTCGTGCAGTGCGCCGTACACCTCTTCGAAATCCCACGGGTTGCGCAGCGACATCGGGTGCAAGTGCACTTCAGTCTCCGGCGAGACCTGACGGATATCTTCGCGAACACGCTCGGCCAGGCTGACGTCGCGGGCATCGATACCATGGATCAGCTCGAGCCGATGAATCACCACATCCTGTTGCTGGCACAGGCCCACACTCGGTCGCCAGTGACTCCAGCGATTGGCGCCTTTGCCAACGCGGTCGAGTGTAGAACCGATAAATCCGATGGCGACCGTGGGCTTCCTTGACATGCTTGTACCAAAAGATAAATGACGATAATGATGGATAAATAATAGACGGCGGATTTGTCCAAATCTTGAGGCGTTTTGTTTTGTTGTAATTAAAAATACATATAAAAAAACGAGTTAATAATAAAGTTTGTCGTAGGGATGAAGCTGGCACGTCGACTGCAATACTCCAGGCCAACGCCGAATGCTCGGCCAATAGAAAGAATCGAAATCATGCAAGAACATACCTACCAACTGCTGGAAGTCGCCAACGGCAAACCGATCAAACTCTGGACCGAAGGTGTCCCGGTAGAAAACGAAGCCAAACAGCAATTGATGAACACTGCAAAAATGCCGTTCATCTTCAAGCACCTGGCGGTGATGCCGGATGTGCATTTGGGCAAGGGCTCGACCATCGGCAGCGTGATTCCTACCGTTGGGGCAATCATTCCGGCTGCTGTGGGAGTG
Organism: Pseudomonas hormoni; assembly: GCF_018502625.1. NCBI lineage: Bacteria > Pseudomonadati > Pseudomonadota > Gammaproteobacteria > Pseudomonadales > Pseudomonadaceae > Pseudomonas > Pseudomonas hormoni. The sequence continues at coordinate 1,567,374 of NZ_CP075566.1, forward strand.
GATATCGGTTGCGGCATGATCGCCGCGCGCACATCGCTGACTGCCAGTGATTTGCCGGACAACCTGCACGGCCTGCGTTGCGCGATAGAAAAAGCGGTGCCTCACGGTCGCACATCCACGCGTTCTCGCCGGGACAAGGGCGCCTGGGACGATATCCCGCAACAAGCGGATCAGGCCTGGGCGGCACTGGACCCGCGGTTCAAGGCGATCACCGACAAATACCCGAAGCTGGGCAACACCAACAACCGTGGGCATTTGGGCACGTTGGGCAGCGGCAACCACTTCATCGAGGTGTGTCTGGATGAAGCCAATCGGATCTGGTTCATGCTGCACAGTGGATCCCGTGGGGTAGGCAACGCCATTGGCAACCTGTTCATTCAGTTGGCCCAGGCAGATATGCGTCAGCACATCGCCAACCTGCCGGATCGTGACCTGGCCTACTTCGAGGAAGGCAGCCAACACTTCGATGATTACGTTGAAGCGGTCGGTTGGGCCCAGGACTTCGCCAGGCAGAACCGCGCGTTGATGATGCAAGCGGTGATTCAAGCGACACGAAAGGTGATCAGCAAGCCTTTTGAGGTTGCCCTGGAAGCGGTGAACTGCCACCACAACTATGTGCAAAAAGAGCGGCATTTTGGTGAAAACATTCTGGTCACCCGAAAAGGTGCAGTGTCGGCGAAGAAGGGCGAACTGGGGATTATTCCGGGATCGATGGGCGCAAAAAGCTTCATCGTCCGCGGGCTCGGTAACGAGGAATCGTTCTGCTCTTGCAGCCACGGCGCCGGTCGCACCATGAGCCGCACCAAAGCGAAAAACATGTTCACCGTCGAAGATCAGATCCGAGCCACTGCCCACGTGGAGTGCCGCAAGGATGCTGCTGTCATCGATGAAATACCGATGGCCTACAAGGACATCGACCAAGTCATGCACGCCCAGCGCGAGCTGGTAGAAGTGCTGCACACCTTGCGTCAGGTGGTGTGCGTAAAAGGATAGAGAAAAATGGAATATCACGACCCTCACCCCTTGGCGCCCGAGATGCGTGCCAGAGTCCTGGAAGAGCTGACGCGCATCGAGCGCGAGCGTAACGTCACCGTGCTTTATGCCTGCGAATCCGGTAGTCGGGCCTGGGGTTTTGCCTCAACCGACAGTGATTACGACGTGCGTTTTGTGTATGTGGAGAAACCGGACTGGTTCGTCCAGGTTGATACCGCGCGGGATGTGATCGAGCGACCGCTGGACGATGAGCTTGATGTCAGCGGCTGGGAGTTGCGCAAGACTCTGGGGTTGTTGCGCAAGTCCAATCCGACCTTGCTTGAGTGGCTGGATTCGCCGTTGGTGTATCGCAGCGAACCTGCCGCGACCGGGCGTCTGCGTGAGCTGGCCGAAGCTTTCTACAGCCCGCCGGCAGCACGAAACCATTACCTGTCGATGGCCAGGAAGAATTTTCGCGGTTACTTGCAAGGCGACAGCGTGAGGTTCAAGAAGTACTTCTACGTGCTACGGCCGTTACTCGCCGTGCGCTGGATCGATCAAGGGCTGGGTCGCCCGCCGATGACGTTCGCCGACTTACTGAACACAGTGGATGACCAGCCGTTGCTGGATGAAGTCGCCGAGCTATTGGTGCTCAAACGCAACGCCGATGAACGTGCATACGGCCCAAGACGCAACGCCTTGCACACGTTTATCGCTGCGGAGTTGGAGCGTGCCGTACCTAAACTGCCGCGTACTCAGGAAGACTCGCGATTGCTCGACGATTACTTGAGAGAGACCGTCGGGCACTACGCATAAGGATGAAGATGAAACAGGAAGTGGTTGAACTGGATGGCGCCATTGGCGGAGGCCAGGTGTTGCGCAGCGCTTTAAGCCTGTCGATGGTGACCGGTCGCGCGCTGCACATTAAAAACATCAGAGCCAAACGCAGCCGCCCCGGACTGTTGCGTCAGCACCTGACCGCCGTACTGGCGGCGGCTCGGGTTTGCGATGCGAAAGTGCAGGGCGCTGAATTGGGTTCGCAGTGCCTGTCCTTCGAGCCGGGCCAGATGCGCGGTGGGGATTTCAGCTTTGCGATCGGCACGGCGGGTAGCTGCACCTTGGTGTTGCAGACGCTGATGCCGGCCTTGCTGCTGGCGCCTGAAGCCAGTCGGGTGCGTATATCGGGTGGTACTCATAACCCGATGGCGCCGCCGACTGATTTTCTACAGCTTGCCTGGTTGCCGCAGTTGCGACGCATGGGTGCCAAGGTTGAGCTGCAGCTGTTGCGTCACGGTTTTGTACCGGCCGGTGGTGGTGAGATCGAGGTGTTTGTGCAACCGTCGAAACTGCTGCCGTTGCATCTGTTGGAACGCGGCGCCTTGCTCACGCAATGCGCCAGTGCGTTGATCGCGGGACTTGCGCCGCATGTGGCGGAGCGCGAGCTTGATCGGGTCTCCAGGCGTCTGGACATGGCGCAGGAGCAACTGAAAATGGTCACGATCAATCAGGATCAAGGGCCAGGCAACGTTCTGCTGCTGGAGCACCGGTTCGAGCACGTCACCGAGGTGTTCAGTGCCTTTGGCCAAGCGGCCCTTCGTGCAGAAAAGGTCGCTGATGTCGCGATCAACCAGGCCTTGGACTGGCTCAACAGCAAGGCCGCAGTGGCCGAACACCTTGCCGATCAATTGTTGTTGCCGATGGCGTTGGCAGGCGGTGGAAGCTTTACCACGCCACGGATGACCGAACATCTGAAAAGCAACATCGAGGTCATCGAACGATTCTTGCCAATAACTATTGATTGCAAGGAAGAAGGGGCCACCAGGCTCAGAGTTGAGTGCAAGTGCCCGGTGTGAGGACGGTGGTAGTCAGTCCTTCCGACACTACAGAAAGCCCAACCTGTTCAGGCTGGGCTTTTTTCATGCATTGAAGTTCACTGATCCTTTTCGCAATTGACCATCCACGACACGCCAAACCGGTCGACCAGCATCCCGAAACGTGCGGCCCAGAAGGTCGCTTCGAGAGGCATTTGCACGCTGCCGTCTTCGGCCAACGCGTTGAAGACGCGCTCCGCCTCGGCAATGCTGTCGACATTCAGCGAGACTGAGCAACCGGCCATGTCATCCGTGGGGCGATCAGGTGTGGTGTCCGACCCCATGATCGCCTGGTCGCCCACCGACAGGCGGGTGTGAATGATCAGGTTGTGCAGGTCCGCCGGAAAGTGCTCGCGCGCCGGGCTTTCACCGAAGGTCATCATCATTTCGAGCTGGCCTTGCAGGGCTTGGGCATAGAAGGTGAACGCGGCTTTACAGTCGCCGTTGAAGATGAGGTAGGGATTGATTTTCATGTTTTACTCCCAGTGATGAAGGAGACAGAGGGAGGCGGCATTCACCTTCGGCTCTGCAATGGTTGGACTCCATAGCAAAGCCTTAGAGGTGGTAATTGGCAAAAATCGTTTAGATGTTTTTTCTATTGAAGCGGGGCGGGTTATCACTCAATCCACGATCACCGGGACATCGTCTTCGCCCAGGCAGACCGTCAACTGTTGACCCGCCTTGTTGACGGCGCAGTTCGGTAACGATTGTTGCTTGAAGATGGCCATCGGCACGCCGACAAACAAGGTGAGCAACGTGGCCGCGACGGTCATCCGCCCAAGCATTCCGGACCGCGAAGGCAAAGGTTTGGAGGCGCTGCTTTTGATTCTTGAGCGGGCATACAGACCGCTGCACAGGAACACTGCGCCGATCAGCATGGCCACGCCGATCTCCTGTCGGCTGGTGCTCAAAATCAATTGATCGGCGTTTGCCGGATAGTTCAGTTGCCACCAGGCGCCAATGCCCAATGGCAACAGTCCGGCGCTGATCCAGCCGAAGATCGATCCGGGCAACCGAAACACAACGGCAAGTACCAGGCCGACGGTGGCAGCGCCCCAGCCGATCAGATAGAGCTGGGTCGCCATGCCGCCCCCCATAAAGGTCCCGCCGACATCGATGGGTGTTATCAGCGACCAGTCAAACGCGGCGATGTGCAGAATCAGTACGAAGACGGCGATCCAGCTCAGGGGGTAGTAGAGCCATGACCAGAGGGTGCGGGGACGGGATAACACACGAATTCCTTTTTGTGTTTGAGGGCGCGCCATTATGCGGCGTGGGTTCACGCTTTGCATCGGCGCCTCGCTCGATCCACTGAAACCAGGCCGGTTTCTAAGGCCACTGCGCGTGGCACCGTAGGACGCAGCAAACGTTCAATGGCCCCGCCCACGAGATTTTCCAGCATCTCAACCCGCTCATGTTCCTCCAGCGCCTGATGCGCCAGCCAGCTCGGCGCGCTGTTGAGCAGATTGGCGATAGCATGGGCGGCGGCACGTTGCGCCGGTTCGCTGAGACGGGCTCTGGTACCGAGCATCAGCAGCAATTTGCATTCGTACTGTTCGCGTAACTGCCGAACGCGCGCCTGCTGCTCATCATTGAGGCAACCGCTGTCGCGTTCCGCCAGGCGGAAATGCCAGGGCATTTCCTGATGCAGGTTCAGGTGTGCGCGGATCAGGTTTTGCAGTTTGTCGCGCTTCGCTGAAGTTTTTTGATCGATACGCCCAAGCGTCGACAGCAGTTCTTCATAGAGCTCTTCGATCAGGTCGAGCAGCAAGTGCTGCTTGCTGGGGTAATGGTGATACAACGAGCCCGGGGCGAGCCCCAGGCACGTCGCGAGCTCACGCATGCCGACCTGTCCGAACCCCTTGCTGGCAAACAGCTCCAGCACCTTGTCCCGGTACTCGGCGAAACGTGAGCAACGCTCAGGCATAGGCATGGAAGCCGCGCCCCGTTTTGCGTCCCAGGTAGCCGGCGGCGACCATTTCCTTGAGCAGTGGCGCGGGGCGATATTTGCTGTCGTTGAAACCGTCGTAGAAGGCTTCGAGAATCGCCAGTACGGTGTCCAGGCCGATCAGGTCCGCCAGCGCCAGCGGGCCGATCGGCTGGTTGCAACCCAGGCGCATGCCGGCGTCGATGTCATCGGCACTGGCCAGGCCTTCCTGAAAAACCAGGATCGCTTCGTTGATCATCGGCACCAGAATCCGGTTGACCACAAAACCCGGACGGTTGCCGGCGGTGATCGCGGTTTTGCCCAGGGTGGTCGCCATGTCCAGCGCCAGCGTGTGAGTTGCGTCGCTGGTTTGCAGGCCGCGAATCACTTCGATCAGGCCCATCACCGGCACCGGGTTGAAGAAGTGCAGGCCGATGAAACGCTCAGGCTCGCTGACACTGGCGGCGAGCTGGGTGATGGACAGCGACGACGTGTTGGAGGCGATCACACACTCGGTGCTGACCTGCGCGGCGATCTGTTGCAGCACGCGCAGTTTCAGGTCGAGGTTTTCGGTGGCGGCTTCGATGACCAGTTGCGCGTTCTGCAGGCTGCTGTAATCGGTGCTGGTGCGGATCTTGTCGAGGGCGGTGAGCTTTTGCTCCTGGGTCAGCGTGTCCTTGCTGACCTGCCTGTCGAGGTTTTTACCGACGGTCGCGAGTGCATTTTGCAAAGCGCTCTCGGAGATGTCGATCAAGGTCACATTGAAGCCGGCCAGGGCACAGACTTGTGCGATGCCGTTGCCCATGGTGCCAGCGCCGATCACGCCAATGTTTTGCAGATTCATGTAACACGTCCTTCCGGTCAAACCCTGCGATACCTTGGCCGAGGCAACGGCCGAAGGCGTACTATTGGCCACGAGTCTAGAACCGGCGGGACGGTTGTCCTATGCCGAAACTGTTCAACGGTGCTGGTGTTTTTTGCCATTCGGGTGATTGGGGAGCGAAGCGTTCAGATGCGGGAAAAGGACTCGGTAGCCGCCTACTTCGTGCAGGCGATGATCCATGGGCTGGGGGACAATCCGCAGCGGCGGCGGGCTGCGCTGGAACAGGCAGGTATCGATCCGGCGTTGATCGAACAGCCCGTGGCGCGGGTACCGGCCAGCGCGTTTGCCGCACTTTGGCTGATCCAGATCCGCGAGCTCGACGACGAGTTCTTCCGGCTCGATTCCCACGGCATGCCGCCGGGCAGTTTCGCCCTGATTTGCCGCGCCTTGATTCAGGAGCCCGATCTGCACAAAGCCATGCGCCAGTGCCTGAGCAACTTCTCGCTGTTCCTTCGCGACTTTCGCGGGACGCTGACGGTACGCGGCAAACGTGCGGTCATCAGCCTGGATACTTGCGCGCAAAACGATGATGTTGCGCGTTTGGGCGAAGAGACTTTTCTGGTGCTGATGATCAGTCTGCTGTGCTGGCTGGGCGGTCGGCGAATCCCCATCGATCGCGCGGATTTCCGTCATCAACGCGTGGCCCTCAGCGATGACCGTTTGCTCTGGGGCCCCAACCTGACCTTCGGCGCCGAGCGCACCGAAATCGAATTCGCGAGCCATTACCTGCGCTTGCCGGTGGTTCAGGACCTCGCCTCGCTGAAAGTGTTTCTGCGCACGGCGCCACAATGGCTGGTGATCCGCTTCCGCAACCAGCATGGCCTGGCGTCGCAGGTTCATCAGCGTTTGCGCAACAGTCATTACAGCCAGTGGCCGACCTTGCAGGCCTTCGCCCTGGAGCAACACCTCAGCCCCAGCACCTTTCGCCGCAAGCTGGAGCGGGAAGGGTGTTCGTATCAGGAGATCAAGGACGAAGTGCGACGTGGCGTGGCGTTTGAACAGTTGCGTCAGAGCAAGGCCAGCATTGGTGACATTGCCGAGCAGTTGGGTTTTCAGGAGCCGAGTGCGTTTCATCGGGCGTTCAAGAAGTGGACGGGGGAGAGTCCGGGGCGGTATCGGGCGCGGTTTCAGGAACACATGACGTCGGATCTGGATTGAGTTTTTGTCCAGTTTTTCTTTGTTAAATGTAGGAAGGTTTTCCGTTTGTAGTCCCGGTTGTAGTCCTGAAATTTCTTGTGACGACCCTCCTTTTTCAATGGATGACACAGGCCGTCGAGGTGCTGTATTTATTTGCTCCAGCTCGAATTTTTCAATGGATTGGAAACGGCATGGATGGCTTGGTCAAGGAAGTGATTCCGTTACTTCAGTATTTGCTCCCGGGGTTTTTGGCGGCCTGGATTTTTTACTCACTTACGGCATTCAAACGGCCGGACACCTTTGGACAGATAGTCCAGGCGCTGATTTTCACGTTTGTGATTCAGTCGCTGGTTGTCGGTTTGGAGGGGTTGTTGCTTTTGACGGGAGAGCGGTTTTTCTCAGTCGGCGCATGGGACAAGAAATCTGAGGCTTTATGGTCAGCAGTGATTGCAGTGGCGATGGGATTTCTTTCCTGCCACGTCGCGAACGGCGACAAGCTTCATGCGTTACTGAGGAAACTGGAAGTTACCACCCAAAAATCGTTCCCTTGCCAGTGGTACAGTGCTTTTTCATCGAGACAGGAGTTTGTGGTATTGCATTTGATCGGTGGAAAGCGTCTGTTTGGCTGGCCATGCGAATGGCCATCGGAGCCTGCAAACGGACAGTTTGTTCTCGAGTTCCCTCGCTGGATCGATAACGACGACAATCCGCTACCTAACAGGGCCAAAGCCGTTGTTATTGATGCATCGAAAGTGCAATGGGTCGAATTCGCAAAAACAATAAGGTGATCAAATGACATGCAGAGCGCCACAAGAAATGCCGCCTGAACTGAGGCGGTTAATGGAGGAATGGGAAAAAGGTGGTCCTCCTCCCCCCGGACTGGTGATTCCAACCGGTCCTCCACCTTCAAGAAGAGATGTTGAGAGACCGCGCAAGCGCAGCAGATAAACATGCCTGCGCGCCTTTCCCGCGTCACCTCATTGCTCGACCAGGCCAGACGCGCCTTGCTCCTTGTCTGGGGAACCTCTCGCGGGTTGTTTCTGGGGCTGGTGCTTGCAACCCTGATCGCTGGCATGCTCCCGGCACTGGCCGCCTGGCTGGGTCAGCGCATCGTCGATGCCGTGGTGTTCGCCATGCAGCTGCATGCACAGCAGGGCAGTGCGCCGTTATGGCCGGTCGTGCGTTACGTGCTGTTTGAAGCAGGTGTGCTTGCTTTGCTTTCCGGGACTCAGCGGGCGCTGTCGGTGCAGCAGTCGCTGTTGCGGGTGCAGTTGGGGCAGAAGGTCAACACGATGATTCTGGAGAAGGCCCAGACGTTGTCGTTGGTGCAGTTCGAAAATTCGGAGTTCTACGACAAGCTGGTTCGGGTGCGGCGCGAGGCGTCGACCCGGCCGTTGGCGCTGGTGATGAAGTCGCTGGGGCTGATCCAGAACCTGATCGTGCTGATCAGCTTCGGCGTGTTGCTGGTGCATTTTTCGCCCTGGGCGCTGGTGTTGTTGGTGATCGGCGCCTTGCCGGTTTTTTTCGCCGAAGCGCATTTCTCCGGTGATGCCTTCAGGCTGTTCACCCGCCGTGCGCCGGAGAGTCGGCAGCAGAACTACATCGAAACCCTGCTCTCCCATGAGGCCTACATCAAAGAGGTCAAGCTGTTCGGTTTCGCGCCGCTGCTGTTGAAGCGGTATCGCGAGACGTTCGCGCGACTCTACGCCGAAGATCGCCGGTTGACCTTGCGCCGGGATGGCTGGGGATTCGTGCTGGGGTTGCTCGGCACGGGGGCGTTTTACCTGGCCTACGCGTGGGTGGTGGTCGACACCGTTCACGGCAGTATCAGCCTCGGTCAGATGACCATGTACCTGGTGCTGTTCAAGCAGGGGCAGACCGCGGTGAGCAGCAGTTTGAGTGCCATCAGCGGCCTTTACGAGGATGGCCTGTACCTCTCGAGCCTTTATGAATACCTGGCTGAACCCGTCGTCGCGGATACCGGGCACCTCACCGAGGGAGCGCTGCCTGGCGATGGTCTGCGGTTCGAGAACGTCGGGTTCCGCTATCCGGGCGCGAGCCGCGCGGCGCTGGAGGGCATCGATCTGCACCTCGTGCCGGGGCACAGTGTGGCGCTGGTGGGGGAGAACGGTTCAGGCAAGACCACGCTGATCAAGTTGCTGACCCGTCTGTACCGTCCCGATCAGGGCCGCATTCTATTGGACGGCAGCGATTTGCAGGCGTGGGAAGAAGGCGCGCTGCGTCGGCGTATTGGCGTGATTTTTCAGGATTACATCCGTTACCAGTTCTCCGTGGGCGAGAACATTGGTGTAGGTGATACGTTGGCGTTCAACGATGAACAACGTTGGCAGGCGGCCGCCGCCGAGGGCATGGCCGCGCCTTTCATCGAGCGTCTGGATCGCGGCTATGCCACGCAATTGGGCCGCTGGTTTGCCGGGGGGCAGGAACTGTCCGGCGGGCAATGGCAGAAGATCGCCTTGTCCCGCGCTTACATGCGCCGTGATGCCGACATACTGATTCTGGATGAGCCGACTTCAGCCCTCGACCCGGCGGCGGAAGCGGCGGTGTTCGAACATTTCAGCGAGCACACCGAAGGTCGCATGACGCTGCTGATTTCCCACCGGTTTTCCAGCGTGCGCAATGCCGATCACATCATCGTGCTGGATCAGGGCGCGATCCTTGAGCGCGGCGACCACGACAGTCTGGTGGCGGCGGGCGGGCGTTACGCGCAGTTGTTCAACCTGCAGGCGCTAGGTTATCGATAGCCGTCAGGAGTCCTGAGTACCGCGAGTCAGCGCCGGCCCGGCCATCTGCGGCGGTTTTGCCTTCATCAAGCCTTCAAGTGCCTGGCGATACTGTGTTCCGCCCAGGCTCATGCTGTTGTTGTGCGTCCCCCCCGGCACCAGCAGCAGGCGTTTGGGTTCGCTGGCGGCATTGAACAACTGCTGGCTGAATCGTGAGGGCATGAACGCGTCGGCCAGGCCATGGACCACCAGCAGCGGCATATCGATGTCGACGATCTTGTCGATGGAATCGAATTTTTGCGACAGCAACCAGCGCACGGGCAGCCATTTCACCGGCAGGTTGCTTTCGGCCACTTGCGCCACGGCATCGCCCAGGGAAGTGAAGGTGGACTCGATCACCAGACCGCGCACCGGGACGGCGATGTGGTCTTTTTTCGCCTGTGCGGCCAGGTCAGCCGCCAGGTCGATGGCCACGGCGCCACCGAGGGAGTGGCCGTAGATCAGGCGCTTGCTGGCGTCAGGTTGCATCGTTTTGAAACGTTCCCAGGCGGCTCGGGCGTCTTCATACACGCTGGCTTCCGACGGCAGATCCCCTTTGCTTTGACCAAAACCACGGTAGTCGATGGCCAGCACTGAGTAGCCCATGGCGCGCAATTGCTCGATGCGGAATGCCTGACCTGTCAGATTCCAGCGCACGCCATGCAGATAGAGGATTGACGGTGCATCACGACGCGCGGCAGGCCACCACCAGGCATGCAGGTTTTGCCCACCTTTGAAGCTCGCGGATTTGATGTCGAACTCCTGAACATCCTTCGGCAAGCCGCGATACCAGCCGGCGGTGCCCGGCTCGATACGAAACAGCAACTCGCGCTCGGTGTGCTCAAGCACCCCGCAACTCACGGGCAGACCGACAATCAGCGCGGCCATGCACAGCAAGGGCAGCCAGCGTCGGCGCAGACGTGTGAGCAGGGAGGAGGGCATGGGTCGGTCTACCGGTAAAAAAACTTAAGTTCGGTTTTTAACAGAAGCGCACCGGCGACGGGAAAATTTTCGACAGCCGTTCACCCACCCCTGTAGGAGCAGAGCTTGCTCGCGAATGCGCAGTGTCAGACAACGGAAATGTTGAATGACACACCGCCTTCGCGAGCAAGCTCTGCTCCTACAAAAGGGTCGGTGTTGTCAATCCACCCGCAACACAATCTTGCCAATGTGATCGCCACCTTCCATCCGCGCATGAGCCTGCGCCGCATCGGCCAGCGGATAGACCTTGTCGATCATTGGCAGACAACGCCCGGCAGCCAATACCGGCCAGACGTACTCGCGCAGTTGCTCGGCGATCGAGGCTTTTTCTTCGCGGGTCCGCGAGCGCATCAGTGAGCCGGTGATCGTCGCGCGTTTGCTCATGATCGCCATCAGGTCGACGTCTTTGGCGTGGGCACCGCCGAGAAAGCCCAGCATCACCAGTCGACCCTCCATGCCGAGCGCCGCGATGTTCGAATTCAGGTACGAGCCGCCCATGATGTCGAGGATCACATTGACGCCCTTGCCGGCGGTTTTTTCCTTAATCACCTCGACGAAATCCTGATCGCGGTAGTTGATCGCCTCCGCGCCCAACGTGCGGATCGCCGCGCACTTTTCCTCACTGCCTGCCGTGGCGAAAGCCTTGACGCCGAACTCGCGACACAACATCAAGGCCGTCGTGCCGATGCCGCTGGTGCCGCCGTGAATCAATGCCCGCTGGCCTTTGCTGGCGCCACCCATGTCGAACAGGTTCGCCCACACCGTGAAGAACGTTTCCGGGACCGCCGCCGCTTGCACCCAATCCATGCCTTGAGGAATCGACAGTGTCTGGCTGGCCGGTGCGACGCAGTATTGTGCGTAGCCGCCGCCGTTGGTCAGTGCGCAGACGTTGTCGCCGACGATGAATTCGCTCACGTCTTTGCCGACCGCGACCACTTCGCCGGCCACTTCCAGGCCAGGGATCGGGCTCATGCCGGGCTTCATCGGGTACTTGCCGGCCCGTTGAATCACGTCGGGGCGATTGACCCCGGCGGCGTGCACGCGAATCAGCACTTCGCCGACACCGGCGGTAGGCACCGGCTCCTGGCGCGGCTTCAACACCTCGGGACCTCCGGGTTCGGTGATTTCAATCAGGGTCATGGTGGAGGGCAGATTCATGGGAGTGTCCTGTCTGGAAGGTGTTCAGTAAGTGGGACCACATCAAGGTGGCAGTGACTCAGTTCAATGCCGGTTGCAGCCGATCGTGACGGTTCAGCAGGCGCATGCCCGGTTCCAGCAGCAGCGCCACGACAATGGCTCCCGCCGCAACGATGAACAACAACCCGTGATGCCAGCCGCTGGCATTGAACAGTGCCGAATAGGCAAACCCGGCAATCGCCTGGAAGGTGGCGAACGACACGGTGGCGCGACTCCAGGCAATTTGCTGCGGGTGATGCTGCGGGATTAGTTCGTGAACCCGGGCCAGAGCCAGCGGCACGATGCCCGGCGGGAACGAGCCGAGGATCACCGCCAGCAAGGCCAGCGCGGTGAAGGAGCTGGAAATCGACAGCAGACCCACGGCAAGCGCCTGTACCGCCAGCACCAGGCGAATGCTCAGTCGTGCGCCCAGTTTGTCGGCCAGGAAACCGTAGCTCACCGGACCGATAATCGCGCCCACACCGTACATCACCCAAATCAGCGCACCCACATGCGACCCGGCACCGAGCCCGCGGGCGACGTAATCCACCAGAAACACCATGGCGGGTACGAGGCCGGCCGCCATGAACGCGTACTGGGCAAACAACAGATAAACCCTCGGATCGGTCGGCACACTGGATTTGTCACCAGAGATCACGACGGTTGCAGGGTGCGCGGCTGACGGCCAACCGAACCAGCTTGCGGCGGTCAGCACCAGCGCCAGCAAACCGAGACCGAACCAGGTGTTCTGCAAACCCAGGCTCAGCAGCGGCGGAACAATCGTTCCCGATCCGGCAATGCCCAAACCGATGCCCAGAAAAATCGCACCGCTGGCCAATCCTCGACGGGCGACCGGCACATGCGGCAGTACAGTCGCAGCGACCAGCACCATGATCGCGCCACCCGCGATGCCCGACAGCAGGCGCCAGCCAAAGAACCAGCTCACCGACAGCGGAAAGCCACAGGCGAAAAACGACAGCGTCACCGCCAGCATCATCAGGCGCAGCGCGCTTTTGTTGGAGGTGCGGCGAGCCAGCGGATGGCCGATCAGTGCACCGATCAGGTAACCGACCAGATTGGCGGCGCCGAGGTACACCACGTCGCTGGCGGAAAACCAGTGCGCCTGGATCAACGAAGGAATCAACGGCGTGTAGGCAAACCGCGCCAGACCGATGCTGACGAGGCTGGCGCAAAGACCGGCGAAGATCGGCAGCCAGATCACGCTGCGCGGGGTGGTTGATGTACTGAGCATGGGGGCTGTCCTGTAGGTTTATCTCTAATGCCCAGCTTATCCAGATTTTCTGATTCAATAACGCAGCGAGTTTGCGCTATCGTGATGCATATATGCATCAGTGGAGAACCGTATGAATTGGGATGACGCACGGGTATTTCTCGCGGTTTGCCGGGAATCGACGCTACGCGGCGCAGCGCGGGTGCTGGGTGTCGATCAGGCCACCGTTGGCCGGCGAATCACGGCACTGGAAAAGTCCTTGAGTGCGACGCTGTTTCTTCGCACGTCCGAGGGGTACGCGCTGACTGCCGTTGGCGAAGCCGCATTGAAAGTCGTGGAAAAAATGGAGCATTCCGCCCTGGAACTGCAACGACAGATTCAAGGGCTTGATGATCGACTGACGGGCACCGTTCGGGTCAGCACCACCGACTCCATGGCCATCGACTTCCTGATCCCGGCCATTGCCCGCTTGCACGAGCAACACCCCGACGTGCGGGTGCAACTGGACGCCTCGACGCAAATTCTCAGCCTGTCGAAACGCGAAGCCGACATCGCCGTGCGCAATACCCGGCCCGATAACCCTGACCTGATCGCCCGGCGCATTGCGCGTTGGCCGGTGGGCCTGTTTGCTTCGCAAGACTATGTGGACGCCCACGGCGTGCCGGCACCGGGTTCAGCGTTCGAGGGGCATGATCTGGTGGTGTATCAGCCGTATTTGCAGGGCAACAAGGAGATGACGCTGGTCTCGGAGCCGCTGGGGCGCGGGCGCATCGTATCGAGCCTGAGTTCCGGTCTGCTGGTGCGCCGGGCCATTGCCGCCGGGCTCGGTCTGGGGGAAATTCCGGTGTACATGGGGGAGAGGGACGCACTGGTGAGGCTGTGGCCGGAGCGCACACGACCGGTGCCGTATGACGTGTGGCTGGTGACCCACGCCGACTTGCGGCATACCGCCAGGGTACGTGTGGTCATCGATGAGATTGTTGCGGGGTTTTCGGGGACGGGCGAGTAAGGCAAAAAGATCGCAGCGAGGCTGCGATCTTTTGACGTTCCAACGTTATGGCATTTCTGGCAGTTCCTGAGGACGCAGGTCAAACACCAGCACCTCGGCATCGACGCCATTGCTCAAGGTCAACAGCTGTTCATCCCGAACCCGCACGCCATCGCCTTCATGCAATGGCATGCCGTTGAGTTCGACACTGCCGCGCGCCACATGCACGTAGGCATAGCGATTGGCGGCCAGTTCCAGGGTGGCGGATTCCTTGCCGTCGATCAGCCCGGCATACACCCGTGCATCCTGACGCACCTTCAGCGAACCGTTTTTCCCCTCGGGGGAGATGATCAGTTGCAGGCGGCCGCGTTTCTTCTGCGTGCTGAAATGCTCTTGCTGATAGCGCGGTTTGGCACCGCTGACGTCCGGCACAATCCAGATTTGCAGGAAGTGCACGCCACGGGTGGCCGAGTGGTTGTACTCGCTGTGTGCCACGCCGCTGCCGGCGCTCATCAATTGCACGTCACCGGGGCGGATCACCGAACCGGTCCCCAGGGTGTCCTTGTGTTCCAGGGCACCTTCGAGCACATAAGAGAAAATCTCCATGTCGCGGTGCGGGTGCTGGCCAAAGCCTTTGCCGGCGGCGACGCGGTCATCGTTGATCACCAGCAGGTCGGAAAAACCCTGCTCTTTCGGGTTGCGGTAGTTGGCGAAAGAAAAGGTATGGAACGACTTCAACCAACCGTGATTGGCCGCGCCGCGATCGGAAGCTTTGCGAAGGGTCAGCATGATGAAATCTCCTGTTGGGACGTTGATTCGTCCGAGTGAGGAGAAGGTTAATGTTTATCGGCTAGTGCAATAAGTAGATGAAAATTGAAATACTGTCTCTATCAAGTTGACAATAAAAATCGGCTGCCAATGCCACACTTGGCGATAATGCACTGCTCCACTTGATGCCGCGCGTGTCCCCTGTAGGAGCCGAGCTTGCTCGCGATAGCGGTGTATCAGGCGATACTGTTGGCGACTGATACACCGCTATCGCGAGCAAGCTCGGCTCCTACAGGATTTGGTGTTCAGCCAGTAATCCTTTTTTGATCTCAGTGATTTTGAACCATGAAAACCGTAGCAATGGTGCTGTTCCCCGACTTTCTCCTGCTCGACATGGCCGGGCCCATGGAAGTGTTTTCCATCGCCAATCGCTACCTGGATCCGGCGGAGCGCTATGAGTTGTCGACTGTCGGCACCGAACACGGGGCATTGCGTGCATCAAACGGCGTCAATGTTCGCCCCGACGTCCACATCGACCAGGCGGATCAAGCGTATGACCTGTTGCTGGTGCCCGGCGGTCCCGGTGCCTACAGCGAAAAGCACCCGCCGTTACTCGACTGGCTGCAAAACGCCGTCAGCCGCGCAGGCCGCTATGGCTCGATCTGCACCGGCGCATTCGTGCTTGGGCACGCCGGTCTGCTCGACGGCTATCGCGTCACCACCCACTGGCATTACACCGAACGGCTGATCAAGGGGTTCCCGAAGGCGACGGTGGAGACCGACCAGATTTACGTGCAGGACCGCAACCTCATCACCTCCGGTGGCGTCACGGCCGGCATCGACCTCGCGTTGTCAGTCGTCGCCGAAGACCACGGCAAGAAAGTCGCCCAGGACGTGGCCAAGGTGTTGCTGGTGGTGATGAAACGCCAGGGCGGTCAGGCGCAATTCAGTCCGTTGATGGCCGCTGTCGCGCCGCATGAAACGCCTGTGACCCGCGTGCAGAACTATATGCTTGAGCATCTGGATGAGGCGTTCAGCATCGAACGCATGGCGGGCCTGGCCACCATGAGCCCACGTCATTTCGCCAGGGTGTTCGCCCGGGAAGTGAACATGACCCCGATGGAATTTCTGCAAAGCGCCCGCATCGACTGCGCCAGGAATCTCCTGGAAACCACTGACTTGCCGCTCAAGACCGTGGCCTTCAAAAGTGGCTTCGGCAGTGTGCGGCACATGCGGTTTTTGTTCAGTGAAAAGCTTGGGTTGACGCCGACCCAGTACCGGGAACAGTTCAGCTAGAGCCTTGTTGTCCGTTTTGCGCACCGTGATGGCCGTGACGCTCCCACCGCCGCAGTTGTACCGTCACCGAGGCCTGCCAAGATACCGCTGAACTCTTTGCAATGGAGGTGCGGGAGCCTGGCGCGCGATGGATGTGCAGTCCTTCGAGCCGCCCCGGGTTTGCGCACGTGAACGTGCATGAACAGCTTTACAAATTTGAACAGCGACGCGGTGCTGCAATTCGGCCCCTACGCACTCCACCTGCGGCAACGGTTGATCCTGAACGGTGACCGGCCGCTGCGCATGGGCGGGCGAGCCCTGGATATCCTGCAGGTGCTGGTCCAGCGCGCAGGTACCGTGGTCAGCAAGGATGAATTGATTGCGCTCGTCTGGCCGACTTCGGTGGTCGAGGAAATCAACCTGCGCGTGCACATCGCCGCGCTGCGTCGCGCCTTGGGCGACGGGCAGGATGCGCAGCGCTATATCGTCAACATTCCCCAACGTGGCTACAGCTTTATCGCGGCAGTGCAACGCGTGCCTGCGTGTTCTCTGGCGTCGATCGAGACCGTTCAGAAACCTCAGCACAACCTGCCCGCACGGCTCACGCCGGTAACCGGTCGCGACTCGATCGTCGGCAGCCTGGTCCGGCAATTGCCGGTTCGACGCTTCATGACCCTGGTCGGTCCCGGTGGCATCGGCAAGACCACCGTGGCGCTGCGTGTGGCCGAACTGCTTTTGCAGCACTATCAGGATGGCGTCTGGGTCGATCTCGCGGCAATCGATGATCCCGCAATGGTGGTCGATCAGTTGACCCGGGCGCTTGAACTGGAGGTCGGGACGACACTCGATACGTTGAAGCAACGCCATGCTTTGCTGGTGCTGGACAATTGCGAGCACCTTCACGAACGCTGCCGCACGTTGGTCGAGGACCTGCTGAAATCCGCACCGCGGCTGTCGATCCTGGTCACCAGTCGAGAGCCGCTCAATGCGCTGGGGGAATCGGTCCTGCGTTTGCCGCCACTGGCGGTGCCGCCGGCGTCGGGATTGCACAGTGTGGCGGAGGCCATGGGCTATTCGGCGGTGCAGCTGTTCGTCAGTCGCGCCCGCGCCCGTCAGCAAGGGTTTGCCCTGCGCGAACAGGACCTCAAGGTCGTGGGCGAAATCTGTCGCCGCCTCGATGGATTACCATTGGCCATCGAGCTGGCGGCCGCGCAAATCGACGCGTTGGCGCTGGTGGGCGTGCAAGCCCAACTCGACAACTGTTTTCAGTTGCTGAGCCACGGCCGGCGCACCGCCGTGCCCCGCCATCAAACCCTTAAAGCGGCGCTGGACTGGAGCTTTGAACAGCTGAGTCCGCTGGAGCAAACCGTGTTGCAGCGTCTGGCGGTGTTCAAAATGGCCTTTACGCTGGACGCGGCGGTTGGCGTGCTCGGTTGCGCGGCGCTGTTGCCCGACCGTGTGGTTGAGGTGGTGGAAAGCCTGGCGCTCAAATCGCTGCTGTCGCTGGAGCAGGGCGGCGGACTGAGCCGATACCGCTTCCTCAACACCACGCGCGCCTACGCCCTCGAAAAACTTGAACACAGCGGTGAGCTGCGTGCCTTTGAAATGCGTTACGCCCGCTACATCAGCCGGACGCGCTGGACATCAAGCGGGCAGGTGGCGCTGCAACTCGTCGAGTAATCGGCGCACCTTGGTCAGGTCCGGTGTGGCAAAACCCTCAGTGAACCGGTGGTAGATCGGTGCCAGCAGCGTGTGCGCTTGCCGGTGCCGTCCCTGTCGCTGCCAAAGCTTAGCCAGTGAAGTGGCGCTGCGCAGTTCCCAGGCAAGGGCGCCCTGATGTTTTGCCACGTTCAAGGCCCGAATCAGCACGGCTTCCGCTGCTTCGGTTTTCAACGGGCAACCTTGCGCCAGCAGCGCATCAGCCCTGGCTCGCAGGATTTCCGCCGTGCTCCAGCCGGCCGTGCCGGTGTCCGCCCGTTGCAACAAGGCGTCATCGACGAAGCCGGTGTCCAGCGTGACCATGATGTCCTTGATCAGCCCCTCGCCCGGCAGAAGGGACGAGCGAACCTCGGCGTAGTCGATCACTTGGGCGTAGTGCCGGGCCCAGGTGTAGAACAGCAGCACCGAGTGTTTTTGCGCTTGTTCCAGCAGCAGGTGCAAGAGTTCGCGAGCGGTGCGGGTGTCGCCGTTGTAGTGAGCGATCAGGCAGCTGGCCAGCGCCAGGGTGTAGCAGATGGAGGTGCCGTGGTTGATCTGGAGCGCAATGTCCAGTGCCTGCCGGGCTGTGCGCCAGGCTTGTTCCGGTTGACCCTGCAACCAGAGGATGCGCGCCAGAATCGTCAGGGAGGCGACGCTCTGGTCGTATTGCACGCCAAAACCGTGGGTGAAGCGGTTGAGATGCCCACTCTGGGTCATGCGCTGAAGTACCTGTTCGGCATTCAAACGCGCCTGTGGCTGGTCCCCGGCAAAGTGCAGCGCCAGCACCCGCAAGCGGTGGGTGCTGAGGGACAACACCGGATCGCTGTGCTCGCCCAACCGATCGAACTGCTGGCTCTGCTCCAGGGCTGTTTGATAGTGGGCGCAACTGAGGTTGACCGCCATGTGCCCGGACACGGCTCGCAGTTGACCGGCCAGATCGTTGCACTGCCTGGCCAGAGTTCTGGCACTGACAAAGGCTTCAACGGTCTCCGCCGTGCCGCCCTTGGTGTGATAGCACGAGCTGCCGAGCGCCAGCTTGAGGGCCATTTTCAGCCGAGGGCATGGCTCGGGCGCGGCGTCCAGCAGGACCAGCGCCTTGCGCACGTACACGCCGTGCTCCCTGAGCAGCGACAATTCCTGCCACAGCGGCGTGGACGTCGCAGTCAGGCGTATTGCCAATGCCTGTGGTCCTTTTGCGTTCAAGCCCCAGTCGAGGGCCGAGCGAATGTCTTCCAGACCGCGTGCATAACGCTCGATCCACGTCCCCGTCGGGATCAGTTCCCAGTCGTGCTGGGCCTGACTCATCAAGGCCAGGCAGCGTTCGGCGTGACGTTTGCGGGTGTCCGGCAGGTCGTCAGCCTGGTCGAGTTTTTCCAGCGCATAACTGCGGGTCGTGTCGAGCAGACGGTAAAACACCTCTTCATCACCGACCTCCACATTCAACAGCGACTTGGCCACCAGTTGTGTGATCGAACCAAACACCTCACGGGGTTCGATGTGTTCGCCGACGATCACCGCTGCTGCCGATTCCAGTGTGAAACCGCCCCTGAACACACCCAGTCGGCGCAGGCAGATTTGCTCGCAGGGGCTGAGCAGTTCGAAGCTCCAGTCCAGCGTCGCACGCAGGGTTTGATGTCGACCCAAGGTGGTCTGACAGCCTTGGGTAAGCAGGCGAAAACTGCCCTGCAGTTGCGTCAGCAATCCGCTCAATCCGAGGCTGTTGACTTGCGCGGCCGCCAGTTCGATCGCCAATGGAATGCCGTCCAGGCGCCGGCAGATTTCAATCGCCAGCGGCAGTTCGTCATCGGTAAGTTCGAAACTGTCGTGGCTGGCCATCGCCCGCTCGACAAACAGCTGCAGGGCCGAAAACGTCAGGGCTTGAGCGCGGTCGAGCACGGCGATGGGCGGGGGGCAGTCCAGTGACCCAAGGCGCTGGACGAATTCACCTTCGGCCCGCAGGCATTCGCGGCTCGTGGCCAGAATGTGAACCTCGGGCGCGGCGCGCAGGAGGCTTTCACTCAGCAAGGCGATGTCGTCGATCAGGTGTTCGCAGTTATCGATCACCAGCAACATTTGCCGGTCGCGCAAAAACGCTGCGAGGCCGCTCATCGGCTCGGTGCCGTGCAAGGACAGTTCGAGCAAGGTCGCCAGATGCGCGGTGATCATCGCCGGGTCGTTGATCGGTGCCAGATCCAGCAGGCGAATGCCGTGCCGGTAACGCCCGATCAGCTGCTCGGCGACGCGCAGGGCCACGGTGGTCTTGCCGATCCCGCCGGGACCGACCAGGGTGATGAAACGCTGGCGTGACAGCTGGACCACCAGGCTGTCGACGAGGGACTGTCGCCCGATCATGCGGGTTCGACGCACCGGCAGGTTGTGGCCGCTCGGCGTTGGTGTCTGACTCGCCGCGGGTTGCTCAATGAATTCCAGCGAATACGGTGCGACAAAGCTGTAGCCACGTTGGGCCACCGTGACGATGTAACGCTGGCCGGCCTGACCATCGCCCAGAGCCTTGCGCAATGCCGCCATGTGCACCCGCAGGTTGATGTCTTCGACGACGCTTTTGGGCCAGACCCTGGCGATCAGTTCCTGTTTGCTGACCACATTCCCGGCGTGCTCCAGAAGAATCAACAGAATATCCATGGCACGTCGGCCCAGACGCACGGGATGGTCGGCCTCCGTCACCAGGCGTTGGCCGGGATAGATCCGGTAGGGGCCGAAATGGATGGCCTGTGCGGGGGAAAGGGTCAACGGGTCACTCCTGCTTGCAACCGTCTGGTACGCGGTTTTCGAGCATAGTCGTCAGGTTTGTTGATCTGTGCAATGTGCTGTGCAGCGACTCCCGGGTGTTCGTCTGGCCTGGCGGTTTCTCGTCTCTGTTCGTGAGTTCCGTATTCATTGGGCGGGGCACTCGAAAAGGTGTCGTCGGGGCTTTTGGCGCGCCAGGGAAAATTAACAACGTTTAACTCGTGCTGCGTCTGGTCTACGCCCAAAACTCTGGGTCTTCAACTCCCACCGGTCAGCCGTCGTGTGCAACCTGTGCGAGCGGGATTGATGCAAAGGGATTGAACACACAGGGAGCGACGCCGGAATGAGCAACGTGGTGGTGGTCTATCACAGTGGCTACGGGCACACCCGGGTCATGGCCGAAGCCGTGGCCCAAGGTGTGGAACGGCACTTAGGCAGTACCTGCCAGCTGATTTCGGTCGAGGACGTGCACCAACACTGGGACCGTTTACACAGCGCCGACGCGATCATCTTTGGCGCGCCGACCTACATGGGCAGCGCGTCGGCACGCTTCAAGGGCTTCATGGAAGCCACGGCGGCGTTCTACCTGGCTCAACCCTGGCGCGACAAACTGGCTGCCGGCTTCACCAATTCCGGCTGCCTGTGCGGCGACAAACTCAATACCTTGCTGCAGATGGCGGTTTTCGCCGCGCAGCATTCAATGATCTGGGTCGGTCTCGACCTGCTGCCTGCGCGCTCCGGCATCGGCGTGTTCGATGGGCAACTCAACCGCCTCGGTAGCTCGCTCGGCGCCATGGCGCAATCGAATGTCGAACAGTCCCCCGAATTCGCACCGCCCGCCGAAGACCGTTGCACCGCCGCGCACCTGGGTGAGCGCGTGGCGCGGCTGGCTGATCGCATGAGCCACCCACCGGTTTGATTCACCTCAACACTCACTAAGGAGACATCGCATGAGTACGTTCACCACCCGAGACGGCACCGAGATTTACTACAAGGACTGGGGCACCGGTCAGCCCATCGTCTTCAGCCACGGCTGGCCGCTGAACGCCGACAGCTGGGAATCGCAGATGATCTTCCTCGCCTCCAAAGGCTATCGGGTCATCGCTCACGACCGCCGTGGCCACGGCCGTTCCAGTCAGCCGTGGACCGGCAATGACATGGACACCTACGCCGATGACCTGGCGCAACTGATCGAGTTGCTGGACCTGAAAGACGCCGTGCTGTTCGGCTTCTCCACCGGCGGTGGCGAAGTGGCGCGTTACATCGGTCGCCACGGTACTGGCCGGGTGGCCAAGGCCGGGCTGATTTCCTCGGTGCCGCCGCTGATGCTCAAGACCGAAGCCAACCCCGGCGGCTTGCCGATTGAAGTGTTTGACGGCATTCGTCAGGCCTCCCTGGTCGATCGTTCGCAACTCTACATCGACCTCGCCAGCGGACCGTTCTTCGGCTTCAACAAGCCGGACGCCAAACCATCACAAGGCATGATCGACTGGTTCTGGATGCAAGGCATGACCTCCGGCCACAAGAACGCCTATGACTGCATCAAGGCGTTCTCCGAAACCGACTTTACCGAAGACCTGAAGAAATTCGACGTGCCGACCCTCGTGGTGCACGGCGATGCGGACCAGGTGGTGCCGATCGAAGCCGCCGGCATCGCCTCAGCAAAACTGGTGAAAGGTTCTACCCTGAAGGTCTACCCCGGCGCGCCCCATGGCTTGACTGACACCCACAAGGATCAGCTCAACGCCGATCTGCTGGCGTTCCTCAAGGGTTGATGCACACCGGCGCGGGTGTAGATCCGCGCCGTTTTTGCTCCTGATGAGCCGATTTTTCGAGTACATGACCATGAAAAAGCTGACCAACGCCACCGGCGCGCCGGTGGTCGACAACCTCAATATCCAGACCGCCGGTCCTCGTGGGCCGGCGCTTTTGCAAGACATCTGGTTGCTGGAAAAACTCGCCCACTTCGACCGCGAACTGATCCCGGAGCGACGCATGCACGCCAAGGGGGCGGGCGCCTACGGCACGTTTACCGTCACTCATGACATCAGCCGCTACACCAAGGCCAGTATTTTCAGCGCCGTGGGCAAGGAAACGCCGCTGTTCGTGCGCTTTTCCTCGGTAGCCGGCGAGCGTGGCGCGGCGGATGCCGAGCGCGACATCCGTGGTTTCGCGGTGAAGTTCTATACCGCTGAAGGCAACTGGGACATTGTCGGCAACAACACGCCCGTGTTCTTCTTCCGCGACCCGTTGCGTTTCTCCGACCTCAATCACGTGGTCAAGCGCGACCCGCGCACCGGCCTTCGTAACGCCACCAGCAACTGGGATTTCTGGACCCTGTTGCCCGAAGCGCTGCACCAGGTGACCATCGTGATGAGCGACCGGGGGATTCCCACCAGTTTCCGCCACATGCACGGCTTTGGCAGTCACACCTTCAGCCTGATTGACCGCGACAACAAACGCGTTTGGGTGAAGTTTCACTTTGTCTGCCAGCAGGGCATCGAGAACCTCTCGGACGCCGAGGCAGAAGCCGTGGTCGGCAAGGATCGCGAAAGCAATCTGCGGGATCTGTACGAAGTCATCGAGCAGGGCAACTTTCCACGCTGGAAGCTGTGCATTCAGGTGATGGAAGAACAGCAGGCGCTCAACTACCGGCACAACCCGTTCGACCTGACCAAGGTCTGGCCGCACGGCGAGTTTCCACTGATTGAAGTGGGCATCATGGAGCTCAACCGCAACGCCGAGAACCACTTCGCCGAGATCGAGCAAGCGGCGTTCTCGCCCGCCAACGTGGTGCCGGGCGTGAGCTTCTCGCCGGACCGCATGCTCCAGGCGCGGCTGTTTTCCTACGGCGATGCCCAGCGCTATCGCTTGGGGGTGAACTTCAATCACATACCGGTCAACGCACCGCGCTGCCCGGCCCACAGTTACCATCGCGACGGCGCCATGCGCACTGACGGCAACCTGGGTGGCACCGCCAGTTATTTCCCGAACAGCGTCGGCGAGTGGCAGGATTCGCCGGAACTGGCCGAGCCGCCGCTGCCGCTGGAAGGTTTTGCGCAACACTATGATCATCGGCTGGAAGAGGATCATTACGAGCAGCCGGGCAATCTGTTTCGCTTGCTGGACCCGGTGTGTAAACAGTTGCTGTTCGACAACACCGCGCGAGCCATGAATGGCGTGCCGCAGGCGATTCGTCAGCGCCATATCGACAATTGCACCAAGGCTGATCCGGCGTACGGGTTTGGCGTGGCCGAGGCGTTGGAACGGTTGGTGCCGTTGGTTTAAACGATCCTGGCTTGCTCGCGATGGCGGTTTCACGGGCGCCTTCGCCGGCAAGCCGTGCTCCTACAGATTTTGTGTGAACCGTTAATGCCGGACATCCAGCCAACCCGTAGGAGCACGGCTTGCCGGCGAAGGCGCCCGTGAAATCGCCATCGTCCGCAAGCTGGTCACCTACAGGTTTATGCGGGGGAGGGAACGCACGGCCCGGCAACGCCACGCAAACGGATTGATGCCTTCGCTACGAGTGAAAATGTGACAGAAATGTGCCTGGTCACAGAAGCCGCATTCGAGGCTGATCTGGGTAAGACTGAGGTCGGTGTTCTGAATCAGCTGCTTGGCGCGGGCGATGCGCTGGTGGCGAATCCAGTCCTGGGGCGAGAGGCCGGTGCTGCACTTGAACGCGCGGGAGAAGTGGCTGCGCGAAAGCGCGCAGGCGTGGGCCAGTTCGGTCACTTCCAGGGTTTCACCCAGACGTTCGAGGATCAGTTGCTTGGCCAGGTTTTCGCGCCACGGGGTCAGGCCGCCCGTATTTTTCTTTGGCGTTTCAGTGGCGGTCACGCAGGCGACGTTTTGCTGAGAATGAGCCATGACAGATGTCCGTGTCGGTGAGCGTCATTCTTGGGCGCGAGTGCTCTGGCCGGCGAGTTAAACGTTGTTAATTTCGTCTGTGCGCAGTTAAGGACAACCGTGCCAACTCAGCACATTGCTGCAATTTTCAGGGTGCGGGTCCTGTGCATGATTAACGTTATGTGGCGGTCCTGTACTTCCAATGGGTGCCGGTCGAATACGGCCCCTACAAACGAGCGGCGAAAGTCCCGCTGATCGAGTAAAGTCCGATGCCCTCCCAAGGAAACCGTGCCTATGAACCGTAATGATCTGCGCCGCGTCGACATGAACCTGTTGGTGATTTTCGAGGCGTTGATGTTCGAAAAGAACCTGACCCGCGTCGCTGAAAAACTGTTCATGGGGCAACCGGCGGTGAGTGCTGCGCTGGGACGGCTGCGGGATTTGTTCGATGATCCGTTGTTGCTGCGCAACGGTCGCGGCATGGAGCCTACGGGGCGGGCGCTGGCGATTCTCAAGGAGTTGCAGCCGGCGATGGATGTCATTTCCGGGGCGGTCAGCCGGGCGAAGGAATTCGATCCGACGACAAGCTGCGATGTGTTTCGCATTGGCCTGTCGGACGATGCCGAGTTCGGGTTGTTTCCGCCGTTGCTGCGGCAGCTGCAGGAAGAGGCGCCGGGGATCGTCGTTGTGGTGCGTCGCGCCAATTATCTGCTGATGCCGGCGTTGCTGGCCTCGGGGGAAATTTCTGTGGGGGTGAGCTACACCACGGATTTGCCGGCGAATGCCAAGTGCAAGAAGTTGCGGGACATTCCGTGCAAGGTGCTGCGGGGTGATAAACGGCCGGGGGTGCTGACGCTTGACGAGTACTGTGAACGGCCTCATGCGATGGTGTCGTTCTCTGGTGATTTGAGCGGCAATATCGATTTGGATCTGGCCAAGATCGGGCGGAGTCGGCGGGTGGTGCTGGGGGTTCCGCAGTTCAGTGGGTTGCGGGCGTTGCTGGCCGGGACCGAGATGGTTGCCACGGTGCCGGATTATGCGGCGTGTGCGTTGGTTGAGGGGTGTGGTTTGCGGGCCGAGGATCCGCCGTTTCCGATTGAGGCGGCGCAGTTGTCGATGGCCTGGAGTGGGGTGCATGACAATGATCCGGCGGAGCGGTGGTTGCGGTCTCGCATTGGTGAGTTCATGTCCAGGCCTTTGCCGATTGTGGGGTGAACGTGGCGGCCTTCGGGCCGACCAGGTTCTTGCTGATTGAGTACATATCCATTTCTGCGGTAACGGCGACTTAGGGTTTCGCCCTTACGGCGACTCACTTTTTTTTCAAACGCCAAAAAAAAGTAAGCAAAAAAAGGCTCGCCCCGAGCGTCCGGCCCCTCGCTAAGGCTCGGCGTTCCTTCGCTCCGGTATTCATCCGGGGACACTGCCCGCAGGTTGGCTTCGCGACGACCTACATGCAGCGTGTTCGACTGCGTCGAACGGCGCTGCGCGCCACTCCCCGGATGAACACCTCCACTCAGCCTCCCGAAGGGGCGGGTGGATCAAGATCAAGAGCTGCAGGCGAGCTAACGCTCGGCCTGATGAGTGGTGAAAAGCGGGTGTACGCCGGTCAGCTTTTGTAGGCGCCGGCTTGCCAGCGAAGGCGGCCTGACAGCCGACCTATCCCTCCCAGATGTTCGCTGACCCCCGTGGGAGCTGGCCTGCCAGCGATGGCGGCCTGCCAGCCAACCTGTTCTCGCGGATGTACCGAAATCCCTGTGGGAGCTGGCTTGCCAGCGAAGGCGGCCTGACAGCCGACCTGTTCTCGCGGATGTACCGAAATCCCTGTGGGAGTTGGCCTGCCAGCGATGGCGGCCTGACAGCCGACCTGTTCTCGCAGATGTACCGAAATCCCTGTGGGAGCTGGCCTGCCAGCGATAGCGCCCTGACAACCGACCTGTTCTCGCGGATGTACCGAAATCCCTGTGGGAGCTGGCTTGCCAGCGATGGCGGCCTGCCAGCCAACCTGTTCTCGCGGATGTACCGAAATCCCTGTGGGAGCTGGCCTGCCAGCGATAGCGCCCTGACAACCGACCTGTTCTCGCGGATGTACCGAAATCCCCGTGGGAGCTGGCTTGCCAACGATGGCGGCCTGCCAGCCAACCTGTTCTCGCGGATGTACCGAAATCCCTGTGGGAGCTGGCCTGCCAGCGATAGCGCCCTGACAACCAACCTGTTCTCGCGGATGTACCGAAATCCCTGTGGGAGCTGGCCTGCCAGCGATAGCGCCCTGACAACCGACCTGTTCTCGCGGATGTACCGAAATCCCTGTGGGAGCTGGCTTGCCAGCGAAGGCGGCCTGACAGCCGACCTGTTCTCGCGGATGTACCGAAATCCCTGTGGGAGCTGGCCTGCCAGCGATAGCGCCCTGACAACCAACCCGATGTCCGCCGATGCCCCCGATTCCTGTGGGAGCTGGCTTGCCAGCGATGGCGGTGTGCCAGTCAATACCACTTTCAATGACTCACCGCCTTCGAGAACCCGCTAGCTCCCACAGGGGATCTTCAGTGCGCGGTGGATTAGCGACGCCAATCAAAAAGAGCACGTACATTCAATTTTCCCCATCCCCACACCGGCACTATCAAACGAGGTCCCGGCGTATTGATGCCGGTGGTTTTTCATTTGTGCAGGTATCCCATGAACGTTTCGCGATGGAATGAACGGGCTGAGGACGTCGGGCTGTTTTTTTTGCGGGTCAGCGGCGGTTTGTTTCTGCTGTGGGTGCACGGTCTGCCGAAGCTGCTTAACTACAGCGCTCAACTGCAAGTCATAGAAGACCCTTTTCACCTGGGCGCAAACGTCACGCTGATGCTGGCGATTTTTTCCGAGGTGTTGTGTCCGCTGTTAATCATTTTTGGGGTGTTGGTGCGTCTGGCGTGCCTGCCGATTCTGTGTTTGCTGTGGGTCGCGTTGCTGGTTGTGCACCCGCAATGGAGCCTCGATGAAGGGCAGTTCGGCTGGCTGCTGTTGATACTGTTCACCAGCATTCTTATCGCCGGGCCGGGACGGCTGGCGCTCAATGTCCGATTCGCCGGAGCTTTGCGTTATGCCTGAATCCAATCGTTTTGAGGAAGTCGTGACCCTGGTTATCAAGCATCGGGTCAAGGCCGGTTTTGAAGTGCCCTATGAAGCCTGGTTGCGCAACATTGTCAGCATTGCCGGGCAGCAGGAAGGGCACTTGGGCGTCGACGTGATTCGCGGCAAAAGCGCCGGGCTCGACCTGTACACCTGCGTGCTGCGCTTTTGTTCCACCGAAACGATGCAGCGCTGGCTCGATTCGCCGCAACGGCTGGAACTGGTCAACGAAGCCACGCCGATGCTGGCGGACGGTGACCAGACCGAGGTCAATCCGGTCAACGAATTCTGGTTCGCCCCGCAGGCTGAAACCAGTTCACCGCCGCCGCGCTGGAAGCAGGCCGTGGTGACGTTGTTGGTGATTCTGCCGCACACCTTGCTGGTGCCACTGATTTGGGGACCGCTGTTGCAGCTCAATGCCGTTCTCTCGAATTACGTGGTCGCCACGTTTCTGATCACGCTGACCATCGTCGTCTCGGTGGTGTACCTGTTCATGCCGATGGCGACACGGTTGTTCGCGCCTTGGCTGTCTTCTTCCACTCAGCCAAAGGAAACGCGATGAACGCCGATCTGATTCTGTTCAATGGCCAATTTCATACCGTTGACCGTGAAAACCCGCTCGCCAGTGCCGTGGCCATCAGCGACGGTCGTTTCGTCGCGGTCGGCACTGACGCCGAAGCCATGGCCCTGCGCGGTTCCGGCACCCAGGTCATCGACCTCAAGGGCCGTTGCGTCATTCCCGGCCTCAACGACTCGCACCTGCACCTGATCCGTGGCGGTTTGAACTACAACCTCGAACTGCGCTGGGAAGGCGTGCCGTCGCTGGCCGACGCCTTGCGCATGCTCAAGGATCAGGCCGACCGCACGCCAACGCCGCAATGGGTGCGCGTGGTCGGTGGCTGGAACGAATTCCAGTTCGCCGAAAAGCGCATGCCGACCCTCGAAGAACTCAACCAGGCCGCGCCGGATACGCCGGTGTTTGTGCTGCATCTGTATGACCGCGCCTTGCTCAACCGCGCCGCGTTGCGCGTGGCCGGCTACACCCGCAACACGCCGAACCCGCCGGGTGGCGAGATTGTGCGCGATGCCAACGGTGAGCCGACCGGCATGTTGGTCGCGCGACCGAACGCGATGATTTTGTACTCGACCCTGGCCAAAGGGCCGAAGTTGCCGCTGGAATATCAGGTCAACTCGACCCGTCAGTTCATGCGCGAGCTCAACCGTCTCGGCCTGACCAGTGCCATCGACGCCGGCGGCGGTTTCCAGAATTATCCGGACGATTACCAGGTGATCGAGCAGTTGGCCAAAGACCAGCAACTGACCATTCGCATCGCCTACAACCTGTTCACCCAGAAGCCCAAGGAGGAGCTGACGGACTTCAAGAACTGGACCAGCAGCGTCACCCTGCATCAGGGCGATGATTACCTGCGGCACAACGGCGCCGGGGAAATGCTGGTGTTCTCGGCAGCGGATTTCGAGGACTTCCTCGAGCCGCGCCCGGACCTGCCGCAAACCATGGAAGACGAGTTGGAACCGGTGGTCCGCCACCTCGTCGAGCAGCGATGGCCGTTCCGTTTGCACGCCACGTACAACGAATCCATCAGCCGCATGCTCGACGTGTTCGAGAAGGTCAACCGCGACATTCCGTTCAATGGGTTGCCGTGGTTTTTTGACCACGCGGAAACCATCACGCCGCAGAACATCGAGCGGGTGAGGGCGTTGGGCGGCGGCATTGCGATTCAGGATCGCATGGCGTTTCAGGGCGAGTATTTCGTCGAGCGTTACGGCGCCAAGGCTGCTGAAGCCACGCCGCCGATCAAGCGCATGTTGGCCGAAGGCGTGCCGGTCGGCGCCGGCACCGATGCCACGCGAGTGTCCAGCTACAACCCCTGGACCTCGCTGTACTGGATGGTCAGCGGCCGAACCGTCGGTGGCCTGGAGCTGCACGCCGAGGGGCTGTCCCGTCAAACCGCGCTGGAACTGTTTACCCACGGCAGCGCCTGGTTCTCTTCCGAACAGGGCAAGAAAGGCATGATCAAGGTCGGCCAACTGGCTGACGTCGCGGCCCTGAGCGCGGATTTTTTCAGCGTCGACGAAGAAGCGATCAAGTGGATCGAATCGGTGTTGACCGTGGTCGGCGGCAAGGTGGTGTACGCCGCCGGTGATTTTGAAAAACTCGGGCCGGCCAGCGTACCGGTGCTGCCGGACTGGTCGCCGGTGGTGAAGGTGCCGGGTCACTGGCGCCCGACGTCGCCGATGCAGGCGCAGGTTCACCATTGCAGCGGACCGTGCGGCGTGCACTCCCACAGCCATGAAAAGGCGCGTTTGTCGAATGCGCCGGTCAGCGATTTCGCGGGTTTCTGGGGTGCCTTTGGCTGCTCGTGCTTCGCGTTCTGACGATCACAAAAAGCGCCGATGCCGCGGTGTCGGCGCCTTATGTAACACCCATCCATCGAGGAGCTTCACATGAGCAACGTTCCGTACAAACGCCTGAATAAAGACGATGCAGTTGTCCTGTTGGTCGACCACCAGACCGGTCTGATCTCGCTGGTTCAGGATTTCTCGCCGAACGAATTCAAGAACAACGTGCTGGCCCTGGGTGACGTGGCCAAGTTCTTCAAACTGCCGACCATCCTCACCACCAGCTTCGAAAACGGCCCGAACGGCCCGATGGTTCCGGAATTGAAAGAGCAGTTCCCGGACGCGCCGTACATCCCGCGTCCAGGCCAGATCAACGCCTGGGACAACGAAGATTTCGTCAAGGCCGTCAAAGCCACCGGCCGCAAGCAACTGATCATCGCCGGTGTAGTGACTGATGTTTGCGTGACGTTCCCGACGCTGTCGGCACTGGCTGAAGGGTTTGAAGTGTTCGTGGTGACCGACGCTTCGGGCACCTTCAACGAAACCGTGCAACAGGCAGCCTGGGCGCGCATGGCGGCAGCCGGTGCTCAACTGGTCAACTGGTTCTCGGTAGCCTGCGAGCTGCAGGGCGACTGGCGCAACGACATGGAAGGCCTGGCGAACCTGCTGTCGCCGCGCATTCCGAACTACCGCAATCTGATGAACAGCTATTCGGTGCTGACGTCGAAGTAAGCCCCACCACCCATAAAAATGCCCGCCAATGTGCGGGCATTTTTTTGTCTGAATCACCCCATTCTGTGGCGAGGGAGCTTGCTCCCGCTTGAGTGCGCAGCACTCACAAAATTTGCATAGATGCGAAGTTTTTGGGGCCGCTTCGCAGCCCAGCGGGAGCAAGCTCCCTCGCCACAAAAGGCCCCTCAATAAAGTCAGGCTTGTTGGCGTTTCTGCAGCCAGCTCAGAAAACCACCTTTCTTGATCGGCACCGGCTTGGCCAGCAACGCCAACCGGCTGTTCTGCTGCCTTACCGCCTGCAACTTGTTCAACGCCCGACCCACTTCAACCCGTTGTTCCATGCAGCTACGGGTCAGGGATTTTTCGATCCGGTAAATGATGCACGAGGTCAGGGCGGTGAAGGTCGCCTGGGACGGCGTATCGGTGAGGATGCTCTGTTCGCCCATCACTTCGCTCGGCCCCATTCGACCGGCCTCGGTTTGCCCGGTGCCGTCGGGAACGGTGGCGCTGACCACGCCCGTGGCGATGACCATCAGACTGTCCGGCACTTCACCCAACTCCAGCACCACCTGACCTGCCGAGTACTGCTGCGCAACCATCGACTGCGCCATCTGATCGCGTTCATCTTCACTCAAGGAACGGAAAATTTTCACCTCATCCAGCAACGCCCGCGCTCGGGTTGTCGGTTCGATCACGCCGTCGAGCTGACGGGAAATACCCGCCGCTTCGAGGTGCCGATGGGCCAGGTCGAACAGTTGATTACGCACTTCGCTTTTCTTGCCCAGCTCGGCGATGAACCCGCTTGCCACGTATTCGGACAGGGTTTCGCCGGCCTCTTTCAGCACCGCTTTCGGTGCCGGGTTGAGCAACAACTGGCTACTGCCCTGAAGCGTACGATCCAGTGCATCCAGTACCCGACGCGGGCGAATGTGGTTGGGCACCTGAATGCTGATCGACACGCCGTGCATGTTGTTCGGCCTGCTCAGGTTGACGATTTTCGCCTTGGCCGCCACCGAGTTCGGCACCACCGCGGTACTGCCGGCGCTGGTCAGCAGGTGCGTCGCGCGCCAGTCGATGTCGAGCACTTTGCCCTCGACGCCGTCGATCATGATCCAGTCATCCACCTGATACGGCTTGGTGGTGTTGAGCACGATCCCGGAAAATACGTCGCTCAAGGTACTTTGCAATGCCAGGCCGACGACGATTGCGACCACCCCGGACGTTGCCAGCAAACCTTTCACCGGCAGCTCCAGCACATAACCGGCCGCCGCAACGATGGCGATCAGAAACACCAGCGCGCCGATGACGTCCTGCAGCAAGCGACCGCTGTGACCGATGCGGCGCATCAGCACCAGGCCGATGACTTCGGTGAGCACTCGCGCGGTGTACAACCACCAGAGAATCCCCAGCGCCGTGGCGCCCAGTTGCGCCACGCGATCTTCGGCAAACGGCGGCGCCTGCAAGGGGCTGACGCCGGCGTTGATGATGAGCGCGCTGAACATTACGAACAGCGCCAGGCGCACACCGACGCGTGTGACGCGATGCTTGAACGGCGCGAGGTGCCAGAGCACGGCGTCGATCACCAGCAGCAGGGCGCTCAATGACAGCAGGTGAGCGAGGACAAAGGACATGGGAAACACTCCGGTGGAAGGGGGCAAACGGTTTTTTTGTCAGCGTGCTTTTTGTGGCGAGGGAGCTTGCTCCCGCTTGAGTGCGCAGCACTCACAAAATTTGCATTGATGCGAAGTTTTTGGGGCCGCTTCGCAGCCCAGCGGGAGCAAGCTCCCTCGCCACAAAAAACAACCTCGCCACACATTGCTGTGTGGCGAGGCTGGACTCAGTTCAGATGCGTCTTGAGTTCCAGCGCTGCCTGACGCACCGCCGCCTTCACTTCCGGAATCCGGCTCAACGGGTTCAGCAAACCGAAGTCGTGGATCATGCCGTTGTAACGCACCGCCGTCACCGGAACACCGGCCGCATCGAGGTGGCGGGCATAGGCTTCGCCTTCGTCACGCAACACGTCGAATTCGGCGGTCTGCACCAAAGCTGCCGGCAAGCCTTTGAGCTGTTCGGCATTGGCCTGCAACGGCGAGGCATGGATCTGCGCACGCTCGGCCTGGTCGGTGGTGTAGTTGTCCCAGAACCAGTTCATCATCCCTTTGGTCAGGAAGTGGCCCTCGGCAAATTGCTGGTACGACCCGGTGTCGAACTGCGCGTTGGTCACCGGCCACATCAACAGCTGGAAGCGCAGCGCCGGGGTTTTCTGTTCCTTGGCCATCAACGCCACGACCGCCGCCATGTTGCCGCCGACGCTGTTGCCGGCCACGGCGAGGCGCTTGCCATCGACGCCGATGTCCTTGCCATGCTCAGCCACCCAGCGGGTCGCGGCGTAGGCCTGGTTGATCGCGGTCGGGTAGTGCGCTTCCGGCGACGGCGTGTAATCGACATACACCGCGACGGCGCCGGAGCCGACCACCAGGTCGTGGATCAGACGCTGGTGAGTCGGGTAATCGCCCAGTACCCAGCCGCCACCGTGGAAGAACATGAACACCGGCAATTCACCTTTGACCTTGGCCGGACGCACGATTTTCAGATTGATGGTTTGCCCATCGACCTTGATTGCACGGTCGCTGACGTCCACACCCGACAGGTCAACCTTCACCGAATTTTGCGCACCGGTGAGTACCGCACGGGCGTCTTTCGGACTCAGTTGCTCGAGCGGCTTGCCACCACCGGCGGCGAGGGCTTCGAGGAAGGCTTGGGTGTTGTGTTCGACGCCTGGGCTGCCAGCGGCAAAAGCGTTGCCGACGGAGAGGGCGAGGAGGGAAGCGGTCAGGGTTTTTTTGACGAGGTTCATGCTCAATTCCTTTTAATCATTGGTGGGTAAGGGCTGCATCAGCACCGTAGACACAGATTAATAGGGTGCCCGAAAGGGAAAAAGCGGCTATAAAGCGTTTAACTGTCAACCAGAGTGTGACAATGAACCCGTTCGAAGATATGCGCATGTTTTGCCAGGTCATAGACTCCGGCAGCTTCACCGCTGCGGCTGATCAATTGGGGCTGTCCAAGCAATTCGTCAGCCGGCGTTTGATGCAACTTGAAGAGCGTCTGGGCGTGCGGCTGCTCAACCGTTCGACGCGGCGGCTGGACGTCACGCCGCTGGGCCAGAGTTACTACGAGTCCGCGTTGCGCCTGCTCGGCGAAGTCGAGCAAGTGGAGCAGGGCATCGCGGGCCAGACCACTGAACCGCGCGGCACCCTTCGCGTGAGTGCGCCGTTGTCGTTTGCGCTGGCGCACCTGGGCTGCCTGCTGCCGTTGTTCTTGCAGCGCTATCGCGATGTCACGGTGGAAGTGGACTTGAGCGATCGCCCGGTGGATTTGCTCGGTGAGGGCTACGACCTGGCGTTGCGCATTGGCACCCTCGAAGACTCGACACTGATCGCCCGACGCATCGCTTCCATCCAGCGGGTGTATTGCGCCAGCCCGGCTTACCTGGCCGAGCGTGGTACGCCGTTCAAACCTGAAGATTTACACACGCATGACTGCCTGCCCTACGGCCACGGGCGTCAGGTGCAATGGCGTTTTGAAGGGCAGGGCAAGCCGCTGGCGGTCAATGTCACCGGGCGGATGCGGGTCAACAACGGGGAGTTGCTAAAGGATGCGGCCATTGCCGGGATGGGGGTTACTTACCTGCCGACGTTCATTGTCGGGGCGGCATTGAGGGATGGCAGGCTGGTGCCGGTGCTGGACGAGTTTCGCCCGGAGCCGCTGACGTTGTCGGCGGTGTATCCGCAGCATCGCCAGAGTTCGCGACCTGTGCAGGCATTGATCGAGTTTTTGCGTGAGCGACTGGATCAGACTGAGGGTTCACGCGATCCCTTGTAGGAGCGAGGCTTGCCCGCGAAGGCGTCGTCACATTCAACACAGTCGTTGACTGATACGACGCCTTCGCGGGCAAGCCTCGCTCCTACAGGGATTGGTGTGGTTTGGGCATCAGCGGTGATCAGGACCTTTTGTCATCCCCCGGCTCGCCACCCACATGCACGCCATGGTCATCGCCGATTTCACCGGCGCGATGAACGCCGTGGTCATCACCGATTTCGCCGGCGCGATGAACGCCATGGTCATCACCGATTTCACCGGCATGATGAACGCCGCGGTTATGGCCAATTTCACCAGCATGATGAACCCCGTGATCATCACCCGGTTCAGCGTGGTTGCCGTTTCGCCCGGAGTTGGCCGAATGCCCGGAATTCCCCGAGCCATGGTCGTTGCCACTGTGACCGCTGCCATTTCCGCCATGACCATTGCCATCGCCGCCATGACCGCTGCCGTTGCCACCGTGACCACCGCCATTACCGCCACTGCCTCCGCCACCTCCGCTACCACCTCCGCCACCGCTACCACCGCCGCCGCCTCCACCACTCCCACCATCCTTGGCCAGAGCGCTCGATACGCCGGACAGGCTGTCCGGAATCAATACGGTAGACGCCGACAAAACCGCGCCAATCGCTACTGCCAGTAAAAGTTTGTTGATGTGCATGCCGTTCTCCGTCTTCTTGTTCGGGTTGGAACGTTGATGAACGATGCAACGTGCTGCTTGATTCAATGGGTGAACACCGCAACGCATCGGTTTATTCAGTTGCTACGTCGATGAACGATGAACGGTACGACCCGACCCTGTTCCAGGGGTTAGTGAATGCTCGAGGCCAGCTCGAAAATCGGGATGTACATCAGGATCACGATGACCCCGATCAACAGGCCGATGAAGGTCATGAGCAAGGGTTCAAACAGCCGCACGAACCATTCGATCCAGCGGCTGATTTCTTCGTCGTAGAAATCGGCGCTGCGCTCCATCATCTGCCCGAGGTTGCCGGACTGCTCGCCGGCGCGCAGCAAGCGCAGGGATACCGGGGTGACGAGGTGGTTGAGCTCCAGCGCGGCCGACAGCGACTGGCCTTCACGCACCCGTTCGCAGGCCTGGTCCAGGCGTACGCGGGAAGCGACGGTGAGCAGGCCGCGGACCATGCCCATGGCGGTGACGAGGGGGATGCCGCCCTGCAGCAGAATCCCCAGCGAGCGATAGAAGCGTGCCAGTTCGTACATGAAAATGCGTTGATGAACGGCCGGGAGTTTTTCGATCACCCGGTCCACGCCCCGGCGAAAGGCCGGTTGACGCTGGAGGAACGCGAGGGCAACGACGATTGCCGCCAGCGTGCCGAAGAATTCGCCCTGGTGGGCATGCAGGAACATCCCGCTGCTCATCAGGATTTGCGACAGCCACGGCAGGTTATTGCCCAGCCCTTCGAACACCAGGCTGAAGCGCGGCACCACATAGCCCATCAGAAACAACACCACGCCACCTCCCACCACCAGCAATAGCATGGGATAGATCGAAGCGCTGACGATCTTCTGTCGAACCTCGTCCATGCGCTGGCGATAGCTGACATAACGGCCCAAAGCATCGCCCACCGCGCCGGTCTTCTCGCTGGACTGCACCAGCGCCACGTAGAGAGGAGGGAACACCGCCGACAACTGGGCCAACGCCTGGGAGAATGATTTGCCCTCGTAGAGCAGGCGCACCAGTTCACTCAAGGTCTTGCGGGCCTGTGGCGCGGTTTCTTTTTCCGCCAGGCTTTCCAGCGCATCGATCAACGGCAGGCCCGCGTTAAGCAGGGTGGTCAGTTCCTGGCTGAACAGCACCAGGTTGAAGGTCTCACGCTTTTGCAATCGCAACGCACGCCAGTGCCGTTCGGCGTGCAGGCTGACCACTCGCAGGCCCTGGTCTTCGGCGATGCGCCGGGCTTCGCTGTCCCCTTGGGCCTCGACGGTCATCGCGACCACGCCGGCTTTGCCGACCGCCTTGAGATGAAAGCGCATGCTTGCCTCCCGTCACTGCCAACTGGTGACTTCGGCGTTTTCGCCTTCGCCGCCGGGTTGACCGTCCTTGCCCATGGACAACAGGTCGTATTCGCCGTTTTCGCCGGGGTAGCGGTAGGTGTAATTGCGGCCCCATGGGTCCTGCGGCAGTTTTTTCTGCAGGTAGGGGCCGGTCCAGCGGGTTTCGTCGCTGGGCGCGGTAATCAGCGCCTGCAAACCCTGTTCGGTCGACGGGTAATGGCCGACCTCCAGACGGTACAAATCCAGTGCCTTGCCCAGGCCTTCGATTTGCGCCTTGGCCACCTTCACTTCGGAGCGGCCCAACTGGGCAAAATACTTCGGCGCGACGATGCCGGCCAACAGCCCCAGCACCACCAGCACCACCAACAGCTCAAGCAGGGTGAACCCGCGCTGAACTCGCGGTGAACAGTGACGCGGTGCACTACACAAACGCTGATTCATGATGACCTCACACAGTCGGCAGAAGGGTCGCCATAGCGGCTCATGCAATTGCCATGCTCACCCTCGGGCATCTTTCTGCAACCCGTGAATTACGGGCCTTTGCGCATCCGGCACAGTGCTTGCGTATGGCTGCTCCACTACCGGCCATTGGGGCATTAGCCCCATTTTTCGGGGCCGGTCAGGGGAGACAAAAAAATGAAAACACTCACCACAGGGCTGCTCGGCTGCGTGTTGCTGGCAGGCGCAGCTCAGGCCGATGTGTTCGTTTCCGTGGACGCCAAGGGCAGCTACGTTCTGTCCAATGTCCACCGTCCCGGTCGCACCTATGAACGGGTGATTCGCGAGCCGGAGTCGTCGCTGGTCAGCCTCGATCAACAGCCCCAGATGATTGCCCGGCAACCCTACGCCGAGCTGGTCTCGGCGGCCGCCACGGCCAATGAATTACCCGCGGCGCTGTTGCATGCGGTGATCCAGGCCGAGTCCCATTACGACTCTGGCGCAACGTCAGCCAAAGGCGCGGGAGGGCTGATGCAATTGATGCCCGACACCGCCCGTGAGATGGGCGTGGCCAACGTCTACGACCCCAAGGCCAACATCCAGGGCGGGGCCAAATACCTCAAGCGCCTGATGACTCTGTTCGACAACGACATCGCCCTCGCCGTGGCGGCCTATAACGCCGGGCCGCAAGCGGTGCTCAGCCGTGGCGGGGTGATCCCCCCGTTCGCCGAAACCCAGCGTTATGTGCCGAGCGTGCTGCGCCAGTACCGCCGCTTGCAGGGCCTGGCCGTGGATGCGCCGCTGTGATTGGCAACAGTGGGGGAAACCTTCCCCACATGTGGGGAACGTCAAAAGATCTCAGGGGGTTGCCCGGAAACCGGGGAAGTGGGTGGGGAATATCCCCCGACTTATCAAGTCATTTACGTAACGGACTGAAAAATAACAAAAATATTAATGGCATGCGGATTGCTCAAGGGGATTTGTCGAGAATTATTCCCTGTGAGCAGTACCCACAGCGAGGCCCGCGATCATGACCGGCATCCCCCACGCCAATCACCTGGTTAACCTGCTGCTGTTTCTCGCGCCGATGCTGGGCGTCGAGATGGCCGAAGCCGCCGTACGCTGCGAGCGCAATCTGGTGGCGAACGTCGTGGCGCTGGACCAGCCGCTGATGTTCAACCGCCTCGGTGCGCAAAACGCTAACGGCATGATGTTCGCCCTGCGTCGCGATGTGGTCGATGACCATGACATGTCCCTGGCCCGCGGCGGTGCGGCCGTGCCGGGCAAAGTCTCCCTGCGGCCCGACAAGCGCCCGCGTCCATTGGTGCTGCGGGTGACGGCCGGTGATTGCCTGACCATCAACCTGCAGAATTTGCTCGCCTACCAGGCCAATCCCGGCTCGCATGAAGACGGTGACGAGGAAGAAGAAGGTGTCGAGAACGGCAACGCAGACGACTTCAAAGTCGATGAGCAGGTCACCGACCGCCACGTCGGCTTTCAGGTCAACGGTATGCAAGCAGTCAACAGCATCGACGACATTGCGTCCTTTACCGGGCGCAATGCCAACACCTTGATCCCGCCGGGCGCGACCCGTTCCTACACCTTGTATGCCGAACGCGAAGGCGCATTCGCCGCCAGTAGCCGCGGCGCGACCTTCGGTGGCGAAGGCGATGCAGGCAACGTGGCCAACGGCCTGTTCGGCGAAGTGGTGGTGGTGCCCAAGGGCGGTCGTACCTACCGCAACACCCTGACCGAAGAAGAAATGCGCCTGGCCAGTACCGGACGCACACCGGCCGGTCAACCGATTGTCGACTACCAGGCGCGCTACCCGCAGCGCGAACCGTGGATCCGTGAAGGCAAGGCCGGCACGCCGATCATCAACATGGTCGACGGCACCGAAATCATTTCCAGCGAGAGCGATGCGATCGTGATGGGCAGCAACGCCGATGGCAGCTTCCCGCCGTCGACCTATCCGCTGGAAGCCATTGGCAAACGCAACCCGGCGCTGCCCAACCGGCTGGAACCGTTCCGTGATTTCGCGTCGCAGTTCCAGGATGAAACCGCCGCGACCCAGGCATTTCCCGCGTACTGGGAAGACCCGGTCATGGCCCATGTGCTGGAGCCGACTCGCGACTCGTTCATGATCAATTACGGTTCCGGTGGCATGGGCGCCGAGGTGGTGGCCAACCGGCTGGGTGTAGGGCCGATGCACGATTGCCTGTCCTGCGCCTATGAGGAATTCTTCCTCAGCTCGCACACCGTCGGCGACGTGGCGATGCTGGTGGACGTGCCGGCCAACGCAGGCCTGGAAAACGTCCGCCCCGGTGAAACGCCGCGCGCCGATCAGGTCGGGGTGAAGGCGACCATGGCGCTGTATCCGTCCGAGCCGGCCAACGTCAACCACAGCTACATCGGCGACTTCGTCAAATTCCGCAATACCCACAACGGCCACGAGCAGCACATTTTCCACCTGCACGGGCACCAGTGGCTGTTCAACCCCAATGATGACAACTCCGACTATGTGGATGCCCAAGGCATCGGGCCGGGTGCCGGCTACACCTATGAAATCGCCAACGGCGGTTCGGGCAATCGCAACCGCGTCGCGGGCGATGCGATCTATCACTGCCACTTCTATCCGCACTTCGCCCAGGGCATGTGGAGCATGTGGCGGGTGCACGACGTGTTTGAAGAAGGCACCAAACTGGAGGTTTCCCAGCAGGGCACCGACGGTTATCACAGCGAACCTTACGCGCTGCGCAGCGGCAAACCGGCCGCTGGCGCCCGCGCCTTGCCCGATGGCGAGATCGTTGCCGGTACACCGATTCCGGCGGTCGTGCCGCTGCCGGGCAAAGCCATGGCGCCGATGCCGGGCAAGGTCGCGGTCGTGCCGAAAATCGGTCAGACCCTGGTGGCCGCCAACGACGACGATGATGAGGATGGCGACGACAGTGAGCATCAGGGCGGTGGCGTCCAGGCCATTGGCTCCCTGGCGCTGGTCGATCGCAGTGAAGCCAACCGCAATGCCGACGGCAGCCTGAAAAACCCGGGCTATCCGTTCTGGATCGGCGGCATGGAAAGTTCGGTCGGCCAACGCCCGCCAACCCCGCCGCTGGACATGCTCGACGCCGCCAAGGCCCAGGCCTTGAAGACCAGCGGCAAGGCCTTGTGGGCGAATCTCGACCCGGCGCAGTCCGGTGGTTGGGATGGCGGTCTCGGGCGTCACTCCCTCGACGGATTCTCTGCCGGTGGCGAAGCGCACACCGTCACCACTTCGCTGGATTTCTCCAAGGAAGTGACCCGCGCCAAACCGCTTTACCTGCCGGAAGAAGGCACCGAAGTCGAACAGGCAGCCATGGCCTTCCACGCGAAAAAAGACCACCCGAGCTTCGCCGTGCTGCCCGGTAATCAAGTTGTCGCGCGCGCCTTCCGCACTAACGGTGCGCTGCCCATCGCCGGTGCGCCTTTCTACGAACCGTGCATGGACGACCGGCAAAAACGTCTGACCAGCAGCGCCGGCATGGGCGAGTTTGCCAGCGGCGAACGGCTCGACGGCATGTCGTTCAGCGGGGCTTCGACGTTCACGGCTGACCGTCCACGGGTCTACAAAGCGGCGAACATCCAGTTTGACGCGGTGTACAACAAGGTCGGCTATCACTTCCCGCAAGCACGCATTCTGGCGCTCTGGGAAGACGCCTGGCCGGTGATCACCAAGCAGCGTCCGCCAGAACCTCTGGTGATGCGCATGAACACCTTCGACTGCGTGCAATACCAGCAAACCAACCTGGTGCCGGCTACCTATGAGATGGATGACTATCAGGTGCGCACGCCCACCGACGTGATCGGCCAGCACATCCACCTGCCGAAGTGGGACCTGACGGCGGCCGACGGCTCGGCCAACGGCTGGAACTACGAAGACGGCGTACTTTCCCCCGGTGCGGTGCAAGAACGCAT
The DNA here is from genome assembly GCF_018502625.1 of Pseudomonas hormoni. NCBI lineage: Bacteria > Pseudomonadati > Pseudomonadota > Gammaproteobacteria > Pseudomonadales > Pseudomonadaceae > Pseudomonas > Pseudomonas hormoni. The sequence goes on from NZ_CP075566.1 coordinate 1,608,158, forward strand.
CCACGCCATTCGCGAGTTCAACCAGTGCACGGGCAGCGACCCGCGTGACGGCACGGCGGCCTGCCCGAAAGCCAAAAATCACCCGTACTTCGGTCAGTATGGCCGGGCCGACTGGGTCGGTGCGCGCACCGCGATGCAGCGCTGGTTTGTCGATCCGGTGGTGAACGCCAAAGGCGTCGACCGTGGCCTGGGGACCATCTTCACCCACGATCACCTCGGCCCATCGACGCACCAACAGATTGGTCTGTACGCCACCGTGCTGGCTGAACCGGCCGGTTCCACCTGGTTCCACGCCGAAACCGGCGAGCCGTTGTACAGCGGCGCGCGGCAGGACGGTGGGCCGACGTCGTGGCAAGCAGTGGTGTCCACCGGTGACCTGGACGGTGACGGCAAGAACGACAGCTTCCGTGAGTTCTTCCTCGAATACAGCGACTTCCAGCATGCCTATGAAGCCGGTGTGTACGTCGGCGCTGGCCCGAATGGTGTGCCGAACCCGCAAGCGTTCCCGGCCACCGCGGACAGCTTCCGCTACGCGATCAACCCGCCGGTGCGCAATAACGCCAGCACCCTGCTGGACGGCATCCTCGAAGTACAGGGCGGCATGGTTCCTGGCTGCCCGACCCGGCCATGCCCGCAAGCGATCTCGGTCGATGACCCCGGCATGTTCGTGGTCAATTACCGCAACGAACCGCTGGCCCTGCGGGTGTACGACCCGTACAAGATCGGCCCGGACGGCAAGCGCGGCATGCAGGCTGACGGCCTCGGTGGCGACCTCGCGTACGCCCTGCAAAGCCGCACCGACCGCGCGATCCCGGCGATGAACCTGGCGCCGAACCTGATCACCGCGGCGACCGGCCCAACCGGCGGCAGCACTCTGTTCCCGCCGCACATCAACCGTGGCGGCGCCGAACCGGGGGATCCGTTCACGCCGATGCTGCGCACCTACACCGGTGACAACGTGCGCCTGCGGGTGCATGCCGGCGGTCACGAAGAAGAGCACAACGTGACCCTGCACGGCGTGAAATGGCTGCAAAGCGGTTCCGGTTACGGCAACAGCTCCAACTCCGGATGGCGCTCGTCGCAGATGATCGGGATTTCCGAGCAGATGGGCTTCAATGCGCCGGTCGCGATGATGTCCAGTTCAGCGGCGACGACGGGCGATTATCTGTACTCGATGGATGCTTCTCTGGAAGGCTATTGGAGCGGGATCTGGGGCGTGATGCGCAACTACACCGCACAACGCAATGATCTGTTCGCGTTGCCGAACAACCCGAAACCGGCCGGTATGCGCAACACGGTGGCCTTCGACGGCATCTGCCCTCGGATCAGCGCCAACCCCAACGGCATCGGCACCCGGCCGACGGTGCAGCGCAACTACGAAGTGGTCGCGGCCCTGGCCAATGACATTCTCGGCAACCCGCTGAACCTGACCCTCGGCGATCCGGCGGGGATCGGGCAACACGTGGGCGGGCCGTTGAATCCGGCGGGCGGCACCCTGGTGTTCAACTCGCGGAGGGTCAATATTCCGCAGGTCACCGTGGAAGACCCTGAAGACGGCGAAACCATCACCATCGGCGGGCAAAGCGGGCCATTGCATGACCCGACCGCGATCCTCTATGTGCGCAAGGCCGACCTCAATCCGGTCACCGGCAAGCTCAAGCCCGGCGTGCCTGTCGAACCCCTGGTGCTGCGCGCGACGGCAGGTGACTGCATCAACATCACTCTGGAAAACCGTCTGCCGATGGTCATGCCGGACCTCGTCCAGACGGCGGTGATGCAAGGCATGGTCAAGCGTGATCGCAACAGCGGCCAGGGCTCGACCACCTTCAGCAACAACCTGATGCGGCCGTCCAGTCACGTGGGGCTGCACGCGCAGTTGCTGGCGTACGACATCACCAAATCCGACGGCACCAACGTCGGTGCCAACCCGATCCAGACCGTACCACCACGGGTCGGCAGCAGCGGTGCGTACCCCAACCGTACTTATCAGTACTACGCCGGGCACCTGGAACGTGAAGGTAAACCGATCACCCAACTGGGCCGCAGCGTCGACAACATCAACGCCACGGCGGTGGAGTTCGGCGGGCTGAATTTCACCCCGGCGGACGTGATCAAGCAACCGCAGAAAGGTCTGGGCGGTGCGATGAGCATCCTGCCGATCGGCGCCACCTGGGTTGAAGATGCGCGCAAGACGAACGCGACCGTCACCGCACCGGGGCAGACCACTTACCGCGACTTTGCGATGGTCTGGCAGAAAGCGTTGAACATCCGCTGGGCCAACGGCCGGCCGGTGGAAGGCATCGCCGCGGAAGGCTTCGGCGTACCGACCGATCCACAGGACAACTCGAGCATGGCCATCAACTACAAGGCCGAGCCGCTGTGGTATCGCTTTGGCCTGGCGCCGGATGCACCGTTCGGCCACGCCGACGGCGCGGGTTACGGCGACATGCCCAACGCGCACATGGCGTACAGCAATGCGCTGGTGGGGGGCGATCCGCAGACGCCGGTGCTGTACGTGAAACCGGGGCAGCCGTTCCGCACGCACATCCTGATGCCCACCGGTGGCAGCCGCGGCACGACCTTCCAGCTCGACGGGCATGTCTGGTCGGTCAACCCGTTCCAGTCGGAGAAGAGCGACACCGGGGGTTACCCGATGAGTACGCCGGGCGTGGGTTCGGTGCGGTTCGGCTACAACCCGATGTCGATGTACATCGGCGCCCACGAAAGCATCCTGCCGGCAGCGCATTTCAGCTTCATGCACCCGAGCGCCGGGGGCAGCAACGCGATACCGGGCGACTACCTGTTCCGCGATTACGCCGCCTACGGCAACACCGCCGGGTTGTGGGGATTGCTGCGGGTGACCAATGAACCAGAACCGGCCCCGGCGCCGTAGACGCGAGACATAGTGTGGCGAGGGAGCTTGCTCCCGCTGGGTCGCGAAGCGGCCCTATAAATGGGACTGCTGCGCCCGAGCGCGGACCGGTCCAGCGGGAGCAAGCTCCCTCGCCACAGGACCGGTGTGACGCGTAACTGAGGGGAGATGCGTTATGAACAGAACAATAAAAATTGCCAGTTGTGCGTTGATTGTCGGGATTGCGCTGATCTGGCTCGGCGTCTGGCGCACGACACCGGCGACCCTGCTCAGTGAAGTGGATCTGCCCGACACCTGGAGCAGCCAGAAGCTTGAACGCGACGGTGTGTCGGTAGAGCTGGAACTGCGGCCATTGGCCGAGGACGGCGTGTTGCGCGAAGGCGAGTTTGCCGACGTGCTCTTCCGGGTCAGTGACAGCACGTCGGGCCAACCCCTTTCCGGCGTCAATCCCGGTGCCTGGCTGGACCCGGAAACCGTCGCCGCCGATCAGGCCCAGGGCCGTGAACGGAGCTGCAAATCCCGGGTTGGGGTGTTCCTTAAATCGAGCATCGGCGCGCGTCCGCTGCTCGACCTGAACAGCTACTTCCTGCTGGTGATGAACCGCGATGCCAGTGTCTCGGTGGTCGATCCGTCGGTCTCGGTGGGAGGCATCACCAGCACCCTGTCGCGCATCGACATCAAGCAGCCGCCGATGGATTGGGTCACCCGCAAGGACAACAAACGCGTGTTCATCTCCATGCCCACCGCCGGCGAAGTGGCGGTGATCGACAGCGAGCAATTCAAGCTGATCGACTCGGTCAGCGCCGGCAGCCAGCCGGTGCGCCTGGCCTTGCAACCCGACGAGCGCCTGCTGTGGGTCGGCAACAATGCGGCGAAAGCTGAAGCGTCCGGCGTCACGGTGATCGACAGCCAAAGCCTGAAGCCCCTTAAACACCTGGCGACCGGCCGCGGGCATCACGAAATCGCTTTCAGCAAGGACAGCCGCTACGCCTTCGTCAGCAACCGCGACGACGGCACGCTGAGCATCATCGACATCGCCAGCCTGACCATCAGCAAGCAACTCAAGACCGGTTCGAACCCGTTGTCGGTGGCGTACTCGCCGCTGTCCCAGGCGGCGTATGTCGCTGACGGCAAGGACGGCACCGTCACCGTGGTCGATGGCGCCAGCCTCGACGTGCGCCGTGTGATCAAAATCAAACAGGGCCTGGGCCCGATGGGTTTCAGCGCAGACGGTCGTTTCGGCATCGTGCTCAACACGCTGGAGAACCAGGCTGCCGTGATCGACGCTGCCACCGATTCGCTGATCCATGAGCTGGACGTGTCAGCCGAACCCTACCAGGTGGTGTTCACCAAGGCCTACGCCTACGTGCGCGGACTGGCGTCGCCCAAGGTGACGATGGTCAACCTGTCGTCGCTGGGCGAGGGCCGCACGCCGATCAGCCAGGGTTTCGAAGCCGGGCCGCAGGCGCCACGGCTGGCCGGCGATTTACCGCTGGCGTCGAGCCTCGCGGTGTCGCGGGACGACAACGCGGTGTTCGTGGTCAATCCGGTGGACAACACCACCTATTTTTACGCCGAAGGCATGAACGCGCCGATGTCCGGCTACCCCAATCGCGGGCAGGTGGCGCGGGCGGCCATGGTCATCGATCGCAGCCTGCGCGAAGTCGAGCCGGGGCTGTTCGGTGCGCGGATCAAGCTACCTGACGCCGGGCGTTTCGACGTGGCGTTCCTGCTCAATCAACCCAATATCATCCATTGCTTCACCGCGCTGGTTGAACCGGACAAAAGCCTCACCCGGCACCCTGGCGTGCCGAAAGTCGAGTTCATGCTCGACAAGTCCACAGCGGTCCTCGACCGTCCTTACACCGTGCGCTTTCGCATCGTTCAAGGCCAGCAAAAGGCGCAGCGCAGCGGCGTGAAGGATGTTCAGGTGCGCTACTTCCGCGCCCCGACGTCGCGGGCTCGGGAAGTCGCCGCGCTCGAAGTGGGCAACGGTATCTATGAAGCGCCAGTGACCCTCGACAAGCAGGGCGCCTGGTATCTGCACGTGCGCGCCGCATCCCTCGGCGCGAGTTTCGACGACAAGACTTTTGCCAGCGTTCGGGTCCTGCCCGGCGATGCCCACTGAAGAGGAAATCGACATGAACCGATTCGCACACCGTGGACTGCTGACGTTCTGCCTGTTGGCCGCCGGTATCGGGCAAGCCCTGGCGCACTCGGCGGATGAACACGCCGGGCACGACATGCCGGCCAAAAGCGCCAGCTCGGAAAGTACCCAGGTCAAATTCGCCGACGTAACGCTGATGGACCAGAACGGCCAACCGGTGCGTCTGGAAAAAGACCTGGTGACCAACAAAATCGTGGTCATGAGTTTCATCTACACCAACTGCACCACGGTGTGCCCGGTGGTGTCGTCGATCATGGGCAAAGTGCAGAAAAAGCTGGGTGCACGGGTGGGCACCGAGGTGCAGCTGGTGTCGATCAGCATCGACCCGCAGCGCGATGACGCCAGGCGCCTGAACGATTACGCCCGCACCTTTCAGAACGGTCCGGGCTGGAGCTGGCTGACCGGCAGCTCGCAATCGATCAACGCCACCCTCAAAGGCCTCGGCACCTTCAGCGGTGATTTCAAAAACCATCAACCACTGATTCTCGTCGGCGACGGCAACAGCCGCCACTGGACGCGCTATTACGGTTTCACCGACCCCGCCGTGCTGACTCGTGAAGTGGAAAAACTCAGCGGCCAGCGCAACACCCACGCCAAGCACACCGCCATAGCCATGGAGCAGCAGCCATGAGAGCCCTCGACTGGATCACCCTGACGGTGTGCTTCTGGATTTTCAGCGCGATGGCATTTGCTCACGAAGGGCACGAGGAACCCGCCCCGGCGATGGCTGCCGCACAACCGGCGACCGGTACGCGGGATGCGAAAACCTGGTTCACCGACACACCGTTGCAGGACCAGAATGGCGATACCCTGCGTTTCTACAGCGATGCGTTGCACAACCGCGTGGTGCTGCTGAACGTGATTTTCACCCGTTGCAACGATGCCTGCCCGCTGATCACCCGCAAGCTCAAGGAAGTGCGTGAGTTGCTGGGGGACCAGGCGGACGGTATCACTTTTATCTCCCTTACCAGTGATCCGCTGCGGGACACCCCGGCGGTACTCAAGGCTTACACCTTGAAGCAGGGCGTCGATGGCCCCCACTGGCTTTTTCTCACCGGCGACAAGGCGCAAATGGACCTTGTACTCGGCCGTATCGGCCAGATCGTGCCGACCCCCGAGCAACATTCAACACAGCTGATCGTAGGTGACGTGGCCAACAAACGCTGGAGCAAAATCCGCCCCGATGCCCCGGCCGCCGCCATTGCCCAGCGCTTGCAGTTGCTGACAATGCCCGTGGCCGGTCGCTGAGACCGCACCATGAAAGCCTCCCTGATCCTCGGCCTGCTCCTGATCGGCAGTCTTCATTGCGCCGCCGATACGTTGCCCTTGAGCCCTGACGAAAGCGCCGGCAAACGGTTGTACCGCGAGGGCGTGTCGAGTAGCGGCGAGCCGATCATGGCCCGGGTCGGGGCGGCGGGCATGCTGCTGCCGGCCACCAGCCTGCCGTGCGCCAACTGCCACGGCACCGATGGTTTGGGCCGGCCCGAGGGCGGGGTGCGACCGCCGGAACTGAGCTGGTCGCGGCTGACCAGCACCTACGGCCAACGGCAAATCAATGGCCGCAACTACCCGGCGTACACCGAAGGCACCCTGGCGCGGGCGATCCGGGAGGGGCGCGATCCCGGCAACAATCACCTCGACCCGGCGATGCCGCGGTTCGTGCTGTCGATGAACGATCAGCGCAACCTCACGGCCTACCTCAAACGCCTGGCCGATGAGCGCGATCCGGGCCTGACGCCTGACAGCCTGCACCTGGGCACGCTGTTGCCCAGTCAGGGCGCGTTGGCGGAGGAGGGCGCGACGGTGGCCGCGGTGCTCAACGGCAGCGTGGCACGAATCAACAAGGCGGGGGGGATTCATGGTCGGCAGTTGCGCCTGACGATCCTCGATCCGGGGCCGGACCGTATCAGTGCCGAGCGGGCGCTGGATCAGTTGATCGATCAGGCGCAGGTGTTTGCCCTGATCGCGCCACTGGCACCGGCACTCGACACGCAACTGGTTTCGCGTCTGGAGCAGGCGGGCATTCCGCTGATCGGCCCGCTCTCGTTGCAGGGCACGGCGCAGAGCAGTCGGCAGATTTTTGAACCGATGCCGGGGGTGCGCGAACAACTTATCGCCCTTGCCGATTACGCCTCCGCCAGTTTGCGCGTACTCCAGGGCCCGACGCTGATTACCTATACCGAAGATCCCGGTCAACGACTGGCGGCGCAGACCCTCAGCCAGTACCTGCAAGATCACGCCTGGAAAAATGTCAGCCTGAAGGCCTATGACTCGGCACAGGACGAACTGCCGCTGGGCTCGCGCTCAGTGTTTTACCTGGGCTGCGGTGCCGATTTCAGCCACCTCGCCGAGCGGTTGCAGACGGCGGGGCAGGTTCCATACCTGTTCGCCATGTCGAATCAGGTGGCGGGTGACCTTTTACAAGTGCCCAGCGGTTTTTCCCGGCGGGTGTTCTTGTCCTATCCATTCGTGCCCAGCGACTGGACCCTGGCCGGACGCCTGGCCCTGACCCAACTGCGTGAACAGCAGGGGCTTGGCGGCCAGCACGCGGTGCTGCAGGTCGGCGCGTTCAGTTCGATGCTGCTGCTCAGCGAAGGCATGAAGCAGGCCGGGCGCGACGCCAGCCGCGAGAAGCTGATCAATGCGCTGGAAGGCCTGCATGACTTCGATACCGGGCTGACTCCGCGCATCAGCTTCGGACCGGGCCGACGCCTGGGCCTGAGCGGCGCGCATATCGTCACCGTGGACTTGCCCGACCAGCGCTTCTACCTGGTCGCGCCTTACAAGCCCATTACCGCGACACCCTGACCGGAGGTCTCGATCATGAAGCTCAAGACTCTGTTGATCCTGCTGACCCTGTGGCTGCCCGTGGCATTTGGCAGCAACGGCCCGGTGGCCGCGCGGGTCAATGGCGAGGAAATTTCCGAGTTTCGCCTCGAGCGTTACTTCGCCGAGTACCTGGAGGATCAGGGCCGGGCGCTGGGCAGCATTCGCAATCCCACGGCGTACAAGCAATTGCGCCAGAAGGCGCTGGACGCGTTGATCGACCGCGAGTTGCTGTGGCAGGAAGCGGTCAGGCGCGGGGTGGTGATCAACGATGCCGCGGTGCAAAGCCAGGTTGAACAGACCCGGCAGGCTATTGGCGGTGCCGAGACATTCGCTCGTCGTCTGGAGGACGCCGGTTTCGACGAGGCCGGTTTTGTCGAATACACCCGCCGTGAGCTCGCGGCCCGGCAGGTGTTTGCCGAGCTGACCACCGTCGACGGGCCGGACGAAAAACAGGTCCGGGCCTTCTATGAAGAACACCGCGCCGAGATGCGCCGGCCCGAAGCCGTGCAGGCGCGGCACATCCTGATCAAGGTGCCGCAGGATGCCGATGCCGCCACAGTCGAAGCGGCACGGCTACGCTTGGTCGACATGCAAGTGAAAATCAGCCAGGGCGCCGACTTTGCCAGCGTGGCCCGGACCGGTTCGGAAGATGCGTCCGCGAGCGAAGGTGGAGATCTGGGCTATTTTCCTCGTGGACGAATGTTGCCCGATTTCGAAACGGCAGCCTTTGCCCTGGCGCCGGGTACGGTGAGTGAACCTGTTCGCACACCGCTGGGCTGGCACTTGATCTCTGTACAGAACCACTTGGAGACGGCCGATGTCTCAGAGCAACAGGGACTTGAACGGGTTCGGGCGTACCTTGCCCGACAGCAACAGGCCGAGGTTCGTCTTCAGGTTCTGGCGCAGCTGCGATCGCGCAATCGAATCGAACGGATTGACGATGACTGAAGGTTCCCCCCCAATAGTGGGGAAAGCTTTAGCGCAAATCCGTGTGCTTCCCCGCCTTTGGGGGCGAGGGGTGCCTGGACGAAAAGGCTTTTCCATGGATATCAATTACATGCAGCGGTAAATCAGCCGGTGCTCAGCCTGGCATGAAGTGTGCGTTAGCCTCAGTAAGGCGCGCACTTCACCAGGCTCGGAACTCGGACCTGCGGTTTCAAGGAGTCCACCTTGTTAAACAAAGTACTGGTTGTCGAAGACGAAGAGCTTCTTGCCGAAAACCTCAAGGATTACCTTCAGGCGCAAGAACTGGACGTCCGGATTGCACATGACGGTGCGACGGGTATCGGTGAAGCCGAACAGTTTGCACCCGATGTGATGGTGTTCGATTACCGCTTGCCCGATATGGAAGGTTTTGAGGTGCTCGATGCCGTCCGCCAGAACAGGAAGTGCCATTTTGTGCTGATTACCGGGCACCCAACCGCTGAAGTCTGTGAGCGGGCCCGGCAACTGGGAGTCAGCCATATCCTGTTCAAACCGTTTCCATTGGCGGAGCTGGCCCGTGCAGTCTGTGACCTTCTGGGAATGGAGCGCGAACTCAAGGCAGGCATGAGCCGATCCGAAGGTTTTGTCGAACGACGCCAGAGCAAGACCGAGAGTTTCCCGCTGCAGTTGTACGATGGCAGTTGGGTGCTGGCGGATCGTCGACGCAGTTCATCGACCTCCAGGGCACCGGACGACGAACAATTGCTCACCGGGGAGTAGTGGCGCGACAAGCCGTTCCGGTGACCGCCGTAATTGCTCGCCGCGTCGACAGGGCTCAAAGCCCCCGGCGTTGGAGAGCAAGCCATGGATCGTCTATCCCTTGCCGTCGAACCGGCGCAGTCGGAATGTGTACCGTCTCGCTTTTCCAGTGAGCAACTGTCCCAGGCACGATCGCTGGCCGCCAGTTCCGGCGAACGTATGCTTGAAGCCCTTGGGGTCCTGAGCGAACTGGCCCCCATGCCCTTCATCCAGCGCCTCGGCGCAACCCTGCATTACCCGGTGCTCGACACCGACAGCCTGTTCAAGGCCACCCCGGTGTTCGACCGGGTCACCCTGGCCCAATGCCTCAAGCGCGAATTCATCCTGCTGCGCCACGACGATGCGGTCATCGGTGTGTTTGCTGACCCCTTCGATACGTCGCGCCTGGCCTGGATCGATGACTGTCTGCACGGTGCGCCGCTGTACCTGGTGCATGCCGACGACCTGAAGGCGTATCTGGCGCGCCACGAAGAGAGCTTCCATGCCGTGGAATCGCTCAACGCCCAGGCGGACGCCAACATTGAAATCGATACCCTGCAAAGCCTGTCCCTGACCAGCATCAGCGAAGACGCCAGCGTCGTCGTCAAACTGGTCAACTCGACCCTGTACGACGCCTTGAAAATGCACGCCAGCGATATCCATTTGGGCACCACTGGCAGCGGTCTGGTGATCAAGTACCGCATCGACGGCGTGCTCAACAACATCAGCAAGATCCAGGGCAGCGAGTTTGCCGAACAGGTGATTTCCCGGGTCAAGGTCATGGCCGAACTGGACATCGGCGAGAAACGCGTGCCTCAGGACGGTCGCTTCAAGATCGGCATCAGTGGTCGGCAGATCGACTTCCGGGTCTCGATCATGCCGAGCATTTTCGGCGAAGACGCGGTGCTGCGGGTGCTCGACAAGCAGGACCTGGCGGACAAGGTCTGCGGCGTGCAGTTGCAAGCGCTGGGCTTTGAAGACGAAACCCTGCGCCAACTGCGCAGGCTGGCCGCCGAACCCTACGGCATGGTGCTGGTGACCGGTCCCACCGGCAGCGGCAAAACCACCACGCTGTACGCGATGATCACCGAGATCAACCACGGCGTGGACAAGATCATCACCATTGAAGATCCGGTGGAATACCAGTTGCCGGGCGTCCTGCAAATTCCGGTCAACGAGAAGAAAGGCCTGACCTTCGCTCGGGGTCTGCGCTCGATCCTGCGCCATGACCCGGACAAGATCATGGTCGGTGAAATCCGCGACCCCGATACCGCGCAGATCGCCGTGCAATCGGCGCTCACCGGGCACCTGGTGTTCACCACCATCCACGCCAACAACGTGTTCGACGTGATCGGCCGTTTCACCCAGATGGAAATCGACCCCTACAGCCTCGTCTCCGCGCTCAATGCCGTGCTGGCCCAGCGCTTGATCCGCCTGGTCTGCACCACGTGCAGCGCGCCGAGTCACCCGACTGACGATGAATTGCGCGCCTCGGGCCTTGATCCGCATAACGTCGATCACTATCGCTTCGTTCACGGCAAGGGTTGCGGCCATTGCCGGGGCACCGGTTATCGCGGGCGCACGGCGATTGCCGAACTGCTGCACCTGGACGACGAGCTGCGGCAGATGATCGTCGAGCGCCAACCGATTTCGAAAATCAAGGTCCATGCGTGCAAACGTGGCTTGCGCCTGCTGCGCGAGTCGGCGCTGGAACTGGTTGCAGAGGGGCGGACCACGCTCGAGGAGATCAATCGTGTCACTTTTGTCTCGTGATCGTTTTGTCGCCGTCATCGGCGCCAGTGGTATCGGCCTCGGTCAACGCCGTGGCAGCGAAACCCTGTGGCTGGGCAGCGTCGGATTTATCGACGAAGGCTTTCACGCCTGGGCAGTGGCGCTGGACACCCTCGACCATCTGCTGTCCGACCACACCCGTGCCGGTGCCGAGTTGAGAGTGGTGATTTCCGGGCACTTCAGCCGCTTCTGCCTGGTGCCCTGGAGCGAACAGATCAGCAGTCCCGACGAGTTGATCGGCTTTGCCCGGCTGTGCTTCGAAGACCTTTACGGTACGCCGGCTCAACCCTGGAGCCTGGTGCTCTCGGCAGAGCCGGCGGGCTACGACCGGATCGCCTGTGCGTTGCCGCAGGAATTGCTCGGGCGTCTGCGCACACTGGTCAGCGCCCGTGGCCTGCGCTTGCGTTCGGTGCAGCCGTACCTGATGGCGGCGTTCAACCACTTCGATAAAAGTCTCGATACCGGCAACTTCCTGTTCGTGGTCGCTGAACCGGTGCGCAGCGTGTTGCTGCTGGCACGGGAAGGCCGCTGGACTTCGGTGCGTTCGGTGGGCAGCAGCGACAGCGACGCCGCACTGACCGCACTGATCGGCCGCGAAAGCCAATTGCAGGCCTCCACCAGCGAGCGGCCATTGAACGTCTACCTGCATGCCCCTGCGCGCATCGATGTGCAGCCCGACGTACCCGACGTGCATTTGCGCACCCTTGAAGAAGGCCGGACACCCGTACGCGATTGCCTGTACGTCATGTCCCGGGCGGTGGCCTGAGATGCGCGCCCTGAACCTCGACTTTCAGCCGCGCCGCCGCTCAGGCCCGTTGGGCTGGAGCCTGCTGGCCGGGGGCGTGGTGCTGACTCTGAGTTGCGTCCTGTTTCAGCAGCACCTCAGTGATGAAACCGCGCAACAACAGGGTCATCTGCAAACCACCCAGCGCGTCCTCACCGGCGACACCGGTGGCAAAGTCAGCCTGACCCCGGCGCAAATCCGCGAGCAGGCGCAGAACCTCGCCGAGATGCGCAAGGTCTCCCAGCAACTGCGCCGGCCCTGGGAAAACCTGTTCGCGATGCTTGAAGCCATGCCTCGCGAAAACATCGCCTTGCTGACCCTGACACCCGACGCCCGCAAAGGCCAGGTGCGGATCAGCGCCGAGGCCAAAGACCTGGATGCCATGCTCGACTTCCACCGCAACCTCGAGGCCAGCGACGAGCTGTCCGATGTGTCGCTGCTCAGCCACGAAATCGTCGCCAACGTGCCGGAGCACCCGGTGCAATTCAACCTGTCGGCTACCTGGGAGATTGGCGATGCGAATCCCTAGATTGATCGTCCACGAATACCTGCAAGGCCTGGGCATTCCCGGTCTGGCGGGGCTGGCGATGCTGGCGCTGGCGTCGGTCTATGGCCTGGCGGGCCTGATGCCGGACTGGCAGTCGCTGCAACAGCTCAGCCAGCAGACCCGCGAAGCCGGCGACTACCTGGCCAGGGTTGAAGACGGCAGCGTCGCCCCCCCGGTGGTGCCGCAACGTCAGCTCGACGACTTCCGCAGCAAACTGCCTTCGCAACCTCAAGCCACCGTGGCCATCGACAGGATCTACGCACTGGCGGCCCAGGAACACATCACCCTGGCACGGGGTGAATATGCCCTGGGCATCGACCCCAAGACGCATCTGGCCCGTTATCAGATTCTGCTGCCAGTGCGCGGCAGCTACCCGCAACTGCGGCGCTTCCTGCATGCCTTGCTCGGCCAGTTGCCGGCTGTGGTGGTGGAGGATGTGGAGTTCCAGCGCAAGAAAATCGCCGACACCGACCTGACCGGGCGGATCCGCATGACCCTTTACCTGTCGAGGTCATGATGAATACCAAGCGCGTAGCGGGGTGGGTGGGGTTCTTCGGCGTGGCGGCGGCGCTGGCCTGGTTGCCCGATTACTTCATGCCGGCCGACGAGGGCGATGCAAGCGTGGCCGTCGTCGCCACCCCGACCCAAAGCAAAACCCGTGGTGCCCTGCCTGCCGCACCAGCGTCTGGCAAACCGGCGGTGGTGAAAGACTTGAGCCCGGCGGGTGACCTGTTCGCCGCCCGCAGCTGGAAAGCGGCGCCGACCCTCGCCAGCGTCATCGAACAACCCGTCAATGAAACCCCGGTGGTGCAAGTCCCCAGTGCACCGCCGATGCCTTTCCAGTTTGTCGGGAGGCTGGATGACCGTTCCGACCTGCAAGTGTTTTTGCAGAACGGCGAAAAAATATACGTCGTACGCAAAGGGGATGTGATCGACGAAACCTGGCGGATCGAAGCCATTTCCGATGTGGAACTGAGCTTCGTCTACCTGCCTTTGCATGTGTCCCAGACCTTGTCTGTGGGGAGCGCGCCATGAATAGAAGCCGTTTGCTGATGAGCCTTGCCTGCCTCTGCGCAGGGCTGGCCGCGTGCAGTTCCGCACGGGTCGCCAACAAGGAAGCGTCCGAGCTGATCGAGCAGGGACAATACGAAGCTGGCCTGGCGCGCATCGAAGAAGGATTGCGGGAAAACCCTCGCGACACCGAACTGCATCTGGCCCTCAATACCGCACACGCCAAAGCCATTACTGCATTGCTGACTGCGGGCGATACCGACCGCGCACACCGGGACTTCGCCTCGGCACGGGTGAACTACAGCCGGGTGCTGACCATCGAGCCGAACAACCGCCGCGCCCAGGATGCGATGCGCCAACTCGAGTACCTGCGCAGCATGAACGAAAAACTCGAGTTGGCCCGCGGCGACCTGCGTCGTGGTGACATCTACGCGGCTGATCGCCAGGTCAAACAGATCCTCGAACTGGACCCGCAAAATGATGGTGCCCTCGAACTGCAAGGCAGCATCCGCCTGGTCCAGAGCCGCAACGTGATCCCGTATCCACAGCTGCGCACGCGCCTGGACCGGCCGGTGACCCTGGAGTTTCGCGACGCCAACCTGAAAACCATTTTTGAAGTGCTGTCCCAGGTCGCCGGGTTGAATTTCATCTTCGACAAGGACCTGCGCCCGGACATGAAAGCCACGATCTTCGTGCGTGACGTGCGCATCGAAGACGCCGTGGAACTGCTGCTGCAACAGAACCAGCTGCACCAGAAAGTGGTGAACGAAAACACCTTGCTGATCTACCCGGACTCCCCGCAAAAGCTCAAGGATTACCAGGAGCTGGTGATGCGCACCTTCTACCTGACCAGCATCGATGCCAACACCGCGCTGAACATGATCAAGACCATGCTCAAGACCCGCGACGTGTTTGTCGATGAACGCCTCAACACCTTGACCATGCGCGATACCGAAGACGCCGTCCGCATGGCGGAAAAACTCCTGCAATCGCAAGACCAGTCAAACCCGGAAGTGGTGCTGGAAGTGGAGGTGATGGAAGTCGCCACCCAGCGGATTCTTGACCTTGGCCTGCAATGGCCGAACACCTTCGGCGTGGTCAACAGCGACGGTTCGCCGGTGCAGCTGCTCAATCAACTGAAAGGTATCGACTCTAGCCGGATCACCATCTCGCCATCGCCCCAGCTCAAGATCAACGCCCAGGACAACGACATCAACACCCTCGCCAGCCCGGTGATTCGCGTCAGTAACCGCGAGCAGGCGCGCATCCACATTGGTCAGCGTGTGCCGATCATCAGTGCCACCTCGGTGCCGTCGACCCAAGGGCCGGTGATCACTGAAAGCGTCACGTACCTGGACGTCGGTCTGAAGCTGGAAGTGCAGCCGACCGTGCACCTGAACAACGAAGTAGCGATCAAGATCGCCCTGGAAGTCAGTAACGCCACGCCGCTGGAACCGACCCGTCAGGGCACGATTCCGGTTCAGGTCGATACCCGCAACGCCCAGACCACCCTGCGCCTGCATGATGGTGAAACCCAGATCCTCGCCGGCCTGATGCGCAACGACCATGGCGCCACCGGCAACAAGATTCCGGGTCTTGGCGACATCCCTGGCCTGGGCCGGTTGTTCGGCAGCAACAAGGACAACGTCAGCAAATCGGAACTGGTGTTGTCGATCACGCCACGGATCGTGCGCAACCTGCCGTACCAGAGCCCCTCGGACATGGAATTCCCGACGGGCACTGAAACCAGCATGCACATTCAGGCACCGGACCGGCAGATGGAATCGTCGATGTCGAACGAACGCCTCGACCGGCCGGTGGCGGCCACCACGACCCAAGTCGTGATCGGGAAGCCTTGATCATGAACGCCTCGCAACGCGGTTTTACCCTGATTGAAGTCGTGGTGACGCTGGCCCTGATCGGCTTGCTGGCCGGCATGGCCGCGCCACTGACCGAGACCGTGGTGCGCCGGGGCAAGGAGCAGGATTTGCGCACGGCGCTGTACCAGATCCGCGATGCCATCGACGCCTACAAACGCGCCTTCGACGCCGGTTACATCGAGAAGACGCTGAACAGCAGCGGCTATCCGCCGAACCTCAAAGTGCTGGTGGACGGTGTGCGCGATGTGCGCAGCGCCAAGGGTGCCAAGTTCTATTTTTTGCGCCGCGTGCCCCGTGACCCGCTGGCCCAGGTCAAGCGCGACGACGAAGGCGGCTGGGGGCTGCGCACCTATGACAGCACGGCTCAGAACCCGCGCGAAGGCGAAGACGTCTTTGACGTTTATTCGAAGGCGCGCGGCAAGGGTCTCAACGGTATCGCGTACCGGGAGTGGTGAGCTTATGCGTCGGGAAAAGGGTTTTACCCTGCTGGAACTGATGGTGGTCATGGCAATTATCGCGACCCTGATGACCATCGCCATGCCGCGCTATTTCAACAGTCTCGAGGCCTCGAAAGAGACCACGCTGCGCCAGAGCCTGTCGGCGATGCGTGAAGCGCTGGATCACTATTACGGCGACACCGGGCGTTATCCCGATTCCATCGAGCAACTGGTGGAGCAGCGCTACCTGCGCAACCCGCCGATGGACCCGATTGCCGAGCGCAAGGATCTCTGGGTCATGGTCGCGCCGCCGGACGGCGTACCCGGCGGGGTCGCCGATATCAAGAGCGGAGCCACAGGGAGGGCGCGTGATGGCAGCCTTTATTCCGAGTGGTAAAAACCTGTGGCGAGGGAGCTTGCTCCCGCTGGGTCGCGCAGCGGCCCCAAAAGAGGGACTGCTACGCAGCCCAGCGGGAGCAAGCTCCCTCGCCACAAGTCCGCTATCAAGCTTGGGTGAGATGCGCCGGACCCGTGAGGGCGGTTTCACTTACCTGGGCGTGCTGTTCCTGATCATGCTGATGGGTATGGGCCTGGCCAGTGCAGGCGAGTTGTGGTCGACCGCTTCGCGCCGGGATCGTGAACGCCAGTTGCTCTGGGTCGGTACGCAATACGCCCAGGCATTGCGCAGCTATTACCGCAGTTCGCCAGGGCTGGCGCAGTATCCGAAAACCCTCGAAGACCTGTTGCAGGATGAGCGTTTTCCCAACCCGAAACACCATCTCCGGCAGCTGTATCCGGACCCGATTGGCGGCGGTGAATGGATCTTGATGCGCGGCTTCGACGGGCGCATCACCGGCCTCAACAGCGCGTCCACGGACAAGCCGCTGAAGCAGGCGGATTTCCCCACGCAGTGGTCGGACTTCACCGGCATGGCCAGTTACAAGGACTGGCAGTTCGTGGCCGAGAAAGCCTTCCTCGACGGCACATCCGGACCTGCCAAAGGCCAGTCGAAATTGCCCCAGGCGTTACAGCCATGAACAGATTCTGTTGGGTCGTGATCCTGATGCTGACGTCCGCTGCCGCTCCGGCCGGCGAAGAGGACGAAATGATGGGGTTCATCGTCGATGACACGATCTCGCACATCGGCCACGACTTTTACTACTCGTTCAGTGAACGCCTGCGCGCCACCAGCCCGATGGATTTCAACCTGGTGGTGCGCGAACGACCTTCGGCGCGCTGGGGCGCCCTGGTCACCGTGGAATATCAGCAGCGTCTGGTTTACCGGCGTTTTCTGCCGCCGAACACCGTGGAACTCAAGGACGAGGCCTATGACGCCGCCGACTGGGTTCGCGGGCAGATCGTCCAGCGCAAGCTGGAAGCCATGTTGCAGGACACAACGGACCTTGAGAGGGACGAGTTATGAAAACAAAAACGTTCTCGCAGCGCCCCGGGCTTTCATGGGCAGGCCTGTGCCTGTTCGGGCTCGGCAGTTGTGTGGTCCAGGCCACGGAGCTGGTCTATACGCCCATCAATCCGTCGTTTGGCGGCAACCCGTTGAACGGGACCTGGCTGCTCAACAACGCCCAGGCCCAGAACGACTACGACGATCCCGACTTGAAAAAACGCACCGCCGCGGCCGGTACTTCGGCGCTTGAGCGGTTCACCAGTCAGTTGCAGTCGCGGTTGCTCGGTCAGTTGCTGGACAACATTTCCGCGGGTAACACGGGGAGCCTGACGACTGACGCTTTTATCGTCAACGTCGTCGACGATTCCGGGCAATTGACCATCGTAGTGACTGACCGAGCGACCGGTGAAATCTCGGAAATCCAGGTGAGTGGCCTGGCCCCTTGACGGGGATTGGGGTTGATGGGGAGGGAAGGACATGAAAAGAATAATGGTGCTGGGGCTGATGTTGGCGATGTTGCAAGGGTGCAGTCTGCGCGAGCCGATCGGGGCTGAGCAGGACACCGAAACGCCGACGCTGACCCCGAGGGCTTCGACCTACTACGACTTGATCAACATGCCGCGACCCAAGGGCCGGTTGATGGCGGTGGTGTACGGTTTCAGGGATCAGACCGGTCAGTACAAACCGACGCCGGCCAGCTCGTTTTCCACCAGCGTGACCCAGGGTGCGGCGAGCATGCTGATGGATGCGTTACAGGCCAGTGGCTGGTTTGTGGTGCTGGAGCGGGAAGGGCTGCAGAACCTGCTGACCGAGCGCAAGATCATCCGCGCCTCGCAGAAAAAGCCGAACACGCCGGTGAATATCCAGGGTGAACTGCCGCCGCTGCAAGCGGCGAACATGATGCTCGAGGGCGGGATCATCGCCTATGACACCAATGTGAAAAGCGGCGGGGAAGGCGCGCGTTACCTGGGCATCGACATTTCCCGGGAATATCGGGTGGATCAGGTCACGGTGAATCTTCGGGCGGTGGATGTGCGCAGCGGGCAGGTGTTGGCCAATGTGATGACCAGCAAGACCATCTACTCCGTGGGCCGTAGTGCCGGGGTGTTCAAATTTATCGAGTTCAAGAAGTTGCTCGAAGCGGAGGTCGGGTATACCACCAACGAGCCGGCGCAGTTGTGTGTGTTGTCGGCGATCGAGGCGGCGGTGGGGCATCTGTTGGCGCAGGGGATCGAGCGGCGTTTGTGGCAGGTGGCGGGGGATAATTCGCCTGAGAGCAGTGAGACGCTCGATCGTTACCTGACTCAGAACAAGGTGCCTGAAGAAGAGTAAGCCGAGGCGGCCTTCGGGCCGACCTGGTTCATCTGAATGCACCGGATGTCCTCCTGTAGGAGCGAGGCTTGCCCGCGAAGGCGGCCTAATAGCCGACCTATATTTTGTTGACCGAGTACATATCCATTCCTGCGGTAACGGCGGCTATTGGTTCCGCCCTTACGGCGGGTCACTTGGAAGAGCGCCAAGTAACCAAGCGCCCGCGCCCCTGACGTACGGTGCCTCGCCTAGGCTCGCCATTCCCTCGCTCCGGTCCTGCTCCGTGGGCCCGCCGCCCCCGGCCATGGATGGCCGATGGCGGCGGGCCCACGGAGCAGGACCGGAAGGAGGGCATGGCGAGCCTAGGCGAGGCACGGAACGAAAGGGGCAAGAGCCCTTGGTTACTTGGGGCTTTTCCAAGTGACTCGCCGTAAGGGCGAAACCCTAAGCGGCCGTTACCGCAAAAACGGATATGTACACCTGAAAAAAATGGTCGGCTATCAGGCCGCCTTCGCTGGCAAGCCAAGCTCCTACAGGAACCGGTGAGCCCTGCAAACATCAGGCAAAAAAAACCGCGCCCCCCCACCAGGGACCGCGGTTTTTTATCCCCCGAAATTACTGCTGCAACACCGTCGCCCGGTTATCCGTCCCCACCTGCTGAACAGTCGCCATCTGCGTCATGCCGCTCTGATCAACATTGGCAATGTTCCCGCTGCCACCCTGGGTCACATACGCCACGTTCATCGTGTCAGCCTGTTTCACAGTGATCTGGTTATCGTTGCCCCACTGGGTGGTGTAAGCCTGGTTGTCGCTGCCGGACTGGTCGAACGCGGTGCTGTTGCCCATACCGTTGCTGCTGCCCTGAGCCAGGTTGGTGGTGCCGCGCTGGTCGGCGATGAGGACGTTGTCGCTGCCGTTTTGGTCGAAGTACAGCTCGTTGTAGTTCTCGGCCTGGCTGACGGTGGTTTTGTTGCCGGTGCCGGTCTGGTGGGTGGTCATGATGTGGCCGACGCCGTCTTGCGTAAAGTTGGCGATGTTGGCGTTGCCGGTCTGGGTGACGGTTGCGCTCTGGTTGCTGCCGAACTGGCCACCTTTTTGCGGACCTTTCCAGTTGCTGGCGTAGACCTTGTTGTCGCTACCCACCGAGGTGGCGGTGAGTGAATGGCCTTCGCCGGTCTGGTAGGTGAAGTGCGTGTTGCCAGTGCCTGTCTGGTACAGCGCGATGGTCGAGCCAGTGGACTGGAACTGGTCGGCATAGATCGCGTTGAGGTCGCCAACCTGGAACACGTGGGCGGTGTTGTTTTCGCCGAAGCTCTGGTCGACCACGGTTTCGTTGCTTAAGCCGATCTGGTCGACGGTGGCTTCGCTGCCGACTTGTCCGTCTTGCCAGATTTCAGTGCCGTTGCCTTCGCCGAGCTGGTTGATGGTCAGGTTGCCGCCGTCGCCATTTCGCTGGTCGCCGTAGGCATAGTTGCTGGTGCCGGTCTGGTTGATGTCGATCTGGCCGCCCATGTGGTTGATCTGTTCGGCGGTGGCGTAGTTGGTGGTGCCGTACTGGATGATCACCGCGGTGTTGGCGATGCCGGGCTGGATCTGTTCGATGTAGGCTTCATTGCTGTCACCGAACTGGAAGGTTTGACCGGTCGTGCCGTCCTGGCTGTCCTGATAGACGAACGAGAAGTTGCCGCTGCCTTGCTGTTGTTGCAGCACTTCACCGCTACCTGCGCCCATCGACTGGCTGGCGTGGCTGGTGTTGAAGCTGCCGGTCTGTTGCTGGGTGATTTTGCTGTTGTCTTCGAACAATTGCTCGGCGTAACCCGCGTTGTATTCGCCAACCTGGTTCTGCTCGATGGTGCTGGTGGCCGTGTCCTGCTTGGCGGCCGCGTCGTTGCCCTGGCCGAGTTGCTGCTGGGTGGCGGTGCTGAAGGGGGCCAGGGTCTGCTTCACGTCGGCGACGTTGGCGGTGCCGACCTGATCCTGGGTGGAAACGCTGTCGTCGGCCATCGCCTGGGCACTGACAATGACCAGGACGGCGGCGGTGAGGGGCGTCAGTTTGAACATGGTGAAACCTCCATGTGTTGCAGTGCTTTAGCGGTATTGTTTGACCGAAACGCTCATGCCGTTTCCCGACTGGCTCACGGCGCTGGTAAGCCCCGTGCCGGCCTGGTCGATGCTGGCGTCGTTGTTGTTGCCGTTCTGGGAAATCTGCGCGCGGTTCTGGCTGCCGGTCTGCGTGATCGAGGCGGAGTTGCCGGAACCTTGCTGAGTGATCATCGCCATCAGGTCGCTGCCTTGTTGCAGGATATAAGCCTCCTGATTGCTTCCCGACTGGACGATGGTGCCGAGCAACGACTGGCCGTTCTGTTGCAGCAGTGCCACGTTGGCCTGTCCGTTCTGGTCGATCAGCGCGTGCTGGCCAATCGGCGGTGGCAACTCGCCGAGGTCGGCGCCGGGGGCCAGGTCGTCGTTCTCCATCAGATCGTCGGCGCGCACGCCTGCGCTGCTGCAGAGCAGAAACAGGCAGAGCAGGGTGGCGATCGACGTTTTCATGGTGTTGTCCTTTGGGCAGAGGCCTGCCCCATCAACCGTGCGGTCGATGGGGCGAGGGCTCAGTTCGAGATCACCGACACCGTGCGCACGGTGCCTTGGGACGAGGTGATGGTGGCGGTCGGGTTCGCCGACGGAATCACCGCGGTGGTGTTGTTAACCGTCAACCGCCAGCGACCGGTCACCGGTACCGTGGCGGTGCCCAGGGTCGCCAATCCGGTCGGGGTGCTGACCCGGATGGTGATGGTGTTGCCGGTGGTCACCGATGAAGTGCCCGCAAAGTCCCAGGTGAAGCGGTTATTGGAACGCGCCGACACCGTAGCCGTGGTCACCGTGAAGGTTTCTGCCGGTGGCCGGGGCGAGACTTGCACGGTGACCGTCGCCGGTGCCGTCGACACGGCGCCCAGGCTGTCTCGGGCGATGTAGGTGAAGGTCGTGGTGAACGCCGTCGTGACGGTGGCCGGTGGGGTGTAGGTGATCACCGTGCCGTTGCTGCTGACCGTGCCGCGACCGGCTGCCGGTTGGGTGAAACTGGCGACGGCCAGCGGCACGTTGCCTTCCGGATCGGTGTCGTTGAGCAGCACATTGATCGGCACCGCCACGCCCAGCGTTGCGATGCTGTCCGCGACAGCCACCGGTGGCCGGTTAGGCGCCACGGTGATGGTCACGGTCGCCGGGGTTGCCGAGGCCAGGCCTTTGACGTCTTGAGCCTTGTAGGTGAAGGTCGTGGTCAGCGGCACAGTAACCACGGCTGGCGGCGTGTAGACCACGGCGGCCGAACCGCTCAACGCCACGGTGCCTTGCCCGGTGGCCGGTTGGGTCAGCGCGGTGATGCTCAACGGTACGTTGCCGTCCGGATCGCTGTCGTTGGCCAGCAGGTTGAGGGTCAGCGGCACCCCGAAGCTGGTGCTGCCGGTGTCGGCAACGGCCAGCGGCGGCTGGTTCTCACCGCTGTTCGGTGCCGTTCCGGCCACCACAACCGGTTCGGTGTCACTGCCGCCCGCGGCGGACTTGACCGTGACGCTGGCCGGTGGCTGTGGCAGATCGGTGACGGTCAGGCGTTGCAGGGTGCCGGACTTCGACAGACGTCCGTAACCTTGAGCGACCATGTCCGGCACGGCCACTTCATCTGTGGAAGTGGCCTCAATCAGCAGGCTGTGATTGCTGAAGTTGTAGCGAGCGGTCTGGATTTTCACCAGGTCAGTGAGCTTGCTCGACACCGCCGTGGGCCGAGTGGTGCCCGTCGGGTTGGTGGCGGTGAGTACCACAACCGAAGGCACCGTGCCGGTGATCAGATGCTGACCGAAGAACAGCCCGTTGTTGTCGCCCACCAGGTTGGTCTGGCACGGCGAAAGCGGTGGTCCGGGAACCAGCGCGACGGTTTCACGGAAGCACAGCGTCGAGCTGTTGTCCGCTTTGCCAAAGACTTCGACCCGGGTGCTGCTGCCGGTGCCGGAGGGGATGCGCCGGTAGGTGGCACGGCCCATTTCCACATGGGTTTGCGCACGGTTGTCGAGGACCTTCCCGGCGAGGGTGAAGAGGTTGGTCTGAATGGTCCCCGCCGGCCCGGTGATGCGCACGAAGTTGGTGTTGTTCGGGCTGCCGGTGACGGCTTCGGTGAGGTTAGGGTCGCCGACGAAGGTTTCGACGGTGCCGGTGTCCGGGTTCACCTCGGTGTAGGGGCCGTTGACGCTGCGCAGGAATGGCCCGATGGCCCCGTTCACGGCACCGCTGAAATTACCCGGCGCGCCGATGCCGACATCTTTGGTGATGTTGATCGCACGCCGGCCCGGCGTGGTGACGTTCACCGTTTCCACACCGTAAGGGTGCGTGACGGTGTAAGTCCCGGCGGTGGGCACGTTCACCCGGATGCGAATCCGCGCGAAGCTTTGCTGATCGCCATCGATGGGGTTTTCCGAGGCGAAGGCCGCTTCGATCCCGGCCACGTAGGCATCCATGCCATAGCCGGCGGCGTTGTTGGCGATGGAGGTTTCGGCGAGGAACCAGAAGGCTTCCGGCGGCCAGTTATCCGGGAACACCATCGGTTGGCTGTCGTCATAGACGCCGGGTTCCGGCAGCAGGGTGCACATGTAGGACGGCGGCACCGTGGCTGGTACCCGCGAGCTCGCGGCCCGGGACTGACACAGCTCCATCGACAGCAGATTTTTGTCCTGATACCACATGGGGAATTTCCCCGTGGCGAAGGTGTAAGGGCCGGGGTCGACGGCGGCGAGTTGCGCGTACGCGCTGCCGGACAGCGATAGAGTCAGCCCCAGGGCGTTGAGCGCCAGGCGTGGCCAATTGTTCATGATGCCTCCTGATGAGGATCTGGGCATGTGAGCGTTCATTGCACGATGACCACTTCTTCGGTATCGCTGCCGCCATTGGATGACGTCACCCGAACCTTGGCCGGTGGAATCGGTGAGATCCCGGTGGCCAGGCTTTTGACCGCGCCGTCGCCACTGAGGGCGCCGATGGCAACGCCGGTGCCCGAGGTGGCGTTCAGCACTGGCGGCGAAGTTTCGTCACTGGTGGAGGCCACCACCGTTATTTGCCCGGTACTCAGGCTGTACTCGGCGCGCTGGATCACCACCAGGTCGGTCAGCGGCATGGGCAAGGTAGTTGGGGTGCTGCTTGGGATGGCCAGGTGGTTGTCGGCGGTCACTTGCAAGGTGCTTGGCAAGCTTGGGTTGGTCGACGACTGTGCGTACCAGTTGCCGGTGGTGTTGGCTTCGCGCAGGTTCAGCACTGGGTTGTTGCTGTCCAGGGTGACGGTGGCGGGTGGCGGCGGAGCCATGACGAACACGTCCTGCTGCGCCACCGGTGCGCTGGCGCCGGCATGTCGCGAGTAGGTGCTGCGCTGGGGGATCATCGGTGTCGGCCGGATCACGCTCGACAATTTGCCGGAGACGGCGAATACCGTGGTCCGCAGGTCCAGGCCTCCTGGCCCTTCGATGCGGATGAAGTTGGTGTTGAACGGGCTCCCGGTGACGGCTTCTTCGAGGTTCGGATCGCCGATGAAGGTTTCCGCCTGACCGGTGACCGGGTTGGTTTCGGTGTAAGGGCCGTTGACGCTGCGCAGGAAGGGGCCGACATCACCTTTGAGGGCGCCGTCGTAGGTCTTCGGCGTACCGATGCCGATGTCCCGGGTCATGTTGATCGCGCGCCGACCGGGGGTGTCGATGTTGAACACATCGACGCCGTAGGGGTGGGTGATGACGTAGGTGCCGGCGGTGGGCACGTCGACGCGAATGCGCACCCGGGCGAAGCTGACCTGGTCGCCGTCAATCGGCTCTTCGGCGGCGAAGGCGGCTTCGATGGCCGAGCCGTAGGCCAGGTCGATGCCCCTGGCCGCATCGACAATCGTACCGTCGACGGTGAACCAGAACGCTTCATCGGGAAAGTTGGTCGGGAAGACGATCGGTTGCGCGTCGTCGAACACCCCCGGCGTCGGCAGCAGGTTGCACATGTACGTCGGTGCGCCCGGCACACCGGGCACCCGTGAACTGACAGCCTTGGACAGGCAAAGATCAAGAGTTCGACCGTGGGTGTCCTGATACCAGGCAGCAAAGGCACCGTTCTTGGTGGTGACGTAAGGACCGGGGTCGACAGCGAACAACGCTGCCTGGGCGACGCCTTGGGCCAGAGTGGACACGACCAGGGCGATCGCGGTTTTGGACAGTAAAGGGTGCATGAGTATTCCCTCTATCAGAGACCTGCCCCGTGGTGATGGGTCAGTTGAGGGGGAGTGGCGGCAACTTCCATACCAATCGCGGGAAACGGCCTTCAGAGGCCCGGAATCAGGGCGTCTCAGGCTCAAGCGGCGTTGGAATGCCGGCCGGTCATTAGGGCCACTGTCCCCAGCTTTGGGGGTAGATGGAAAATTGGGGAAGTGCGGACCCAGGGTCGGGCAAACAGCCATGAGTGGGCTATAACCAATGGGGGGAACCGCCGAGAAGTACGCCCATGAACTTGCCTACGCAAACGCTCCCGTCCGAGGAGGGCACTCGCCTGAGCTCGCGCAAGCAGCCGTTCAACCTGCTGCGCTGGTTTTCGCTCATCAGCATGGCGGTGATCGGCACGGTGGCGGTGGCGCTGGGCGCAGTGTCCACGCGGTTTGTGATTACCGAGAGCGTACAGCGCGATGCGATGTTGACCTCGCAGTTCATTCAGACGATCGCATACGCCGAGATGCGTCATGTGTCGATCCCGAATGTGCGGACCATGGGCGAGCTGCTGGACCCGCGCAAAGACAGGGATTTCCCGGACGTCGACCCGATGGACCGCGCCAATGTCCGGGGCGAATTTCTCGACCATATCGAGCACCTGCCGGACGTGATCCTGGCCAACATCTATGCGCCCGATCGCATGGTGGTCTGGTCGACAAACCCGGCATTGATGGGAACCACGATCCTCGCCGACGAAGACCTGGAGCAGGCGTTTGCCTCCAGGAAGCCGGTGTCGACCAGCTACCACAATGTCGACAAGGCACGCATGGAGCAGAAGTTCGTATCGCCACCGGATTTCATCTTCATCGAAAACTACATTCCGCTGTTCGATGCCGATGGGAAGAACGTCACCGCGATGGTGGAGATCTACAAGGAACCGAAGGACCTGATCGACCGCATGGAGCGCGGCCTGGTGTTGATCTGGCTGGCCACCGCGCTGGGCGGCGGGCTGATTTATCTGGGGCTGTACTGGATCGTGCGCCGGGCGGCGATTCTGCTGGCGGTGCAACAAAAACAATTGATTACCAACGAGACGTTCGTTGCCCTGGGTGAGATGTCGTCGGCGGTGGCCCACAGTTTGCGTAACCCGTTGGCGACCATTCGCTCAAGCGCCGAGCTGGCGCTGGAGTTCGACAGCGGCCCGGCGCACAAAAACATCACCGACATCATCGGCCAGGCGGATCGCATGTCGAAATGGGTAAGGGAACTGCTGCAATCCTTGCGCCCGCTCCATGACGAGCCCGAAGCGGTGAACCTGGTGGCGGCGTTGCATGACAGCCTCATGGCCTTCGAACAGCAGATCGCCAACGCCGGGGTTCACGTGGTGTTCGAGCCGAAGGACACGCCGATGGTCCTGAGCCAGCCAATACAGTTGTCGCAAATCCTCAGCAGTTTGTTGGCCAATGCGCTGGAAGCCATGGACAAGGGCGGCACGCTGACCATCACCCTGGAAGCCACTGATGCCCGAGGCGTCAGTATGGTGGTGAGAGACACGGGCAAAGGCATGAACGAGGAACAACGCAACCTGGCCTTCCGGCCGTTTTTCACCACCAAGCAAGGCGGGCTGGGTGTCGGGCTGGTGCTGGTCAAACGAATCATGGAACGCTACGGCGGTGCCGTGAGCCTGGAAAGTTGCGAGGGCGAGGGCACGTGTGCACGCCTGTCATTCAAGCGGATTCCCTGAAATGGGGGATGAACTTTCCCCGGTAGCGGGTGTCATTCCCCAGTCGTTTTTTCGGGCGTGGCAAATTGATGTTGATAAGCCATTGTTTCGATAGGTATTAATCTTTCGAATAAACTTGTTACAAGTCTGGCTAGCTCCTTGCAAAACCCCCATTACCCCCTTCACAACTTCGAGGCGGCTGGTGATGGACAGAAAAGCGCGGCACCCCTGCAAATGGCTTGGCCTTCTGACGCCCCTGAGCGTCCTACTCGCAACGATGCTCGGCACAACGAGCCTGCGCGCCGGCCCGATCGACGACGAAGGACAGCCCGGACCGTCCGACCCCTCGGCCTACTACGACGAACCGGCTGACCGACAGGGAGCCTTGAACGCCATTTTGACCATGCCCCCGGCCAACCTGGATTCCTTCGATTTGCCGGGTGGCGTCAAAGGCAACCGAAACACCCCGCGCCAGGAAAACATCCTGCCGCCAGCGCTGCAGACCAGTTTCAATTACCCCACCAACGGAAAACCCAGTCCGCTGTATGGTGCTTTGCCGTTCACTCAGCCACTGGCGCTGTTCGAAGAATTCGGTCTGGAAAAACTCGACCCCACGACTCCGGCGGCACTTTTGCCGTTTCCACCCGCCGCCATCGGACCGCTGCCGCAACAAGATCCCACCAGCGTCGCTCGCAGCGCCCCACCGAGTGCGGCGCTCGACGCGTTCTTGCGTCAACCAGGCTTGACTCCGTTCCCCAGCCATTATTCCAACGTGGTCGACCGCAACCCTTGGCAGAAGCAGATCGAATTTTTCCTCAACCGCCGTGTCGGCTCGTCGGCGGAAGGCCGTCCGCCAGGAAAAGGCTGGTCGCACCAGCGCTGGAACGAGTTTTACCCGCAGGTGTCTTACAAAACCGTGCAAACCGGCGCACGGATGAATACCGGTATGCGTGACAGTCGTCAGATGCACCGCTATGCCGTGGGCGAGTTTGGCCCCAATGGCCTCTATTACAATGTGGCAGGCGTGCCGGCGACCGCAGGCACCTCCAAAGGCTTTGAACCGCGTTTTCACCCGAAAATGCCGGTGCAGAACCACAAATCGGTATGGACCTTCGACGGCACCTTGCCGCCCAAATTGCTCATGGTGCGTTACGGGCAACCCGTGTTGATGCGCCATTACAACGGCTTGCCGATCGACCCGTCGGCAAACATGGGTTTTGGCCTGCACACCATCACCACCCACGAGCACAACGGTCACGCACCGGCGGAAAGCGACGGTTATGCCAATGCGTTTTTCTTCCCCGGGCAATTTTACGACTATCGCTGGCCGATCCAGTTGGCCGGCTACGACAGCATCAACACCAAGGCTGAGGACCCGCGTGCAGCCTTTCCGTGCTCACCGGGTGAAACCCTGTGGACCAACGACCTCAACCCCAGCCGCAAGACCTGCGACAACGGCATGATCAAGGTCCGCGGCGACTGGCGCGAAACCATGAGCACCCACTGGTTCCACGACCACATGCTCGATTTCACCGCGCAGAACGTCTACAAGGGCAACGCGGCGATGATGAATTACTACAGCGCCCTGGACCGTGGCAATGAATCGGTGAATGACGGCGTCAACCTGCGCCTCCCCAGCGGCAGCGCCTTGCCTTGGGGTAACCGCGACTACGACGTCAACCTGATGTTTGCCGACAAGGCGTGGGATAAGAACGGTCAGCTGTGGTTCAACCCCTTCAATACTGACGGCTTCCTCGGTGACCAGGTGCTGGTCAACTGGAAGTGGAAACCCACCCTGGACGTGCGTGCACGCAGCTATCGCTTCCGCATGCTCAATGGCTCAGTGTCGCGCTACTTCAAAATGGCGCTGGTGCGCGAGATCAAGGGCACCAGTGGCGAGTTCCCAGGGCCTGCCGGGTCGGGCGTGTCGTATGCCCGGGTGCCGTTCCACATGATCGCCAACGACGGCAATATCATGGAACACAGCGTGCCGTTCGACGGCAGCATGGACCTGGATGCCGACGGTGATAAACAGAACCACAACGCGATCCTGCCAACTCTGGGCATCGCCGAGCGTCACGACATCATCGTCAACTTCTCGAAAAACGGGGTCAAATCGGGCGACAAGCTGTTCTTCGTCAACCTGCTGGTGCACGAAGACGGCAAGGGTCCGGAAGAACCCGTCTCCCTGGCTGACGTGCTGTCCGAGAAATACAAGGCGATCATCAAGCAAACCAGCAAGGGGCCGAAATGGGAAGACGGTGATCCGGCGGTAGGCAAGGTGTTGCAACTCAACGTCAAGGCTTACACCGGTCAGGACCTGGCCATGGACCCGGCCGCTTATGAACCGGCCAAACCGGGCAAGGCTGAAGGCCTGACGATGATTCCGCTGAAGATTCACTACGACAATGCTGCCGACAAGGCGCTGCTGGCCAAAGCCCGCCACCGCACCTACACCTTCGGCCGTTCCGACGGCACCGATGAAGCGCCCTGGACGATCAAGACCGACGGCGGCTTCGGGTTTCGCATGGACCCGCGCCGGCTGAACACCTCGACCAAACTGGCCAGCGGTCCGACCGACGCCGGCGTCACGGGTTTCGGTACGCTGGAGGTGTGGCATATCCAGGGCAGCGGCACGGGCTGGAGTCACCCGGTGCACGTGCACTTCGAGGAAGGGATCATCCTCAGCCGTGGCGGCAAGCCGCCACCGGAATGGGAAAAATGGGCACGCAAGGACGTGTATCGCATCGGTTCGGAAAAGGATGGTACGGACAATGTCGAGATTGCGATCAACTTCCGCGAATTCGCCGGCACCTACATGGAGCACTGCCACAACACGCAACATGAGGACAACTCCATGTTGCTGCGGTGGGACCTTGAGAAACCGGGGCAACTGCAGTTGATGCCGACTCCGTTGCCGAGCTGGGATGGCGTGCGCTACGTGAACTCCGCCGCGCTGCCAACCTTCCGCACAGGCGACGGCTACGGCACCAAAGCAGAGGTCACACCATGATCCGCAGGGGAGCCGGCATGACATCACGTACGCCGCGCTCCCGCGCCCTGGGCATGTACCTGATTTTGCTGCTGGTCAGCTGTGTGCTGGCCGCTTGGGTACTGCTCGCTCATGAAGGTGATGAACCGTCGCCGACGGAATCGGCGACACCCTGGGGCGGTGATTACTTCCCCAACACCTTGCTGACCGATCAGGACGGTCGGCAGGTGCGTTTTTTCGATGACCTGATCAAGGGCAAAGTGGTGGTGATCAACTTCATCTTCACCACGTGCAGCGACTCCTGTCCGCTGGAAACCGCGCGCCTGCGCCAGGTGCAACAGTTGTTGGGGCCCCGGGTTGGCCAGGACATTTTTTTCTACTCGATCAGCATCGACCCGTTGAGCGATACACCCGAAGTGCTCAAGGCCTACGCACAGCGCTTCAAGGTCGGGCCAGGCTGGCAGTTTCTCACCGGCGAATTCGATGCCGTTACCGATCTGCGCAAAAAGCTCGGGCTGTTCATCGAAGGCGTCGACAACGGCCGCAGCAAGGACCACAACCTGAGCCTGATCGTGGGCAACCAGAGTACCGGTCGCTGGATGAAAGCCTCACCGTTCGAGAATCCATGGATCCTCGCCGATCAGTTGGCCAATACCTTGCAGAACTGGAAGCAACCCAGCGTTGAAGAAAGTTATGTCGATGCGCCCGAGATCCGTCCGCCGAGCAACGGCGAAGAGTTGTTTCGCACCCGTTGTGCGTCGTGTCACAGCCTCGGGCCGCAAGACGGGCAGGGCATCGGCATGCGCAGCATCGGTCCGGACCTGATCGGCGTGACGCGTCTACGGGATCCCGCCTGGCTCAATCGCTGGATCCGCGAACCGGATCGCATGCTTGCCGAAAAGGACCCGATTGCGCTGGAACTGTTTCAACGCTTTGACCAAGTGCCGATGCCAAACCTGCGTCTGGATGTGAACGCGGCGCAGTCCATCGTCGATTTTCTGGAGGAAGAAACCGAACGTCAGCAACTGTTGCAGGCCGCACAGGCGCCATAGCGGCTAATTACTATCGTCGAGCACCGGGCTCGAACAATGCCACCTACACTGATCCGAAACGCCACTGAAAAGGCTTCATGTCAGTATCCAGGATTCGCCCCATGCAGATACTCGAACAACAAAAAGTACCTGCGCCGCCGAATACGCCGGCAGCAGAAAGCACGGGATGGCGTGGACAGTTCAATCTGCTGCGCTGGTTCTCCTTCGGCAGCTTTTTCATTATTGCCGCCGTGGCGTTGGGGCTTGGCTACATTTCCACGCGTTTCGTGGTCGAGGAGAGCATCGCGCGCGATTCCATGCTGACCGCGCAATTCGTTCAGGCCATCGGTGATGCCGAAATTCGCCACGCGTCGATCACCCCGAACAGAACCATGGGCGAAATGCTCGACCCGCGTCAGGATAACGCCTACCCCGATGTCAATCCGGGTGCCCGTGCCGCCTCGCGCAACGAGTTTCTCGATCATGTGGGGCATCTGCCGGACATGCTGCTGGCCACGGTGTACGCGCTGGATCGCACCGTGGTCTGGTCGACCAACCCGGAGTTGATCGGCGTGCGAATTGAAGATGATGAGGAGCTGGACGAGTCCTTCGCGATGAAGGAAGCCGTGTCCACCAGCTACCACGAGATCGATGAAGAACGTCCCGAGCAGAGACTGCTGCGCGAGCCGGAGTATCTGTTCATCGAAAACTACATTCCGATGTTCAATGCCGACAAGACCAAGGTCATCGCCATGGTCGAGGTCTACAAGGAGCCGGTTGATCTGGTTGCGCGCATCCAGCGCGGTTTCAAGTCGATATGGGTGGCGACCGTGCTTGGCGGTGCCGTCATCTACCTCGGGCTGTTCTGGATTGTGCAGCGTGCGGCCAAGCTGCTCGAGAGCCAGCAGAAACAGCTGATCGCCAACGAAACCTTCGTGGCCCTGGGGGAAATGTCCTCGGCCGTGGCCCACAGCTTGCGCAATCCGCTGGCGAACATTCGCTCCAGCGCCGAACTGGCCCAGGAGATCGCCAGCCAGAGCTCACAGAAAAACATCGGCGACATCATCAGTCAGGTCGATCGCATGTCGCGCTGGGTTCGCGAGCTGCTGGTGTCGTTGCGGCCGATGACTGACGAGTATGAAACAGTGGATCTGGTGCTCGCCATCGACGACACCCTGAGTGCCTTCGACGCGCTGATCAACCGCTCCAATGTCGACGTTCGTTTCACACCCAATGCCTGCCCGCCGGTCGTCAGCCAACAGGTGTTGCTGACGCAAATTCTCAACAGCCTGTTTGCCAACGCCCTGGAAGCCATGCCCAAGGGCGGTCTGCTGAGCATCGAGATTGAATCGCCGCAGGCCGGGCACGTGCGCATGACCCTGAGCGATACCGGCAAGGGCATGACCAAACAGCAGCAGCAAATGGTCTTCAAGCCGTTTTTCACCACCAAACAAGGCGGGTTGGGCGTCGGCCTGGCCCTGGTCAAACGAATAATGGAACGCTTCGAGGGCTCGGTCGAACTGACCAGTCAGGAGCAGCAAGGGACCCGCGTCAGTCTTAATTTTAAAGTGGCAACGGGAGGGGAATATGGGGCAGAGCATTCTGCTGGTCGAGGATGACGAACTCCTCGCCGAGAACATTCAGACCTATCTTGAGCTCAAGGAATTCGAGGTAACGGTCTGCCACTCGGCTGAAGAGGCGCTGGAGCAAATGCGCACGTTCGCTCCGGACGTGGTGCTGACCGACAACTCGCTGCCGGGCATGAGCGGTCACGACCTGATCCAGAAGCTGCGCATCAGCGCGCCGGACCTGAAAGTGATCATGATGACCGGCTACGGCAATGTCGAAGACGCCGTGGTGGCGATGAAAGAGGGCGCGTTCCATTACGTCACCAAGCCGGTAGCGCTGCCGGAACTCAAGCTGTTGCTGGACAAGGCCCTGGCTACCGACCGGATGGAACGAACGCTGTCGTTCTATCAGGAGCGCGAAGCGCAGAAATCGGGGGTGCAGGCGTTGATCGGCGAATCGGGGCCCATGCTCTATCTCAAAGGCACCATTACGCAGTTGCTCGACGCCGAGCGCCGGATGGCCAACACCGATCTGCCGCCCGTGCTGGTGGAAGGCGAGACCGGCACCGGCAAGGAACTGGTGGCCCGCGCGCTGCATTTTGACGGTCCGCGTGCCAAGGGGCCGTTCATTGAATTCAACTGCGCATCGATCCCTTCCAACCTGGTGGAGTCGGAACTGTTCGGCCACGAGAAGGGCGCGTTCACCGACGCCAAGGACCGTCGCGTTGGCCTGGTAGAAGCGGCCGATGGCGGGACGTTGTTTCTTGATGAAGTGGGTGAAATGGACCTGCTGCTGCAGGCCAAACTGCTGAAGCTGATCGAAGACCGGACCATTCGCCGGGTCGGTTCGGTGAAAGAGCGCAAGGTCAATTTGCGGGTGATCAGCGCCACCAACTGCAACCTCGAGCAAATGGTCCAGCAGGGCAAGTTTCGCCGCGACCTGTTCTTCCGCCTGCGCATCATTTCGATCAAGGTGCCGCGCCTGTACGCCCGTGGTGAAGACATCCTGCTACTGGCCCGGCATTTCCTGGCGATCCACGGCAAACGCTATGGCAAACCGAACCTGTATTTCAGCGATCAGGCCGAAGATTTGCTGCTCAGCTACAACTGGCCGGGCAACGTGCGCGAATTGCGCAACATGCTCGAACAAACCGTGCTGCTGGCCCAGAGCGACAGCATCGCCGCCCACCAGTTGAACGTCTGCCTGAGCCTGGTGGATGAACCGCTGGCGATGCCGGAGGCACAACAACACAGCGAGCCACGTCCGGTCTACAACGGCAACGAGTCGATGAACCTGCCGGAGGTGGAACGCGACATGGTGCGCAAGATGCTCGACAGGACCGACTGGAACGTCACCAAATCCGCACGCCTGCTGGGCCTGAGCCGCGACATGCTGCGCTACCGGATCGAAAAACTCGGCCTCGCGCGCCCGGACAAACGTCAATGGTAAACGGGCGTCGCCTGGCCCTGGCGACTGAGGCAGGCCAGCAGGCACGTGGGGTCGACGACTTCTTCGTTCACGTAGACGCCGCGTTCCGGATCGTAGGAGCGGATGAACACCCGGACGGTGGCATCCGCGACCGTCGGCAACCGTGAGTCGGAAAACTCATGCTGGCTGGCGATCGGGATGAAATCCAGAGGGGGTGTCGGGATGTACGAGCGCGGCGGTACCGTGCTCAGGGTCGGCGGAACGGGGTGGGCGAACGGCTGGTTTTCCCCGTAATAGTTGAACTCGCTGCTGTACTCGGACGTGGGTACCAGGCTGTCTTGCGCGTGAACGCCGGTGGCGGCGGTCAGGCAGAGGGCGAACAACAGCGGCAGATGGGTGTGTTTCATGGCAGTACCTGCGAAATCGGTTTTCCCGCATTTCCCCAAGGTCATTAACTATAGCTGCCGAATGTGGGCGATGCCTGGCTTACAACATTCCAACAAACGCCACATGGGTTTTTCAAAAGCGCTGATCTAGACTCGGGCCGGTCTGATAAAACCCGAGTTCTGGAGTGTGCAATGGAAATGCCGTCAAAAGAAAAGGCCATCGCCAGCAACCGCGATGCCTGGAATGACTCCGCCCGACACCACAAAGACAATCCCGAATGGCTCTCAATTCTGAAGGCGGTCACTCAAGGCGATTTTTGCTGCATCGATAACACCTTGCGCGGTGTGCTGGAGCAGGTCGGTGTCGACGGCAAGGACGTTGTGCAACTGGGCTGTAACAACGGTCGCGAAAGTCTTTCACTGTTTGCGTTGGGTGCCCGCAGCGTTGTGGGTGTTGACCAGTCCGGGGCCTTTCTCGATCAGGCGCGTGAGCTGGCATCGCGCTCGCCGCATGCGCCTGAATTCATCGAGGCTGACATTCATCATCTGCCGAATGAGTTGCACAACCGGTTCGATGTGGCGCTGATCACCATCGGCGTCTTGAACTGGATGCCGGACATCGGTGAATTCCTGCGCCACGTCGCACACACCCTCAAGCCCGGTGGCGCACTGGTGGTGTACGAAACCCACCCGTTTCTGGAGATGTTCGACCCCGAAGCAGCTGACCCTGATCGCTTGGCCAGTTCGTACTTTCGCAGCGAGCCGTTCGTGCAGGACCAGCCGATCGTTTACGAAGGTAAGGTCGAACAGCAGGCCGCGACGTCCTACTGGTTCGTCCACACGTTGGGCGCGATCTTCACCGGCGCCATCGAGGCGGGATTGCAGATCAGCCACTTCAAGGAGTATCCGCATTCCAATCGCGAGGAGCTTTATGACCGCTATCAGCAGCGAGAGGCGCAGTTACCGTTGTGTTTTACGTGGGTAGGGGTGAAGTACTGAGACCGAATCAAGAACACCGCTGTACCTGTAGGAGCGTGCCCGCGAAGAGGCCGGCCCATTCACCGCACACGCAAAGGTTTCCTCCTCCGGGCTGAATCAACCCGATCACCCCCCAAGATCGGGTCGTCGGCCGAGAAGGACTGAAAACCCCAACGGACAAAACCCATCCCGGCCCGCTATCCTTTGCCCCACGCCCCTCAATCAGGTTCACCCATGCTTCAGGTCCAAGGCGTCTACAAAAGCTACGCCACACCGCAAGGTCCGTTGCCGGTGTTGCAAGGTGTCGACCTGACGCTGAAACCCGGCAGCAGCCTGGCGCTGATGGGCGAGTCGGGCAGTGGCAAAAGCACCTTGCTGCACCTGATCGCGGGGTTGGACAAGGTCGATCGCGGCAGCATCCGCAGTGGCGAGCATCAGCTTGAACGGATGAACGAAGGACAACTGGCGAACTGGCGGCGGACTGAAATCGGTCTGGTGTTCCAGCAGTTCAACCTGATCGGCAGTTTGCGCGTGGAAGACAATCTGGCGTTTCAGGCGCGGCTGGCCGGGCGGCACGATCCGCGATGGCAGGCGCATCTGGTGCAGCGTCTGGGGCTGGGTGATTTGCTGCGGCGTTATCCGGAGCAGTTGTCCGGTGGTCAACAGCAGCGGGTCGCACTGGGGCGGGCGCTGGCGTCGCAACCCAAACTGCTGCTGGCCGACGAACCCACCGGCAGCCTCGATGAAGCCACCAGTGATGAAGTGCTGAAGTTGTTGCTGGAGCTGCTCGACGACAGTCCCACGACGTTGTTGATGGTCACTCACAGCCCAAGAGTGGCGGCGCGACTGGCGGAGAAAGTGGTGTTGCACCGTGGTCGTCTGGCTGGCGCGGACGAGCGCTGAGGTGCGGGTTTTTCGCGAAACGATGTGGGCGCTGCTCAGTCATTGGCGGCAGCACCCGGTGCAGTTTTTCAGTGTGCTGACCGGGCTCTGGCTCGCCACCAGCCTGCTGACCGGCGTGCAGGCGCTGAACAGCCAGGCGCGGGAAAGTTACGCGCGGGCCAGTCAGTTGATCGGCGGCGAACCCCAGGCCAGCCTCAGTGCGCCCGGTGGCGGGACGTTTTCCCAGGCCTTGTTTGTCGAGCTGCGCCGCGTGGGTTGGCCGGTGTCGCCGGTGCTGCAGGGGCGAGTCACGCTCAAGGGCCATGAAGATCAGCGATTGCAGCTGATGGGCATTGAGCCGGTGTCGCTACCATCCGGTTCCGCCGTAGCGGGGCGGGCGTTGGCGATCGAGCAGGTCGTCGAGTTTTTCAGCCCGCCGGGCAGTACCTGGATATCCCCGCAGACGTTGCAGGCGTTGGGGCTGCGTGAAGGTGAGCGTCCTTCCAGTTTGAGCGGTGTGACGTTGCCGCCACTGCAAGTGCAAACCGACATGGCCCCCGGGATGTTGCTGGTGGACATCGGTTTCGCTCAGCAGATTCTGGGTCTGCCGGATCAACTGTCGCGGCTGCTGTTGCCCAAGGATTTCACCAGAACGTTGCCTGATCAGTTCAAAGGCCAGCTTCAACTAAAAACCAGCGGTGAAGAGAACAATCTTTCGCGCCTCACCGAAAGCTTTCACCTGAACCTCGATGCCTTGGGTTTTCTGTCCTTCGTGGTCGGCCTGTTCATTGTCCATGCCGCCATCGGACTGGCGTTGGAGCAACGTCGAGGGCTGCTGCGAACCTTGCGCGCCTGTGGGGTCAGCGCTCGAATGTTGATTGCTTGCCTCGCCGTTGAGCTGGGTGGTCTGGCGATGATCGGCGGCCTAGCAGGCGTCGCCAGCGGCTACCTGTTGGCCAGTGTGCTGCTGCCAGACGTCGCCGCCAGTCTGCGCGGCTTGTACGGCGCCGAAGTGGCGGGGCAGTTGAGCCTCAGTCCGGGTTGGTGGCTCAGCGGTATTGGCTTGAGCCTGCTGGGGGCGTTGCTGGCCGGTGCCAATAGCCTGTTGCGGGCGGCGCGTTTGCCATTGCTGGCCCTGGCCGATCCGCAAGCTTGGCATCAGGCCCACGCACGCTGGTTGCGGCGACAGGGTTGGGTGGCGGCGATTGCGGGTGTGGTCGCACTGTTGGCGTTGATCTTTGGCGACAGCCTGGCCAGTGGATTCCTGCTGATGGCCGCGCTGCTGATCGGCGCGGCGCTGGCGCTGCCGGTGGTGCTCGATACGGTGCTGAACCTGGTGCTGCATCGCAGCCGTTCGGTGCTCGGTCAATGGTTTGTCGCCGATTGCCGTCAGCAATTGCCGGCCCTGAGCCTGGCGTTGATGGCGCTGTTGTTGGCACTGGCGGCGAACATTGGCGCTGGCAGCATGACCGCCGGTTTTCGCCAGACCTTCAGCGACTGGCTCGAACAACGTCTGACCGCCGAACTGTACGTGAACCCGCAAAACCCGGCCCAGGCCAGAGAACTGCAGAGCTGGCTCAAACAACAACCATCACTGAGCGCCGTGCTGCCCAACTGGCAAGTGTCGATCCAGTTGCAGGGCTGGCCGGCGGACGTTTTTGGCGTGATCGACCACCCGACCTATCGCCAGCACTGGCCGTTGCTGGAAGCCTTGGGCGACAACCCATGGGACCGATTGGCCAAGGACGATGCATTGATGCTCAGCGAACAACTGGCCCGGCGCCTGAAGGTGCGCCTCGGCGACCATCTCACGCTGCCCACGCCGACCGGCCCGTGGTCGCCGCGTATCGTCGGGATCTACGCCGACTACGGCAACCCCAAGGGCCACCTCCTGGTCAATGTCGACCACCTGCTGCGCGGCTGGCCGCAACTGACACCGAATCGCTTCAACCTGCGCATCGAGCCGCCGTTGATCCCGGCGTTCCTGAAAACGCTGCAAACACGCTTCGCCCTGGACGACAACCGCATCGTCGATCAGGCCCGGCTCAAAGGTTGGTCCTCCCAAGTGTTCGAACGCACCTTCGCCGCCACCGCCGCGCTGAACAGCCTGACCCTTGGCGTCGCGGGTGTGGCGCTGTTCATCAGCCTGCTGACACAGAGTCAGAGCCGTCTCGGGCAACTCGCGCCGTTGTGGGCGTTGGGCGTGACGCGCCGACAATTGATGCTGCTAAACCTCGGACAAACCTGGTTGCTGGCAGTGCTGACGCTGGTGCTGGCGTTGCCGCTGGGCATCGCACTGGCGTGGTGCCTGGACACGGTGATCAACGTTCAGGCGTTCGGCTGGCGCCTGCCGTTGCGGTTGTTCCCGTTGCAGCTTGCGCAGTTGATGGGGCTGGCGTTGCTGGCGACCTTGCTGGCATCGGCGTGGCCGCTGTACTCGCTGTATCGCTCGCAACCGGCGGATCTGCTGAGGACGTTTGCTCATGAGGATTAAGCTCGGCGCATTGTTGCTGATGCTGCTTTTGAGTGGCTGCGATGACTCTGCATCGGTTGAAAAAGGCTTTGCCGGTCTTGGCGGTGAGGCCGCTACCTTTACGCCGGTGGTGCCTGGTCGAGTGTTCAGCTTTCCGGCGGATCACGGACCTCACGATGGTTTTCGCATCGAGTGGTGGTACGTCACCGCCAATCTCAAGGACGATCAGGGCCGCGAGTTCGGTGTGCAATGGACGTTGTTTCGCAGCGCGTTGAAAGCGGCGCCCGAGGTGGCGGGTTGGGCTAACCAGACAATCTGGCTGGGCCATGCGGCCGTGACCTCGGCGACGGTGCATCACGCGGCGGAACGCTATGCCCGTGGCGGCGTCGAGCAGGCCGGGGTGAGCGTGCAGCCCTTCAATGGCTGGATCGACGATTGGCGGTTCAGCGGTCAGGGGGGCGATGGGTTGGCGGATCTTCAACTCAGCGCCCGAGACAAGCTTTTCAGCTACCAATTGCGGCTCACGTCTACGCGTCCGCCGGTGCTGCAAGGCGACAAGGGCTTCAGCCAGAAATCCGAACAGGGCCAGGCGTCGTACTACTACAGTCAGCCGTTTTTTCAGGCCAGCGGTACGCTGGAGATCGACGGCATGACTTATCAGGTCAGCGGCCCGGCGTGGCTTGATCGCGAGTGGAGCAGCCAGCCGTTGACCGCCAACCAGAGCGGTTGGGACTGGTTTTCCCTGCACCTGGACAGCGGCGAACAGGTCATGCTGTACCGCATGCGGCAGAAGAACGGCGAGCCGTATCTCACCGGCACCTGGATCGACGCCCAGGGCCAGACACAATTACTGCACGCCGCCGACATCCGCCTCACACCG
This sequence comes from Pseudomonas hormoni, assembly GCF_018502625.1. Taxonomy (NCBI): domain Bacteria; kingdom Pseudomonadati; phylum Pseudomonadota; class Gammaproteobacteria; order Pseudomonadales; family Pseudomonadaceae; genus Pseudomonas; species Pseudomonas hormoni. Next base: position 1,647,471 of record NZ_CP075566.1, read on the forward strand.
CTAGACACCGCGACCGTCGCCGGACGCTCAATGCCCGTGCGTTGGTCGATCAACATTCCCACCAAACACCTCGACATCACCATCAACGCGCTCAACCCCAATGCCTGGATGGATTTGCGCATTCCGTACTGGGAAGGCCCCGTACGCCTCAGTGGCAGTCACGGAGGGCAGGGATATCTGGAAATGACCGGCTATTAAGTCGGAACTCTCGGCAGTGCGGCGTCCTCCTAATTCAAGAATGCCCGCGTTCACAGGAGCCCGCCCATGAGCGACGACCTCAAACCACCCGACCTTGCTGCGTGGCAACGCCTGTTTGAAGACAAGGCCTACTGGCAGCAATCCCCCGACGCCCATTACGCCGAGCTGTTGCGCGTGGCCGACGATCTGCTGGGGCAGGGCGCCATCGACCTCGACCAGTGGCAAGCCCTGAAGGCCAAGGCCGATCAATCCCACAAAGACTCGCCTGCCGTGAACGTCGCCCACGAGGTCGACGACCCCGACGCCTGAGGAGAACCATCGTGAACCGCAAATCGCCTGACACCTCGAAACACCCCGACGAACCGCGTCCACCCGGAGAAGTCGAGCGCGACAACGACGCCCTGCGCCCCACTGATCCGACTCGCCGCAAGGACAGCGGCAAAGGCACCGAAAGCGGCGAATCCACCGCGCAAGAAACGGCGGAAAATCGCTGAACAGCGTCTATGCTCAGTGGCACGGACGGCGCTCAACCTTGATTCAGAGCCGCCCGCTGCCATCCATCACAGGGAACGTACTGCATATGAAACTTCATGCACTGACCAAAGCCATCGCCCTCGCTACCGTGCTGTCCGCCGCCAGCTTCAGCGCCGTGGCAGCGGATATCCCGCTGTCCGCCGTCGTAGAGGCCGACCAGGTCACGACCAAAGTCCTGGCCGTTGACGCCGCCAAACATCAAGTGGTCCTTGAAGGTGCCGAAGGGCGTGAGGTACATGTCCAGCTCAGCGACAAGGCCAAGAATCTGGGCAACCTGAAAGTTGGTGATCAGGTCACGGTCAAAGTGATCCGCTCGGTGGCCGCCTACCTCGATACCGATGTCGACAAAGGACTGCCTGGCTCCATCGAGCGCACCGGCGAAATCCGCGCGACAAAAGACAATCCCAACCCGGGCGGTGAAGCGTTCCGTCAGGTCCAGGTCCAGCTGAAAATCACCGCCATCGACCTGAAGAAAAACCAGGTGACTTTCGAGAATCCGGCGGGCCAGTCGAAAACCGTCAACGTCGAGAGACCTGAAGTTCAGAAAAAACTGAAGGACTTGAAAGTAGGACAAAGCGTTGTCGTGACTTATACCGATGTATTGAAAGTGACCACCCAACACGAAAGTTGAGTATTGACTCTATAGTGTCGATTGTTCTTGTATAACTTTTTGTACAAGAATAATCGGCTTTATGGTCTAACCAGTGAGTTTTTTGGGTGTATGTAAGTCATATTTGGAATGACATTCAATCGTTGTTCGATAAATTTCATGTTATATGCGCGGACATATTCAAAGAGTTCTACTAAAATACTTCCCGTTCGCCCAGTGGCAGGGCTCTTTACCGGTGCATGGATTGCCAAGGCCATTACACTGGGCGAACACCTTCTTCGGGTACGCTGATCCGTTAAGATACGCAGCATTTTCAGATCAAGGACGAAAACGGCTGCTGCCGTTCTGACACGGATGAAACCACTCTCCCTTTATCACCCGGCCCTCTACTGGCTGCGCGTGTGGCAAAAAAGACTGTTCCGCCAACTGGCCTGGCGCTTCTCCCGCAAGCATTACGCCCGCCCGGAAAACGCGTGTGAGCGTTTGCCATTCCGCTACCTCAAACATACCTCCAAACTGATCCGCAAACTCGGCAACTCAGACCTTGCCCTGCAACACAACAAAGTCGTGAATCTGAAATTGGCCGTGGCTGCGATTGACGGCGTTGTCATCGGGCCTGGCGAATACTTTTCCTTCTGCCGCCTGGTCGGCCGACCGACTCGAAAGCGTGGCTATGTCGAAGGCATGGAACTGTCATTTGGTGAAGCGCGCAGCGGCGTCGGTGGCGGGATTTGTCAGCTGAGCAACCTGATTCACTGGATGGCGATTCATTCGCCGTTGGTGGTGGTTGAGCGATCGAATCACAGCTTCGATCCTTTTCCTGATGAGGGGCGGGTACTGCCTTTCGGTTCCGGGGCGGCCATCTTTTACAACTACATCGACCTAGTGTTGCATAACCCGACGGATCGGCACTTTCAGTTGAAATTAAAGGTAGGCGAGCAGCAGTTGGAGGGGGAGTTGTTGTGCGATCAGGTGCGGGAGTTTCGGTATCACGTTTATCAGCGTGGGCATCGGTTTGTGCGCGAAGGCGGGCGGGTGTTTCGGGAGAATGAGATCTGGCGGGAGGTCAGGAGTAAGGGGCAGGAGAGTCGGGTGTTGGAGAGTGCGCGGCTTTATAAGAATCGGGTAGTGGTTAAGTATGAGGTTGAGGAGGGGTTGTTGGAGATGGGTGTATAAAAAAAACGGGTGATCAATTAGATCGCCCGTTTTTATGTTGCCTGAACCTGGACGGTGACTATTTCAGGGTTTAGCTTCTTTCTCTAGGTCGATTAATCTGGTTGCCGGCCCATCACCCCGTAAACGTTCAAGCACGATTTTTGGCCAACGAATCCGCGAACGACGTTTAGCGATTTTGTAGGTGAAATCCTGAATCAGGCTTGATGGGTGAAAAAATAGGTTGCCCAAAAGCATCGCGACATCAATTCCACTTAAGTAGTTTTTACCGTTAGCAGCGGCTTTTTTCTCTGCTATTACTTTGCGAGTATGGCCAAGAAATCCCGACTGTCTAAGATTCGATGCGAGCTGAGTCTTAACAAATCTGTCGGAGTCGCTCGGATTTCCATTTTCATCAAACCAGGGGCCGTTGTTCATGTATGAGCGGATGTATTCCCAAAAGCCCTTTTGCATGTCTAGCGTTTTCCCCATCGGGGTACCAAGACTGATCATCAGCGCACTCTCAGTATTACCGAATTGGTGAACCAGTATTTCCAGAGAGGCATTAGTCATGCCCGCTGTATAAGGTCCGATAATCTGGAATTCACATGTCAGCGCTTTTAACCCATCCCAAGGTGCGTGATACAACGTCCCATTGTTGTCATAGTAGATTTCACGAGTGCGTCTATTGAAAATTATGGGCAGCGGCAATCGGCGAAATGTTTCCCAGAGGAAGGGGGTCACTATCAATGGCACAGCCACAATCAACCCATTGCAGGCACCTTCATAATTTCCGATCGCCAATTGCCACAGGGCTATTAGTAAGCATGGAATCGATCCGAGCGCCATTAGTCCAGTGAGGAGTCCACGATCTGTATCTCCGCTAGTTTTTAATGACAAAAAATGTTCGGAGTGTTCGTCGGTAATGAACAGTTCAATAGGGAGTTGACCTGTGGACTCATCAAAACTGAGAGTTGTGGTTGGCGAAGCCCCATATTTTGCCTTCGCCTGTCTTACTATATCATCCAGCGTCATTTTGAATTCTCGTTAACAGCAGGGAGGGCATGCAATGCTATCTCGATAGCATAAGCAGCCAGCCTGCCATTCTGTACACTTGGCCATCCAAAACCCATGAAAAGACAGGGGCGGCGAAAGTTCTTGGTTTTCTTCTACTTCTCAATATCAATCAATCTAGTAGCGGGGCCATCTGACTGCAAACGCTCCAGCACGACCGTGGGCCACCGATTACGAGACTTACGTTTTGCAATGTTATGGGTGAAACCCTGAATCCAATGGGTAGGATAGAACATTATGTGTCCTAGAAGCATGAGCGCGTCCATACCACTGAGATAGTTTTTCCCATTTGTTGCAGTTTTTTTGTCCGCGATGGTTTTTCGCCAATGAGCAAGAAAGCTTGATGGTTTCGTGTTTAGGTTTAGTTGGCTTTTCACAAAATTATCTGATTCGCTGTAATTGCCTCGCTCGTCAAACCATGGTCCATTGTTCATATAGGCGCGTATGTATTCCCAAAATCCTTTTTGCATGTCCAAGGTTTTACCTATAGGTGATCCGAGGCTAATCATTAATGAATTGCCAGGGTCGCGAAAACGATTAAGCATTATTTCTAAAGACGTGTTTCCAATGCCGCCAGTATAGGGTCCGACAATTTGAAACTCGCATGCCATCGCTTGAATTCCATCCCATGGAGAATGAAACAGTTCGCCTTCTTTTTCAAAGTAGACTTCACGAGTGCGGCGATTGAACAGAACGGGTAGAGGAAGAGGTCGACAAATTTCAAATAAGAAAGGAATTACAAACATAGGAGTCGCAATGGCGAGAGACAAAGCTGCCAGCGCCCATTCACCTTCCATCGTCATCCATATTGACAGAAGCAGGCCAAGCGGAGATGCGATGCCTGCGAGCATGCCTGTCATTGCACCCCGTTCAGCATCGCCGCTCATTTTCAATGTGAGATAATTTTCGGTGTGCTCATCGGTGATGAATAGCTCTAAAGGAGCCTTGCCTGTTGGCTGATCTACACTAAGAACTGTCCGGACAGTTGCATGGTCGAGTCCACCGGACTGTTTGATATCTACGTTCATAATACCGAACTATCTGTTGATTCTTTTGCCTCGGTTTTACTGAGATCGGCCTTGAAATACGTCATGAAATCCTGTCCTTGAGCAAAGGCTTTTTCGATCTTGGCGCTTTGCTCTTTCAAAGCTTGGCTTGGCTTGGCCCACTGGTTAGTCGGTAAAGATTTTGACCACTCTGCAATGGATTCAGGTAGAGATTTCATGCTGAAACGATGGTCCCACTCCGCAACCCAGTACGGAAAGCGCCATAAAGTAATTATATGAGTGAAATACCACCAGCCAACACCCAACGCGGAGCGCTCGTTGTGTTGGTACTCTTCAAGCATATCTGTGTGCTCTTTATCAAATGTATGGCGGCCTTCGTACGGTGCCTTCCCTGGGCAGTATTGCGGCCCTTTTTCCATGTAAACACGTATCGCCTCCCATTTGCCCAAACCATGAACAGGGGTCATTACTCCCTGGTTCACAAAATGAACGGTATCAGCTTTAGGGTCGTCGAACGCCATGCCGAAGGTGTAAGTGCTCATTGTGCCTACGCCGGTTGAGCCGGTGCTGCCGGAGAGCCAGGAGACCAGTTCTTCCCATGGCTGGATGATGGGTTCGTCGGAGTTGTTGGGGAAGAAGCAGACTTCGCGGCGTTGGCGGTTGAAGCGGATGGGGCGGGTGCGGGATTTGGTGAGTGTTGAGCTGATGACTACATAACAGCCGATAATGGCAAATCCCGCGCCGCCCCAACTGGAAATCCACATGCCAGATTCAAAAAACTCACTGAAATACCATGAGAAGTTACGTCCAAAAGGGTTGTTGAATGTTGAAAATCCCATAATTGTAGGTAGGACCAGTAGGCAAGAAACCATGAAGCCCATGCACAAACCAATCATGGCTCTGGCTTGAAATGCTTTTCCAAAATTGCTGCTGCCAACGTCCAGATATGTGTCATTAACCTCAACAATGCTCCCGCCCAAATCCAGAGGTATTTGCCCGGTGGGCATCGGCATAGGCGATAAAAACCATGCTTCTCCAGTGGCAAAGCGTCGGGACTCACCAGCGACAGGGCGCTGACTGCTGAAGTCCCGCCAATCACCGGGCTGTTTGACTTCTGCGCTCATAATGCCGAGCTACCTGCTGACTCTTTTGCCTGGTTTTCACTTAGGTTTGCGTGGAAGTACGTCATGAAATCCTGTCCTTGAGCAAAGGCTTTTTCGATCTTCACACTTTGCTCTTTTAAAGCTTGGCTTGGCTTCGCCCACTGCTCAGGCGGAAGAGGTTTAGACCACTCAGCAATGGATTCAGGTAGAGATTTCATGCTGAAACGATGGTCCCATTCCGCTACCCAGTAGGGAAAACGCCACCAAGTGATCAGGTGTGTCAGATACCACCAACCCACTCCTAAAGCGGAACGTTCGTTGTGCTGGTATTCCTCGTGCATGTCTTGTCGTTCTTTATCAAAGGTGTGGCGACCCTCGTAGGGTGCTTTGCCAGGGCAGAACTCTGGACCTTTTTCCATGTAGACACGTATGGCTTCCCATTGCCCTAGCCCATGGAATGGAGACGGGACAGTGTTGTTGATGTAGTAAGCTACTCCATTGTCCTTATCTTCTATGGCTATCCCAAGGGTGTAGGTTTTAACGACTCCAATCCCAGTTGTGCCTGTTCCCACCGATAGCCAGGCTATCGTTTCTTCCCAAGGGCGAATTATCGGTGCGTCCGATTTCTCTGGAAAGTAGCAAACTTCACGTCGTTGACGATTAAACCGAACTGGCCTTGTTTTGGATTTTTTAAGGGTGGTGCCCGCTATTACGTAAATGGCAATTAAAGCGGTGGCTCCTGTTAATCCAAGTGCCAGATAACAAACATAATCAAATACGACTTCTGCTCTAGACCAGAAGGTCACTCCGTAGGGGTTTCCCCACGCTGTTGTACCCGCTAAAAACGGCGAAAATACAAAAAAGAAAAATGCAACGAACATGGTGTTGGCTATCATGATTCGCGCTTGAAACGCTTTTCCGGAATTACTGGTTCCGATATCAAGATAGGTGTCATTGACCTCGACATATTTTCCACCTAGATCCACCAGCAATTGACCTGTGGGGACTGGCATTGGTGAAAGAAACAGTGCCTCGCCCGTGACAAAGCCCCGAGTCTTACCAGCGACAGGTCGCTGCTGTTGAATATCGAACCCGTTGTACTGCGAAGAGGTAGGCGTCATGCAGGATAACCAGAAAAGTGCAATTCGGCTTAGGTCGCTGACATTGCAGGTTTTTTTGCCGGGTCAGCAAATTTAACGTTGAAGTAATCCAGCAGGTTCTGCCCTTTGGCAAAGGCCTTTCGGATTTCAGTGCTCTCCTCGAGCAACGCTTCGCTCGGCATAGCGTGCTGCTCGAGGGGGAGAGGTTTTGACCATTTCAGGACTTCTTTAGGGAAGGCGGCTTTGGGGCGGTTGTTGACCCAACCAGAGATGTAGCATGGCAAAGTCCAGCCGCTGAAAAACTGAATGACCAGAAAGCCCCCGACGTAGCGTAGAAGTGAGTGATCCGCGCGGTAGCTACGCCGACACAGGTGGAAAAAGGTAACGCTGCCTTCTTCAAACTCTTCCGTCTGATCAGGTGCCAGCGCGGAGCTTCCCACCTCCATGTACACGCGGATCGCCTCCCATTCGGACACGGCCAGACTCAAACTGCCGCTTGGCACTACGGACCACAAGACATCGCCACTGGCAACGTCACGCAAACCGATCATCAGCTTGTATTCGGGCATGACCGCATATTGAGTAATGAGTCGGCCCGCGGATACACAAGCGATTGCCTCCTCCCAAGGAACATAGCATGGAGCGGCACCTTTTTTAGGTACGAAAACAACCTCACGGCGTTGTCGGTTAAAGCGGATAGGGGGGTGAACAGTGATTTGGCGGACCGCATAACAAAATATACAAACGTAAACGGCGGAAAGACACCAAATGAATCCCTGGACGTAGGCGTTTGTAAAAAAATCTATCCAACTAGTCCAGAAAGGCTGCACGTCTCTTCTCAGCCACGAGCCAAACCCTGATACAAAAAGGAAGAAGAGGGTGATGAACATTACCGAGCCGATGCCTGCTCGAGCCATAAACTCGAAATTTGCACGGCCGACTGCAAAATCCAGAAAGACATCGTTGGCGTCCCGATGCAGTTGGCGAGCACTGAAAGGCGGGAGACCTGTAGGGATGGGCCTAGGTGACAGGTAGATAATCTCTGTGTCGGATAGACTTTCAAAGTCTCCGGCATGAGGTAGTCGGTTGTATTTAAGATTCAAGTACGCAACTCATCACTTCCATTCAGTTATTTATCGATTATCTGTCTTGTTTTCGTTTAGATTCGCCTTGAAGTACGTCATGAAATCTTGTCCCTGAGCAAAAGCCTTTTCGATCTTGGCGCTTTGCTCTTTTAGAGCTTGACTCGGCTTGGCCCACTGCTCAGGCGGTAGAGATTTTGACCATTCAGCAATGGATTTAGGTAGGGACTTCATGCTGTAGCGGTGGTCCCATTCCGCTACCCAGTACGGAAAGCGCCACAGGGTGATTAGATGGGAAAAGTACCACCAGCCAACTCCAAGCGCGGAGCGGTCGCCTTCGCGGTATTCCTGACTAATGGTTTCACGTTGTTGATCGAATGTGTGTCGACCTTCATATGGCGCCTTTCCAGGGCAAAATTTCGGCCCTTTTTCCATGTAGATACGTATTGCTTCCCACTTGCTTAATGCATGGGTCGGCGTCATAACTTGTTGGTTCACAAAGTGCACTTTATTACGTTTTTGGTCGTCGAATGCCATTCCAAAAGTGTAATTACTCATGACGCCTACCCCTGTAACACCCGTGCTGACGGAAAGCCACGAGACCATTTCTTCCCATGGCTGGATGACCTGCTCGTCGGACCCGTTGGGAAAGAAGCAAACCTCACGTCGTTGTCGATGGAAACGGATTGGACGGCTTCGAGTTTTATTAAAAGTACTGCTGAGAATTACGTAAATCCCCATAGCTGAAAAACCCAATGCCCCCCACATAGCAAATTCCAATCCTGGAAAGAAAAACTCTAAAAAATTATCTGAAAAGCTTCGACCGTAAGGATCCCCAAAAGCTGTTAGGCCAATGATAAGGGGGCCGATTACAACGCATGTGATTATAAAAGCCATGACGAGTCCAATCATGGCTTGTGTTTGAAATGCCTTGTTGAAATTACTGCTTCCAATGTCGAGATAAGATTCATTGATTTCTATGAAGCTCCCATCTAAGTCCATAGGGGTGTCGCCAGTAGGGACGGGGAGTGGAGCCAGAAATACGGCCTCGCCCGTCGCAAACTTACGCACTTCTCCGGCTGTCGGTCTTTGAAGTTTTATATTGATTTCGTCGATTGTGTCATTGTCAGGTGCTGGCATCAGATTAACCGGATATTTGAGATTGGGTGGATGTATTTAAATAGTCATGAGTTATGAGCGCCCAAGGGGAATTTTCGTTACGAGTCCGCAAAATCGATGTTGGGGGTATTTCCTTATCATTGCCGGCGTTCAATGTCAGTGTCTCGAATTTTTTCTCTCGTATAACATCCGAGCTTGGAAGTGGTCGATAGCGAAGCTTAATAGCAAGACCGCTCTGGGCATTTGCTTCATGCTGAAATATTTCCAAACCTAACTCTAGTGGTGCATCTTGGTCGCTGATGAGGTTTAGCTGATATAGCATTGGCTCAGTCCAGGCTTCCCAGTCGTTTCGCTGGAGATTATTCATCCAGTAGGCAGAAATTCCAAGACCTGCTGCATCTAACTCTCGAGCCGTCATGCTTGGAATGCTAAGCACAGCCATCGATTGATTATTGATTTTTCGTAATGTGACTTTGGGGGCGCCAGTAATGTCCGCTAAGAGCAGGCGCTCCTCATCTAAGCTGTTATTGTTGCTTTTTTTTCCCCAAGCACCTTTTTGTAGCCAGTTATCTAATTCAGTTTTGTTGTTGCGGTTATAGATCCACTCTCCGCCCAACTGCAAACCTGTCAGCACTAAACCGATTAAGTTTGCCCTTGCTGCGATACTCAATACTCTTGCTCCTGCAGTTGCCCAAGCCACTGCTCTAGCTTCATTAAGTACAGTAGTTGCTTTAAATAGACTTTTTCCTGTCTGAATCGTTGCCCAGCCGTTTACCACGACTTGTCCAGAATCACCAGCCAAAGTCATGCTTGCGCCTGCCAGCTTAGCACTATCGCCAGTTCTCAATGCTTCAGTCCACCTTGCAATCGACCCTTTTTCTCCTGATAGGCTAAATACAGCTGCCGCAGCGCTAAATCCATAGCCTCCAAGCCCAAGGGAACCAGTCAGCTTGCCAAGGCGCGCGGCGTACTTAATTTTTCCTGCAACGCTAGTGTAATTGTTTACCGCGACCGAAAGGCTGGTGCTTGCTATACCCTGAAGCGCTGCAAATCCTCCCCCAACGGTGGAAAATAGAGCATTAAAGAATGATATGACGTCTGATCTATCCCTGGTTTCTTTTCTTCTTACTTCTCCGAGAACTACAATAAAATTGATCGCCTGCATAACAAAGGCCGCAGAAGCGAACAAGTCACCGCCAGCGGATTTGTAGACATCTGCGCTCAGGCCTTTGTATTGCTTTCTCAGTCGGCTATCTTCAGCCATTCGGTGAAACTCAGTTACTTGTGAACTATTTAGACCGGCTATTTTTATTCCGGTCTTTCCTGGTGTTTCTCCAATCGGACTCATAGCTTGCGCTACTTTTGACTCCAATGGTGCTACTGACTGTTGTATCGCTTTTCGTTGAGAAACTAGCGAGCGATGACTGCCTTTGGGAGCTCTCCCTTTTCGTTCGCTTGCTAAAGTTTGTTTGATTTTGTTTTTTAGAGTTGACATCTCTTGGCGAAGCTCCGAGAGCTTTTCCATGTCGGCTTCGAAGCGTCGAATTTGATCGGCGGAAGCAAAGGACAGTGTGATTCCGCCTTGATTAAATGCTCGGAATATATCAATCCAAGCAGCGCCAGGAATCCGTCGAAGGAATTTAGCGGGGTCAATGGTGCGTCCGTTACCAAGGCCCTGCATGGCCTCTTCCATTGCATCTGCAAGTTTCAATTGCTTCGCTGGGTCATAGGCGGTGTTACGGAGTTGATCAAAGGTAATGCCGTCAGAACCCAGATTCATAGTTGCAGCGAGTTTGCTGCTTACTAATTTTTTGTATTCTTCTATGGTTTTTTGTGCTGCTTTAAAGTCTTTGTTTGCTTTCCAGCCATCGCGTGCATATTTGAAAAGTGATGCTAGTTTGGCTTGGAAGTCTTTTCGATCAGATAGGCTAAGTGTGAAGAAAGTAGGAACAGTAAAGCCAGGCTCTTTTTCTATTAGGTCTGCAATTGCTTTGGTTGCTTTGTCGGTTCGACAAATATCTTTCATGCATGCATATTCAGCAATCAAGGAGTTTTCCAATTGGTTGCTGAAGTTTGGATCAAAATACCAGGCAGAACGATAGAATCGACCTTCGCAAACTAGCTTGATTCGATCGTCGGTGATCAGGTCGAGACGATTATTCCAACGATTGAGTTGAACCCTTTGCTGTTTAAGGAATGCTTCCATTGCAGGGCGGTCAATCAGGTCATTGATGCCTTGTTGTCCCATCTTGGCGCCATTAAGTGCATCATCAGCATTATCTTCGATTGATTCAATAAGATCCTCGTAACGAGGATACAGGGGGCCAAGATTTGTGCGCATCCGCATTTTTGCAGTGGCGATAGCACTTTTATGAGTACCTACACCAGACCATTGAGTTTGGTTTTTTACATTCACGTAGTCGACGATGTTTTGTCGCTGCTCAGGGCTTGTCTCGTCATTAAGCTTTGCGAAGCGAGGATCTGCTTTTGCGGCATTGGAGAGATTTGCGCCCGTAACGGTGTACAACGATTCAATGTAGCAACCAAACACATACTTCTTTTGATTGGCTTCAGCGTCACTCCAGTCACTAATCCAGCCAGTGACCAAATCCTGATGCTCAGCGAGATCGCGCAGCACGCCCAAGTCATCCTGTATGACCAAGTACAGATGGTCACGCTCATTTTCTGCCTTGACTTGCTTTTTGAGCGCGCCCAGCTGAGTTTTCTTGAAGTGCGACGCTTGCTCCCAGAGATAGTCTTTGCTCTCCTCAGGCTTGGCACCCGTAACCGCCGGTTCCTTACTCGGCTGCTCCGCAACCTCCGCAATCCACTTTTCCGCCTGACTCGGCGTCAACAGATTAGCCGCGCCTTTCTCCGGATCAGCCTTGGTCAGGTCCACTGCCTGCATGAAGTATTCACGCTCGGACTTGTGCTTGATGACCTGCGCGCATTTGGCGGCAGTCCATTGCACTTCGGAGTAGTTGACGTAGAGCTTGCTCAGACGGGGGAAGACCAATACGGCTTCGCCCACGTTGCTTTCGCGTTTGTTGGCGGTGATTTCGCCTTTTTCCCACAGCAGTTGGGTCACGATGCCGTTCTGGATGCGGTATTCGTGCATGACGGCTTGAGGTTTCTTGTCGACGATGATGTAGAGCCATCCGTCGCGGATCAAGCGAATGCCCAGTGGACGTGAAGTGGTTTTGTACGGCATGGCCAGCGCGCTGGACGGGTCGAGTCGTTCGACCAGTCCGTAGCGCAGAGGGATGAGCTGGATCTTGGCCTTCATCAGGGAGCAGCCGCCCATGGCGCACTTGCCGTCGTCCTGGCTTTTTGCAACGTTGTTCGGGCTTTTGCCGGCCGATGTTGGCGTGGTCATCCTTGGCTCCTGTGCAGGGTTTCAGCCCGTTCCTGGGCAATATCAGCGACCCGTTCGAGTCGCTGAGCGGGCGTTTGTTCCGACGGGGTCTTGAGTATTGCATCCAGGTCCGGATGCTCCGCCAGCGCTCGCTCGCCGAGGAACCCGTGAATGTTGGCGTAAAGAGTGATGTCGAGTTCGGTGTTGAAGCCGCGATCGTACGAGGTCGATGCCAATGCGTGCAGGTGTTCCCAGCGCTGCAACGGCATCGATTGTGCCTGATAGGACGGAAAGTATTCGTGCATGTGTTGGTCGAGGCGCAGGACGATGCTGCGGAAATTCACTTCGTCCAGTTGGCTGAGTTGCTCGTCGCTCAAGCGGTAGCGTTTGCTGTGGTTGGGCTCGGGGGCCTTGCCCGGTCGCTGGTTGATGTGCCAGCAGCCCAGCGCCGCGTCGGCGGCGACGATCTGCGAGCAAGGTCCGAACAGGGTAGGGTCCTTGATACTCTCGGCGTGGCTGAGCAATGCGTGGGCCACGGCAGGGTCGGCGATGCGCAGCAGGACTTCTTCACCCTGTGGGTGCATGACGCTGGTCAGCCAGCGGAAGTGCTCGACCATTTGCGCCCAGGGTTGATCGCTGAACACCAGGTAGCCCCACTCCTGGCGGGGTTCAGCCAGGAACTTCGCGAGGATGGGATTGTTCTGGGTTTTTATCTGGACAAGGCACGGCGAAACGTCACCCAACTCGGCCCACTGCGTGCCGAGGTAGAGTGGCTCGAACACCGGATCGTCCGACCATTGATAAAGGTGCTGGGGCAGTTTTTCGACGCTGACACCATCCAGCAGCAAGCCGACGGTGCCATTCCACGGCAGGCCTTGAGGTAATCCGTTCTCCAGCGGCCAGTCGGACTTAAGCATTTTGCGCCTCCAGTTTGGCCTTCTCGCAGATCGCGCAGATCGGCTTTTTCTGCATCAACGCTTGTCGCTGTGCCGGCACCAACAATTGTCCTGCCTTGTCCGCATCCGCCTGCTTCAACGGCCCCGGCAACAACGGCGCCGCCCCCGTTCCGCTGCCCGGCCCTCCACCGGAGTTCATGTTGATCACCGGCCCGCTCAGGGTCACGCCACCCGCATCGATCTTGATGAAGCTGCCGCCACCAATGAGTGTCAATTCGCTCCCGGCCTCAAGCACCACTTTCATGCCGCTGCTCAAGTGGATTTCCTGGCCCGCATCGATGAATTGCCCAGTGCCGATCTTGATGTGCTGGTTCACGCCCACGGTCAGGTGGTCGTTGGCGCGGGCCTCGACTTTGCGGTCTTCATAAACGGTGTGGTGTTCTTCAGCCTTGAATTCGCTGTAGCTGTTTTTCTCGACGGTGTCGTGGCGTTCGTTGCCGACGCGGATCTTCTGGTCGTGTTCGACGTTTTCGTCCCAGTCGCGCTGGGCGTGCAGAAAGATCTGCTCCTGGCCTTTCTTGTCTTCGATGCGCAGTTCGTTGAAGCCTGCGCCACCCGGCGAGCTGAGGGTTTTGAAGGTGGTGCGGGTCTTGTTCGCCGGCAGGGCGTACGGGACGACGTTTTCCTTGTGGTACAGGCAGCCGCTGATCAGCGGCTGGTCGGGGTCGCCTTCGAGGAAGGTGACGAGCACTTCCATGCCGATTCGCGGGATGGCGATGCCGCCGTAGTGCGCGCCGGCCCAGGCGGAGGAGACGCGCAGCCAGCAGCTGGTCTTGTCGTCGGCCTGACCTTCGCGGTCCCAGTGGAATTGCACTTTGACGCGGCCGTACTGGTCGCAGTGGATTTCTTCACCTTTGGGGCCGGTGACCACGGCGCTCTGGCTGCCGAGGATGCGCGGTTTTTTCTGCGTCAGCGGCGGGCGATTCGGCACGTCCCACGGCGTGGCCTGGAAGCGGTTGCGATAACCCTGGTGGAAATCGTCTTTCAGGTTAGTGGTGCTGCTGGTGACCGACTCTTCCAGGACTTGCGGCTGTTTGCCTTCGTGCAGGACTTCGGTCAGCAGCCACAGGTCGTTCCATTTGGCTTTCGGGTGTTGGGTCAGGGCCAGGAAGTGGCCGCTGACCAGCAACGGCTGATCGCTTTTGCCTTCGGCCAGCTGGAAGTCGCTGCGATGACGTTCGAGGGCGCGTTTGGCCAGGTGCTTGCCGCGTTCGCGGTCGATCAAGCGGCCGGGATAGTCATAGTCTTCGAGGTCGGGCAGGGCGCCGCCGCGGTTTTCACTTTCGAGGGTGATGCGCGGTTTTTCGAAGTCGTAGTCGCGACGGGTGATGCGGCTGGTGCGGGTTTCCAGGCGCAGGTCGAAGCGCTTGATCACCGGGTCGCTGGCGACCATGCCGGAGTCTTGCTGATAGGCCACGGGCGCGAGTTTCGGGAACACCGTCTGGTCATCGCCGAACACCAGTTTGTGGGCCGTGGCGCTGTGCTGGAAGTGGTAGTGGATACCTTCTTCCTCGCACAGGCGCTGGACGAATTGCAGGTCCGATTCATCGTACTGGACGCAGTAGATGCGCTCGGGATAAATCGCCCCGACCTTGAATTCGTAGGCATTGCTCTGGATGCCGTGTTCTTCGAGGACCAGGCCGATGATTTTCGGCACCGTGAGGTTCTGGAAGATGCGCTGGTTGATGCGATGCGCCAGGTAGGACAGTTGCGGGCGCAGGGTCACCGCGTAGCGGGTCAGGCGTTTGCCGGAATCACCCTGGGCGGCGCGATAGATCTGGCCATGAATGCCGCTGCCGTCGGGCGAGAGCTGCAAAAAGGCGGGTTTGTGCAGCAGGCTTTCGAGGTCCAGGGACGGTTTTTCGCTGACCAGTTCCACCTCAAACACAAACGGCTGGCTGATGGCTTCCCGACCTTGCAGGGAAAGCACCTGGAAGTCGTTGGAAAGACCTTCGATGGTCAGGGCAAAGTGAGTCTGATTGGCCGGCGCGAACATCCCTTGTTCCTCGTGCAGTGCTGCGGCGTTCTCCGGCACCCGTGCAGGGAGCTTGCGGACGCGAAAATTCTGGAAGGGCGTAAACAACATCGACCAGCAGAGCTGGCCGATGCTTTAGACGGTCGACCTGGATCAGGCCACCGGCAGACGCCAGTCATCGGAACCCGAAGTACCGGATACTTCGTGGGTCCAGGTGATTTTGCGGTAGGTGAATTGCACTTCTTCCAGGTGCGTGAAGTGCGAGTTCGACGGATCCTGGCAGTTGTGCATTTTGTTGTTGATGGCGACGATGATCGCGTCTTCCAGTTTGGTGGTGTAATAGTGCTCTTGGGTACCTTGAGCCGAGGTGCGGTACCACTGGATAACGATTTCGCTCATGCGCTCGCCGGAGGTCAAAGCGGCCTGCAGCAGTGGCGAAGACTTGTCGTATACCTTGGTGATCACGACTGGCTTGTGTACGCGCTGACCGGTCGGTTGGCCGGATTGCGGGTCACGCGGGATGATCACGTCGTGGCTGAAAGCCTGAACCATGACCTGGTCTTCGTGACCTTCCTGGTAGGTGTTGCCAACCGAGTCGGCGGTGAATGCGCCGGCAGTGATCAGACCTTGTTTTTCGCCAGTGACGGACATGTACGCTGGTGTTGCCATGGATGCTCTCCTTGCTGAATAAGTGAGGGTGCCCGGGAGGCGATATCGCCCGGTGGGTGCATGACTGTTATCAAGGTCCGTGCCAGAAACGCTGAAAGCCCTATAAATCAGGGCTTCGCAGTGAATTTTTGGTCGCTGGAAAGCTGGCCGGCAACGTTCACCGCAGAATGTGCGCAAGAACTTGCGCAGCACTGCGCAACTTCTTGCGCACTGGGCTGGAAGGCCTGACAAGCCGGGCGTTCAGCGCTGAAGCAGCGTGTTTTGCCGTATCGATTGCGCAACTTCTTGCGCATCAAGGCGGTTGGCCATCACGCAGAGCGCCGGTGTGAAAAGTGCAACGAACAGCGCTGCCTGGTGGTCAAACCCAGCGCCGAGGTGATTGAACATTCCCCGAATTCAAGGAGCGCGACATGAAAATCCTGATGGTTTTGACGTCCCACGATCAATTGGGTGATACGGGTAAGAAAACCGGCTTCTGGCTGGAAGAATTCGCCGCACCGTATTTCGCTTTCAAAGACGCCGGCGCTCAGCTGACGCTGGTGTCGCCCAAGGGCGGGCAACCCCCATTGGACCCGAAGAGCGACGAGCCGGACGCGCAAACCGCGGCCACTGATCGCTTCCGCAAAGACTCTGCGGCCCAGTCGGCATTGGCGTCGACCGCGCTGCTGAGCAGTGTCAGGGCTGACGATTACGATGCTGTTTTCTATCCGGGTGGCCATGGTCCGTTGTGGGATCTGGCCGAAGACAAGAACTCGATCGCGTTGATCGAGGCGTTGTACAAGGCAGGCAAACCGGTGGCGGCGGTCTGTCATGCTCCGGGCGTGTTGCGCCACGTCAAGGGGGCGGACGGTCAGCCGCTGGTCAAGGGCAAGCGGGTGACGGGTTTCACCAACTCCGAGGAGGAAGCGGTGCAACTGACGAACGTGGTGCCGTTTCTGGTGGAGGACATGCTCAAGGAGAAGGGCGGGATTTATTCCAAGGGTGAGGACTGGGCGAGTTATGTGGTGACTGACGGGCTGCTGCTGACCGGTCAGAATCCGGCGTCGTCCGAGGCCACGGCTGAAGCGCTGTTGGCGCAGTTGAAATAACTAAAAACCTGTAGGAGCCAGGCTTGCCGGCGAAGGCGCGTTTGAAATCGCCTTCGCCGGCAAGCCGTGCTCCTACAGTTCAACGTACGGTCAAGGTTGCAAAACATTCCTCAATCGAACGCCGCTGCGTCTCGGCATACAACCCCAACTCATCAATGGTCGAGCGCCCGAGGGCCTTCTCGAACGCCTGTTGATTCGAATGCTCGCCATAGTGGGTTTGCGCCGCATCCCCCAGGTTCGACTGAAAAATCCCCGCCGCACTGACCGGCAGGAAATCTTCGTAAACCAGTGGCTCAACCCGCAAATAACCGCCGCTGAGCAGGTCTTCCAGCGACGAAGACTTAAGCGCTTCCGCCCCTTGACCTTTTTCCGTAACGAAATAGCGAAAGTACGCCAGTTCCTGCTGACGCATTCCCTCAACGGTGTCAGGAAATTCGCTGAAGTGCTGCGTCATCAGCGCGTTATAGCGTGCGGCGTTGGCTTCGTTGGGGAAGTCTTTGAGTTCGTCACGGGCAGCATTGAGCAATCGGTCGTACAGCGCCCGACCTTTGGGGGTGAGCGCGGCGCCGCGCTGCTCGATCTCGCCGAACCGGGCGCTGTGGCTACCGTGACTTTCGGCTTGATCGGTGAAAGCAACAGGTTCGTCCAGCGCCTTGAAACTGGTCTGGCGCAGCAGGATCGGGCACTGACGGCGGGGCGGACCTTCGATCACTGCTTTGGGGGTGATGCCGTGGGCCGGCATTTGCGCCTGCACAATGTCGATGTCCAGCGTGCGCGGCGTCAGGTGGTTGATGTGCGGGCCCTTGAACGCCACGACATCGGCGATCAGACGATGCTGGGCGCTGAGTTTCTGGTACTGCTCGGCAGTGACCGTGGCGCTGTGGTGCCAGCGGAAGGTTTCCAGCGCTTGCTCGACGAAGTCCTTGGCCTCGGACTCGGTGAGGCCACCTTCGGTTTCAGCACGTTCAATGAGGTCCAATGCTTTTGGCGTGAAGATCGAACGCTTATCCAATACTGACTGGGCAAAGGCACGCAGCTCAGGGTCTTCGATCAGTTCCAGACGCAGCAGCGAGGTGAACACCCGAAACGGGCTGACCTGCAACGCGGCCTCATGCACCGCGCGGAACGCCGTCGAATGCACCGGGACGCCGGCCGGGGTCAAATCGTAATAGCCAACGGGTTGCATGCCCATCACCGCGAACAGCCGGGCGAGGGTGGCGAGTTCATCGGCAGTGCCGACGCGGATAGCGCCGTGACGTTCCAGGTCCAGACGCTGGATTTCGCCTGTGCTGTTCAACTGCCGGGCGATCTGCGGTTCGCTGTCCAGTACATGGCGGTTGGTCTGTTCCACGAGTTCCATCAGCGCGCCGTACAGCGGCACTTCTTCGCGGTACATGTCGGACATCGCTTTGGAGAAGCGTTGGCGGATCAGGTCAGGGCTGACAAAGCTTGGGTGGCTCATGAAAAAATTCCAGGCGCGGTGACGAGAGGGATGGGAGAAAAGATCGCAGCCTTCCGCGGCGCCGACAAACGAAGAATCTTACGGACTTCATTCTGCAAAGGACTGCTGAAGCGGCAGCCCTCCGCTATACATGGAGTTGAGTGCGCTGGGATGCCAAAAACTCGCGATACAACCGCGCCGTGCCTGCCGGTGCCTCGACCATCGGCATATGGCCGACACCTTCCCAGATCTCCACCCGCAGGTCTTCGATGCCTTTGCTCCAGATCGCCACGCTGCTGACGTCGATCAAGCGGTCCTTGCGCCCCCACAGCAACAGCGCCGGGCACTTGATGTCGGGCAGCTTCGGCTCCATTGGCGGGCTGGCACGGAAGTCCCTGAAGATTTCTTCCAGCTCATCCCGGGACTGTTCATAACGCTGGGCGATGGCGTCCAGCACCACGCCGGGCACCCATGGCGGCTCGGCCATGGTCATGGCGTAGAAGCGCCGGAATTCTTCCCGGGAGTTGATCAGGAACGGGTTGTGGCCCTTGGCCAAGTGGCGTTCCAGGTCACTGATTTCGGGCGCGGTGACACCGGCCGGGTCGATCAGGGCAACCGAGGCGATGCGGTCCGGGTAAGTCGCCGCGAGCCACGCCGCCATGTAGCCGCCCATCGAGTTGCCGATCACATGCACCTTCTCGACGCCGCAGACATCGAGCAACTGGATCATCCGCTTCGCCTGCAAAGGAATGTCGTACCCGCCACCGGCCTTGAAGCCGGTTTCGCCATGCCCGGCGATGTCGGGGATGATCACCCGGTAAGTGCCGACAAAATGCCGGGCGAAGCGCAGCCAGAGGTTCTTGTCGGCACTGTAGCCGTGAAGCATCAGCACGCTGCTTGACGCTTCGTACGGCCCGCCTTGCCAGGTCGAAACGGTCATTTCGGCAATCGGTACGACGATCTTGTGCAGCCGATACAGCTTGGCTTCGGCCGCCATGTTCAGGTCATAGAGCCAGTGACCGATGGCCGGGTAGCTCAACCAGCTCCAGGCCACGAAAACCGCGATTGCGACAACCAACAAAAGCATCAGGCGTCTCCCTTCTCTCTGATCAGGACAAGATGTGATCGGCGGGTTTCAGCGTCCGGGTCAATCGGTGGTAGCTGAAACTGAACCCGGGAAACATGGCAATCACATGACCACTCTTGCTTTGATACCAACTGTGGCAGCCTCCGGATTTCCACACCGTGCGTTCCATTTCCCGGTGGATCATTTCAGTGTAGGTACGTTCTGCCTCGGGGCGAACTTCGATGCTGCGCAAACCTTGTTCTTTCAGCGTGCGAATGCAATCGAGAATGTAATTCATCTGGGATTCGATGATAAACAGCGCCGAAGTGTGGCCGATGCCGGTATTGGGCCCGGTGACGATAAACAGGTTGGGGAAGTCCGGCAGGCTGGTACCGAGATAGGCGCGAGGGTAGGTGGCCCAGAAATCCCTGAGTTGCTTGCCGTTTTTTCCTGTTACCGGGTAGGAAATCACCCCGTCGGTGGCGTCGTAACCGGTGGACCAGACGATCAGGTCCAGGTCGATGTGTTGCCCGTCCTGGGTGACGATGCCGGTTTCGTCTATGGACGCAATGCCCTGTTCGCGGCTGTGCAACGTAACGTTGGGCCGACCGAGTGCCGGGTACAGGGTGCTCGAGATGATGACGCGTTTGCAGCCGATGGTGTAGTCCGGTGTCAGTTTGCGCCTGAGTTCAGGGTCGGGGACCTGGCGTTTGAGGAAACGCAGGGCGTGTTGCTGGACCATGCGGATCGCCGGTTTCGAGTATTTGAAGGCAATCACCCGCGTTTCGAATTGCCAATAGATCATCCAGCGCAGCAGTTTGTAGGCCGGTTTGAGGCCGAGCAACCAGCGCTGGAAGGGGCCGAAGGCGCGATCGGCCCGTGGCAGCACCCAGTGCGGCGTGCGCTGGAACACATGCAAATGCTCGACGTCCGGCGCAATGGCCGGAATCACCTGGGCCGCGCTGGCGCCACTGCCGACGATGGCGACGCGTTTTTGCCGATAGTCGTAGGCATGATCCCAATTGTTGGTGTGAAAAGTCTTGCCCCGAAAGCGCTCCCGGCCCTCGAAATGCGGGATGACGGGTTGGCTCAGCGGTCCCGTGGCATTGATCAGGAACCGGGCGTAGAACGTGCCTTTGTTCGCGGTGTGCACTGCCCAGCATTTCGTGTCGTCGTCCCATTCGATGCCTTCGACGTTGGCTTCCAGTTCCACACGGTCGCGCAGGCCGAATTGATCCACCACGTGCTGCGTGTAGCGGTGCAGTTCGGCCTGTTCGGCGAACATTTGTGTCCAGCGGTAAGGGGCGAAGGACAGCGAATAAAGCGGCGAGGGCACATCGACGGCTGCACCGGGGTACGTGTTCTGGCACCAGGTGCCGCCGAAAAAGTCCCGCCGTTCCAGCAGTCGAAAATCATCGATGCCGGCCTTGAGCAAATTGATCGCCGCGCACTGCCCGCCAAAACCGCTGCCGATGATCAACACTTGAAAAGTCTGCATGGGTCTCCTTTTTTATCGTTGTGTATTGAACCCTCTCTTCATGTATAGCCAAACATTCTACGCCCGCCTCACGGCAATACCGGGGTATTCAGGTTGCGAACCGGTGATGGCTATTTGACGTTACCCTGTTAGACTTCCACCACACCTGAAACCCCGGTGTCAGCAGGTTCCGTGCAGTGGTGCAGAGGCTCCAATGGAAAAAACGGGCGGAAAAGGACTTTCACTGGCCAGGAGGCTCTATGCAACGCGAACCCTGGGTTTAGCCTCGGGACTGGTGTGTGTTGCCGCCGCGATGTACCCACTTGACCCGGCGCCGTGGGTCTGGGCACTGATGCTCTTCAACGGTATCTTCTGGCCGCACGTCGCTTACCAATGGGCGCGTCGGGCGAAGGTTCCCTACCACGCCGAACATCGTAATCTGCTGGTCGATGCCTTTCTCGGTGGCGTCTGGGTCGCCGCCATGCAATTCAATCCGCTGCCCAGCGCAACCACCATCGCCATGATGGCAATGAACAACGTGGCCATTGGCGGCCTGCGCTTCCTGCTGGTGGGTGCGGTTGCGCAGGTGTTGGGAATCGGTGTCGGATTTCTGGTGTTTGCGCCGGCCTTCGTACCGCAAACCAGCCCGTTGCAGATGTATGCCTGCCTGCCGCTGTTGACCCTGTATCCGCTGGCGCTGGGCTGGATCTGCTTCCGACAGGCCACCACGCTGGGCCGGCACAAGCGTGAATTGTTGGCCCTGAGCCGCACCGACAGCCTCACCGGCCTGCTCAATCACGGCGCCTGGAAAGATCAGCTGGAAGTCGAATTCCAGCGCTGCAAACGCCAGCCTCAGGGCGGGGCGATTGCGCTGATCGACATCGACCATTTCAAAACCATCAACGACACCTACGGCCATGTCGCCGGGGACATCGTGTTGCGTCAACTGAGCAAGATGCTCAAACAGAACCTGCGGGCGGCCGATGTGGCGGGTCGCTACGGTGGCGACGAGTTCTGCGTCATCCTCCCGGACCTTGCGCTCGATCATGCTGCGGCTGCCATGGATGCGCTTCGTGATCGCTTCGCCACCCTCGGTTACGAGCAGAGCCCTGCGCTGAAAGTCAGCCTGAGCATTGGTCTCGCCGCCTTCAACCCGGCCCACAATGACGCGATGCTGTGGCTCAACGACGCCGATCAGGCGCTCTATGAGGCCAAGACCACTGGCCGAAATCGCGTGATTTGTTGCGGGGACGGCAAGCCCCGTCATGAACTGCTCGACTCGGTCTGAAGGCCTGCACAAATCCCACAAGGGATCTTCGGTGAATCGGGGTTGTAGGTGTCGCATCCGGTCTAGAGCCTTGCGCGATAGTCAGGTAGGGTGTTTTTGACTCCCGACACGAAACAAGGACCGATTCATGACGCTCAATCTCCCTCGCTCCCTGCTGGCCACCAGCCTCGGCCTCACGCTCGCCCTCGGCACCTTCGCCCCCACGGCATTCGCCGAACCCCACAAGCAAGTCCTCGCCGATTCCGAACAGTACAAGGGTGAAGCCCTGAAACTGCTGGAGCGGCTGGTGAACATCGATTCCGGCTCCGGTTATGAACCGGGCCTGACCCAGGTCAGCGACATCGCCATCGATGAACTGAAAAAACTCGGCGCCACCATCGAACTCGTGCCGAACACGCCGGACAACAGCAACCACGTGATCGCGACGCTGAAGGGTACTGGCAAGGCGAAAATCCTGTTGATGGCGCACATGGACACTGTGTTCAAGGAAGGTTCTGCCGCCGAACGCCCGTTTCATATCAAGGACGGTCGCGCCTACGGGCCGGGTGTGATGGATGACAAGGGCGGCATCGTCGCCGGTATCTACGCGCTGAAAGTCCTGAAGAACCTCGACTTCAAGGACTATGCGCAAATCACCTTTCTGCTCGACGCCAGCGAGGAAACCGGCTCGGACATCGCCACCGACCTGATCAAGAAAACCGCCAAGGCCCATGACGTCACCCTTAACCTCGAACCGGGTCGCCCGGCGGATGGCCTAGTGGTATGGCGCAAGGGCAGCGCGACCGCCGTCGTCGAAGTCAAAGGCAAGGCGGCCCATGCGGGTGTCGCTCCTGAGCTGGGTCGTAACGCCGCCATGGAAGCCGCGCACCAGATTTTGCAGCTCGGCAAACTGGGCGATGAAGCAAAGAAAACCACCATCAACTTCACTGTGCTCAAGGCCGGCGACCGCACCAACGTGATTCCCGATCAAGCCACGGCCAAGGCTGACGTGCGGGCGGCGGTGCCGGAAGAGTTCGACCGGATCGAGAAGGATCTGGCGCGGGTTTCCAAAGACAAGCTGATACCCGACACCGAAGTCACCACCACACTGCAGCGCGGCTTGCCGCCGATGCCACAAACGGCCGAATCGGATCGGCTGATGGCGATGGCGCAGGGAATCTATGGCGAAATCGGGCGCAAGTTGACGGAAGAGGGCAGTGGCGGCGCGGCGGATGCGAGCCTGTCAGCAGGCGTGGGTACGCCGACGCTGGATGGGTTCGGGATTGTGGGCGGCAATATTCATACGCCGGAGGAATACGCGGAGGTTGAGAGTGTGGCACCGCGGATTTATCTGTTGTCGCGGATGATCATGGAGTTGGCCAAGAAATAAGTCGTCAGTTCTGGCGCCATCGCCGGCAGACGCTGGCGCCAGAACAGACGCACGCTTTTACTCTTTAACGCTCATGAATTCTTCCGCCCAACGAATGTATTCCTCAGGCTGCGTGTAGGTATGCGTCAGTTCCGTCGCGCTCAGATCCGACGCCTGAGTGAAGATCTGCCGCTGTTCCCGCAGGCTGTCGTAAGTCGCTTTGATCGCCGCAAAGTAAGCGCCATGCCCGTCGATGGTGACCCGCACGCCCAGTTCGGCCAGGCGATTGTCGTCGCGCAGCAGCGGGTTGCCATAGGTGACCAGCATCAGCGGCACGGTCAGGTGTTCGGCAATCTGTTCGAGGTGGTCGAAGTCACGCACACCCACCATGCAAATCCCGTCCGCACCGGCTTTCTGGTACTGCTGGGTACGGCTGATGACTTCCTGCACTGGCAGGATCCCGGCATTGGTGCGAGCAACGATTGCCATTTCCGTATCAACCCGTGCTTCCAGCGCGGCGCGGATCTTGCCGACACCTTCGGCGACGCAGATCAGGTCGGTGGACTTGCGGCCGAATTGCGCGGGCAACAGCGTGTCTTCGATGGTCAGGGCAGCCACGCCGGCGCGTTCGAGCTCGACGATGGTGCGCATGACGTTCAATGCGTTGCCGTAGCCGTGATCGGCGTCGGCGATGACCGGCAATTGCGCAACGCGACCGATTCGGGTGGCCTGCTCGGCGAACTCGCTGAGCGAGATCAGGGCGAAGTCGGGGGCGCCCAGTACCTGCAACGAGGCAACCGAACCACCCAAAATCCCCACTTCAAAACCCAGGTCCGCCGCGATGCGTGCAGACATCGGGTCGAAGACCGATGCCGTGTGATAGCACGTGTTGGAAGCGAACAGTTCACGGAAGTTACGGCGCAAATCCTGATGAGAAAGCCTGGACATATGAGTTCCACCAATACAAAGGAATGGAAGGGCTTGAGCAAGAGTGTCAACGCCGAAGATACAAAAGGCTATCACGCAACAGGGGGGAGAATGATGACGAATTTGCTGGACGGCCGTGATCGAAGCCCATCCTGTAGGGTGGGAGGCAGGTTTTTCAGGCTGCCACAGCCTGTTGCTGTTGATTGAGCAGCGGCACTGCGCGTACGGAGTTGCCGGGTTGCAGTTGCAGGCGTTTGGCGGTGAGCCGGTCGACGATCAGGCTGTTGCCCACTCGCCTGGCCGGGGCGGCGGTGATGCGGCAGCTTTCCAGTCGGCGGTTGTGGATCAGCCAGACCGGAGCCTGCTCGTCCGGGGTGCCGATGGTCAGCACCAGCGCCTGGCTGTCGCGTACGGTGCGGATTTTCGACAGCGGTGCCTCGATGACCGGGCCGGCGTCGAAGATGTCGATGTAGCCTTTGTGGGTGAAACCTTCGGCCGTGAGGATTTTCATCGCCGGCTCGGTGTTGGGGTGAGCCTTGCCGATCACGGCCTGGGCCTGTTCGGTGAGCAGGCAGGTGTATAGCGGTTGACGTGGCATCAGTTCGGCGATGAACGCTTTGCTGCCCAGCCCCGACAAGTGATCAGCATGGCTGAAGTCCATCTTGAAAAAGTGCCGGCCCAGGCTGTCCCAGAACGGTGAGCAGCCTTGCTCATCGGCGCTGCCACGCAGTTCGGCGATGAGCTTCTCGCCGAACAGGTGGGAAAATTCGGCCGCAAACAACAAGCGTCCCAACGACAGCAGTCGGCCATTGCTGCCCTGGCGTTGATCGGGTCGCAGGAACAATGAGCAGATCTCCGATTGCCCGGTCATTTCATTGTTCAGAAACAACGTTGGAATCTGCCGCTGGATACCCAGGTCCGGTGACGAACTGACCGTCAGGCCGACCCGATAGTTGTACCAGGGCTCGCGCAGCCCGACGGCCCCCGTCAGGGCACTGACCCCCACCACTTGCTGGTCGTCGTCTTCGAGCACGAACAGGTAGTCGGCGTCGGCCCGCTCGACCTGTTCGGCGAAGGTCCGTTGTGCCCAGCGCAACCGGTGGGCCAGGCGATCCTCGTTGGCGGGCAGGGTGGTAAACCCCGGACCGGCCTGCCGCACCAGTGCCAGCAGGGCGGGCAGGTCGGTGACGTGAACCGGACGGACAATCATGATGCAGCTCCTTCTACGGGGCGACGCAGTCGTTGGGCTCGGGCCCGGATGATGCTCACAGGGCGATCAACCGGATCGGGCTGCCTTCGCTTACGTTCAAGGCCGTGCACATCTCGGTGCTCAAGGGCACGGGATGTCCGGCGGTGTAGTCCAGGTCGGCGACGATGGCGCGATAGTCCTTCAGCGAATCGTTGCTCACCAGGTAGCGACCGCGAGCATCGATGACGTCGCCCAGTGTTGCCGTGCCGGTCTGGCTTTGCGCAATGGAACGGATACTGGCGAGGCGCGCGTACAAGGTCGGGCCGCCGTCGAACAGGTCTACGTAACTGTTGGTCTCGAATCCCTCGCGTTCAAGGATATCGAAGGCTTCCTGGCCATCGGGGTGGATTCGGCCGATGCAGTCCTGCGCTGCCTGGGGCAGCATCGGCACGTAAATCGGGTAGTGCGGCATCAGTTCGGCCAGGAACGTCCGGCTCTCCAGCCCGCAAAGGCGCTCGGCCTCGGCGTAGGGCAAGTCGAAGAAGTGTTTGCCCAGCGCGTCCCAGAATGGCGACCCTCCTTCATCGTCGCTGTAGCCGACGATCTCGGTGATGACCGCTTCGGCAAAGCGCTGCGCATGAGCGGCAATAAACATCAGTCGCGCCCGTGACAGCAGTTCGGAGGACGGTGTGCGCACCAGCGCCGCATCGATGTGAAAACCACGCAGCAAGGTATGGCCGCTGAGGTCATGACACAACGACAGCGCCGGCACGCCATGCTCGATGTTCAGTTCTCGCGAGGCGCTGGTGAAATGGCGGTTGCGCAGGCTGTAGAACGGTTCGTCGAAACCGGCCGTGGCGAGGATCTCCGAGCAGCCTGCCAGGCGTTGGTTCGTCAGGTCCTCCAGCACGAAGAAGTAGTTTTCCGGGCCATGACCCTCGACGTCTTTGGCGAATGAGGCGCAGGAGTCGAGAATCCGCTCGCGCAAGCGTTCGGTATCGTCCGGCAAGGACGTGACGCCGACCAGGCTTTCGCGCGCCAGTCGCTGCAACTGGGGCAGGTCGGTTAACTCCACTGGGCGTAAGACCAGCATGGATGCACTCCTGTATCAAAGGGTTCGGCGATTGGCACGAACCTGACTATCACTGTCGGTTTCCACGCGTTTAATCGGCGGTCGCTTGATGGTTTGCCAGCGCCGCTCTTTTTCTAGTCAGCCGTTATTCGGGACAGCACTGTTTCGGTGTCCCATGTAGTGAGAGACCGGTCGGGGTTTTGGCAACGGAGGCGGTGGTTCATGGTGCTGGGAGAGGGCATCCGGGCTCCTGCTGGATGGGGGGTATTGTTTACATTTAATAATCCGTTACAGCAGTATTTATTTAACCCGCGCCCCATGTCTAGTGAATTTTTGCGCGTTCCTGTCCAGCCCCAAAATGGGGCGAAATGCCCGTAGGTTGGGGGCTACACGGATGTCGATCAGCGCTGTAGGCCCTCGCTGACAGTGATGTCAGAGATAGCTGCTTTTTAAGAAGGATCGGCGTAATGAAACGCCCTCGATCGCATTTCTTACGGCACAATTGCGCCTGAATGGTGGCTTGATGCCGTTTTCTTTTCCTTCAGCCGAGTGATCTTTCGTGCAGGCAACCCGTTTGACCCTGATGTGCCACGCTCGAACCGTCGCACAGAAATTGGCGCGCTTTCCTACGGATGAGCCTGTTGAGATGGATTGGCAATCGGCACAGGGCTCCCTTCGTTCCCGGTTCAAGGGGAAGCCTCGCCTGTTCAGTGGTCCGGAACGTCGGGCACGGCAAACCGCCGGGTTGTTCGGCAGTGATGTGGAGATTGTCGAGGCGCTGAGGGATTGCGATTTTGGACGCTGGAACGGCGCGCAGATCGATGATCTGCAGAAATCCGAACCGCAGACGCTGCAGGCCTGGCTCGATGACCCGCACTCGGCGCCTCACGGTGGCGAGTCTGTGGCACAACTCGGTGAGCGGGTGGCTGCATGGCTCAAGACACTGGAAGCAACGCCGGGGCACATCGTTGCCATCACCCATCCATTTGTCATTCGTGCGGCGTTGACCCAGGTGTTGCAAAGCCCGTCGTTCAATTTAATCGACGTCGAACCGCTGTCAGCCATCGAGTTGCGGTTCAACGGTTGCTGGCGCTTGCGTTTGTCGGGCACTGGCGTTGAAGGAGCCTGTTAATGAAAAAACTGATGGTCATCGGCATCGGTGCCGGCAACCCCGACTACATCACGATGCAGGCCGTAAAGGCGCTGAACCTGGTTGATGTGTTTTTCCTGATGGACAAAGGCCAGAGCAAGGACAAGCTGATCGACCTGCGTCGCGAGATTTGCGAACGCTACATCAGCGACCCCGATTACCGCTTCGTTGAAGCGCACAGCCCGGAGCGTGAGCGCGGTGATGTGGACTACAAGGCCAGTGTGGATGATCTGAACCTTGCCAAGCAGCTGACCTTCGAGCGGCTGATCAATGAGGAAATGTCCGACGGTCAGTGCGGCGGTTTCCTCGTGTGGGGCGATCCGGCGTTGTATGACAGCACCATTCGAATCCTGCAGGCGATTCTGGCGTCAGGCCGATGTGTCTTCGAGTTTGACGTGATACCCGGCATCACCAGCGTTCAGGCGTTGGCGGCGCAGCACAAGGTGCCGCTGAACCGGATCGGTCGATCCATCGAAATCACTACCGGCAGGCGGTTGGCGGCCGGGCAGGTGAGTGAAGCCGACAGCCTGGTGGTGATGCTCGACGCGGAAGATTCCTACCATCAGGTGACGGATCAGGAGACAGAGATTTACTGGGGTGCCTACTTGGGGACGCCGGATGAGATCCTCATCAGCGGCAAGCTCAAGGACGTGGCGGATGAGATCGAGCGGGTGCGCAAGGCGGCGCGGTTGGCCAATGGGTGGATTATGGATACGTATCTTTTGCGTAAGCCTTGAAGCCGCCTTCGCGGGCAAGCCTCGCTCCTATAAGTCACCACCATACCTGTGGGAGCGAGGCTTGCCCGCGAAGAGGCCCTCAACCACACCTCAAATCCCCGCTTTGACCCCCCGCCCAAACCGCTCCCGATACACCGACGGCGGCACGCCGACCACGTTGCGAAACGCCACCCGGAAACTTTCCACCGAGCGATAACCGCAGTGTTCAGCAATCCTGTCGGTGTTCTGCCCGGTGCTTTCCAGCAACTCCCGAGCCCGCGCCAGGCGTTCATGTTGCAACCACGCTTTGGGCGGCATGCCTGTGGCTTCCGTAAACCGACGCAGAAAAGTCCGTTCACTCATGGCCGCTTCGCTGGCCAGGTCGCGAACTTCCAGTGGTTCATGCAAGCGCTCCCGAGCCCACTGCATCACGCGTGAAAGATCGCTGCGCGGCGTAGGACTGACCGGTGTCGGAATGAACTGCGCCTGGCCGCCGGTGCGTTGCGGTGACATCACCAGCCGCCGCGCCACGGAATTGGCCACTTGCGTGCCGAAATCCCGCGCCACCAGGTGCAGGCAGGCATCGATACCGGCCGCGCTGCCCGCCGAGGTAATCAATTGGCCCGAGTCGACATAAAGCACGTCCGGGTCCACCAGAATGTTCGGGAATCGCTCGGCCAGTTCCGCGGTGTAGCGCCAATGCGTGGTAGCCCCGTGACCGTCGAGCAAACCGGTCGCCGCCAGCACAAACACGCCCGAGCAGATCGACAGCAACCGCGCGCCTCGTGCGTGGGCCTGGCGCAGGGCCGCGATCAACGCTTCGGGCACCGGGGCGCTGCGATCACGCCAGCCGGGAATGATGATGGTCCGGGCGTCTCGGAGCAGTTCCATGCCGCCATCGGCCAGCACCTGAATCCCGCCCATGGCGCGCATCGGGCCCTGATCGACGGCGGCGATCCGGTGCTCGTACCAGGGGAAATCGAACTCCGGCCGTGCCAGGCCGAAGATCTCCACGGCGATGCCGAACTCGAATGTGCAGAGGCCGTCGTAGGCCAGAATCGCGACCAATCCAGGGGTGGGCTGCATTTGGCGGAAAGTTCCCGGTGAGTGTCTTGTGCGCCACTTTAGCCGCTGGCGACTGGGGAATAAAGTCTTCTCACACCCACCGAGACTCTGGAGTACGCCCCATGACCAGCCTGGTCCGCCATGTTCCCGCCGCACCATCGGCCATTGCCCTGATGCATTTCAGCAACCGTCTGACTTTTGAAACCGACTGTTCCGACGTCTACAACAGCCAACAGGCGGGGGACGTGGATTTTGTCCTGGTGGACGTGCGCGGTCCGCAGGCGTTCGAGCGCGGACATGTGCCGGGCGCAATCAATTTGCCGGGGCGACTGCTGACCGCCGAAGGGTTGGCGGGTTATGGGAAATCCACGCTGTTCGTGGTGTATTGCGCCGGGCCACACTGCAATGGTGCCAACAAGGCCGCGGTGAAACTGGCGGCGCTGGGTTACCCGGTCAAGGAAATGATTGGCGGGGTGACCGGGTGGCTGGATGAAGGGCTTGAATTGAGCACGCAGGTGCAACAGCCTGCCGCGACCATCATCGGTTGTGAATGCTGAGCTTCAGACCGCGTTGATCAAATATGGCGAGGGAGCTTGCTCCCGCTGGGTCGCGAAGCGGCCCCAAAACCTGCTACTGCATTGTGTCAGGAAGAGCACATTCTCACTTTTTCGACTGCTTCGCAGCCGAGCGGGAGCAAGCTCCCTCGCCACAAAGGCACCTGCCATAAAGGTGCCTGCCACAAAAGCACCTTCCACAGAGTCAGCGGCCGCTTGATACCGCCCACCACTGATCCAGCGTCGCCTGCAACCATTCAAAAACGGCTGCATGGGCGGCGCTGTCCGGTTCACCCCGTGGCAGCGGCGACTCATCGGCAAAGTGCGCATTGAGCGTCGCCACCGATGCTGCGTTCCACTCCGGATGAAACTGCAAACCCACCCGCGCAGGGCCTATGCAATACATCTGCTGCTCGCATTGATCGCTGCTGGCCAGCAACTGCGCGCCGGGTGGCAGCTCTATCGCGTCTTCGTGCCACTCCAGCACGTTCAGCTTCTGGCCATCGGCAAACGTCACTGAGGTCCAGCCCGTTTCGGTCCGATCCATCCGCCGCACATTTCCGCCCAGCCCCAGCGCCAATAACTGTGCTCCCAGACAAATCGCAAACACCGGCGCGCCTCGATCCAGGCAGCCCGCCAGCCACAGCCGTTCTGCCTCCAGCCACGCCGGTCCGGCGTTGGACTCATAAGGCCCGCCCAACAAAATAACCGGTTGCGCGCTCACGGGTGGTAACTGGCCAAGGTCGGCGCGAAAGACGTTCAACGGCAATCCACGCGACTCGGCCCACTCGGCAATCGCGCCCGGACCTTCGGCAGGGTGGTGCTGGATCAGGTTCAACCCGCGCATTTCATTGTTCATTCAGCTCGCCTTTTTTATAAGTATTTGTCGCATATGCACAATTTGCACGCCTGCAGCCGCTCTAGACTGCCCGCCACTTCGGTCTTCTCCAATAAAAAAGCTCTGACCGAAAGCTACCAATCGAACGCTGCCAATAAAAGCCTCCGCACACAGGAGTTATAAATGAAGAAGCTAGTGATGTTCGGTGCCCTGGCACTGTCGATGTTGTCCCTGACCGCTGTGGCCGATGACGCCAAGCCGATCCGCATTGGTATCGAAGCCGGTTACCCGCCATTCTCGATGAAGACGCCTGACGGCAAGCTCACCGGTTTCGACGTCGATATCGGCGACGCGCTGTGCGAGCAGATGAAAGCGAAGTGTGTCTGGGTCGAGCAAGAGTTCGACGGCCTGATCCCGGCCCTGAAGGTCAAGAAAATCGACGCGATCCTGTCGTCCATGACCATCACCGACGACCGCAAGAAAAACGTCGATTTCACCATCAAGTATTACCACACCCCGGCGCGCTTCGTGATGAAGGAAGGCTCCGACGTGAAAGACCCGCTGACCGAACTCAAGGGCAAGAAAGTCGGTGTACTGCGCGCCAGTACCCACGACCGCTTCGCCACTGAAGTGCTGCAACCGGCGGGCATTATCCTGGTGCGTTACGGCTCGCAGCAGGAAGCCAACCTGGACATGGTCTCCGGCCGCCTCGACGCGATGCTGGCGGACTCGGTCAACCTCGACGACGGTTTCCTGAAAACCGACGCTGGTAAAGGCTTCGCGTTTGTCGGCCCTACCTACGAAGACGCCAAGTACTTCGGCGGCGGCGCCGGTATTGCGGTGCGCAAGGGTGATAAAGAGCTGGCGGACAAATTCAACACCGCCATCACTGAAATCCGCGCCAACGGCAAGTACAAGCAAGTGCAGGACAAGTACTTCGCTTTTGACGTTTACGGCGAGTAATCGAGCCGTATAAAAAAGTGGCAACCAGTGATGCGGTTGCCACTTTTTTTATGCTTTCTTTCTATTGAAACGAGAACCCTGTGGGAGCGAGCTTGCTCGCGATAGCGTCGTGTCAGACGACATCAATGCTGAGGTCGGTCCGCTATCGCGAGCAAGCTCGCTCCCACAGGGTTTCTCAGTGTTCTGAAATTCAGGAGTTCCCATGCAACGCATCGACCATCCACTGCCCTGGAGCCACCTGGGCACCGAACGCACCCTCAGCGTGTTTCGCTATGGCGCGGGCACACGCAAGGTTTACATCCAGGCCAGCCTGCACGCGGATGAACTGCCCGGGATGCGCACGGCCTGGGAACTGAAGAAACGCCTGACGGAACTCGAAACCCAGGGCCAGTTGCAAGGCGTGATCGAACTGGTGCCGGTGGCCAATCCCATCGGTCTGGACCAGCACCTGCAAGGCAGCCACATGGGCCGTTTCGAACTCGGCAGTGGCAAGAATTTCAACCGCTCGTTCGTCGAACTGAGCGCGCCAGTGGGCGAGTTGATCGGCGATCAGTTGGGTACCGACGCACACGCCAACATCGCGCTGATCCGTCAGACCATGGGCCAGGTGCTCGACGATTTACCTGTGCCAAAGTCGCAACTGGAAGCCATGCACCGCTTGCTGCTGCGCCACGCCTGCGACGCCGACATTACCCTCGACCTGCATTGCGATTTCGAGGCGGCCATTCATATTTACGCCTTGCCGCAACACTGGCCGCAGTGGCAGCCACTGGCGGCGCGCTTGAAGGCGGGTGTCGCGTTGCTGTGTGAAGATTCCGGCGGCAGTTCATTCGATGAGTCCTGTTCTTCGCCATGGTTGCGACTCGCCAGGGCGTTCCCCGAGGCGGCGATTCCACCGGCCAACCTGGCGACAACCCTGGAATTGGGCAGCATGGGCGATACCCGCGTCGATCAGGCCCAGGCCAATTGCGAGGCCATTCTCGGGTTCCTCGCCGAGCAGGGTTTCATCAAAGGCACCTGGCCAGCGGCACCGAGCGAATGTTGTGAGGGCATGCCGTTTGAAGGCACGGAATATCTGTTTGCGCCGCATCATGGTGTGGTCAGTTTTCTGCGCGAGGCCGGTGAGTGGGTGGAGCAGGGTGATGCGTTGTTTGAAGTGGTTGATCCGTTGAACGATCGGGTCACCACCGTGCGCGCCGGGACCAGCGGGGTGTTGTTTGCGATTGATCGTGGGCGCTATACGCAACCCGGTACATGGCAGGCGAAAGTGGCGGGGCGCGCGCCGATTCGGGTCGGGAAGCTGATTAACGACTGACCGGGGAGTCTTCGGTGCCTTGTCGGGCCTCTTCGCCAGCAAGCTGTGCTCCTACGGAATTGGCGGTGCCTTGTCGGGCCTCATCGCCAGCAAGCTGTGCTCCTACGGAATTGGCGGTGCCCTGTAGGAGCACAGCTTGCTGGCGAAGGCGGCAGTCGGCTCGCCGAAAATCCCCCGGCCGGCTTCACAGTGTTAGGCTCTGCCCCGAATCCTGCGCTTTGTGAAGGAAGGTTTATGTTGAAGGTTTTCGCTCTGCTGACACTCCTGGCGTCCGCCGCCGTCCACGCTCAAACCCCGCTGCACACCGATCTGCCGCTCAAATACCTGGAGCAGGCCAACCCCGAATCCGTCAATCAGCCTCTGGTCATTTTCCTCCATGGCTACGGCAGTAACGAACAGGACCTGTTCGGCATCAAGGATGAGCTGCCGACTCGCTACAACTACCTGTCGGTGCGTGCACCGATGGTGATGGAAGAGGGCAGTTATCAATGGTTTCGCAAAAAAGGTGAAGGTGCCTACAACGGCGAGACGGATGATCTGAAGGCCAGCGGCCAGGTGTTGCTGGATTTCGTCGCACAGGCTGCGAAGAAATATCACACAGAACCGAACAAGGTTTTCCTGGTGGGCTTCAGCCAGGGCGCGATCATGTCCTACGAAGTTGCACTGCGTCACCCCGAGGTCGTGGGTGGGATCGCAGCGTTGAGCGGGCGGATTTTGCCGGTGCTCAAGTCCGAACTCAAACCCGATGAAAAACGCCAGAAACTGGCGATTTTCATCGGGCATGGCACGGCGGATAAACGCCTTCCCTTCAACGATGGCACCGAGGCGGACAGCCTGTTGCAGAGCCTGTCACTCAAGCCTGAGTTTCATGCCTACCCAGGCGTCGGTCACAGCATCAGTGCCACCGAGATGCAGGACTTGAGCGCCTGGTTGCAGGGGCTCAACCCCTGAGCCTTACTTGCCGCTGACGATCTGTTTAACCAGCGCTTCATGGCCGGCATTGTCGCTGAGGCGGGAAATTACCTGAACCAGCGCCATGCGCGTGCCCGAGGCGGCCATCAGCGTGGTATCCAGGGTTTTGCCGCCGCCCTGGGTGGCGATGCTGTCGAGCTGTCGCAGTCCCAGGCCGGTGCCTTTCTGAGTGATGCTTTTTTCACTGAGCTTGGTGAAATCCGGCAGCGCCTTGGCTTGCTCGGTGGCGAAGTCGGATGCCGTGGCGTCGAGGAACTCACCGTCGTTGTCCTTGGCATTGACGCCACCGGGGATGGTGTTTTCAGCAGCGATCACCACGGTTTTCGTGGTTTCGTTGGTGTACATGGTGCCACTCGCGCCAGTCGAGCTCGGTGGTAGAGCGTTGGCGATGAAGCCCTTGGGCAGGGTAAAGGTGAACTTGTTGCCCAGCATCGAGACTTTCTGCGTCGACGCTGCCTCTTTGGCCACGACCTTGGCAGCCTGCGCGTTCAAAGCCCCCAGGCTGGCAACCGCCAGCAGCAGGACAACGGCTTTTTTACTCAACAGTGACATTCAAAATCTCCAGGGTGGACTCGCGGTGGGGGGCGATCATCCCATGGAGGTCGTGACGCATTCCAGCGTGGGCTAACGGACGGTCGGGTTCCAGTGAATAAACCGCTTTTGAACGTGGCCAGTGTCCCCGTGGTGAGAGCCGAGCCCTCACCAAGGGATTTGACGCAGTCACACCTCGCGGCGCACCGGGTAGCTCTTGATCACATCCATGAACTCGATCCTGCGTTCGCTGGCCAACAACGCCGGCAGGTGTTTTTCATATTCCTGGCGATACGGCTTGCGCAGGTGACGAGTGATGAAGTCTTCCTTGCTGCAGTTCCAGGTTTCGTAGAGCACCAGGGTATTCGGGTCGCCCTGCAACTGGTGGACCCAGGTGTTGACGAAGTCCGGCTCGGCTGACATCTGGTGCACCACGTCCAGCAACCGTTCCTTGGTTTCGGCGAAACGTTCGGGTTTGGCCGGGAGGTAAACGATAAACGCGACTTGATCACTCATTTTCATCACCTTCGAATGTCGGAAACGGCTTACTGCGCCTGGTTCTGTGGAAACAGATTGCGGCGGGTTTCTTCGTCGAACTCGGCCTTCAACACCAGTTTCTCTTTAAGACCCTGGGCGCGCTGCGCTGCCGGGCGGGCGCTGATTTCATCGAACAGACGCTTGACGTTCGGGTACGCCACCAGGCCGTTCTCGCCGAGGATGTACGGTGCGTAACTGGCCCAGCCCCAGAGCGCCATGTCGGCGATGCTGTAGGTGTCGCCCGCCAGATAGGGATGATCGGCCAGACGCTGGTCGAGCACGCGGTAGTGACGTTCGACTTCCTTGAGGTAGCGGTTTTTCGCGTAGGCCAGGTCTTCCGGTGCGTGGTGCAGGAAATGCACAGCCTGGCCGGAGAACGG
The DNA here is from genome assembly GCF_018502625.1 of Pseudomonas hormoni. NCBI lineage: Bacteria > Pseudomonadati > Pseudomonadota > Gammaproteobacteria > Pseudomonadales > Pseudomonadaceae > Pseudomonas > Pseudomonas hormoni. Next base: position 1,683,322 of record NZ_CP075566.1, read on the forward strand.
CGACAGGCCGGTGGCGATGAACATCAGCCACGACAGCAGTTCGGCTTGCCCGGTGACCGAGGTCGGCAGGAAGCGCTGATGTTTTTGCGCCAGGTGCAGCAGGATGGCCTGGGAGTCGAAGACGGTGGCGTCGCCATCGACCAGCGCTGGCACCTTGGCGTTTGGGTTGATCGCCAGAAAGGCCGGCTGATGTTGCTCGCCCTTGAAGGTGTCGACGCCGATCAATTCGTACGGCGTTTGCAGCTCTTCGAGCAGCAGGGCAACTTTCATCGGGTTGGGCGAAGGGTGGAAAAAGAACTTCATGGTGTAGGCCTCAGTCAGTGATGGGTGAGTTAACTGAGGCTGATGGTGGGCGAAACCCGTTCGATTGACGTACGAGGTTGTTGTTCTACTCGTTCGAAATAGTTGAAGGTGTCGGTGGACTAACCACCGGTTTGGCCAACAGGCGTTTGGTGACGCCGAGCATGGCCACGGACACAGCGACGCCGATGCCAAACCCGCCCAGACCCATGACGGGTAGCGTCAGTGCGAGAACGAGGCAGAACGCTGCAAACGAATACATGCCCGTTGCTGTGGCTCGCAATAATGCAGCGGTAAACGCCGGCCCGCGGGTTTGCTGGGAGAACACCGCCATCACGCTGCCCAATACCGGGAACACTGCGAGCAGGCCGCTCCAGCGTTCGCCGACGGTGCTCGCCAGCAAGGTCACGGCGAGGGTGAGCAGGGCGCCCGCGATCATGCGCAGCAGCAATTTGTCGGACTTGGGTGCCGGGCCCGAAACGATGGGCTGCACGGCCGGGAACAGATACGGCGCCGCCAGCAGCGCAGTCGCGGCGGCGATGACGGAGAACACCAGGGACGACGGGATCACCGACAGCACAATGGCCGCCGTCGCCCAGACCAGCAGCGAAACCGTCAGTGCCCATGGCCATCCAGCCCGTTGTGCGACCTGGGCGTAGGTGACGCAGAAGGCGATCATCGCAAACATCGCGGATAACGCGGCGGTCGCCGATTGCGCGGCAAACACTTCGCCTTGCTCGATGGCGAGGAAAAACAGAATCGGCCCGACCACCACCGGCAACCCCGACAGCCAACCGGCAACGCTTGGGCCCCAGCGTTTGCCCGCGAGGGAGATCAACAAGAGAAACCCGGGAATGACCAGCAGTTTGAGCAGCAGCACGCATACACCTCCGACCTGTGTGAGCGGGCAACGTTAGCATTGCGGGTGGCGGATTGCTCTATGAAAAGTCGGATTTTGTATACAAATCGCCAGCGGCGGGATCTTGGCATTTGCCCCTTGGGCCCGCGGGGTGAAACGTCTAAGCTGCCCCTCCCGCCTGCTTTTTTGGAATGAGTGCGTGAAATTCAGTTTGCCAAAAGTCGCCACTGCGCCGTTTTGCCCGCCCGAAGTGGCGGGCAGTGTCGCCGTTGACCCTCGCGCGTCATTCTTCAAGCGTGTCCTGCGTTTCGCCGGCCCGGGTTTGCTGGTGTCCATCGGCTACATGGACCCGGGTAACTGGGCCACCGCCATCGAGGCCGGTTCGCGGTTTGGCTACAGCCTGTTGTTCGTGGTGTTGCTGGCCAGTCTGGCGGGCATGGTGGTGCAGTGTTTGTGCTCGCGCCTGGGCATCGCCACCGGGCGCGATCTGGCGCAACTGTCCCGCGAACGCTACAGCACGCGGACGGCGCGCACCCAATGGGTGCTGGCGGAAATCTCGATCATCGCTACCGACCTCGCCGAAGTGCTCGGCTGTGCGTTGGCATTCCATTTGTTGCTGGGTTGCTCGCTGACCTTCGGCATCGCCCTCACGGCGTTCGACACGTTGTTGGTGCTGGCCCTGCAGAACCGTGGCTTCCGCCGACTGGAAGCGATCATGCTGGTGCTGGTGAGCACCATCGGTGTGTGTTTCTTCGTTGAATTGTTGCTGATCAAGCCTTACTGGCCGGACGTCGCCCGCGGCTTCACGCCGTCGTTGTCCGCCATTGGCGATGCGGCGCCGCTGTACCTGGCCATCGGGATTCTCGGGGCCACGGTGATGCCGCATAACCTGTACCTGCACACTTCGATCGTGCAGACCCGGATGATCGGCAAGGACCTGGCCAGCAAGCAGGATGCGGTGAAGCTGGCGCGCATCGACACCATCGGTTCCCTGGCGTTGGCGCTGCTGGTCAACGCGGCGATCCTGATCCTCGCGGCGGCCGCCTTTCACAAGACCGGGCACACCGACGTGGTGGACATCCAGGACGCCTATCACTTGCTTGATCCGCTGGTGGGCGGGGCGTTGGCCAGTGTGTTGTTTGGCGTTGCGCTGCTGGCGTCCGGTCAGAGTTCGACGTTTACCGGCACCATCGCGGGGCAGGTGATCATGGAGGGTTACCTGAACCTGCGTATTCCTTGCTGGCAGCGGCGGTTGATCACGCGGGGGCTGGCGCTGATCCCGGCGTTTATCGGCGTCTGGCTGATGGGTGACAATGCGATCGGCAAGCTGCTGGTGTTGAGTCAGGTGGTGTTGAGTCTGCAGTTGCCGTTTGCGCTGTATCCGCTGATCCGGATGACCAATGACCACAAATTGATGGGGCCGTTTGTGAACCGGCTGCCGACGCGGGTGTTGGCTTGGGGGTTGTTTACGGTGATCAGTGGGGCGAATAGCTGGTTGATTCTGCAGTTTTTGGGGTGACTGTTCGGGCCTCATCGCCGGCAAGCCGGTCTCGCTCCCACAGGGGGAATGCGGTTCAACTGTGGGAGCGAGACCGGCTTGCCGGCGATGAACGATGACGCGGACTATCGCTGAAACGCCTCAACCACAAAATCGATAAACACCCGGGTCTTGGCCGGCATCAACGTCCGGCTCGGGTAATACAGCGAGATCGGTCCCGCCTCCGCATACCAGTCCGGCAGCAAGCGCACCAACTCACCGTGCTGGATGTGCGTGACCACATCAGGCAATACCAGCAGCGTCACACCGAGGCCCAGCAGTGCCGCCTCACGCATGGCCGCCGGATCATTCAGTACAATGTTTTCGTTCAGGGTGGCGCTTTCTTCATGGCCCGCCCGATCGTGCATCACCCACTGCCTAATCCGCCCGGTCCGAATGCCGCGCATCACGATGCCGGTGTGTCCAAGCAGGTCCGCAGGGGTGCGTGGCGGGGTGCGTCCCTTCAAGTAGGCCGGTGAGGCAACGGCGACGATATCCGCTGCCGCCAACGTCCGAGACACCACGCCCGGCGTCAACTCGAACCCGCCACCAATCGCCGCGTCGTAGCCTTCGGCAATCAGGTTCACCTGACGATTTTCGAAATGCCACTCCGGTCGGATCAACGGATACCGCGCCAGGAATGCCGGCAATAACGGCAACACATGACCGATGCCAAACGTCGGCGCGAGGCTGACCTTGAGCACACCTGCCGGCTCCCCGCGATCGCTGCTCACGGCGCTGATCGCCACCTGCAACGCCTCCAGATTGCCGCCGATGCTGGCCAGAAAACTTTCACCGGCCTCGGTCAGCGACAGCTTGCGGGTCGAGCGCTGAAACAGCCGCACACCGATGTTGCGCTCAAGCATCGCCACGTTGCGACTGACTGCAGCAGGCGTTAGCGCAAGCAAACGTGCGGCGGCAGAAAAGCTGCCGGTTTCGGCGCTGCGCACAAAGGATTCGAGGTTGGCGAGGGTTTCCATGGCTGGCACCTTCAAACGACGCTTGAAAATTATTCAAAGCATTACCGTCTAATAAAGCCGCATTGGCAAGTTCAGTATTCACTCCAACGACAACCCCTCGGAGTGAACCATCATGAGCACTATCGGAATCATCGGCGCCGGCGCAATCGGCGCAGCGTTTGCCAGAGCACTGTCGCGTCAAGGCATCGAGCTGGTCATCGCCAACAGCCGTGGCCCGCAAACCCTGGCGTCGCTGGTGGCGGAGCTCGGTCCGACGGCGCGGGCCGGGACCCGTGAAGAAGCGGCTGCCCAGCCTATTGTTCTGGTCGCAGTCAATTGGTCGAAATTACCGACAGCATTGGCCGGTTTGCCGGACTTCGGCGGGCGGATCGTGATCGACGCCAATAACTCGATAGAGGCTCCGTCGTATAAAGCGGTGGATCTGGACGGGCGGATGTCCAGCGAAGTGTTCGCTGAATGGGTACCGGGCGCGCGGGTGGTCAAGGCGTTCAATCACCTGGCGGCGCGTTTGCTGGAGAGCGATCCGGCGGCGGAGGGCGGTAAGCGGGTGCTGTTCGTGTCGGGTGATGAGGCCGAGGCGAAGGCGCAAGTGATCGCGTTGATCGAGCGCTTGGGTTTCTGCGGGATTGATCTCGGGGAGCTGAGCGTCGGCGCGCGACTGGCACAGTTTCCAGGCGGGCCTTTGCCGATTCTGAACCTGGTGAAATTCGGCTGAAGGCTCGGACAAAAAGAACCCGGTGCATCTGATGTCTGCCAGCCCATTGTGGCGAGGGCGCTTGCTCCCGCTGGGTTGCGAAGCAGCCCCAAAATCTCGGCAACTGTCGAAGATTTTGGGAGCGCTGCGCACTCCAGCGGGAGCAAGCGCCCTCGCCACAAAAGCTCGCAAGCTTTTACAGAAACACCGGGGGTGTTGCCAGACGGCAGCGGATCTTCGTGGGTCCCCGCGCCGTCTGTTGAACGCTTTACGCTCGTTCGAGCGCCAGTGCCACGCCCTGACCGCCACCGATGCACAGGGTGGCGAGGCCTTTCTTGGCGTCACGCTTGATCATTTCGTGCAGCAGGGTCACCAAAACCCGGCAACCCGACGCACCAATCGGGTGGCCCAATGCGATGGCACCGCCATTGACGTTGACCTTGTTCAAGTCCCATTCCAGGTCCTTGGCCACCGCCAGGGATTGCGCAGCGAAGGCTTCGTTGGCTTCGATCAGGTCCAGTTGGTCGATGGACCAGCCAGCCTTGTCCAGGCAACGACGAGTGGCCGACACCGGACCGATGCCCATGATTGCCGGGTCGACGCCCGCGTTGGCGTAAGCGGCGATTTTTGCCAGCACTGGCAAACCCAGGGCTTTGGCTTTTTCCAGGCTCATCAGGATCACGGCGGCGGCGCCATCGTTCAGGGACGAAGCGTTACCGGCGGTCACCGAACCGTCCTTCTTGAAGGCGGCTTTCAGTTTGCCCAGGGATTCGGCGGTGGTGCCGGCGCGTGGCTGCTCGTCGGTGGCGAAGGACAGCGGATCGCCCTTGCGCTGCGGAATCAGGATCGGCGTGATCTCGTCGGCAAAGCGCCCGGCTTCAATGGCGGCCGTGGCTTTCTGCTGGGAGGCCGCCGCGAAAGCGTCCTGTTGTTCGCGAGTCAGGTTGTACTTTTCAGCCAGGTTCTCGGCGGTGATGCCCATGTGGTAATCGTTGAACGCATCCCACAGGCCGTCGCTGATCATGGTGTCGACGATTTGCGCGTGACCCATGCGCAGACCGGTGCGCGCGCCCGGCATCACGTAATTGGACAGGCTCATGTTTTCCTGGCCGCCAGCGATGATCACCTCGGCGTCGCCGCAGCGAATCGCCTGGGTGGCGAGATGCAAGGCTTTCAGGCCCGAACCGCACACCTTGTTGAGGGTCATGGCGGGTACAGCGAAAGGCAGGCCGGCCTTGATCGACGCCTGGCGCGCAGGGTTTTGCCCGGCACCGGCGGTCAACACCTGGCCCATGATGACTTCATCAACCTGCGCGGGGTCCAGACCGGTTTGCGCCAGCAACTGACGGATCACCGCGGCGCCGAGGTCAACGGCGGACACATTGGCCAGCGAGCCCTGGAAACTGCCGATGGCGGTGCGGGTGGCGGCGACAATGACGACTTCTTGCATGGAATGATTCCTCACTGGGCAGCGAACTGCATTTCCGGAACGTGGTCCGGCACGATCAGTTTACCGGCGGTCTTGGCGACGATCTCCTCGACACTGACGCCCGGTGCACGTTCTTTAAGAATGAACGCGCCGTTTTCGATTTCAAGATAAGCCAGGTCGGTCAGTACGCGCTTGATGCAACCAGCGCCGGTCAGCGGCAGGCTGCATTGGGACAAGAGCTTGGACTCGCCGTCCTTGGACGCGTGGGTCATGATGACGATGATGTTGTCTGCGCCGGCCACCAGGTCCATGGCGCCGCCCATGCCCTTGACCAGCTTGCCGGGGATCATCCACGAGGCGATGTTGCCTTGCACGTCCACTTCAAAGGCGCCCAGCACGGTCAGGTCGACATGACCACCGCGAATCATCGCGAAGGACTCGGCGGAGGAAAAGATCGAAGCGCCGATCCGCGCGGTCACGGTTTGTTTGCCGGCGTTGATCATGTCGGCATCGATGGTTTCTTCAGTAGGGAAGGGACCCATGCCGAGCAGGCCGTTCTCCGACTGCAGCATGACTTCCATGCCTTCAGGAATGTAGTTGGCGACCAGGGTCGGAATGCCGATGCCCAGGTTCACGTAGAAGCCGTCCTGCATTTCGCGGGCGACGCGTTGAGCCATTTGTTCGCGGGAAAGTGCCATTGTTGTTATTCCTTCATTCGGTCCGGGGGCAGGGGATCACTTACGCACGGTGCGCTGTTCGATGCGCTTCTCGAACGTGCCGCAAATGACCCGGTCGACGTAGATGCCAGGGGTGTGGATCTGCGCCGGGTCCAGCTCGCCCGGTTCGACGATTTCTTCGACTTCGACCACGGTGATCTTGCCCGCGGTGGCGGCCAGCGGGTTGAAGTTCTGGGCGGTGTGGCGATAGATGACGTTGCCGAAATGGTCGGCTTTCCAGCCTTTGACGATGGCGAAGTCACCGGTGATGGATTCTTCCATCAGGTACTTGCGACCGTGGAATTCGCGCACTTCCTTGCCTTCGGCAACCGGGGTGCCGACACCGGTGGCGGTGAAGAAGGCCGGGATGCCGGCGCCGCCCGCGCGCATTTTTTCGGCGAGGGTGCCTTGAGGGGTCAGGACGACTTCGATTTCGCCTTTCAGCAGTTGGTCTTCGAACAGTTTGTTCTCACCGACGTAAGAGGCCACTACTTTGCTGATCTGCCGGTCTACCAGCAGCACGCCGAGACCGAAACCGTCGACGCCGCAGTTGTTGGAAACAACGGTGAGGTCGCGGGTGCCTTTGCGCTTGATCTCGGCGATCAGGTTTTCCGGGATGCCGCAGAGGCCAAAGCCACCCGCGATCACGGTCATGCCGTCTTCAAGACCTGCCAGAGCTTCCTCGTAGGAACTCACGCGCTTGTCGAAACCTGCCATATGCACCTCTTTTATTCTTTGTGGGCGGCTGGCTAGCCGTATGGGAAGGAGTGTCTCGCCAGGGGATTTATTTGTTAAGTTGATTTTTAAGGTTGATTGATAGATAAAACTCACCAATCAACCCTGTGGGAGCGAGCCTGCTCGCGATGGCGATCTATAGGGCGCCATCGCCGGGCGGCAGTGCCTGCGCCATTACTGGAGCAATACGCCCATGACAGTCAAGCAGATCCGCGCCTTTCTGGCCGTGGCCCAGAGTCTGAGCTTTGCCGTGGCCTGCGAGCGGTTGCACCTGTCGCAATCGGCGCTGAGCCTGACCATCAAGGCGCTGGAGGAAGGCCTGGGTGGGCGGCTGTTTACGCGCAACACGCGCAATGTGGCGCTGACCGCTGAAGGTGAGTCGCTGGTGCCGCTGGCCCGTCGATTGATCGCCGACTGGGACAATGCCGAGGACGAACTGCGCCAGCGTTTTACCCTGCAACGCGGGCGGGTGACGCTGGCGGCGATGCCGTCGTTTGCCGGCAACCTGTTGCCGCCAATCCTCAAGACGTTTCGTGCGCGCTACCCGAAGGTCAACGTCACGGTGAATGACGTGATCAACGAACAGGTGCTGGAAATGGTACGTGATCGGCAGGTCGAGTTGGGGGTGGCGTTCGAGCCGACGCAGAGTTCGTCGCTGGCGTTCACGCCGCTGTACATGGACCGTTTCGTTGCGGTGGTGCCGTTTGATTCCGCGTTCGCTGAACGGGACGATATCGACTGGCAGACGTTGCTTGAAGAACCGTTCATTACCTTGCAACGACCGTCGACGGTGCGGGTAATGCTGGAAGAGCACTTGCAGGCGCGAGGGATGAAGTTGCCGGTGGAGTTTGAAAGCCATCAGTTGGCGACGGTCGGAAGGATGGTTGCCAGCGGTTTGGGGGTGAGTGCGGTGCCGGCGCTGTGTGCCGGGCAGATGCGCGAGCTGGGTGCGCGGTGCATCACGTTACGCGACCCGGTCGTGGAAAGGGCGATTGGCGTGTTGACCAAACCGGGGATTGAATTGTCGGCGGCGGCTCAGGCGTTGTTCGATATTCTGAAGGAAGAAAACCTGGACCAACAGGTTTCCATGGACTGATCACCGTCCACCTAATGTGGGAGCCAGCCTGCTGGCGATAGCGATGTGTCAGTCACCATGAACGCTGGGTGTGCCGACCAAATCGCCAGCAGGCTGGCTCCCACAGGGATTTGCGGTGGGTCAGGAAGAGAGGCGCTGAGCCAGCAGCGGCAACAGCTGTTCGCAGGAGGCTTCAATTTTCAGGTCGAGGAGGTCATCCGCCCGCGTCTTCCCCAGATTGATCGCAATCAACGGTTTCCCCTGATCCGCCACCGCCCGGCACAACCGGAACGCCGAATACGCCATCAACGACGACCCGACCACCAGCAACCCCGCGGCTTTCTCGACCGCCGCCATCGCTTTGGCTGCCGTCTGTTGCGCCACGTTCTCGCCAAAAAACACCACATCCGGTTTCATCCGTTCACCCGCGCAATGCGGGCATTGCGGCACCTGGAACCGCGCCTCGAACGCCGAGTCGAGCAAGGTATCGCCATCCGGTGCCTGTACCGCGTCGACACCGGCCAGGTAAGGGTTCTGCGCTTCCATCAACTGCTGGATCGAATCGCGTTCGCTGCGTTGCCCGCAGTCCAGGCACAACACCCGGTGCAGGCTGCCGTGCAGTTCGATCACGTCGTGACTGCCGGCCTGGTCGTGCAAGGTGTCGACGTTCTGGGTAATCAATCCGCCGATCCGCCGAGTGCTTTGCAGACTGGCCAGCGCCTCGTGCGCCACATTCGGTTGTGCCAGGCGCACCCGCGGCCAGCCGAGCATCGCCCGCGCCCAATAGCGGCGTCGGGATTCCGGGGCAGAGAGGAATTCCTGGTACATCATCGGCTGCCGGCCACGCCGTACACCTTGGTTGTCGCGGTAGTCCGGAATGCCCGACGGGGTGCTGATGCCGGCACCGGTCAGGACCACAAACGGTTGGTCGGCCATGAGCTGCTGGAGCCGGTCGAGTTGTTCGCGGGTGCGGCTGTCGAGCATGTTCAACACTCCGGAAAATCTTGAGTGTGTGCAGGGTACCATTTGCGGATCGCCCTTGTAGGAGCGAGGCTTGCCCGCGAAGGCGGTTTGTCAGACAGCTCTTTGTCGACTGACACACCGCCTTCGCGGGCAAGCCTCGCTCCTACAAGGGCGGGGTTTACTTGCGGGCTTCAAGAATCAGGTTGAACGGCGTTTCCGTGGCTCGACGGAACGTCTTGAATCCCGCCTCGGTAAACACTTTACGCAACCGCGCCTCACCCGCCTGGGCGCCCAGCCCGAGACCGACTTCCTGGGACAGGGAGTTCGGCGTACAGATAAAGGTCGAGGCCGCGTAGAACAGCCGGCCGACCGGGGTGACGTTATCGTCGAGCTTGTCATTGGCGAACGGTTCCACCAGCAGCACCGTGCCGTCCGGTTTCAGCGAATCATACGCGTGCTTGGCCGCACCCACCGGATCGCCCATGTCGTGCAGGCAGTCGAAATAGCAGACCAGATCGTAGTCATCACCCGGATAGCTTTTTGCCGTGCCCTGGAAGAACCGGGCGCGACCGCCTACGCCGCCTTCTTCAGCGCGCTGGGTGGCGACGGTGACGGACGGGGCATGGTAGTCGAAGCCGACGAACCGCGAATCGGGAAACGCCTGGGCCATGATCACCGTGGAGGCGCCATGGCCGCAGCCGATGTCGGCGACTTTGGCGCCAGCCTCCAGTTTGGCGACGACGCCGTCGAGGGCCGGTAGCCACTCGGCGATCAAGTGCGCTTTGTAGCCGGGACGGAAGAATCGCTCTGTGCCGCTGAACATGCACGGATGGTGATCGCCCCAGGCCAGGGCACCGTTGCCGCGCATGGCGTTGACCAGCTTGTCCTTGTCATGAAAAAACGACGCGACCACCCCGACACCCCCGGCGATGTAGACCGGTGAGTCTTCGATGGCCAGGGCCAGGGCTTGTTCTTCGGGCAGACGGAACTGGCCGTCGGTGTGTTCCATATAGCCGGAAGCGGCGTGGGCGCTGAGCCATTCGCGCAGCAGACGGGGGTTGCAGCCGGTCTTGTCGGCGAGTGCTTCAGGGGTGATTGGCTGACTGTCGGCCATGGCCCGATAAAGCCCGAGTTCTTCGCCGAGGATGACATTGGCGAGCATGGCCGCGCCGCCCATGTCGTTCACCAGTTTGCCCATGAAATCGTTGAGTCTGGCCTCGTCCATCATGTGTGCTCCTTCAGCAGGATCACGGTCCAGAGGCATTGTTTTTCGAGGCATTCGGCTCTGGGCGGTGGTCGTGGAAATGAACAGGACAATAACCGCGTCCTGGGTGCACTAAGTTTAGTCCGGAGGCTGTGGGCTGCTGGCTGGAGCGACGAAAGCCCACATGGACCGCCCTGAACCCCTGTAGGAGCGAGGCTCGCCCGCGAAGACGGTGTGTCAGTTGACAATGAGCTGCCTGACACACCGTCTTCGCGGGCAAGCCTTGCTCCTACAGGGATCAGCAGTGATTGCGAGAGGCGTGTGTATCTCACTGTATCTAAACACCACCCCGACACATTCCAGTTCATTCCCCGCCACCGCCGAACACAGCCCAGATACAAACCTGCGATGAACTGCATAGGCCGCTTGGCACCCTATACACCGTGAAGGGGACAACAATGACCACGCTCCTGCCTGAAACCGACCTGAAATCCACACCCGTCAATCGTCTGCGCGTCGACCAATACACCAACGGCCTCATCGGCCCGAGCCAGCCGATGCTCGGCCCATTGGCCGACGGCGGCACCCTGATCACCGGCACGCCGCCGGGCTGTTGGGGGCCGATGATTACGCCGGCCTTCGAGGGCGGCCATGAAGTCACCCAACCGGTGGCCATTGCCGGTGCCGAAATCGGCGATGCCGTGGCGATCAAGATCAAAAGCATGCGCGTCACCTCACTGGCCACTTCGTCCGGTGTGATGAGTTTTGTCGAAGGCCGCTACAACGGCGACCCGTTCGTTTCGAAATTTTGCAGCAAATGCGGCACCGAACACCCGGCCAGCCACGTTGAAGGCATCGGCGAGGATTCGATTCGCTGCAACAACTGTGGCGCCGAAGTCAGCGCGTTCCGATTCAGCCACGGTTACGTGATCGTGTTCGATGCGCAGAACCAGGTCAGCCTGACCGTCAATCAGGACGTCGCCAATCAACTGGCCGGCAACGCCTCCGAAATGTCGGCGCTGCCTGAATTCGCCGCCCAGCATTCGATCCTGTCCCTGGCCCGCGCCGACATTCCTGGCGTCGCCGCGCACATGCGGCCGTTCCTTGGCAACATCGGTACCACGCCGTCCCGTGACTTGCCGGACTCGCACAACTGCGCCGATTTCGGTCAGTACCTGATCGGCGCACCGCACCGTTTCGGCATGACCCGCGAGGAACTGCACGCGGCCAAGACCGACGGTCACATGGACACCAACTCGATCCGCGAAGGCTGCGTGCTGATCTGCCCGGTGAAAGTCCCTGGCGCCGGTGTTTACATGGGCGACATGCACGCCCAGCAGGGCAACGGCGAAATCGCCGGGCACGCCACCGATTGCTCCGGGGAAACCGAAGTGCAGGTTGAAGTGATCAAAAACCTGACCCTGGAAGGGCCGATCCTCCTGCAAAACCTCGACGATCTGCCGCCGATGGCCCAGCCAATGAATGCCCGGCAGCGGCAGAAAGTCCGCGAACTGGGCGAGCGCTGGGGGCAGCATGAAATCGAAGAGAGCGGCCCGATCACCTTCATCGGCAGTGGCGAAAACCTCAACGTGGCGGTGGAAAACGGCCTGAAACGCGCTGCCTCGGTCACTGGCCTGGCGTATGACGAAGTGCTCAACCGCGCGACCATCACCGGTTCTATCGACATCAGCCGCTTGCCGGGTACCGTGCGCGTGACGTTCCTGTGCCCGATGCCGGTACTGGATCGCATCGGCATCGGCCATCTGGTGCGTGAGAAATACGACCTGGCGTAACGCCAATCGGCGGGTCTGTACCGAAGTGTGTACAGGCCCGTCGGCGATACAACCACTGCGATTTTCTGCCGGAACGGAACACAGGCCCGATACATCGCTTCGATTAACTGTGATTCTGTTCTGGCAACCCTTGAGATCGACATCATGCAGACCCCCATCAACACAGCGAAAGCGACCGTCGGACTTGGCCTGCGTCGCGGATTAATGAAGGACCTCCAGGCTGCCCCCATGGGTGATTTCGATTTCCTGGAAGTCGCGCCGGAGAACTGGATCGGCATCGGCGGCGCCCATGGCGCGGCGTTGCGCGCCCTGGCCGAACGGTATCCGTTGTCCTGTCACGGTCTGTCGCTGTCACTGGGCGGGCCGGCGCCGCTGGACGTCGGGTTTTTGCAGGAAGTCCGGGGTTTTCTCGATCAATACAACGTGCCGCTGTACAGCGAGCACCTCAGCTACTGCAGCGACGACGGTCACCTTTACGACCTGTTGCCGCTGCCCTTTACCGAAGAAGCGGTGCATCACGTCGCCGCACGCATTCGTCAGTCCCAGGACATCCTCGGTCGGCGTCTGGCGGTGGAAAACGTCTCTTACTACGCGGCACCACAGCAGGACATGGACGAGTTGACGTTCACCAATGCCGTGCTGCGCGAAGCTGATTGCGACCTGCTGCTGGACGTCAACAATGTGTACGTCAACTCGATCAACCACGGTTTCGATCCGCAGACCTTTCTGGCCGGCATCGATTCCGGCCGGGTGGTGGCGATGCACGTGGCCGGGCATTTCGATGAGTCCGACACCTTGAAAATCGACACCCACGGCGCCTCGGTGAAACCGGTGGTCTGGTCGTTGCTGGCCGAGGCCTATGCCCGGTTCGGCGCACAACCGACGCTGCTGGAGCGGGATTTCAATTTCCCTGCGTTCTCTGAACTGGTCGCCGAATTGCAGACCATCCGCCGCTTGCAAACCGAGGGGGTGAACCGTGGATAAACCAACCCTGTTTCAACAGCAGAACACCCTGGGTCTTTACCTGCGCGACCCGGATCACTGCGCACCGCCGGCCGGGATGGATGTGGCGCGGGCACAGGTTTATCGCGACCTGATTTTCAACAACCTGTCGATGTTGCTCAGCGGCACTTTTCCGGTGCTGATCAAGATTCTGGGTGATGAACACTGGCGTTCGCTGATGCGGATTTTCCTTCGGGACTACCGCGCGCACACGCCGAAATTCGGTGAGATCGCCCAGGAGTTCGTCGAGTTTCTCGCCGCACAGCCGCCGGCGTTGAACGACGGACCGTGGCCGCCCTTCATGGTGGAGCTGGCGCATTACGAGTGGGTCGAGATGGCGTTGCAGCAGTCCGAGTCCGAGCCGTTGCCGGCGAGCGATGACGGGTTGTTGCTGGATCGACCGTTGCAGATTTCGCCGCTGGCCTGGCCGTTGGCGTATGCCTGGCCGGTGCATCTGGTCGGACCGGATTATCGACCGGACGCTGTACCGGCCGAGCCGACGTTGCTGCTGGTGCGGCGGGTTGAGGACTGGAGTGTGAAGTTTTCCGCGTTGAGCCCGTTGGCTTGGCGGTTGTTGCAGCGCATTGGAGAGTTTCCCGAGCTGAACGGGCGCGAGCAGCTGGAGGGATTGGCTGTGGAGGCAGGAACGGCTGGGTCGCAGGATTTCATCGAAAGTGGGGCGGCGTTGTTGCGGCAGATGCAGGGGGAAGGAGTGGTTGGCGTTACTGCCTGACCGAACGCAATCCTCCAAACACCCAATAACCCTGTGGGAGAGAGCTTGCTCGCGATGAGGCCTGCACATCCAACATCGATGTTGGCTGACACTCCGTCATCGCGGGCAAGCCCGCTCCCACAGGGGGATCGGGGATGCCCGTTAATTACTGGGCGGAGAAAAAATACCGCGTCAGGTGAAAGAAAATCGGCGCCGCAAAACAGATCGAGTCCATCCGGTCGAGCATGCCGCCGTGGCCCTTGATCATGGTGCCCCAGTCCTTGGCGCTGAGGCTGCGCTTGATCGCCGACATCACCAGCCCGCCCAGGAAACCCATCACCACGATGACGAACGACATCATCAGCGACTGCCAGAAACTGAACGGCGTCATCCAGAACATGCAGCCGCCAATCAGCGTGGCAGACAAACCGCCACCCACCAGGCCTTCCACGGTTTTCGACGGACTCACCAGCGGCGCAACCTTGTGCTTGCCGAAGAGCTTGCCGAACACGTACTGCAACACATCACTCAGTTGAACGACGAACACCAGGTAGAACAGCAGCAGCGCGTTCTGACCCTGGAAGCCTTCCAGATCCAGCAGCAACAATGCAGGCGCGTGGCTGATGCAGTAGACGCAAATCATCACCCCCCACTGAATTTTGGCCGCCCGTTCCAGGAAGGCGTCGGTGTCCTGGCTCAGCACCGCAATCGCCGGCAACAGCAGGAAGGCGTACACCGGAATCAACAGCGTGAAGAGCGAATACCAGTGGGTGCCGATCAGTATGTATTGCAGGGGGATCAGAATGAAAAACGCCGAAAACAGCGCGTTATGGTCGCCAGGCCGGGTCGGTGTCAGGGTGATGAATTCCCGGAGTGCGAACAGGGAAATGAAGCCGAACAGAATGACCGTCGCGTTCCCGCCCAGCAGGTAGGACACGAAGAAAATGATCACCATCCCCCACCAGGCATTTACGCGCTGATTGAGGTTTTCGATAGTTGAGATCGAGCCCTCTGTCGTAGCCCGCTTGGCCAGTATACGGCCGATGATCGAAGCGATCGCCAACAGGGCGGCAATGGCGCCGAAGAACCACAAAAACTTTTCATCAAGATTCATTCCGACAACCTCACAATCGCGTCACGCGCCCGATCCAGAAACACCTGTTTTTCCTCACCGCTGATCCGTTGCAGCGGGTCGCCGATACGGATCGTGCAGATGATGGGCAGCGGGACGTGTTTGCCTTTTGGCATGGAGCGATGCAGGTTTTCCAGGTAGATGGGCACCAGGTCAACCTCGGGGAATGTCTCGGCCAAGCGGAACAGACCCGATTTGAAAGGACCGGGCAATGCCTCGCTGCCGCGCGTGCCTTCCGGAAAGATGATGATCGAATGGCCGGCACGCACCACATCGAAAATCGGCTCCAGCACGTTGACGCCGGGCGCGGGATTGCGATCGATCAGCACCGCATTCAGGCCTTTCTGCGAGATGTATGACAGGAATTTGTTCTTTCCCCAGTAGTCAGCGGCCGCAACCGGTTTCACGTTCACTCGGGCTTCCGGTGGCAGGGCGGCGATAATTGCCAGGGTGTCCATATGGCTGGAGTGATTGGCGAAATAGATACGCTGGCGTGTCAGGTCCGGCGGGCTTTCCCATCGGGCGGTGACGCCGATCACGAATCGAAGAACAGAAATCAGCGCGTTACTGATCCACATGAGGATTCCCCTTCAGCTGGCGCGAGATGGCCAGGGTGCGCGTAACGCAGGTCGCGGCGGATCCGGCCGCGATGATGACCAGCGCGATCAACAGCACGTAGTGAGTGGCATAAACGCTGGCTTCGACGGCATTCAACAGAAGTGCCACGGTCATCACGGCCATTCGGTGCTGCTTGGCCATGGGTCCCATGAAACTCTGCTTGAGCCCGATCGAACCACCAAACACCCTGACATAAGCCGTCAGTGCCGCGGCCAGCGCCGCAAACCAGCCAAGGTCCGAATAGCCGATGGCATACCCCAGCCCGACAATCAGCAGGCTGTCGGCGATCCGGTCGGGGAATTCGTTGTAGAGGCTGCCGATGTCGGACTTTTTGCCGCCTTCGATCGCCACCATCCCGTCGAAGAGGTTGCACAGCAGGCGCAACTGAATGCCGATCGCGCAGAGGATTGAGCCGGCAATGCCGTTATCGATGTTGAGGGCCACGATGCCAACGAGTGCGAAGGCGATGCTGGCCACGGAGATCTGATTGGGGGAGAGATCTCTTTTCACCAAAATGTCGGTGATGTGTCTGGCCCACCCCGCAGAACGCGTCTTGATGGGTCTTCTGTTTTCATCCATTAGCCAATGTCCATATCAATGATGAGGTACTGCCGAGTACAGCACAGTGGCGATTCACCGACTGCACCCGACAATATAAAGGCTTTCCTGCGCCTAATGCCCATCAATTCGGCTTCTGTAGGAGCACGGCTTGCCCGCGAAGAACGATGACACGGTTCTCAGGTGGAACTGCGTCGTGGCCTTCGCGGGCAAGCCTTGCTCCTACACAGGTCGGGTCGGCAATCTCAACTCCGCGCACAACCCACCGCCTTCACGGTTGCTCAATGTCAACGAGCCGCCAAGGGCCAGCGCCAATTGTTGGGCAATCGCCAGGCCCAGGCCGGTCCCGCCGGTGCTGCGGTTACGTGAATTCTCCACGCGGTAGAACGGCTCCATCACGTGGGCCAGTTCGTCTTCGGCAATGCCGGGGCCGCGATCCATCACCTTCAACGACAGATTGCCGCCGGGTTTCGACTCCACCTGCAATTCTGCCGCACCAGCGAATTTGAGCGCGTTGTCCGTGAGGTTCACCAGCACGCGTCGCAAGGCGTGCGGCCGGATATCGATGACGGCTCCACTTTTACCACTGAGCTGTACGTCTTTGCCCACGTCCTGATAGTCGAACACCAGGCTGTCGAGGAACGAATCCAGATCGGTGCGACGGTTCTCTTCGGTGGCGCCATGGACGCTGCGGGCATAGGCCACACCCTCACGCACCAGGTGCTCCATTTCGCCGAGGTCGTTCCACAGTTTGTCTTTTTCGCTGCAGTCGTCCATGAGCTCGGCGCGCAGTTTCATCCGGGTAATCGGGGTTTGCAGGTCGTGGGAAATCGCCGCCAGCAGTTGCATGCGTTCTTTCAGATAGGCCGCGATGCGCGCCTGCATGGCGTTGAAGGCCATGGCGGCATGGGCGACTTCGGTCGGGCCTTTTTCATCCAGGTTTACGGCGTGAGTGTTAGGGTCCAGGGTCTCCACTGCCTGTGCGAGGCGGGTGAGGGGACGGATGGCGATTCGCACGGCCAGCCAGGTGCAGAGAATCATCAGCAACAGTTGGCCCAGCAGAACGGTGGGCAACCAGGGTGACAGCGGCACCATCGTCGGGCGCACGTCGATGGTCACCGGGCTGCCATCGGCCAGTTTCAGATGGACCTGGAAGTGTTTTACCGGGCCGGGAATGTCGGTCACGGTCATCGGGTAGTCCTTGCCGATGGCGTCCTTGATCGACGTCATCGCAATCGGCGTGTCACTCATCGCCGTACCCGGCGAGCCTTCATCCAGCAAGTAGCGGTAGTTGCGGCGATCCAGCTGTTTCAGCCAACTCATGCGCTCTTCGGCCGGCAGGCGGTCGAGGATGGCGATGGAGGTCGAAACGTCGGTTTCCAGATTGCCCAGCATGGTGTTTTTCGCGCTTTCGTAACGCTCGTAATACTGCGCGCCGAAAGACAGCGCCTGCGCCAGAATCAGGCCGATCAGGAAGATCAGCGACAGCCGCGAGGCGAGGGTGCGAGGCCAGCGCAACGAGTGTTTCATGAGGGCGCACCGAGGACTTCCACCGGCAGGGAAAACACATAACCCTCACTGCGCACTGTCTTGATGTAGGCCGGTTCCCGCGCATCGTCGAGCAAGCGCTGACGCAAGCGGCTGACCAGCAAGTCGATGGAGCGGTCGAACAGATCGGCGTCGCGGCCCTGGGTCAGGTTCAGCAACTGGTCGCGGTTGAGCACGCGCTGAGGATGATCGAGGAACACCCGCAGCAACCGATATTCCGCACCACTGAGGGCGACCATGGTGCCGTCGTCATCGAGCAGGTGGCGGGCCGACGTGTCGAGGCGCCAGCGACCGAAGGCCAGCAGGCGTCCGCTTTCGGTGACCACCAGGTTCGGCGGCAGCATCCGCGTACGGCGCAGCACCGCGTTGATCCGCGCCAGCAGTTCACGGGCGGCGAACGGTTTGACCAGGTAGTCGTCGGCGCCCATTTCAAGGCCGATGATGCGGTCGGTTTCATCGTTGCGGGCGGTGAGCATCAATACCGGCGTGGCCTTGTGTTTGCCGGCGCGGATCTCGCGGCACAGCATCAGGCCATCGTCGCCCGGCATCATGATGTCGAGCACGATCAGGTCCACCGGCGTGGACTCCAGGAATGCGCGCATCTGCCGGCCGTCAGCGACGACGGTGGTTCGCAGGCCATTCTTCTTCAGGTAGTTGCCTACCAGCTCTCGAATCTCGCGGTCATCGTCCACGATGAGAATGTGATCGACGTGTTCCATGGGGCCAAGCCTCTGAAAATGGGGGATGACGCACAGTCTATCGAGCCTTGGCCCGTTCGCCCGCCACCCTTTGTATTGCAGTGTATCTGGTGTATCGGCGGATACACGTGGACGCAAAAACGCCGGATTTCAGGGGTTTTGTATCGCTGTGTATCCGCAGGCCCCTTTGATACGTACCGATTTACATGCGCCGGTTTTCGACACAGACGAGATACCTCGCAGGCTTCTAATAGGTTCCATCGAGGCAAACCCAACCGCCTCGGCTCAATTGAACGACCTACTTATTGAAGCCTTGAGGAAACCGCCATGAACACCAAAGCCATCTACGCCGCTTGTCTGTTTGCCGCCCTGAACATCTGCACCTTGTCGGCCCGTGCTGAAGCAGACGTCACCGCCAAAACCTACTCCTACGGCACGCACCTGGACATCAAGAAAGTGGTGTCGCTGAAACAGGACGCCTCGAATTCCTGCGGGATTGTGGACGCCCAGCTGACTTACCTGGATTCCCAGAGCAAAACCCAGGTCCTGGACTACCGCAAATTTGCTGACTGCAACTCGGACAACTGAGTCTTTCGCTGCCGATTGCCAATCCCCTTTGATACAGGAAGAACATCATGAAAAACGTAACCCGCTTCTTGACCGCCGCCGCGTTCGCCCTTGCCGGCGCCGCCGCCCACGCCAACGCCGCCGTTGAAAAAAGCACCTGCGGCAGCAGCACCTGCTTCCAGCTGACCCCGGTGAACGAGCAGGGCGCCAGCGCCTTCCTCGCACAGGACGGCTCCAGCCGTACGCCGCAAGGGCAAATGATGGCTGCGGATGGTTCGAGCCGTACGCCGCAAGGCCAGATGGTGGCCGAGAACGGTGGCAGCCGCACGCCACAAGGCCAGTTGCTGGATGAGCAGACGGCCTGAGGCCAGACAGTATTTCAGTAGTCACCCCTGATCCAGTGTGGGAGCGAGACCGGCTTGCCGGCGATGACGGACTGCCAGTCGACATCAATGTTGAATGTACCGGTCTCATCGCCGGCAAGCCGGTCTCGCTCCCACAGGTTTAGTGGTGCGCCGCCCTCTATTATTTTCAAGGTGATTCTCATGTTTCTCATCGCTTTCCTGGGCGGCATATTGACCGTCCTCAGCCCTTGCATCCTCCCGGTCGTGCCGTTTCTGTTCGCCGGCGTTAAGCGCACTCGTTCGTCGATCCTGCTCACCCTCGGCGGTATGGTCCTGACCTTCGCCCTGATCTCCAGCCTGGCTGTGGTCAGCAGCGAATGGGTGGTACAAGCCAACAACACCGGTCGTCACGTGGCCCTGGTCGTGATGGGTCTGTTTGCCCTGTCGCTGATTTCCGCACGGGTCGGTGGCTGGCTGGCTCGCCCGTTCGTACTGCTGGGCAACCGCCTCGACCCGCAAACCCGGAAAATGTCCGGCCCATTGGGTTCGGTCATGATCGGTGTTGCCACCGGTCTGCTCTGGGCACCGTGCGCCGGGCCGATCCTCGGCGTGATCCTCACTGGTGCCATGCTGCAAGGCGCCAATGCGCAAACCAGTCTGTTGCTGGTGGCGTACGGCCTGGGCAGCGCGTTGTCCCTGGGTACCTTGATTTTCGCCGGCCGCGGCCTGGTCAATCGCTTGAAAGCATCGATTCCGGTCACCGGTTGGTTGCGTAAGGGCGCCGGGTTTGCGGTGTTGGCCGCTGCGGTGGTGATTTCTACCGGTGCCGACAAGACACTGCTGGCCGGCACTTCGTCCGAAGGCGTCAGCACCCTCGAGAAAGGCGTGTTGGAAAGCGTACCGAAAGTGGTGGATTACCTGGTCAGCAAGGTCAAGGCCGACACGACCCTGGACAATGCCCAAGGCGCCATGCCGTCGCTGTCCGGTGCCGTCGAATGGATCAACTCGCCAGCCCTGACCAACGACTCGCTCAAAGGCAAAGTGGTGCTGGTGGACTTCTGGACCTACGACTGCATCAACTGCCAGCACACCCTGCCTTACGTGAAGGACTGGGCGAAGAAATACGAGAAGGATGGCCTGGTGGTGATCGGCGTCCACACTCCGGAATACGGCTTCGAACGCATCATTGGCAACGTCAAGGATCAGGTGAAGAAGCTCGGCATCACCTACCCGGTGGCCATCGACAACAACTACGCGATCTGGCGCAACTTCGACAACCAGTACTGGCCCGCTCACTACCTGATCGATGCCAAGGGTCAGGTGCGTTTCACCCACTTCGGTGAAGGTCGCTACGAGACTCAGGAGAAGATGATCCAGCAGCTGCTGGAAGAGGCCAAGGCAGACGCCAAAGCCCCCGCACCAGCGGCATAAACCGACCGATCAATGGCTCACAGGCTCCGCGCCGTGGGCCATTGTCTTTTGCTCCTGACCGCGCCGCCACGCCGCCGGCGGTGCGCCAAACTCACGACGAAACGCCCGGCTGAATGCCGTGTCAGTCTGATAACCCACCTCTTCGGCGATGCGCAGCAATGAGCTGTTACTGCTGCGTAACAGATTGGCCGCCAGCAGCATCCGCCATTGCGTCAGGTACTGCATCGGCGAAATCCCCACCAGTTGTTGAAAACGTTCCGCCAACACCGATCTTGAGGTGCCGGCGGTGCGCGCCAGTTCATCCAGTGTCCAGGTGTGACAAGGTTTTTTGTGCAGCGCGTTGAGGGCGGCGCCAACAATCCGGTCGCCCACACCCGCCAGCCAACCGGTGCGACCTTCGCCCTGTTCGTGCATGTACAGGCGCAGCACCTCGATGAACAGCACCTCGGCCAGTTTGGCCAGAACCCCTTCGCCGCCGGGCCTCGGCGAGCGCGCTTCGGCCAGCGCATAACGAACCGACGATTCCAGCCAGATGCCGGCATTCGAGCCGCGCACATTGACCCGCACCACGGCCGGCAACCCGGTCAGCAACATGCCCGCCAACCGCGTGTCGCACGCCAGATAGCCGCACACCAGCCGCGTGACTGCGCCGCCACCGCCATAGCTCAACTGCCGCGGACGCCGTGACAGCACCACGTCCAGCCGCGCACCAGTTGCCGGTTTGAGACCGGGTGCCGAGCCCATGCGGTGCGCGTCTCCCTGAGGGAACACCACCACATCGCCGGCCGTTAGAAGCAGGGGCGGATCATCGCCGAGTTCGACGTAACACTCGCCTTCGGTGATCAAGTGAAAGATCACCACGCGTTCGGCGCCAGGCTCCAGAAACGGTGCTGCCGTGTCGGCGCTCGGTGACTGGTAGCACCAGGGCGCGGTGAACCTGGCGTTGATGAAAATCGCGCCGACCAGGCGGACGACGCGCAGGGTCTGGGACAGGGCGTCCATGGTGGTATTCCCCTGTGGGCGGGCAGCTTTTGATTGTGAGCCTGTCTCAGCGCAACGCGAAACCTCCGGACGATCGGACAGGGTTGGCCGACGATCGGGCAGGACGCCCCCGGCCAGCAGCGCGATAGTGGTCACACAGGGTCTGCCGACTCTGTCATCAATAACAAGAATGAGAGGTTGCCATGCCGAAGTTCGTCATTGAACGCGAGATTCCGGGTGCTGGAACACTGTCAGAAAGGGACTTGAAAGCAGCTGCGCAAAAGTCCTGCAGGACGTTGCGCGACTTGCCGGAGGTGCAATGGCAGCAGAGCTATGTCACCGGCGACAAGCTCTACTGCGTGTACATCTCGCCCAGCGAAGAGTTGATCAGGGAGCACGCCAGGCAGAGCGGTTTCCCGGCCAACAGCATTTCCCGGGTCACCTCCATCATCGATCCCACCACGGCAGAATAAGCCGGGGACGTAGCCCGTAACGGAGCGGATTTAATGAGTACACCCATTGATCTAACTGCCTTGAAAAACCGTCAGATGGCCTCTTGGGCCAGTGGCGACTACGCCGTGATCGGCACCACCTTGCAGATTGTCGGCGAGCAGCTCGCCGAAGCCTGCGACCTGCTTTGCGATGAACGCGTGCTGGACGTCGCCGCCGGTAACGGCAATGCAACGCTGGCGGCCGCGCGCCGCGGCACTCATGTCACGTCCACTGACTATGTAGCTGCACTGCTTGAACGTGGCGAAGACCGGGCTCGGGCGGAACGTCTGGAAGTGACGTTCCAGGTAGCGGACGCCGAGGCCCTGCCTTTCGAGGACGCCAGTTTCGACGCCGTACTTTCAACCTTCGGTGTGATGTTTACACCGGACCAGGCAAAAGCGGCGGCGGAGCTGGCGCGTGTCTGTCGCCCCGGTGGCCGGATCGGCCTGGCCAACTGGACGCCCGAAGGCTTTGTCGGCCAGATGTTCAAAACCCTGGGCCGGCACTTGCCGCCACCGCCGGGGGCTCAACCGCCGTCGAACTGGGGCACCGAGGCCTGGTTGCATTCGCACTTCGATGAACGGGATTTTTTGCTCCAGGTGACACGGCGGTTCTTCAACTTCCGCTACCGCTCGGCGGCGCACTTCATCGACACGTTCCGCACCTGGTACGGCCCGGTCCACAAGGCGTTCGCGGCGCTGCCACCGGAAGGTGCCAAAGCCTTTGAAGAGGATCTAACCGAGCTGATAAACCGCATGAACCGGGCGGGTGACAAGTCGCTGGTGGTGCCGAGTGAATACCTTGAAGTGGTGATCACAAGGCGTTGAACCCGACAACACAAAACCCCTTGTGGGAGCGAGCCTGCTCGCGATGGCGGACATTCAGTCAACATCAATGTTGAATGTAAGGACCTCATCGCGAGCAGGCTCGCTCCCACAGGGGATGTATGGTGTTTGTTCGATCAGTTATTCATCCAGCCGCTCGGTGTACACCACCCAGACACTGCATGGCATTTTGTACAGCAGGTGCTCCACCGTGCTGCCGATCAGCCGCCCCAGGCCGCGATGGCCGATCCGGCCCATGACAATCACGTCGACGTCGAAAGTATCGGCATAGCGGGTCAGCACCTTGGCCGGGTTGCCCATGATCATGTGCCGTTGCTCAGGTGCGATGCCGTTGCGTTCGACCAGTTCGTGGAAGGCTTCCTCCTGGTAGTCGAACACGGTTCTGGCCTTGGCCGACGAGAAAAACGCCGAACCATTGTCGAAGCCGAATTCGTCGGCGCTGATGGATGACAGGTCGTAGGCGTAGACCACATCCAGTTCGGCATTGCAGGCGCTCGCCAGTTTTAACGCTTCGTGAAGGATCCGGTCGTTGAAGCTTTTGTACTGATCATCCCGATGAAACGGGTCGACCGCCGCGACAATCCTGCGGGGCAGGGCATGCACGGCATGGCTGACGAAATGCAGCGGCACCGGGCATTCCCGCAGCAGATGCACGTCGAGTGGCGTGAACATCAGCCTCGAGAGCATCGAATGCGGCTCCAGCGCCTTGATCAGCACGTCCATCGGTTGTTCTTTGAGGTGAATCAGGATTTCTTCCAGCGGACGTTCGACCCACGTCACCTCGGTGGTGACCTTCACGCCGATCTTGCGCAAGGGTCGGGCCTGTTCCTCAAGCCATTGCCGGTGTCGATCGACATAGCCCAGGCGCATTTGCTCCATCGCTTTTTCGTTGACGAGGCTGGCGGTCGCCAGGCCTTCCAGATAATCGAACGCCACAATGTGCAGCGCCGCGTCTTCGGCCTTGGCCAGCGCCGCGGCCCGGTCGAAGGCGGGGCTGTGTTCCATCAGGGGCGAGGCGACCAGCATGAAACGTGATTGCTCAGACATGACAAACCTCCCGTGGGTGAACGAGCAGGTGACGGTCCCTTTGCAATAACCTGGACATTGCCGCCCGATGCGCGGTCATTCGACAGGCATTCAATTAATCAAGTATTGACCATGATCAACGTCCCGTCTGTCAGGTGGACGGAAGCTGACGTTCGTGCCGAGCGCAAATCTGCCGGGTGACATCGATTAAATGTGGGTACGGGCATGCTCGCGAAGGCGGAGTGTCAGTCGCCATCTGCATGACTGACATTCCGCCTTCGCGAGCAAGCCCGCTCCCACAGGGGATATTTGGTGTTAGCGCCACCTATACAACTTTGGCGGCTCGTGCTTCGAGCAGTTCGCGCAATACGGAGCGATGGCAGTGCGCTTCATTCTCGCAATAGCACCCAACGGCCATCGAGGTTTGATGGGAGAGGGCTGCCAACAAATCGAGCAGCTGGCTAGCGGCAGGATGATTCATTTCAGCCTTGAACTTGCGCCGAAAAACTTCCCAGGCTTTTTCGTCCTCCGCGGCTTTTGCCTCCGCAACCAGCTCCGCACTGGGCGACAGCAGCGGCTGCCACACATCATAAAAATCACGGCTGGCGAACTCCGATTTCGGCACACCCCGAGGCGGGCGGCGCACCGTGCCTAACCGCAGGCCTTCATCGGGCAGACGCGGTGAACCAAGTCGTACGATATGAATGGGCATGGCGACTTACCGGTGCCGCGAATCGTCAAACCATTCCAGCGCCGTACGCCAGATGCAGATCCCCAGGAAGTAAGCCGACATCAGCAGCCAAAGCCCCATGACCATCGGGTTGATCACCGGGTGGTTGATCACCAGCGACAGGCTGCACAGCAACCAGATCGCGGTCACGGCAATGTTGATCGGCATGAACCTGCGCACGCGGAACGGGTGCAGGAACTTCATCCGCGTCACGGTCAGCAGCGCCAGGCCGATCACGGTGAGCAGGGTGATCCATGGCGACGGGGCGATGATGTACAGGCACAGCGCAACCACGTTCCATGCGGCGGGGAAGCCCTGGAAATAGTTGTCCTTGCTTTTCATGTTGACGTTGCAGAAGCAAAACAGCGACGAGACCAGAATCAGCGAGACGGTCAGCAGCAGCGTGTAGTCCGGCAACGGGATGTAGCGATAGATGAACAGCGCCGGGATGAACACATACGTCAGGTAATCGATCACCAGATCGAGGATTGAACCGTCGAAACTCGGCAGCACCGACTGGACGTTGACCTTGCGCGCCAACGCACCATCCAGCCCGTCGACGATCAGGGCGACGCCCAGCCACAGCAGGCAGTTGGTGGGCTGGTTTTCCAGCAGGGCGAGGGTCGCGAGGAAGGCAGTGACCACGCCCGTGGCGGTAAAACCATGGGCACCCCATGCTTTGAGCCTGGCGATGTGTAGAGTCGAAATCACGGGGGCGTTCTCCAAAAAGTGAAG
Organism: Pseudomonas hormoni; assembly: GCF_018502625.1. NCBI lineage: Bacteria > Pseudomonadati > Pseudomonadota > Gammaproteobacteria > Pseudomonadales > Pseudomonadaceae > Pseudomonas > Pseudomonas hormoni. Next base: position 1,709,026 of record NZ_CP075566.1, read on the forward strand.
CAAGCCAGTCATCACCCTCGATGATCGAGGGCGGCGGCAAACCGGGTCGGGTTGCAGGTATCGACCGGAAATCCGGGAATAAGGTTCACCGTCTGTGAATCTTAGCTGGGTCGCCAAAAAATACTCCGGATTAATCTTGATGCTGTTCACGTAACGAAATTCTTGAGTGGGGCTGACATTCCTGACGATGGGGAATGTCCCCGTCGGACTGCGCTGCCGGCCATTTCGGGTCTGCGGCAGACAACTGGCTGCGTTTTGCGGATGTACCCGGACCCCCTGTAGGAGCTGGCTTGCTAGCGATGGCTGAGCTTCAGGCGCCGTAGGTTTTGATGGTGTACATATCCATTCCTGCGGTAACGGCCGCTATGGGTTCCGCCCTTACGGCGGGTTACTTGGGGCTCTTCCAAGTGACTCGCCGTAAGGGCGAAACCATAAGTGGCCGTTACCGAAGGAACGGATATACCCCCAATCACCTGAACACCAACCCCAAGCAAACACCATCACGTATTAAAGGAAGGTCACCGCAACGTCAGCCAAACGGCGCTGGCGCAATAGCCTGCGAGGACTATCGTTGCCTGACTGGACAACTCCAACCCATGAGGACGTCGTCATGAACACCAGCGATTTGCTCGAACAGCTCTTGCGAGCCGGCCAGGGCTCAATGACACAGCAAGGTGGCGGCGTACCTGCCCAGAGCGGCCAGGGCGCCCTGGGCGGTGGTCTTGGCGGATTGCTCGGCGGCCTGCTGGGCGGCGGTGCAGGTGCAAACAGCGGATTAGGTGGTTTGTTGGGAGGAATGCTCGGTGGCGGCTCAGCCATCGGCGGTTCGACCCAGCGACGCTCCGGTGGCGGCACCAACTACGCCGCGCTGGCGTCCCTCGGCATGATGGCTTTTCAAGCGTATCAGGCCTGGCAACGCAGCCAGGCGGCCTCGCCGCAACAGGCGCCCCGCACCGTGGATCTGTTATCCGGCCCGGAAGTCGAGGATCACAGCCACGCCGTCCTTCGAGCATTAATAGCAGCGGCGAAGGCCGATGGCAGGATCGATGACGCCGAAAAGCACATGATCAGCACCGAAATCGGCCGCCACACCGATGACCCGGAACTCCAGCAATGGTTGGACGATGAAGTCGCCCGCCCGCTCGATGCCGCCGATGTGGCGCAGTCGGCAACGGACCCGGCGATAGCCGCGGAAATGTACCTCGCCAGCGTAATGCTGGTGGACGACCAGCAGGACGCCGAACGCACCTACCTCGATGAACTGGCGGCGGCGTTGCAGATCGATCCGGATTTGCAGGTGCATCTGGAACAGCAGGCCAAGGGTGGCGTGGCCTGACCTGCTTTTCGTAGGAGCCAGGCTTGCCGGCGAAAGCGCATCTCAGTACGCCTTCGCCGGCAAGCCTGGCTCCTACAGGGGGTGCGGTCATTTCGGCAGCAAAAACGTCACCCCGTGCGCTTCGGCAATCGCCAGTATTTGCGGCAAATCCTCCGGCACCCTGAGCCGGTCCACTGCCGCAAAGAACTGGCCGCCCCGTGGATCAGACACCACGCCGATCATCTTCGCCGTAGCGCTGATGTTCTTGTAGGCATGAATGGACCCCGCGGGTATATGCACGTAACCGCCGGCCGAGACGGTGGTGGAGGCGCCCTCGACTGTCACTTGCACCTGCCCGTCAATCACGTAGAACGCCTCATCCCAGGGATGAAAGTGCGGTGGCGGGCCGCCTCCCTGCACGCCTTCCTGGATGTGCACCTCAAAGGGTTTGCTCAGATCACCGCCCGCGAGAATCGTGATCGCCTCACCCACGACATTGACCGGTCTGGGGGCTTTTCCAGACCCGATGACGTGAACCGTTCGCATGATTGCTCTCCTGGGGATGAGTCCATACCCGGTTGAGTATATTCACTCGAGCCCGCGCCGGGTGCAGCGGCGCAAGGCCGTCTGTCAGCGCAATTTCAACCCCGATTGAATTTTTCTCCGGGCAAATCGCTCTGCTGAAGTAGAGACGTGTTGATTCAGCGTCCTGCCACTGGCCACAGACCGAGAGATGCGCCCATGACTGCCCTGACACGACTCGAATCCCGGCCTGCCCACGAGCACGCCATCCCGACTGCCGGCAGCCTGAAGCAGTGCTATGAACAGCTGCTGCTGGGCGACGATGCCGGGCAACGCCGCGCGCTCGGCAAAACGTTCCTGACAGCGCAACTGCAACGGGCCGCAGACCTGCCCGAAGAGATGCCGGAGGATTTGTCGGCCCTGCAAACTTTCGTCGAACAGCACAGCACCGAAGTGGCGCGCCAATACGCTGACTACCTGAGCGCCCGCAAGGAAGGCGGACCCCGGCAGTTCTTCAGCAACAAGGCGCATGCGCTGTTCTTCCTGCAAGCCGTCAGCCCGATCAAGCTGGTGGACGGTGCCTGGTTGTACGGCCTGTTGCAGCACTGGCGCGACCCGCGTTTCGAAGGGCTGGTCTGTACCTATCTGGAAGAGTTGGGCGAGGGCAACCCGGCGCAAAATCATGTGGTGATCTACCGCAAGCTCCTTGCCGAACTCGGTTTGCAGGACACCGGCGTCATCGCCGACGAGCATTTCCTGCAAGGCGCGATACAACTGGCGCTCGGCGAATGCGCCGACGACTTTTTGCCAGAAGTGATCGGCTACAACCTCGGCTACGAACAGCTGCCGCTGCACTTGCTGATCAGCGCCTATGAACTCAGCGAACTGGGCATCGATCCGTATTACTTCACCCTGCACGTGACCATCGACAACGCCAGTACCGGGCACGCGCAAAAAGCCGTGCAATCGGTGCTGCAACTGCTGCCGATCGAAGGTGATCGCGAAGACTTTTTGCGCAGGGTCGCGCTGGGTTATCGGCTCAATGACCTGGGGCAGGGCAGTCGCGCGATCATCGAGTCGTTCGACCTTAACGCTGAAGTGTTGAACATGCTGGAACGCAAACGCCCGTTTGGCCAGCACATGCATTCCGACTACTGCCGGTTTGAGGGCAAGACCGTCAATCAATGGCTGTCCTCGCCGGAGCAGCTACCGGGTTTTCTTGCTGCCCTGGAACACAAGTGCTGGATCAAACGTCATCAGGATCCCCAGGAAAGCCGCTTCTGGCAGTTGATTGATGGCGACGGCGCGGCCATGTTCGGTGTGTTCAGCCCTTATGAAAAGCAACTGTTGCACGACTGGATCGCGGGTGACTGGACAGCGGAACGTTCAACACCCGCGGTTCGCCGCGTAAGCAGTGGCGCGGTCGAACTGGCGTTGCCTGCCAGCGATCCGGATATTCAGACCTTGCAAGCCGCGCTGGAAGGGTTGTCCGCCGCCGAGCAGATGCCGGTGTTGATTCCTTGGCTGTCCGCCCATCGACACGCCCATCCTGCCGGCCTGATGGCCACGCGGCGATTCATCGAACTCAAATCCAGCCTTCGATAGGGAGAGTCGCATGAATCAGGAAGAACAACTAAGTGCTGCGGATCTGGCCTTGCTGCAATTGGGGCGCCGTTTGCAGGCGGACGGTTACCGCTTTATCACGCCGACACCGCTGACCCATCAGCGGGTCAATGACCGTGCATTCGGCCAAAGTGCCCGGACTCTGCGCGAGGTGTTCGGCTGGTCGCGGCCGTTCGAACCGGGTCTGTTATCAGCGGATGAACAACGGCAATTGCAACAGGCGGGCGTTCTCGAAGAGAGCAATGGCCGGCTGAAAAGCCACGTACGCTGGTCCAGCCTCGATGACCTGCTGTTCGTGCATTCGGGATTCCCCACGGACGCGGCCGACGCGGTGTTCTTTGGCCCGGATACCTACCGTTTTGCCCAGTTGATTCACACCCATCTGCAACAGAGTTTCGCGCCGGTCAGACGCGCCGTGGACATCGGCTGCGGCGCGGGCGTCGGCGCCATCGTGATTGCTCGCGCACGCCGTGAAGCCGAAGTGCTGGCGGTCGATATCAACCCGGCGGCGCTACGCCTGACGGCTGTGAACGCCGCGCTCGCCGAAGTGGCCAACGTCAGCATCGAGGCCAGTGATGTGCTGCAGGATGTCGACGGTACATTCGACCTGATCGTCGCCAATCCGCCCTACATGGCCGACCCGGCCGAGCGTGCCTATCGCCACGGCGGCGGGGCGCTTGGCGCGCAATTGTCGGTGCGCATTGTCGAGCAGGCGCTGAACCGACTGACCCCTGGCGGTTCGCTGGTGTTGTACACCGGAGTGGCGATGGTCGACGGCTGCGATGCGTTTCTCGCCGCGTTGGCGCCGTACCTGGATTCGGCACGGTTCGGCTGGACCTATCGCGAGATCGATCCCGACGTGTTCGGCGAAGAACTGTTGATGCCGGGCTACCAACGGGTGGAACGGATTGCGGTGGTCGCGCTGATCGTCACGCGGCTCGATCCGGGCATCGGTGGAAGCGTTGAATCAGCCACAGGTGAGTGAGCCATGAACAAGAATCTGGATGACTACAACCGCATGCGCGACTTCTCGGCGACCTCTGAACCGGCCGCCAAACGTTCGGGCAAGAAAGCCGCGAAAGATCACGCCTTGCAGTTCTGCATCCAGAAGCACGACGCCTCGCGCCTGCATTATGACTTTCGCCTGGAACTCGATGGCGCGCTGAAGAGTTGGGCGGTGCCAAAAGGCCCGTCGCTGGACCCCAAGGTCAAGCGCCTGGCGGTGCATGTCGAAGACCATCCGATTGATTACGCCACGTTCGAGGGCAGCATTCCCGAAGGGCATTACGGTGCCGGTGACGTGATTGTCTGGGACCGTGGCGTCTGGATTCCGCAGGAAGACCCGGCCAAGGCCTACGCCAAGGGCAAGCTCAAGTTCGAGCTGCAGGGCGAGAAGCTTGGTGGCCTGTGGAATCTGGTGCGTACGCACATGCCGGGCAAGCAGGAACAGTGGTTCCTGATCAAGCATCAGGACAGTGCGGCCAAACCCGAAAGCGATTACGACGTGGTCGCCGCCGAGCCGGACAGCGTACTCAGTGACCGGACCATCGTTGCGAAAAAGTCGAAAGCGGCGGACAAGCCCAAGCCCATCAAGAAACCGGCGCGCAAAATCGCGGAAAAAAAACAGTCGGCGCAACTGACCGGTGCGCACAAAGCGACATTGCCGGACCTGATCAAGCCCGAACTGGCCACGCTGGTGGAAAAAGCCCCGGACGGCGAATGGAGCTATGAGATCAAGTTCGACGGCTATCGGATCATGGCTCGCATCGACCATGGCGAGGTCAAGCTGTTCACCCGCAACGGTCACGACTGGACCCACAAACTGCCGAAACAAGCCGAGGCGCTGGCTTCGCTGCAACTCGAATCCGCCTGGCTCGATGGCGAGATGGTGGTGACCAACGAGCAGGGCGTGCCGGACTTTCAAGCGCTGCAAAACGCCTTCGACTCCGGGCGCAGCGGCAACATTCTTTACTACCTGTTCGACATGCCGTACCTCAATGGCGTGGACCTGCGCGAGGTGCCGGTCGAAGAGCGGCGGGTCGCGCTGGCGACGGTGCTCAAGCCGAACGAAGATCCGTTGCTGCGGTTCTCCGACGCGTTCGCCGAAGAACCCGACGCCTTGCTCAACAGCGCCTGCCAGATGCAGATGGAAGGGCTGATCGGCAAACGCCTGGGCTCGCCTTACGTGTCGCGTCGCAGCAGCGACTGGATCAAACTCAAGTGCAAGCATCGACAAGAGTTTGTGGTGGTCGGCTACACCGATCCGAAAGGATCGCGCAATGCGTTTGGTGCGTTGCTGCTGGGGCTGCATGACCGGAACAGCGGGGAGCTGCGCTATGCCGGCAAGGTCGGCACGGGCTTCAACGAGACAACGCTTAAAAGCATCTACGAACAACTGAAACCGTTGCAGACCAAGAAACCTTCGGTGGTCAATCCACCGACCGGTTTTGACGCCAAAGGTGTGCACTGGCTCAAACCCGTTCTGCTGGCTGAAATTGCCTTCGCCGAAATGACCAAGGAAGGCTCTGTTCGCCATGCCGTGTTCCATGGTCTGCGCGACGATAAGCCGGCCGAAGACATCACCGAGGAGCGTCCAAAAGTGGTGAAGAAAAGCACGGCAGAAAAACCTGCCCCCCGCCAAAAGAAAGCCTCGGAAAAAACCGCACCGGCGCCGTCACAACTCGGCCTGGGCGAGGGCAAGGTGCGGATCACTCACCCGGACCGGGTCATCGACGCCAGCAGCGGCACCACCAAAGTGCAACTGGCGGAGTATTACGCCCGCGTCGCCGAATGGATTCTGCCCGAATTGAAAGACCGGCCCGTGGCGCTGGTTCGCGCGCCGGACGGTATTGCCGGTGAACTGTTTTTCCAGAAGAACGCCGAGCGCCTGGCCATTCCGGGGATCACCACCCTAGACAAGGAACTCACCGGCCAACCGATCATGATCATCAACAGCGCCGAAGCGCTGATCGGCGCTGTGCAGATGAGCACCGTCGAGCTGCACACCTGGAATGCCACTTCGGACAACCTCGACAAGCCCGACCGCTTCGTTCTCGACCTCGACCCGGACCCGGCGCTGCCGTGGAAAAGCATGGTCGAGGCGACCCAACTGACGCTGTCGGTACTGGACGAACTGGGACTCAAGGCCTTCCTCAAGACCAGCGGCGGCAAAGGCATCCACCTCGTGGTGCCGCTGACCCGCAAGCTCGGCTGGGATGAAGTGAAGGATTTCAGCCACGCTATCGTCAGCCACATGGCCAAACTGTTGCCGGAGCGGTTTTCCGCGGTGTCGGGGCCGAAGAACCGGGTGGGGCGGATCTTCATCGATTACCTGCGCAACGGCCTCGGCGCCACCACCATTTGTGCTTACGCGGCGCGCACCCGCGAAGGGCTGCCGGTGTCGGTGCCGATCTTTCGCGAGGAAGTGGCCGGGCTCAAGGGCGGCAATCAGTGGAACGTGCACAATGTGCATGAACGCCTGGCCGAGGTGGGCGACGAGCCTTGGGCCGACCTGAAGAAAACAAAACAGGCAATTACCGCCGAGATGCGGCGGCGGGTGGGGATGAAGAAGTAGCCTTGCGCAACCCAACTGTGGGAGCGAGCCTGCTCGCGATAGCTGACTGACAGTCAACATTAAAGGCGCCTGATACACCGCTATCGCGAGCAGGCTCGCTCCCACAGGAAATTTGCGGTGCCTGCGAAATTGGCGCCTGCCCCGGTCCGGGTTCTAAAACCGATAGTTCAACCCCAACGTCAACGAACTCTCCGGTGCCGGTTGTCGGCCCCACGGGCAGGCGCTGACTTGCACGATGGACAGGGTAGTGGCCCTTTAGTAGTATCGCGCGCTTTCCATAGCCTTCGCGCGTCAGGGACGATCCAATGCCGGTTTCCTCTAATCGCTCCACACGCGTCATTGCTGTTGCGGCGCTTTTGTCCGCTGTGCTCAGCGGCTGCGCCGTCAAAGACACGTACACCGATGCCACCGAGCCCGACGCCGCCAAGGTGCGCTTCATCGCCAACACCAGCAATGCGAAGCTCTACTACTACGATCCGGAGCATTGTGAGGGGCGAGTCACCGGTGAACTCAACAACCTGTACTCGCGTGATACAGAGCGTCGGGTGGGCATGAGTGTCGTGCCGCCGGCCAACGCCAGGGGCTATCTGGAGATCAAGGTCAAACCCGATCAGGATAATTACCTGCACCTTGGCACGAGTGGCAGCAACTGGGTGTGTGTCACCAGTTTGAGCCTGACACCCGAGCGCAATGCTGAATACGAGGTGACGTTGAATCTGCGCGACGGCCGTTGCGGCGTGCTGTTGAATCAGCTGAAGCGAATCGATGGAAGAGACGTGCGGTTGCCGATGCCGGTCATGGACAAGGGCCTGCCTGCCTGTGTCGGTCGCGGCACGTCATTCCCGACGCTTGCGCCCGTGTTGCCCGACACGCCCCATCGGGTGATGTTGATCGACCAGATCTTCGACAGTGCGACCCTCGCGGACATGAAGCCGGACCTGGCCAAGGACAGCCGCGCGCGCTTCACGCCGGAAAAGCTCGACAAGCTGATTGCCGAACGCAAGGCGAAGCTGGGCTTTACCCTGCCGGACGATTACTGGGCCCTGTACCGCCAGAACCTCATTGCCTTTGATGAAGAAGCGGCGGGAAACAAGACGCAAACGTACAAGCGTTACAGCGACAGATACCGTCTGCGCCTGCAGCGACTGACGGATCAGCAACTGGAACAATGGGCACACCCTGAAGACAAGGCGTCCAGGCCCACGCACTTTGTGGCGTCCGAGGAGCGCAAGACGATGACGAAGTTTTACGTCCAGACCAGTCAGAACCTGCTGCTCGAAACCATCAACCACCACCTCGACCGGATGGCGCAAATGGATCGGCAGTACGGGGTGTGTGCGCGTTATTCAGAGTGCTGGAAACGCTGACAGGGTGCCGGGCGGCGAGCAGCACTCGCCGCCCCGAACGACTATTGCTTGCCGACAGCCGCCGCCAGCAGCGGCCCGGCCTGATCATCGGTGAGTGCGGCATGCACCTCCATGTTCATCAGGTCATTCCATTGCAGCACCCACTTTTGAATCTGTACGACATCATCGGTTTCTGCGATGCCAAAACCGCTCGAGCCACCGACGGCATGCCAGCGCCCCAGCATCTTGACGCCTGAGGGCGGAGCTCCCTTGGTCTCGAGGAAACGCTTGATCACGGTGTTACGGTTTTCCGGGCTGATCGACCAACTGACCATGAATAACATTTGCCACCTCCTGCTACGGACTGGCACCTGCTGCTCTTCGCGCGCCTGGCTGGCGCCGGAACCACGGCCACGCCTGTTTCCCGTGTCATCCTGACGGGGCTGAAGCGATTGCTCCCATGAGAAGGCATAGCAGCGCGCGGCGGTTCGCGTATGACCGCTGATCCTCTTTTAATGCATCTGGAATTGATCGAGGCGCCTGACCATCAGGCATCACGCAACAGGTCGTTGGCGTTGAGCAGTTCGTAGGCGATTTCCGGACGTTTCTCCAGCCCGCGGCGAATGGCGGTCGGGATTGCCTGGCGGGTTTTGCGGCACAGGCCCGGCAGTTCGGCGATGGTGATGGCGATACCGCGCATGGTGCGGACTTCGTTGAAACCGGGGGCGACTTCTACCCGGATGCCCAGTTGCTCGTACATCCGTTGCTGCAGCCGTTCGAGGTCGCTCAGGCTCTGGAGATTTTCCAGGCGTTCGATCAGACGCTTTTCCTCGGTGCGGGTCAGAAACAGGATGCGCAGGTCCGCGCCGGGTGTTTCCAGCAGCGGTTCACGCTCGCAGATGCAGGCACCGGGCGGGCAGGGTTGGCGGATCGGCAGCGAGGTTGTCATGGGCTCAATCATAGAGCGCGGTGGGCGGGTTTGCCCATAGGGATCGCCGGTGTGCCCGAGGGGGCGTCAAAGGCGGGTTGTTTTGGCGTTTGGGGCCATATCCGTTGCTGCGGTAACGGCCACTTAGGGTTCCGCCCTTACGGCGGGTTACTTTGGAAAAGCCCCAAAGTAACCAAAGGGCTTTTGCCCCTTTCGTTCGGTGGCGAGCCTAGGCGAGCCACCGTACGTCAGGGGCGCAGGCGCTTGGTTACTTTGCGCCGGGTGGCGTTCCGTTTTTCCAAGTAACCCACCGTAAGGGCGGAACCAATAGCCGCCATTACCGCAGCAACGGATATGTACCCCATCAAAAAAACCGTCGCCTCACACTCAGGCCAGCATCGACAACAAACCTCCCTGACGATCAAGTTTGGCCAGGTCATCAAAACCGCCGACATGCGTGTCACCGATAAAAATCTGCGGCACGCTGCGACGACCGCTTCGGCTGAGCATCTCCTGGAATCTCCCCGGTTCCGATTGAACGTTTATTTCCCGAACCGCAATGCCCCGACTGGCCAGCAGTGTTTTGGCGTTGCGGCAGTAAGGGCAAGTGTCGGTGGTATAGAGCGTCACAGTGTTCATAAGCGTTCCTCCTGAATTGAAAGCCCTGTTCAAGCATCGATCGCCGGAAAATCGATCTCGGTCAGCGCGACGTTGTTGAGGTAATTGGTCAGGGTCTGCGACGCCACATGGCCGATCACTTCGACAATCTTGCTGTCGTCGATGCCGGCTGCCCGCGCCGCTTCGATCTGCTCGCTGCTCAGGTGGCCGCGGCTTTCGGTGATTTGTCGGGCGAGGAGGGCGAACGCATTGAGCTGGCCATCACGGGCGCTGAGGATGTCTTGCGCAGACAACCCGGCCTTGCCGGCAAACAGAGTGTGGGCCGCCAGGCAGTAGTCGCAGCCATTCACCTGAGAGGTGGCGAGGAAGATTGCTTCTTTCTCGGTGGCGCTCAGGGACGTTTTACCGAGGGTCGCCGACAGTTGCAGATAAGAGGCGAGCACCGCAGGTGCGTGGGCCAGCGTCTTGAAGACATTGGGCAAAAAGCCGATTTTTTTCTGCACGCCTTCCAGCAACGGGCGGGTGGTGTCGTTGGCGTGTTCAAGGCTCAGGGTATTGATGCGGCTCATGGTGGATCTCCGTAGATGGCTGCGCGGTGTGCGCTGGGTACGGGGTCCATGCTATTGACGGGCGCTGGTCTATTGGGTGCAAATCGTCGAGGATATGCGACAGATCGTCCAGATTTGCACTCGGGAGCCTGCCCATGGATCGCTTGTCTACGTTGCTCAGCCATTTCGGCGTCAGTGCCGGAACCTTCCACAGCGGCACGTTCTGCGGCACCACGGGTTTTGACGGTGAACAGGCGTGTGGGCACCTTCATTTGCTTAAGGCCGGTGAACTGACCCTCAAACTGGGCGATGAGCGCGACATCCAGCTCAACAAGCCGACCCTGATTTTTTTCCCTCGGCCCTTCCGACATCGCTTGTTTGCCGCTGAAACGTCCGACACACAACTGGTGTGCGCCTCACTGACTTTCGATGGCGGTGCGGGCAACGCGCTGGCGGCGGCCTTGCCCGATTACCTGGTGCTGGGCCTCGACGAAATACCGAACATGACCGGTACGCTGGACTGGCTGTTCAACGAAGCCTTCGGTGGTGTTTGCGGTCGCGAAGCGATGATGGACCGCCTGTTCGAAGTGCTGGTCATCCAGTTGCTGCGGCACCTGTTGGCTAACCATCAGCAAAGCCCCGGCTTGATGGCCGGCCTCGCCGACCCACGCTTGGCGCGCTCGTTGAGCTTGATGCATGACACCCCCGGCAAAGCCTGGACCGTGGCTGAGTTGTCAGCGGCAGCCAATATGTCCCGGGCCAGCTTCGCCGAGCACTTTCGTCAGGTGGTGGGGCAGACGCCGGTTGATTATCTGGTGAGCTGGCGCATCAGTCTGGCGCAGAAGCGTTTGCGTGAGGGCAAGTCCATCGCCCTGATTGTCGATGAGGTGGGCTATGAAAGTCCTTCGGCCCTGGCTCGGGCGTTCCGGCGCAAGACCGGTGTCAGTCCGCGAGAGTGGATGCGGAACGGGAAGGGGCGATAGTTTTTTGTCGTCTGCCTTTCGGCGGGGTACTGAACCAGGTTTTTCAAGCCTTCAGGCAGGGGCTGATGCCCACGCTTGAGCCATTTCATATGGATAGAGGAAGCTGGATTGAAAGGCATTTATTGGCGTTATTTTGACGCCATTCTCCGTAAAATTTTATTTTTATTTATTGTGGTGACGGACCATTGACGTAATGGCGATGTGCTTATAGGCTCCAAGCAACTGGGTAACGAATCCTTCATTCGATATCAGGAAAACCCTGTGTGCAGGGAGGCGGTCATCATGCGTTCATCACTGGTTATCAAATCCGTTTTGTTCTGTGTGCTCTTTAATGGTGCGGCCATCGCCAACGCTCACGCGACCAATTTGGCCCATGAAATTAACCGCATAGCCGATTCCTGCACAGGGTCTGGTCCAAAAACGGGCAAGGTCGTCGAAGTGCAGGCCGGTGCCCCTTCTGCAGTTGCAAGCGGCCATGACGCCCCGGTTTCGGTCAGCGATATTTCCTCGGTAGATGCTGCAAAAGATCAACTCAACAGCCTTATCAACTCTGTCGCCAAGGTGGGCGCAACCGTCAATAGTTCTTCCTGCGACGGATTAATGGCGCAACTAAACACTGACAAGTTTTCGGCAGATTTAGAGGAACAGACTAAAGTGTTGAGTGGGGGAGCTGATGCTTTCACCAATCAACCCAATGCAGTTCCGCTGTCTGCTGCTGCCTGGTTGTTTTCGTCCGCATTGTTCGGTTTTGTTATGGTTGCGAACCGGCGGAAGGTGTAGCTAGCGGTTTGTTTTTGCTGACGATTAAATGGCGCATTGATACTAGTATTTGATGTCACTTTGATGCGTTAGTGGTTGGCGATGTATTGGCTGAATGACGGGCTCTATTGAACAGAGTGCTATTAATTTGGCGAGTAAACATCGGGGGCAACATGTTTAACGACAAGTTACTGTTAAATAAAAAACTTCCTTCGCTAGAGGCCGAACTGCAGGTAATTGATACGTCGGGTCGACGAAAAATGGCCGCCGCCAGCCGCAAAAAAATGCTCGTTGAAAGGTTATCGAGCGCCAAAAATTGCGAGCGTGATTTGCCTCGGCTTTTGTGTGAAACTCTTGGCAAGGCTACTTAGGCGGAGGGATCCCGATGTTGCGTTTCTGGTTACCTGTGGTCTGCGCGCTGGCTGTCCTGCCCAGCATTTCCAGTGCCGTTGCAAACGATGCTGCTTACCTGTTGAGTCCGGGTGACAAGCTCAACGTTTCTGTTTGGGGCGAAGACAAGCTCAAACAGGATGTGATCGTTCTTCCCAATGGAAGCATCACCTTCCCGCTGGCAGGGCCGGTCGATGTCGCGGGTCTCGATACCACCGCAGTCGAAGAGAAAATAGCCGCCAAGCTTGTAAAGTTCATACCCGATCCGCAGGTGAGCGTCGTTGTCACGAGCACCGAAGGCAATCTCGTTTACGTGCAGGGTAAGGTCGTGAAACCCGGCCCTGTGCACATGTCCGGTCAAACGTCAGTGCTGCAGGCATTAAGCCAGTCGGGCGGCCTCGACAAATTCGCCGACACGGATGACATCAAGGTCGTGCGACTCAACGGGACCAAGCAAGAGATCCTGCGCGTCAACTACAGCAAGTTGATGTCCGGGGATGACATGTCCACCAATTTTCTACTTAAAGCCGGCGATACGCTGGTCGTGCCTTAGCCTTGCGCGATGCACTAGGGATTACTTTGCTTGCGCTGCGAACCACCGGAATTGCCACCGCAATCCTCATCCTGCCGTGTTCGGGTATGGCCTATGCGGCTACCTGGCAAACAGCAATCGCGGTGCCTTCGACTGTCGAGTACGACAGCAACCCCCTGTTGCTGACGAGTGATGAAAAGGGGGTGACCCGCACCATCATCGCCCCCGATCTCAGCCTTGTCGGCACTTCCGGACGGGATGAGTTCCAGTTCGGACTCGGGGTGTATGTCGTGCGTTCGTCCGATACGGACATCGTGTCAGACCGTGAAGATCCCAGGCTTAAATTCGGGTGGCATCGCGAGACTGAAACCGGTGGTTATGGACTCACGGCTCGCTATGAAGAGAGCTCAACGCTTTCCACCGAGGTTCAGGAAACCGGCGTTGTGGCTTCCGACGGCACGCAAAAGCTTTATACCGTGGGTGGCAACTGGCGCACTGCGCTCAGCGAGCGAACCACCCTGCTCAACGAAACTGACTACACTCATGTCACTTACGACATTCCTACCCTGATCAACTATGACGAGCTGGCAAGCCGCTTTACCTTGACCTATGCATGGAGCGAGCGGGTCGAGCTCTTTACCCGTATTGGCGTGAGGCGTTACGAGCCGGATGAGGGAACCGTGGCGTCTTCCTCGAATAGCTACACTCCCACGGTTGGCGTGAATTTCCTGATCTCCGAGGCATTGAAGGGATCGGTGTACGCGGGCGTCAATCAAGTCTCCGGCACGGGGGACGGTCCCACAGGCGAGGGCGGGGTGAACCTGCAGTATACCGGTGAGCGCTTTGAAACCAGCCTCGATGCCAGCCGCAGCACCGTCGCCAGCGGGGACGGAGGGTTCGTCGAGGCCGATAACCTGAAGGGCTCCGTGAGTTACCTTATCGATGAAACCCGACGCACCGGTCTTGATGCTTCCTGGCAAGACACCAAGGGGCAGACGCCGAATACCCTGGTCAATTACAGCGCCTGGGTCAGTCAGGAACTCTCGCCTTTTTGGAATGCCCGCCTATTCTTCACTTACAAAGAACGCAAGCAGGACAGCTTGCCGGATGCCAGCGCAAATGTCGTCGGGTTGACCTTGACTTATAGTTACCCCGGTCTCTGAAATTCAGCTTTGTGATGATCTATGACTACTGAATACGAAATGTCGGTCAACGACTACATTGCAATCATCAAGCACCATGCGGTGCTGTTGATCGTCAGTTGCGCGGCGATACTTGGCATCAGCATTGCGGTCGCGATGTCGCTCCCCCCAACCTTTGAGTCCTCCGGCACGATTCTGATCGAGTCGCAGCAGATCTCGCCTGAGCTGGTCGCGGCGAACAACGGCACCTTTGCCGATGAGCGTATCGAAGTCATTCGTCAGCGTGTGATGACCCGAGAGAATCTGGCAGCGATCATCGACAAATACAATTTGTTCTCTACTGGCCGGCACTTGAGCGTTTCCGAGAAAATCGATGAAATGCGCAATGCGATTGGCGTCACCCTGGTCAGCGCCGCGATCAAGGGGCGCGGGGAAGTGACAATTGCGTTTCGCCTTTCCTTTGAGCACCGCCAGCCAGAGATTGCCACCCAGGTGGCCAACGAGCTGGTGACGCTGTTCCTGAATGAAAACATCAGGCAGCGCACCGAGCGCGCCAATGAAAACACAGAGTTCGCAAAGCAGGAGGCAGACAAGCTCGAGGTTGCCCTGAATGCCCAGGACAGTCGCGTGGCGATATTCAAGGAGGAGCACAGCGACGCGCTGCCCGAGAATCGGGAATTGCTCACGAACATGTTGACGCGCGCCGAAAACGACCTCAAGGACGTCGACCGTGACTACAAGGCTGCCCGTGAGGAATTGCGTTTCAACGAGTTGGAGCTTATCGCCGCCAATACCGGCGTAGCGACCAAGCCTGGAGCGGCGGGTGCAGCCGCTGACAAACCGCAGGATCTGGGCAGCCTCAAGGTGGAGTACGCCCGTTTGCAGACGCTGTATACCGACGCCCACCCCGATGTGCGTGCCGTGAAACGCAAGATTGCGGCACTTGAGGCGAACAAGTCGGGGGCGGGTAGTGCGGCAGTGCCCGTCAATATGGATGTAGCGAAGGCTCAGGCGCGGATCGCCGCCACCGAGGCACGTATCAGGTCACTGGCCGATCAGAAGCAGCAGACGGTCCAGAAAATATCTGAATACCAAGCGCAGATTATTAAAATGCCTCAAGTCGAGCGCGGCCTGATCACGCTGATGCGCGACCATGACAACGCGAAAAAGAAATATGAGGAGATGCGCGCCAAAGAGATCAACGCGAGAATTTCCGAAAGCCTGGAACAGGAAAACAAGGCCGAGCGTTTTGTTCTCCTGGAGTCGCCGCTGATGCCTGAAAAGCCGGTTCGGCCGAACCGTAAAAAGGTGGTCGCCATGGGCTTCGTGCTTGCCCCGGTGGGCGCTGGCGCGCTGGTGATGCTTCTCGAGATGATGAGTTCGCGCGTGCGCGGGGCTGAAGCCCTGGCCAGCGTGCTGGGCAGACGCGTACTGGTTTCCATTCCCTACATTCACACCATGGCCGAACTGGAACGCCGCAAGAAGTGGCGAACGCGCCTGATCGTGTGCGCCGTCGTGCTGTTCGCGATCCTTCTGGTGCTCGTGCACTTCCTCTACATGCCTCTGGATCAGCTGGCGTTCAAAACGCTGGGCCGGTTTGCATAAGGAATATAGACATGGAAATTATCAAGCCCGATACCGAAAACACCGAGCCCAAGAACTCGTCAAAAGCCATGACTTCCACCGCGCAATCTTCAGGTCTGAATGCGCTCAGCTATGTGCAAACCAAGGTTGTCCCTTTGCGGCCGGATCACCTCGAGCGCAATCGCATTGTGGCGTACAACAAGAACTCGAATATGGGCGGGGCGTTCGATCTGCTGCGTACGCAAGTCCTGAAAGTCATGGAAGAAAATGGCTGGCGCACGCTCGCCATCACCTCGCCGACACCTGAGGCCGGCAAGACGGTACTGGCGATCAACCTGGCCATGAGCATCGCGCATCACACCACCAAGACGGCATTGCTGGTGGATTTCGACTTGCGCCGTCCGACCGTGGGTGCCTGCCTGGGGTTGACGATGGAGAAATCGCTGAATGAATACCTGGCCGATGAAGCGGAACTGCAAGAGGTTCTGGTTAACCCGACCTTGCCGCGCTTTGTAGTCCTGCCGACCCGCAAGGCGATTCCGCTCTCCACCGAGGTGCTGTCATCGCCCAAGGTGAGCCACTTGATTAGTGATTTGCGCGAACGCTACAACTCACGAATCGTGATTTTCGATTTGCCGCCCATCTTGAGTTCGGACGATGTCATTACCGTCCTGCCTAAATTCGACTGCGTCCTGCTCGTGGTCGCCAACGGCATGAACAACCGGAAAGAGATCGAGGAAAGCCTTCATCATCTGGGGACAGCCAATCTGATTGGCACTGTGCTGAACAAAGCGGAGCCGCAAAACCGCTCGTACTACTAGCGCGTTATCCTCAAGCGAACGGCGCTAGTGGCGAGCGCCTGCTTCAGTGCCAAGGGTGTTTCTTTTCCCAGCTCCAGGCGTGCGTCACGATCTGCTCCAGTGAAGCAAATTGTGGTTGCCAGCCAAGTAGCGTGCAGGCCCTTTGGGGATCGGCCACAAGGCGTGGTGGATCACCCGCACGGCGTGGCGCATCGCTGACGGAGATGTCCTGACCGGTCACGCGGCGCGCGGTGTCAATTACTTCCTGTACCGAAAACCCTTGGCCGTTACCGAGGTTGAACGCCGTGCTTGCACCGCCGGCCAACAGGTAATCCACGGCCAGTGCGTGGGCGGCCGCCAGATCGGCAACGTGGACGTAGTCGCGAATACAGGTGCCGTCAGGCGTGTCGTAATCGCGGCCATAGACGGTGATGCTCTCGCGTCGGCCGGAGGCGGCTTGCAGGATCAATGGCAGCAGGTGGGTTTCCGGTTCATGGCGTTCACCCAGCTGTCCTTCAGGGTCTGCTCCGGCGGCGTTGAAGTAGCGCAGGCAAACCGACTTCAACCCGTACGCGCGATCGAAATCTTCAAGCATCTGTTCCACCATCCACTTGCTGCGACCATAGGGGTTGATCGCCGCCTTGGGGTGTTCTTCGTCGATGGGCACATATTCCGGGTTGCCGTAAACGGCGGCCGTCGAGGAAAAGATGAAGTGCTTGATGTTCGCGCGAACCATGGCCTGTAGCAGCGTCAGCGTGGCGGCCAGGTTGTTCTGATAATACTTGGCCGGTTCAGTGACGGATTCGCCGACCTGTATGAACGAGGCGAAGTGGAACACGGCATCGAAGTGGTGTGCGGCAAACAAGGTATCCAGGGCCTGCGCGTCGGCGATGTCCAGCTCAACCAGTTTTCCGCCCGTCAAGGCGTCGCGATACCCCGTGGAAAAATTGTCGGCCACCACCAGTTCGTGACCTGCACGCAGCAGATGCTTGACCATGTGCGAGCCGATATAACCTGCACCGCCGACCACCAAAAAATTCATCCTGTCCTCCTGGAAACTGTTGCTGCGCAAACCCGGATTGTACCGTCAGTGCGCAGCGCTTTTTCTCAAAAATAACCAATTGAAGGCCTGCACGCCGTCGAACTTGATCGTGTAGCGCCCGTCAACGTAGGTCGCGGGCAACTTCTTCATTTGCGCCAGCGTGCCTTGGGTGTACAGCGTCAAGCCTGGCGGTCCCTGAATGCTGAGCGTGCCTTCGAGCGGTTCGACGTAAAAAGGTGTTTTGTCATCGTCTTTGGGGATGGCGCGCGTGCCCAGCGAAATCAGCAGATCCTGCGATCGACCGACAGGCGCGGCGTCCAGGCTTTGCACCACCACGCTGGCATTGGCGGTCTTCACTTGAACCTGGATGTTGCCGAGGCTGATCGACTCGCCACCGATCCAGCCGGTAACAGCCTGGGTGCGCGGCGTATTGATGGTGTAGATGCCTTGTTTCCAGTTGCGCTTCAGTTCACCCGTATCGGTCGTGGATTCGCTGGCATTGGCGTCCAGCAACGATTGGTCAGGGTCATGAAACACCTGCGCATTGCTCGGGATAATGCCCGGCTGCAACCAGGGCAGTTCCGGCGTTCGTGGCATGGCGATTTGCAGCTTGCCTTTCTCCATGGCGGTACGCAGCAACACCGAGTTGGCCGGTGAGACGGGTTTGTTGTACAGGGTGTCGGGCGTCGGTGCGAAGACGTACGTCGTGTTGGCCTCGCTGACGTCGGCGCGGCGATAGAGCAGGGCGGCGGCGGGCAGGGTGGCCAGCATGGCCGGGTCGTTATAGGCGTGCCAGTTGTCGGCCGTTACCCAGCCGCCGTCGAGCGGCTGCTGGCTGTAGGCATATTGCATCAGCGCGTCCCAGCCCTGGTGGCTGGCGGTGCCGGCGACATAGAGTGGCAACGAGTGGCGGTCGGGTGTCGGGAACGGTTCGTTGTTCCACTCGGTGACGGTCAGCGGTTTGCCGGTGACCTGGCCGGCGGCAATCCAGTCCACGATGCCTTCGCTGGTGAGCGGATTTTTTTCCAGCTGACCACCGCCACCGTAGCTGTGAACGTCGACGACGTCGCCGGCAGTCAGGGCCGGCAAGGAACTCAGGCCGTCGCCTCCCCAACTGCTGGTGGTGGCAATGGGAACCTTCACGCCTAATTGGCGCAGATGCTGAATCATATCTGTGTTGAAACTCTGTTCCAGATCGTTAAGGAACAGCTTGGCGGGACCATGCTCCCACGAACGCCAGGTGAGTCCTGCCGACAGCTTGTGCTGGCTGGCAAAGGCATCGGCCCGGTTCTTGTAGAGCTCCCAGTGTTTGGGGACTCCCTTGTCTCGCAACAGGGCGTTGCCAAAGTGTTGAGTGACGTCGTTTTCGTTGGTGATCAGGACGGCGGCGATTGCCGGATCGTCTTTATAGGCGAGGCCGGTAAAGGGATTCACATGGGTTATGTAGGCTTCGGTGAAGCGCTTCATTGCCTGCTGAATGGTGATGTTTACATACGCGTAGCCCTTGAGGCTGGCGTTGTTCTGCTCATCTTTTGGCAGCTCTTCGAAGCCGAAAATGTTGTCTTTCGCCGTAAGGGCTCGCTCGACGTGCATGTCGAGCCATACATAAATGCCTTCGTCTTTCAGGCACTTGATCCACCAGTCGATTTTTTTCAGCGATTCTGCGCTGAGTTGCTGAGTGTCATGCGCCTGGTCGCGGTCGCCAAAAATGTTCGGGCTGACCCAGGGCGAGTCATGGTGGTGCAGGCGCACGAGATTGAAGCCCAGTGCCGACAGGCGTTTGGCTTGTTGCTTGATGCCTTCGTCAGAGGTGCGAAACAGCGCATAGGACGTGATGTTGGTGCCCCAGAAACGCGCCGGGGTGTTGTCCGCGAACATCAATTGTTCACCGGACGCTTTGACAAAGCCGCGCTTGCCGGCAGGTTTTTCGTTTGCGTTGAGAAAGGACAGATCGACGGGAGAGGTTTTGATGTCGACCTTGTCATCTGGCCAGGTCTTCGGGTCCGTGAGGCCAAAGCGTTCTGTCGTGGTTGGGCCGAGCGTCATGTCACCGGAAATGCTCAAGGTGGCTTTGACATTCTGGCGACCGGGCTTGATTGAATTCTTGTAGAAAAAGGCCCGCACCTCGGATTGACTGCCGGGCTCAAAGTACACACTCGCCAGTGCCGGTTCAAAACGCATCTCGATGCGTCGACCTTGTGCGTTGCCCCACGACCAGCCGCGGTTACCGGGCAGCAAATCCGGCTTGCCCATCTCACCGTCGAAAAGGGCAGGGTCGAAATTGAAGGTGACACCCCCACCCATTACCCCCGACTTCACGCTGTGTGCATCCAGGTCAAAGTCCCAGGTCAGCTTCTGCTCGCCTTCCTTCTGAATCTGCGCCGTCAGGTCGAAGTCCAGCGTTTTGTTCTGGCCGGTCAGGGTGTATTTGTAGGGCGAATTGATCTCGAAGCGGCTGGTAGAATTCGTCCAGCCCCAGTTGCTCTCCCAGAACTCGAACTTTGAGGCAACGGCAGGAGTGCCACCGTGCTCCAGCATGGGCAACCCGGTGCGGTCATCCACCCTGGCGACCCAGTCCGCCGCCCGGGTCGTGAACGGCCAGATCGCAACGCACAGCAAAACCGGGAGCAGCATCGAAGTGCGGCGAAACAAAGTGGTCATTGGCATTACCGGAGTTGGAGGTGGGCACTCGCAGTGACTGCGGTCGAGGTTTGCCTGAGCTTGCGAGCCATCTGGGCATAGGCAACACCCAGCCCGGCCACCGACCAATACACCACGGGGATAAACGTGATGCTGCTGACCGTCACGATGGTCACCATGATCCCGGCCAGTGTCGCCAGGAGTGCGCGTCCGAGCCGGCGTGTCTCATCATCCTTGTCGGGAAACGAACGCATCGCCTTGCGGATGCCCAGCAGAACAGTGACGAAAAAAGCCACGAACAGCGTCAACCCGACCAACCCGACCTGCAGCGCCACGTTGATGTAGGTGTTCACGATATCGATGATGCCCTGGCCTTGAATCATGGACTGCATTTCCGGCGTGCTGCGGAAGTCGAAAGCGCCGAACAAGGGATTGCGCTGGATAACGATCATTGCGTTATCGAACAAACGTTGCCGGTACGTGATGTTCTCTACTTCGAGCGTGCCGATGAACGGTAGCAGGTCCAGAATTTTTTGCCCGCCAGGCACGATGGCCAGCACTGGAAGGGCGAGCACGCCGGCGAGCGCCAGCAGCATCAAGCGTTTGGCCGCGCCGCGACCCGTGGCGATGAACGCTGTGATCATGACGACGGCCCCGATCCAGGGGCCACGCGACAGCGGCGCGAAGAGTCCGCCAGCCAGCAAGAGAGCGCCAAGGCGTCGCTGGAACTTGCTGCGCACACCTTCCTGCAAAAACAGGTACAGGCCGAGGGCGACGCTGACGACAAACCCCAGCGCAATGGCCTGGCCAGTGGTGGCGCTGGCGCGCAACGAACCGCCACGGCTTAAGTAGCTGGACATTTCCCATTGCATGCCCAGGGCGTCCGTCAGCGCACTGTAGAGCAGCCAGCTCCGGGCAAATTCGAAAAGCCCGATAATGGACAACACCATGGCGGCGAGGACAAAGGCCAACAAGGCATCCTTGAAGTCGCTGAGGTTTTTCAGAGCCCGGCTGGCAACGTAGTAAGGCAGAAAAGCTTCGATGAACATGTAGACCGTTTGGCGCAACGTGTCGGTGAGCGTGGTTTCGCGCAGCAACAGCAGGCTCGTCAGCGCAAGGCCGCCGGCCAACAGTTTGTCAGGCCAGGTGCGCCCGAAAGGCAGCGTGTCCGCTTGCCTGCGCAGCACGAAAAACGCCGGAAGCAAGACGCACAGGGACAGCAGGCGGATATGGTTGAGATCGAAGAAATAGTTGATCACGCCAAAGCCGGGAATCTGCGCCGACGCCGGCGGAACGAGAAACAGCAACATGAAGAACAGCGCCACGGGATTGCGCTCGCGTTTTCGTGCAACCGTCAGCACCACCGCGGCAACGGCGGCATACACCCAGAAGCTGTGCGCGAAAAAAACCATCAGGGTCAACACGAACCACAGATTGCGGCGACGGGTGAAGTCGTTGTACGGGATCAGGTCCTTTGCTGGTTGACGGGCAAGGGTAAAAACCGTGCCGGCGAGAACCAGAATGACGATTAGCGCGCGTATATGCTCAGGCATGAATTCATGAACTTATTGAATGGTGAGCGAAGCATAGTGGATTGCCTGATTGCGGCTATAGTAACGTTCGTGCAACAGAGTCCGGGATTGATGTTATGCCTTCAATTGATATATCGCCATCGTTGAGCCTGCGCAAGCGAGCGATATTCGCCGGGGCATGGAATCTCGGGGCACTTGTCACTTCTCAGGCCATGCGCCTGGGCGGCAACCTGATCATGGCTCGTCTGCTGATGCCGGAGATGTTCGGCATCATGATCATCGCCACCACCGTTTCGGTGATCATCCATTTGCTTTCCGATGTCGGTTTGCGCCAGAACATCATCCAGAGCCCGCGGGGTGACGACCCGGTATTTCTCAATACCGTGTGGACCGTGCAGATCGTGCGCGGTTTTGTCCTGTTTGCCACGACACTTCTGATCGCAGGCTTCGCCTGGTTTGCGCAGTCCATCCATCTGTGGTCGCCCGAATCCACCTATGGTGCACCCGAGTTGCCGCTGGTGTTGGCCATTACCGGTTTGTCCGCGATCATCTATGGTTTTCAGTCGACAAAAGTCGACGTGGCCGTTCGCTCATTCCAGCAAAAGAAAGTCGTGCTCGCCGAGTTTGCATCCCAGATTGCCGGCCTGCTGGTGATGCTGGTGATCGGTTACTTCACCCGGTCTATCTGGTCGCTGGTGGGGGCGGGTCTGGTCTCCGCTCTGGTCAGCCTGCTTCTGGGGCATTTCTGGTTTCCGGGCCCGCCTAACCGTCTGCTGTGGGATCGTAGTGCGCTCCAGGAGCTGGTCGTCTTCGGCCGATGGATATTGTTGTCTTCGGCAGTGGGCGTACTGGCCATGAATGGCGATCGCATCTGGTTTGGCGGCAGCATGTCGGCCGCCGAACTGGGTGTGTACTCCATTGCCGTGCTGATTCTGGGGGCTATTACACTCGGTGTGCAGAGGCTGGTTGGCGCCGTGGCGTTGCCCGCCTTTGGCGAAGCGGCAAGAAGCAATGACACCGTGCGGCTCCGCTCTTTGTATGATCGCTTCAGACTGATTGTCGACATCGCCTTGCTGTTTATCACCGGACTGTTGTGGGTCATCAGCCCACTGATCATCCACTGGTTATACGATGAGCGTTATGCCGAGGCCGGCAGCATGATGGCCATTCTTTCACTGTCTTTCTTCACATTGCGCTACGGCGTGGCGCATCAAGCCTGGCTTGCCTTGGGGCTCACGAAGTACCAGGCCATGGATAACATCATTCGCGCCGTCTCGTTATGGGTGTTGCTGCCTCTGCTGCTGGCCTTGGGCGGAGTGAAATATGCGATTTGGGGTGTCGCGCTGCATACGTTTCCTACACTTGTGCTAATTGTTTATGTGAACTGTCGGGTGGGGCTGTTCGATCTCAAACGCGAGCTTGTTGTGCTGCCAATGTTGTTGGTCGGGGTGTTGTGCGGGGAGTTGGTGCTGGGCATTGCCGAATGGCTTTGATTTGAACGAGGTCACTTGCTACTTCAACGCCTTGACGCAACGTCATCCCTCGGGGGAGTGATGGGGTTTGATGTGTAGCTGAAAATACAAACGCAATCTTAATGTCGTGGGGCTTTGAATCATGAGTGAACTTGATTTGAATACCTCTGTGATGGGGCGCAGAGATTTCCTCCAGGCGTTTGCATTATTGAGTCTTGGGGGGATGACATTTGGATTGTCCTCGCTCCTTGCTCCGCCTTCTTCTGAAAAAAACGGGTTTGTCGTGGTCAACGGCTGGGTGTTGCCTGCCCAGTATTTTCGGCAAACGCGCACATGATCAAAGATTACCAATCGCAGAAAGAACTGCGCGACCGCTATGACTTCTGCATCATCGGTGCCGGGCCGGCGGGCATCACGCTGGCGCTGCGCCTGGCCGGGAGTGGTCGGCGCGTGCTGCTGATCGAGGGCGGGGGGCACGAATATTCGCAGCCCTCGCAAACCCTCTACAACTGCACTTCGACAGGCATGAATGTCTACGCGGAAGAAACACGCCTGCGCTTTCTCGGCGGCACGTCCAACCACTGGGCGGGGCGTTGCCGCCCCTTCGAGAAGTCAGACTTTGACGTGGCCCCTCCCGTCAATGTGCCCGGCTGGCCCATAGCGTTTTCCGAGATCGAGCGTTATCTGCCAGCGGCCATGGCCATTGTGGATCTCCCGACGGATTCCGGATTCAAGGCCATTAATGCGTCCATGGATGGCAACGACTTTGTAGCGGATCGTTTTTTGCTGAGTCCGCCGACGCGGTTTGCACAAAAATACGCCAAGGATCTTCAAGAGACCGAGGGGCTCGATGTCTTCATCAATTGCAACTGTGTCGATCTTGAGTTTGATGACAAGACCGGCCGCATCACCTCCGTCGTTGTGTCGGATTACGCCAGGCACCGAGAGCGAGTGACGGCAAAACAGTTCATTCTGGCAACGGGCGCCATCGAGAATGCCAGGCAGTTGATGAACAGTGAATCGCTGGCAACCGCCGGTGTCGTCAGCAAGGACGGCTTCGTCGGCAGATGTTTCATGGAGCACCTGAACCTCGACCTGGGGACTTTCATCCTGGGAGAGGGGCAGAGCCCCGAGCCTCGACAATACTTCACGACCGATGCGTTTGTAGCGCAGTTTCAGTCAGGCAAAGGGAATGTGTCTGCTGCGCTTCTGGCGCAAGTGCAGGCCTATGGGCGAACGGCGGCCATCAAGGACTTTTTGGAGAACCTCGCCTGCGATGTCGGCCTGGCGCACAAGATCGATTTCATTACCCACTTCAATTGCCCCGGGGATGGGGTGATTACCACCCTTATCGAACAGTTTCCCAACCGCAACAGCCGTCTCACTTTGCTCGAGGAACGGGATGCATTGGGGATGCGCAAGGTCAACATCAATTGGGAGCTGGTCCCCGAAGACAGGCATACCATCAAGTCCATAGGGCTGGAGGTGGCTAAGTGTTTTGCCGAGACGGGACTGGGCTTCGTCAAGCTGGATGAGTACGTCTATGACGTCGCAGTGCCACTGAAAGTGGCGCCCCACGCGCATCATATGGGGACTACACGGATGGCCTCGACGCCTGAGTCCGGCGTGGTCGACGAGAACTGCAAAGTGTTCGGCACCGACAATCTTTACGTGGCGGGCAGCAGTGTTTTCGCTACAGCCGGTGCGAGCAATCCGACCATGCCTCTTATACAGCTTGCCCTGAGGCTGGCAGATCATCTTAATCATCAAGCGGGCCCGGCGAGCAGATACTCCTGATACTACAATCAAAAAAACCGGGGTGTATCTGGCTCTGGCACGGACGAGAATCGAAGGATTTGTGAGGCTGACAGGATGATAGGGCTGGCAAGGCGTGCTGTAAGTTATTACGTCAACAAAACGGGGCGGGGACGCTGGCTCTTTAAACGGTTTTGTAATCCTGACGGGTTCGAGTGGGCTCGATATCTGGCGCGCTGGGGATCGCTGCATTCCGTTGGCAGCAATGTGTGGATCAATGTCGGGTGCAATATCGCTGACCCTTCGCTGGTGCGTCTCGGCAACAACATCGCTTTATCGGATTGCACGCTGTTCTGTCACGATGGAGCTGTTTTCTTCTCCACTCTCTACAACGTAAAACTTGATTCTGTCGGCCCCGTCGACATCCGTGACAACTGTTTTGTCGGGCATGGTGCGATCATCATGCCGTGCGTGACCATAGGTCCGGGTTCAATTGTCGCCGCAGGTGCTGTTGTCAGGAAAGATGTTCCGCCTGGTGTCGTGGTCGGGGGCAATCCAGCGAGAGTTTTTTGTACCGTTGAAGAGCTGATGAAAAAATTCGAGGCGCGTTGCAACGACTATCCGTGGATGGACGTGATCAGAGAGCGCACCGGTTCCTATGATCCAGGTTTGGAGTCGGCGCTTACGGAAATGCGAGTGCAGTACTTTTTTGGCGAGCCACCAAAATGACCCATACCCCCCTTGATGTGCTGGTGGTCAACTACAACACCGCGAAGCTGTTGCAGCCCATGTTTGACGCATTACGCCAGCCCAACAGTGCGGATCCCACGCGCTATCTGGTCGTGGACAATGCCTCGGCCGATAACTCCCTGGAGCGCCTGGAAAACGTTTGTCCGGAAGCGTTGCTGCTGGCTAATGAAAAAAACGTGGGTTTTGGTCGTGCCAACAATCAACTGGTTGAACACCTGCAGGGCAAGTATGCCTTGCTCATCAACACCGATGCTTTCGTTGCCGCGGACACCCTGAACAAGACGCTCGATTACATGGAGGCTCATCCGGATTGCGGTGTCCTCGGTGTTCGACTGGTTGGACGAGAGGGTGATCTGCAGCCCTCTTGCCGCTATTTTCCGACGCCATTGAACGTCTTCCTCTCGCGTACCGGGCTTGAACGTTTTTTTCCGGTGGTGAAAAGGGTCGACGACATGGAGTGGGATCACGCCTCGGTCCGTGAGTGCGACTGGGTCCCTGGCTGCTATTACCTGATCCGCCGTGAAGTCATCGATCAGGTGGGCTTGTTCGATCCGCGCTACTTTCTTTATTACGAGGAGGTCGATCACTGCAAGCGCGTCAAGCAGGCCGGCTGGAAGGTGGTTTATTACCCGGATACCACGGTGGTGCATATCGGCGGAGAAAGTGCCAAGACGGTTGTCGAGCTCAATGCGGTCAGTCGACAGATACCCAAAATGCAGATCGAAAGCGAGCTGTTGTATTTCCGCAAGCACCACGGTCTGTCCGGTCTGGCCTTGCATATGTTTCTGGTGTGCCTGGGGGATCTGATTCTGGCGCTCAAGGCGGTATTGAAAGGTCGCGGCCGAGCCGCCATCGGTGCGTGCTGGCAACATACGCGTGCCACCTGGGCGCTGCTGCGCGAGACCAAATTCGCTACCCAACCAACACGGTAGAGCCATTCATGTTCGAAAACATACGTGCGGACTTGCGTGCATACGCGGGTGATTGGGGGGCTCAGGGTTTCTGGGTGATGCTGGTTTATCGCTTCGGACGCTGGCGCTACGGTGTGCGGCCGGCGTTGTTGCGCAAGCTGCTCTCCTTTATCTACAAAGTGCTCTACAAACTGGTGCAGATCCTCACGGGCATCGAGCTGCCCTGTGAAGTCGTGGTCGGACGCAACTTTGTCATCGATCACTTCGGCGGCATCATTATCAGTGGGTATGCGCAGTTCGGCGATGATTGCCGGATCCGCAATGGCGTGGTCGTGGGGCTGAAGAATGTGAATGAGCCGATCGCCCCGGTGATCGGCAATAACGTTGATATCGGCACCGGCGCCAAGGTGCTGGGCAATATCCGCATTGGTAACAATGTCGTGATCGGTGCCAATGCCGTAGTGCTGACCGATGTACCGGATGACTCGGTTGCCGTGGGTGTGCCCGCCATTATCAAGAGAAGGCAGTCGGCAGAAGCAACAGCAAGCTCCCTGGACACTTCCGACTGCGACGCCAAGTGAACCCCATGGCGATCGGCATGGGTGTCGTCGTTATCGGTCGCAACGAAGGCCTGCGGCTTGAGCGTTGCCTGGCTTCGCTGGTGGGTGCGGCGGAGCAGGTGGTCTATGTCGACTCTGGATCAACGGACGATTCGGTGCAGATGGCGAAGGCGCTCGGGGTCGAGGTGGTCGAGCTGGATATGTCGATCCCGTTTACGGCGGCCCGCGCGCGCAATGAAGGCTTTGCCCGCCTGCAACATCTGCTGCCGGCGATGCGTTACGTACAGTTTGTCGACGGTGATTGCGAGGTTGTCGAAGGCTGGTTGTCCCGGGCACAGGCCTTTCTCGATACCCGACCTGAAGTGGCGGTGGTCTGTGGACGGCGCCGCGAACGATTTCCGCAACGCTCGATTTACAACTTGTTGTGTGATCTGGAATGGGACACGCCGATAGGCGAGGCGAAGGCCTGCGGTGGCGATGCGTTGATGCGGGCGGATGCTTTCGCCGCAGCGTCGGGGTTTCGAGCGGACCTGATCGCCGGGGAGGAACCCGAATTGTGTGTGCGCCTGCGGGCGAATGGATGGAAGGTCTGGCGTCTGGCTGAGGAAATGACCTTGCACGATGCGGCCATGACCCGCTTCGGCCAGTGGTGGCGGCGTACATTACGCGGTGGCCATGCCTTTGCCGAAGGTGCTTTTTTGCATGGGGCTGCACCGGAGAAACATTGGCTACGGGAATCACGTCGTGCCTGGTTCTGGGGCTTGGGTGTGCCGCTGGCGACGGTGATCGCCATGTTGATGCTGGGCTGGTCAGGGCTGCTTCTGCTGCTGGTCTACCCCTTGCAAGTCGTGCGCCTGGCTCGCCGGGGCGGTAGATCAAAGCGCGAAAACTGGCTGCTGGCTTTATTCCTCGTGCTGGGAAAATTTCCCGAGATGCTCGGACAAGCCAGGTTTCTTCTGAACAGATTCGGCACCGGCAAAACCGCGTTGATCGAATACAAGTGAGACGTCCATGAATAATTGGCTGCTGTTGAAAAGCGTGTTTTCCCTGCACGCGGGCTATTCGTTAAGAGCCTTGAAAAACAAGCTTAAATTATTGGTTTTGATTGGACAGAACTGGTCAGGGCTCAATGTGTTTTTGGGGCGCATGTCGAACGCCCTGGGCAAGTCCGGTGTCGAGAAGTTGGGGCGCGATTGTGTCGGTGTCGTTCATTGGCCCTACATCAGTAAAAACTGGAACGCTCAGGACAGATTAGGCGTGCTGGCTTCGCATTACGAAGTCATCACAAAAAGCTGCCCGCAATTATTGCTGTTCGGGCGAAGCGAAAGTCTGGTGTTGAGTGACTTGTCGGAATTCTCCGCGGGTTGTTTCCTGGTGCTGGATCGTCCGACGTGGTTCATGCGGGAAGGGGAACTGGTACTGAATTTGTTTCAAGGCGATCTGCGCATCGCATCCCTCGCGTTCACCTTGTGCCGCACAGACACTGAGGTGTGTATT
This sequence comes from Pseudomonas hormoni, assembly GCF_018502625.1. Lineage (NCBI taxonomy): Bacteria > Pseudomonadati > Pseudomonadota > Gammaproteobacteria > Pseudomonadales > Pseudomonadaceae > Pseudomonas > Pseudomonas hormoni. The sequence goes on from NZ_CP075566.1 coordinate 1,737,849, forward strand.
TTTATCGGCGCCGTTCAAGGGATACACAAAGGCGTGGAGAGTGATCTGTCGTTGAGTATCTACAGGGACCTGACAAAAGATTTTGAAGGGCTGCGGCCAAGAAGCTTTCTGATCGAAGCGATCAAATACCTTGCCATCAACCTCGGCGTTGAAAAAATCTATGCAGTAGGGGATGGGTATCGCCACCATCGGCATCCGTATTTTGGTGCTGAAAAAAGTCAGGACCTGGCGGCAAATTACGACGTGATCTGGTTGGAGCACGGCGCGACGCCCTCAGCGCGCGAAGACTTTTTTGAGATTCCCATGGAACCGTCCAGAAAACCGCTCGACAGTATTGCTTCAAAAAAACGTGCCATGTACCGCCGACGCTATGAGCTTCTGGATGACACGTTCAGAAAGATCGACAGCGTGTTGTCAGCCAGTTACAGCAAACAGCGTGACGTTCCTGATAGCCGTACGACAGTGGAATCACCCGCAGCAATAACCCTCCGCAACGACAACTAAGCCTGGGTTCCTATGCGTATTGCTTATTTCATCAATCAGTACCCGAAGGTCAGCCATAGCTTCATTCGTCGCGAGATTTTGGCGGTGGAACGTCAGGGTTTTGAAGTGCAACGTATCGCGCTGCGTGGCTGGGACGCCGAGTTGGTGGATGCCGAGGACGTGTCCGAACGCGATAAAACCCGGTATGTCTTGCAGGACGGAATAAAAGGGCTGTTGGGCCCCGCGCTGCAGGTATTGCGCGCCCAGCCACGACGCTTTTTTTCGGCACTGTGGCTGGCGTTACGCATGGGTTTGCGTGCTGATCGCGCCTGGCCGTATCACGTGGTTTATTTGCTCGAAGCCTGTCGCCTGCTGACCTGGTTGCAGGCGTTCGGCGCCAGGCATGTGCATGCGCATTTCGGCACTAACTCCACCGAGGTGGTGATGCTGGCCAACGCACTCGGCGGGCCAGCGTACAGTTTTACGGTGCACGGCCCGGAGGAGTTCGATAAACCGCAGTTCATTCATCTGGGCGAGAAAGTACGTCGCGCGGCGTTTGTTGCCGCCATCAGTTCTTATGGCCGCAGTCAGTTGTTTCGCTGGGTGGATCATTCGCATTGGGCCAAGGTAAAAGTGGTGCATTGCGGCCTGGAGCGGACGTTTCACGATGTCACGCCCGTTGCCGTGCCTTCCGTGCCACGTCTGGTTTGCGTCGGTCGCTTGTGTGAGCAAAAGGGCCAGCTGTTGTTGCTGGAGGCCGCCCGCATCCTGGCCGCGCAAGCCGTGGAGTTCGAGATCGTACTGGCCGGCGATGGGGAAATGCGTGGGCAAATCGAAGCCCTGATTGCACAGCATGGCTTGCAGTCGAAAGTACGAATTACCGGCTGGATCAGCAGCGACCAGGTACGCACCGAAATTCTTGCCGCGCGCGCCCTGGTACTGCCCAGCTTTGCCGAGGGTCTACCGGTGGTCATCATGGAAGCCATGGCATTGCGCCGACCGGTGTTGACGACCTATGTGGCGGGCATTCCCGAGCTCGTGCGCCAGGGCGAGAATGGTTGGCTGTTTCCCGCTGGCGAAGTGGAGGAGCTGGCAGCGGCGATGGTGGACTGCCTCGCGCAACCTGCCGAGGTGTTGCAGCGGATGGGCGAAGCGGCCTGGCAGCGGGTGGTGGAACGCCACGATATAGATACCGAAGCAGCCAGGTTGGCTGATTTATTCAAGGCGCAAGCATGATCACATTACTGGGTTGGCTGTTCAGCGCACTGCTGGTGCTCATCGTACCGCCGGTGTTGGTGTTGTTTGCCCAGGTGCTGCTGGCCTGTCTGCCTGCGCGGTCACGTTCGTCGACACCAGGACCGCGGCCGCGGGTGGCGGTGCTGGTGCCGGCGCACAATGAATCCTCGCTCATCGTTGCGACGCTCAATAGCATTCAGCCGCAGTTGGTAGAAGGCGATCGCCTGTTGGTGGTGGCGGACAACTGTTCTGACGACACCGCGGCGCTGGCCCGCGCAGCGGGTGCCGAGGTGGTGGAGCGCAGCAATGAGCAGCAGCGTGGCAAGGGGTATGCGCTGGACTTCGGGGTGCGTCATCTGGCGAGCGATGCGCCGGAAGTCATGATCATCGTCGATGCCGATTCCCTGCTGAGTGAAGGCTCGATCCTGCGCCTGGCACTGTGCTGCATCGACTCCGGCCGGCCGACTCAGGCCCTGTATTTAATGCATGCTCCTGCAGGATCCGGGCTGAAAGTGCAGCTTGCCGAGTTTGCCTGGTGTGTGAAAAACCGGGTGCGGCCGCAAGGTTGGGCCAGGCTTGGTTTGCCTTGTTCATTAATGGGGTCGGGGATGGCTTTCGTCTGGAAGGACCTGGCTTTGATTGACCTCGCAAGCGGCCATATCGTCGAAGATCTGAAGATGGGCCTGGATTTCTGCCGAAGCGGCAAGCCACCCTTGTTTTGCCGCGATGCGCTGGTGACCAGTTATTTTCCGCGCAGTGACGAAGGCTTGAGTACTCAGCGCAAGCGTTGGGAACACGGTCATCTGGGGGTCATCCTGGGTGATGCGCCAAAGTTGATGATAGAGGCGATCACCCGGGGTAACGGGAGTCTGCTGGCGATGACGCTGGATTTGTTGGTGCCTCCGCTGGCCTTGCTGACGTTGGCTCTGGGCGCAACCTTTGCCCTGTCATGGCTGGTATTTTTGCTGGGCGGTGCATTGGCGCCCGCATTGATCGCTTCGATCGGGATGGTCCTGTTGGCAGGGACTGTGCTGCTGGCATGGAGCCGGTTCGGTCGCGAGATCATCGCTTTTTCGACCTTGATGTATGCGCCGTTCTACGCGTTGAAAAAAATCCCCCTGTACATCGGCTTTGTGCTCAAGCGTCAGGTCGAGTGGGTGCGTTCGAAGAGAGATGACAATTAATGCACGCTTCGTCCTGGCAACACCGCTGGCAAACGATTACCCGCAAACTCCGGGTGGTCAGCGACATTGAAGATGAGCAACGATTGATTGAGGCGTTGTCCAGACCTGACGCGACGACCGTGCTCGGATTCGCCAATGCCCATGCAATGAACCTGGTGGCAGCCAACACCGATTACCATTGCGCGCTGCTCTCGGCGGACGTGTTGCTGCGGGATGGCTCCGGCCTGGCCATCCTGTTTCGTCGCCTCGGTCTGGAACCGGGGCTGAATATGAATGGCACCGACTTCATCCCCAAACTGCTGGCGGCGTACAAGGGCCGGCGCGTGGCTTTCTGGGGCACTGAAGAGCCTTTTCTCACTCATGCGGTGCGGCACAGCGAAGCGCAGTTTGCGGTCAATGTCGTCTCTGCTCACCATGGCTTCGCGCCAGTGGATGCCTACATCAACCTTGCCCGGCAGTTTCAGCCGGAACTGGTTGTGCTGGGGATGGGCATGCCCAAGCAAGAAGCCGTCGCTGCCAGGCTGGCCAACAGCGGCGTGCCCTGTCTTGTCGTGTGTGGCGGGGCGATCCTGGACTTTCTCGGCGGCAAGGTGACTCGCGCTCCGCAATGGGTGCGTCGTATCGGTTGCGAGTGGGTGTTCAGACTCATCACTGAGCCAAAGCGACTCTTTCGTCGTTATGTGATGGGTAATCCGCTGTTTCTGTTACGTACTTTGATCTTCAGGCAAGCCTGACGCAGCAGCTCTTTTGATACCCCGCTCAAGCTTTTCCGGCGCCATAAAAACAGCGTCTGAAATATCTTGCAAAACTTCGGCGTTGCACCTTTACTCATGTTGAAGTTTCGACTTGACGGGTGTGCTTTGGGCTGTTGGCTTCATTAAGATTGGCGTCAACAAAATGTTGTCGGGCAATCTTGAGTTCCAGGGAGGGAGTTGCGGATTTTTCGCAAGAAGGAAGGTGACAGGATCAAAGTGGATGACGGATTGTATCGAGATTGTAATATCCGCCCAGTTTGAACAGTGTGCTCAGTTGTCGCGCTTTCATTTCGAATCTTTGGTTTATTGATTTGAAACTCAAATGGCCTTTCCTTGAATTGTGCTAGTAACCAAATGAAAGAATATATAGCGGAATCAGTGCGTCACTTATTAACTCCTTCGGTGCGATTCGAGCTAAGGAAAGCTGTCGCCTGGCTGCGGGATATTCTCGGGCGAGCCTGTTTTTGGCGCTGGGAAATTGTCAGGTTCAAACTGCGGGAAGACAGCGCCTATGACATTCTCTACGTGGGCAGGAAAACACAGCGGGAGTTTGTGAAGGTTTTACTGGGCGTTCAATCTCAAACAGTTGATGAACAGTTGTTGAAGTTGGGCAAGTCAGACCGGACAGTGGTGGTCAGTGAAATGCCGACCCCGGGGGCATTGTATGTGCCTCAGTACCTGAGTGCTGTCGTGCCGTTGAGCAGGTCAATTGACGAGATCACCGCGAGATACAACACCGAGCTGCGCCGAAATCTACGCAAGAACCGTCTGCGCTACCGCATGAAACAAGCCTTGAACGATGACGAGATTGAAACTGCGGATCGGGAAATGCTTCAACCCTATGCCGCAGCCCGGCATGGTGCGGCCGCCTCGCAAATTGAAGCGCAGGAAGTTCACCGGGTGGCAAAAGTCGCCGGGCGACTCGATCTGGTGCTGCTGGAAGACGAGATTGTTGCATGCCATCTTGGCTGCGTAGTCACCCGGGCAGGGAAGCGTTATTGGAGTACCGTGCGCTTCGGTTACCCTGATGTTGTGTTTTCAGATACAAAGAAGTTACGCGAAGTTAACTCCATTACCACGTTCATGGCGCTTGAATGGGCGATTGAAAATGGTTTTGACTATTACGATATCGGAACTTGCCTGGCACGCCCGGACGACGGACTTCTCGAATGGAAAAGAAGGCGCGGCGGTGATGTTGATACGCTGGGTAATCACGGCTATTTGTTTGTTCAACTGCCCAGGACAGGCGCAGCTCAGTTTCTCTGGGAGGCGCCACTATTTGCTGTAGAGGGCAAGAACCTGACACTTCATCTCGGGTTGCCGGACGGGCCGAGTGATGAAGAAGTTACGCACCGATATCGAGAAATGGGTTTTGGTGGTCTTTTCAAAATATATATCCATTGCGCCAGGGTGCCGGGAGAGGAACTTCTCGATACTTTGCGCAGCCGTTACGCTCATTTGAAGTCGCCCCCAGTCCTGGAAAGTATCGTTTCCACCTGAACACGTCGTTGCGTTTAAAAGATCAGTTTCAACCAATAACGCTTGTTGCTGTTTATCCCTATCTGGATGGGGTGGCTATGTCTCAATTTAATGCGTTGACGAGTGGCGGCCAATCGAAATGGAGCCTTGTTGCGTATAAGCACCTTTTCTACACACGCTTTACAGGGACGCCCTCGTTGCCTCTGCAGAGCCAGGCCGTGAAAACCTGGGAAATTGCCCCGGGCGAAATCGCGATGGCTCCGCCCGCTTTTTACCTGCCCAACCAGCTCGAGCGTGTAACGGGGTGGGCAGAGGCGCTTTTTTATCCGCACGAGCATCCTCGACGCACAATGGAAGGTGTCGGTCGTGTTGAACACAGTCCGACCCGAGGTTATTTGCTGAAGGATGTCTGGTTGATCGATGGCACGCTCTACAAGGGCGATGCCAAATCATGGTTGACCCCTGGTTCTGGCCGGTTACCGGGGATTCGCGTTGAAAACGAAATCGATCGCGGCGCGTTGTATTGCACGGCGGGGGGAAACAAATGGTTTGGCACCTGGCTGATGGATGATTGTTTAACGTATCGATTGGCCAGCGACGAAGGTGTCCCGGTGACCACGGCACCCTTTGCCGATAATGTTTCCATCGCCAGGAACGGCATACTTCACGCCCCCGGTTACGAGAACTGGCTGGACATGAGGCCGGTTCGTTTACGCAATGCATTTTTCCGTGAGCTCGTGATCTTTGACGATCTAAGCCAAAATCGACACAAGCACCTGCGTTTCCGGGCGATGGGTGAAAAACTGCTGTCACACGTCAACGTCAGCGCTCATCCGGGCGTGTTCATCCTGCGAGGTGGCAAGGGTGAGCTGCGATTGCTGCGCAACGAGAGGGAACTTGCAGAACGTCTGCGTGACCGTAGGGGTTTTCGCATTCTCGACCCGGCGACATCCGATGTTCCGACCATCGTCGAGGCCTGTGCCGGGGCAAGAACGGTGATAGGGATCGAGGGGAGTCATCTTATCCATGGGGTTAATGTACTTCCCCCAGGTGGTTCGCTGCTCGTTTTGCAGCCGCCTGATCGTTTCGTCTGTTTCTTCAAGTACCTGACCGATCGTGACCGGCAGAACTTTGGTTTTGTGGTCGGTACGCCAGCAGGAAGTGGTTTCACCATCGACCCCGATGAAGTCGAGCGCACGCTGGATCTCTTTCCGTCATCGTACGGCGAGGCATAAGCCTCGCCTTCACTCATGACCGACTAGTAGGCTTGTTTGCCGGAGAAGGCAGATACCGTTCGTAAAAGAATGATGAAGTCGAGCCAGAGCGACCAGTTGTTGATGTACTCGATGTCTGAGTCAACCCGCCGAATCATTTGTTCTATATCTTTCGTTTCACCGCGAAGGCCACGTACCTGAGCCAGGCCGGTGATGCCCGGTTTAATGTTGTGACGCGCAAAGTAGCCCGAGACATCGGGTGAGTACTGCACATCGTGTTGAATCGCGTGCGGACGAGGGCCTACCAGCGACATTTCTCCCATCAACACGTTGAACAACTGCGGTAGCTCATCCAGGCTGGTTTTCCGAATAAAGGCACCCACCCTGGTCACGCGTGGATCATTCTTTTGTGCCTGCTTGACGGTGCCGTCTGACGGTTGATGGACCACCATGCTTCTGAACTTCCAGATCCGGAAAACTTCGCCACTCCAGCCCATGCGTTGTTGACGAAAGAACACGGGGCCGGGGTTATCGATCTTGATCGCAAGGGCGACAAGCGCCAGCACTGGCGCCGCAAAAAGCAGGATGAGAAAAGCCCCGACTTTGTCTTCGAGATTCTTCAGGAACAGTCGCATCCCCATCAGCGGCGTTTCGGACAAGGTCAGCACGGGAATGCCGGCAATCTCGCGAACACTGTGGTTGATCAACTTCAAGGCGAAAATGTCCGGCACCCAGTTAACCCTGACGTGTTTATCGAACAGACTTAAATAGACCTTCTGGATCACTTCGGAGCCACCGACAGGGGTCACAAAATAGACGGTACGAATGGCGTGTTTAACAACCAACTCATCAAGATCAGAGATATTGCCCAATATCGCCAGGCGTGGTGCGCCTTCCAGGCCTTCCTTTCCCCGATCATCGTCCGCGCCAATCAATACACAGCCGACGATGCGTTCACCGAGCCAGGGGTTATTGCTGATTTTCTTGTGGAGGTAGCTGGCCAGTTCGCCCGAGCCAATGATCAGCGAATTTTCCAGTTGCGTCGGGTGAGCCAGAAACTTCTTCTGCATTTCCCGAGTGGCAAGGTGCAAAAACAACTGGGCAAAATAGCCAATAACAAACAACTCCCCAACCAACAGCCGCGAATACTGTTCGCTTGTTTTGGTTAGAAAAGCCATGGCCACGAGAAAACCAAAGGTCGCGGTCCACGCCTTTAGAAGCTTGAAGGCTTTGACGGTGAATCCGACATTGCTGCGATAAATAGCGTAGTGGTCGTAAACGACGGCCAATGCCCCAAGCAGCAGCAGGAGCATGATGACGTAGTCTTGCGAAATGAAGCCGATATGATAATTGATCAAAAACCACGCGACACCGGTTACCGCAACGCAATCGAGACCGGCCTGAATGACAATACTGGTGCTGCTTCTTCGCTGGAGAACGGAACGGGTACTGTTGGGCTCAAAAATCATTTTCAGACCTCATTTGCTTTCCCTTGCGCTCGATAATGACGGAATTCAGGTCAAAACAGCCCTCGCTTGAGAGCCTCAGCGTCACCCACAAGTTACTCATACTTGTGACAGGTCTCCACCCTCAAATGTGTAAATCTGGTGAGACGAAGACGGGTGCTATCACTTTAGCAGCACTGTGCAAACATTCACTGAATCGCTGCGGATTCATCGAACATTCAAGGGGGAGCCCGTGCCATTGCCCAGGTGGCAGTCGGCGCATTGCAATGGGTAGTTCACGCTAACGCAGTAGCGGGCCCGGGCAATCGGCTTCCGCCCATTGATTCACGCCGTGGGTGCCGGCTTCGCCAGTTCGATACCCGCGGCACCCAGGCGCTTGAGGATTTCAAACAGCAGGTCGCTTTTGGTGATGCTGACAATTCTCGGACTGCCGACATAACCGGTGATGGTCAGCGTGATGCCTTCGGGCGTCAGTTTGCTGAATCGCACCACTGGCGCCGGTTTGTCGAGAATGGTTTCGTGTTCGCAGTAGGTGTCGTAGAGCAGGTCTTTCACCTGTTCGGGGTCGATGTCCAGGGGGAAGGTCAGTTCGAGCGTCGCCACCCCTTGGGCACTACCGCCCAGGGTCACGTTGCGCAGGTTCTGCGAGATCAGTTGCGAGTTCGGAACGATGACGATCGAGCGGTCACTGAGCTGGATTTCGGTGGCCCTCACGTTGATCCGGCGGATGTCGCCTTCGACCCCGCTGATGCTGATCAGGTCGCCGACTTTCACCGGGCGCTCGGTTAGCAGGATCAGGCCGGACACGAAATTCTTGACGATCTCCTGCAAGCCGAAACCGATCCCCACCGACAACGCGCTGACGATCCAGGCCAGGTTGGTCCACTGCACGCCCAATGATGACAGCGTCATCAGGATGACCAACGCATAGCCGATATTGGCAAACAGCGTGGTCAGCGAAGCGCGCATGCCCGGGTCCATCTCGGTTTTTGGCAGGAGCTCCTTGTCCAGCCATCGGCCCAGCGTTCGTATCAGGTAAATGCCGACCAACAGAGCCAGTGTGGCATTGAGCAAGTGACCGGGGATGATGTTCAGTTTGCGCAGCCCGGCGCCACCGAGAATGGAAAACACGTTGCTGAGCAGTTGCCCCAGGGTTGTTCCGACACCCCCGACAAACAGGGTAATGATCGCCATCAGCAACAGACCTGCGCGGCCGACCCCCGACAGAATGGTCGAGATCTGCTCCAGGCGCCGGTCTTCAATGCCCAGCAACTGTTTTAGCGCCTTGCCGCTGGGACTCTTGATCGAGAACAGGTATTCGCAGGCATCCTTGAAGCATTGCATCAGCAGGTAGAAACCGCAGAGCACGAGGAATCCCCAGACCAGTTCATAGGTGATGAACCGGGCCAGGGACACGTACCCCGTCAAAAGAGCTAACAGTGAAATCACCATCGCGAGACTGGCGATTGTGTAGAGCAGGCCAGCAAAAGTCCTGCCTGCTTCAGGGGCTTCTCCAGCGACCACGACGGCCCTTCGGACCTTGCCGGTGCGCAACAACAGGTCCAGCAGAATAAACGAAACCACCATTGCAACGATGCCTCGACCGGCGATCACCACGCCACTACTCATCCCGGCTGCGTTGATGATCTGGTTCATCGTCACCCCAACCAACAGCACGGCCGCCAGAGTCCGGGGATAAGGTTTCAATGACAGCGCCACCGGGTCGGCGAGCGCCGGCAGCCGCCAGGACGGGTGCTGCGTGGATAACAGGGCGCGACTCAGCGAGGTGATCAGGACGCAGGTGTAGGCGACTTTTTCGAATTCCTGGGAAAAGGTGTTCAGCATCGGTGTCAGCGGAGTCTGCCGTGTGAAGGTGTAAAACAGCAGTTGCAGGGCGACGCCGACGGTCAATACGGTGGCCAACACAGAGGCCAGCGCGAGGGAGCTTCGGCGCAGGCGTCCTTCCGGCATCCGGTGAATGCACAGCCAGGTCAGCCCTCGTTCGGCGAGCCGGCGGCCGAGCGTCCAGATGACCAGGGCCAACAGCAACAGTGCGCTGGTGTAGAGGCGTTGGCCCGGTTGCCAGGCGGCTCCGGCGACCTGTGTCGCCTGATCGAAGAACATTCTGACGCGCAGCCGATCGTCCATCGAAGGGGCCATGACCGGTGACCAGAAGTCTGGGTTCAGGATGCTTCGGGTGCTCAGGGACAGTTCGCTTTCCAGCAGGTTGCGACGGATACCGGCGATCTGGGTGATGAGGTCGGTGGCGCTCGTTTTCAGAGCGGCCAGGGTTTTCAGGGTGGCGTCGACTTTGTTTTTTTGTTCGGTGAGCGCTTTTCGCTGCGCGGCGATATCGGATTGTTCGGCCGCGGTGTCATCGAGGGGGACAGGCCCCAACACGCCCAGTTGTGCGCGGAGTTGAGTTTGTAGCGGAAGCAGTGAGGCGGTGAGGCGATCGACATCCAGCAAGAACATCTGGACCAGGTCCTGCGGGCCCTCCAGCTGGTTGAAGTTATCGACCAGCGAGATCTGCTGTTTGAGGCTGTCGAGCCGAAGCTGCAGTGTCTGAAGATCGCTTGGGGAAACGGTGAGGGGCGCAGCTACCGCCCTGGGCGTTGAAATCTCTGGTTGGTCGGCCGCCGACAGCATTCCGGGTCCCGCCCCGAAAAGCGTGAAAGCGACGAAAATCATGGCTTTCAGTGCATGACGCATAGGAGTGTCCGACTCTGTTGTTAATCATTCAGCCTATGAGGTTAGGTCATCAGGTAAACCTTCGAAGAATAGTTTGGTCGCCTGCCCCCCGCTGGGCGAGGGGGAGGGTGGACGTGTCAGACGCGTTCGAACAACACGGCGATGCCCTGGCCGCCGCCGATACACATGGTCGCCAGGGCATAACGGCCCTGGACCCGGTGCAGTTCGTGAATGGCCTTGGTGGCAATAATCGCGCCGGTGGCGCCCACCGGGTGGCCCAGCGAGATGCCCGAACCGTTGGGGTTGACCTTCTCCGGGTCGAAGCCCAGTTCCTGCGCCACGGCACAGGCTTGCGCGGCGAAGGCTTCGTTCGATTCGATGACGTCCAGGTCGGCCACGGTCAGGCCGGCCTTTTTGAGCACCAGCCGGGTGGCAGGAATCGGCCCCAGTCCCATCAGTTCCGGCTCGACCCCGGCATGGGCGTAACCGACCAGCCGGGCCATCGGCTTGAGGCCTTGGGCGCGCACCATTTCACCGGTGGCCATGATCAACGCACCCGCACCGTCATTCAGGCCAGAGGCATTGCCGGCGGTGACGCTGCCGTCTTTTTTGAAGGCGGGCTTCATCTTGGCCAATTGCTCGGCATTGACCTCGGCGCGCACGTGTTCGTCGGTCGCGAAGGTCACGGTGCCTTTGCGCGACGTCACTTCGATCGGCACGATCTGACTGTCGAACCGGCCTTCGGCGATTGCGCGCGCGGCGCGCTGCTGGCTGATCATGGCCAGTTCATCCTGGGCCTGACGCGTGATGCCGTAGCGCCCGGCGATGTTTTCCGCGGTGATGCCCATGTGGAAACCGGCAAACGGGTCTTGCAGCACACCCAGCATGTAGTCGATGGCCTGCATGTCGCCCATGCGTGCGCCCCAGCGCGCTTGTGGCAACAGATAAGCGCCACGGCTCATGGACTCGACGCCACCGGCCAGCGCCGCGCCTGCGTCACCCAGCATCAGGCTTTGGGCGGCACTGACAATCGCCTGCAAACCGGAACCGCAGAGGCGGTTGACGTTGAAGGCTGGTGTCTCTTTCGGCAGGCCTGCATTCATCGCCACCGCCCGGGAAATGTAGGCGTCGCGTGCTTCGGTCGGGATCACATGACCCATCACCGCATGGCCAATGTGCTCAGGCGCCAGGCCGGAGCGCTCGATGGCGGCGCGGCACACATCGGTCGCCAGTTGAATCGGCGGGACATCCTTGAGCGAGCCGCCGAAGCTGCCGATGGCGGAACGGACAGCGCTGATAACGAAAATGTCGGATGGGTTCATGAGGGTTTCCCTGGTTCAGTCTGGTGCGCGTTTGGCGCTGTTATTGGGGGAAAGAGTCTAGGGGCGGTGGTGTGGTTGGCCTATGTCGAAAGTGCTCAAGGGGGGTGGCTTTTTTTGCCATTTCAGAGGGGGGTATTTTAGATCGGCTTATAGATGGTGGGCGATGTTTCTGAATCCAGTGTGGGACGAGTTTATGGTTTTTGACTGGGGACATATCCGTTGCTGCGGTAACGGCGGCTATTGGTTCCGCTCTTACAGCGGGTCACTTGGAAGAGCGCCAAGTAACCAAGCGCCAAGCGCCCCTGACGTACGGTGGCTCGCTAAGGCTCGCCATTCCCTCGCTCCGGTCCTGCTCCGTGGGCCCGCCGCCATCGGCCATCCATGGCCGGGGGCGGCTACCGCGGCATCCTTGCCGCGGTGCCCAATACGCAGAACCTGCGCTCGGCCTTCCGACGGGGCAGATCAAGATCAAAAACAAAGCGAGGCGGCCTGATAGCCGGCCTGAAGTTCGTCAGGATCATCGGCGGTAAACACCAATGTAATGCCCCCCCAAAATCCCCTGTGGGAGCTGGCTTGCCAGCGATGGACATCCAGGCACCGCGTTCATTCAGGCAGCACGCGTCATCGTTAACGACCATCGCTGGCAAGCCAGCTCCCACAGGGGAATGCGAAACGCTTCAAACGACAGGCCGGCCCGAAGGCCGCCTCGCGGTGCTGTGGCGGTAGTCGCCCATCGAGAGGCCGAGTGGAGGTTCTGCGCAGTGGGCAACCCGGCAGGGATGCCGGGTTAGCCGCCCCCGGCCATGGATGGCCGATGGCGGCGGGCCCACGGAGCAGGACCGGAAGGAGGGCATGGCGAGCCTAGGCGAGCCACCGAACGAAAGGGGCAAAAGCGCTTGGTTACTTGGCGCTTCTCCAAGTGACCCGCCGTAAGGGCGGAACCAATATCAGCCATCACCCAAAAAACGGATATTCACCCAACCAAAAAAACATCCAACGTCACTCACTCACTCACCCACCCGCCGCCCCGGAAAAAACAGCTCAAAACACGTCACCCCCTCACTGCTACTAACGCTGTACCCCCCGTGATGCAACTGCATGATCGTCGCCACAATCGACAACCCCAAGCCATTGGACTGAGCCGAGCGCTCGCGGGATTCGTCGACCCGGTAAAAGCGTTCAAACAACCGGGGCAAGTGTTCGGCAGGGATGGTCGGCCCCTGGTTGCGCACGATCAATCGAATGCCGTCAGCCGCAGGCGTGGCGCGAATGAACAGCTCGGAATCCGGCGCGCCGTACTTGATGGCATTGGCGCACAGGTTGGCCAACGCACGGCGCAGCAGCATCGGTTCGGCCCAGATCACACCGCTGCCCTGGGCATCGATGCTGATCCCGACATCCGCCGCCAGCCCTTCGAAATAGTCGGCCATGCGTTCCATTTCATCGGCGGCGTCCAGTTCCTGGCGTTGGCTCAGGGCACTGGCGGGATCGGTGCGCGCCAGAAACAGCATGTTGTCGAGCATCCGCGCCAGACGCTCAAGCTCTTCGACGTTGGAGGCGAGCAACTGCTGATAGGCTTCGACGCTGCGGTTCTGCTGCAGCGCGACCTGGGTTTCGCCTAGCAGGTTGTTGATCGGCGTGCGCAGTTCATGGGCCATGTCGGTCGACACCTGACCCAGTTGCACGAAGCCCTTACCCAAACGGTCAAGCATTGCATTGAGTGCATCGATCATCGGCAGCAGCTCCCGTGGCGCGCCCTGGCCATCGAGGCGCTCGGTGAGGTTGCCGACGCCAATGCCGTGGGCGTGCAGGGCCAGGCGTCGCACGGGCAGCAGGCCGCGATGCACCAGCAGATAACCGGACAGCGCCAGCAGAATCGCTGCCACGCTGGCAAACAGGTACACATTGAGCCGGTAGCGGGCGAGCACGGCGGTGCGTTCGGTCATCAGGCGCCCGGTGACCACTTGCAGGCTGCCCATGTCGCCGGAATCGATGGTCGCCGCCAACGCCGCGAAAGGCACGCCATCCACGCCGGGGTAATGTTGCACATCGGCCAGACTCAGCGGGTGGTCCATCGACACCGGCGCCAGCGACGGCATGGCAAGGTTGCCGGGGTTGACCACTAACAAGGGTTTTTGTCCCGGCGCGCCGATGGCCAACAGGGCTTCGCGATTGCCCAGCATGTTCTGGAACAGCGCCGGTTTGGTTCGGATCAGCTCCAGCGTATTGCTGTCGTTGAGGAAGGTGCGCAACTGATCGATGCGGTTCACCAGGGCGGCGTCATCGCGACGGATCAGCTCGCGCTCCAGGTCGCGGTATAACGCCACGCCCAACAGCGTCAGTGAGACAAACGCCAGCAAGGCAAACACCAGCGCCAGGCGCAGTGTCAGGGAATGGCGAAGGCGGCTCATGGCTGGGTATCGAAGCGGTAGCCGATGCCGCGCACGCTGTGGATCAGCTTGAGCTGGAACGGGTCATCGATTTTCAGGCGCAAGCGGCGCACGGCGACATCGACGACGTTGGTGTCACTGTCGAAATTCATGTCCCAGACCCTTGAAGCGATCATCGAGCGCGACAGGACCTGGCCCTGATGCGTGGCGAACAGGTGCAGCAGGGCGAATTCCTTGTTGGTCAGGGTGATCTTCACGCCCGCGCGGGTGATGCGGCGCTTGAGCACGTCGATTTGCAGGTCGTCCACGTGCAACTGTTCTTCTTCGCGGGTGGGACCACGGCGGGTCAGGGTACGCAGGCGCGCCACCAGTTCGGCGAAGGAAAAAGGCTTGATCAGGTAATCGTCGGCGCCCAGTTCCAGGCCCTTGATGCGGTCGGCGATGTCATCCCGGGCGGTGAGAAACAGCACCGGCGTGTCGGCTTCCTTGCGCAAGCGTCGCAGGACTTCCCAGCCATCCATTTTCGGCATCATCACGTCCAGCACAATGACGTCGAAGTCGTGCTCCAGGGCCAGGTGCAAACCGTCGGCACCGTCCCGCGCCAGACTGACGGAGTAACCGAGCTCCTGCAGGCCGTTGAGCAGGTAATTACCCGCTTTGGGTTCGTCTTCGACTACGAGGATGTTCATGGGGTTGTGCCTCAGACAATTGGCGCCAGTGTAGCCGGATCAATGATCATTGGTGCAGCCGGTGCCGTCGACCTGGTAATCCAGCACATGCTCGCGACCCTGGTGGTCCAGGTAGTCGAGCCGCGCCGGAATCAGGCCGCACTTCTGCGCAATGTCGGTGCTGGACAGGACTTTATCGACGTCCATGTGCACGAAGAAACCGGGCTTGTCGTGGATCACCGGCGCCGTGGTTGTCTGCGTATCGGCAAACGCCGAACCGGTGGCGAGGAGGGCGGCGAAGCCGAGGATAAACATTTTCATGATGAGGCTCTCTGTTCGGGGTTTTGGTGGCTGCCGGCGGGTGGCCTGACAGTGAACTCAGGTTACCCAGGCGATCCGGACAGCCGACCAACAGTTCAATGACAAAGTTGTAATGAAACGGCCTCGGCGTTATGGCTAGCGGCCGGAAGCTTCGAGGATCAGGTCGGCGATTTCCTTGGAGTGAGAAACCAGAGACAGGTGGCTCGACGGCAGCTCGATGGTGGTCGCGCCCATGCGTTTGGCGAGGAAGCGTTCGAGGTCCGGACTGATGGTCTGGTCGAGGCTGGAGACTGCGTACCATGAAGGTTTGCTGTGCCAGGCGGCTGCGGTGGTGCGATCAGTGAACAGGGTTTTGGCGATCGGTTGCTGCACGGCGAACAGTTGCATCGCCTTATCGTGGGGCACGTCGCTGGCGAAGTATTTGAGGAAGGCGTCCTGCTTCAGGCTGACGAACCCGTCGTGCTCTTCGGTACCGGCGCGCACGGGCATGGTCGGGTATTTGCCCGACAGCGCCACAAAGTCTTCCCCGGCATCCGGCGCGCGGGCGGCAACGTAAACCAGCGAGCTGACCTTTGGATTGACCCCGGCTTCACTGACCACGGTGCCGGCGTAGGAGTGGCCGACCAGCACCGTCGGGCCGTCTTGCTGATTGAGTACGCGCTGGGTCGCGGCGACGTCGTCGGCAACCGAAGTCAGCGGGTTTTGAACCGCGGTGACGTGCAGTCCGGCGGCCTGCAACCGCGAGATCACGTCCGCCCAACTCGAGCCATCGGCCCAGGAGCCGTGCACCAGCACGACATTGTCGGCCTTGACCGGCGCGATGTCGCTGGCCATGGCGGATCCGGTGCCGAGCATCAACAGGCTGGCGGCGATCAGGCAGAGTTTGCTCAATGGTTTCATGGTATCGACCCTTGTCATCTTCAGTGGGAGGCGTCACCCGGTGTGGGTGACTGACGACGCCACTGTAGGAAGCGAGGGCGCTGGCTACGCTGACAACTCGATGACAAGTTTGTAATGCAAGGTTTGCCGTATGTCGGGAGCCCGGAACGGTTACCCACTCAAAAACTTCCAAACGAAGACAATCCTTGGGAGTTAGACCATGACCGATGATCTGAGACGGGATGCCCTGGCGGCCTGGTACAAGCTCCTCGCACAACCCGAGATCCGCATGGATGTGGAGGAGCAGTATGACGAGTTGCTCAAGGCAGCCGATGAGATGGAGCGCCAAGGACTGATCAGCGGAGCGGAATGGCGAACCCTGGTGCGCGAGGCCGGGGTGGCGTTTTCCAATGCGACAGAAGGGGTGGGCAAAGGCACCTAGCGCCCAATTCGCTCACCGGCTTCCTTTTCGGCCTGCTGCGCGAACCATTGCAGAATCAGCGCGCAGGCCGGATGTGCAGCAGCTGAAGGTTGCAGATTCAACGCATAAACACCTCGTGTTTCCAACGGACGGCCGAACGGGATGACGAGCACGCCCCGTTCGATCGATTCCCCGGCCAGCGTCCTGTCAGTCATCGCCACGCCCAATCCTCGCGCCGCGGCGTCGAGCGCCAGTTCGTCGAGGTTGAAGGGGATGTGGCGGTAATCTTCCAACGATTTTCCGCCATTGGCTGACAGCCACTGGACCCAGTCATGCCGGTCCGCCGAGCGATGCAACAACGGGAAACTCACCAGGTCTTGCACCGCCGCCAGTGGTCGCGTCGAGGTGCCCAGGCCGGGGGCGCACACCGGCACCAACGCTTCCTTGAACAGGGTCAGGCATTCCGGATCGGGGGACGGTTCGGGCAGATAGAGGATGTAGGCATCACTGTCGATGGCAGGCTCCACCACTTCCGTCGCCACGGTTTCGATCGACAGCGAAACCTCCGGATGACTTCGATAGAACTCGCTCAATTTCGGCAGCAACCAGCGAACCGCCAGCGACACGTGCATGCGGATGCGGAAAGGGCGTTCCTGCGGTGCCAGCCGGTTCTCCAGTGTTTTCAGTTGCGCGAGGATATTCCGCGCGGTGCCCAGCACCTGTTCGCCTTCCGGTGTCAGCCGGACATTGCGGCTGTTCCTCGCGAACATCGGCACGCCGAAGTGGCTTTCCAACAGCTGGATCTTTCGACTGACCGCACTTTGCGTCAGACAAAGCCTGGCCGCCGCCTGGGTGAAACTGCCCGAGTCGGAGACTTCCACCAGCGCCTGCAAGGCCTGGAGCGAGGGAACGTGGCGAATTTTATCCATGCGTTTTTTGAATGGCTCGATGATTTTATAACGTTGGTTGTATCACTACAGGCCTTATAGATTCTAGCTTTGGCGAGCACCTTCCGAAAACGCTCATGCGATTACAACATGCGCTCGCAGAACGACAGTCCAATGAGGTGAGGCATGACCAATGAATGTGGCTGGATTGCGCAGGCGGGAAATTCCCCCGCTCGCCGTCCTCTCAAAGGCACGGAAAAGGCCGACTGGCTGATTATCGGTGCCGGCATCACCGGGCTGAGTGCCGCACACTCGCTTGCGGAAATGCACCCACAGGCGCGGATCGTGATCGTTGACCGCCAACGCGCGGCGCAAGGCGCCTCGGCGCGCAACTCGGGTTTCGTGGTGGGCCATGAACACCCGGCCAAGGATGAACTGATCGGCAACCCCGGGTTTGCCGGTTATGAAGTGGATACCGCGATTTCACGCGCCGCCAGTGACGAAGTCCGCCAGCGCATCGCGCGTCACGGCATCGAATGCGATTTCCGGGATTCCGGCTATTTCTTCGCCGTCAGCGATCCAGGCAAGTTGACCGATGTCGAGGCCAAACTGGCAACACTGCGCGCCGTCGGCGCCTCTGCGCAATTTCTGCAAGGTGAACAGCTGAACGAAAAACTCGGCACCCGGCATTACCAGGCGGGGATCTGGTGCGGCCACGGCAACGCGCTGCTACAACCGGCGAAATACGTGAAGGGCTTGTTGGATGCACTCCCGGGCAACGTGACCGTCTTCGAGAACACCGACATCACCGGCCTGGAGCGTTCGGGCGTGGGGCGTATTCGCGCCAGAGGCACCGCCGGCAGCATCGAGACGAAACACGTCATGGTGTGCCTGAACGCGTTCATTCCCCGTTCGGGGATCGAGGACAGCGGAACCTTCCCGATGGAACTCAGCGCCAGTCTTACCCGGCC
Organism: Pseudomonas hormoni; assembly: GCF_018502625.1. NCBI lineage: Bacteria > Pseudomonadati > Pseudomonadota > Gammaproteobacteria > Pseudomonadales > Pseudomonadaceae > Pseudomonas > Pseudomonas hormoni. The sequence goes on from NZ_CP075566.1 coordinate 1,756,216, forward strand.
GCTCAGCGATGAAGAGTTCCAGTCCATCGGTGCTGTCTTGCCGTGGGGCGTGCTTTCCACCCGGCCGCTCGGTGCCACGGTGCGACTGACCCCGGATCGTCGCGTGATGATCCGCAACACCGCGGAGTACCGTTCCCGTGACCTGACCGACAGCGAGCTGCTGCATCGGCGCAAACACCATGTGCTCGGCTTGCAACGGCGCTTTCCGTTTCTGGGCGAGCAGGACATCCAGTACACCTGGACCGGACATTTGAGCGCCTCGCGCACCGGGCAACCCTACTTCGGCAAGGCTGAAGAGGGCGTGTTTGCAGTAGCCGGCTGCAACGGTTCGGGTGTTGCGCGCGGCACGCTGTGGGGGCGGCTGCTTGCCGAAATGGCCTCGGGCACCTGCTCGCCAATCCTCGAATCGGTGATGCGCAGGGCACAACCGGGCTGGCTGCCGCCGCGTCCTTTGCTCGATATCGGTGCCATGCTTCGCATGCGCGTGGAGGCGGTCAGGGCCAGAACTGAAATCTAGAAACCCCGCCGATCAAAAAACAACAAAAGCTCATCAACAAGGTGATTGAACATGCGCGTGAACACAATTCCCCTGATGGTTGCACTGACCACGTTGTCGGCCGCCACCTACGCGGACGAAGTCGTCAATATTTCCAACTGGAACGGCTACATCGCCGACGACACCCTGACCAGTTTCACCAAGGAAACCGGGATCAAGGCGACTTACGACATCCATGACAGCAACGAAGTGCTGGAGTCGAAGTTGATGACCGGCAACACCGGTTACGACGTGGTCAGCCCTTCGAACCATTTTCTGTCGCGCCTGATCAAGGCCGGGGCCATTCAGAAACTCGACAGGAGCCAGCTCCCGAACTGGAAAAACCTTGACCCGGCGCTGATGAAAAAACTCGAAGTCAATGATCCGGGCAACCAGTACGGCTATCCGTACATGTGGGGTACGGCGGGGATTGGCTACAACGTCGAGAAGATCAAGGCGATCTTCGGCAACACCGATGTCACCCATTCGTGGAAGCTGTTTTTTGATGAAGAAAACATCAAGAAGCTCAGCCAGTGCGGCGTGGCGATTATCGACAACCCGACGCAGATTCTGCCGATTACCCTCAATTACCTGGGCTTGCCGCCCCACAGCCACGAGCCGGCGGATTACAAGAAAGCCGAGCAGGCACTGCTGAAAATCAGGCCGTACGTGCAATATTTCCACGCGTCCAAGTACATCAGTGACCTGGCGAATGGCAATGTCTGCGCGGTGATCGGGTTCAACGGCGACATCGTTCAGGCGGCCGCCAGCGCCAAGGAAGCCAAAAACGGCATCGACATTGCGTATTCGATTCCTGACGAAGGCTCGACCCTGTGGTTCGACATGGTGGTTATGCCAAAAAGCGCGCCGCATGAGAAAGATGGCTACGCCTACATGAACTACCTGCTGACGCCGCAAGTCATTGCCAACATCAGCAACAGCATCCACTACGCCAACCCCAACCTCGCGGCGGATCAGTACGTGACCCCGGCCGTGAAGCAGGACCTGGCGATCTACCCGCCGAAAAGTGTGCTGGACAAGCTGTTTACCGTCGAGGAATTGCCGGCGGCGATTGCGCGGTTGAGCACGCGTCTGTGGACCAAGTTGAAAACCAACACCTGATCATCAGGTGTAGGCCAGCAGCCGACCGCACAACACCACGGTGAGCCACAACGCGATCGACAGCAGCGCTTGGCATTTTGCGATGCCAGGCGCCGCGACAGCAGTGTTCCACTGATTGACTGAACGATAGACACCAACGTGGAACAGCGTTGCATTGAGGCCCGCCGTCGCGATCAGACAAAGCTTGAGGATGAAAACGCCGTTGGAGGCGAAATCATGTGGGTGGGCTGAAAACATCATCAGTCCGGCAGGCACGATCAACAACAGTGCAGCGACTGACCAGGTCAGAAGGTGGCGAGCGAGGTCAGTCACGGCAATGTTTTTCGACAACCCGAGCACCCGCAGATCAAACATCACCACGGAGCCGACCAACACGGTGAACCCGATGATGTGAACCACCTCCACCATCGGATACAGCCACAGGTCGCCCCGCATGGCGGCGCCCAGCTGCGAGTCACCCACCCAGTCCAGCCAGCTGTCCGCACCCGGCTCCATGCCGGTATTGAGGGTTTGCATCAGCGTAACTCTGTGGTTTTGCCGCCGACCGTGATGCGTTCGGCGCGCAGTTCATCCGGTTTGTTGCGATTCTGATAGCCGACCACACTGGCCGTGCTGCCGACACTTAGCATCTCCTTGGAAAGACCACGGTTTTCCATGCGCGAGGGCGGCGCCAATACCACGTTCCAGGTCTTGTCCGGTGTTTTGAGGCGCACGAATCCATGAGGATGGGAGTAACCCGATTCTTCGATCGTGCCGTTCAATTGCAAGGGGTTGTCGGAGTTGTATTCACTCCAGCCGTGATGAGCGAACGCTGCGGTTGCCGCCAGTATCAGTGACAAACCAATGCCGCCGAGCATGCCTTTCATGACCTGTCTCCTGATGCACGCCATCCATAAACTCAAGTCGCGAAGTCCAATTGGTTTTTAGAATAGCTCGCCCGTTTTCAGTGTTACGTCGAGGACTCCAGGATTAGTGTTTCCGAAAAAGTAACTGCGTGAAAATCAAACGGTTATTCACCTCTTTTGGATTACCCGGCGCTCAACAGCCAACCCGCAACCCCGCAGCCGAGCACCACCAGCCACGGCGGCAGCTTCCAGAACATCAACGCAATGAGGGCGACCAGCGCCAGGCCGAAGTCTTGTGCGGTGAAAATCGCACTCGTCCAGACCGGCTGATACAGCGCAGCCAACAGCAAGCCGACCACGGCAGCATTCACCCCGATCAATGCGGCTTGCGCGCGTACGCTGCGACGCAACCGTTCCCAAAAAGGCAAGGCACCCAGGATCAACAGGAACGATGGCGCGAAGATCGCCAGGAGGCAGATCAACCCGCCGAGCCAGCCCGACGGCGCAAGACTCATGGATGCGCCGAGGAACGCAGCGAACGTGAACAGCGGACCCGGTACGGCCTGCGTGGCGCCATACCCGGCGAGAAACGCTTCGTTGCTGACCCAGCCCGAAGGCACCACCTCGGCTTGCAACAGCGGCAGTACGACGTGGCCGCCACCGAAAACCAGTGAGCCGGCACGGTAGAAGGTATCCACCAGCGCCAGAGATTGACTCGGCAAGAGTTGATTCAAGATCGGCAGGCCGATCAGCAGTGCCAGAAACAGCGACAACCAGATCGCCCCGGCCCGTCGGCTGAGGGGGATGGGCAGAGGATCGTGCCCGTCACGCTGCTCGGGTCTGAGCAACAGCAGGCCGGTGACACCGGCGGCGATCATCACCCCGACCTGCGCCCAGGCGGACGGTTCAAGCAGGACAACGCAGGCTGAAATCATCATGAGGGTGACGCGCAGCCCATCCGTGCACAGGTTTCGCGCCATGCCCCACACCGCTTGCGCAACCACCGCGACGGCCACCACTTTGAGCCCGTGCAGCGCGCCGGGCGACAGGAGTGCACCGTATCGGGAAAGCCCCAGTGCAAACAGGATCAGGGCAATGGCCGAAGGCAGCGTAAAGCCGGCCCACGCGGCGAGCGCCCCGCGGTATCCCGCCCGGGACATGCCCAGCGCAATGCCGACCTGGCTGCTGGCCGGTCCCGGCAGGAATTGGCACAGCGCCACCAGATCCGCATAACTGCGCTCCGTCAGCCAGCGCCGTCGTGTGACGAACTCGTCACGGAAGTAGCCCAGGTGGGCGATGGGTCCGCCGAAAGAGGTCAGCCCGAGGCGCAGGAAAATGATGAACACCGACCATGGACTGCTGCGGCTATCGGCACGGGGTTCGTCCATGTACGCGTCTTCCTGAAATGAAGTGATTCACTGTTGTATGCCGCCATTCTAACCATGGCCTACGCTTATCCCGAGATGGATGTTCATTGATCGGGGTATTCGCCCTGATCGACGTTCAGCCGGCGCCACATAAAAACAAAAGTCTCGGGAGAAAACGCATGTTTGCATTGTTACGTCGATCCACCCGTTGCCTCGCGGTTGTCGTCACTACCGCTGTGCTTGCAACGCCTGTCTTTGCGCTGGAAACCGTCAAATTCATGGCCCCCGGTTCGGTGGGCGGCGGTTATGACCAGACGGCGCGAGTGCTGGGCAAAGCCTTGATTGAAGCCAAGGCCGCCAAATCCGCCACCTTCGAAAACAAGGGTGGAGCAGGGGGCACGCTGGGGCTGGCGCAGTTTGCCAACAGCACCAAGGGCGATCCGGATGCGCTGCTCGTGGTCGGCGCGATCATGGTCGCGGGCATTGAGCAGAACAAGCCGCAGATTACCTTGAAGGATGTGACGCCGATTGCCCGGCTGTTTACCGAGTACAACGTGATTGCCGTGCGCAAGGAGTCCGAATTCAAAACCCTGGAGGACCTGCTGAAAGCTTTCAAGGACAAACCGACCAGTATTTCCTGGGGCGGTGGCTCCAAGGGGTCGATCGATCACATCGGCATTGCCGAATTGGCCGCAAAAATGGGTATTCCGGTCAACAAGGTCAATTACGTTGCCTTCGCGGGCGGGGGTGAAGTGGTTGCCCAGGCGTTGGGGGGGCAGATCAAAGTGATCACCGGCGGTTACGCCGAGCTTGGCCAGTACATCAGGAGCGATCAGTTCCGTGTGCTCGCCATCGGTGCACCGGAGCGCGTTGCCGGCATCGATGCCCCGACGCTCAAAGAAAGCGGGTATGACGTGATCATCGGCAATTGGCGTGGTGTTTACGGTGCCGCGAATCTCACACCCGAGCAGCGCAAGGAAGTGACCGATGCCGTGCTCGCCGCCGCCAACAGCAAGGTCTGGAAAGACAATATTGAAACCAACAAATGGTCTGCCAACATTCTGACCGGTGACGAGTTCGGTAAATTCGTCGACGAGGAGCATGTGCGGCTGCATGCGATGCTGGTCGAGGTCGGGCTGGTTGCGAAATGACTCAGTCGCGCAAAGTCGTACCGGTGCAACTGGCGATTGGCGCCGGAGTGCTCGTCATCAGCGCCGTGCTGGCGTACGGCGCCTTCCTGTTTCCCCCCGAGATGGGGTTCATCATCCTCGCCGCGTCTGTTTATCCCTATGCCGTAGCGGTGTTCCTGGGGGGCGTGGGTGCGGTCCTGATCTATCAAGCCCTCACCGGCGGTTTTCGCGAACTGACTGACCACGAAGACGAGTCCGCAAAGGTGTTGCCCGGCGGCAAGGCCGGTGTGGCGTGGGTGACGGGGGGGCTGGTGGGTGTGGCCGTGCTGATCAATCTGATCGGATTCGTCCTGGCGGCCGCGCTGTTGTTCGCCTGTTCGGCGCGGGGCTTTGGCAGTCGCCATCCCCTGCGCGATCTTGCCATCGGCATTGCCCTGACGCTGCCGATTTACTGGTTGTTCAATGCCGGGCTGGGGGTTTCCCTTCCGCCGCTTGTCAACGCCTGGATCTGATTCGGGCCGAAGGAGATCAACAGGGTGGACATTCTCGCAAGCCTGGCAATGGGTTTTTCCTCGGCCCTGACGCCGATCAATCTGATGTGGGGGTTCATTGGCTGCCTGCTCGGCACCGCCATCGGTGTCTTGCCGGGCATCGGGCCGGCGCTGACGGTGGCGCTGCTGCTGCCGATCACCGCGAAGGTCGACCCCACCGGGGCGCTGATCATGTTTGCCGGTATCTATTACGGCGCTCAGTTTGGCGGCTCTACGACGTCCATTTTGCTCAATACGCCCGGGGAATCGTCGTCCATGGTGACGGCCCTGGAAGGCAACCTCATGGCCCGCAATGGCCGGGCAGGGCCGGCCTTGGCCACGGCGGCCATTGGTTCCTTTGTGGCGGGCACCATTGCTACCATTCTGCTGACCCTGTTTGCGCCGATCGTGGCCAAACTGGCGCTCAAATTTGGACCTGCAGAGTATTTCGCCATCCTGGTGCTGTCGTTCACGACAGTGTCTGCCGTACTCGGGGCGTCCATGTTGCGCGGTTTTGCCTCGCTGGGTGTTGGCCTGACCGTCGGCTTGATTGGCCTGGACTCGACCTCGGGTATTGCCCGCTACACCTTGGGCGTTCCGGAGCTGGTCGATGGCATTGAAGTTGTGCTCGTCGCGGTCGGGTTATTTGCGGTGGGCGAGGCGTTGTACAGCCTGCTGTATCAGAAAGAAGAGGCGACGGGCCGACATCGCTTGACCTCCTTGTGGATGACGCGCGCCGACTGGAAGCGCTCGGTTCCGGCGTGGCTGCGGGGAACGCTGATCGGATTTCCCTTCGGGTCGATTCCGGCCGGTGGCGCGGAGATTCCAACGTTTCTGTCCTATTCGACCGAGCGCAAGCTCAGTAAATACCCGAAAGAATTTGCAGCCAGCAAAGGCGAGGGTGCCATCGAGGGTGTCGCTGGTCCTGAAGCGGCGAACAACGCGAGTGCGACCGGCTCTCTGGTGCCGTTGCTGACCCTCGGTATCCCGACGTCGGCCACGGCCGCCATCCTCTTGGCCGCATTCCAGAACTACAACCTGCAACCGGGACCGCTGCTGTTTGAAACCTCGGGGGAGCTGGTCTGGACCCTGGTGGCGTCGCTGTATATCGGCAACGTCATCCTGCTGGTGTTGAACCTGCCGTTGGTGGGGCTTTGGGTGAAGCTGTTGCAAATCCCGCGGCCGTACTTGAACGCCGGGATTCTGGTGTTCGCCACCATCGGCGTGTACGGCATGCGCCACTCTTCTTTCGACCTGTTGCTGATGCTGGCGATCGGGTGGGGCGGGGTGTTGATGCGTCGTTTCGACTTCCCCGTTGCCCCGGTGATCGTGGGCATGTTGCTAGGGCCGATGGCGGAAAAACAACTGCGCAACGCGTTGTCGATCAGCGAGGGCGACTGGACGGTGTTTCTGACACAACCGATTTCCGCTGCGTTTCTCGCATTGACTCTGCTGGTGCTGGTGGTGCCGCATCTGCTGCACGCCAGGGGCATCAAGTTGCATGAGGATGATTGAGCGGGTGGGCTACCTGACAGCCGAGCTGACACTTCGGATGTACTCGTTCCCCTGTAGGAGCCGGCTTGCTGGCGATTGGGCCTTAGCCTTGCATTGCCCTTTCGGCCGCTATCGCCAGCAAGCCGGCTCCTACAATTGATTTGTGTAATGGTGAGTACCGCGTTCGCATGAAGTTGCCGCTGCCGCTGTTTTTATTAACGAATGCATCCGCGTCAGGGTTATGTCCGTTAGACGATATCTACTGGCTTATTAGCGTTAGTCGGCAATTGGCAGGCGCGTTAGAGTCGAGGCACCGTTCCTCGCCACCGCCGGATGACACCGATGACCCGCCCCCGTTTCTTGCCCGACAACTTCACCCTGACCCTGATCGGCGTGGTCGTTCTCGCCAGCCTGCTGCCCGCCAGCGGCCAGGTTGCGGTCGGGTTTGGCTGGCTGACCAACCTCGCCATTGCCCTGCTGTTTTTCCTGCATGGCGCCAAACTGTCGCGTGAATCGATCATCGCCGGTGCCGGTCACTGGCGCTTGCATTTGCTGGTGTTCAGCCTGACGTTCATCCTGTTTCCGCTGATCGGCCTGGCGCTCAAACCCTTGCTCTCGCCGCTGATCGGCGACGATCTGTACATGGGCATGCTCTACCTCTGCGCACTGCCCGCAACGGTGCAGTCGGCGATTGCTTTCACGTCTTTGGCTCGCGGGAATATTCCGGCGGCGATTTGCAGCGCGGCAGCCTCCAGCCTGTTCGGGATTTTCCTCACGCCGTTGCTGGTGACGTTGCTGCTGAATGTGCATGGCGAGGGCGGTTCGACACTCGATGCGATTCTGAAGATCAGCGTGCAACTGTTGCTGCCGTTCATTGCCGGCCAGATCGCCCGGCGCTGGATCGGTGCCTGGGTGGCGCGCAACAAGAGCTGGCTCAAGTTCGTCGACCAGGGTTCGATTCTGTTGGTGGTCTACGGTGCGTTCAGTGAGGCGGTGATCGAAGGCATCTGGCACCAGATTCCGCTCTGGGAGCTGGCCGGGTTGGTGGTGGTCTGCTGCATCGTGCTGGGCCTGGTATTGCTGGCGTCCACCGTGCTGGGCAAGGCCTTTGGCTTCAATCAGGAAGACCGAATCACCATCCTGTTCTGTGGTTCGAAAAAGAGCCTGGCCACCGGCGTGCCGATGGCCCAGGTGTTGTTCGCCGGCAGCACGATTGGCGTGTTGATCCTGCCGTTGATGCTGTTTCACCAGATTCAGTTGATGGTCTGCGCGGTGCTGGCGCAGCGTTATGCCAATCGCCCGGAAAGCGTCGTCGAACTGATGGCTCAGGTTGATCCTTGAGGGCTGCGAACTGGCCGTGTCTGAAGCGATATTTCTTGTGGGAGCTGCGGTGCGGCGATCCGACTTGCCTGCGAAAGGCGGTCTGATAGTCGATCTGTTCTTGCGTGTGTACCCGGAACCCCTGCTCGCGAAGTTGGCCGGACAGACGACCTCTGTTCTCACGGATGTACCCGAAACCAATGTGGGAGCAACTGTCTTCACCCTGCCATTCGTCAGCGCCATTCGGTGCCGTCTCTCAGCATGGCATTCAGTCTGATCAGTAATATTCGCATGCAGGCGATGAGCGCGACCTTCGCGCTCTTGCCTCGCGCCCGAAGAGCGTCATAGCGTGCTTTAAAGTCAGCTTGATAGCGGATCACTACCCAGCAGGACATGTAAAGCGCACGCCTCACACGGGCTCTTCCTCCATAGATTTGGCGTTTCCCGCTGTGATTGCCGCTGTCATCGTTGCAGGGTGCAATTCCTGCCAGTGCGGCGACCTGGCGACGGTCGAGCTTGCCTAACTCGGGCAGGTAAACCAGCAAACTGGCAGTGGCGACCGTGCCGATACCTTTAACAGAGATGAGCCGCTCGGTTTTTTCTGCGTCCAGGTCGTGCATGCTCTGGTGGATGGTTTTATCGAGCTGCTTGATCTGAACTTGCAGGTAATGAATATGGCCTTTGATTGCCGCCACAACAGCGGGTAGCTGAGCCTGCTGAAGCCGGCGCTTATTGTCGTCCCGTTGCTGTACGAAGTGCTCGCGTTGCTGAACCAGCTCGCGCAACGCTTCACGCTCAGGCGAAATGACCTTGTCGCCGTCCATCTTCAAGACCTCGGCGAAATCGGCCAACACAGCTGCATCGATCAGATCGGTCTTGGCATTTTTGCCCATCGCCACGGCGAAAGCCCTGGCCCGGCGAGGATTGATCCTGAGGACATTGAAGTTGGCACCTAGCAATGCGGCCATGACCTTGCGCTCGTAGCCTCCCGTGGCCTCCAGCAGAACTCGGCCAACCTCGTACTGGCTCAAGCGCTGAAGAAGCTCAACACAGCCTTCTGAGGTGTTTGAAAGCTCAAAACCTTCACCGTCTGGTTGAACCCAAACAACGAGGTTTGATTTGGAGATATCGATGCCGACCCAGGAAATCATGGCAAAACCCTCTTACACTCAGGAGTGAGAGTGCTCTGGCTTTGCCCACGCTTGTGATTTCGAGTGGCTGCTCGTCCAACTGTTCGGGCTTATGGGCCAGAGTGGAAAGGTGAATGGCAGCTTGGCTCCCACACGTGCTTTAAGCACCGCGGACTCACAGCTTGCCATTCACCCCTCTCACCCCAGAGCTTATTCCTAGATCTAGACACAAGCGGGCTTGCCCGCGATGGCTGTGTGTTGGGCAACATAGGTTTTGATGGTGTACATATCCGTTGCTGCGGTGACGACTGCTATTGGTTCCGCCCTTACGGCGGGTTACTTGGAAAAGCGCCAAGTAACCAAGCGCCCGGCGCCCCTGACGTACGGTGGCTCGCCTAGGCTCGCCATGCCCTCGCTCCGGTCCTGCTCCGTGGGCCCGCCGCCATCGGCCATCCATGGCCGGGGGCGGCTAACCCGGCATCCCTGCCGGGTTGCCCACTGCGCAGAACCTGCGCTCGGCCTTCCGACGGGGCAGATCAAGATCAAAAACCAAAGCGAGGCGGCCTGATAGCCGGCCTGAAGTTGGTCAGGATCATCGGCGGTGAACACCAATGTCACACCCCCCAACAATCCCCTGTGGGAGCTGGCTTGCCAGCGATGGACGCCCAGACACCGCGTTATTTCAGACAGCACGCGTCATCGTTAACGACCATCGCTGGCAAGCCAGCTCCCACAAGGGACCGACCTGCACACCGGGACAATGGGCAGGCCAACGCAACGCAGCTTTTAGCGCAAGGTGCGGAAGGCCGCGCGCAGTTCCTTGGCGAATAACTCAGGCTGTTCCCACGCAGCGAAATGCCCGCCCTTGTCCACTTCGTTGAAGTAGATCAGGTTGGGATAGGCGCGCTCGGTCCAGGTTTTCGGTGCCTGGTAGATTTCACCCGGAAACACCGTCACGGCCACAGGGATCTTGATATCCCGGGTCTTCTGTTCCACGGCGGCCCATCAGTCCAGAAAGGCATTGGCTTGCGTCACGAAATCGTCGGCATACTGGAATAACGCACCGTGCCCCGAGTTTGGATAGATCAACAACTTGGCGTTCGGAATGTGCTGTTGCAGCGTGTAGGAGTTCTGGGTGGGCACCATGATGTCCTTGCTGCCATTGACCACCAGAGTGGGCTGGCTAATCTTGCTCAGTTGCGAAAACGTGCCGTCACCGGGCGTGTTCCACTTGCCCAGCGCCGCCCCTTGGGCCGCGATGACTTTCATCGAATTGAGCTTGTCGAGACCTTCCTTGCGCTGATGGCGCCTTTCCCAGAATTCCCGGGCTGCCAGTTGGCTTGATGGCGCCGGATCGAAGAACAGGTAAGCGGTCTCTTCCAGCGTGGCGATGGATTCGCGCAGTGCGATTTCGGGAACCCGTGGATCATTTCCCGCGATCCCGCCGCGTGGCGATGTTCCCGCCAGGATCAGCCGGCGCACCAGCTGCGGATGGCGCAACGCAACTTCCTGCGCCACCATGCCGCCGATTGAAAAGCCAAGCACGTCGACCTGTTTCAACCCACGGGCGCGGGCAAACGCAGCGACGTGGTCGGCCATGCCTTCGAACGAATCGGGTGTTTCGCCGCTGCTGAGGCCCACGCCGGCATTGTCGAACAGGTAGACCGGTCGCTGCTTTGCCAGGCCATCGGTCACTGCCGGGTCCCAGTAATCCAGGTTGCCGCGAAAGTGCTGGAGCAAGATTACGGGAACACCGGTCTGCGCGCCGAATTGGCGATAGGCATAACGCACGCCGTCAGCTACGACGAATTGATTGGGGGCGTTGTTGTGCGTGGCAGCCGGCGCCGCAAGGGCGCCGCTGACCGCGATGGTAAAGAATGCAGCCCCGAGGGCCAGTCGCTGGAAGAGTTTCACGGTGTGCTCCTTACGCAACGGTTTCTGGGTTCAGGTAAGCCGCTTGCCCGGTAGACAGGCTGGCTTTGATGGCGCGAGTCCCTTTGTCTGCGAGCACTTCCTGCAGGCCTGCTTCCACCCCGTCCAGCGATTGGATCACGACGTCGGATGGCTGGACTTTCGGTACGTCAAAACCATGTGTCAGGTCGGTGTCGATGAAGCCGACATGCAGCCCTTGCACGCTTGTGCCCTGGCCATGGAGTTCGATTCGCAGCGAATTGGTGAAGCTCCACGCCGCTGCTTTCGATGCCGCATAGGCGGACAGGAAGGGCGCGGCAACCCAGGTTGCATCCGACAGTACGTTGACGATCGCGCCACCGCCGTTAGCTTTGAGTATCGGTGCGAAGGCCAGGCTGACGTGCATGACGCCGTAGTAATTGGTTTCGAAGATTTCGCGGGCGGCTTCCACCAGGCCAGGATCAAGCATGGAGGGCAGCACGCGGGCAATACCGGCATTGTTGACCAGCAGCGTCACGTCGCCAGCCTGTGCCACTGCCGCGGCGACCGATGCCGGGTCGCTGACGTCGAGGCGAATGGCGATGACGCCCGGAATGTCGACGCCTTCAGGATTGCGCACCCCTGCGTAGACCTTGCTGGCACCGCGTGCCACGAGTTCTTTTGCGAAGGCAAGGCCAAGACCACGGTTGGCGCCGGTAACAAATGCTACGGAGTTTTTGATGTTCATGGTGTGTGCTCTGGCAGGGGGAGCGACTTGCGCTCATTAAGATTGCGGTTGCAATCAATGTTTTTATAGTGGTAGTCGCAATCATTAAAGTCAAGCAAAAAAACAAAACAATTTTAATGTCCGATTAAACATGGAATTGTCGTTAATTGCGGTTGCAACGATAATGTGCCAGAGTGCGCGCGAAGGAGACTCATCATGAAAATCTCGAAAGAAAAAGCACAAGCAAACCGCGCCGCACTGGTGGAGACGGCAAGCCGCCTGTTTCAACAGAAAGGGATCGACGGGGTAGGCGTTGCCGAAATCAGCAAGTCGGCTGGTTTGACACACGGCGCGCTGTACGCGCATTTCCCATCCAAGGAAGCGCTGGCAGCCGAGGCGCTGGCATGGAGCCTGGAGCAGGGAAACGCCAAGCTTTATACCGGCACGGTCGATGGCGAGCCGGATCTGGACCGTTTCCTGTCCGACTATCTGTCCGTCGACAGGCGCGACGACTACGCCGATCACTGTGCAATGGCCGCGTCCGCCAGCGAAATCGGGCGCCAGGATGTGGCGACCAGCGCAACGTTTACCGAAGGTTATATGGTGTTGGTGCGGGCGTTTGAGCGCAGGGTTGCCGCCAACAATCCCGGCGTCGACGCGCTTGATACCGCCATGGGCATCGTAGCGGCAATGGTTGGCGCGCTCTCGGTTGCGCGCGCCACGGCGAAGGCCAGGCCAGAGGTGTCGGCCCAGGTGTTGCGGGGCGTGCGTCACATGATCGACAGCGCACTGGGCAAACCGGTCGAGCCGGGTATTTAAAAAAGAGCCAATCTAAATTCCATCGGCGCAATCCGGATCATTTGCCACTGAGCAGTGGCCAATGACCCGCTTGGGTTTGGCGGTGGCAGGCGCCTATTGCCCGTCCACGAGGCGAGGCAGCTTCAACGGGTTGAAATCACGCAGTGCCTCAGGCAACAGCGCATCCGGAAAACCCTGATAAGCCACCGGACGCAAGAAGCGTTCGATCGACGTCATGCCCACCGAAGTGAAGCGGCTGTCCGAGGTGGCCGGGAACGGTCCGCCGTGAACGGTGGCGTACGTCACCTCCTGGGGATGGGCAAACGCATTGACGACGATGCGCCCGGTGCGGCGCTCCAGCACCGGCAGCAAGCGCCGAGCCAATGGCAAGTCGTTTTCTTCCAAGTGCAGGGCGGCGCTGAGCTGGCCTTCGAGCGAGCGAGCAACGGCGAGCAATTGAGCCTCATCCTCGACGGTCACCAGCAGGGCGGATGGACCGAAGACCTCCTGCGAAAGTACCGCTTCGCTCAGGAAACGCTGGCCGTCGACCTCCAGCAGCGCCGACTGGCCGTCAAAGTCTGCGCTGGCCGCCGAGCCTTCGGCGACGCGGCGCGCACCGGCGTTCTCCATCGCAGCCAGACCCTTCAGGTAGGACGCATGAATCCCCGGCGTCAGCATCGTGCGCGCCGAGGCCTCGGCTACGCGTTTCACCATGGCGTCGCGCAGCGCTTCAAGACCGGCGCCTTTGATCGCGATCAGCAGGGCGGGCCTGAGGCAGGCTTGCCCGACATTGACCAGCATGCGCTCGATAAAGCCGTCACCTATCTGCACGCCACGTTCGGCCAATGCGGCGGGCAGGATGAACGTGGGGTTGATGCTGGTCATCTCGGTGAACACCGGAATGGGATCGGGCCGTAGCTGCGCGCGGCGGTACAGCGCCATGCCTCCCTGTTCCGAACCGGTAAACGTCACGGCCTTGACCAGCGGATGATCGACCAGCGCTTCACCGATTGTGTTGCCGATGCCGCGCACCATCGAGAAAACACCCTCGTGCAGGCCATGGTCCTGCACCGCCTTTTGGATAGCCCGCGCCTGGATTTCCGAAGCGCCCGGATGGGCGTTGTGCGCCTTCAGAATGACGGTCGCGCCAGCGGCCAGTGCCGATGCGGTGTCGCCACCGGCCACCGAATAGGCGATCGGAAAGTTGCTCGCCCCGAAAATCGCCACCGGGCCGATGGCCATTTTTTGCAACCGATGGTCCATGCGTGGGCGAGGCTGACGATCAGGCTGCGCCGGATCGATGGCCAGTTGCAGGAAGCGGCCTTTGCGCACGACCTCCGCGAATTGGCGAAACTGTGTGGCGGCCCTTGTGGCCTCGCCTTCCAGTTGCGCTTGCGGCAAGCCCGTTTCAAGCGCGGCCCGTGCTGCTAACGCTTCGCGGACTGCTTCGAGATTGTCGGCAATGCTGTCGAGAAACGCCGCGCGCACAGCGAGCGAGGTATGGCTGTAACTGTCGAACGCCTCGTCAGCGAGGGTGGCCGCCTGGTGGACTTGCGCCGCGCCCCCCAACGCAAAATCCGGTTCGATCAACGTGTTGGTGGCAGGGTTGAGCGCTTTCATCGTCCCTTCGGTTGCCGGGACATCGTGGGCGCCGATTATCAGGTTTCCTGTCAGTTTCATCGGCGGTTATTCCTGCTGTGCCAGGGTGGCGACGAGTTCGTCCGTCGTCACAATGGCGTGGGCGAAGGTGGGGCCGTTCAGCTCGTGGGCGGCGTGCATCATTTCCGGGCGGAAGGCGGCAGTCGCATCGCGCACCAGGGTGACGTGGTAACCCAGTTCCGACGCATAGCGGGCAGTCGCTTCGATGCAGGTGTTGGCCAACAGGCCGACGATGATCACGTGGGTGATGCCTTTCTGCTTGAGGCGAAAATCGAGGTCGGTATTGGCAAAACCGCTGGAGCCCCAATGTTCCTGAACGACGATGTCACCGTCCTTTGGCGCGAAATCCGGATGCCATTCGCCGCCCCATTCCCCGCGAGCGAAGTGGTGCATGTGCATGATCTTGCACTGGGTCGGCGTCGGATGGTCCCAGCCTTCGTAGTCGCCGTGTTCCCAGCGATGGTGCGGTACGATGACCACCGGAATGTTGTGGGCACGCACCGCGCGGTCGAGGGTGCGCAGGTTGTCGAGCAGGCCGACTTGCTCGGCGATCGGTTTGATCAAGGGGAAGACCTTGCCGTTTTCCGACAGGAAATCGTTGTAGGGATCGACCAGCAGGTAGGCGGTCCTGTTGAGCGGATAAAGGGCGTTCGACATGACGATGTTCTCCACGAAAAGTTGAGTGACCGGTGCCGGGGACTTGCCTGGGCATCTTGTTGATATGATAATCATAGTAACTGTGAAAGAGGCAAGTCCGTATGTCGATAAATACCACTGTTCCCGACACCCTGTGCCCGATTTCCCGGGCCGAGGCGATCGTGGGCGACCGCTGGACCGTGCTGGTTCTGCGTGAGCTGATCATGGGGAGTCATCGGTACGACGAGATCCAGGCGCAGACCGGCGGCACCCCGCAAATGGTCGCCGCCCGCTTGAAGAATCTGGAGGCTGACGGCCTGGTCGAACGCCGTCTCTACAACGAACGCCCGCCACGCTACGAATACCACCTGACCGAAAAAGGGCAGGCCTTTTACTCGGTGGTGCTGGCGCTGCGCGCCTGGGGGGAAACCTGGTGCAAGTCGCCGGAGGAAGGCCTGGCGGTGGTGTATACCCACAAAACCTGTGGCGAGCCCGCAGGATTAGGACCGCTTTGCGAACATTGCGGTGAGGTGTTGCGTCGGGATGAGCTGATCAGTGAGCAGAGCGAAGCCTACGCCGCAGAACGGCATACGCGGCGTGAGGCTTTCAAGGGGAGTCGAAGCCAAGCGTAAGGATGGTGTAACCACCCTCCCTGCGCTTGCGAACGGGGAGGGCGTTGATGAAATGATCAGCGGTGTTAGAACTCCGGCGTGTATTTCACACTGAACATCACGTTGCGCGGATCACCGTAGTTGTTGTTGCCATTGATCTGGTTGTAGGCCGCCGTGAAGTAGGTCTTGTCAAACAGGTTGTTGGCGTTCATCGCCAGCTCGATTTCCGGCGTGAGCTGGTAGCCGACACGGGCGTTCCACACGGTGTAACCCGGTACGTTGACGGAGTGGTCGTAACCTATCGTGTGGGTTTGAGCAACGAAGCCCAGGCCAGTGCTGACACGGTTCCAGTCGCCGCTGAACTGGTAGTTGCCCCAGACGCGCAGCATGTGTTTCGGCGTCCACCAGCTGAAGACCTTGCCTTCGTTTTCCGGGTCCTTGATGTACTTGGTGGTGTTGTAGGTATAACCGGCAAACAGTTGCAGACCGTCCAGCACTTCGCCGCTGATTTCGGCGTCGAGACCCTGGCTGCGTACTTTGCCGGAGGCCTTCGAGCAGTACCAACCGTCGCAGATTTGCCCGCCGTCCGTATCGAGAGTGGCACGGTTTTCCTGGTCGTAACGGAACAAAGCCAGGGACGTATTGACCCGACCGTCCATCAACTCGCCCTTGAGACCCACTTCGTAGTTAGTCCCGATAATCGGTTTGACGACCGAGCCACCTGTATCGCGTTCGGTTTGCGGTGTGAACACGTCGGTGTAGCTGGCATAGACCGCCCATTCGCGGCTCAGGTCATAGACGATGCCGGCGAAGGGTGTGACTTCGCCGTTTTCGTTGCTGGTGCTTTCAGGATCGGCGGTGATGCTGGTCGCGTCCTGGCGCCACGATTTGTAGCTGTAGTCGTACCAGCTGACCCGCGAGCCGAGCACCAGGGTCAACGGATCGATCGGCTTGACCCGCCAGCTGCCGTACAGGCCTTTTTGGCGGATGTCATATTTGCTCGGTGTCCCACGACCTCCGGGGCTATTGAGCAAACCGTCGTAACTGATTTCCGGACGATCGTGATCAATGTTGAATATATTGTCAGTGCTGTTATTGAAGGTCCGGGCGAATTTGTCATCCGAGGTGTACTTGGAGTAGTTGCCGCCAACCATGATTTCCTGCTGCATGGACAAGGCTTCGAATTTGCCGTTGAGGTTCATGTCCAGAGCGACTTTGGTGGAGTCCAGGTCAGTCACAAAGTCAGCGTATTGCACGCCGCTGCCATCGGCATTGATGCCGGTGCCGCTGGATTGCACCCTCTGGTTCTTTGCCTTGTTGGTTTCAGTCATGCGCACAGCGCCGACCTTGAAGGCCCAATCGTCGTTGAAACGGTGTTCCAGGTCGGTGTAGAGCGTGGTGACATCGATATCCGAATGGTTCCACTTCGCCCCGGTGTACGTCTTGCGCGGCAGGTCGACGGGTTTGCCGTCGGCGTAGCGCGGGAAGCCGCGGACATTGGAGCGCGACTCGCCGTCGGACTGGCTGACTGCCAGGCCCAGGGTGGTGGCTTCGCTCAGATCGAAGTCCAGCGCGCCGTACAGCGAGGTGGTCTTGTACCATTCGGAATCGACGAACGAGTGGCTGTCGTCCTGGTCGGCCACCAGGCGTCCGCGCACGGTACCTGCCTGGTTCAGCGGCCCGCCGGCGTCCAGTTGCAGACCGTAGTGATCCCAGGAGCCGGCCTTGCCGGTGAGGGTGACGGTCGGTGCGTTCTGGCCGCGTTTGCGCACCAGGTTGACGGCGCCACCAGGGCTGCCGGTGCCTTGCAGCAAACCGGACGCGCCACGCAGCACTTCCATGCGATCAAAGAAAATCAGGTCCTGCGTGGCCCAGTTGCCCAGCGCGTAGGTGTTGCGCGGGATCGGCACGCCGTCGTATTGCCAGTCATCGATCTGGAAACCGCGGGAACTGAGGATCAAGCCTCTGCCGACGCCTTGAGCACCGACCAGGCCGGTGGTCTTGTTGGCCGCGTCCTTGAGATCGACGATATCCTGATCGTCCATTTGCTTGCGGGTCATCACCGTGACCGACTGCGGAATTTCCTTGAGGGTGTGGGTCCCCTTGCCAATGGTCACCGCCCGCGCGGCATAGGAGCCTGAGCCTTCGGTGGTGGCGTCGGTGCTGCGTTCGACGATGTTGGTAACGCCCAGTTGCATCGCTGCGCTGTTGTCCGCGGCTGGCTCGACGCTGAAGTTTCCTTGGCCGGTCACTCGCAGTTGTAGGCCGCTGCCCGCCAACGCCTTCTGCATCGCCTGTTCCGCGGGCATCTGGCCGACCACCGCCGGCGCCTGTTTGCCCCGCACCAGCGAAGGCTCCAATGAAACGATATGGCCGCTCTGGCTGGCGATGGCATTCAACGTGCTGGCGAGTGGGCCGGCCGGCAAATTGAACGTCAGGTCTTGCGCCTGCGACAGGGTAGGGCTCGCCAGGGTTGCCAGGGCGACGGCGACGGAAAGGGCATGGGGCCACGGGTTGAACACAGCGTTCTCCTGAAAATGTGGAAGTGTCAGGAGATAGGTGGGACGAGAAATGAAAACCGGACACGAATGAGAGCGATTTGCAAAAAAAACCTTCCGGCGGGGCTATTTCGCACGAATCAGCGTCAACCATGGGCTGTAGCGCTCCACGCGAATCGGCAGGGTTTCCGCCAGTGCCGTGAACACCCGATCCGGATCGTTCAACGGGAATACGCCCTGGACGCGCAAGCCGCGAACGTCGGGCGCCACGCGGACAAAGCCCCGGCTGTAAGGGCGTAGCGCGTCGACGACGTGTTCCAGTGGATCATCCAGCACATTCAATCTTCCGCTGAGCCAGTCGGCGCGATAACGCTGATCGCCGGCGAACGGTGCAATTTTCCCTTCATGCAGCAAGGCCGATTGACCTTCTTGAAGGGCAAGCGTCGTGCCATTGAACAGACGGGCTTCGACCGAATGCTGCAGCACCACGACGCGAGTCGCGTCGTGTTCCTGAGCCACCAGGAATCGGGTGCCCAGTGCACGTATTTCCCCCTGGGCGGTGCGCACGCGCAGCGGACGCTGGGGGTCGGCTGCGACCTGAATCACCAGTTCGCCGTGGCGCAGAATCACCAGCCTTTGCTTGTCATCGAAGCGCAGATCCACCGCGCTGTTGGCATTCAGGCTCAGGCGGCTGCCGTCGGCCAGCGTGAAGTCCTGACGCTGGCCGCGACCGGTGTGCAGATCCGCCAACAGCGAGTCACCCAACGGGCTGCGAATACCCAGCCACGCACCGCCACCCAGCAGGCCGAGGCCCGCGATCACGCGGAGCGCATCGCGGCGTGAACCGTGAGGCTGCAGCAGCAGTTGCCGCGCTTCGTCGGCCTGACCGGGCAGGCGTCGATCCAGGGCACGAATCGTGTTGAAGGACGCTCCGAGACGCTCCTGCAATGTGGCCCAGGCCCGGGCGTGTGCGGGATCCATCGCCAGCCATGCGTTGAACCGTTCTTGCAATGCGGCATCGGGCTTGCCGGCACGAAGGCTCACCATCCAGTCAATGGCCTGCTCGCTGACCGGATCGAGGCGCGGCGTGCTCATGGCGCCGACTCGCTCAGATAGCACTGACACAATGCCTGTTTCATGTAGCGGCTGACCGTACGCTCCGACAGCCCCAGTTTTTGCGCAATCGCCACGTAGCTCAGACCGTCCAGCTGGCTGTAGAGGAACGTGGCCTTGACGACCATTGGCAAGCCGTCGAGCGCTCGGTCGATGGCAACCAGGGCTTCGATCAGTTGCAACTGTTCTTCAGGGGAGGGCGCGAACGCTTCGGGCAGCGTGGACAGGCGTTCGAGGTAGGCCAGTTCCAGCTTGCGCCGGCGATGACGGTCAAAGATCAGTCGTCGGGCAATGGTCGAGAGGTAAGCGCGAGGTTGTTCGATGCTGTCCGGGTCTACCCGGGCCGTCAGCATCTGGCAAAACGTATCGGCGGCGGTGTCCTCGGCGTCCGCGTGATTGCGCAGGCGCCGCTGGATATGCTGCAGCAGCCAGCGATGATGGTCGCTGAAAAAGAAGCCCAGCTTGCTGGTTGGAGGAGATTGCACCGGTTGGCTTTCCAGATGTTAGTGTGAATCGTTCTCAATACTACCTGTGGCAAGATCGACACTGCAATCTCTGCGTTCGCCGATTGAAACGGGAGGAGGTTGTCTCAATGCCCGCCAGCGCCTCTTGATGTATCGTCTGCCCTCAAGGATTTGAGATCGTGCACGGAGCCCACATGACATTGACCGCCAAAACACTGATCGAAATCGCGATGACCAACCCGGCCAACGCCAAGATTGTCCGGCGCTTGCCTGCACTCGGGCTGAGCCAGTGCATGCTGACGGCGGGCTGCCTGTTTCAGGCGGTGTGGAATCATCAGGCCGGCCGGCCTGCCGCGTGGGGCATCAAGGATTACGACGTGTTCTACTTTGATGAAGACGAATCCTGGGACGCCGAAAACGACGTCATCCTGGCGGCGCGAGCGCTCTTTCACGACCTCGACGCGACGATCGAAATCAAGAACCAGGCACGGGTTCATCGTTGGTACAAACAGCGATTTGGCCAGGAGTATCCGCAGCTGCATTCGACAAAGGATGGCATCGATCGGTACCTGATTGCAGGGACGTGCATCGGCCTTGATGTGGTGAGCGGCGAGGTGTATGCGCCTAACGGTTTGAGCGTTTTCTAGACACCCCCCTCTTTGGTGTCAAAGACCTTAGTCTTTGACATGCTCTTGCACCTGCCTTTAAAGCAGTTAAAGCCCGCTTTTGCTTGGAATTGCTCTTGCCTTGGTGTTCCTGATTCACCTCTATCTATGGCATACCCCGGGAGCCTTTTTTTTGGCCCGGCACTGGAGTACTGGTCGATTGATTGGCAGAGGGCTAGCTGTAGGGCAGGAGGGCATGCCTGCCTCAAACGTGCTAAAGGATCGTGTTGCAAGCTGGTGCCGCCGAGCGAATATACCCGCTACCCGCTACCCGCTACCCGCTACCCGCTACCCGCTACCCGCTACTCACTGTCACCGGCATTGGCGCCAGTCTCATCCGCATACCAAAACCGACCCACAGTCGACTTCGGCATCCCCAGCATTTTCACCACCTCAACCTGCTTATACCCTTCGTTTTTCAACTTCAGAACAGCCTCCCGCTTTCTCTCTGAATCTTCCATTTGGGGCGACTTCAGCTTCTTTGGTTTATCGGGGAGCAGTTCGTCTAGAAGCGCCAATTCCTCAAGTTCTTGGAGGGCGGTCTGCAGGATTTCGCGTGCTGATTTGTGTTCGTACGACGCTTGAACAAGGGCAAGGAAGGTCACGGGATTGAGACTCAACGCTGCGGCTAGATCTTGATGAACCTCCAACGAGGCGGATGTTTTGACGGCTTCGAGTTGGCTGATGTGCGAATGCGCCACTCGTACTGCGATGTCCTGCTGTAACAATCCACGACGCGTTCGAACGAATTGCAGCATTGCCGCGTACGCCATCCGTAATGACATGTGATCAGTCCTCCGTAAACCGAACGGTATGACTGTTTGCTACTTCCCACTCAAATCTATATATTGAAACAGTTGGGACTTTCTGGGAGTGCCACATTAGAAATGGACGCTTTTCTCCCGTTGAACCTAGGTTTGATGCGACTTGGACATGCAGCCCGGACATTCAACTCGGAGACTGCTTGGGCTTTCATCTGAGGGGATGGACTGACAGGTCTCACGTAGAGGGAGAGAAGCCACTTGAGGGGACGGGCTCCACCTAAAGGTACGGGTTTCAAAAGAAGGAATGCGCTCCATTTAAGGGGATGGCTTTCGCTCGAACAATTTATTTGTATTGCCACACCAGTGAGGATGCACAGTGACCGAATCATCAACTAACAGCGAGCTCCTCAGAGACCCTGGCACCCCTCGTCAAGGATCGACTGACGACGACGAGATTCTCATCGAACTGGTTAAGGCTCTCTTCCCTCGAAAGCCTTACTGCCTTGTAGAAGATTGGACAATCTTCAAGGTTGACGTCACTGACGACGAGCTACAAAAAATCGACGCAGCAGGAAAGTTACCGCTGGTTTTGTTTGCTCACAATGTGCGCTTCGACAGCCAGCGCCGTTTTGATGTTGGCGACTGGGTACGTTCCACGATGGCGATTTCGTTTCAGGACGGCTTCCTTTTTGAAACCTGGAACACCGTTTATGTATTGGTAGGGCCCGGCCATGAAAAATCTGCAAGGCTCGAAACTATCTTTTCTTTTTTTTAGATGACGCATTGCCCAGGCAATGATTTCCAACTGAGACAAGAATGTTCAGAACCAAAATCGAAGACATTGAAGGTAAACCGGGAATGTTCGGGGAGGGGCTCGCGCACTGGCACGGCATTTCGCGTGCCTTGAACATCCACTGGTATCACGTATGCGTAAAAAAGCGGCTCGACGGTCGATTCATAAACATGATTGATATGCTGAATGACGAGACACGTCTGCTCGAGGCTCTCAACTTGCAGAACGAAGACTTTGTCATTACAGAAATCCAAGCGTTGACACCCTCTTGGATGAATGGCGGTAAAAGTTGGCAAATGGAAATAATCAAGGCGATTTCCATCGGCCATGACCGTAATGGCTGCGTGATATGCGTGCTTGAGGTTGAGAGCGGCAAGATCTACACAAACACTCACGATCGCTCCTTCAAGCCGGAGTCGTTAACTAACGTCAGAAAAATTTACTGACGTTTTTACTCCATCGCTGGGCGATTACTGCGGAGAAAATTAATGAGCGACATCCACGAAGTCGATCTTCACTCAAAGCGTCTTACGGATTTTCAGCTACGTCGGATCGTTCGTGCAAGTGAATACGTCTATGACGCGCCCATCACTGCATGCTTGAGCGATGTCTTCGTATCAAATGGCGTGGCTGTTGGTGTGGTTTTTGGCCATACCAAGGTGGATCGTTTTGGGCGTTTCGCGGATGGACATTTGATGCGCACATCCAGCATTCGCTATGCAAAAAAGGAGGGGAAGTTCTGGGTGTTGACGACCATGAATTCGCGATATTTGGTCGCTTCCTTCATGAAAGGGGTAGGGCGGCCAAGTTTCAGAGCTTTCATGCAACCCTCTACGAATGGGTCTCCTGTGTCACCAACTGTTCAGTGAGCACAGGGCACGCCAATGCAGCATGGGAATCTGGATTTGATATGGCTCGGGAAGACGACGATACCGTGTATTGCAATGTTCAAATGTCCCTGGCTAGTGGCAAAGAGCTGCTTCAGCTAGTAACAGCCCTACGGGAGTCGGGATCTTATCCGAACCTCGGTACTGTTTTCGCTCGTATGCAATTTGAGCTGACGATGACCATCGATATTGTTGAGCATCCGCCGATATGGGGTGCTGGTGAACCTACGATGCACTGATTAGCCCAGGCAATTGTTCACTGGTTGAAGAGGACACGGTAAAGCTAGGCGCTAGCGCGAAGAGGCGATTGCAGGTTGCAGGTTGCAGACCTGTTATCGAAAGTCGTCCTTGATGAGTGTGCGTCAACGAGGCGCGCAAGCTTGTCTGCTGCCCCGGCACTAGCGGCGAGCGCTAATACAGAAAGTGGGGGATTGGAATCATATGACGGATGACCTATTGCTCATTTTACGGGGGCGCTATCCAGAGCTATTTACCAATACTCATCTTCGGGAAATTGCATGCTTGCCCGGATGGTTAAATCTGATTGATGAACTGTGCCGCACTTTGCAAATTCACCTGGATTCTCATCCTGATGTTCCTCAGGCGAAGGTGCTCCAAGTGAAGGAAAAGTTTGGTGGGTTGCGCTTCTATTTTTCTGGCGGTGATACGGCGTGCCGTGGGGTGGTTGCCGCTGCAGAAGAACGGTCACTCTCGACTTGCGAAGTTTGTGGGCAGGCCGGGATTTTAGGAGAGGGGCGTTGGCTGAGCGTACGATGCATTGAGCACATCCATTGGTCACCTTCTAACGACTGCAAATGAAGTGATCGGATGCAAGCCATCGACCCGATGAAACAGCAGACCGCTAATGCACCAGTTTAAAAATTCGCAAAGCACTGCTCAGGGCGGGTAATCCAATGAAGCTTCAAATTTATTCAGATCTACACACCGAATTCGCTCGATTCGATCCTGCCCCAAGCGAAGCTGATGTAGTCATCCTCGCCGGTGACATCGATCTGAAATCGCGCGGAGTGAAGTGGGCGAACGAAGTATTTCAGTGCCCTGTGATCTACGTGTGCGGAAATCACGAGTACTACGGTGGGCACCTTCATCACACGCTGCGCAAAATGAAGGAAGCGGCAGCGCCGAATATTCACGTGCTCGAAAATGAAGTCCTGATCCTGGATCAAACTCGGTTTTTGGTCACTACAGCGTGGACAGATTACTCGTCGACTGGAGATGTCGTTGCGGCGAAACGCATCGCCTGGGAGTGGATGAACGATTTCACTGTGATCAGAACAGATGCGAGTTACCGGCGGCTTCGCCCTGATGATCTGATTGCTAAATCCAAGGCAGCCTATGCCTGGCTTTCTGAACAACTGGATAAGCCATTCGACGGCAAAACCGTAGTGGTTACGCACCACGCGCCAACCTTGGAGCACGTCGGTGATGAGCTGCCCGAACACTTGGTCGCAGCCTATGCGAATGATTGGCCGGAGCTATTGGGTAAGGCCGATCTTTGGGTCTACGGACATACCCATGTCGCAGCGGATTTCTTAAAGGGTGGGTGCCGCGTTGTTTCTAATCCACGGGGATACCCGAATCAAAGTACTGGCTTCGATCCTAATTTCTTGATTGAGATTTGAAGAGAAGCCGTGCAGAGATAGTTCTCAGCGGACGGAATTTTCTCAGCATCCTGACTCAAAAGCCCAGCATATAGCCCCTATTGGCATTTGACAGTGCAAAGCTGATCGAGCCGGGTTACGTAGCTGGATCTAAGCATCTCGCGCTTCATTCCCCAGCCTGGGGTCATAGCGTCCAAGTGAGTACCTCTAAAATTAGCTGGAGACCGACTTCTCAACTGGAAAAAACAGGAATAGAGTCGCAAGACCTACAAAATAAATAGCTGTCTCTACATGAAATACTGGCTTGCTCTGATTCTTGGCCTTCCCACTGCCAATGCAACTGAACGAATGCGTGCCTGGCGTGCCCTGAAAGCATCAGGTGCAGCGGTGTTGCGAGATGGTGCCTATCTGTTGCCTGATACCGGCGCCTGTCGTGAAGCGTTAGGTTCCGTCGAGCGCGACATCCTGGCGATCAACGGAACTGCTTACGTCCTTCCCGTGGTCGATCCCAGCGGTGAGCGCTTTATCGAGCTGTTCGACCGTAGCGATGACTACAGCAAACTGCGCACCGAGATCGAGGAATGCCGGGGTCAACTCACGGCTGAGAATGCACTGCCCACCACCAAGCAGATTCGCAAGCTGCGTAAAGCCTACGATCAGCTGACCGGCATCGATTACTTTCCAGGCAGGCCGAAACAGCAGATCGACTCGGCTTTGCAGGAGCTAGAGACGGCGGTCAGCAGGGCCCTATCTCCAGATGAGCCACACAGCCGCAATCAACCAATCACACCACTCAAACTTGGCGATTATCAGAGTCGTGTTTGGGCAACGCGCAAGCGTCCCTGGGTCGACCGGCTGGCATGTGCATGGCTGATTCGCCGCTTCATTGACCCGCTGGCTCAGATTCTTTGGCTGAACACACCACAAGATTGTCCGGTGGATGCACTGGGCTTTGACTTCGATGAGGCAACCTTCAGTCATTTGGGCAACCGGGTCACCTTTGAAACTTTACAAGCCAGCTTTGAACTTCAAGAGCCCGGCCTTAACCGTATCGCGGCCCTGGTGCATTACCTCGATGTTGGAGGAATTCAGCCGGTGGAGGCTGCCGGCGTCGAGCGCGTACTGGCAGGACTGCGCGAAACCATTACCAACGACGACCATTTGCTGGCTGCTGCGAGTGCCATTTTCGACGGTCTGCTCGCCGGGTTTGTGAAAGAGGAACAACCCAATGAGTAAGGTATTGGCACCCATGGTTGAAGAAGAGCTGTCGAGGCCGGAAGCGATCAGTCTGCGTGAGGCGTTCTGGTTCTGGTTGAAGCTCGGCTTCATCAGCTTCGGCGGGCCTGCGGGTCAGATCTCGATCATGCACCAGGAATTGGTGGAGCGGCGGCGCTGGATATCCGAGCGCAGATTCCTGCATGCCCTCAATTACTGCATGTTGCTCCCTGGGCCAGAGGCTCAGCAGTTGGCAACTTATATCGGCTGGCTGATGCATCGAACCTGGGGCGGGGTGATTGCTGGCGTGCTGTTTGTGCTGCCCTCTTTGTTCATCCTGATCGCTTTGTCGTGGATGTACATCGCCTTCGGCGAAGTTCCTGTGGTGGCTGGGCTCTTTTATGGCATCAAGCCTGCCGTGACCGCAATCGTAGTGCAGGCGGCCCATCGAATCGGCTCTCGGGCATTGAAGAACAATTGGCTATGGGCGATAGCGGCAGCTTCATTCACCGCAATCTTCGCATTCAATGTTCCGTTCCCGTTGATCGTTCTGGGTGCCGCATTGATCGGTTATGTCGGTGGACGCCTGGCACCCGAGAAATTCAGACCCGGGGGCCATAGCGCCGCCAAAAAATCCTTCGGCCCGGCCTTGATCGATGACGACACTCCGTCCCCGGAGCATGCCCGGTTCAGCTGGTTGAAGTTGGCATGGCTCGCACTGATTGGCGCCGCGCTATGGGCATTGCCGATGGGGATTTTGACCGTCCTCTTTGGCTGGGAAGGCACCTTCACCCAGATGGGCTGGTTCTTTACCAAGGCCGCCTTGCTGACCTTTGGCGGGGCCTACGCCGTGCTCCCCTATGTCTACCAAGGCGCGGTTGGTCACTATGGTTGGCTAACCCCTACACAGATGATCGACGGGTTGGCTCTTGGGGAAACCACACCTGGGCCGTTGATCATGGTGGTGGCCTTCGTCGGCTTTGTCGGAGCTTATGTTTCGCAGGTGTTCGGTGCAGATCAAATGTTTTTGGCTGGGGCTGTGGCCGCCTCCCTGGTGACCTGGTTCACCTTCCTGCCCTCGTTCCTGTTCATCCTCGCGGGTGGCCCGCTGGTGGAGTCGACTCACAACGAACTCAAGTTCACGGCACCGCTTACCGCCATCACCGCCGCCGTAGTTGGGGTAATCCTCAATCTGGCGTGTTTCTTCGGCTATCACGTGCTTTGGCCGAAAGGCTTCAGCGGCAACCTGGACTGGCCCTCTGCACTGATCGCCATGGCGGCGGCAGTTGCCTTGTTTCGCTTCAAACCGGGCGTTATTCAGGTGCTGATGGCCTGCGGACTCGTCGGCTTGGTAGTGCATCTGTTGCGGTAAAAGCATGAGTTAGATAACAGTCTTTGGCGGACACCGGGCCCGCCAGATCACCCAGCCTATAGAGCTAGATAGCTGTAGAAGCTTGCTGAAGGGCTCCGATGCGATACTGATCAACTATGGTGCCCTAAGCGAAATCACTCAGCGAACGGCCGTTGGCTCTTCGCACCGACACGGCCCTCATGCGTTTTTACACACTCTGGGCCAAAAGCAGCCATCGAGTGTCGACGAAACTAGGGACGATTCAATCATATCCAGTCCAGTCCAGTCGCCGTCTTGAACGTTGGGCTCACACGTTCCGTACGCTGAAGTTCCGGATGGGCGCCGCACATTTCCCTGCAAGAACGCTCGACTGGGGGAGTAACGAGATGAGCCCGCGTATGCTTGCTTAAACCTTGAAACGTCCGACCTGCTGCTGCAGTTCATTGCCCAGCCGTGCCAGCTCCATCGTGGAGGCTGCTGTTTCTTCGGATGCCGCCGCAGACTGCTCCGCAACATCGCGCACATTCAATACGCTACGGTTAATCTCCTCGGCCACTGCACTCTGCTCTTCCGCCGCGGTGGCGATTTGCATGTTCATGGCTTGGATAAGGGACACAGTTTGAGTGATAGCTGCCAGCTCGGTCTGCACTTCATGGGCACGGTTCACTGTTTCATCAACCAGCGTGCTACTGGCACTCATCATGTTCGCGGCGTTCTGTGCACCCGCCTGCAAGTTACTGATCAGTTCTTCAATCTGACGGGTAGATTGCTGGGTGCGCTGCGCTAAACCACGGACTTCATCAGCAACCACCGCAAAGCCGCGCCCAGCTTCACCGGCGCGAGCAGCCTCGATGGCAGCGTTGAGCGCGAGCAGATTCGTCTGCTCGGCGATGCCATTGATGACGGTCAGCACAGTGCTGATACCTACACTCTCTTTGTTAAGGTGGGCAACTGCGTCGGCGGAGCGGCTGACTTCTTCGGAGAGTTTATCAATCTGGATCAGTGCCCGCTGAATGGCGGCGTTCCCTTGGACTGCCTGTTTGTCTGCGCTCTGCGCTGCAACCGAGGCCTCTTGAGCGTTCTGTGCGACCTCATGGACGGTTGCCGCCATCTCATTCATTGCAGTGGCGACTTGATCTGTCTCCAGCCGCTGGTTAGTCACCCCGGCGCTGGTCTGCTTGGTAACTGCTGAAAGTTGCTCCGCCGCCGAGGCGAGCTGGATGGTGATACCGTTGACATGCGACAGCAGCTCACGCAAGTTACGACGGGTCTTGTCCATGGCGCGAAGCAGTAACCCGAACTCGTCATTGCGCGGCTCAAAATGGTGCTCGGTCATGTCGCCGCCGCCTATGCGCTCGGCGATTTGCAAGGCCTCCTGCAACGGGCGGGTAACCTGACGGACGATCAGCCAAGCAATTAAGGCGGCCAAGGCAAAGCCGAGCACCGTCAAGGCGATCATTCTCAGCTTGCTGGTAGACGCTTCGCTGATGCTTTTCAGGTTTTGATTTTCAACAATAGCTTCGGTATTTTCATAAAAACTGGCGAATTGTTGCGCCATTTGTCCCTGAACTTCCTTTTCGCCGGCGACCAGTTGCGGAAATTCCTGCACCAGAGTGATATAGCGTTCGACGTTGCTCTGAAAAGTTTCAAGTTGTGCAGCTTGGGCCCCGGGTAGCTGCCCCACCAGCGGCTTCACTGCCGCACGCACTTGGACGAACTGCGCCGTCAGAATATCCAATGACTTTTGCGACTCGTCCATCAAGTAGCCACGTATTGAATAGCGCATGAGGCGGTTCTGCTTGCCCAGTTCGGCCGCGTACAGCGCAAGCCCAGCTTCAGTCTTATCTAACGGAATTTTCGGTGCCGTCGGCGTACCTGCCAGACTACGTTCCATGGTAGTAACAGCCTCATCAGCCGTATTACCGGCCGCCACCCAACTGGCGCGCTTGGCTATCTTGGCTTCGCGCAACGCCACCTTCTGCTTAAAACCGCGCTGATACTCTTGCGCCGCTAAGGCGATGCTTTCGAGCCGGCTTACGTCTTCTTGCTGGATAAAGTTTGCCTTGCGCTTTTCAACCGTGGCCAAAATTTTGCGCACCGCGCTATCAATCTTGCCAATCTGATCTGAATCACCGGTAGCCTCATACACCATCTGTGCGTAGCGAATATCATTCGCCTGATTGAGAAGTTCCGCCACCGTTTTGACTTTCCCACCGCGATCAGTGTGCGAGTCCAAGCTAAGGACTCCACTGCCAGCGACGATCACAAGCAACAGCACAACGGTTGTAAATCCTAGAGCCAGCTTCAACTTGACGCTGAGGTTTTTCATATACAATTTCCTGTTGGTTAATAGCTTGCAGCGTCTACGCAGTCGTCGACCAGTTATCGGCTGTTCTCAGGGCAGCAACCGGCCAGAAGCAGTTCGTTTCCAGCGTCACCTAGCGACCTATTGTGTTGAAAAAGTAGGTTTCTGAGAGAGCTGCTTTTTGGCGGTTCCAAAATAGCTCGACTTCGGCGTTGCTTCGTAAAAACCTAGACAGCTCCAGCTCCGTCTTCTGCGCGAATCGGATTTCATCACGGCCTTTATTCTCCCTTTAGGCGCTCACGGCGAAACAGCGGCCGTGGCTAGATTGCCGAGCGCCCGTACAGCACACTCAGCCCGGCCAGCCCCTTGAGCGCATCTTCCAGCGAATTGTCGGCACGCACGGCAAAAGCGTCGAAACCACATTGACGCATGTGCGCTAACTGGTCGCGCAGCGCATCACCCACTGCGCGCAGCTCACCGCGCCAGCCCAGACGAGTACGTAACAGATAAGGGGTCGCAACGCGCAGCATGTAGGCATGCTTTTGCAAGTACAGGCCGCTCTGCAGGCGCAGAGGTAGAAACTCTTCCTCGCTCAGTTGACCAGCGATACGCCGCTCCACCTGATCGCGGAACTGGGCAGCACGCTCGCGCACCAGCGCGCGATCGTACTCGTCGTAGCGATATGTGCAAGGCGTCCTCATCGTCGCGGTGCGACGACTATGCACGCCGGGTAGGCCAAAAAAAAGTGGCAGGAAAGACTAAAAAAAGCAGATCAGATGCCCGGAAAAGCTCACGCCACGCAACAACACTAATTTTCCAGAAACCTGAATTGCCCAGGATCTATAGACACATCTGGCAGTACACGCTCGAGGTACTTAAAGGGTCGATCAGATCAGTGATGATTCTGTGCCTGATAGAAAGCCCCCGCGTTTAGGCTGCCTTTAACGATGCCTCGGGAATCCCATGCGCTCGGCACAGTACGGCTGCACGGTTACCGAGAGGCGCAAGTCAAAAGCTTTCAAAGCCGCTTCTAATTATTCAATTTTTGATGTGTGTAAAAAGTCCACTAGACGATCACCCTGTGCCTGGTGCACCCCGAGCAACCGGCACAAGTCGGCCTTGCGCATATCTCGCTCCATCATGGCGTTCCATAGCGCGATTTTCGCCACGGTTACCGCTGGCAAGCGGACTACGTGC
Organism: Pseudomonas hormoni; assembly: GCF_018502625.1. NCBI lineage: Bacteria > Pseudomonadati > Pseudomonadota > Gammaproteobacteria > Pseudomonadales > Pseudomonadaceae > Pseudomonas > Pseudomonas hormoni. Next base: position 1,786,884 of record NZ_CP075566.1, read on the forward strand.
TCACCAGCCTCCGGCGCAGATGCTACTGGTATGACTCATCGTTGATCGACGTAAATGGATAGAGTTGTCTCGATCGCGTCCAGGGATTCGCTAATTGCGCTCTCCCGATCATTGCCATAGCTATTCAGCTCTGGAAGGTCGCGGCAGAAAATGGCAAGTCCTGGAGCACTGTCTTCCTCGAAGCGAATTGCATAGTCGTACATGGTCACTCCTCGGAGGTCATCGCGGTAATTTCACTCGCGCGCTGCGTCGGTAGGCGTTCTTTAGGTAGGCATACGGATCATGGGGTAGATCACTCCGGTGCCATGAGCACCGCGAGAGTCATTTTGATGAAATCTTCGTTCTTGCTGATCGTTTCCAGCGCACCACGCACATTGCCTCCAACCTCACCCGATCCACGCTGCTCGACCCATAGGGTGAGCTCCATGATGGCGGCCTCGAGGGCGAGTTGGTTTTGATTGATCTTGAATAGCAGGGAAGGGAGCAGGTCTGAATTTGGCATCGCGAATCCTCCATGAAAGAGTTCAGCGTAGCAAAAGGTATGGGAAGCCGGACGCGGCTCCGACACCGTCGAGTCTTGGCTGACCAAGTGAATTCGGTTTGAGTACAAATAAAGGCCTTGCGAGGGCCCTTTGTGCTAAATGCTTAGGTATCTCATCTTACGGACGAAGACAAAGCGGTACCCAGCAGATGATCCAGATCCTGGGAAAGTAGAAGATTTGCGGTGTAAATCTAAAGCAACGAAAACCTCCCTTCAGACCCAACCTGATGTCTAACTGTTCGATTGGAATTGGGTCGTATCTGCCGTATTTTTTTACGCTTTCTTTACGATAGGTGTTTTTGCCCGCAACGATACTGGCCGCGATTTTTTAGATCGTCCATGCGCCTCGCTTTTTAGATGGCCTTGAAAAAATGTATTGCCCAAGGATGGCGTGCAGTAACTCCCCGATAATTGAGAGAAGCGCCCCTTGAGTGAAACAGCGACCGTTGCACACGAAGACTCTCCATCCAAAACGTCAGGAGTGGGCTTGCTCGTCGCTGCTGTCGGAGTGGTATACGGGGACATTGGCACCAGCCCCCTCTATACGCTGAAAGAAGTATTTTCCGGCCACTATGGAGTCCAGGTGAACCACGACGGTGTGCTAGGCATTCTGTCGTTGATTTTTTGGTCGCTGATCTGGGTCGTCTCGATCAAGTACGTGCTGTTCATCCTGCGTGCCAATAACCAGGGTGAGGGCGGCATCATGGCGTTGACCGCGTTAGCCCGCCGAGCAGCCGCACCTTATCCGCACATGAGCAAAGTACTGGTTCTGCTCGGCCTGTTTGGAGCGGCACTTTTTTACGGGGACAGCATGATCACCCCTGCGATTTCGGTGCTCTCGGCGGTTGAAGGCCTGCAGTTGGCGTTTGACGGAATAGAGCACTGGGTTGTGCCACTGTCAGTGGTCGTGTTGGTGGCGCTGTTCTTGATACAAAAACACGGCACAGCACGCATCGGCATCCTGTTTGGCCCGGTCATGGTGCTGTGGTTTGTGGTACTGGGCGCGCTCGGAATCTACGGTATTTTGCAGCGCCCCGAAGTGTTGGAAGCGCTTAACCCTGCTTGGGCTGTGCAATTCTTTGTGGTACATCCGGGAATGGGTGTGGCGATTCTGGGCGCCGTCGTGTTGGCATTGACCGGTGCTGAAGCGCTGTATGCCGACATGGGCCACTTTGGTCGCAAACCGATTTCCCGTGCCTGGTTCATTCTGGTGTTGCCGGGGCTGGTGCTCAATTATTTTGGCCAAGGCGCCCTGATCCTGGAGAACCCGGAGGCGGTGCGCAATCCGTTCTATCTGCTCGCGCCAAGCTGGGCACTGCTGCCAATGGTTGCGCTTTCCACACTGGCGACCATCATCGCTTCTCAAGCAGTAATCTCTGGTGCTTTCTCCCTGACGCGCCAGGCCATCCAGCTAGGTTACGTCCCTCGGATGTTTATCCAGCACACCTCCAGCCAAGAGCAGGGTCAGATTTACATCGGCACGGTTAACTGGGCGTTGATGGTCGGTGTTGTGCTGCTGGTGATCGGCTTCGAGTCGTCGAGTGCCTTGGCCGCTGCCTATGGGGTCGCTGTGACGGGCACCATGTTGATCACGACCATTCTGTCTTCGGCGGTCGTCCTGCTTCTTTGGAAAACGCCGCGCTGGCTGGCCATCCCGATGCTGCTCGGATTTTTGCTGGTAGACGGTCTGTATTTTGCCGCCAATGCTCCGAAGATTTTTCAGGGCGGTGCGTTCCCGGTGATCGCCGGTGTTGGCCTGTTTATTTTGATGACCACCTGGAAAAGGGGGCGAAAGATCATCGTCGAGCGGCTGGACGAGACTGCTCTTCCTCTACCGTTGTTTATCAGCAGTATCCGTTCACTGCCGCCGCATAGGGTGCAGGGTACTGCGGTTTTTCTGACGGCTAGGGCCGATGCTGTTCCTCATGCACTACTGCACAATCTGCTACACAACCAGGTGCTGCACGAGCAAGTGGTATTGCTCACTGTAGTGTCCGAAGACAGTCCTAGGGTGACTGTTGACCGACGGTTTGAGGTTGAAGCTTATGGCGAAGGTTTCTTCCGGGTCAGCCTCCACTTCGGTTTCATGGAGGAGCCCGACGTTCCCAAAGCCTTAAGTCTTTGTCATTTGAATGAGCTGGATTTCAGCGCGATGCGCACGACTTATTTCCTCAGCCGGGAGACGGTGATCCCAACCAAGCGTATTGGGATGGCGCGCTGGCGAGAGGGCCTGTTCGCGTTTCTGCTGAAGAATGCCAATAGCAACCTCAAGTATTTCAAATTGCCGTTGAATAGGGTGATTGAGTTAGGTACACAGGTGGAGATGTGAAAACGACCAAGACCGCATACGCGGCCGATTTTATTTGCTCGTGCAAAACTCTTCGTTCAGCGCTTCAAGACGTTGAAATCAGGCGATTCAGGCGATTCAGGTGATTCAGGCGTTGATAGCAAGCCACAAACTCAGATTCGTTGGACGCGAGTTATCTAATGGCTCCGGAGGAGGAGCCTCGAAAACTGATATCACTTTCGTTCTTCCATCTCATGTCGGCTATCAAGATTTTGTGGTTTCGGCGCTCAACGCTCGGTACCAGTTTGCGTAGGGACTGTCGGTCACCTGATGCCTATTGAAATCAGGACTCCCATCGTCCCACCAAACCGGCCCGCGCTCCCCGAGCGCCACCTTCGCTGTTTGGACGCTCGCCCTGGCCAACTTTAGCTGCCCAGGATCGCCGGAGGCTTTCGCTGCCTTTACCTCACGTCGCGCTTCCATGAGTTCGTCGACAAGACGCTGTCGCACATCTTCATTTAACGATGGGTTGGTGCAACGCCACAGCTGTCCTTTGACCACAAAGTAGCGACCGTCAGGAGTCGTCGGATACATGTCTGAAACTCCTCTGAGTACCGTGGTTTAGCTCGGACTGAACCGCTAGCGGCGTCACCAGAATGGGTTTCAGCTGGGGTAGGCTATACAAGGCCGACAAACGACAGGATGACTAGGACGATTACCACTGCCCCAACGATGTAGATGATATTGTTCATGAAAACTACCTCTTTATCTGAACGGGATTTCGACACCAAGGTGTCTAATACAAACGACACCACCGCTGACAATTCCGTTCCACAAATCAGAGTCAGATGCGGGGCCATCACACCAATGTTCTATTGCGATATTACGAACCTTCGCTCGTCGCCAAATGTCTATTAATGGACGTTTGCTCAAGTGCGAATCCTGCAACGGAGACGACTTAATGAGTAAAGTAAACGCACCTCGCTTCATGCAAATGGGAGTTTTTGGTGTAACGTTAGAATAACAATCACGCAGAGATTTCCCATGTCCAAGCTCGCAGAGTTCCGTCAGCTCGAAAAACACCTAGCTGAACAGCTTCAAGCACTCGAAGCCCTCAAGGGTGACGCGGGCTTGAAGGCTGAAATCGAATTTGAAACAACGCTCCGTGCCTTATTGGCGAAGTACGGCTTCAGCTTAAAAGACATCGTCAACCTACTTGATCCAAAGGCAGGTCGTCGCGCACCCGCTGCTGAGTCGAAGAGCAGCACTCGCAAGCCTCGCCAGGTGAAGGTCTACAAAAATCCTGAGTCCGGCGAAGTCGTGGAAACCAAAGGCGGCAACCACCGAACGCTGAAGGAATGGAAAGCAAAATATGGCTCGGACAAAGTCGAGTCCTGGCTGACCAAGTGAGTGTGGTTTGAGTACAAGAAAAGGCCCATCAGGGCCTTTTTTGTTATCGATTTTTAATCAGTCTGAGGGTGGCGGCTTTCCGTTTACCACTTTAGATCCTTTAAAGCGCCGCCTCCGGATTACGCCCTAACACTCGGCTGTATTCGGCCTTCGCAGTCTGTTCGGTAAACTCCCCCCAACTACTTCGCACCACCACCGTCGCCACGCTGTCTCCGATGGTGTTGCAGGTGGCAATGGCCATGGACATAAAACGGTATACGCCAGGGCGAGGCCTTCCATTGGTAGTACACCTATTGCTGTCACCGTGGCGGCGAACACGACGAGGCTGTCGCCGGACACCGCTGCTGCGCCTTTGGACGTCACCAGCATGACGGCGCTGGTGCGTGCGGTGCTGAAACCGGCAAAAACCCTCATACCCTCAATTAAAGCTAAAAGACTTCCTCCGAACCTATGCAGGATTTCTAGCCGTGTATAGGAATCGCGGCCAATCGTCCGATTTAGCATTCAAACTTGAAGCAACCCGTGGCCTCCGCGCATCTCTGCGCTATGGTAAGTTTTCCAACATATAAGACTAAAGTCGTAGGAGGGCATGACATGCGTATTCGCGGGGATGTGTTTTGGCAATGGGCTGATCCAGCGCTTCACCATCGAACGCACGACGAAACGTTAGACGACGGAACCTTCATTGATGTCCAAGTGAGGCTGTCGCCCACGGGAAACACGCAGATGTTCATTGGAGTGTATGCAGCGAGCGGCATGGCTTTGCATGAAGAGGCGCTTGATTCCAGGCCAGGTGAATCAATGACTCGTGCTTTAGCATGGGGCGTGGGGTGTGCAAGGCGACTCGCGATTGGTCTCAAACCTACTGAAAGGCATGTTGCCTAGACCTATATCTGCAGCTTGGTCGGAGGTGTGGTCGCCATACAATGTATGTGATCAACCTGCTCGATCCACAAAATGGCCGTCGTGCTCCAGCTGTTGAGTCCAAAGCCGCAACCTTAAGCCTCGCCAGGTGACGGTTTACAAAAATCCGCACACCGGCGAAGTCGTCGAAACCAAAGGCGGCAAACACAAGACCTTGAAAGAATGGAAAGCAGAGCACGGCTCCGCGACAGTTGAGTCCTGGCTGACCAAGTGAGTTTGATTTGAGTACAAAAGGGCCCTTCGAGGGCCTTTTTTGTTAAACACGATGTACTATCGTAATGGCTTTTTACCGTGATCGGTATGTTCTGGGACATGCTGGCAGCGTAAAGCATCTTTCTGAAATTTAATCGGTTGATTCAGTCATTACCGGTGATTGGATCTCCGTTCATCAACATGCATCTCACGGTGCTCATGACGCCAGAGACCTGACCTAATGCAATTTTTCACACGGAGAATTCCAGAATGGCAGCGCATCATAAAGAGAAACACTCAATAGACAACATTGGTTGGCTGCGCGCTGCCGTATTGGGGGCCAATGACGGAATCGTTTCAACTTCAAGTCTGATTCTGGGCGTAGCCGCCTCTCACGCAACTCACAACAGCATCCTTATAGCGGGTGTCTCTGCTCTCGTCGCCGGTGCTATGTCGATGGCTACCGGAGAGTACGTTTCCGTGCAGTCCCAAGCCGACACGGAAGCGGCTGCCCTAGAGAAGGAGCGAATTGAGATTCAGGAAAATCCGAAGGGCGAGAATCGTGAACTGACAGGAATTTATGTTGAGCGAGGACTTGAGGTGCCGCTTGCAAAAGAAGTCGCGACTAAACTAATGGATCACGACGCCTTGGGGGCGCATGCCCGAGATGAGTTGGGAATCACCGATGCGATGAGTGCAAAGCCATTACAGGCTGCTCTTGCATCTGCGCTAAGCTTTGCCGTAGGTGCGGCACTACCATTACTCGTGGTCGTAGTAGTTCCACAAGAACATCTCATCCCAGTCATCGTCGTCGCGTCGTTGGTCTTCCTTGCTATCCTTGGCGGCTTGGCGGCCAAGGTCGGCGGGGCGAATATTAAAAATGGGGTTTTACGTGTGACTTTTTGGAGTGCGCTTTCGATGGCGGTGGCAGCAGGAGTCGGTACCCTGTTGGGAACCACAGTATAAAACCCGGAGCGGGTTCCAGAATTAAATTCTTGATGGTGAGAGTGGGCCTTTATACAAGGATGGAACAGGGTTTATATATTTGAAGGCAAGAGAAAAGCAGCGCTGCCCCCACACACCTTTATTCGATAGGATGCCGCCGGTTTTTTCTTCTGTTTTCTTTAGCTTTTTAATCCCACAGGATTGAAAGCTGGAACAGAAGCTGAAACTGAAACGCAGGCCTTGGGGGTCCATCCTATCAAGCATGCTAGCGCATGCCCCGACGCTACTGCTCGCCACGAAACCCTAGGCGGAGGCGGCATACGAATTGCAATCAAGTTACCTTCACCAACCGGTATAAGTTTTGATACAAAAGGATCATTTCTCGGGTTTCACGACGTTCAGAATTTTCCTCTAAACCCTCACCCTGCACGTCGTGCTGCTCGAGCAATTCATCCTCCTCGTGAACTTCCAGGACTGAGGATGGCACCAGTTCCAGTACTCGGTTGTGACCACGTTCCGCGAACAAGCATGCGCCCTTGGCTGTGAGAACTATCGACTGCGGAGCTTTCAAGAACGAAAGGATTGTTTGTTGGCGACCTCGCGAGTCAACCAGCAACAACCGGGAACGGTGCGTGGCGTCCTCCCTAATCCACAATCCACAATCCACAATCCACAATCCACGTTCATCGCACTTTAAGAACGTAGGCTGGTTTAAATTTGCCGACACGGCAGGATCGTTGCGGCCTTCGGTCAACTGATGAACCACACCTTTTTCCTTTTCTGTGAAGAGCATACGGCCATCATTGCAGCGAGTGACCAAGCAGGGTACTTATAACGAGCGCGAAGGCTTTCGGCCCTGGAATTACGTGAACTGCAGGGAGGACATTGAAGGCCAGGAAGTCTGGCGGATCAACGTCAAGGTGAAGCGTGTTGATGAGGTGGTGATTCCGCTTGCAGCGGCTGACCATGGGCTGGTGCAGGTTGCTGAGCATGAGGTCGGGGCGCGGATGATGGCGGAGCGCTCAACGCAAAGATGAAATCAGGAATAAATACCCTTCGGCAGTCGTTAGTGAATGACCAACGCTGACGTGGGAGATATCCAGTTCAATTCGCGGATTGGGATGGGTGGTAAGCCGGCTTCAAATGTTTGATGAGGATGAACCCACCGTGCCGAGAATTTTGACTTCCCAGATAAGTGACACCGCACTAAACGAGCACAATGCCAGGATGTTCGGGTCGCCAAAGGAGCGCTTGGATTTTTACCGAAGAGAGATTCAGTACGAAACCAGCATCTTGGCTAATCGAACTGACGCCTTTTTGGCATCTCAGTCTTTTTTGGTCATCGCATTTGCCTCTTCTATGGGCAATCTCAACCCCGAATGGGGCAAGTTGTTCACGCTGGTAGTACCACCGTTTCTTACGTTGCTTGGAGTGCTAAGTTCGTTGAATGCTTGGCCCGGTATTCGTGCGGCATACGACATTATCGGCCATTGGCATTTCAAGCAGAGCGAGCTATTGCATAGCGAGCCTGTAATGGGATTGGCTTATGACGAGTCGCCTTTATTTTGTGAAAGAGAGTCCACGCAAAAGGGGTATCGAAAGGCGTTGCTGTTTTCGGTGCGCACACCTTGGATCTTTGCGACATTCTGGATATTGCTTGGCATTTGGTCGGTTTGTATCCAAATCACAAATCCAGGTGCTTGAGACGTAAACAGAGAGGTAAACCCTTGCTGTTTGGGACTACTTTTCTTCAGCCACCTAGCAGGCTCCGAACATCATCAGCTCTGCGCCCAAATGAAAACTCGATCACAGGTTATAGGGTGTACCATCGATAGGTGCCCATCAAAAATTAGTGAGCCATGTCCATGGAAAGCGAAGGTGGGCGCCAGATCGTAGCTTCTCTGGCGCACCGTGTCGGGGCCAACGCTGAGATTACAAGGATCGCCAAGGCGATTGTTTCCACCTTGCAGGATATGAGTGCAGCTCTCACGCCCATCATCGGCCAGCAAGGGGTGGTCGCGCTGTACCGCCGCAGTCTCCATCTGTGCGCCTCCACCCATCCGCGCCTGGCCGGCATCTATAACCGTGTGCAGACCGCGCTGGATCTGATTAACCTCAACTCCGTACTCGTCGAGCAAAGCGAAGTCGATGCGCTGTTTTTCGGTGAAGTCCTGCTGACCACGTTTTACGAGTTGCTGACCACGCTGATTGGGCCCTCGCTCTCCGCACGATTGCTTCGTGACGTGTGGGACAATTCTTTGAGCGCCCCACCTGAGCAGGAAACCTCGCCATGAATTCCAAAGTGACTATCAACCGCCTGGCCACCGGCGTGCCAGGACTGGACGAGGTGCTGGGCGGAGGTTTGCCGGAGTTTTCGTTCAACCTGATCGCTGGCCCTCCAGGCTGCGGCAAGACCACTCTGGCACACCAGATGATGTTCGCCCTCGCGACGCCCGAGCGTCCGGCGCTGTTCTTTACCGTGCTCGGCGAGCCGCCGCTGAAGATGCTGCGTTACCAGCAGCAATTCGACTTTTTCGACAGCGAAGCGATCAACCACTCGATCCACTACGTCAACCTGGCCGCCGACACCCTGGCCGGGAATCTGGACGAGGTGCTGCGGCGCATCGTCAGCGAGGTCGAGGCGCATTCCCCGGCGCTGGTGTTCGTCGACTCGTTCCGTTCGGTGGTGCTGGCCAGCCAGACCCAGGACAACCCCAACAACAACCTGCCGCAGTTCGTACAGCAACTGGGCATGTTGATGACCACCTGGCAGGCGACGACCTTCCTGATTGGCGAATACTTCACCGAAACCGACACCAACCCGATTTTCACCGTGGCCGATGGCCTGATTTGGCTGCGCCAGAGCGTTCAGCGCAACTCGATGGTGCGCAAGATAGAAATCATGAAAATGCGCGGACAGCCCACGTTACCGGGCTTGCACACCTTCCACATTGCGACGTCGGGGATCAAGGTGTTTGCACCCGCGCCACTCAACCCGGTTGAAGCGCCGCTGGAGATCCCCATCAAGCGCCTGAAAATGGGCGTGCCACAGCTCGACGAGATGCTGGGTGGCGGCCTGCCCCGTGGTTATTCATTGCTAGTGGCCGGGCCGTCGGGGTCGGGCAAAAGCATCCTGGCAGCGACGTTCCTCGCAGAAGGCGCACGCAACGGCGAAACCGGCGTCATCGCGGTGTTCGAACAACGGCCCAATCATTTTCAAAATGCCGCCCTCATTCAATTGATCCAAAACGGTCAGGTCGGCTTGGTGGACAGTCGCGCACCGGACTTGTCCATCGACGAAATCGTGCAGTTGCTGCTCAGCGAGATCAGCCGACTGAAAGCCACCCGGGTGGTGATCGATTCGTTGTCGGGCTTCGAACTGGCGCTGGCGCCGACCTTCCGCGAAGACTTCCGTGAATCGCTGTCGCGTATGGTCACCGCGCTGACCAGTGCCGGGGTCAGTGTGCTGATGACCTCAGAGCTGGAAGACCGCTACACCGACTTGCGTTTCAGCCCTTACGGCACGGCATTTCTCACTGACGCGATCATTGTCCAACGCTATATCGAAGTAGAGAGCCGCTTACTGCGGATCATGGCCGTGGTCAAGTTGCGGGCCAGTGCCCACTCCGATGAGCTGCGCTTATACCGCGTCGATGAAAATGGCTTGCAGATTGGCGAAACGCTTCATGACCAAGAAGGTCTGCTCGGAGGCCGACCTACAAAGCGGATTTCAGGTGTACCACATCCAGGAGATAAAAATGCTTGAGCCCGACTCATGAGTAATGTCGATGGCAAGAAAGAGCGTGAGATCGCTAATGCCGCTAACGAGCTCTTCCTGCTTGGCCAGAAAACCGTTGAAGCGCGCGCCGTGCTGGCAGCCTTGCAAAAAGAGTTGAGCGACGCTAGCAACCCGCTGGTGGACAGTCAGCAGATCGAGCAAGTGATTGGGGCCGATCAGCAGTTGGTACCGGCTAAACTCCTCGTGCAGTCAGACGCAGTAGTTGCCCCTCGTTTGGAAGAACAGCGGATGTATCAGGAACTGCGTGAGGCTAATGCGCAATTGGTCATAGCTGCGCTCAGCGCTCAAGACCTTCAAGCTGTAGCCGAGCGCGCACTGAGTCAGCAAAAAAGCATACTGGCGACAGTGGCCCATGAGCTACGTAACCCATTAACACCTATCAGCATGATTGCAGAACGTATGGTTCGGATGCCTAGTGACGAACTGCCTCGAATGCGGGAGTTGATCGAGGGCCAAGTGCAACATATGTCACAGCTGGTCGACGATCTGCTGGACGTCTCCCGTGTCAGCACTGGGAAGTTGCGACTCAATCGCCGCGATGTCGACATGATTCAAGTTCTACGTGAGGCCATTGATGCGTGTCGCCCTTTAATGAGCGCACAGGAGCAGCGTTTCGACGCCCATCTTCCCGATGGCATCTTGATGGTAAATGGTGACCCGGGGCGCCTCGCGCAGATTATCCACAACCTTCTGGCGAATGCGGCTAAATACACCCCACCCCACGGTGGAATCGCACTGTCTTTAACAGTAGCGTCCGACGTTTTGAAGATAAAGATTTCCGACAATGGAATCGGTATTTCCGCTAAAGCACTCCCGTTTATTTTCGATCCCTATATTCAAGACGTGCATGCCGTCGGCTTCAATGGATCAGGCTTGGGCATCGGACTGACGGTCGTCCGCGAGTTGGTTGAGGCGCACGGCGGTAAGGTTACTGGTATGAGTGAGGGTGATGGCAAGGGTAGCGAGTTCGTGGTCACGTTACCGTTGGCGAACCATTCAAGCGGATAAAAAAGGCGTGGACGCTGATTTATCTGAGTCCAGGGGCACGCGCCAGATCCCACCAGGCATTACGATGGCCGTCCTTCGCTATGGCTGTACGCGAATTCCTCTGCCAGGATCACAGCGATGAAGAGCCCGCACCGATGATCGCCAACGGCATGTTAAAGCCAAGCCCACCGGAAGCTAGGGCGTAAAGCCCTAGCGGATAGCAGATGTCACTTTTTCTTTTTCTCCGGCTTTTCTGCCTTCTCTGATTTCTTAGCCTTTTCTGGCTTGCTATCAGCTTTTTTTTGCAGAATTCTTCGGTTCGGCATCTTTTTTCTTGTCTTTCTTTTCGGAAGATTTCGAAAGAGCCGAGGAAGCAGCTGATTTCTTTGCCGGTGATGACTTTTTGTCTTTTAATTCCTTGCTGCCTTTGGAAGCTTCACCTTTGCTTTTCTTCTCGTCTTTAGCCACGTTGCCCACCTCTCGGAGTATGCCGCTATTGGCAAATTGCCTGTGGGATTATCCACAAGCTGATCATTATCCTCAGGTTCGAGCTTCGGCTTGTGAATCACTCCTACTTCAGCGTCAAGTGGCTACCGCCTCATAGCTATCCGCTGAAGAGTCTAAGTTGCTGGGAGCGACTCACTCAGCACGTTACCTCAAGCCCCCTCATCTGACGCTCTCCGTCTGATTATTTTGGTCTCTATTTTCGCCGCATAGCCTTGCAATCAGCGACTGACAGTTCCCTGTGTCAAAAAGTCCTGCGGTATGAATCAAGGTTAAGTGTCTAAGCCATAACCGTTTTTGACCTCGTCGTGTTATTTAGAAGGCTAAAAATCGAGCATTTATCAGTCGGAAAGAAGCAATACAAGAATAAACTGCTACAATCAAAACGCCCAGCCGAGTCATTATAAATCCTTCCAAAGTTGATTTAATGTTTATTACGATGCTCAGGCATTAATTGGAATAGCCACCATAAAGATAGTATTAATTTTTTGGAGTGCGACGTGACAATATTTCCAAATTCATTGACTTCGTCCAATGGTTGCCAAGGTTGCAAAAGCACTCTTGAGCTGGATTTAGATTTTACTTTCGCTTTTCAACCAATAGTGGACGTTCGCGATCAATCAATTTTTGCACATGAGGCGTTGGTGAGAGGCATTAATGGAGAGGGGGCGTTGTCAGTGCTGGAGAAAGTAAACGATCAAAACCGTTATCGATTCGATCAGCTTTGCCGCATGCGTGCTATTTCCACTGCTGCGCAACTTGGAATGACTCAGCACCTATCGATTAATTTTCTACCCAACGCGGTTTACCGTCCAGAATTGTGCATTAGAAGCACGTTGGAAGCCGCACGTATTCACAACTTCCCGCTCGATCGGCTGATTTTCGAGACAGTCGAAAGCGAATACATTGAAAATAATCACCATCTGACCAACATTCTACGCGTATATCGGGAGTTCGGTTTGAAAATAGCAATTGATGACTTTGGCTCAGGTTATTCGGGACTGACCCTGTTGGCAGATTTTCAACCGGATCTTATAAAGCTCGATATAGCCTTAGTGCGTAATATCCATCGTGATCGCTCCCGTCAGGCTATCGTCCGTGGTGTTGTCATAATATGTGCGGAAATGGGTATTGAAATCATTGCAGAAGGAATCGAACATGCTGAGGAACGGGATTTTCTTACCGACTGCGGGGTTTATCTGATGCAGGGGTATTGGTTCGCCAAGCCTGCATTTGAAGCAATGGCTCTGGTCGCTGCCAAGTCTTGGCATAAAGCATAGATTGCCTCAAATGCGCCGTGGCCAAGGCGCTAAAGATAAAGCTCTTTGTATCTGATTATCAATATAAAAAACTCCATAAGGGATCGATAGCTTCCAGGATGACAGATTAAGGTGCTACTAAAAATACAATTAGTGGACGGCATAATAAAAAATGAGTAGCTATGCTTGATTTGATACTAGGCTCTTTCTGCAACGTTCCGAAGGTAAGCGCTTGACATGCGAGACATTGGAGCAGAGGGTAAGGTTAAATTGGAAGATAGCCATCCGTTCTTCATAATTGAATGCTAAAAGGGGAGGGGCCTTATTGCTATATGGTAGGGTGGATACAGCCCGACTGGGGCGTTTAAAAATTAATATTGTACTTTGCGAGTGAGTAGGAAAATGAATCTTACGTTCGAAGAAGCATCGATTCAAGCATTGTTGGGCGCACCCGATCAACTGGATACTCTTAACTTCGGGATAATTGGCTTTAGCGACGCGTCAGAAGTGGTGATTTACAATACTTTTGAAGCTACAAGTGCGGCCTTGCGACAGTCGCGTGTTTTAGGTAAGAATCTATTTTTAGAAATTGCTCCCTGCTTGAATAACGCAATGGTCGCTCAAAGATTTGAGAATGAACCTGAGTTGGACGTGATTATTTCTTACGTTCTAGCACTTAGAATGAGGCCCGTCCCAGTAAGATTAAGACTGCTTAAAAAGATTGATAATAACACCCGCTTCCTACTGGTTGAGTGGGCGTAAAAATGAGTAGCGTAGAGCTGACCAATGACTCAATCGAGTCAGAGTACGAAGCATTAATTTCATTCATGTATCTATCGCCAGTAGGGCTGGTAAGAACCGACCCCGGCGGAAAAATTGATATGCTTAATCCCATGGCAACACAATTGTTGATGCCATTGGTTAAGTCGATTGGCCTTGAAAATCTGTTTGAAACACTTGCTTCCGTTGCGCCTGAGCTACGTAACTTAGTGACAAGTTTTAGAGAGCCATGCGGATCAATATGTGTAAATCATAGAATCCACGTGTCGTCCGCAGCCGACGGAGGTATTGTTCTCGCATGTACAATTGTAAAGGTCAATGACGAGGTTCTAATAACAGTTCTAACTGATATTTCTTGCCAAGTTGCAACTGAAAGGAGGCTAAGGCAGACAGACTCATGGCTGGACGCCATCTATACGATTGTTAACGATTTCGCAGTCCTCGGCTTGACTGAACAGGGTGTAATTAATAGCTGGAGCCCTTCGGCAGAGCGTTTAACAGGTTACACGGAGTCCGAGGCTATTGGTGAGACGTTGGGCCGCTTCTATAGTTTGTCCGCTTTGGAAGTGGATGTTTTGAAGGAGCAACTCACATTCGCACGTGAAGAAGGTTGGCACTCACGAGACTATAGCTGCCAGCACAAATCAGGACACAATTTTTTTGCTCAAACAATGATCGCCGTTCTGCGTGACGAAGATGACAAGTTTTCTGGCTATACGGTGGTGTTTCGAGATATCACCGAGCGAAAGGTGTCGAGTGATAATCTGGCCAACTTGCTCACTAAAGACCACCTCACAGGTGCAATTAATCGCGCCCACTTTTTCAACTTGGCAGAGAAAGAGTTTGCGCGGGCAAGTCGATACGAGCACTCAATATCTATAATCATGCTAGACGCCGATCACTTCAAGCATGTTAATGATAGCTGGGGGCATCCCATTGGCGATGAAGTTCTTAAGTCGATAGCCAAAATTGCCGAGGGGGTTCTTCGTCCCGGAGATACTATAGCTAGGTTTGGAGGCGAAGAATTTGTCGTTATGTTGCCTAAAAGCAATAGCCTCGAGGCTTCAGTTATTGCGGAGCGACTAAGGAGCAGCATTGAAGCATCTAGTGTCGATGCTGGTGGTGAGGAAATAAGAATCACAGTCAGTATTGGGTGTGCCTCGATGAGTCAATCGCGATCCACTCTCAAGGAGCTGTTAATCTCCGCAGATAGTGCTCTCTATCATGCAAAATCCAAGGGTAGGAATTGTGTAGTTGATATTGATGACTGCTAATTTATGGCATCACCTGGGTTAACAAGAGATATGTCGCAAAGACATTAATGAAGATATTGAGAAGCTGTGCCAGCTGTTCCCGATACTGATGAAGACGCAAGCAGCATGCGGGCACGAGTGACCCGACGCACAACTCGGTTTAGGACACCGTATGCGCGCTCTGAAAGGTGGTTAGGTTTGCGACGGTAGTCACGGATCAGGTTGCGTGTGAGCTCCAAGTCAGTAAGGTAGCTGAAACGGCATATGAGATTTCTCAGCAGACCGATGTTAGTGTTCAACACGGCGCGGTCGTAGGGTTGACCACCTTTTATCTCCAATCGAATCGAAGCTCTGCAGCAATATAGGCGATTTTTGCAGAGAAGAAATCCTGGCGGTCGGTGACTTGGACTCGGAGTTAGTACCTTGCTAAACGACAACCAATATTTGGTGTTTGAACAGGGGACTTTATTAGACCGGACATTGCTGGAGCGTTAACTTATCAAGTCCGTACGGAGTTAATCTTGGCGCTCCAATTATCCGAGTTGCTTCTTCAACAGTGCGAGTTCAGCTTCCAGTTCGCGCACTCGCTCGCTAGCCTCAACCTCGACGCTGACGTCCTTCTGGATACCGATGAAGTAGGTGAGTTGATCTGCGTCGTTGAACACTGGGGTAATCGACAGTTCGTTCCAGAAGGCGCTGCCGTCCTTGCGATAGTTGCGAATGATTTGCCGGCAGGGGTGAAGGTTCTTTATCGCCTCTCGGATAACTGAAAGGCCGGCTTGGTCACGGTCATCACCCTGCAGAAAACGGCAGTCCTGGTACAGGATGTCGTCAACGCTATAGCCCGTTAGGCGCTGGAAGGCGGGATTGGCGTAGATCAGTATGTTCTCGTCGCCTTCCTGCTCTGCTACCACGATTCCATCGTTGGATGCTTCAACCACCAGTTGCAGCAATTCTGCATTGATCATTTTCAGAGCCCCAGTGAATGTCACATCATTCTAGGATAACTTTGGGCTTCTGAACGCTTTCGAGAAAATCACGACCTGTTTTTTTCATGATTTTGCCCTTTTGGACTGGGCGAAGGCCCGTACCTGCGAGTTCTCCAGTTTAAAAATAACGCTTACCGGCAGCAGCAACCACCGCCGTTCCCGCCACAACCTGAGGTTTTCTTACTCGCTACGCTTTCCACTGTCGCCAGCTGTGCTGGATAGCCCGCGTCCTGTAGGGCTGCAAGCAGCGCATGGCTGTCCGAATCGCCGCTGACCTTCACCCGTCCGGCTTGTAAATCCACCGCTACGTCACTGACGCCTTCAACTGGGCGCAGCGCTTCGGTGACATGTTTGACACATGAACCACAGCTCATGCCTTGGACTTGCAGTTCAACAGTTTTCATTGGTGACTCCTCACAACAAAGTTGATCATGGAAAGACTGACGCATGAGGCTTTTCTGCGGCGTTGGCTTATCCTCAACCTTGCTGCCATGGCAAGGTCAAGCGGTCGTTTTCACTCATTCAATGGAAGCTTGGCGCAGACGCAAGGCGTTGAATATCACCGACGCCGAGCTCACGCTCATGGCCAGTGCGGCAATTAGTGGTGACAGAAGGTGACCGGTAAGAGGGAAGAACAAGCCGGCGGCAAGTGGGATGCCCATAGCGTTGTAAAGGAAGGCGAAGGTCAGGTTCTGGTGCATATTTCTCACCGTTGCTACTGACAGGCTGCGAGCACGCAGGATACCGAGGAGATCGCCCTTGACCAGGGTGACCTGAGCGCTGTTCATCGCCACGTCAGTGCCAGTGCCCATGGCGATACCTACATCAGCGCGCGCCAGTGCGGGGGCATCATTAATGCCGTCGCCGGCCATCGCCACCCGGTGTCCGGCTTGTTGCAGAGATGCCACCAGACGTTCTTTATCTTGCGGTTTGACCTCGCCGTGAACCTCCTCGATGCCCAACTGGCGAGCTACCGAGCGAGCAGTCGTAAGGCCGTCGCCAGTGGCCATGATGACCTTGACGCCATCCGCCTGCAGACGCTCGACGGCCAGCTTCGTGGTGGGTTTGATGGGGTCGGCAACAGCCAGCAAACCCGCCAGGGCGCCATCGACTGCCAGGTACATGATGCTCGTACCGTCGCCGCGTAGCTTCTCGGCATGTTCTTGCAAGCTCTCTGTGGAGACGCCGGCCTCCTGCATCAACGCGGTATTGCCTATCATCAGGCGGCGACCCTCGACCTGACCGCTTACCCCAATACCTGAGGCTGACTCGAAGGTTTCAGGTGTCACCAGTTTTAGCCCTGCGGCACGAGCCTGCTCGACGATGGCGTGGGCCAATGGATGCTCGCTGCCCTGATCGAGACTTGCGGCCAGGCGCAACACTTCATCCTGTGTAAATCCGGGTACGGCCTCGACGCTATGGAATGCAGGTCGACCTTCAGTGAGGGTGCCAGTTTTGTCGACTATCAAGATGTCTATCTTGCGCAGGTTTTCGATGGCGGCGGCATCGCGAAACAATACGCCGCTGCCAGCAGCCTTGCCGGTGGCAACCATGACTGACATCGGTGTCGCTAGGCCAAGGGCACAGGGACAGGCGATGATCATGACCGCGACAGCGTTGATCAGTCCGAACACCCAACTTGGCTCGGGCCCCCACAGCCCCCAGCCGAGCAGAGTCAGCGCGGCGATAGCAATCACCACAATCACGAAGTAACTGGCAATCACATCTGCCAGCCGTTGCATCGGCGCTTTTGAGCGCTGTGCCTGCACAACCATCTGCACAATCTGTGCGAGCAGGGTCGCCGACCCTATCTTCTGCGCCTGCATCACCAGACTGCCGTGGATGTTGAGAGTGGCGCCAATCAGCGCGTCGCCGGCTCTCTTCATGATCGGTATCGGTTCGCCGGTGAGCATCGACTCATCTACAGCGCTTTCGCCTTGCAACACCTGACCGTCGACAGGCACTTTTTCGCCCGGTCGCACACGTAACGTGTCGCCGCTGTGTACGTGTGTCAGAGGGATGTCTTCTTCCGTGCCATCGGCATTGATCCGTCGGGCAGTTTTGGGTGCCAGTCCAAGCAGCGACTTGATGGCAGCCGAGGTTTGCGAGCGAGCCTTGAGTTCAAGCATCTGGCCGAGAAGGGTCAGTGAGATGATCACAGCCGCCGCTTCGAAGTACACACCGATGCGGCCCTCCATCATGAAGTTGCTGGGGAATACATTGGGGGTCAGGGTGGCCACGACGCTGTAAAGGAAGGCCGCCGCCGTGCCGAGGCCGATTAGCGTCCACATGTTCGGACTTCGCTGAATCACCGAACGCACACCACGCACATAAAACGGCCAGCCAGCCCACAGCACGACGGGTGTAGCCAATCCCAGCTCGACCCAATTTTGCGTGGTGCCATGGAACAGCACCAGGGCATGGCCACCCATAGCCAGCACGGTGACGATCACTGTCAGTGGCAATGTCCACCAGAAGCGCCGGGTGAAGTCCTTGAGTTCTAAGTTCTCTTCTTCCTCCAATTCGGGAATCACCGGCTCTAAGGTCATGCCGCACTTAGGGCAGACGCCGGGGCCGATCTGGCGAATTTCCGGATGCATGGGACATGTGTATTCAACGGCACCCGTTACCGGTTCTGCTGTTGTCTGATGAACTTGTTCGAGTTTCAGTTGAGATATTCGATAACGCTCGGGCGCTGCCCTGAAGGTCGTTTGGCATTTCTGGCTGCAGAACCGGTAGTTTTGCCCCTCATATTCCGTGCTGAACTGGCTGTCGTTACTGACGGTCATGCCACATACCGGGTCATGGGAGCCGGTGGGTTGGAGTTCAGAGTTCTGTATTGAGCCGTGCTCTTGACGAACCTCAGGCGTGTGCATGAGCTAACTCCTGTTCGCATCTTTGGTTGAGACTGAGGTTTCGCCGTGATGAATGTGATCACCGTGGTGGTGCCCGAAAAAATGCATCAGCGGGCACAACAGCAAAATCATGTAAGGCAGTAAGCCCAGCATATGGCCGTAGTGTTCTCTTGCTAGATAGAACAGCACGATCACCAGCAGCATGCCCAGCGCTATGCCGGGTTTGCTCCTCCAAAATGTTGGAGAGGTGTTAGCGGAATGTGGTGAACTCATCATGGTTCTGTACTCCTGAGGGAGTGCTGTTTAGTGATACGTCGTAAAGGTGCAACGGGCAGCAGTTTTACCCTTGGCATATTGGCTAAAGTGAAACCGTCGCTGCATTGCCTACAGGCTTGTGCGCGTCACTTGCTCATCGGCATGTTCATCATGCTCGATTGCTGATCCATCATTTTCATCATCATTTTCATCATCATGTTCATCATTCCCATCTCCATGCCGTCTTTATTGCCGGCCATGTCCATGCCATGACAGTTTTTGTGCATCATGGCCATGCTGTCCTTCATCGTCTTCATGCTCTCCTGCATGGCTGCCTGCCGTTCCGCAGGGGTATTGGCCGCCGCTGCTTTGTCATGTGCAGCCTGCATTTTTTGCATTTGCTCGGTCATGGCTTTGTTCTGCATAGGCGTGGCCGCTTCGCTTGTTTGAGCTGGTGTGGTCGACGTCTGCTCCGGGTGATGCTCATCGACTGCCGATGCCATAAGTGGGCTACTCACGAGCAGGGTGGCGAGGATCAATTTCAATGAGGCATGCATGGCAATCTCCAAAGGGTGAGGACAACGCAAGTAATACCAAGCCACGCCAAGTTGGCGCAGTCAGACAGTGCGCCGAAGATTGGCGCGCAGAAGGTCGGATTAATCGTTGAAACGGACGAAAATCAGACGTACAGGCGGTCTCGCCGGTACAGGGCGCCGTAATGCAAGAAAGGCAAAAGCGGAGGGATTGGCGGGATACAAAATCAGCAACGCAGGGATTAGGAGCAGAAACGTCCAACTGGACAGGTCAAATATTTGAAGATGGAGCGAAGGACTTACAGCTATTGCCGCATCGGCGCAGTGCTGAAGGCAACCGAGGGTATGGGCGTCGTGGCTATCGTGATCTTGCGCGGTGTTCAGCGAGACATGGGGTGTAGCTGGATTGTGGCTGGGCTGTGTCAGACATCCCTGGCTCGCTGCCAGACCAAACGCTAACACCCACAGCACGATGGCGAGGCGTATGAACGTTAGCAGGTGATGGCGAAACCAGAACATGGAGAATCTCCGGTACTGATTAGCGGGTTTTGATTTTTCAACATACAGCACATCGAAGTGCCAAGGTTGATCTACATCAGTTTATGCAGCCGGGTGTCGGCTATTGTGGTGTGGTCAAAATTGTATGGTCTACGTCGACCTTTCAGATGTTTACCCCTCTTTGTCGTCCTTTACTAGCATCTTGTGGTGCACCGCCCCTTTCACGATTGCTGAACCGCCCAGCTTACGGAAATGTAATCACCCCGTTTGCTGGCTTATGGCATCTTCCGATGTATCAAGCGCACTAGCTATCCAAAGCGTGAACCCTCGGGAACACGCCAACGTGCGTGCACCTGACATCCGACTGACGGGACATGAATCGGTATGCATTCCAAAACTTCTCGGCGCACCTTTGTGAAAGGTCTCACCGCAGGCGGGATTCTCGGTGGCTTAGGCCTCTGGCATACCCCTATATGGGCGGCCCGTAGCTTGGGCGAGACTAATGTCCTGTCAGGTACAGAGTTCGACCTCTTTATCGGAGAAACACCGGTAAATATCACCGGGAATGCCCG
Source organism: Pseudomonas hormoni (assembly GCF_018502625.1). Classification (NCBI taxonomy): domain Bacteria; kingdom Pseudomonadati; phylum Pseudomonadota; class Gammaproteobacteria; order Pseudomonadales; family Pseudomonadaceae; genus Pseudomonas; species Pseudomonas hormoni. The sequence continues at coordinate 1,807,467 of NZ_CP075566.1, forward strand.
GACGGCCATGACCATAAATGGCGGGATTCCTGGGCCCCAGCTGCGCTGGCGTGAGGGCGATACCGTGACCTTGCGGGTCAAGAACCGCCTGAAGGATATGACTTCCATCCACTGGCACGGAATTATCCTTCCCGCGAATATGGACGGTGTCCCAGGCCTTAGCTTCCATGGGATTGAGCCTGATGGCACGTACGTCTATCAATTCAAAGTTAAGCAGAACGGAACGTACTGGTATCACAGTCACTCTGGCTTCCAAGAACAGGTTGGCGTATACGGCCCACTGGTTATCGATGCCAAAGAGCCGGAGCCTTTTGAGTATGACCGCGACCTCGTGGTGATGCTTACCGACTGGACGGATGAAAATCCGGCTTCGCTGATGAAAACATTGAAGAAACAGGCGGACTACTACAACACCCACAAGCGGACAGTCGGTGACTTCATCAATGACGTGGCTGACAAAGGTTGGTCAGCAACCGTCGCTGATCGCAAGATGTGGGCCGAGATGAAGATGAATCCTACTGACATTGCAGACGTCAGTGGTGCGACGTACACCTACTTGATGAACGGACAGGCTCCGAATTCCAACTGGACTGGCACCTTCAAACCTGGCGAAAAGCTTAGGATGAGGTTCATCAATGGTTCGGCAATGACCTACTTTGATGTCCGTATTCCAGGTTTGAAGATGACTGTAGTGGCTGCCGATGGCCAGTATGTCAAACCGGTGAGCGTGGACGAGTTCAGGATCGCCACTGCTGAGACCTTCGATGTGATCGTCGAACCAACTCAGGACGCCTACACACTGTTTGCGCAGTCGATGGATCGGTCGGGTTACGCCAGAGGCACATTGGCCGTCCGGCCTGGTCTGGCTGCCCCTGTACCTGAACTTGACCCTCGTCCTCTCGTCACCATGGCCGACATGGGTATGGCCGGCATGGATCACGGCGGGATGGGTGGTATGGACGACATGGCTGGAATGGATCACAGCAAGATGGCCGGTGCGGCAGACAGCTCAATGCAGGGTATGTCGGGGATGGATGGCGGCGACATGAAAGGTATGAATCATGGCGCTGCCCAGGACATGTCCGGCATGAACAGCATGGCTGGAATGGATCACAGCAAAATGTCTACGGATGGCATGAGTGGTATGGGAGAAATGCAGTCGCACCCAGCATCAGAATCCAACAATCCTCTCGTCGACATGCAGGCCATGTCAACGTCGCCAAAGCTTGATGATCCTGGCATGGGCCTTCGCGAGAATGGTCGAAAGGTGCTGACGTATTCTGATCTAAAAAGCACGTTTGAGGATCCAGATGGCCGTGAGCCAAGTCGAACTATCGAACTGCACTTGACCGGGCATATGGAGAAATTTTCCTGGTCTTTCAACGGCGTGAAGTTTTCGGACGCCGAGCCTTTAAAACTGAAATACGGCGAGCGAGTCCGGATCGTTCTCGTCAACGACACCATGATGACTCATCCCATCCACTTGCATGGCATGTGGAGCGACCTTGAAGATGAAAACGGGCAATTCCTTGTCCGCAAACACACCATTGATATGCCGCCAGGGTCGAAGCGCAGCTACCGAGTGACAGCCGATGCGCTGGGGCGCTGGGCCTACCACTGCCATCTCCTGTACCACATGGAAATGGGGATGTTCCGCGAAGTGCGTGTAGAGGAATAAGGAGTCGACTATGAGCAATTTTCTTTGCGGGACTCGCATGCACTCAGCTGTGTTTACGGTCGCTCTAACCGCTGGTTTTATCTTGCCGGCAGCCGCTGAAACAAGCCAGGGCACCGAAGACGGGCAGATGCAGACCATGGAACACAGCCAGATGCAGGGCATGGATCACGGCAAGATGGAAGGCATGGATCACAGCCAGATGCAGGGCATGGATCACAGCAAGATGGAAGGCATGGATCACACCCAGATGCAGGGCATGGATCACAGCAAAATGGAGGGTATGCAGCCCGCCAAGCAACCACAAACCCAAAGCCGGACTCCGATACCGCCGCTAACCGATGCTGACAGAGCCGCAGTCTATAAGTCCCCTGGTGGTCACCAAGTTCATGACACAGCCCTCAACTCATTTTTTATATTTGAGAAATTGGAATGGCAGGATGCTGACGATGGAAGCGCACTGAACTGGGAAGCCCAAGGTTGGATAGGGGGAGATGTTGATCGTCTATGGTTGCGCTCCGAAGGCGAGCGCACTAATGGGAAGACTGAAGAAGCTGAAGTTCAAGCTTTATGGGGACACGCCATCAGCCCTTGGTGGGATCTAGTCGGCGGCGTTCGTCAAGACTTCAAACCAGGCGACCCTCAAACGTGGGCGGCTTTCGGTATCCAGGGCTTGGCGCTCTACAATTTCGAGGCCCAGGCTACTGCTTACCTGGGTGAAGGTGGACAGACCGCAGCGCGTCTGGAAGGGGACTACGACATTCTCCTAACCAATAAGCTGATTTTGCAGCCAACGGCAGAATTCAATTTTTATGGCAAAAACGATCCCAACCGTGGAGTGGGTTCGGGGCTGTCTGAGAGTCAGGTCGGTTTACGGCTCCGTTACGAAATCCGTCCAGAGTTCGCACCTTACGTAGGTGTGACTTGGAACCGCTCTTATGGAAAAACCGCTGACTATGCCAGCGAGGAAGGCGAAGACCGCAGCGAAGCACGTCTAGTGCTTGGCGTGCGGGTGTGGTTCTAAATCACAGTAAACGGCACCAAATAATTACTTAACCTCATTACAACAGCTACGCGCTGTGAGGAGCCTTGCATGTCTGTATTTAAATCCTGTGTTGTGGCCGTCGCTCTTTCATCCAGCCTTCTGCTCAGTGCAGTTGCCCAGGCTCACCCGAAGCTAGTCTCTTCAACTCCAGCTGAAGGCGCGAACGGCCCAGCCCCAGCAAAGATTGAGCTGCACTTTTCTGAAAACCTGGTTACCCAGTTTTCCGGAGCCAAGTTGATCATGACCGACATGCCCGGCATGCCAAACTCTCCTATGGGTGTGAAAGCCAGCGTGGCCGGCAGTAACGACCCTAAAACCATGGTCTTGACCCCGGCCTCTCCTCTCACAACTGGCACCTACAAAGTGGAATGGCGAGCGGTTTCGTCCGATACCCATCCGATTACTGGCAGCGTCACCTTCAAAGTGAAATAAGTATGAGCGACCCAATTAACGTGGCGCTGCGCCTCGCGCTGTATTTGGATCTGATGCTCCTCTTCGGTCTTGCCGTCTTTGGGCTATACAGCTTTCGGGGAAAAGAGCGCGTATCGGGAACGCTGTTGCATTTTGGGTCGCTACTACCTGGCACCGCTGTTATAGGTATGCTTTTGTCCATAGCAGCTTTTGTAGTTATGACAAAAAATATGAGCGGCGCATCCGACTGGGCGGAGCTGCGAACTCACATGGAAATGATGCTGTACGAGACTGAGGTCGGCTACAGCTGGGTGACACGCATGATCTCGCTAGCAGTGGTGATTTTTGCTGGAAGCCAGAACAGGCGATGGCCGACGGGCAGTCTCTGGCTCGCTACCATTGCGGGCAGCATTGCATTAGCGACAATCCCATGGACAGGTCACGGGGCGATGGATGAAGGCGCCCTGCGATTCTGGCACTTTGCCGCTGACATTCTGCACCTACTTGCCGCTGGCGGATGGATCGGAGCTCTCGCGGCGTTTGGGCTGATGTTGAGTATTAGGGGGGCTAATTCGGAGCAACTGGTACGAGTGCTATCGCGAGCGCTCAAGGGATTCGAAACAGCGGGCGCATTCATTGTTGGTACGATCATAGTTACTGGCGTCGCTAATTATCTCTTCATTGTCGGGCCGACAGTAATCGAAGTCGTAACCAGTACCTATGGCATTCTCCTACTCGTGAAGATCCTACTTTTCGTGGGCATGATCGGGCTAGCTACCCTCAATCGTTTCTACCTGAGCCCTTCACTAGAGCGATCTGTGGTGGCCGGTGATTTTTCTCTAGCGGCAACTGCTTTGAGAAAAAGTGTGGTGATCGAATCGACTTGTGCTGTCGTCATCGTTTGCTTGGTGGCTTGGCTAGGAACATTGAGCCCCTCAATCGAGATGGCTCAAGGGTGATCCAGGAGCTAGATCCGAGCGGCCCCAAGGGCGCTCAGATCTGAGCAACGACTATCGGCTGATGGGGTAGTCAGCGACCACTTCTTGCGCACCTGCCTTGGTGAGCCCCAGGACTTGGTAAGGTTGATGATTCTGGCCGTAGTCCATACCAGGAGAACCTGCGGGCATGCCTGGCACTGCAATTCCTGCGAGGTCTGAACGACCATTCAGTTTCTTGATTTCATCAGCTGGAACATGTCCCTCGTAACCGTCCGGCGAAGTCACCTATAGCCCCTCAAGACTCGCCGGGGTCAGCGCCTGGGCCTGCACCGCGTGCGACAGGTTCAGCGCGACCAACGGGTCGTGCCCGTCGCAGCCGCTCATTGCGGAGCTCTCCAGGCGCGCCAGATGTCGTGGAACTGACCTTCATACCCCAGGCCCAGATCCTCGGGGTAGGCCTTATTCCCGGCCACCCACAGGAACACCACGGCACAGGCACTGACCAGGGTGTCATCCAGCCCCCACAGGTCGGTCAGGTCGAAGCCGCCATTTTCCCCGGCGTTGTGCCAGGCCAATAGGAAGTTCGCGACCAGGCGCGCCTGGCCGGTGTCGGTGCCGGCCACCACCAGCAGTTTGTCCAGGGCGTCGCGGGTAGTGTCGTCCAGGGTGATCGTCATCGATGCTGCTCCTTTTCGAGTGAGGGGCGGTCACTGCGTAAAACCAAGCCGTTGTGGCATGGTAGACCAGTCCTCTGGGGGCTGGTAAGCGCAAAAAGCTCAGATTGCCGATTCGTTTTTGTAAGCTGCCGACTAGCTGCACTCCCTAAATCCAGCGCACTCCGACTCTGTCTTGCCTGGGAACTTTTCGTTTGCTGTTGGGGCAATTACATTTGAGTAAGCTTCCGCACAGTCGTCAGATTGGTAGCACACTAGAGCACCGCAAAACCGGAGCCCAAGCATGAAACTCTTGGTTGCAGAAGACGAACCCAAAATCGGAATGTACCTACAGCAAGGCCTCTTGGAGGCTGGCTTCAGTGTCGACCGGGTTGTGACGGGAACAGAGGCGTTACACCAGGCGCTAAATGAGGCCTACGATCTTCTAATCCTGGACGTAATGATGCCGGGCCTGGATGGCTGGGAGGTCATTCGATCTGTCCGCACAGCCGGGAGCTCGGTTCCTGTGCTGTTTCTGACTGCCAGGGACGGAGTTGATGACCGGGTCAAAGGCTTGGAGTTAGGTGCGGACGATTATCTAGTCAAACCCTTCGCATTTTCTGAATTGCTTGCCCGCGTCAGAAGCTTGCTTCGCCGTGGCGCCGCCGTACCCAACCAGACATCTATTAAGATCGGGGATCTGGAGGTCGATCTTCTAAAGCGAAGGGCCTCGCGCTCAGGTCGACGCATTGACCTCACCGCCAAGGAATTTTCGCTGCTAGAGCTGCTGATGCGCCGTCGGGGAGAAGTCTTGCCGAAATCACTGATCGCATCGCAGGTTTGGGACATGAACTTCGACAGTGATACCAACGTGATCGAAGTCGCGATTCGTCGGCTTCGGGCCAAAATCGATGACGATTTCGACACCAAGATGATTCAGACCGCGAGGGGAATGGGGTACATGCTAGATGCTCCGGATACAGAATGAAGCGCGCATCTCTTACCCTCCGTTTAAGCATGATGTTTGTCTGTGCCGTGGTGGCCGTGTTGGTAGTAGCAGGCTTTACCTTTGATGGGTTCAGTCAGCATCACTTTAAGGCCATCGACCGTCAAGCGATGACGGAAAAGCTCGAATCCATTCGGCAAATAATGGATGGCGAAGCTGGCTCCGCAGACCCTTCAGAAGTTGTGTTGCAACTACAAGCACTCCTTGGTGCTCACCAGGAACTCTCAGCCTCAATTATCGCGATGGGCGGGGAGACGTTCTTCGCGACTTCAAATGCAGTGGGACATCCTTCTTCCTCCTCTGGTGACCCGAGGGAAGATATGTGGGAGTGGACAGCTGGAAGCCATATGTACCGAGGCATGAAAGCTCAAGTTCATTTGGCGAATGACGCTGAGCCAATGATCGCGTGGCTGAGTCTAGACATCACAAGCCATATGCATTTCGTTGAAACTCTGCGCTGGTGGTTAGTGATCGGGCTGGCGATTAGCGCCTTGGTCAGCGCAGGTTTAGGGTGGTTGGTCGCGCTCAGCGGGCTGAAGCCGGTCGCACAAGTAACGAAAGTCGCGGCCTCGATGTCAGCCGGATCGCTGAAGGAGCGTATTCCGATGGATTCTGTGCCTCGCGAGCTTGAGCTCCTTGTCACTTCGTTCAACGCTATGCTGGCTCGCCTTGAAGAGTCATTTGCTCGGTTGTCTAACTTTTCAGCCGATATCGCGCACGAGCTGCGTACCCCTATCAGCAATCTGCGCACACATACCGAAGTCATCCTCACAAAGAAACGTGCACCAGAGGATTATGAAGAGAATCTCTATTCTAACCTTGAAGATCTGAACCGACTTTCCAGCATTATTGACGGCATGCTTTTCTTAGCAAAGTCGGACAATGGTCTGGTTCTCCCTGCCAAAGAGAAAATTGAGTTGCGTTCGGTCGTCGAGAAACTATTCGAGTATTACCAGCTTCTGGCAGACGACACAGGGGTAAAGCTACAGGTAGTCGGGCACGGCGCGGTGAATGGTGACAGGACGATGCTGGATCGGACGATCTCAAATTTGCTGTCCAATGCGCTCAGGTATACCCCACCTGACTGTACGATCTCCGTGAGAATCGAGCCCCTTGGCGACATGATCAGCTTGTCAGTGGAAAACCCCGGCGAGGAGATAGCGGTAGAGCATCTGCCCCGGCTGTTTGACCGTTTTTACCGAGTCGATCCCGCACGGAGAGAGAGCGCTACGAACCATGCGGGGTTAGGGCTGGCAATCGTCAAATCACTGGTCGACGCCCATGACGGCACCGTTGGATGTGTCTCCAGAGATGGCCATACGACCTTTATGATCAGCCTACCCGCGTGGCCTGCTGACCACGAGTGAAAGCAAAGGGATCGCCCGGCCCTGTCCACAAACATGGCAAGAACAAACGCGAGTACCACCGTCAATGTGAGTGTTCTGCTGAACATGGCGTTCGGGTTTCAACTCTTCTTATCGGGTTCTGATACGTTTGACCTATCCCCCTAGGGGGGATAGGATGCTGGCGTAATTCATTGAGGCCCGAGGCTCAAGCCATGAGTGAGCAAGAACACCAACATAGCCATCCGCACACCCACCAAAGTCACGATGCGATCATCAAGCGCCTCAAGCGGGCTGATGGCCATTTACGCGGCATCATCACCATGATCGAAGAGGGTCGTGAATGCGTGGACATTGCTCAGCAGTTGCACGCTGTTGAAAAAGCGGTGTGCCAAGCCAAGCGCATGCTCATTCAGGATCACATCGATCACTGCCTGGAGGACACCGTCTCGGCTTTGAATAATGGCGAGCGCGCACCGCTGGAAGTATTCAAGCAAATCACCAAATACCTCTAGGTCTGACATGCCCAACTTCGCTGAATTGCTACAACAGGGCGGGGCTCACGCCTGGCTGTATTTCCCTAGCGCCATTCTGCTCGGTGCCTTGCATGGCCTGGAGCCCGGCCACTCAAAGACCATGATGGCGGCGTTCATCGTGGCCATTCGTGGCTCGGTTAAACAGGCCGTGCTGCTGGGCTTGGCCGCTACGCTTTCGCACACTGCCGTAGTGTGGCTAGTCGCTATCGGCGGGATGTATCTGGGCAAAGGCTTGGACGCACAAACAACTGAGCCATACTTCCAGCTCGCGTCCTCTGCACTGATCATCGCAATTGCGCTTTGGATGCTGTGGCGTACCTGGCGCGGTGAGCAGATGTTCAAGTTCGAGCAAGGTGATGACCACCATCACGGCGAGCATGACCATGGTCATCATGACGAGACCCATCGAATCGATACCGGCCACGGGCGCATCGAACTGTCGATCTTCGAGGAAGGTATGCCACCGCATTGGCGCCTGAAGACATTGACCGGACACTCCTGGGCGGCCTCGGATGTTCGCTTGATGACTACCCGTCCAGACGGCAGCACCCAATCGTTCTCTTTCGTCGAGCGCGAAGGCTTCTTGGAGTCGGCAGTCGATATCCCTGAACCTCATGAGTTCAGTGCTCGCCTGAGTCTTGGGCATGCGGGCCACTCCCATGATTATGATCTGGACTACCAGGAGCATGATCACGGGCATGCGCATTCCGAACTGGAAGGTCTGGAATTGTCGATTGACGGCTATCAGGATGCGCATGAGCGCGCACATGCCAACGATATCCGTAAGCGCTTCACCAACCGCGAGGTCACCACGGGCCAGATCGTCGTGTTCGGTTTGACGGGCGGTTTGATTCCTTGTCCGGCTGCCATCACCGTTCTGTTGCTTTGTCTTCAGGTTAAAGAAGTGGCACTGGGTGGCATGCTCGTCCTGTGCTTCAGCATCGGCTTGGCCCTTACCTTAGTCACGGTCGGTGCTGCGGCAGCCATCGGTGCTAAACAGGCCTCCAATCGCTGGCCGTGGCTGGGCACCGTGGCACGTCGTGCACCGTACCTATCCAGCGTGTTGATCATAGGTGTTGGTCTGTACGTAGGGTTCCATGGCTGGATCGGCCTGAACGCATAAGGCGATGTCCGAGTGTTCGAACTCACCAGCTACGTTGGTCTGTTTCTGGCGGCATTCGGTGCCGCCACGTTATTGCCAATGCAATCTGAAGCCGTGCTGGTCTCAATGTTGCTCTCAGACCGGTACATCGCTTCGACGTTATTGGCGGTCGCCACCTTCGGCAACGTTCTCGGTTCTACCCTGAATTGGGTGTTGGGTCGCTCCATTGAGCGATTGCGCCACAAGCGCTGGTTTCCGGTGAGCGAGAGCAAGCTCGAAAAGGCCCAGCAATCCTACTTGCGCTATGGGCGCTGGTCGTTATTGCTGAGCTGGGTGCCCATCATTGGCGATCCATTAACGGTCGTTGCTGGAGTGATGCGCGAGCCTCTCTGGAGCTTCCTGCTGATAGTTACCATGGCCAAGGGCATTCGTTATCTCGTACTGACCGCCGTCACCCTGGGTTGGGCATGATAATTGGCTTATTCGCGCTTGCTCTCGCTATATTGATGACCTGGGCCGGGCATACCTATACGTTGTCGGTAGCATCAAAACAGCCGGCCTGGGAGATTGCGCAAGTCGCGTATCACGCCCATGACGAACAGGCCGAGGTGTCGCGAGCTGCTCGGATCACTATCATCCCATACCCCTCATCACGTTGACGTCGACACAGCCTGGTGTAGATGCGCCGCGCAGCACGCTAGCTGCCGCTTTTGACGATGGGCGGCTCCTACCTCGAACCGAAGGAATGGCAGATGGAGATTGGGATGGCGAAGTCCTATTAGCCCGCCAGGGTGGGCACTCCTGCTGCGAAAACACTTTGCTCAAACGGTGAGTTGTTTGTTCAGAACCATTTGTTTTGCTTTTTGGTTGCGCTTACTGCTTCTTGAGTAACAGTAACAACAGAGCTGTTGTGGCAAGCAGTGCACCCGTGAGGAAAGTGCTGTCTGACCCAATGCTTTGCCAAAGCCAGCCCGCAAGAACGCTGGCGATCAGCATGCATATACCACTGACCAAATTGAAAATGCCGAAGGCGGTGCCCTTGAGTTCTGTGGGAGCTTTATCAGCTACCAGCGAGGCAAGAATGCCTTGGCTAAATCCCATATGAAGCCCCCACAAGGCAACGCCCAGCATCATCGTAATGACAGTACTGGATTGAGCGAGCACCAGATCCGCCAGAACGAGTACCCCCATCCCTACGCAGAGCAATTTCGTGCGAGGGATGCGATCAGATAGCCTGCCAGCAGGATAAGCAGACAGCATATAAAAAAGTGCCATTACCACCATCACCATTGGAATCCAGGTGATCGACAGGCCTATCTGTTGCGCTCGTAATACCAGAAACGCCTCGCTGAAACGAGCAAGCGTAAACACCCCTCCAATGATGACGATCCACCAATACCCTGAGGAGAAGTCGTGAAGGACTTTCCAATGGATTGGAGATCGAAATTTGTGTTCGCTGGCGAGGTGTATTGGCTCTTTTACTCCCGTGACAATGAGCGCCACCGCCACTGCTGCCGGGATCACTGCAAACCACAGTACAAGCTGTATATCTGCGAGCCATAACATCAGCAAGATGGCCAGAGCGGGGCCAAGAACAGCCCCTGCGGTGTCCATCGATTGGCGTATTCCAAAGCAGGCGCCACGGATCTCTGGTGGCGACACATCGGCGACCAGGGCATCTCTTGGCGCTCCGCGAATACCTTTGCCAATGCGATCCAGAAAGCGTGCGGTAAAGACCACTTCAACCGAGTGAGCTATGGGGAAAAGTGGCTTGGTCAGAGCGGCTAAACCATATCCGAGCAGCAACAGTCCTTTGCGTCGACCGATAAAGTCGCTGATAGCACCAGAGAAAATCTTGACGAGCATGGCGGTCGACTCAGCAACCCCCTCGATCACCCCAACGGTCAATGCACTCGCACCCAATGTCGTGACCAAAAATACGGGTAGTAAGCTGTGTACCAGCTCAGACGATAGATCCATGAATAGGCTGACAAAGCCCAACGCCCATATCGTGCGCGGAATACGAAGACGCTCAGCGTTGGTGTGTGGGCTTTCGCTACTCATATTTTCTTCCTGTACTCATCGGTATCAAGGAGAGACTGAGAAAGCTATTTAGGCTTGCAGGCGAACCAAGCTCCCGCCAGAGCAGCCACTCAAACCACGACGATGAGCACCGCCGCGACTTTACTCAACGGGTGCTTCACAGATGCAAGTGAAAAAGCCCAACGCCACACTGAGTATTATTCGACTTTAGGCAAAATCAATGAAGCTGCCGTTGCCTCTGTAGCTCCCGCTTGAGCCAGGTGCTTGCCGGTTGTGCGCCTTCTGGACATCGCACCTCATATGCGCGGCCACTCATACTGCTTTTAGTGGCAGCAAGATCGATGAAGTCTTCTGCACTGTTCACCATGTTTTTACCTTCCAGATAATTCAGCTTTTTCTCCAGATGCGCCCGAGCCCGGGTTCCTGGGAATTCGATCCCGTTACGCACAAACTGACATTCACTGTGTTCGACAAAGTCCAGCAAGCCCTTTATCTCTTGAGTGGCTTGAGGTGTGGCTTGAGCCTGCGCATTGGTTACGATTGCGATCAGGCTAATACCAGCTGCCATCATCAATTGGCTGATCGGCCCAGCCGCCGCTCCTCTCCACTTTCGCATTATTCATCCTCGTCCTGAAAGTTGAATGAATGTACCTACCTTTAACTGATACGTACGGATCATTGCGTTAATCCGCGAACGAATTGTTCATCGACTTACCGTTCGGTTCTAACGGCGACAGTGAGCGGCGCGGGTGTAAGAGTGATAATGGCTGATACGACCCAGCATATCTCGCTCAAGAGCCGAATCAACAGCCTGGAGGTCGCGGCTATGGGGTTCATCCGCAGATAACGCTCTGCTGACTGCCATCTCAAGCTCCTGCAAGGCTGAGTCAATCTGCTGCTTAAGGTTTGCCTGGGAAGTAATCGATGTTGATAAGCAGCTCGTAGGTTTTGCGCAGCTTGAGAATCTGTTTGGTGGTGGCCAATGCGTTTTCAGGATTGAGATGCTCACGGCATTTTTCGATCTCTACGCGCAGCTTGCTGTAGTCATTGCTACGGTCGAACAACTCGACAAAACGCTCACCCTGCGGATCGACCACCGGGAGGATGTAAGTAGTGCCATTGATGGAAAGGATGTCGCGTTCGACGGACTCCAAGGCTTCACGATAGACATTGGAGTCAGGCAATAGAAAGGCACCATCGCGCAAAACCGCGAAGGACAGGCTAATGGATGAAGTCAGTCATAGCCCCAATGCCTGCACCATTCTCGGGAACTCAGCACCATATGTAAGGAAGGTCACCCCACTTTTGGGGAATGCTCCGTGAAGCAATATGAATCTACCGTCCTGAAGTGGCCATTTCATCGCCAAGTCGTGGTGACCCTACCAACTGGCTTGGTAATTGCTCTCACGCTTGTACTCAATATTCGTTGAGTAATCGAAAACCGGAGGTTAGGGCCTTGTGGAAACGTCCCCTGCTTATCGGAGTTTTGCTTGGAATCGGAATCCTTACACTCGGTTTGGCAGTGAGTATTATCCTTATGCAATGGCAGCTGAAATAACCTAGCCACGCAACTGTGCAGGCGAAGTAATGCGTCTCGGTTGGATTGGTTTGAGTGATGCCTTGATCGTTTTTTACCACTGCAGATCTAGAAACTGCATGTCAGAAACTTTATTTCGCGTCGGTAATGTTGGCTTAACTTAGGATTTGTTTTATCGGCTTTGGCAGGCCTATTGGGTCGACCGCTTCCAATTGTAAGAGCCATTTTCAGCGACTACACTCCAGCCCATGAAACGCTATCTGCGGTTTTGCATCATCTTCATGATTAGCTTGGCGCTTCCCCTCAGCGGGATGGCGGGGGTTCAGGCACCGACAGAACCTTGCCCAATGAAGACGATGGGCATGGCGATGATGGACGACATGGGGATGGACTGCTGCAACGACATGAAAAGCCCTTCCGAGCACGGTAAACCTTGCAAGCCGGGCCAGGAATGCAAGACGGGCGGCATGCTGCAAGTCTCGATCTTCAAGCCTCCTGTAACCGTGTTCAGCCCCGTAGTGCTTTCCCTCATCAGCGACTCCCTACCTGTACAGACCCCGTCCGGGGTATGGCGACCGCCCCGCGTTTGATTCCTGTCCCACATTGAGCCTCATTCCGCATTAGCGGGATGGACTAGCTGCGCGCATGTCTTTTGACGCGTGCAGTGGATGATTACAGGAATCGTAAACATGAACTCCAAGTGCAATTGCACAGGCTGGTCTCTCGTGGCCGGCCTAGCGGCAAGCGTGCTGGCATTGCCGAGTTTCGCTGCCGCATTGACGCTCGATGAAGCGTTGCGGCTGGCAGAAAACAATGCGCCGTCGCTGACCGCACAAGACGCGAAAATTCAGGCTGCCAGCAATGCAGCCATCCCTGCTGGTGAATTACCTGATCCCAAGCTCTTGGTGGGCGTGCAGAACTACCCCATCGGAGGCCCGGATCGTTGGAGTATCAACCAGGACTTCATGACCATGCAGATGGTCGGCGTCAGGCAGGAGATGCCCAATAGCGACAAGCGCAAAGCGCGTATCGAAGTCGCCGATGCAGCTATTGATCGTGCCTCTGCGGAGCGTCGAGTCGAACGTCTGAAGGTGCGCCAGTCCACGGCGTTGGCCTGGATCACCAGCTACTCGGTTGAGCGCAAAGATCTGCTGTTCCAGGACTTCTACAAAGAAAACCGCCTGCTGAGCGATACCGTCCGGGCCCAAATTGCCGGTGGCCTCGCTCAACCCGCCGATGCGGTGACACCCAGGCAGGAAGCAGCTCAACTGGCGGAACAACAGGACGATCTGATTCTCCAGAGAGCCCAGGCGCGAGCAGCCCTCAATCGCTGGATTGGCTCCGCCGCCAACGACAAGCCCGTGGGTCGTTTGCCTGAATGGCCCGTAGATACCTCAGGCTACTCCCATAAGTTGCAACACCACCCCGAGTTGGCAGCGTTTGCGCCGATGACCCGCGAAGCGCAAGCCAAAGTTCGTGAAGCCGAAGCGGAAAAGCAGTCGGACTGGAGTTGGGAGCTTGATTATCAGCATCGTGACCGTCAGTTCGGCGACATGGTCAGCGTTCAACTTTCCTGGGATCTACCGCTATTTCCCGACTCTCGCCAAAACCCCAGGATTGCGGCCAAGCAGGCTGAACTCAACCAGCTGGAGGCCGAGCGCGAAGCGCTGTCACGCGAGCATACCCAGCAACTGGAAAATGAACTGGCTGACTATGAGCGTCTGAATCGTGCCGTGCGCAGAAATCAGGACAGCCTGTTGCCGCTGGCCAAGGAAAAGGTCGAACTCAGCATGGCCAGTTACCGTGCAGGCAAGGGCGATTTAAACGCGGTGGTTGCCGCTCGACGTGAACTCATTGAAGCCCGTCTCAAACAGATCGATGTGGAAGAGCAGCGAGCACTGACCAGTGCGCGTCTGTATTTTGCTTATGGGGAGTCCAGCCAATGATCCTTAAAAAATGGAACGGGGCATTGCTGGTAGGCGTCTCGCTGGCGTTCGGTATTGCCGGTGGTTACTGGTTCGCCCAACAGCGCATGAATGGGGTATCAAGTTCTGCCCTGGAGCAGAGCCTCGATTCACCTGACGAACGCAAGGCTCTGTATTGGTATGACCCCATGTACCCGCAGCAAAAGTTCGATAAGCCGGGTAAATCCCCCTTCATGGACATGCAATTGGTTCCTCAGTACGCCGGTGGCGCAGGGGATCGTGCGACCGTCAGTATCGATCCGAGTCTGACCCAGAATCTCGGCCTGCGTTTTGCAACAGTCACCCGTGGAATCTTTGACTCCAGCCTCGATGTGACGGGTGTTTTGGGATTCAACGAACGTGATGTCGCGGTGATTCAGGCACGCACCACGGGCTTTGTGGAGCGGGTATATTCCCACGCTCCCGGTGATGTGCTCAAAGCCAACGCGGCATTGGCGGATATCCTGGTGCCGGAATGGGCCGCTGCCCAGACAGAGTTTCTTGCATTGAAGCGCAGCGGGGATGCTGATTTGTTGGCTGCGGCCCGCCAGCGACTGCAGCTCACAGGGATGCCGGCAGCACTGATTACTCAGGTAGAGCGTGGCGGTAAGGTTCAGCCCTACCTGACTCTCACCAGCCCAATTGGTGGTGTGCTGCAAGAATTGAATATACGTGCGGGTATGACTGTGGCTACTGGCGATACTCTGGCACGCGTCAATGGCTTGAGCAGTGTCTGGCTCGCCGTGGCCGTTCCAGAATCGGATGCCGGATCGATCACCGTGGGGCAGGCGGTCGAAGCGCGTCTGCCAGCCTTCCCAGGGACAATGCTCAGAGGCAAAGTCAGCGCGATTTTGCCCGAGACCAGCCCGGACAGCCGCACTCTTCGCGTGCGGGTGGAACTCCCCAATCCCGACGGGCGCCTCAGACCGGGTTTGACGGCGCAGGTACGCCTGAATCGCTCGACCGGGCAAAGTGTGTTGTGGGTGCCGAGCGAAGCCGTCATTCGCACTGGCCGGCGTGCCTTGGTGATGCTCGCCGAAGACGCGGGCCGCTACCGTCCCGTGGAGGTGCAACTCGGGCAGGAAAGCGATGGCAAGACGGCGATATTGAAAGGCCTGGAAGAAGGACAGAAGGTAGTTACCTCTGGCCAGTTCCTGCTCGATTCGGAGGCCAGTCTTAAGGGCATCGTTGCAAGCTCAGAGGAAGAGTCACCATCCAGCGCAGCAGCCTCCAGCTTTCATGAAGCGGATGGGCAGATCGTTGAGATCAACGAAAAAGAAGTCACGCTCGCCCACGGCCCCTTCAAGACGCTGGGCATGCCTGGCATGACGATGACTTTCCCACTCGCCAACCCGGCTCTGATGCAGGGCCTTAAAACGGGCGACAAGGTTCGGGTCGCGGTGAGCCAGACTGATGATGGCTTGCGTGTTGAGCGCCTGGATAAATCGGGGAGCCAGCCATGATCGCTGCCCTGATTCGTTGGTCAGTAGCCAACCGATTTCTGGTGCTACTGGCGACGCTGTTTGTCACGGCGTGGGGCATTTGGTCTGTGCAGAGCACGCCGATTGATGCGCTACCAGACCTCTCTGATGTGCAGGTAATCATCCGAACCCCTTATCCTGGTCAAGCGCCGCAGATTGTCGAGAACCAGGTGACCTATCCGTTAGCCACCACCATGCTCTCCGTACCTGGGGCAAAGACCGTGCGAGGTTATTCCTTCTTCGGCGACAGCTTTGTTTATGTGCTGTTCGAAGACGGCACCGACTTGTACTGGGCCCGCTCGCGGGTGCTGGAGTATCTGAGCCAAATACAAAGTCGGTTGCCGGCCAGCGCTAAGCCGGCGTTGGGGCCTGATGCAACGGGCGTCGGTTGGATCTATCAGTACGCACTGGTGGATCGCAGCGGCGGACATGATTTGGCGCAGCTTCGCGCACTGCAGGACTGGTTCCTCAAGTTCGAACTCAAGACCCTGCCCAACGTTGCGGAAGTAGCCACTGTGGGAGGCATGGTCAAGCAGTACCAGGTTCAACTTGATCCGCTCAAACTGGCCAGCCTTGGCATCACCCAGGCTGAGGTAACCGAAGCTATAGGCAAGGCCAATCAGGAAACCGGTGGTGCAGTGCTGGAGATGGCTGAGACCGAGTTCATCGTGCGCGCTTCCGGCTATCTGAAGACGCTCAATGACTTTCGGGCAATCCCGCTTAAGTTGGGCGCGGGTGGCATTCCGGTGAGCCTTGGCGATGTCGCTACGATTCAGTTGGGCCCGGAAATGCGGCGCGGGATTACTGAACTGGACGGTGAAGGCGAGACCGTCGGCGGCGTGGTAATTTTGCGCAGTGGCAAGAACGCTCGCGAAACCATTGCAGCGGTCAAAACCAAGCTCGACGAACTGAAAAGCAGTCTGCCGGCTGGTGTGGAAATCGTCACCACCTACGACCGCAGTAAGCTGATCGACCGCGCTGTGGAGAATCTCAGCCACAAGCTCATCGAAGAGTTCATCGTTGTCGCGCTGGTCTGCGGGATCTTTCTCTGGCACCTGCGCTCATCGCTGGTGGCGATCATCTCCCTTCCGGTTGGGGTGTTGATTGCCTTCATCGTCATGCGCTACCAGGGAATCAACGCCAATATCATGTCCTTGGGTGGGATTGCCATCGCCATCGGCGCCATGGTCGACGCCGCCGTGGTGATGATCGAGAATGCTCACAAGAAGATCGAGGCCTGGCATGCGGCCAATCCTGGGGAGGAACTGAAGGGTGAGCGTCATTGGCACGTGATGACCGAAGCAGCGGCAGAGGTAGGCCCTGCGCTGTTCTTCTGTTTGTTGATCATCACCCTGTCGTTCATTCCGGTATTCACCCTGGAAGCGCAAGAGGGGCGGTTGTTTGGCCCGTTGGCTTTCACCAAAACCTACGCCATGGCCGCAGCGGCGGGATTGTCAGTGACCTTGGTGCCGGTGCTGATGGGCTACTGGATTCGAGGACGAATTCCCAGTGAACAACAGAACCCGTTGAACCGGTGGTTGATTCGAATTTATCAGCCAGCCCTGGACGCAGTCTTGCGTCGACCAAAGATCACGCTGCTGGTGGCGCTATTGCTTTTTGTCAGTGCGCTATGGCCAATGTCTCGCTTGGGTGGCGAGTTTCTCCCCCCGTTGGACGAGGGTGATCTGCTCTATATGCCTTCAGCTCTACCGGGATTGTCCGCGCAGAAAGCGGCACAACTGCTGCAACAGACTGACCGTCTGATCAAGACCGTGCCTGAAGTCGAACACGTCTTCGGTAAAGCGGGCCGCGCTGAAACCGCCACCGACCCCGCACCGCTGGAGATGTTCGAAACCACCATCCAATTCAAGCCGCACGAGCAATGGCGTCCAGGCATGACCCAGGAAAAGTTGGTGGAAGAACTGGATCGAGTGGTACGAGTCCCTGGGCTGACGAATATCTGGATACCACCGATTCGCAACCGTATAGACATGCTTGCCACGGGGATCAAGAGTCCCATCGGAGTGAAAGTTGCTGGCACCAACCTGACGGAGATCGATGCCGCTACTCAGGCGGTCGAGCGGGTGGCCAAGGGTGTGCCCGGTGTCAGTTCGGCTTTGGCCGAGCGACTGACCGGTGGCCGCTATATCGACGTGGATATCGACCGCAATGCCGCCGCCCGCTACGGACTAAATATCGCTGATGTGCAGTCCATTGTGGCCGGTGCTATTGGCGGTGAAAATGTCGGAGAGACTATCGAAGGGCTCGCACGCTTCCCGATCAACGTGCGTTATCCCCGTGAGTGGCGGGACTCGCTCAGTGCATTGGAGCAGCTGCCTATCTACACCCCGCTAGGTAGCCAGATCACCCTCGGCACGGTGGCGAAGGTCAAGGTCACAGACGGCCCGCCAATGCTCAAGAGCGAGAACGCACGGCCTTCTGGCTGGGTATACATCGACGTGCGGGGGAGAGACATTGCCTCGGTGGTCGCCGATCTACGCCAGGTCGTCAATGAGCAGGTCAAGTTGCAGCCCGGCATGAGCCTGAGTTACTCAGGACAGTTCGAGTTTCTAGAAAGAGCCAACGCACGCCTCAAACTGGTGGTGCCTGCCACGCTGTTGATCATCTTTGTGCTGCTCTACCTGACTTTCGCCCGCTTCGATGAGGCGTTGCTGATCATGGCCACTCTGCCATTCGCACTGACTGGCGGAGCATGGTTTCTCTATCTGCTGGGATACAACCTGTCGGTCGCCACCGGAGTCGGCTTTATCGCCTTGGCCGGGGTGTCTGCCGAGTTCGGCGTAATCATGCTGCTCTACCTGAAGAACGCCTGGGCCGAACGTGAAGACGACGGCGACAGCACTGAGCGCGGACTGGTTGCGGCGATTCGTGAAGGTGCTGTGCAGCGAGTTCGACCTAAGGCCATGACCGTGGCCGTCATTATTGCGGGCTTGTTACCTATCTTGTTGGGCAGCGGGACTGGTAGCGAAGTGATGAGCCGCATCGCCGCGCCCATGGTTGGCGGCATTGTCACAGCACCATTGCTTTCCCTTTTTGTCATTCCGGCAGCCTATCGCCTAATGCGTCGCCGGCACCTCTCAGTTGAACCCGTCAAACCTGAAGGAAAAGTCGTATGAAACTGACCCTGATTGCAGTTGTAAGCACCGTATTCGCGCTATCACTTTCTGTCCATGCGGAGGACATGCCGGGTATGAAAATGGACGGTATGGAGGGCATGCAGATGGAGGAGAAAACAAAGCTGGCTCCAGTCGCCAACGCCGAGGGAACAATTAAGGCTATCGATACTACGAAGCATACGGTGACCATCTCTCACGGAGCTGTTCCAGCCGTGCAATGGCCGCCGATGACCATGGCTTTTTCCGTAACGGAGAATCAACTGACGGGGCTGATAGTCGGAGACCGTGTAACGTTCTCCTTTAGGCAAGAGGGTGGAAAAGCCACAATCGTTTCCATTAAAAAATGAGACTGTAACGAGCAAGAATTAACGGCACGCTCTGCCGTGCCGGTTTGAAATCTAATCATTGCTGGCTTTGAGCGCAGCGTTCGCGTCTCCCTTGATCGGACTCTGGCTTCTGCGTCATGCCTTCACCTCCAAGGTCTGGCCTGTGCGGCAATGGGGCTATTGGTTCTATCCGGGCCACCTTGCCGCTCTACAAGCTTTACGGTTCTTGGTCTGAATAAGCTCACTGGTTGTCTGCGGGTACTACGCATCCTTAGTTGTTAATTGCTCGGTGATGAGTCTGTGACGACAGGTTCTCGGTCATTAGCAAAAGCCTAAAGGTGGCGGGTGAGCTGTTTGCTAGTGGACGAGCCCCCTGAAAGACAGGACACCGTTTCCCCCTTAGCATAAGGGATAGGCAAACGACTGTGTTTATGACTAATAGAAACGATAAGAATGTAGAACTGCTCGGCCAGGAGCGGCGTCGCCGCAGGAGCCCAGAGCAAAAGCTGGCGATGGTTCGTGAGAGCCTGCAACCAGGACAAAGCGTCTCGGTGCTGACTCGGCAGAACGGTGTTAATGCCAACCAACTTTTTCAGTGGCGCAAGCTCTATCAGAGCGGCAGTCTCTCGGCTGTCAGTGCTGGTGAGAGCGTGGTGCCTGCCTCTGAGTTGGCCGATGCACTCAAGCAGATTCGTGAATTGCAGCGGATGCTCGGCAAGAAAACCATGCAGGTCGAGATCCTCCAGGAAGCTGTGGAGATCGCGCGCTCGCGAAAATGGATTGCGCACTCACCCTTGTTGCCGGGGGACGACCAGTGAAGCTGATCAGTGAAAGTCTCGGTGTAGCGCGCTCGCAGTTAACGGTTCGACTCAAGCCTGCCGCTCTTTCCGGCAGGCGGCGTCGAGTGCTGGGCGATGCCGCTTTGGTCGCAGAGATTCGAGCAGAGGTCAGTGAGTTGCCCAGTTATGGCTACCGCCGTGTCTGGGGCTGCTGCCTCGTCGACGTGAAACGCAGAGCCAGGCGCCGATCAATGTAAAGCGGGTCTATCGCGTCATGCGCGATCACCAGTTGCTGCTTGAGCGACGGGTCAAACAACCCGGTGTGGTGCGACGTCACGAAGGTCGCATGGCCTTAGAAACCAGCAACACACGCTGGTGCTCAGACGGCTTTGAGTTTCGCTGCGAAGACGGCTCCAAGCTGAGCGTGACCTTCGCCCTGGATTGCTGCGACCGCGAAGCCATCGGCTGGGTGGCCAGCCCAACGGGCTACAGCGGTGACGATATCCGCGATCTGATGCTGGAGGCGGTCGAAAAGCGCTTCGGTGAACAACCGCCCACCCAGCCTGTGCACCATTAGACCACTACAGTAACATCCCCGTCCGGCGCAAGAGTGACGGCGGCTGGCCTTACTATTTTGTTACAGGCACTTTTACGAGGAATGTGGTTCCGCGCTCTCTGTCGGAGGTCACGTCTATCGCCCCCGAGTGCGCTGCCACGATTTCGGAAGCGATGTACAGACCTAAGCCAAGGCCAGTGCTAGAGCCTAGATCGAGAGATGCATGCTGGGAGAAACGCCCCATGGGGTTGAAGATGAAGGGCAAAATATCCTCCGGGATCGGCTCCCCAAAATTATGGACGACGAAAACGATGCTGCCGTCTTTTACCTCCAGTGAAACCTTAATAGGAAACTGTAAATCGCCATGCTGCACGGCATTACTGAGCAGATTGGAAAATACTTGCTCCATGCGGGCGCCATCGAATTCGCCGCGCGCCGATTCTCCGCCTTTGAAAGTGATATCTGCGTTTGGGTGAGCAGTGCGAATCTCTTCAACTATGCGTGTGCAGAGTGGCGTGAGGTCGATGTCTTCCTTTTTGACGGGAATCCCGGGGCCCATTTGGCATCGTGTTAGATCCAGCAGGTCGCCAACGATCTGGCTGGCTCGTTTGACGCTCGTGTATATTCCCAGTGCAATTTTACTCTTACGTGTATCCAGATCAACCGATCGCCGCAGCACATCGGCACCCAGCAAAATAGCTCCTAGCGGCGTGCGCAAGTCATGGCCAAGGATGCCCAGAAAAACGTTGCGTGAGGCCTCTACTGCACGCGAGTAGCTCGCAATAGATTCCGCGAGCGCTTGGTCTATGGCCTCATTAAAGCGGATCATATCGTCCACTTCCAGAACTGTTCCTGCCTTCATCTGCCCCAGCCATTGACTGAGAACACTCGTCCTCAGAGCACGATACTCAGATACCATTTGATCTAGCGTGAAACCCGCCATTAAGCGCGTTACCGCATGGGTTTCGGCTGCGGTTTCTAACTCCTCCATCGGGGCATTACCCTGAGCTTTGGCGATTTGCTCTTGCGCAGACTGGTATGTGCAAAGGTCTACCGCTATTGCACGCAGCATCTGTTCGGCGTGATCCCGTAGAGCCTTGGAGTCCAGTGCTTCGCCGGGTATCTCAATGGTTCTTGCGAAGTCTTCCCACGCTTGCAGAATCGGTTCGAGGTTTTTGATGATGAAGGCAGACAGGCGCATGCCGTAATCCTGGTTATGGAGTCGAGGTCGAAGCCGGAGTGAACAGTGAGAGCTGAATTAGAGCTCTAATTTGTCACTTGCCATATACAGCTCACATCGAGCCTGTTCAGACCCAACGCAGAGTCAAAGCTTTTCGGGCCCTTTGCGGGTGCGCCAAATCCTCCTAAGAGTTCTGCGGCGCTGAACGAAGCCTTAGCCGTCGGGGACTGTCCAAAAGCTTTTGGTAGCGCGTATCAGTCAGTTGTGGAGGGGAGAGGAGGCAGGTCGGATTTCATCAAGTTCGTCCCAGGGCCGCTACCTAACAAGTGCTGTCGGACACTCGGGATTGTGGGGGAAATCGCTCCCTCTATCCAGCTCGGGCTGCGTCGCGTTACATGACCTGCAAATGACGACCTTCTGTGAAATACGCCACTTTCCGTGCCAAGTGATAAGTCGTTCTGAAGGAGTCATGATGATCACAAACTCGACAACTTTTGTACAATCTTAGATTTTTGCACAGCTTATTTCGAGCGATTTTAGCGGTTTCACTGGTTTTTTTGGAGTCGGTGAAACAACGCTACACAAGATATGCTTCGGAGCCCAACTCTCCGACCATGGTAAAGGCAAAAACCAGCATGTTCTAAAGCGAGATGACGGTTGGGCTGTGCGTGGTGAAGGGGACACCAAAGACACTTCACACCATCGAACTCAACCGGCACCCATGTAGCGATCGTGCTACAAGTTGAAAAGTCCTGATCACTTAGGTCGTAACTCGTTAGATAAGGCATAAAACCTGACACGTCCGTGTGCTGCGTAGCCGCGCGCTGGTAGAGCGGAAGCTATTGCGCAGGACATAGGCGTTGATCCAGTGCCTCATAGAAACCACCCGAATTTATGCTGCCTTTATTGATGCCTCGGCTATCTCATGCGCTCGGCACACGGCTGCACGGTTACCGAGAGGCGCAAGTCAAAAGTAAGCGTCCGGTGATCACGCCTAGCGAACGGTGCTGTCGGTGTGCTACGAAAAAATGAACTGTTTCATAGCTGCCATTATTGCGATCACCAGAACGGCGAGCCCCACCGCTGAAGTGCACTCGGATTTCGGTGTATAGGCAAACCAAGAGCCCTTCGACGGATGTTTACCTAGCGAGATATGCCTCATTATGGGCCAACCAATAGGAAAGCAGATGGCGCGAAAAATCACTTCGATCAGTATATCAAGCACGCTTGTACGTCCTTTTTCTGGGCGATAGAAACGATTGTAGCGTCTGGCCATTCCATTAGAGGTTACACGACCGCACCCAATTGGTAAGCGTCCGGCCAAGATCCCAAAGCTAATGGCAAGGGCGTCAGGAAGGCATATTGCTCGGGCGGCTATTGCTTGCGGTTGGTGGACGCGATGATTTCGATGGCCGCCCCCCTAGAAAGGACAGTAAGACTCCGGTCGTCGGGTCGCGGGATAGCTGGCCCCGGAAACGAAAGATACTTTGTGTGATCACTACATCAAGGACGGCACATGGAAATTACGATTCGCCGGAAGAGTGGTTTTTTTGATAACTCCTATGGACGATGCGTCCCGCTTTTAGTCCTCTTTGACGGCGCGGTTGTGGGCCGCTTGGCAACCGGCGAAATCATGGCCCTGACACTCCCGGACGTCTGCGGAACATTGCAAGTCGGCCTCCTTGACTCTAGGAAATCGCCTTACATTGGAAATATGGCTGATGACATCGTCTCGACCAGTAGGGGGCTTGGTATTTCCCCGAACCAAGCCGTTCAGGCTTTTTCAGTGAGGACTCGGAGGTGGGTTTTTTTTGATGTCGCCGATTTGGTGTATTTTGGGCCGCTTAGCCGCTGGGTGTTCGCGGTCGAGAAAGAACCGACATAGGGGGCTTGTGAGGCGGTTACTTGGTAAGCCCAGCTATTACCCTTTGCACGGTTAGACGGGCACCCATCTATGCGGCGGCAGCTCGTTAATCTCGCTCGCTCGCTGCGTCGGCAGGCGTGTGAGAACGTCCTTCAGGTAAGCATACGGATCATGGGGTAGATCACTCCGGTGCCATGAGCACCGCGAGAGTCATATTGATGAAATCTTCGTTCTTGCTAATGGTGTCCAGCGCTCCTCGAACGTTGCCGGCAACCTCCGCCGATCCGCGCTGCTCGACCCAAAGCGTCAGCTCCATGATCGCGGCTTCGAGTGCCAACTGGTTTTCATTGATCTTGTATAGCAGGGAAGGCAGCAGGTCTGAATTTGGCATCGCGATTCCTCCGTGGAAGAGGTCAGCGTAGCAGCAGGAGACTCTTTAGGAATAGATGGCCTTTCCAGCAAATAGAGGTGCGGGGTATGGCAGATCCCGAGCCTTTTTTACGATGCTTCCAATCGACTCATGTCCGGTCGTACTTCTCATCGGAAACTGACTGCGGTTGCTTGCGATGGTGGCTCATAGCCGCTAATAGTAAGGAGGTTCTTGGAGAGGGCGTGAAGATGATTTCAAGATTTGTTGTCGTCCCTGCAATCCCAACGGAAACGGGATCAATGCGCAACGGATCGCGTTTTTACTGCCAGACCGCACCAATAGGCTTCAACCTCTATGACAATGAGGAAAAGCTGCGGCTGAAGACAAGCTACCAGACCCGGGAAGAAGCCGAGAGTGAGTGCCTGCGGGTTAACATGGAGCGATTCCAGGGCGTCCTGTCAGAACGGGAAACCATACCGATTCTTTAGGCTCTCACCGATGTAAACGATTACCCGGCCCTTAGTTTCGGATAGCCAGCAGATTGGTGGGTACTAAGCGGTGATGTGCGACGCACTCCTGTTTCTCTTGGATGCTCAGCGTTCAATATTGAGCAAACAGTCTCTGCTTCAGCCCGGATTCGAACACGCCATGCTAGCTAGCTGCACCTCCCTCCACGAGATCTACAACACTATATCGCTTACGGCCGTCATACAATTTAGTAGTCTCGATCACCTTGAATCTTGGCTGCATGGTTGTGCGTTTCCTGCTAAAGAATGGTGATCTACAAGTACCGGCATCACTCCGTAATTTCACAACTGTGCAGGACTGAGCTGAGACAATTTATGACAGTGCACCTCGCCTTTTGTTGATCGAAGGAGGGGCGTTGAGGTGATTCGTGTTGCCTTGATTCCAATCCATGAGAGCTGGATGAGGTGCTCATTTCCATCAATTTAACGATTCGCTTCCGCCGCTAAACATGCGCGGCGGTTCCCCATTGGCACGCTGCGTAGAATTGGGCTTGTGCAATGGGAGTAGAATTCGCCCTACTGAGTAATGGCGAATTGCCCTAGAATCAGCTTGTTCTGTTGTCGCAAGCGAAGCCCGCAACCTCGCAAACGTTAAAAGCGTTATCACTCGGAAGGCTGAGATTTCAGCCCGAGCGCAACAGATGCTTAGATCAGGCACAACCGCAAGAAAGTACGACAAGGACGAGACGCGATGGGGTGTAAGGATCGGAGAGGGGCTGGCCAAGAGGCTGTGCACGTTTTACATGTTGGTCAACCAGGATGATATTCACTAAACGGCGCAGTTCCTTAGTGGAGTTCATTATTCTGGCTGTCGGCCTGGTTGGTTTTTCGGCCATGTTGCTGTTGAAGTCTGAGACACAACGGCGAGAAACGCGTTTCTCTGAATACGTGCAGAATATTTCCGGCATCGTGCGAAATCAGCTTGATACCAATGAAGCCGTGTTGGCGGGCTTCTCAGCATTTCTCCAGGCTGTTGACCAAAGTGATACGGAAGCTGCGGCCCGTTACGCGGCAGCCGTTTTATCCGCGTACCCCCACATTTACATGCTTGAGGCGGCGAGGGCGGTTCCCATCGTGGAGCAGGCTGCATTTGAGACTCTGATGCGCCGCACCTGACGTCCGGACTTTGAGCTCAAAGACTTCCCGAGTCTCACCCAGCAACCTGCCCAGCATCAGGCCTACCTCAGTGAGACCTGGCCTGTGTTGTTTATGTACCCGCCGCTTCCCGAATCCAGTTCTATCTATGGCGTTAGGTTGGAAACCGTTGGGCATTTTTCCTACGCGTTGGCCCGCACTCACAATAATCCGAAGCCGGTTGTATCACCTGTCTTCTCTATGTACGAAGGAGGCACCGCTTACATTCTCATGCAGTCCGTGAAACGCTGGGCAGCGCTGTCGCGCTACCTCGATGACGGGGCCGTACCCATTGACAACAATTGGGCCGAGAACCAGATCCCACCAAGGGCTCTTGGAGGCAAGAACTGGCTCTTCGCAGGGTCGCTACGCAGCGGAAAGCGGGCAGCGGCGATCATGAGCTTGATCCAGTCTGCGCGGCTGAATGGGCATGACCGTATGCTTATCTCAAAGATGTGCTGGCGCGGCTACCGATACACCGAGCCATTGAGGTCGATCAACTGCTACCGCACCTATGGCACCCAACTGTTTGAATATTTGAGCCTACCGCCGCACGCGAATTTAAGTGTCAAAGGCGTAACCAAAGACTGGATGAAGGAGGAGAGCAGCAGCGATCCAAGTTTAGTGTGAGGCTCTGATGCCAGAGCTAGTAAATAGTTGTTTGAGCCAAACTTCATAATCTGCTGCAGGCATTGGGCGTCCATACAGGTACCCTTGGCCTTGATCGCATCCTATATCTTTTAGAAACCTATTTTGCTCTTCGGTTTCAACGCCTTCTGCTATGATTTTGAAGCCCAGAGCATGTCCAAGCTCCACGATGGTTCTAGTAATCGCCACATCGCTGGGGTCGAGAGGTAATTCTTTAATAAAAGTCCGGTCAATTTTCAAGCTGTTGATGGGTAAGAGCTTAAGATAAGCTAAAGAAGAGTACCCTGTGCCGAAGTCATCGATGGCGGTCGTTACACCAAGACTTTGTAGCGTTCTTAATACCTCTCTCGAATGTTCTGGGCTCGCCATCATTAAGCTTTCAGTCACTTCAACCTCTAAAACACTGGCAGGCAAATCATATTCTTCCAGGGTGCTTCTGATGGTTTCGATGAAATCGCTTCTGTCAATTTGCAATGCGGCTACGTTTACCGCGATTACCCCGGGTTCAATTCGCCGATCACTCCACCGCTTTATGTCCCTACAAACGATATCAATTACCTGCTCACCGATCTGAATAATCAATCCTGTAGTTTCTGCCAAAGGAATAAAATCGGCAGGTGAAACAAGCCCCTTTACAGGGTCGCGCCAGCGTATCAGCGCTTCCGCTCCCTCAACATTATTATTTAAGAGGTTTATTTTAGGTTGATACCAAACTTCGAATTCATGGTTTTGCACCGCTCGCCTTAAAAAGCGTTCGCTGTTCAATCTTTCTTGAGCGCGCAGCGTCATCTCTGGCTGGTAAAAGCGATAGCCGTTACGTCCGCACTCTTTGGCACCATACATGGCCGTATCAGCCTGCCTCAGCAACTGTTCTGGCGTTTCGGAATCATAGGGCGCAACAGATATTCCGATGCTGGCCGTCAGCAGAGTAGACGTGCCTTTTAAATCGAAGGGCTCCTGCAGCGCATTCAACAGTTTTTTCGCGATGATAATGGCATCGGTAGGGTGCGCAAGATTGTTCAGAATCAACGCGAACTCATCTCCACCTAATCGCGAGACAGTGTCCTCCGAGCGCACGCACGATAAAAATCTGGTCGCTGCCTGTTGTAGCAGCAGGTCTCCCATTGAGTGGCCAAGACTTTCATTCACTGTTTTAAAACCGTCCAGGTCTAATACGATCACGGCCAAGGATTGGTTGTAGCTCAGAGACAGGTCGAGCGAGTGTTGCAATCGTTCGTGGAACAGCGACCGATTAGGTAGAGCCGTCAACGGGTCGTAGTGCGACATACGTTCGAGATCAGTCTGCGACTGATTGATGGCTGACATGTCGGAGAATACGGCAACGTAGTTAATGACTTTGCCAGCATCATTGTAAACTGTATTGATGGTCAACCATTTTGGATACTGCTCTCCATTTTTTCTACGACTCCACAGTTCGCCGCGCCAAAAACCTGTTAATTTCAGGTTGTCAAGGATGTCGCGATAGAATGCATTGTCTTGTTTTTCGGAAGTCAGGATGTTGGGTTTCAGGCCTATGGAATCTTCGGCGCTGAAGCCCGTAATTTTGGTAAAGGCGGCGTTGACCGATAATATATGTCCACGTGCATTGGTGATGATCACGCCGTCAGCAGTATTATCCAGAACGATGCCGGCGAGACGAAGCTGTTCAGTATTCTGTTTGATTTCGGTGATGTCAGTAGAAATCCCCAATACCCCAGTGGCTTGCCCTTCGGTGCCTCGCAATACGCACTTTGTCGTCAAGTAGGTATGCAGTTTTCCATGCTTGAGGATCTGATCTTCAAAGCGAAAGATTCCGCCCTTTGAGAGCACTTTTTTATCGTTGTTTCGAAGGGTACTCGCTTCTCCAAGGGGCAGATGCTTTTCTCGCGTGCTGCCCTCCATCTCTTGGAATTTGAAACCCGCCGTTTGTTCAAAAAGGCGATTGCACAGGCGCAGCCGTCCTTCGGTGTCATACACATAAATTAGAGAAGGGGCGTTATCAACAATATCCAGCAACAAGGCTTTTTGGGTCAGTAAGGCTTCTTCAGCCTGTTTCCGGTCAGAAATATCGCGTACCACGGCGTACAGCATCGGCTCGCCGGACAGCGTTACCGCACAAAGTGTTAATTCGGCAGGAAAGACAGTCCCATCAGCGCTTCTGTGTAGCCACTCAAAACGATGCACGCCATTCGCCAGGGCAGTTTCAAGCATCACTTGTGCTTTGATCGTGGTCGATTGGCCATCGCTCTGCAGTATCGGCGAGATGTCGGTTGCCCTGATCCGATGTAGCTTCGCTAGATCATTAAAGCCGAACATCTTGATGGCCGCTGCGTTCGCATCGGTGCAAATGCCTCTTCGACTCAGGATGCAAATGGGATCGGGAGAACGCTCAAAAAGGGCTCGGAAACGAGCCTCACTTTGTACCAGAGATAACTCCACGGTTTGGCGATCTCTGATTTCTTTGGCAAGCTCTGTATGACGCTGGTGTATGACCCTGTTGCTTTTGCTGAGCTGGGCTGCGAAATATGTGAAAAACCCGGTACACGTGAGGGCAATGAGAAAAAGAGGAGAAGTGAATAAGGAGGTGGTTGGCCAACCGTTCACGGGTATCGCCGCAAGTTGCCAGGTGCCACCGGGCACCTCGACATCGGTGGTGACAGCTTCTTCCAGAAAGACCCGGCCATCCCCGAAGAACGTGTCTCCACGGGCACCCAATCCGTCTTTTCCGCGAACTGCTACCTGGAGGCTATCAGGGACGTTAACGCCGCCAGCGTTGAGAAGGGGGACAACATCTGCAACCACCGATGCGTTACCCCAATAGCTATCTTCGTCGGTTGAATTTTTCACAAAAATCGGACGACGATAAATAAACCCTTGACCGCCTTGCACTAACTCAACGGGGCCAGCCAGCAGTGACGTTTTCTGCTCACGAGACCGTAAAAGTGCGTCGTATTGATCGGGTATCTTGCGATAGTCCATGCCTATGACTTTCTCGTTTCCTTCAACGGGAAAGACGTTACGCACAATATCGTTGGGGGCCAACGCGATGTGGTGAATATGGGATTTCGACGAAATAGCTTGCTTGGACATGCCGACAAAATGCTCGGACGAAATTCCGCCATCAAGCCTAAGCAACTGCGCTATGCCGTCCGTGACGTCAAAGGTCGAGCGCACTTCACTTTCAAGTTGTGTCCGCACATTCGCTAATTTTGAAATAACTTGAGCTTTCGCCTCGAAGGATTTTTCTCGTACATCAAAGTTGCCAAGAGCTACAGAAAGCGCGACTCCAGTGAGAAAAATGCTTACCGGTAACAAACAGCTACGCCACAAGTTTTGGTGCGCGTTACCTAACACAGATTCATCCTGATTTGCATGTGCCGCTCGTGATTTTTTCAAGCGTCACTCCTAAGGATCAATCATTTTAAAGGCACCTGCGGCATCGCCTGGGTGCACCGTGATTCGCTTCAGAGTGATTCCATTCGATAAGATCGGCTGCAGGCCGCACTTGGGGGCAAAAAAATTGAAGAAAGAATGAGATCGAATGAGGAAAAGGGGCTCCTCTACTGAATCATCAAGAATCGGATGGTCAGAGTCACCCTATATCAGCTGACCGCAGCTGAGCTGGATAGGTTCACATTTTCACAGCTAGCGTTAGGGGGGGAGGGAACCCCACTTCTCGTGAGCCATTTAAGCAAGTTGGCTGACTGACGTCGGTGTCAATTACCAGCCAACAGGCCTCTAACAGTGGCAAGAATCGAATCGATGTTGAACGGCTTTTCCAAAACAGCATTGAACAAATTTGATCTCTTCATACAGATGTGTGCTTGCGCGCCGCTGATCAAGATGATCGGTAAGTGGTTAACTGAGGGCAAGGCGCGGATGGCTTTGGCGAATTCGAGTCCGTCCATGACAGGCATCATGAAGTCGGTGATGATTAAGGCAGGCCGCTCTCGCTCAAACACCTCTAGACCTTTTTGGCCATTGCTGGCTTTCACGACCATGAAGCCTTCATCCTCGAGCGCGTAGCAGAGAATATCAGCGATTAAATATTCGTCGTCGACGACCAGGATACCAACAATTCTGATCCCCATGACTGATAACCTCTCGTGCAAGTGGGCGGTGACGTCACTCACTCTGGCATAGCGATACGATTATGGGCGGAGGCGTCCATCCCATTGCCTACGTGATGCTGCGCGTCGAGACGACGGGCATGTAACTCACCATCACAAAACAGCTATTTGGATTGCGGGTGCAACGGTAGCGTGACGATAAACTTGCTGCCGAGCCCTAAGCCACCGCTGAACACGCTTACCGAGCCTTGGTGCCCCTCGACCAATTCGCGAACGACTGTCAGACCAACCCCCAGGCCTGTGCCGTTTACCCCAATCGCGTGGGCGTCCTGAACGAAGGGATCGAAAATAAAAGGCAGAACCTCAGCGCTAATACCTATTCCGGTATCGGAAAAGATCAAGGTGATGTCCTCGGTACCGGCACCGACTACTAGCTCGATCGAACCATTATTGGGTGTGTACTTGGAGGCATTGCCAAGCAGGTTACATAAAATTTGCGTCAATCTGAGCTGATCGCCATTGATCATCAGCGGGCGACTTGGCTGGTGTACGACAAATTGCTGAAAGCGTAGATCGATCGCTGGACGACAAACATTGACCGTCTCATCGATAATCGTTGCTATGTCCACAGGCTGGAAGTTCAGGTTGAGCTTGCCTGTCTGGGCCCTGGATACGTCCATCAGGTCGTCGACCAGCCGCGCAATATGGCTCGTCTGACGCTCAATAATTGCCTGTATAGTAGCCAACCGTTCAGGGGAGGAGCGCATCAGCATCCCCGCCGCCAGGGTTAGCGGTGTCAGTGGATTGCGCAACTCGTGCGCAACTATTGCCAGAATTTTTTTCTGCTTATTAAGAGCGTCCTCCGCAGCGGCCTGGAGTTGTTGCGCGTTGAGTGCCGTTAATACCAACTGCTCGTTGGCCTCTCGCAATTGAGCACGCCGTCTTTCGTATTCCCCAGGG
Source organism: Pseudomonas hormoni (assembly GCF_018502625.1). Taxonomy (NCBI): domain Bacteria; kingdom Pseudomonadati; phylum Pseudomonadota; class Gammaproteobacteria; order Pseudomonadales; family Pseudomonadaceae; genus Pseudomonas; species Pseudomonas hormoni. Next base: position 1,838,752 of record NZ_CP075566.1, read on the forward strand.
GCTATGTAGTGGTGGGCGCCGGGTTTTTTTTGTGTCTGGATAATGAGGAGGCGGGTAGGCAGCGGTACTGGAGGCAAGTCGGTGCTGTGAAAGGCTACCCCTAGACCATGCCGTTTCGCCCGATACATTGCCGCGTCAGCACAGTCGATCAACGTGTGCGGGTCATCTCCATCTTTCGGGTAATAACTCACTCCAATGCTCGCTGCCAGTTGCAGAACCTGATTCCCGATAGGATGTGGCACTCCAAGCGCCTTGATTATTTTCTCGCAGATACCCAATACATCGGTATGGCTGGTAGCGCCTCCCAGCAAAATAATGAACTCGTCCCCGCCGTATCGTCCAACCGTATCGTTCTTGCGTACCGCGCCACTGAGTCGCAGTGCAGCCTCCTTGAGCATTTCATCGCCGGCACTATGCCCCAAAGTGTCGTTGATCAATTTGAAGTGATTTAAATCCAAAAAGAGTACCGCGAGACCATCTCCGTCCGGCTTCGCTTCTTCGACCGCCTGGGCCAACCGTCCGAGTAGCAATCTGCGATTGGGTAGCCCCGTCAATACATCGAGCTGCGCGGCGTGAGAAACTTCACGCAGTGCAGTGGCTGCCTGTTCAACGCCAACTTGGGCTTGGAGAAGCGCCAGTACCAGTTGTTCATTGGCTTCGATTAACTGCCCGGACTGGTGGTTTTCCAGCACTTGGTGCTGAGTGTTCACGACTTTCTGCTCAAGAGCATCAAGCTTTAGGCGAGCCTCCTGAGTTTTCTGAACAACCAGAGTCAGCTCGATGCTCGCAGCAGCGAGCGCTTGTTTGTCGTTGTCCGTTTCGCGGCTCACGAAAGCGCCCCAAGTTCATCCGTCTCAAACTGCGGCAACGGCATTTGATTGTTCTTCTGAGTCGGGCGGCCCCCTAAGAGACCTTCTTGCTCAACAAGCATTTTGCTAATACGAATGCCGTAATCGTCGATTTGGTACAGGCGTAACTCATCGGAGTAATCGCTTGCACGAACCTTCTCCTCTGCCATGACTCGCAGCAACCGACTTTCAATTTCGATACAGCGCTGAACAATAATCGTATCGGTCGAGAACGCCGTGCCGTAAGGGCTGAAGCGGAGGTCGGTGATGTACCGGATCGAACGCGTCACTGCTTCGTTGTCGAAGAACTCAAACTGCTGCTGATACCGCAACATCTTTAATGGCGGCTCACCCAGCACGATGAAATACAGAGCTGGTCGTTCCGGTGTAGCCAGGGCGAACATCATGTGATGCGCCAGCGTTTTCTTTCCGCAGCCCGGTGGGCCGGTGATCAGATTGAACGAAAACTCCGGCAATCCTCCGCCTAGCACCTCATCCAGTCCTGGCACACCTGTGCGCAAGCGATTGATTGTCATTTTGGTATTCATGACGAGGTATCCTGCGCAGGGGTGTCGCTAAAAGAGTTTTCCCACACGGGCTGCAACAGACGTTCGGATAGAGAAGATCCTATAAACGAGATCAGCAGCTCATTCAGAGTCTTCAGTAAATCGTCACCATATGCTGTGGCTGTGTCGCTGGTTTGCTGCGCGAGCAGGGATCTCAACCTAGAAAAGTCTTTCTCGAGGTTGTCGTTGAGGCTGGAGAGACAATTGTGACGTGAGGCGCAGATAAAAACGCTTCGCCTATAAAGCGCTAACACCCCTCCCTGGCCAATAATCGGCGCGAGAGTAGTATAAATATCCCTGAATGTTGCCACTACCGCATTGGCGTTTTGTCCGGCGTTCGGAGTGTCCCCGGCGCGTTTAGCCGTCGATGCCGAAATCCTGCGGCTATCATCCCTTTCCATGCACAGGTATCACTTCATGATGATATTTCTCGATGGTACACCCTGTTCCCCAGATCAACAGGCCTATTTTCAGCAAGGGATTTTGCGGGTGACTCCCGCTATTGTAGAGGTCAAGTATCACTAAAACATAACGCTTCCAGCCTCCGACTTTGAACTCTGCCACATCGGTTGCGTGGACACCATTACCCTTAGCGTGAGCGTTTGAGTAGGTGTATTGGCCAGGCGCGTACTTTCTGCTGAAATAGTTGCCAGTATTCAGGTACGTAGACTTCTGTGAGCGCTTAGCTCGGTTTCATTGCTCGTCGTGGGCTCATTGGCGATGACGGCTGCCAGGCTACTATCAATTGATTGACGGCGTTAGGAACTAGAAATGAAGTGCTTTCTGTAAATTTTCTTTATCCAACGGATCATCGATATCAAGGGTTGATGTTCGGCATTTAAAGAAATGGGAATGTGTGGTACGACAATCTACAGGTATCGAGCGTTTTTACATAAAAAGCCCATTCGATATGTGATCGTTTAGCAAAAAACAAACTTATCAAGCCTTGTTTAGCCCCGGCATCCTTGCGCGAATGTCGATTCAGCTAAGTTTGGATACTAATCGATTGTCAGTAATATTAGTAGCTCACGAGCAGAACGCAAGCTTCCCGCGCACCAGCCTGGGTGGAAACACAGCCCGATGAAGTTGAATCTCAGCATGTGGGCCCTAAATTTGCTGGCTTTAATTCGACTCAATGCGTTTGTGTTGACGTCTGTGAGAGAATTTTGCCAAGCACTTAAATGGCCTGGTGGTTAGGTTTGCGACGGTAGTCACGGATCAGGTTGCGTGTGAGCTCCAAGTCAGTAAGGTATCTGAAACGGCATATGAGATTTCTCAGCAGACCGATGTTAGTGTTCAACACGGCGCGGTCGTAGGGATGACCACCTTTTATCTCCAATCGAATCGAAGCTCTGCAGCAATTTAGGCGATTTTTGCAGAGAAGAAATCCTGGCGGTCGGTGACTTGGAGTCGGAGTTAGTACCTTGCTAAACGACAACCAATATTTGGTGTTTGAACAGGGACTTTATTAGACCGGACATTGCTGGAGCGTTAACTTATCAAGTCCGTACGGAGTTAATCTTTGCGCTCCAATTATCCGAGTTGCTTCTTCAACAGTGCGAGTTCAGCTTCCAGTTCGCGCACTCGCTCGCTAGCCTCAACCTCGACGCTGACGTCCTTCTGGATACCGATGAAGTAGGTGAGTTGATCTGCGTCGTTGAACACTGGGGTAATCGACAGTTCGTTCCAGAAGGCGCTGCCGTCCTTGCGATAGTTGCGAATGACTTGGCGGCAGGGGAGAAGGTTCCTTATCGCCTCGCGGATTACTGTCAAACCAGCTTGGTTACGGTCATCACCCTGCAGGAAGCGGCAGTCCTGGTACAGGATGTCGTCAACGCTGTACCCCGTCAGGCGCTGAAAGGCGGGGTTGGCATAGATCAGGATGTTTTCGTCGCCTTCCTGCTCTGCTACCACGATGCCGTCGTTGGATGCTTCAACCACCAGTTTCAGCAGTTCTGCGTCGATCATTTTCAGAGCCCCAGTGAGTGACATCTCATTTTTAGCGGTTACCCGCCATACACGGAGTAATCAGTATAACCCTCGGCATACCGCCATACAGTATGGCTGAGTTCAGAGGGTTCAGCGGCCAATCGTTCGCGATTCTGGCTGGTAGATCCGGGGTGGCCATGACCGTACGGCCGAAAGCGACGAGGTCGGCCAGTCCTGAATCCAGCAACTGTGTAGCGCTTTGTGCAGTGTACCGACCGGCGTAGATGATCGCCCCGCTGAAGGAGCTACGGACTGCGCGACGGAACGATTCCGGCATCCGTGGTGCATTATCCCAGTCCGCTCCGGCGATGGAGAGGTAAGCAATGCCAGCATACTCAAGAACTTTGATCGCTTCGATGTAGGTGGTATGAGGATCGTCTTCAACCATCCCTAGGTAAGTGCGCTCCTCATCGGTGCTGCTGACAATGGCGCGAAACGGACGCCAACCTTCTCTTTGCTAATACACTCGGCTACCCCAGCAACCACCTCACGCAAAAACCGTAGGCGGTTGTGAAGGGAGCCGCCGTACTGGTCTTCGCGATGATTGCTATGGACTGAAATGAACTGATTGACCAGGTAACCATTGACGCAATGTAGCTCAATACCGTCGAAGCCTGCTTCCATGGCATTACGTGCCGCCTGAATCTAAAGCTGTACAAGTTCTTCAACTTCACGAGTGATCAGAGCTCTTGGTGTTGACGGCTTCATCAATGCTCCGGCACCTGGTTCGGTTTCTCTGAAGACACTCACTCGTTCGGTCGCAATGGCAGAAGCCGAAACAGGAGCTGCACTCTCAGGTTGCAGGGAGGTGTGAGAGACGCGTCCTACGTGCCAGAGCTGCGCGAAGATAACGCCTTCGTGGCCATGCACAGCTTCGGTCACTTCATGCGATCCAGCGATCTGCTCGGCTGTATGGATGTCTGGAGTCCAAGCATAACCTTGTCCCCGGGTTCGATCTGAGTGCCCTCGGTAACAATCAAGCCCGCACCCGCGTAACTCAATGGTAAGCAGGCGGTGGTGGTACTCAAGGTGAGCACGAAGGAGATGGGGCAATCCGAGTAATGCTGGGAGCAAACAGATTCTCCGCAAAACACTCAGAGTATTGATCGCCTCGATTTATAAAAAGTGAGGGCACCTTATATCTAGCCGATGTTTGGTATCGGCCAGGTCACGTTAGGCAGCGTTTCATATTCGGGCTTTGCGAACAGATAACCTTGATAGTAGTTAATGCCCAAGGCTAGTAACTTCTGCAATTCAGCATTGGTCTCTACGCCCTCTGCAATCACTTCAATTTTGAGAGCTTTGCATACACCTAATATACCTTGGACGATTGCCTCTCGCACCGGGTCAGTGCCTATGCTACGTACCAGGGTCATGTCCAGTTTTATGATGTCGGGTTGAAACTCTGCCAGCAAATTGAGCCCCGAGTACCCAGCACCGAAATCATCTATCGCTGTCTTGAAGCCTTTAAGGCGATATTCTCGAATGATGCTTTTTAGATGTTCCTTGTCCACCAGTTCTTCGTTTTCGGTGATCTCGAAAATCAGCCTTTCGGTAGGAAATCCAAATCTGCGTGCGGCTTCAAGCGTCGCACGAATGCACGTGGCTGCTTGATAGACCGCATTGGGTAAGAAGTTGATGCTGACAAAGCAGGGTATTTGTAAGCGCGAAGCAAGCTCAACAGCCTTGACTCGACATGCTTGGTCAAAGGCATAACGGTTCTGTTCGTTCACCTTTCCAAGAATGGCAGCGGCACCACTGCCATCGCAACCACGTACCAAAGCCTCGTAGGCAAAAATACTGTTGTCGCGCAGATCTACGATTGGCTGGAACGCCATACTGAACTCAAAATCCAGTTCATTGCCCTCCCGGCAGGCGCTACAAGGAGATACTGGTCGTGATTTTTCGTTCATTCAACCCCCGCTTTTCAATCACTATCCATGTGTCGATCAAACCAAGATTTTGCACATGCCGCAAGGCTGAATCATCTAGCTAATGTCGACGAGAAATTGCTGATCGCCTTTACGACTTGGCGAGCACTATCCTGAATATCCAGGATTACTTGACCAGCCTCACCGGCTAATTTGACTCCTTGTTCTGCCTTGTCTTTACTCGCCTCCATCCTGGCAACTGCCCCCTGGGCCAATAAACGATTGTGCTGCACCACCTCGACAATTTTGATGGTGGCCTGGCTTGTGCGCGAAGCCAGATTGCGCACTTCGTCAGCGACCACCGCAAAGCCTCGACCCTGCTCTCCGGCACGAGCGGCTTCGATGGCGGCGTTTAGCGCAAGAAGATTCGTTTGTTCGGCGATGCCACGGATGGTCTGCACGATGCTGCTGATTACTTCCGACTGCTGGCTGACATCTTTGATACCTTCGGCTGCGTGATTCAATTCGCCAGCCAGGCTTTGCATGACATCCACGGTCTCCTGCACCACTCGGGCGCCTTCGTGTGCTGTATTGTCGGTTTTCAGTGAAGTCTCGTAAGCCATGCGTGCTGCTCGTGACTCAGTTTCCTGCTGGAGAACCTGAGCCGTGATATCGCTCGCAAACTTAACTACTTTGTAAAGGCTGCCGCTGGCGTCGAACACCGGATTGTAAGTCGCACGTAACCAGACGGTTTGTCCCTGGTGGTTGAGGCGCTTGAAGTTACCGGAGAAAAATTCGCCGTGATTCAGGCGCTCCCAGAACTGGCGATACTCGTTGGATTCACTTTCGCTACGCTCACAGAACAGACGATGGTGCTTGCCAACAATCTCATCGAGGCGGTAACCCATCACTGCAAGGAAGTTCTCGTTGGCGCTAATGACTTCTCCCTGCCGGTTGAACTCAATGGTTGCCATGGAACGGTTAATCGCGTTGATTTGACTTTCCTGCTCTTGTTCCTTCTGCACCCGAGCAGTGACATCAGTAGCAATCTTGACGACCTTAATCACCCGTCCAAAGGCGTCGCGAACAGGGTTATAGCTGGCCTCCAGCCAGATCTCACGCCCCTGTTTGTCCACGCGCAGGAAGCGGTCGTTTATGGACTCACCATTACTCAGGCGTGACCAAAAACCTTGATAAGCGACGCTGTAGGCGTAGGTCGGTGTACAGAATAAGCGGTGATGCCGGGAGTGAATTTCCTCAAGGCGATAGCCCATTACGCTCAGGAAATTGTGATTGGCGCCGAGGATCGTGCCATCAGGTTGGAACTCAATCAGAGCCATGGAGCCACCTAATGCTGCGAGGGTGGCTTCGCAGTCAGCCAAGCGCTGCTGGCTGACGACCAGTTCTTTTTTGATTTGCGAGTTGAACATACGAACCTCAGTGGCTATGGACTGCTTGGCACTTTCATCAAGTCAACGCAAAACCTATACAAAGATATGGTTTTGTACAAGATAATTTGAGGTTAAACGCGAGGAATGCATGTTGATCGCGGGTATTGCGCTGATCGGGTAGGGGATTGAGCACCGGCAATTGACTATCGGTTTACGCAGCTGTCGCATAATCGGCAGAGCACTCGATATCCGACCGAAAGGGGCGAACGGATTGCGCCTCAAGTCATTTTAGTGGCCGAAGTACCTAAAGCTTGCGGCGCGCGAGCTCCATGTTGCGGGTTCAAGCCCATCACACCGGACGCCGACAAATAGAGCAGTTGGGGCTCATTAGCGCCTCTGCGCAGGACATTGATTTATCGAGCGCAGAGCGGGCATTCGTCGTCAAAGTAAAGCATCACCGCCTTCTGATCAGCCTTATGCGCATGACATTATCTTGTATAGGTTTGTATCAAGTACGCCGAGGAACAGACTGAGGAAGGGCGCCATTCTTTCCGCCGTGAAATCGACCGCATGCCCTTTTCTCAGCATGGCCAACCAGGGCTTTTGATGAGTGGCCCACAATTCATGGTCAAGGATCAGAAAGGAGTTGTCGCCGGCATTCCCCCCTAAAACGTGAACCAACTCTGAGGAGTCGGCCAGGTCATCGCTGAAGATTTTGATGCCGAAAAGTTAAGCGACAGTGTCGCCCTTTTGAGTAGGGGCGGCTGTCTTCACCTTCGGGCGGTATCCATTTGGTATCGCTTAACGATCAATTCCCTCGGTATGTGGAGAAGCCGTAAGGGCTGAGAAGCAACGGGATGTGATAGTGAGGAACGGTACCGTCCACCTCAAAAATGACCGGTACCTCCGGAAAGAAGCTGGACGTTTTGTGCGACTTGAACCACTCACCAGTCTTGAAGGTGACACGGTAGGTACCTTTCTCCAAACCCCGACCTTCCGGATACAGCCCGGTGATACGACCTTGCTCGTTGGTTGCCGCGCTGTTGAGCATGTCCCAGTTTTTCCCATCCTGTTTTTCCAACGTGACGTTGACGCCAGGGGAGGGCAGGCCATCCTGCAAGTTAAGTACATGCACGCTCAATGGATTTGTTGCCGCTGATGCAAGGGCTGAAAGGGCACTCAATACAGCGCCAGCGAAGAAACTTTTCAATACAGTCATGGTGATGTCCTTAGTTTTTAACGGCAGGTAAAACTTTGTTGATGGCGACCTCCGCACAACGTTCATCGTGTGCAGCGCCACCCGCACCGGCCACACCGATGGCGCCGATGACCTGGTCATCGAACTTCAATGGCACGCCTCCACCCAGCAGCAACAACTCATCAAGGGTGTTGAGGTTTTCAGCATCCGGAGTACTGCGCGCACGCTCCGCCAACTGCCGCGTCGAAGTCTTGGTCGACAGGGCGGTATAGGCTTTACGTTGTGCGGCTGACGTGTTGTGCGGGCCGACATTGTCATCGCGTTGCACAGCAACCAGATTGCCGCCACGGTCAACAACTGCGGCAACGGCTGAGCGGCCATCGGCGTGACAGGCCGTCAGCGCGGCTGTTAGCAAATCGTTGGCCATTGCGAGTGACACGTCCTTGCGTTGCGCAACCTGATCCGGGGCTGCAACGGCGAACGCAGAGCTCATTGCGAGCGTGATCAGCAATGAAGTCGATAGGCTTGTACGCATGGTGTTTCCTTGATTGGTTGAGTCTTTCTGAGTCATTGCCAGACATCATGACCAGCCCACCCCGTCAGAATGATTGCCTCCTGATTACCAATATGTAATGTGAGAAAACAGCGAAGCGGGCTAGCCTGTGCTCCAGTCCTGGAGGAAAAAATGCGTATCCTGGTGGTTGAAGATGAAACGAAAATGGCGGATTACCTGCGCAAAGCCCTGACTGAATCGGGCTATGCGGTAGAGATCGCCCTTGACGGGCTGGACGGCCAGCATTTGGCGCAGGAGAGTGAGTTCGATCTGATCATTCTGGATGTCATGCTGCCGGGGTTGGACGGCTGGCAATTACTGCAAATCATCCGGCGTAAGTGGCAGACCCCGGTACTGTTTCTCACCGCACGTGATTCGGTTGATGATCGGGTCAAAGGGCTGGAGTTGGGGGCCGATGATTATCTGGTGAAACCCTTTTCCTATGCCGAGTTGTTGGCACGGGTACGCACTTTGCTGCGCCGTGGCCCGCCTCGCGAGGTTGAGCATTTTGTGGCTGGCGACCTGAGCCTGGACTTGTTACGACGCAAGGTAACGCGCAACGGAGAGCGCCTCACCCTGACGAACAAGGAGTTCTCCCTACTGCATCTGCTGCTCAGTCGTGAAGGGGAGGTGTTATCGCGCTCGCTGATTGCCTCCCAAATCTGGCAGATGAACTTCGACAGTGACACCAATGTGGTGGATGTCGCCATCCGTCGACTGCGGGCCAAGGTTGATGATCCTTACCCGCTGAAATTGATACACACAGTCCGTGGTATCGGTTACATGCTCGAGGTGCAATCCTGAATCTATATCCGCGCACTCTGAGCCTGCGCCTGGCCATCATGTTCGCACTGGTCAGCGCGCTATTACTGGGCTCCATTGGTTTTTATCTTTATCAATCGTTACAGCGAGAGATTGCCTGGCGCGATGACCAGGCCTTACTGGGGCGCATTGAGCGAATGCAAGCATTGATCAGCGATAGCGACAGCATCGAGCAACTGCGAGGTCGGCCCAAGCTCTACGAAAACATGTTGGGCAATCGCGACAGTCTGCTATGGATTGTCGATGACACCGGCAAGGTGTTGATCGAAATCAACCCGGTGGGTATGACTTTTCCAAAGTTGCCGGGTGCGCCCCATGCTCGCCTCGTTGACGATCACTCTTCCGAGCCAGTGCGGCTTGCCTGGCAGGATGTCATGCAGGGTGATCGCGGCTTGACCCTGATCGCTGGCAAGTTGTTGGGGGAGCGCGAGCAGATGATGGGGGTTTACCGACTCAAACTTTGGTTGGCCATGTCAGTCGGTGCGCTGCTGGCTTTCGCATTCGGCTGGTGGGTGAGTCAACGAGGCTTGCACCCTGTGCGCCTGCTGGCCAAGCGTGCTGCCGGAATCGATGTGCAGCATCTTCATCTGCGGCTGGATGAGTTCAGTGAACTGAATGAGCTCAAACCGCTCTGTAGTGCCCTCAACCAGATGCTTGCACGCCTTGAGGACGGATTCGCCCAGCTTTCACGTTTCTCGGAAGACCTCGCCCATGAGATGCGAACCCCACTAGGCAACCTGATGGGACATACCCAACAAACCCTGAGACGCAGTCGCTCTATAGAGGACTATCAGAACCTGCTGGTTTCCAATCAGGAAGAGTATGAAAGGCTGGCCCGAATGATCGACAGCATGCTGTTTCTAGCTCGCACCGAGCAGCCAAACGCTTGCGTAAAATTTGAGCAAATCAACCTGCACGATCTCATTGAGCAGCTCTGTGAGTATTTCGAAGGGGTAGCGCAAGAACGAGATGTGCAACTGATAAACCAGACCCAGGATCAGTTGCTGGGTGATCCAGGCTTGATCCGTCGAGCACTGGCTAACTTGCTGGCGAATGCGCTGCGCTACGCAATTCCCAACTCTGCAGTGACGATCAGCAGCAGGGTTTTGGAGCACAGGCTCGATATCACGGTGCACAACCACGGCGAGCCGATTGCAGCAGAACATCTTCCACGATTGTTTGAGCGCTTTTACCGGTGTGACCCATCACGCAATCAACCCGACGATTCCGGTGGTCTGGGATTGGCCATCGTTCGTTCGATTATGCAACTGCATGGCGGTTGTATAACCGTTGATAGCACTGACGCAGGTACGAGCTTTCACTTGGAGTTTCCCCTTATAAACGACTGAGCTCGAACCGAAGGTATTGCACACGACACAGCGAATGCTGGCAAATTGCCCTATAGTGAGTTTCGTTGCAGTGATGACCATCTAGGAAGCAGCAAATGGGGCTCGAAAATTTTTCTTTCGAGCACATGCGAAAGGGGTAGTCGCAGTGCAGAGCAGAAATCGTATCGGATCTGATCCCTTGGGAGTTGTTTTCAATGCTCAGCGACCTTCAAATCGGCATTTATCGGTCGTTCACCCGCGATCTCGTTTAGCTTCAACGGTGCTTGCCAAGGCTCGGCTCTCGCTCTGCGCCTTGGAAAAGTTAAAGTGATGCTTACTAGGCGGCGCAGCTCCCTAGCAGGTTTCATTATCCTCGCTGTCGGATTGGTTGGTTTTTCAGCTCTGTTACTGCTGAAGCCCGAGACTGAACGTAGAGAAAAGCGTTTCTCGGAATACGTGCAGAATATTTCCGGCATCGTGCGCAATCAGCTTGATACTAATGAGGCTGTGCTGGCGGGTTTCTCGGCATTTCTTCAGGCCGTCGATCAGAGCGATACGGAAGCTGCGGCCCGGTATGCTGCTGTCGTTTTAGCCGCTTACCCTCATATTTACATGCTTGAGGCGGCGCGGGCGGTACCCATCGCCGAACAGGCGGCTTTTGAAGATCTGTTGCGTCGTACTTGGCGTCCAGACTTTCAACTCAAGGATTTTCCGAGTCTCACTCACCAACCTGCGCAACATCAGGTCTATCTCAATGAGACTTGGCCTGTATTGTTCATGTACCCCTTACTCCCAGAATCGAGTTCGATCTATGGCGTCAAGCTAGAAACCGTCGCCTATCTGTCCTATGCGTTGGCTCGAACACACAATAATCAGAAGCCGGTGGTATCGCCTGTTTTCTCAATGTATGAGGGGGGTGACGCTTACATTCTGATGCAGTCAGTCAGTCGTCCTGAACAGGATCGAGAGAACACCCGCCCCAATTTCTTTGGCAGCAAGATGGTGTCTTTGCTTTTGATCAAGACGGATTCGCTACAGGATGCTGTGAGTTATGCGAACGTAGATCCCCTGGTTCGCGTCAGTGCTGTCCTGAAAACCTCTGCAGGATCTGAAAGCAATGTCTTTTCAACGCAGACCGAGCAAGCCGGTATCCTGGATCGCCTCCTATTGCCGGCTCTGTCTGACCGAGTCGAGATCAGAAGTGTTTCACAACCGATGACCTTGTTGTTTGAGCGCCAGTTGCGATTAGGGGATATTCTGACAGCGGAAACATTGATCATCCTTGCGGTTCTCGCGGGGGCATTCGTGCTTGTGCCTGTGGTGTTGATTCGTCATTTCAAAGCGATCGAAAGAGCAGAGGTTGAACACGAACGCTCGGCTTATCTCGCAACTCATGACGTGCTCACCCAACTGCCTAATCGCTACCTTTTCGCCGATCGATTTGATCAGGCCTTCTCCGATTGGAAAGTGAACGGGGTTCCGTTTGCCGTGCTGTTGATCGACCTGGATCACTTCAAGGATATCAACGATAAGTACGGCCATGAGGTCGGCGATCAGGTTCTCCGAGCGGTCGCAAATCGAATGCTTCAAGCCACTCGCTCGTGTGACACCATCGCACGCTACGGCGGGGATGAATTCGTGATTTTGGTTACAGGCATTATCCACCCCGAGAGTGCGGAACTGAGGGCGGCGAGGGTGCTCGAAACCATCGCGCAGACAGTCGTGACCAGTGCAGGAGAGCTTTCAATATCGTGCAGTATTGGAGTCTCGCTGTGTCCTATCCATGGCAAGAGTCTCGATACATTGCTTAAGGCGGCGGATCAGGCCATGTATGGCGTTAAACAACTGGGGCGAAAAGGAGTCGCGATGACTGAGTCCCCGGAAGCTTGAGATGCTTATAGGATATTCAGGCTCTTTTAATCGCTAAGTTCGGCAACAAAAAAAGCCAGGGAGCCAGGCTCTGTTAAAGGTTCTCTGGATGCAGATATCATTTCTGCATATCGGCATTCCGACTTCCGCTACGACCTACCGATTTGAAATAACTTGCAAACCTTGCGTGATTGAGAAACCCCACACGCCTCTCTAGATTTGAACTCGCAATGCCGGGCCCCTCTGACAGCTACCCGCTGCCATGTCGGAGTTGCAGTTTGTATAACTTCGACACTTAGAGGAGAGGCTCATGACTGCCCTAGAACCGTTCTTCCTGGCCGAGTTCCTCGGCACCGCCACTTGGTTGTGGCTAGTCTTTATAAGCATCGTGATAGGCCTGTTGGTCTTCGACCTCGGGGTTCTCCACCGTGAGCAGCGAGAAATCGGCGTTACTGAAAGTCTGCTGCTGTCTGCTGGCTATATCACGGCTGGCTTGCTGTTCGGCCTCTGGGTCTGGCATGTCAAGGGTGTTGACGCCGGGATGGATTTCTACACCGGTTTTCTGATCGAGAAATCGTTGTCGATGGACAACGTGTTCCTGATGGCGATGATCTTCAGCTTCCTCTCTATCCCGCGTAGGTATCAGCACGAGGTGCTGTTCTGGGGCATTCTCGGTGTAATCGTGCTGCGCGCGATCATGATTGGCCTGGGGGCGGCGCTGATCGCCGAGTTCAGCTGGATTCTGTATGTGTTCGGAGTCTTCCTGCTGTTGACTGGGGTGAAGATGCTGTTCAGCAAGGTCGATGCCCATCCGAACCTTAGCGAAAACCTGCTGGTGAAGTTCTTGCGCAAACACATGCGGGTAACCGAGCAACTGCATGAAGGGCGCTTCTTTGTCCTTCAGGCGGATGCCAGCGGCAAGTCCGTGGTCTGGGCGACGCCGTTGTTCTTAGCCTTGGTGCTAATCGAATGTGCCGACCTGGTGTTCGCCGTGGACAGCGTGCCAGCGATCTTCGCCATCACCCAAGACCCTTTCATCGTCTACACCTCGAACATCTTCGCCATCCTTGGCCTGCGTGCGTTGTATTTCGCCCTGGCGGCGATGATTCACCGCTTCGCCTACCTCAAGTACGCGCTGGCACTGGTGCTGGTGTTTATCGGTGGCAAGATCTTCCTGGTCGGCATCATCGGCAAGATTCCGGCGGGCATTTCCCTGAGCGTGACCCTGGGGCTGTTGCTGGGCGGTGTGCTGCTGTCGCTGTGGAAAACCCGCGACCAGGCCTCTGCTGGCTCGCAGGAGTAAATCTAAAAAGTTGGCTGCCGCCAGTCGGCTGCCTCCTAGCGAATTGGCGACTTTGAGAAATGGGGATAGTGACCGACTCGGCATTAGTCGAGCGTGGGATAGCGCCAAGGCGGTACTGGAAACGCCAGTGGATCCCCTCTGATCAATCCACATTGCTATCGACTAAATAGCGCCGGCAAGCGCGAGCTGGTTTTCGTGAAGGGTTTAGAGTACGTCCGGCATTTGGGGAGGGGATGACATGGCATCCACTGCTTCTGCGCCGTTGGCAACGCTCCGAGCAGTAGCGCACCTCAGCCCAGCAGCGCGCCCATTTCTTGCGCCATGCGAAAGGCAATCCGCAGACCGCACAGGTTTTGATCGGTAGTTCACTCTTCTTCAAAACGACTCCCCGACATCCAGTTTGGCGAGCAGTTTCTGGCCACGATCCCAGAGTGCTTGCTGCTTGGATTCAGTCATACGATCGAGGTTTTTATAGGCCATGCCCATACGCTGATTGCTACGCAGAAGGTCACCATGGCGTATTAGAAAATGCCAGTAAAGCGAATTGAAAGGGCAGGCGTCGTCGGTCGTACTTTCACTGACTTTGTACGCACAATTACGGCAGTAGTCAGACATGCGCTTTATATATTGACCACTGGCGCAGTAAGGCTTGGAGCCCAGGTAACCATCATCGGCGTGCATGACCATACCCAATGTATTGGGTAGCTCGACCCAGTCGAATGCGTCCATGTAGATCGCCAGGTACCAGTCGCAAATCTGGGGCGGCGCGATGCCCGCCAGCAACGCAAAGTTGCCGGTCACCATCAGCCGCTGGATGTGGTGGGCATAAGCATGTTTCAAACTTTGGCCAATCGCTTGGCCCATGCAATTCATCTTGGTGTCGCCCGTCCAATAGAACTCTGGAAGCGGTCTGCTGTTGCCAAACAGATTGCCACCGGCGTAGTCGGGCATTTTCAGCCAGTAGACACCCCGTACATATTCACGCCAGCCAATGAGTTGACGGATAAAGCCTTCGGCAGCGTTTAATGGAATGTTGTGCGCCCAGTAAGCAGCCTCGACGTCGCTGCACAATTGACGTAGATCCAACAGGCCAATATTCAGCGCGGCGCTGATCCGCGCATGGAACAGGAAAGGTTCATCACTAGCCATCGCATCTTGGTAGTCGCCGAAAGCAGCGAGGCCCCAATGGAGGAAGTAATCCCACAACGCTTGGGCATCGGCGTGGGTGACCGGGTAATCAAAAGTGTCGAGTGCGCCGTAGTGGCTGGAGAAGTTTTTTGCGACCAGCTCAAGCACTTCCTTGGTGATTGCATCGGCTGAAAATCGCACTGGCGAGGGAGCTCTCACTCCTTTGGGCAGTGCCTTGCGGTTTTCGGCATCAAAGTTCCAGGCACCGCCGACCGGGCTGCCGTCGCCGTTGAGCAACAGACCACTCTTGCGTCGCATCTCACGGTAGAAGAACTCCATGCGCAGCTGCTTTTTGCCTTCGGCCCAGGACGCAAACTCGAGTCGGGTGCAGAGAAAACGGGTATCGGTATGCCACTGAATCGCCAAGCCGCAATCTTTGATCGACTGCTCCAGGCGCCAGTCACCGCATTCTGTCAGGTGCAACTCATCCGGCTGCAGCAGCGACTGCCAGCGCCGTAACTCGCCCGGCACCGAGCCGCTATTTTGCGGATCATCGAGCGTGACGTATTGCACGCGGATGCCGCGCTGCTGCAACGCCTCAGCAAAATGGCGCATGGCACTGAAGATCAGCGCGATTTTTTGCGGATGATGGGGCACATGGCTGGCTTCCTCCATCACCTCCACCAGCAAAACCGTATCGCGCTGCCTATCCAGCCCCTTCAATGAGGCCAGGTCAAAAGACAACTGGTCGCCCAAGACCAGGCATAGTCGGTGAGTCTTATACATTCGAAAGAGTCCAACGGAAGGTGACTCACCAAGGCGCAGCCAGCGAGAAAGGAATGCGTAACGGCTCAATGCGCCCTTCACGTGAGCCGCACATCTCGTCATGGACGCACTGCTGCACAAGCACGCAGGGAAATGGCGGGACAAACTGCAACAACTCACGCAGGTGATTGATGGAGCGAAGGCGCATAGGCTTTGCTTCGTCGTCCAGCAGTGTGAACTGGCCTTGATCCAGCCCGACTCGCGCCAGATAAAAACCGCCTTCCAGAGACAGCAGCTCCAACTCTCGTACTTCGCCATTCGCGCCCCGTTCGGTCAACGCTTGCAGATTCAAGGTTCACTCCCTGCCTACCACGGTAGGCGTTCTCCGTTATAAGCAAAGAAATTGCCGCTGTCGGCAGGCGCCAAGCGGTCAATCAGTGATAACAATTCGCGGGCAGCGAGGCTTGCAGGCCTGGCGGCAGAAGCGCCTTTAAAGGGCTGGGACAGGCCCGAAATGACCGTACCTGGATGAAGACTCAGCAAGCGGGTCTGAGGGCGTGTTCGTGCTAGTTCGATCGCAGCCGTTTTAATCAACATGTTCAACGCTGCCTTGGAGGCGCGATAGGCGTACCAGCCGCCCAAACGGTTATCGCCGATACTGCCCACCTTGGCGGAGAGCACTGCCATCGCGCCACTAGGGTCAAGCAATGGCAGAAAGTGACGCAAAACCAGCGCAGGCCCGAGTGTGTTGACTTGGAATATCGCCTGGAGCGTATCCGCTTCAATAGCGGAGTAGCTTTTTTCAGGCTTGATGTCGTCGCGGTGGAGTAGTCCTGCGGCATGCACGATCAACTGATACGGTGCTTCCTTAGTCAATTCTGCGGCCGCCCTGGCGATACTGTCGGGCTTTTCCAGATCCAAACTTGGAACACTGTTGCGCCCCAGCTCACGAACGCCCGCACAACGTGGATCTTTATTGAGCAACTCACAAAAAGCCGAGCCGAGCGCTCCACTGGCGCCTATCACTAAGGCACGGTAGCCGTCGCCAAGGGAGTTCATCTTGAAGGAACTGTTCATTGAGCCTCTCCCACGCCTTGTGCGGATTTTGGGCCTTAACTGCGTCGCCCAATCAGTTGCAGGAACTCGAGACGCGTAGCGGATGACTCGCGAAAGGCCCCGAGCATCACTGAGGTCGTCATCACCGAGTTTTGCTTCTCCACGCCTCGCATCATCATGCACATGTGCTTTGCCTCAATAACCACAGCCACACCGGCGGCATCGGTGATGTGCTGAATGGCGTCGGCAATTTGTTTTGTGAGGTTTTCCTGAATCTGTAAGCGGCGGGCAAACATATCGACCACTCGTGCGACCTTGGACAGGCCCATTACCCTCCCTGTGGGGATGTACGCGACATGAGCCTTGCCGATGAAGGGCAGCAGGTGATGCTCACACAATGAATACAGTTCGATATCGCGCACGATGACCATTTCATCGTTTTGCGATTCGAACAGGGCACCGTTGGTCACGTCTTCCAAACTCATCGTGTAGCCGTTGCAAAGGTATTGCATCGCTTTGGCTGCGCGCTTGGGCGTGTCCAGCAGTCCTTCACGCTCAGGGTTCTCGCCTACGGCGACAAGAATTTCACGGTAATGCTTGGCTATTGATGGGTTCATTTAGATTCCTGGCAGCCATGCTGCGCTTAATGTGGCGGCAATACTTGGCAGTAGGGGAGTGCCTGCTGCGCACCAGAAAACACGTTGTTCACCAGATCAGCTATGACCCAGGTTCTTCGTCCGGCCATGACAAAGCGAAGCTTTCTAGGTCTGCTTTGTTTTCAAAGTGGGCCGCTCGTCAGGTGCGGGGTTTTGACTCCGGCACCCCGCAACGGTCATCGACACAGCGACGGCGGCCATCAGGGTGAGGAAGCCACGCCAAATGGGGGCGTAAGCGGCAGAAGAGGCGATAACCTAAAGCAAGAAGCGGTCGGATGGCACGCCATGTCAGTGGCGCTGCCCAAAACCCCAAACCGGCGGCTCGCCAGCTCCACAGGGTGGCGTCCAGGCCGGTTACCCAGCGGCCATCGGCGAAACGGGCGTGCAGCGAGGACTGCATTTGCTCGAACGTGAACCCGAGTGCCTTGGCGTCGAACGCACCGCTGCTGATGTCAATAAATAGCAGTCGACTCTCTGCGGCGTGTCGATTCAGGATCTTGATTTCGCGCGCACACAGCGGACATTGACTGTCAAAGTACAGCGTCAGTGGCCAATCCTTTTTATTGTACATTTATAGCGACCTTGTATAGGTTTTGCACAAGATATGCCGAAAGAAAAGGACTGACAATGAGCGCGCCCTAAGCCACGCTGAAAAATGCGACCTTCAGGGTAAGACGATCAGCAAGCTGCGCTAACTCCTGGCTGGCCGTGGCAACTTCACGAGAGCCAGTTGCCGATTGCACCGTTGAGCTATGGATGCGCGTGATATTTTGCGCAACGTCTTCGGCCACGACGCTTTGCTGGATAGATGCGCTGGCGATTTGGGCATTCATGTGGTTTATGGCGCCGACTTGCTGGCTAATTTTAGCTAACGCCGTCTGGGCGTTGCGGGTTTGCGCAACGGTGTGGCTTACCAGTTCGCAACTATTACGCATGGTTTGTGCAGCAGTTTCAGTACCGCTCTGCAGGGTGCCTATCATTTCGCGAATTTCCCGCGTCGACTCCTGAGTTCGATTAGCTAGAGAGCGCACCTCATCGGCCACAACCGCAAACCCTCGGCCATGCTCACCTGCTCGGGCCGCTTCGATGGCCGCGTTAAGCGCCAACAGGTTAGTTTGCGTGGCAATTGAATTGATTACCTCGATCACTATTTCGATCTCTTCGCTGCGCTTTGACACCTGCTCTACGGTATTGGTGGTTTCAACCAGTGTGTTCGCTAATTGTTCGATAGCGAGAGTGGTGTCCGCAACGACGCGATTACCGCTTATAACTTCAGCATCGGCTAGACGCGTTGCGTCCGCTGCTTGAGATGCATAGCCCGAAACTTCATTGACCGTTGCCGCCATTTGCGTAATTGCAGTTGCCACCTGCTCGGCTTCGCGGGTCTGCAGGCTGATTTGATTGTTATTGGTGGACGATGTGGTCAACAGTTGCCGAGATGAATTGTTGACCTCTTGGGCCGCAATACGAACTTCACTAATGGTATCAGCCAAACGGCTAAGGGCAGTTTTCAGAACGCCCATCACGCTGTTCGGATAATCGGTAACGATCACTTGTTGCAAATCGCCTGCGGCCAACCGTTGGATAGCCTGTGCAACCTGAGTCGGATCAGCACCCAGCGTTGACTTGACGAAGCGGATAATAGAGATCGCCAAAATAATGCTCAGCAGCAGCGCTATCCCGGTGGCCATGAGCATCAGTCCTCGAAACTCACTAGCGGTGGCTTGTACCGCACTGAGTTGGGTTTTGATCGAGGCTTCTTCATAGTCAATCAGTGCATTCACGCGTTTCAACCACTCGTTATATTCACCGGAGGTTTGGCGCAGCAGCAAAGCCTGTGCACCAGAAATATCCCCGGCGCGACGCAGGGCAATTACCGATTTGGTAGAAGCTAGCGTTTGCTTTTCAATGTCTTTAATCGCCCGTAACAGCTGTTGCTCCTGCGATGTTACTCCTGCAATTGCGAATAGCTGATCCATTGGTATGGCTGAATCGGAGTAGGCCTGCTCTAGATTTACAACTTCATTGAGGTGGACGTTTAAGTCTTGTTCACTATCCACCAACACTGCGTCCCGAATAGCAATGGCCCGATTGTGCACGCTTCCGCGAAAGTTAATAGCGTAGCGTTGAATTTTTGCCGCATTTTTGCTTACGTCTTCCAGGGTGGAATCGATAAAACTCACACGTTGAATGCCCACGGCGGTGATTAGTATGAGGAGCGACACAATTACGGCGAAGCCAAGCCCTATGCGCGAGGCTAGTGAGATTGAGTTTTTCATGGGCTGAGCTCTTAGATAGACCCTGTACGGGCAAGACGTGGTGGTTCTGTTTTGCTATCCATGTCAAGGGCTACTTGTGTGCCTCTACCGCCCTTTTGAAAGTGACGAGAGCCCCACGAGGCACGAGCGCGAGCAGCTGGTGATCGCTGACTGATGGCAGAATGGCACACATTGCAGAAAACCTATACACGAATTTAGTTTTGTATAGGTTTTACCGCTTCTCGCAAAGTCGAGCCACTGCTGGCAGTCGCAGTCTGGTTTCGGTGATGCACCAAGATGGCGAGCGGATCAGCTCGTAAAAAGCTACGCGGCCCGATGAGGGAACTGGGATTGGTCAGCGAGAGCCCGGGCTCGTATGCTTAAAAGCGACGGTGAAACGACCAGATATTTCCGAACATTTGGGGTCGTGATTTCCATGTTCTAGCGCCTAATCAAGTCTGGTGCGGCGCCATCACCTACACCGCGCCAAGACTGACTGCAAGCAGTCTTCGACTACCAGGCAAAGCACAGTTGGCGCGGTTTTCCTATTAATTTTGGTTTCAAGAATCTGTTGATTGCATTGGAACGCTTTAAAAACCCGCTCACTAAGAACTGGAGACTGGAAGGGTTCTAGGGTGTGGTCGACTTGGTAAATGCAGGCACTGAGCATGATCTCAAGGATACGAAACTCCTCATATGCCGTCGCCTGCTTGCCCGAAAAGCAATGGGGCAATGACCTAATTCTACAAAGCGACTCATTACGCTGACCCCAGCTTCGGATCGCCATCAATCTCGCCCAAGCGTTGCTTTTGGGCCTACAGTCTTGAGTGTCGCTCACTGCAAGGAATACAAATGAACGCGTTGCCTTCAACCTCTCTGCCAAAGCACGTCAGCCTGCTGGGTTATGGCGGTCTGTTGCCGTTTATTTTTCTGCCGCTGCTGATCCCGTTCTCTCTCGACTATCGGCCGTTGTTTGCGATTGCGCTTGTTAACTATGGCGCAGTCATCCTGAGCTTCGTCGGCGCCTTACACTGGGGCTTCGCCATGACCGTGAAAGACATGAGCGCCGAGCAGGGCAGCGACCGGTTCATCTGGAGTGTCATTCCTGCGCTTATTGCTTGGATTGCCACGTTAATGCCAATGCCATTGGGTTGCTTGCTGCTGGTCATCGGCTTTGTTGTCCACCTCCGGCAGGACAGGCAGATGTTGCGGGTTACGAGCTTGCCTGCCTGGTACCTGCCGATGCGATTACGGCTTACCCTCGTGGCGAGCGTCTGCTTGCTGCTTGCCGCGATCGTTGAGGCGCTTCATTCATGAAGCCTCGTGAGCCCGGCTCGTTGCCCGTGCCTGGCAGCCGCTTATCGCGCTTGATGCGTTTAGGCAGTTTGGCCTCGGGCGTCGCGGGCGGCATGCTAGCCGAAGGCGCTCGGCAGTGGGTTCAGGGCAAACGTCCGGCACTCAGCGAACTGCTGTTGACGTCCAGCAATGTGCATCGGGTGGTCGAGCAACTGTCGCAACTGCGTGGCGCCGCCATGAAGGTTGGGCAGTTGTTATCGATGGATGCAGGTGATTTGTTGCCGCGCGAGTTCAGCGAAATCCTTTCTCGTCTGCGTTGCGACGCTCATCCTATGCCCATGAGCCAGTTGGTGGCAGTCCTCAACGAAAGCTGGGGCAAGGGCTGGGAAGGGCGCTTCGAACGGTTTTCCTTCACGCCATTGGCGGCAGCGTCCATCGGCCAGGTTCATGTTGCGAAAGGAAAGGACGGCCAAAGCCTGGCGATCAAGGTGCAATACCCTGGCGTGCGCGAGAGTATTTCGAGCGATGTGGATAACGTTGCTACCTTGTTGCGCATGTCCGGGATGCTGCCTAAGGGCATGGACGTCGCCCCATTGCTCCAAGAGGCCAAGCGTCAGCTGCAGGATGAAGCGGACTACATGAAAGAAACCGAGCACTTACGGCGCTTTGATCAACTGTTGGCCGACAGTCATGACTTTCTGGTTCCTCGTGCGTATGCCCAGTTCAGCACGCCGAATATTTTGGTGATGTCCTTCGTTGACGGAGTAGCGGTGGAGTCACTAGAGCACGCGCCCCAGGCAGAGCGCGACCGGATCATCATGTTGCTATTCGGCCTGTTTCTGCGCGAGGTGTTCGAGTTCCAGTGCGTGCAGACCGACCCTAACTTTGCCAATTACCGTTATCAGCAAGGCTCCGGCCGGATGGTGTTGTTGGACTTCGGCGCCACGCGACTTTATGACCGCAACACTACCGAGGCTTATCGCCGCTTGCTGATTGCAGGCCTGCATGAAGACCGTGCCGCCATCACCAATGCCGCGCTGGACGTCGGCTACTTTCAGCCTGAAACGCTGCCCAAACACCGAGCGGTGCTCACTGATCTCATTACACAGGCCTGCGAGCCACTGAGGCATCAAGGTGCCTATGACTTTGCGACGTCTGACCTGGCCGTACGCCTGCGTAATACCGGTTGGGAACTAGGTGCCGACCGCGACTTCTGGCACGCGCCACCTGTGGATGTACTGTTTCTGCATCGCAAGGTGGCAGGTTTGTACCTGTTGGCCGCGAAGCTGAAGGCGCGGGTGAATGTCCGGAGGCTGTTCGAGCCTTACGTGATTTGAGCGCTTTATGGGCGATAAATGCTCGCCTTGGGTACCGCTACCGTTTAACCATGCCTTTGCATAATTCTCGGCCCGCAAGTATCTGATCTCTGATTCAATTGGCGATTTGCTGGGCTGCGGAGCTATAGCTACATCGGCTATCGCTCATTCGGGCTTAAGCCCGGCTCGACCCAAAGTCTTCATATGCCCTGAGCGATTCACTCCGCAGTTGGCCTTCCACGATTGATTCGAGAGGCGCATTGCCGCTGCCTCATTTTTCCGGGGCGTCACCAAGCCGTCCGCTATCCCAGGCTTCAGTGAGCTCGTCTATTCGATCCGAGATTTGAGGCTTTTTTGATAGGACAAGGCAGCGCGTGTTGCCGACAAATTCTTCTATCAGATACACAGAATCGCCGACATCCAGTTCGAGCTCCTGCAGCGCTTCGTCCGGAATTCGAATTGCGCCGTCACCATCCCATTCCTCGATCGTCACTTTCATCGGTGGCTTTTTCACGTGTGGTCTCCATTGGCTGAATCTGCAAGCTGTTCAATTTAGAGATTCACGGCGGTAGGTTTACAGATCTGGATAATCGTCCAGCCTAAGGCTAGGAGCCCCCGTGTCTCGAGACTCACGCTTAGGCGTATGTATCAATCCGGCTTCGGCATCTGCACGCATCTGCTCGAGCTCTTTGCGAAATGCCTTGTCCTGAACCGTGGGTTTGCTGGTGTACGGTTTGCGCTCTGGTTCAGGCTTGGCTGCATAAGTCGTTAACGCGTCTGGGTCATGCTGCAGCTTCTCTTGGACTTGCGACTCCAGCATCGCACGGAGGGCGTCTTTATCGGGACGGGTAAGCAATTTGTTACTCCTAGTTGGCGGTCAGTGATTGGCTCATTGGATGGTGAAAGACGGGAGTCCAAGCCCTAACTGTAACCGCCTGCGGTGAATGACTTTATAAAGTTTGAAAATAGCAAAAACAGGACGCACGCCTCAGCCTAATGTTGGTGCCGGCAACGGTTTGCCAAGTCGGCTCACGATAGACTGAGGGTTGTACCGCGTGGCCGATTGCGTCGCAGTTCAACGACGTGTACAGCATGATGAGCGTATAGGGTAATTGACACCTCATGAGGCACCCTCCAGCTAGCTTCAAATCAGCCGGTAATTAAGACCTGTTCGTACAACTGAAACACTGACGAAACATTCCGGCCATATGATTCGCCCACTGAAATCTAGGAGATTGGAGATGAATCGGCCATCAAGAAGCATGCGCAAACTGCTCGACTCCGTAGCCACCAACAATGAGGTTGCGGCGCTTGATGTGATGCGTGCTGCTGAGCAGCTCCAAGACGAGGTGCTTCGTCAACGTTTACTCAACATGATTCACCGGCTCAACCAGGACGCCAATGATTTGCGAATGGCGCGTGACGAAATCCAAGGCGGGGCCATTAAGCTCGCGTTATAGGTTTCTCAGGAGTTCTGCGTTCGCTCCTTCGGGCCAACGAGGCCCGGCTAAAGGCTAGATGAGGTTGGTCGCATATCACCCTAAAATGCGTGTGCAACGACGATTATGTAGTGCCTTAAACCTGCTGGGGCTAATCGGTGAACTATCGCGGGCTCTAGAGCATCTCTGCCGCGTCGCGGCCGTATTAAAACTTCAGTGGCTAGACCGCTGGTAATGTCCTAGCCACGTTCGTCAAACCATTAAGGGATGGAGGCGAAAATAGAAGCCCTGGAGCCGCGAACCTCCGGGGCTTTGTTTTTCTACTCGGTAGCCACGTAGGCATTCAACATTTAGCTTCACTGGGGGCTGAGGTGGCGGGCTCCGACAGCGTGATGTACGGATCATAGCTGTAGGCGAAAACTGATTGTGAGCCAGGCGTTAGGGATGGCGAAGCCCCGCTCCGTAAGCATTGGTTCTCCGACAAGTTACGCCGAAATTTGCACAATATTTTGTTTACCTGTCCCCTCGATCACGCTAATTTGCGGCGAAGATGGCACGGTGCCGCTATCGTGCATCTCATGATTCACCTTGGTACACGTTTATCTCTGCCGAGTTGGTACCTACCCTGACTCAGGGATGGATCATCAAATGTGCGTAGTAGCCGCATCGGGATTCTGCGGCTTCGGCTCTTCTGGGAAGTGTTATGGACGGCGTCAGCTTCAAGCAGGTAGACCAATATGCCCTGTGTTGTGTCGAGAATTTTTCTGATGAGCTCAAGCTCGCTCTGAGGGAGAACCTTACACGGATCTGCCATGGCGCTGATCAGGCCAGCAAGGACAGGGCGATCTACAAATACCCTGCGACGATCAAGCATTTCTGGAACGAGCGCTACATCAAGAAACCCTGGGAAACCCGGATCGGTATGCTGGGCGAGCTTCTGTCCCACGTCATCATTCTGAAGCTCTTCCCCGGCTTTGACGTCGTCTCGCCGTTCTTTAACATGGAAGAAAAGAGCATCCGGAAAGGGTTCGATCTCCTCCTGTACGAGACCTCCACCAACAACGTCTGGATCACCGAGGTCAAGTCGGGCGGCAGAGGGGCAGACAAGACCTCTTGCTCGGCCACCAGCGCGCAGTTGCGCCTGGCTCGGGATGATCTCAAGAAGCGCTTGGCTGAGCCAGAGCTCAATCACTGGCTCAACGCGATCAATGCCGCGAAAAATGCCATCCACAACAAAGCCAATTACCGTGACTCCGTCATTGAGATTTTGGAGCTGGAAGGTGATTTAGCCGAAGAAAACGGTGCGACCGCTTTGGACAACAATGTGTTTCTCATCTCCGCTCTGTTCAGCGATGTCACCCAGGCCATCGCCGAGAAGACCGTGTCGAAATTCACCACCAAGCTTGTGGCTGATGCGGTGTTCAAGACGGTGTGGGTGCTATCCCTTCACAAGGGCACCATGGAAAAACTGGAAGAGTTCTTGAGGCTGGAGGCGAAGCAGTAGCATGGAAGAGCTGACTATCAGGAAGCTGGGCAACACCAAGTTCAAGGGCCTGTACTTTCAACTTCTCAAGGGAGACGAACTGGGTAGCACGGAGACAGTGAAGCTTTTGGCTATCGCAGTGCTCCTTCTTAATCACAAGACCCCCGAGATTCGGCGTCTTGGCTACCGCATCATCCTGTTCTACGGGAACGCATCAGGTCAATATCAGGCGCTGTACGATGTTGCACTCAACAGTGGCCTGCACCCTGTCTCAGCAGTGATCAGCAGCTACTTTTCCGAGGACGACCATCGTAGCGAATCGTTCATCAGGAACATCGTAGGGAGTTACATCGATACCTTCCGCGATCAAGGCATTGTGCTGACCGAACAACAGGACGCCCTGCGGACATTCATTCAGTCGGAGTACCGTAAATCCTCAGTCGTTGTTGCTCCGACCAGCTATGGCAAATCTGAGCTCATCATTCAGTCGGTGAAGGAAAATCCGGAGCAGCGGGTGCTGATTTTGGTACCCTCGAAGGCCCTGCTGGCCCAGACGAAGAAGCGTTTGATCTACGCGGACATTGAGGGGCTAGGTAAGGTGGTAACCCACCCCGAGATGTATTCGGTGGAACGGGATAACAAGGCCTTTGTTCTGACTCAAGAGCGGCTCAACAGGCTCCTGAACGAGAACGCCGGGCTGAGCTTCGATATGGTCTTCGTCGACGAGGCCCATAACCTGCTGCAGAGTGACCGCAGAAGTGAGTTACTCGCTGCCATGCTGTGCATCCTGGGGGCTCGTAACGCTGAGACGGCGTTCAAGTTCCTAACCCCCTTCCTGTGCGATGAACTCAATGTCCGTGTGCGCTTCCTGGACATGATCCCGAGCGGGTTCAAGATAGACGAGTACATCAAGTCTGAGCGTTTCTACATCAGGGATTTCAGGGCAGGGAAGGGGCAGACGAAGCTCAAGCTCTACGACCATTTCTTGAATGACTGGATGGAGTTCGATAGGAAGTATGCCAACTGCTTCGAACTCATTCAGGGCGAAGCACTGTCCAAAAACATCGTTTATGGCAACAAGAAGAAAAGCATTGAGTCATTCGCGGTCGAGTTGGCTGCAGTACTGCCGCCCGTGGATTGCCCATTGATTCAAACGGCCTGCGGCGAGCTCGAAGAGCTGTTTGATCGGCGCTACAAGCTAATCGGCTGCCTGCGCAAAGGGGTCATGTACCACCACGGTTCGATTCCTGACACCATCCGCCTGTACCTGGAGAGCCTCTTCAGCAGCTCCAAGCAGATGAAGGTTCTGGTCTGCAACTCCACCCTCCTTGAAGGGGTAAATCTGCCGATTGAACGGCTTTTCGTCTTTGATTTTTTCAAAGGGAAGAACAAACTGACGCCATCTCAATTTAAGAATTTGGTGGGACGCGTCAACCGGTTTAGTGAGGTGTTTGCTCCTGGCGCTGAGGCGGCGTTAAGAAAGCTGGAGTCCAGCATCTACCTCTTGGGTGTGGATGGTTACACTCGCGGGAATGCAGCTCTTGAAACTTTCTACGATAAGTCTGTCAACGTCTCCAAGGTGGTTAAGGACACCGTCAGCAACGTTCTGCTTGAAGCAACTAAGATCATCGATGGAAAGGTGTCGGATCTCTACGACGATGCCGTGGCTCGCCTAGAAAATTTGCACCCTGGCGTGGTTCAAGATCGGGAGTGTAGGTATGTCACTACTCAGGTGGGCAAGCTTCTAATCGCGAACAGCGTTAGTGAGATTGATGTGTTCTCAGAGGAGGAAGCTATCGAGCGAAAAATTAAGCGAGGCATTGAGGCGAACGGCCCGATCAATACCGTCGACAGGCTCATGCTTGCCATTTCCAAATCATTCATTGATCACTTCGATGAAAGCCGAGAGTACAGCGATCTGATCCGTCTCAAGCAAGAGGCCGCTCGGAACTTCTACGCCATGATCTTGGATTGGAAGCTGAAAAAACACAGCGTGAAGCAGACGATCCGATCAACGCTGGCGTACTGGAAGAAACTGGTTGAAAACAGCGCCAGCGATCACGTTTTCGTAGGCAAGTGGGGCGACACCAAGTATCGGGACAGCAAGTACGAAAACTGGGTCAGAATTTCTAAGAAGGATGACGCCGAGCGGATCAACCTGGCAATCGTCCGGCTCAAGGATGAAGATGACTTTTTTGACAATAAGATTTTCAAATTCGTCGAGGTTTTGAATGGCGTAGGCGCCTTGGATCCTGGGTTCTACAAGCTCATCAAATACGGAACGGCAGATGACACTAAGATCAAGCTTATTCGCGATGGGTATAGTCATGGCCTGGCGGATATGTTGCTTGAAAGGTATCCCGAAACTTTGCGAGCAGCACCCAGCGGCGAAATCGAAGTGAGCCCTCGTCTCGTCAACATGATGGTCGCGAACGGGGAGAGCGATCTGCTGATATTTGAAGCCAAAATGAATCTCAAGCCAGCCTGACCGAAACTCCTGGTGAACGCGTGGTAGGTTGCTCAGGAGAGCCAGCCAAGCGATTCATCACCGGTTACTACTCGCGGTGTAGGTTAGGCACGCACTAGCCGACTTACCGGAGGCGCTTATCGTTTAAGCGCTGCAAGTGTCGGATCTGGCGTCATCTGACGCGATGAAGGCTTTCCAGTATTTGTCCAGCCGTCGCAGCGCATCGCGAGCAGCGGCACTGGCATTTTCATCTTTATCATTCTCAGCCGATTGCAGAGTATCACCAGGCGCCACGCTAGATGGCGCTTATCCTCTCGCATTGCGTATGTCACCAACTGTTCAAGCTCGTCAGGTCGCTTTGATGAACACAAGTACATGGCCTGCATGATGGGTTCCACAATGCCGCTATTCACGCACAGTACTGAGCCAACGCCTGAAATGTGGTTGTATGAAGGCCAAGCATGTCTCTGAGGTTGCGGGGCGCCGGTTTGAAAATCAGATCTTCAGAATTGCCCCAGGTGGCGACAATTGACAAGTTCACCGACATACCACCATCGCCCATGTCCATGAGCGTCATTGCCAAGTGGCTCAGTATCAGCCAAGGCTGTATATCCCTAGACAGCCGCTCGTTCATTCCTTCACCGAATTGAATACGTACGCCTTGCCGAAACCTTCCAATACACACAAAAGCCAAACACTGGAATGACAAAGCCCCAGTGAACAACATCTTCGAGCAGCTAATCGACGGTATAGAGGCGGCGAACGCCAATCTAGGGATGGTTATCACGTCCGGCACAATTGCGGAAAGCGCTGTAAAGGCGGCCGAGGAATACGCCGAAGCTACGGGGATTCAGATCGAACTGGTCGATGGTGATCAGTTCGCGAAGCTTCTGATCGAGCAAGGCATTGGGAAGTGGTGACCAGCATCTCTCTTAGTTGACTACGAACACCCGGACTGAGATCGTCCCTATACGGATCCTTTCACTGCCAGATTCAAGGATGTAAAGCCAATGGCTAGCCTGAACTACACGACCGCTTTTAATCGCTACAAAGCAAAGCTTGATAACCCTAATTGGGCCGTTTCCGCCATTTCCGCAGATGGCGCTCTGGTGATCAGTTGCTGGGAGCAATACTTCGAACGCCCGGCGGGTGGGGTTCTTCGATATGTCGACTCACTGTCGCGGTGGAACGGCAGCAATCGTGCGGGCTGGAACTTGCTGCGAAGACACCTTGAAATGACCCTGGCAGGGAAACTAGAAGTTAGGCTCGTGCTTGCAAAGACCGATAATCCTGCGGCGGTTGCGAAGGGTGGTGATGCCAGCAAACTGAACAACACCTTCTCCATACGGGAAGACCTGATTGGTCGTCTCACCCACTATGATGGAGATCGCTTCACGATTGAGTTTCGTAAGTCATTGCAATCGCCAGATACCTATCTGTCACAGGCGTTAGCAGATGCCAAGCTTAAGGGTTGAGCTACCGGAAGGATGAAGAATGTTGTGTGATTCTTGGATGCTGAGAAACTCATTTTCTTGAGGGATCGCAGCACAACGTGGCGACGCAGGAAAGGGAAATCACCTCAACAGTGGCCTGCCGCGGTTGGGTATCCGCGATGCCCAAACTGGCATCTAACAGCGCAGGTACGATATTGGACTGTTCACTTCGGGGCTGATTCGCGAATGTGTGGCCCAATCCGAACAAGAAATTTTTGAGTGCAGCGCCCAAGGGCCGTCAGTAAGAACTAATACTGATAGTTAGCCTCTGGGCGTACGTCAGTCATCGCAGTTTGGTCGCAAAGGCTTCCGCACCACGGGATGAGGGCTAAATTCGTCATTCACCCTTTGCATCCAGTCTAGGTTTTCTGGCTGTCTAGCGGAGCCTAAAACGATCCGTACTGCGAATGCTCGGCACTCCTCAAGCAGTGAATTTGGGATCTGTTCTAACAATCCTTTGTATTCTTCAACGTTACCGTCACGGTAGTCATACAGGTCTGCGCACCAAAGGCTGTAGACCCACTCGCTGATATCTTCGTCTGTGTGTATCGAGGTGTTGGCTAAGGATTTGACGAAGGCGTCTACGTGCTTGCGCTCACGCTTGGCGAAGCCGCGAGTCGTGAGGCTGAAAAATTTTAGTGCCTTGATAGCCTGACGACTTTTCCAGGTTAGGACGTCAATTGATTCGGAATCACGCATCAATGGCACTAATTGATATGGGTTCAATACCTCTCCTGTATCAGGGGCCACTGCATGCATTATCCGGTCGAGATTGAATGTCCGACGCTCCTCTCTGGTATGGCAAAACGCATCAATATTGGACTCGTTCTCCTTTCGTAGATCCGAGATTTCACGCTCCGTAATCTGGCCTGAGCCATCCTGATATTTGATGAGTACGCGCATCACTGCTCCTGTTATCTGCAGTCCGACTTCCAGTCGACTCTGGTTGTAGTCTAGGGTCAATCATATTGGCCACATAGGCAATTCAATGATTCAACCTTCGATGTGCACACCGAGGAATTGACATGTCTGTTCTATTTTTTCTTCCCTGGGTTACAACTGCGAAGGAAGTACAGCTAGGTAGGATGAGGGTGATACCGTAAGTACCTGGTGAGGCACCAGGACAACCCCATGGGTTTGGTCAGGAGGTGCTTGATGCCATTCTGGGAAGCTATGGGGATCAAAACTTTCACCCCTCTCGCACCAGCGCGCATGTCATGCGCAGCACAATTATTATTTGGGATAATGACATCGAAGGGCTAGATCTGCCGGAGGATCAAATTACCCCACGTTTGGAGATGGCGAACTGTTGACATTTTCTGCGTTATCGAACTGCGTTAGCGCCATGACACATCAACGCAATGAGGCCGCGCTCGTCATCAGGCGATTGCGGATACGAGTCGATCTCCCGATAGAGGTCACCGGCCAAGGTGGCATTTCGAGTAGGATGGTAGAGCCCCTTCAGCCCGCGTCGGGGCTGCTCCTGACCTGCTTTGAGACTCGCTATGACCAAGCACTCGGACGCCTTCATTGACCTTGATCGCACCTTCTCCCAAATCCCTCTTGATGCTGATGCGTCTGACGATGTCGACCTAAGCGGTAGGCATAGCCGGCATGGAGAGCTCCGCTGGCCTGACTTGCTAACTCATAATCGGGTGATACTGCTGTCCGAGGCGGGATCAGGTAAAACCGCTGAGATCCGAAACGTCGCTTGCCAGCTCCGGAGCCAAGGAAAAAATTCATTCTTTCTTCGTATTGAGAACGTAACTTCAGACTTGGAGGACGCCTTCGAGGTGGGGACGTTTGATGAGTTCGAGAGCTGGCTCGATTCAGGCACCGAGGGCTGGCTGCTGATGGATTCAGTCGACGAGGCTCGGTTAAATGATCCGAAAGATTTCGAGCGCGCAATCCGAAAACTTGGCCGATTGACCCAAAACATTGTGGCCCAGGCGCACATAATCATCACTGGACGAAGCACAGCATGGCGCGCAAAGACAGATCTTGAGATCTGTGAAAAGGCTTTTGCGTTTGGGCCCGTAGCTCGGCAAGCTCCTTCCACAACAACAGATGGTTTTGAGGACGTTGTGCAAACGGTTCCATACAAAACGGAGCCAGATACGTCGTTCCTCCTGGTGACGTTGGACGACATCCATGACGAGCAGATTGATCGCTTCTTAAATGCCACTGGCGTCCAAGACATCAAAGCGTTTCGAGCCGCAGTTGAGCGCAAGGAAGCATGGTCGTTAACCACGCGCCCCTTGGACTTTCTGGAACTCGTCGACTTTTGGCTCGAGCACCATCGAATAGGCTCGCGCTTGGAGCTCATGAGAAGCAGCATTAATCGCCGCCTTGAAGAGCGTGATCAAGATCGTGCCGAATCTAGACCCATTGCTCCAGATAGGCTCAGAGAAGGCGTACGCTTAATTGCAGCAGCAACAACATTAGGGCAAACGTCTGCGATCCGCGTCCCTGATGGTGAGACGAATAAAAGTGGGATTCCCATTCGCGACGTTCTGACGGATTGGAATGACACAGAATCAGCAGCCTTGCTGAATCGACCAATTTTCGAGCCGGGCATCTATGGAACGGTTCGTTTCCACCATCGTACTGTCCGAGAATACCTAACAGCGGAATGGCTCCACGAACTCATCTGTGGCGCAGGTTCGCGGGTCAAAATCGAGAACTTGTTCTTCCGTACACAATATGGGCTGGAGGTTATCAATCCTTCAATGCGTCCAGTTCTACCTTGGTTAGCGCTGTTGGATGATCGCATTTGTACACGGCTGGAGGAGGTTGCTCCGGAGGTATTTTTTGAGGGCGGCGATCCTGGGCAGCTCCCGCTGAGTACACGCCGTAGAGTGCTGCGCAAGGCGTGCGAGCACTTGGCTCAGCCGGCTCACAGCTGGACGATGACTGACTATTCAGCCGTACAGCGATTCGCGCACCACGATCTCACTGAAGACATCAAAGAACTACTGACGCTTTACCGTAGCAACGATGACATCGCTTGGTTCCTTTTAAGAATGGTATGGCAGGGCGAGGTGGTGGGTGCACTTGCAGAGACTAAGCAATTTGCCCTAGATGCTAAGCACAAACATACTCGTTTGGCAGCAATCCGAGCTGTTATCGATCTGGGGACGGCCCAAGATATAGCCGAAGTGCGCCTGGCGCTGCTGGTAGGAGACTCCAAGGTTAACCGGGAATGGTTAGCTGAGCTGCTTGATGGGCTTGCGCTCGATAGTCAATGGCTACCTTGGCTGCTACAGGCAATCGAGAGAAGCGCGAAGAAGGAGCGCTATAGCGGTAGGGATGCCCTGGCTTTGAAGCTTTCTTCCCTGGCAATGGATTGTCCGCTAGAAAACTTGCCAGCCATCATATGCGGACTCGGTGTGCTTTTAGACAAGCCTCCAACTGAACAGCACGGTTTCAGCGCTATCTCTAAGAGGTACGGCTGGCTAGCCGAGATAGCTGGTATGGCAGTGCTCCGTTTGCTCCAGGCACGAGACCCGTTTGCGCTTGATGACTCGGCCCTCGCGATTCTGAGCAAGCTGGCCCAAGCGCACATTTACGATGAGCGAGATACTCGAGAGCTCGGAGAAAAACTCCGGGAGATCGTGCCTACTTGGCCGGAGCTTGACTACAAGCTGTTCTGGTATGACGTTGGACTAGCTCGTAACGGTCGAGTGCATCGCGGTGAACCTGTAATTCACGTCTGGCAGCTGCTTGGTTTCCGGCCATTCTGGTCGCTGAATAGGCAAAACTTCAGCCTCGCCTGCGACAACATCGCTAGCCTCACGAACATGCATGATCGGCTGATGGCGCTGAGTCTGGCTTTCAACATTTACACGCAGCATGACAAACCATCCTCTTGGGAGATTCAGCTCAGGCAAGCAACTGAGTTTCAAGACGAGCTTCTCGAGAAGCTTGAGATTTTGTTAAATCCACCGGAGCGAAAAGTTGAGGAGTGGGAGATCCAGCAGGCTCAGTGGAAAGAGGAAGCAGCCCAACGGAAAGCTGAAGAAACAGAGCATCGTCGCTCTTGGCAGGAGGGGCTCGCCGCCGATGTGGCCCTGATAAATAGCCCCCAGCCAAGCGTAATGACTCGAAGCCAATCTTACCTAATGGAACGCATGCGTGAAGGCTCATCGTCGTCAAATACTTGGAGCAGCGGCAATTGGCAGTCGCTTATAACTGAGTTCGGCCTGCCAGTTGCCCAAGCGTTTCGTACCGGCGCTGTTAATTTCTGGCGGGGCTATTGCCCGACTCTGCCATCCGAGGGGGCTCCTGCCAATTCGACCCCATACCAGGTGATTTTTGGCTTGACTGGGCTCGCTATTGAAGCGAAAGAGGAGCCATCGAGCTTCTCGCAGATGTCAGCTGATGACGTTAAGTACGCAGCTCGCTATGGGTTGCTTGAGCTGAACGGCTTTCCGGAGTGGCTTCCCAGGCTTTTCGAGCTACACCCGCGTGTTATCCAAGAAGTCGTACTGCGTGAAATCAATTACGAGATGGATGCGCCACGTTTGGAGTTAGGCGGTAATTGGGTGTTACAGAGACTGCGTTGGGGTGGG
Organism: Pseudomonas hormoni; assembly: GCF_018502625.1. NCBI lineage: Bacteria > Pseudomonadati > Pseudomonadota > Gammaproteobacteria > Pseudomonadales > Pseudomonadaceae > Pseudomonas > Pseudomonas hormoni. The sequence goes on from NZ_CP075566.1 coordinate 1,872,418, forward strand.
GGCTGGATGTACGAGGAGCTTGCTGCTCCGCTCATGCCTCGGCTGACACAGCACATAAGCGACCTTGAGTCGCTCCAGCTCGTGCTAAGCATTGTGCAGGAGTCATCGGTCGCTGATGAGTTACTGGCCGAGCTCGCCTGCAAGCGTGCCGTAGAAGAAGTCAATTCGGAGATTGCGCCGACTTGGTATGCCGTGTGGGTTGGAGTGGAGCCGGCACTTGCTATCCCGGCATTAGTAGCTCGCATCGACTCGTTATCTTCAGATGAGGAAAAAACCACATTTGCCATGCTTTGCCTGATTGCCATTGTCGGAAGCCGCACTGCCAGCCGTTGTCGGCAGAAGTACAAAACGGTTGAGCATGTCAAATCGCTGTATCTGCTAATGCACACATACATACGTATTGCAGAAGACATTGACCGTGCAGGAAAAGGAGTCTATTCGCCAGGACTTAGGGACGATGCCCAGAATGCTCGTGATGGGCTTTTAGCCTTTATCCGAGAGACGCCTGGGAAGGAATCATTCCTAGCATTGCAGGAAATCGCACAGGCCCACCCTGCGGAGCGACTACGTCCCTGGAGCGCATTCTACGCTCAGCAGAAGGCTACGGCCGACTCCCAGACTCCTCCATGGGAACCATCGAAGGTCGTCGAATTTCACAAATCGCTGGAAAGCACGCCATCCACCAACCGTGATCTCTGGAATCTGGCAATCGATCGTCTTCTGGACTTAAAGCACGATTTAGAAGATAGCGACTCCAGCTACGCAGAAATTTTGCTCCAGACAAATCAGGAGACGTCCATTCGGAAGTTCATCGGTAAATGGCTGAGGGATCATGCTGCGGGACGCTACGTCGTGCCGCAGGAAGAGCAGCTTGCCGATGACAAGCGCCCTGATTATCGATTCCAAAACAGTCAGTACTACGCGCCCGTGCCTGTCGAACTTAAGCTTTCGCAGAACTGGAGCGGCCCCGGGCATTTCGAACGACTTGAGAACCAACTCTGCGGGGATTACCTCCGTGACATAAGCTCAAGCTGCGGCATCTTTTTGCTGGTGAACCATGGAGGTCAGGCCGCGTGGGAGACGCCCACCAAAGGCCGGGTCGGGTTTAATGATCTAGTAATCGCATTGCAAGAGCACTGGCTGGCCATCGCATCGAAGTTTCCTAACGTTGAGGACATCAAGGTCATCGGCATAGACCTCACCAAGCGAGGAGGAGCGGCCGCGATCAAAGCCATCGAGGCGAATCAGGTGGCGGCTGATCAGAGCGATGGAGAATGAGAACAAGCGAGGCAGACCTGCTTGACCAAGAGTGTCAAAGGCGGCGGAGTTTATTGGGGTTCCCGTCGAATTGCTCGACCAGATAGCGACCCTGGTTCAGATGCCGTGTGCGGATATCTCCCACGCTATTTGAGTGTCGCCCACGACGTTGGCGCGCAGGGCAAAAGGCCGCTTGAAAACAGCTAAAAGCGATCGTCTGGTGGCATTGATAGCTGTGTTTCAGCAGGCCCGTTCCCTATTCGAAAACGATGCCACCGCTGCCGCAAAATGGATGAGCTCGCCGGTGCAAGGTTTAGGGTTGAAGTGGCCTCTAGACATGTTGAGGACGAGGGTAGAAATAAACGCTGTTTGAGTGAGCTGATGGGTAGGCTCGAAAGGGGAGTACTGGTGTGAGGCGATCCGATATCGTTTTCCAGGTTTAAGTCAATCCGGAAAAAGGTCGCTGAGCACGATGCAATGCTGTCCTGCCATCGCTCCTTCGAGCCAACGGCTCGGCTCAGTACGCGACATAAATCGCAAATGGTCATCGCACGAATCGTTTAAGTGATTGCCGATTCGCTATTACTTTTTCTCGAATCTCGTCGGGATCGATCGACATACCGCCGTCTGGTGTCACGCGCAGAGATTTCAGATTGTTGAGGGCAGCTATGAACGCCCGATCTCTGGCTTGCTCTTGGCCAGATCTGTTGTCTCGACAAACAAGTCCTATCAATCGACCGAACCACTTCATGCCGCACTCCTGATTTCGTGTTCAATGGCAGCATTTTCAGCGATGTGCAGGAGATATTAAATGAGTGAGCGAGTAGCAGCCAGATATTGGACGACCTACTCCAGTCCCGTTCGGCATGCGATGAGATCACGTGGTCGACCACTCAGACCACGATTCTTGCTGCTTAGCCAAACCTTTGCATTTTGCTCGGTTCCTACAAGCGCGAGCAGTGACTGATACAACTCGACGAAAAGCAAGGCCCGGCTCCACGCTTCAGTACCCGGTTGAAGCAGTTCATGGCCGTGACGTAGACGCAGCATCGTGGAAACCTGCTCGCCCAAGACAGCTGATAGTTCTGTGTCATCAAGCCCCAGCTCTTCGCCAGCTTGGAAAAATGCTTTGCCAAGTACAGCGGTTTCAGAGCTCGATGTGACTGATTTCATGCTCCACCATATGGTCTGTAACGCAATTTTGTGCTCTGTAACGCTGCTTACGTTACAGCGCACAAAGCTATGTTACAGACCCCAGAAGGCGAGGACGAGGCGGGCAAGCGGAGCGCGTAGACGTGAGGATGAAAGCCCGCAGGGCCAGGCCAACGGCGAGTATCGCCGGGCCTGGTTCACGACAGCCGGCCCGGCAGGGCAGGCAAAAGATAGCCGCATATTCGTTCTCAATATCTTGCAGTTCAAGTGCGAAGGACTGGGCTTGAGCGGTGATGGGCTAGTGTTATGGAGCGCCGGTCGACTCTCTCCACAAATCCAAGTCATCATCAAATAGGTCTGGCCCAGCTCCCAGCTTTTCTGACTCAGCTTTCGCTTCGTCAACAGGAGTTGGCCCGAAGACATTTTCAGGCGTCCAGTCATCCTTGAACAAGAACATATCAGGCGTAAATTCTGTAATTCCGATCTCGTTGTTGTCCAAAATCTCGCGGGCAAATTTTCTAAATATCCTGCCTCCGTCATAGCCGCGCCCTGCATCGGTATCTTTGACAAGCAGTAGAGTCCAATCGTCATACATCACGCCGGCAGTAATTTTCTCCCAGACAAGGTGGAACAATTTGTAGTTTTCGCCGGCTAATGCGGAGTCATAAACGACGACAAGCATCCCTTTGGAGGCATGCAACAGCTTCACTGGGGAGAGAATGATCAAGATAATCGACTGCTCGATCAAATCGATCACTCTGGTGTCGGGTTGATCTTCCCAAAGCACAGCGAATTTCTGAATGCACACAGCCTCAAGTGGCATGCAGTCAGCACTGAACAACTGCTGTGTAGAAAAAATCGTGTACGCCCCTTCACCATTATGGTTGTGAGGTTGGTCATGCTCGGTATACAGCAAGCGGGAATAGATCATGAGGGACACCGTTTTGTCGAAGGGACTGTGATGAACGTCACTCCGAAGGTGGATATGCATCGACAAACAGCATGGCCGCTCGACCGGAGTTTAGGCGTCTGGCTTTTTATGAGCCGGGCAAGCGTAAAGCACCGTCATCAGATCGCTGTTGTGGCCCAGCATGGACGCTACCGAACCCGCCACCATAGGGAAGAGCTGAGTGGGTGCTGCTGGTTTAGGGGTGAAAGACTGGCGTATATCAACATGAAACTGATGAGATACCGGCTCATCACCGTTGAGTAGGGGAGGGTAGTGCTACACGCTGATCGGAGTATTTGTGTGAATGTGGTGTCGGCGCCATGCATCAATGGTCGCAATTATCAGTAGGTCGCGCTCAGTGGATTTGGTGTAGATCTGTTCGCTGTCTACCAAGGCCTGGGCATATCCCTCCGCCCGGGCCGAAGCTTTGTCAAACTCCGGAAGGGACTCTGACGATCCGATGTAATTGATGAGTCGCTCCCACGCTCTGCGCTGCCGATTGCCTTGAGTCGTTTGAGAAAACGCTATGGCGCAACTCAGGGACTTGGCAAAGTCAGTTGTCGATCGGTTCAAAATTGCTTTCTCGCTGAGGGCATACAGATGAAAAACGGATCGTTATAAAAAAACTTGAGGGCGGTCTTAAATTTTTTCAATAGCGGTAGGTGCGTGACGTCAACGAAGCAGGCTGCACGAACAATGTCAGTGCCAGTGAGCGACAAAACTGGCTGCCGCTTTCAGCTAGCGTATCAAAGTGATTTCGCGATACGCCGTACCAGCCCGCACGAACCTAAGCCACTTTCTCGCCGCCTGGTTCAGAGGCCTAAAATTCTAGCGTCCACAAATATTTCACCCTGTCGCTAAAGTTTTCCTGCACCGCGTCCGTTGTTATTTTTAAGAACAACGCATTGGTGAAATTTGTGAGCAAAACTGAAGTACAACCAGCAACGTTTTTTGCGGAGCGCGAATTTATTTGCTGGCGTGGGCGGGAACATGACGAGCTGTATTCGTGCAAGGTATCCAGAGGGGGGGATCACTATGTCAGTCTAAATTTAGACATCATGCCGTTTAGGTTTGCTAGCACCGTCGCTCAAGAAATCGCCCGCTGCCTCTACGATGCGGTGCTCGTTACCATTGGGAATTTGGCAGGATTTGTACCAACGCCTACCGCATGCGACAGCAAGCTTGAGAGGACATTTCGAAAAAGGGTGTCGGGCGAATGGAGCTACAGTGCTGATGGCCGATTCGACGGCCATGAGACAGAAGATCAAGTCTATGTTGTTGAGCTTGCGGTGGATGAGAGCGACATAACTGAGAGGGTGGGGGTCTATACCATTGAAGGCGGTGGGATAGAGCTTGTGTTCGACTTTATGGGTTATTCATTCAGCATGCTCGACGCTGTGTGGCTTGCTAACGCATTGATGAAGGCCATCGGGCGTGAACAGCTGGATACCTTGGAGACAACGAGCATGAGTTGCAGGCCTATGGCAGGCTTCTATCCAGCTGAATTCCGAATGGAGCTATAGGCCACTCTGAGCTATCAGCTGGGCTTTTTTGTGAAGTCATGTTTTCGAAGAGGCTTTGTCGGCACGTGCACTGCGGGCGAAACCTTAAGTCCGGATCAGATGCGGCGGAGCAGTTCCTCGAGCTGGCGATGCTCCGCATGGGTCAGTAGCTCGATAGGATCGGATGCATCTCTTGAGCTGAATTCGTACTCTCGGCCGTCGGGGCTGTAACAGCAATCGCAGTAATCGAGCGTACCGCAATCATTGAACAGCGTGATTACTCATCCATCTACATCGACCGTCATCAATCCGCAGTAGATTTCGTTCCAGCTGGCTGAGGTGATTCGTCGCATTGCACGCGAGGCCATGGATGCTTCGCGGAGGATTTGGCAGACTTCTCGAGCTGTGAGCATTTGTACTACCTGATGGGTCTAGTCGCGTTGCACGAGGTGCTTTAACGCATGACGACCTGCGATCACTCGCTCGCGGATTTCTTCGGGTTCGATAGACATCCGCCCTTCGGGAGTGACATGGAGTGTTCTGAGCCCGTTTACAGCAATTATGAATGCTCGCTCGCGCAGTTGCTCCGACTCAGACCGCTTGTCTCGCCATAAGAATCCAATGCACCGCCACAACCATTTCATGCCTTTTCTCATTGCTTCGATAGAGAGAAGCATCTTCGGTGACCAGCTGAAAAATGTCGTCAGCTTTTTGGTGGTGTTCGCAATTTTTCGGTGATGGCTGTTGGAAATGCTGCCGTCGGAACATCAAGAGTGAGCGACCAACCTTCAGATGAGCTTATTCGAACTGATGTCGTTTGGATTTGAAGCCCTTTGTAGAGACTTAAACGCAGCCCGCTTCGCGGAAGAAGCGACTCCATTGCACTCAGCGGTCGCGAGCGATTGCAGCTTCAGGCCGTGCGGTATCCCAAAAGGGATATCAGCTCAGTCCTGATGTCTCCCACAAGCCCTGGTAGTGGCCTAGCGCTCTCGAATCGGTAGAGCTATGTGCGGGCGACCTCCAAATAGGCTGAAGTCCATTTAATGAAAAACTACCCGTGACGGGCCGGCGTCTACCGCTCTGCACTCAACGTAAACCCCGTGCGAAAAGAAGTCGTTACTTCCGCAACGCGGGTTGTTTTCATTTCCTACACATCGAGATCGGCTCAGACCTCATGCTTCCTGGATGCTTTGGTCGAGCGGCGACCCAACGCCAAATATCCGCGACAGCTGACGCCCGTTGACGTGCCCCGGCGAAACCACCGTGCAATAGCAAGTCGTAACTTCCGCAACGCGGGCTGTCTTTTCATCCCCCACGCATCGAAATCGGCCCAGACTTCATGCCTCCTGGATGCTTTGGTAGAGCGGCGATTGAACGGAAAATGAGCTGCGACAGCTGACGCCCGTTGATGTGCATCCGGCGGAACCACCGTGCAAGAGCAAGTCGTTTACTTCCGCAACGCGGGCTGTCTTTCATTCCCTACACATCGAAATCGCTGCAGATCTAGTGCTTCCTACGTGTTGATAGGTGGGGGCTATGGGCCATTCACGCGCTGGTTTAGTCCCACGAGATCACCCTGGGTAAACAGAGCGTCGTCGGTTTTGGCGGGCCTCGTGCGGAAGATGTTGGTGTGTCGCCTGGTCGCAATTTGGTAATCGAGGTACGGAAAAAATAGGCCTTGAAGTTTTTTGGTGGCTCAAGGCACACCTTCGGTTCAAGGAAATTTTGTCATCCGACAAATGGTTCTGGAGATTTTACGAGGGCTGCTCGGAACATCCGGCGTTTGTACAGATATCGAAGTTAGGAAGAATGCATTTTCAAATGGGTCTGCGGATTACGGGCATTGACGGTCGTAATGTTTATCAGAATGTCATTGTTTCTTTTAAAGGGCTAAGTGGTTCATTGTTAAGTGGAAATTAGTCAATGTGTAAGATAATAATTTGCTCGGTTGTTTGTAAATCAGTCACTTGCGCGTTAATTTGTAATGCGAACAATTGAATTGTCTTGAAAAATTCACGAAAGTTAATTCCCTTAAAGGCGTGTTGGGCCGGAGTACTGGAAAACAATATTTTATTATATGTCTGGTTGTTTTTATTTGTGTGTGATTTGTCAATTAATAAGTATGTATGTCGATCGGCTTTTATCGTTTGTCAATATGTCGCTAATTATTATTGGGCGCGAAAATAGTGTCGTGGAAAAACACAAAAAACTTACTGGAAAAAGTTTAGTAATGGGACTAGCGTCGTAATCGAGTGACTGACTAATGAGGTGACGATGATGCTCGAGGAAACGCCAAGCGAAATTGAGCCCGCACTCACGAAAGGCGAACTGAACGCGGTGATTGCTAACGTCCTCAGAAGGGGAGACGCCATGGAGTTAGCCTTGCTCGAATTGTCCTTGGTCGGCGTAAGGATGCATGAACTCCTCACCACCCGACTCAAGGATTTCCGAGAACCGAGCGGTTTTGGCGTATTGATCCAAGGTCAAAAACGTAGGGAGGGCAACAATCTTTGTACTCTTATTTGCCCTCCTTCGAATGCGCTGAGGGCGTGGGTTCTCGCTGGTGGCATCAGGGACGGTGATTTGTTATTTCCTGATCCACACTATAAAATCAAGCCGCTCTCTGTTTTCGCGTTCAAAAAAATAGTTTCCGGCTGGTTTCGTGGCATTGATCTCGGAAGTGGCGAACATAACTTTCGCAGCTTGCGGCGCTCGCTGATTAGTAAACCCCGTAAAGATGGTTGAATTTTTTTCGGTTATTTTGCCGGATTATTCAGGCGATGGAATGTATGCGGAGGTGGCATATGGCGAGTAAAAAATCCCGTAAGGTTAGGTCGGCTCTTAGTGGGCAGCAAGTCGGTTTTTCGAGTGCTCACAAATATCCAAGTGCGGATGAAATCGAAGCGTTTGTCCTCGAGTTCGCCAGCAAGAAAAATCATAAGCCTGCCACAATAAATGCGCTCAGAAGTAGATTGCGGTTGTATTGTGAGTTTATCAAAGAACATCATCGGCATTTGTGATGGTTAGTGGAAAGTGTGCTGCTAGTTAATTTTAAGTGATTGAGTACTTGCAACGATATAAACGCAGAAGAAGAAAATTGACAACGGTCTTACTAGCGTTTCCCATCACTTACTTTCCAAGTCTATTGTGAGACTTGGATAAGAGGACGCTTTTGTGCTGAATCACCACTTGGCGCCACCAAATACCATCACTTTTACTTGGCCAGACCGTGACTGCTGCACTGGCTTTAGATCAACAAGTCTTCAATATCCTGAAGGAATGGATACTAATTGGCTTGATGCATTTATTGACTCTTTTAAAAGACTAGCGGGGAGAGGAAGCGAATCAAGTATTCTTGTATATCGTAAAGCTATGAATAGTATTTTCAATTTCATAGTGGAGTGTGGAATTGCACAGTTTCCGCCTGGTAATTGGGATAGCCATCTGCATGGCCACTTTGAATCCTGTCTATCAACTACACAAAGTCCGAAAGAACGAATGGTCGTATGGTCATATTCAAGGCAGATCTACCTTGAACTGGTGAGACAAGGCTGGATACCTAAATCTGCACATGTACCTAATAATAAAATCAGAGGTGGTTGTTTTGAGGAGCCTACCGCACCTCTTGGCGCAAACCTAGAGCGTATGGCAGTACCGCACACGCTTGACTTAGTGCATCCGAAGCACATGTTAATAGCCAGGGGGTTAGAGCTTGAGGATGATGAATACCTTTTGAAAATTAAGGGTAAATTTCAGCGTGCAACGGATGCTGTAATGGAGGGCTGTACCGAATACTGGGAAGATATGAAAAAATGCCATGAAATAGGGAGGAAATTACGTGAAACAATTCCTGAGGCGGAAATAATTCGAGTATTAAATTCCGGAGACTATTTCAAAAACGGAGTTCATTTGGCTGAGCCTGATGCTCCAAATGGTTTGGCTTGGACACTAGCCATTGTTCATTGGTACTTGACTACCGGCCCTGGATTTATTGCATTAAATATTACGGAACTATCCAAAGCTCCATTTTTTAGCGAGATAATGTGCAGTGACTACAACAACAATCGCTTCTCTAAGCGCTTGCAAGATGTTGCGGGCCACATGCCAGCGGGCACATCATCTTCGGAATATCTCACAAGATTGCTTGGGTTGTTATCTATGCGGGACTGCGCAGTGGCCTCCTCGATCTTGATTATGGAAAATCCTTCTTTTACCAGTATGTCACTGACAAACTGCGACCTTTATACCCAATCAGGACGTTACTATTTAAGGGCGAGAGATGTCAACTGCTTCTCGGTTTTTAGTGTATCTAAGCCAAGAGCTTCTAGAAGAAATATGTCAGCCCTCTCGTCCCTCAGTGAGATGATTATAACCGACGTCATAAAACTCACGGTTATAATTCGTGCACGTCTCAAAGCGGAAGGGAAGAAGAACTGGCGCAAGCTATTTTTATTCGCATCCAGAGAAAAGCTTGGTTCGTCACGAGGCATGGGGAACGCAATGTGCGGTACAAAACGTTATCGCGGATCGACTGTATTTACTGCGATAGAAGATCATCTAAGTCGCGTAAATATTGAGGTTAGCGGTTTTACCCTGAGCGCATTGAGAACAGCTCAGGGGTTGATATGTTTTTTAGAATGCGGAAGTTTAAATAAAGTAGCAAGTCTCCTTGGTAATACGGTGCGTACTGTCAGAAAATATTATATTCCTTCATGGCTCATTGTGCACTGGGCTAGCCGTATTATTCGCTTGATGCAACAGAAGCTCATAGTCATTGCCACTGACAGCTTTCCATGGCAGTTGGAAGCAACGGATTTCGAACCGAGCAACAGTTGCGCATATTTATCGCGAAAATGCTGCTTTCAATGAAATATGGGGATGCATTCAGCCAGTTGATCCAAATCAAATTGGCACGATATATAAACTCCAACAATGACTGTTTTCAATCATTTTTTGAGGCCGATATTGCAATTAAGTTGGATGTAGAGAGTATAGCCGCCATACATGCATATGCTCTTGTATTCGACAATTCGATGCAGCAAGCCACTAGCAATTTAGCGACAGCGGGTCACGAATTGATAATTTCCAACAGATCCATATGCGATTTGTCAAGACTGATACATGGAGCGGTCGATATAATCGATAAGGACTTGTCGAGTGCAGAATCGGCTGTATTGGAAAAAATTTCCGGGGACAGCGTGTCGCGGTTTCAACACGTGCATTCAGAAGCCACGCAAAAAATTGATTTTTATGTAGAACGGTTTAAAAACTGTAAACAATAATTTGGAGTGATGAAAGGGATATCTTAATGCCAAAAGCGACGAAGTCCATCGATCCATACGTTCGAGTGGATATGCTATTGAAGCAAGCTCGAGAAAGAAATAACTCTGAAAAGAGACCGAGTTTCGAAGCGAGGTGGCTTATCAGTGGAACAATTGGTAGCAGTATTTGGACAACCACCTCGCCAGGATCTGACGAGATTACAACCATCAATTTCGATCGGGTGCTCAGTGATGGATCAAAGCTTACGGACGAATCTAATTCTCTGGTTCTCCGGGCAATCCAAGTCTGGGCATTCAACTTGAGGATGGGGGCAGTGGTTGATTCTCAGTTTTCACCTCAAAGATGGCACCGATTTATTGATTACTCTGTGAGATTATCAAGTTGGCTCGTAAGGCATAAAGAAAGATTTTTGCCAGAAAAATACGCATTTGGGTTGGTAACTTTGGATGCCATCGAGGAACTTTTAAAAGAATTGATTAATGGAGGTTGGTCACAGGCCCTTTGCGTAAAAGAACGTGTCTTGGAGTTTTTTCATGAGGCTACCGGCAACCTAACACCGATCGAAATTCTGATAGACAATCCTGATGGTCTGTCAGAAGATTTCAAAGATGCAGTAATCTCGTGGCTAAGATCAAATTATGGTTACAGTTACCGTAGATTGAAAGCTGGTCTGTTAGGTGCTTCTGTATCTAGAAAATTTCTAACAGCCAATTTTGGAATCGGCAGCGCTGGTATGTCGGCTAATTTGAAAGCTTTTTTTCGGCAGTTTGAACCTAAACTTCATGGAACGTTGTTAGTGCCAGCACGTAGCGTTAGACGCTATCCGAGCCAGAATACAATCGGAATTGCTGAAATTGATAAGGGTGGCCTTAAAGAAAACCACTTGCTCGACGAAATTACTTTTCTATCGTATTTTTTTACTGCTCACCCCCAGACCTACGATTTAATCCCTTTCCTGGAAATAAATAAAAAAAGGATAGTATCTGAGTTATATCTATCAATTTCGCGAGGGTCGCATACGAAACTTATTCCGTTAACTATTGGCCTGCACGCCATCAATCAGGCTGCAAAATGGGTAATCATATACGGGGAAGCCATAATTTCTGCTGCTATATATTATGCTGAGGAGTTCGAAAAGATTCACTACTCCACTACACTGAATCATCAGTACCAAAAAAAGAAAAAGCTTTTTGAGGCCACAAAACATCAGTGGACTTATATAGATCCTTGCAGTGGCGAAGTCTGCTCACTTTGCGATGTTCTAAATATTCAAACACCAGTAGCCAAGAGTGTTTCTGTGTTAGAACCGGATTTGCGCACTATGGTAGAAGCATTTGTCGGCGCTTGTGCTGTTCTTATTGCAATCCTTAAACCAATTCGTAATAAAGAGCTTTGTAATTTAAAAAGGGACAGCTTGGCTATCAATCCATTGTTCGGTGGGTGCTATTTAGAGCATCTGCAAGGTAAGACGGGCGTTATGGGGATCAATTTTCAAATAGCGCGGGATATTCCAAGTATTACTGCAAGGGGCATCCAGTTACTTCAGGTGCTCGGCTCTCGTCTTTCCACGATCTACGGTGACAGTACTGATCATGCAAAGGATCTATTTTATCTACCCGGACTTGGTTTCAAAAAACCAGGCAAAAAAACAAATTCTGCTCAGACAAATCGGTGCATTGACAGGTTTTGCGATCTGATAAATATACCTTTGGATAAAGCCGGCCGTAGATGGTATTTGCGAGTTCATGAAATGAGGAAGTTTTTCCTCTTAATCACAAACCGTCACCAAGGCCCTCTGGTAAATGAAGCGCTACGGCATGCCGCCGGGCACAATAATCGCGCTCACCTTTACGCATATATAGCTCTCGATGAATATGATGATGACTATCTTCGGTTTGAATCGGAGTGTGTCGATGAAAAATTGATTAATTTGGAAGTTGGTAGGATAGATAAGACTAAGAACGAAGGGCTAGTTAGCCTTTATGATGTATGTTGTAAGCATTTCAAAGTTAGCAGTCTTTCATCGATCAATGCTTCTGACATCCTCAACCTTTTGATGAGTTTGCGCCTAAATAAAAATTACGAGATTAGCACCTGTGCAATAGTTTCAGCGGATTATGATTCCGAAGTTTTGGAGATAGAATTCGCGATTCGGATAGGGAGTAAAGTGGATGAGAGCTTCCACACTTAATAATTACCGGGAGAGGACTGCTTGGTTGCGGAAAGTTAAAGCTGGCGAGACTAGAGTTGATCATAAAAATTACAAGTATGTTGCATCCATCAAGGAGTTCTGCAAAATGAAAGGAGACTCATTCGCTATCATTGCTTACAATTCTCTTAAAAGTGCAGCCAGCCACGGGGAAGTCGGTGATGATAGAAATGATATTTGTTGGCAGGAATTTAAATTATTGTTTAGTCAAGTCAAAGATGTGGTCGATATTTCGATTGTCTCAGTTGCGCCGGTACTTCCGAATGCGCATGTTTTGGCGGAGCTAGCCCTGTTGGATGCCCATATTTGCTCAATGGCCTATATAGAGTTGTTGTGCTTTTTATCGAGCTTGGCAGGCACTATTACCACCAATCCGAATCTTGCTGCGGATAGAGTTCGTATACAACTAGAGATTAGCAAGGCCAAGTTTAAATCTGTCATTTCTCATGCCAGTAACTATGACGGCGCAAAGCCTTGTCTTACATTAATAAAAAAATAGGGTTGTCCACATGGGTATTCAGCTCTATTCGCATTTGAAGCACGTCAAAATTCCAGGAAACGCTTGGCTCTCTTCTCGTCAAACCTATGTTTACCGCGACAAGACGTTAGATAATTTACCGCTCTTTCGATGGCCCGACGGTCGTCTTTGTCACCTCGCTAATCAATGGATAATGAATGTCAGTTCTGCGACTAAAGCTAGGGACACGGCGCGTGTTTACGCTTCGCAAATAACTCATATGATTAGATATTGTTTTTTTAAAAAAATAGAAATTTTCGAGCTAAATGATAATCATTTTTATGAGTTCACACAGTATTTAAAAAATAACATAATTAAGAACGCTGCTATCGGCGGAGAATTAGTTGGAAGAAATCATGTGCGCGCGGTGCAGTTGCGTTGTTTATATTTTCTAGTTTGGATATCGAAGCAGTTTGGGCAGTTTTTTGATCATTGTCTCATTGGTACTGAAGACCAAAGTCCAAGTATCGTGATCACATGGCGCATTAATAGGTATTCAGGGCGGCTCGATATTTTTCACCCGGATTTGGTTGTGAGTGAGCCTTATAAAGATGATAAGGCCGTGATAACTGAAGCAGTGATTCGCGATATTCAAAACACAATTTATAATATGAGCCTTCAAAGGCAGCGCTTTTTAAATATGAGTTGTAGTTCTAAAAATCATAGCGAGGTAGGGCAGAGCGCTGCTGTTTATTTGTATGAGAGGCGTATGTTTACAATACGAATGATGAAGCTGACTGGATTACGACCAGAGGAGCTTGTAGACATTCCTCTTGATTTGAATGATGACGTTATCTCTTCATTAAAGATAAGCATACCTACAAAAAAACAAGGCGTCCCTGCGCCAATTCGCAAGTTTAATATTACACTGCGGGCGGCGCTAGATTTCAACCGCTATCTCAAAGCTAGGAAAGATTATATTCAAGTTTTAGCATTGGATGGGGAAGTTGTGCGTGGGGAAAATTCAATTTTGTTGACTGATAGGGGGAAGTCGTTAGCCAAGGAAAGTCTAACTAGGGAGTTCGCCAGAATTTGTGAGCAGGCAAAATTTAACGACATGCGAACTTGTTTGTCAATGTTTCGTCATAGGTTTATAACGCGTGAGATTCACACTCTGTTATTGCTGCGATTTGAACGAGATTCATCACTTAAAATCAGCTGGACTGAAGGGCTGCGTGACGATATTTGTTTTATAGTTAAACAAAAAACGGGTCATAGAAATATAGAATCGCTATATGAGTATTTTCATAGTGAGTACGATTTGCTGACTGGTAAATCCGATCGGGTTTCTTCTATGAATCAGAGAGACCGGCTTGATGCTGCTCAAGAAGCGTTAGTTGACCTTAAATTCAAAAGCCATTCTATTGTGAGCAGTACTATTGAACAAGATATTCAAAAGCTTGAGTTAGAAGTTGAATCTCTTTATAAGAAAATCTATGGGGTTGACGAATAGCTATGTTTGTTGAAGGCTAAACTGTAAAGCCAATTGGATGTTGGTCGTCATTTATGTGCACTGGCAAGCGTAGTAGATTCTCCAACTCTCAATCGGGCAGTTTAGCGATCTGGAGGGCCTAGATTAATACCAAGTCATCTGTGCGAATACTAGAAACTCAGTTTTCAAACCGCTCAATCACTCTGTGCCTTAGCTAGACAATTTTCCTTTTTTATAATCACGCACCCTGTGCCATCAACGTTGTGCATGAATCAATGTCGTGTTCAGGCGTTGAGTCAGGCAATAACGGCTCGATTGCAGGCGCGACCATCGCACATTTCTAATTTTCGCTATTGGCAAAGCAGGCTGCGGTGCACCGCTATCGAGTCGTTACCCAATTTCAGTGTCAAATATCAGTGTCAAATTATTTTCTATCTATCTGAAATCATTCATCTATTCTATCTTCTTAAAATTGCTGTCTAGAAAATCGGCTATGTCGAGAAAGGACTTCTACGGATCAATCCGGTCATGCATGAAACCGACTTGTTTGCTCAGAAGGCCGCAAGTTATCAGGCTCGATGGCCTTGGCTGACGATTGTCGGCGCTGACGCTGTTCCTGATTGAAATAAAAGGGGACAGGGCTCGAATACCCCATCCCCTTCATCACATAACAATCAGAACTTGAACGCCTGGCGCCCAACCAGCAGCCATTTGCCTTTCTGCTTCTGCCAGATCTGGAAGTTCTCGATTTCGGTTGGAATCACTTCAGTGCCTTTCAGCGCCTGTGCCGAGAAATGGTTGCGAACCAGGGCAACATCACCGGACAGGGTGATGCTCTGGTTTTGCATTTCCAGGGTTTTGAAGGCGCTTCGGCCGGTCTCGATGTCGGCGATGTATTCCTGTTTGTTCTGGATCTTCCCGCTGGAATGCCCGTAGGTCAGGTTCTCGGCGGTCAGAGCGTTCAGTTCGGGAATGTTCTTTTTCAACATGGCTTGGGTCAGGTGGTCGACGGCCTGCGCCACATCTTTCTCAGCGGATGAAGGGGTGGCCGCGACGTAGCCACTGAACAGGCACAGAAAGCCAATCAGCACTTTCATTTTTTTCATGGGTGTTTCCTTGTTGTTGTGGGTAATCGAGTGATGGACGTTTGGCGGCATTCATCAGTCGTCGTACAACCTAGCATGCGCTGAGGAAAAAACGAACTCGCGCGCCGGGCTTTTCTCAAAGTCAGGAACCGGACGACGTTTCGGACTTGCGGGATGCCTTTCATGAGCAAGACGATCAGCGCGAGCGATCTCGGAATCCATTTGAAAAAGGATGACGAAAGCGCCTTGTTCAAATGGTTTATCGCCAGCTTCCTGATGGGCAAACGCATCCAGGCTGAAATCGCCGCGCAGGCCTATCGCGTCATCGTGGAAAAGCATGGTCGCGACAGTGCGCAAAAGTTTGCAAGCTGTAGCCATCGCGAACTGGTGGTGATGTTGGGTGAAGCCCGTTACGTGCGTTATGACGAGACTACCGCCACGCGTTTGTTGGGCTTGAGTAAAAAGCTTCGTGACGAGTACGCCGGGAAGATTGGCCACATCCGCGAGGTCAGCGATGATCGCCAGGCCTTTGAACAGCGCTTGCGCGAGTTCGACGGCGTAGGGCCGAAGACGGTGGAGATATTCATGCGCGATGCCGCCGGGGTGCTCTATTGAACAAGGTGAATCAGATTTACATCGGTTGCGCCGGTTGGAACCTGCCTGTCGACTATTGGCCGCAGTTTCCTGCCGATGGCACGCACTTGCAGCGGTATGCGTCGCAATTGACGGCCGTTGAAATCAACAGCTCGTTTTATCGCCCGCATCGGCCGAAAACCTATATGCGCTGGGCGCAGTCGGTGCCGGCCGCCTTTCGTTTTTCGGTGAAGATGCCCAAGCTCATCACCCATGTTCAACGCCTGCAGGGCTGTGAGCTATTGCTGGACGAATTTCTGGCCCAGTGCACAGCGCTGGGTGATTCTTTGGGTTGCGTTCTGGTGCAGTTGCCACCGTCGCTGGCTTACGAGGAAGGCATCGCTTCGGCGTTTTTCAGGGCGTTGCGCCAGCGTTATGCGGGGCCGGTGGTGGTTGAACCCCGGCATGCAAGCTGGCTGGGCGCCGAAGGCTTGTTGATCGAGCAGAAAATCGGCCGGGTGGCGGCCGATCCATCCGCCATGACCGGTGGCGACAGGCCAGGTGGTTGGCCGGGGATCCATTACTGGCGCTGGCACGGTTCACCGCGCATGTATCACAGTGATTACGCCCCAGGCCGACTGGAAATGCTGGCGCGGCACCTGCACAACGCGGAGCAGGCGGGCGTTGTCAGCTGGTGCATCTTTGATAACACCGCCAGTGGTTTTGCGGTGGGCAATGCGCTGACGCTGAAAGCATTGCTGGGCGGAAATTACCGCATGTCGTAAAACACGGCGTATAGGGATTTAGCCTTCAATTCCCGCTTTCAGCAGTCGATAACCTGTTCAGAAGCCATCCACGTATGGCTGTAGCCACTGACAGGGGACCCACAGAGTGTCGATAAAATTACGCTTGATCCTGCTGATTGGCACCGGTCTGCTCACGGCCTTGATCATGAGTCTGGTCAGTTACCTGGGAAATTCGCAAATGGCGACCGCGGTGAACGACAACGAGGTCAGCATGGCTGCGCTGCGCAATCACCTCGAAGCCGACATGATGCACGACGCATTACGCGCCGACGTGCTGTCGGCGATGTTGGTCGGGCTCGGCAAAAGCACCAGTACGAATGCCGAAGTACGCAGTTCCATCGAGGAACACGCGTCGCACTTTCGTGAAGTGCTGGGTGAAAACCTCAAGCTGCCGGTCAACGACACCATTAAGGCCGGCTTGAACAAGATCAAACCCAGTCTCGATACCTACATCAGCGCCGCCGAGCGCATTGTCGGGCTGGCCCTGAACAATCCGGAGGCCGCGCAAAAAGAACTGGGCACTTTCAACACCGCGTTCAGCCAACTGGAAGACCAGATGGCCGCCCTCAGCGAGCTGATCGAGACCAACACCCAGCAGACCAGCGCCGGCACTCAGCAGGCCATCAGCAACGCCAACCTCACGCTCGGTATTGTGCTCGTCGCCAGCCTGTTGCTGCTGCTCGCCCAGGGACGCTGGGTGATTCTGAGCATCATGGGGCCGCTGCAAACTGCGAGCCGTATTGCCGAGAGCATCGCCCACGGCAACTTGAGCGAAACGATTGCCGAGCCCACCCGCAAGGACGAAGCCAGCGCGCTGATCCGCAGCCTCGCGACCATGCAGCGTGATTTGCGCGGCATGATCGAAGTGGTGCGCAGCAACGCCCATGGCGTCAGTGGCATGAGCGCACAGTTGAGCAATGGCTGCCACGAAGTCGCCGACAGCAGCCAGCAGCAAAGCGCCGCCGCCAGCACCATGGCCGCCGCCGCGAGTGAAATGACCGCAAGCATCGAGGACATCACTCGCCACGCCGAGCGCGCGCTGAACATGGCTAACCAGGCCGAGGCACTGGCCAAGGATGGCGGTCGGGTGATCCATCAGGTGGTCAACGACATGGGCGGGATTGCGCGATCAGCCCAACAGTCGGCCCAGGTCATCCGCACGCTGGACAAGGAATCCGAGGGCATTTTCAGCATCATCCAGGTGATCAAGGGCATTGCCGATCAAACCAACCTGCTGGCGCTGAACGCCGCCATCGAGGCCGCGCGTGCCGGGGAGCAGGGCCGCGGCTTTGCCGTGGTGGCCGACGAAGTCCGAAGCCTGGCGGGGCGTACCAGCGCCTCCACCCAGGAAATCGCCACCATGGTTGCGCGCATCCAGCAAAGTACCCGTGAGGCGGTCACCAGCATGGAGGCGGGCGTGGCCCAGGTCGACAAAGGCATGGCCGTGACCGCCGACGTCGAACGCGCCATCCGCGAAATCCTCGAGGCCACGCTGAACACCACGCAACTGGTGAACGACATCTCCCGCACGATCGGCGAGCAGAGCCTGGCCAGCAATGAAATCGCGCACCAGGTGGAGATGATTGCGGGCATGTCCGAAGGGAACAGCAAGGTCATTGGCCAGACGGCTTCGACCACGGATGATTTGTCGGCGTTGGCGGGCAAGTTGTCGCAGTCGGTGGATCGGTTCAGGCTGTGAAGCGGTGTCTGACATGACGCCATCGCGGGCAAGCCCGCTCCCACAAGGTCCGTGTCGAACCTGACTACTGCGTACGACACGGACCCTGTGGGAGCGGGCTTGCCCGCGAAGAGGCCAGAATATGCAACGCACAACTATGGCCTAAAGATACTTATCCGTCACAGCCCCCTCCGAAGCACTCGACACCGTCTTCGCATACTTCGCCAACACCCCGCGTTTGTACTTCGATTCCGGCCGCACCCAGCGGGTCTTGCGCTCGGCCAGTTCAGCATCGGAAACATCGACCGTGATCTGCCAGCTTTGCGCATCGATGGTGATTTTGTCTCCGTCTTCGATCAACGCAATCGGCCCGCCATCAAAGGCTTCCGGCGTGATGTGCCCCACTACGAAACCGTGGGAGCCACCGGAAAAACGGCCATCAGTGATCAGCGCAACGTCCTTGCCCAAGCCTTTGCCCATGACCGCCGACGTCGGCGAGAGCATCTCGCGCATGCCCGGGCCGCCCTTGGGGCCTTCGTAACGGATCACAATCACGTCACCCGCTTTCACTTCGCCGTTGAGAATGCCGGCCAACGCGCCTTCTTCACCGTGATAGACCCGCGCCGTCCCTTCAAAACGCAGGCCTTCCTTACCGGTGATCTTGGCCACCGCACCAGTCGGCGAAAGGTTGCCGCGCAGCACAACAAGGTGCGAGTCCTTTTTGACCGGCCGATCGAAGGGCAGGATCACGTCCTGGCCTTCAGGGTAGTCCACCACGTTTTCGAGGTTTTCCGCGAGGGTCTTGCCGGTCACCGTCATTGCATCGCCATGCAACATGCCGGCCGCGAGCATGCGCTTCATCAGCGGTTGAATGCCGCCGATGGCGACCAGCTCGCTCATCATGTATTGGCCGCTGGGGCGCAGGTCGGCCACCACCGGCGACACCTTGCCCAGCTCGACAAAATCATCCAGCGTCAGCTCGACATCCACCGCGTGCGCCATCGCCAGCAGATGCAGCACCGCATTGGTCGAGCCGGCGAGGGCGATCACCACGCGGATCGCGTTTTCGAAGGCTTTGCGGGTCATGATGTCCCGCGGTTTGAGGTCCAGCTTCAGTAGCTCCATGACCTGCTGTCCGGCGCGGAAACTATCCGAGGCCTTGTCGCTGCCGACGGCGTCCTGAGAGCTGGAACCGGGCAGGCTCATGCCCAGTGCTTCAATGGCCGAAGCCATGGTGTTGGCGGTGTACATCCCGCCGCAGGAACCGGGGCCGGGAATCGCCACTTCCTCGATCTGCTTGACCTGGATTTCGTTGATGTCACCGCGCGCATTCTGTCCCACGGCTTCGAACACGGAAATGATGTCGGTGTGGCCGGCGCCGGGCCGAATCGTCCCGCCATAAACGAAGATGGAAGGGCGGTTCAGCCGCGCCATGCCGATCAGGCAGCCCGGCATGTTCTTGTCACAGCCGCCCACCGTCACCAGACCGTCAAAGCCTTCGCAACCGGCCACCACCTCGATGGAGTCGGCAATCACCTCCCGCGACACCAGCGAATACTTCATGCCTTCGGTGCCGTTGGCGATGCCGTCGGAAATGGTGATGGTGTTGAAAATCACGCCCTTGGCCCCGGCGGCATTCGCGCCTTTTTCAGCCTCTATCGCCAGCTTGTCGATGTGCATGTTGCACGGCGTGACCATCGCCCAGGTCGAGGCGATGCCGATCTGCGGCTTCTTGAAGTCCTCGTCGGTGAAACCCACGGCCCGCAACATCGAGCGACCGGGCGCGCGCTCCACGCCGTCGACCACTTGGGAGGAATATTTGCGCAGGTTGTCTTTGTCGCTCATGACTGCTCCTCACCGGCTCGTCGAAAAAACAGATTGAGTATAGTGGCCCCGGCGCGAGTGTTCGGACTATCAGGTCCGGAACAGACGCGCGGGTTTGCGATGTCGTGATATTCTTCGCCTCAACTTGGTTTGACCTATTCAGTTTGCGTGTCCTCGAGACGCGCCAACAGAATCACTGTCGCTCAAGTAGCTGAAGCCAATAAAGATAAAAAGTCAGTTCAGTAGGGACATATAAACTGAGGTCGATGGATCACGTCGGCCTTGTGTGCCCACCCCTCCGGATCTTATGTGCGAGTCCCCCACGACATCTGCCTGAATGCCGTGTGAAACAAGGGTTTCGTCGTGAGGATGGAAGGGCGGATGGCGTTTTATCAAAGGTGCTACAGATGTTTAAGAAAATGAACACAGCCCTGCTGGGGCTGGCTTTGTCGATGGGGATCACGTCCGTTCACGCGGAAGAGGCAAAGAAAGTCGATGTATTGCTCATCGGCGGCGGCATCATGAGCGCGACCCTGGGTGTCTGGCTCAATGAGCTGGAACCTGGCACTTCGATGGAAATGATCGAGCGCCTCGACGGCGTCGCCCTGGAAAGCTCCAATGGCTGGAACAACGCCGGTACCGGTCACTCCGCCCTGGCCGAGTTGAACTACACCCCGGAAGACGAGAAGGGCAACGTCTCGATCCCGAAAGCCGTTGAAATCAACGAAGCGTTCCAGATTTCCCGTCAGTTCTGGGCCTGGCAGGTTCAGCAAGGCGTGCTGAAAAACCCGCGTTCGTTCATCAACTCCACGCCGCACATGAGCTTTGTGTGGGGCGACGACAACATCAAGTTCCTGAAGAAGCGCTACGAAGCGCTGCAGGCGAGCCCGCTGTTTGCCGGCATGCAGTATTCGGAAGACCCGGCTGTGATCAAGAAGTGGGTTCCGCTGATGATGGAAGGGCGCGACCCGAACCAGAAAATCGCGGCCACCTGGTCCCCGATCGGCACCGACGTGAACTTCGGCGAAATCACCCGCCAGTTCGTTGCGCACCTGCAAACCACCCCGAAATTCGACTTGAAACTGTCTAGCGAAGTGCAAGACATCACCAAGAACGAAGACGGCACCTGGCGCGTCAGCTACAAAAACCTGAAAGACGGCAGCAAATCCGAAACCGACGCCAAGTTCGTGTTCATCGGCGCGGGCGGCGGTGCCCTGCACCTGCTGCAGAAGTCCGGCATTCCTGAAGCCAAGGAATACGCAGGCTTCCCGGTTGGCGGCTCGTTCCTCGTGACCGAGAACCCGACCATCGCCGAGCAACACCTGGCCAAGGCGTACGGCAAAGCCTCCGTTGGCGCTCCACCGATGTCGGTTCCGCACCTGGACACCCGTGTCCTGGACGGCAAGCGCGTCATCTTGTTTGGCCCATTCGCGACCTTCAGCACCAAGTTCCTCAAGGAAGGCTCGTACCTGGACCTGCTGACCACCACCACCACGCACAACGTGTGGCCAATGACCAAGGTCGGCATCAAGGAATACCCGCTGGTCGAGTACCTTGCAGGCCAACTGATGCTGTCGGATGAAGACCGCCTCAACGCCCTGAAAGAATACTTCCCGAACGCCAAGGCTGAAGACTGGCGCCTGTGGCAAGCCGGCCAGCGCGTGCAAATCATCAAGCGTGATGAAGCGGCCGGTGGCGTGCTGAAACTGGGTACCGAAATCGTTGCTTCCGCTGACGGCTCCATCGCCGGTCTGCTGGGCGCTTCGCCGGGTGCCTCGACTGCTGCGCCGATCATGCTGACCGTGCTGCAGAAAGTGTTCAAGGACAAGGTCGCTTCGCCTGCCTGGCAGGAAAAGCTGCACCAGATCGTGCCGAGCTATGGCACTCAGCTGAACGGCAGCCCTGCAAAAGTGGCTGAGGAGTGGGCCTACACCGCCAAGGTGCTGCAACTGACTCCGCCACCGGCGATCGGTCAGGTGGCGGCTCCGGCTGCCGCCCCGGCTGAAGCGCCTAAAGCGCCGAAAGCTAACGCTGCCAGCGATATGGCTCTGTAATCAGGGTGTAATCTAAAAGCCCACTGAACCGGTGACGGTCAGTGGGCTTTTTTATGGGTGGGGTTTCAATCGGAAAGACCGGTAGGCCGCCTTGCAAAGTCACGGCCTTGTATCTTTACTGTTACTCAATGTAAGCGCGCTGCTTCATAAAATATGTCTTATTTTTCAATGTTTAAGCGCGCTTATTAAAGTTCCGCCCGGATCTTTGTATCTGATCTGCCTAAGATAAAGCTCAAAGGATGACGAAAAGTGAAAGATAACTTGGCGGCAGTTATCCGAAAACTCATTTCCCCTTCAATGCGGTATGAGATCAGACAAGCTTCAAGCTGGCTGCGAGACATCCTTGGGCGTGCGTGTGTCTGGCGTTGGGAAATTGCCAGGTTCAGGCTGCAGAAGGACAGTCCTTACGAGATTCTTTATATCGGCAGGAAACAGCAACGGGAGATGGCCAAGCTGCTTATCGGCGGGAAGAATACCTCTGTGACTGACGGCGAGCCGAAACCCGCCGAGTCGAATCATGTGGTGGTGGTCAGTGAGGTGCGGACCCCGGGGACTTTGTCTATTCCCTTGTATCTGAGTGCCGTCGTTCCGCTGGGGCGCTCCATCGAGGACATCACCGCAAAATACGATGGTGAGTTGCGTCGAAACATCCGCAAGAACCGACCGCTCTATCACATGAGACCGGCGTTGCTGGATGAAGAAATCGCACAGGCCGACAGGGAAATGCTTCGGCCTTATGCCCAGGCAAGGCAAGGCATCCACGCTGCGCAATTTCCCACCGAGGAAGTGTTCAGGATAGCCAGGACTGTCGGGCGGCTCGACCTGATCATGCGGGATGACGAGGTGATTGGCTGTCACCTTGGCTGCGCCGTGACGCGTGGCGGAAAACGCTACTGGAGCACGCTGCGTTTCGGGTACACCGAGGCGGTTTTTTCAGATGCCAAGCGACTGGGTGAAGTCAACGCGATTACCACCTTCATGGCGCTTGAATCGGCGATCAATGAAGGCTTCGATTATTACGACATCGGTCTTTGCGTGGCACGGCCGGATGACGGGCTGCTGAAATGGAAACGAAGGCGCGGCGGTGACGTTGATTCCCTGGGTAACCACGCTTATATGTTTCTGCGGCTGCCCAAGACGGGTGTCGCCAGATTCCTTTGGGACACGCCGCTTTTTGCTGCCGAAGGAAAGGAATTGACCCTTCACCTTGGCTTGCCTGACGGGCCAAGCGATGAGGAGGCCGCCAGCCGCTATCATGAAATGGTATTTGGCGGGCTGCACAAGATTTATCTCTATTGTGCGCAGAACTCGGGCGAACAGTTTCTCGAAACCTTGCGCAGTCGCTACGCTAACTTGCAGACCCCACCCGTTATGGAAAGGATTCCATCCAGCTGAGCATCTTCAGGACACTCTGTCCCGAAAGGAGGACTTTTCATGGAAAGCGATGTCTCGCCAATCAGTACTTCGACCGCTGGCAATCGAAGGAAATGGACCCTTGCCGCCTACAGGTACATGGCGAGAAAAAGACTCGCGCGCAAGGCAGAGATCAACCTGAAAAGCCTGGCGGTCAAACGCTGGGACGTTGCGCCGGGTGGCGTATCGTATTCTCCACCGGCTTTCTTCCTGCCCGGTCAAATGGAACGCGTGACGGGTTGGGAGGCGAAGCGCTTTTATCCGTTCGAGCATCCCGCGCGCACGATGGAAGGGTTGGGTGACGTGGTCCAAGGCCCGACACGCGGTTACTTGCTCGAAAATGTCTGGCTGATCGATGGGGCGCTCTACAAGGACAACGCGAGTTTCTGGTTGTCTCTCAAGCCTGGCCGGTTTCCGCGCATTGTCGTGGAAAACGAGATCGACCGCGGGGCCATCTTCTGCACGCAAAATGGAAATACCTGGTTTGGTACACGGTTGATGGAAGACTTCCCGACCTATCCATTGGCCTGCGACGAAGGCCTTCCGGTAACCACCGCGCCCTCCGCCAGATTTCCTCTCTCTGCCCAGACCCTCGCGTACGAAGACTGGCTTGGCATGAAGCCGGTTCGCTTGAACGGCGCGTTTTTTCATGAGCTCGTGCTTTTCGACGATTTCAGCAACAACCAAAGCAGGCACCTGCGTTACCGGGCCATGGGTGAAAAGCTGCTGTCGCACGTGAGCCATGAGGATCACCCTGGCGTGTTCATTCTTCGCGGTAGCGCCGGTGACTTGCGCCTTTTGCGCAACGAACTCGAGATCGCCGAACATCTGCGCAAGACTCGAGGGTTTCGCGTACTCGATCCTCTGAAAACCGACGTCCCCACCATCGTGGCGACCTGCGCCGGAGCGCGGACCGTGATCGGGGTCGAAGGCAGTCAGCTCGTACATGGCGTCAATGTACTTCAGCAGGGCGGTTCGTTGCTGACGCTGCAGCCACCGAACCGCTTCGTCAGCTATTTCAAATACCTGACGGATCGCGACCAGCAGAATTTCGGCTTTGTGGTCGGAACGCCTGAGGGCGATGGCTTCAAAATCGACATTGAAGAGGTGGAGCGCACGCTGGATCTGTTTCCTTCATGACGGCCGCCTGGGCTCTCTGATCCGCAATTTTTTACCCAATCTGCCACTTTCACCACGATGGGGGCGGATCTAAAGTCGAGGACGCCTCTTCAGGGAACCTCTGGTCATGTACAGCCCGCTTGTCCTCCCGGACATCGCTCGCCACTTCCACGACCGTATCTACGACGGCGAGATCATGCATGTCGCGGACTTGCAGCCCATGACAGCGCTGGTCGGGTTCACCCGTTCATTTCTTGAAGACGCGCTGCATCCCTGGCCGCCACAACACATCCATCGCTACTTGAACCATGAACAGCAGACGGTCCTGTTCGCAAAATGCCAGAACGAATTCGCTCGCTCGGCCGAGATCCAGCGCCTATGGCAGGCCGTCATCGAACAGCTCGGTTTGACCCCGGATTCTCTGGCGTGTGATCGATTGCATCTGCGTTTCCAGCCCCATCGGGAACCCGAGGAATTCACCCCACGCGCCCGCACCACGGCCACCATCGCCTTCCATCGCGACACATGGGGCTCGAACATGTACGCGCAGACCAACTGGTGGGCGCCGGTTTATCCGGTCACGGCCGGGCGGACGTTCGCGTTGTACCCCGGCCTATGGCAGCGGCCGCTGCTCAATTCGAGTATCACCTTCGATATGCGCGCCATTCTGCAGCGCTCCCATCAGGACGGACGCAACGCGGTGGACGCCGACGAGGCCATCCCGCACCTGCTGGAGGTAATAGATTCGGAGGAGGGGATTGCCGTTGAAATCGCCCCGGGCAGTCTTATCGCCTTTTCCGGCGCCCATGCCCATGCCGGCGTCGGCAACAGCACCGGCCTGACGCGGATCTCGTTCGAGACGCGCTCGGTGCTGATCGCCGACGTGATGGCCGGGCTGGGCGCCCCCAACATCGACGGTTACGCGCCGTGGCAAACGCCCGGGTTGTTTCGCCGGATGAGCGATGGGAAGCGCCTGAGCGAAATTCTTGGCTGTGGGGTCATTGAACGCTATTCGCGGCCAGCTTGAAAAAGCGTTGCGAATGGGGCTAGATCCACACACTTGCCGCCTCGCCAGGATCTGTTTATGCCGCTGAGTTTTCACAAGATGCACGCCAATGGCGATGACTTCGTTATTGTCGATGCACGAAACTCCGTCAATCCAGTGACCAGTGCCATCGCTCGGCGAATGGGCGATCGCAACCGTGGCGTCGGCTTCAATCAACTCGCGGTGTTGCTCGATTGCGATGACGCAGCCGCCCGCCTGGTGTTTTGGAACGCCGATGGCTCGCCGCTAGACGCTTGTGGCAGCGCAACGCGCGGTGCCGCGGACAGGCTGATGCGCGAAGCCAATTCCACCTCGATAGTGCTCCGTACCAACCGGGGTCTGCTGACGTGTGAACGAACTTCCACCGGCGCCATTTCGGTCAACATGGGAGCGCCGCTTTTCGGCTGGTCGGATGTTCCTTTGGCTCAGGAGCTGGATACGACTGTCCTGCCCCTGGAGGGTGACCCAGCCGCGTGCAGCATGGGCAATCCGCACTGCACCTATTTTGTGGATGACCTGAGGGCGATTGATATCGCGACAATTGGCCCGGCCATTGAAACCAATCCTCTGTTTCCCCTCAAAACGAACGTGCATTTCGTGCAGATCGTTGATCGCCAGCACATTCGTTTGCGCATCTGGGAGCGTGGGGGTGGGATTCCGCTTGGTTCGGGTTCGTGCTGTTGTGGCGCGGTTGTGAACGGGATTCGTCGTGGGTTGTTGGATGATTCCGTTGAGGTTGAATGTGATGGTGGGAGCGTGACGGTTCAATGGGATGGGGTGGGGGCGGTGTTTCTTACTGGGCCGGCGGAGGCGATTTTTTCGGGGACAATCGCGGATGGCTTATTGAAAGCTTGATTGCCGCTTTTTCGTAGTAAGCGGTGCAGCCCCGTTGGGCTTCGAAGAAGACTTAAATGGATTCATTCATCGTCATGTATTAGCTCCAAGGCCTTGATCCACTCGGTCGGAGCTTCAAATTTTGCGTAATACGACTGTTTTTCTGAATCACTTAATTGAGTGAAAAAAGGCAGGAAGTAGTTGTCGTTGTAGTAACCCTGCGCGCCTTGCATATGGCCACCCCACCAGGAAGGGTTGTAACTCTCGAAAGCTACCCATGGAGGAGGTACGGAGAATTTCTCGTCAGCGATGGCAGCCAAGAAATCAGCGCTATTGGTGACCAGTCGTACGGTCACTGAGTTGAATTCTCTGGTCGATGTAAAAAAAATCAAATGTTCATTTTTTTGGGTGTTTGAGTATTTTTTGACGATTAGATCGTTGAAGGTTTTTTCAGTTACGTAATTGAATTTAGATTCGATGCGCGCAACAAAATTAAGAGTCTCTTTTTGATCGATTATGAATGAAGTGTAATAGGCTGGAATACCCACGCCTTCCAGGGGAGTAACTCTCGGGTAGCTGGGCAGAAAACCATCTCTTGTTAATAACGACTTAACGAAAACTGATTTCAGCTCTGGTATTGAATATCCGGCAATCTGCTCTTCCGGTTCTTGCTTAATGAAGGCTTTGATGCGACTAAAAATGTTCATTATCTACCTCAGTCCTGAAGATATTCGGTGAGCCAACTGGCCCCAAAATAACCAGCGGTGCCGAACATTATCCCTCCCACCGCACCACTGACGATTGCTCCGGGACCTGTTTCAATGCCAACAGCGGCACCCGCAACGACACCGATCCTCGCTCCAGCAATCGCTCCACCCCATCCACCTGCCTGTTTGACCACTTCCACTGAAATCGGCTTGATGCTCTTCTGTTTGATAGACTCGTCGGCAGCCAGTTTCAAGTCGTAAGCGGTAAAGCCAATGGCAAATACTCTGACTACTCTCGCCCCTTTGATCAGAACAGAGGTAGCCTTGTATGAGCCAGGTGTAAAAATCGCTTTAGGAGGTATTTTCTCCGCTTGGACCAATACCTCCTTATCAATATTTTTTATCCATTCTGCAATTTGGTCGATCTTTGCAACATTCTTAGGTGCGACTTTTTTGTACTCCTCCAAGGATTTCAGGATTTCCTCAGTGGTCACCAGTTTGGCTCCCGCAGCCTTAGCTTTCGCAACATCCATGTAAACGGACTTTCCTTCAAAGCGTGGTGAGCCATCAGGGAAAATAGAGCTGGTTGACACATAGCCGGATGGATATTTTCTGCTGCTAAATACGTGTTCAGCTACCGTTGCGTTTGATTTTGGATCAACAGGCATCATGCCGAATTTTTCTGGCCAGATTTCATGCTTGATTTGAAAGTCTGGAAGATTTTTGGCAGTTAGGTGAGGGTTATCCGGAGAGGCATAAATTCTTCTCACCAGAAAGCCATCTTTACCGATCTCATCGACGACAACAAACATGTGAATGTTGGCAGGCATTGGGTAGCCAGAGAACAGTCAGTGGGGTCTGTGACTCGGGCGGCGGGTTTTCCAGCCATTTTTAACATCCTTGTAAAATGAATAGTCGGCAATTGTTGCACAAAGATTCTGCCGATAACTATGTCTATCCTGTTTGGTCGA
Organism: Pseudomonas hormoni; assembly: GCF_018502625.1. NCBI lineage: Bacteria > Pseudomonadati > Pseudomonadota > Gammaproteobacteria > Pseudomonadales > Pseudomonadaceae > Pseudomonas > Pseudomonas hormoni. Next base: position 1,900,828 of record NZ_CP075566.1, read on the forward strand.
TTCGCGATTTTCAGCACCAAGTTCCTCAAGAGGGCTCGTAGCAGAAAACGGAGACGTGATCTCACTTAAGTCGTTAGTAGTCATCCACCAACGACTACTGGCCGATAAAAGCCTGTCAGGAAAATCGCGGTTAAAAGTAGCCCGAGAAGGGTATTCCATTCATCTCGGAGGCTTCCTACGATCCAATAGGGTTGCCCCTCGGAAGTCCCCTCGCTAACCTCCCTGAGCCGCTGCCAATCCAGCGACCGGGTGTGGTAGCCCGTATTTCATAGGAGCCCAATCCATTGGAGTTCCAAATGCTCGACGAAAACGTTAATCCATCCCAAACCTCCGAGTTCACCTCCCGCAAGCCAGCCATGGCCGAGCGCCGTCCCATTTCCATGTTCACCATCGCCCCTGACGTAGACACCGAAACCCTGCTGGCACACGCCTGCGAAACCCTTGCCTCAGCCAGCGTCATGGCCACTGAATTGGCCTTCATCCTCAACGGTCCAAAATGCAATTTGGCGTTGGGGATTCAGCAGATGATTACGCTGGCGGAGCTGTCGGTGAATCGTGTGTTGGATCAGGTTGATCCACAGACGTAGGTGAGGGCGGCTGTTTTACGTGATGTGCAATAAAAAGCCCTGTCCCATTTAGAGGGGGCAGGGCTTTTGTGTTTTTAGATCGAGCGAAGTCCCCATCAAGCCCGCTTCAATACACTTTCCCCCGCATCCTTCGGCAACCTGATCACATCAACCAGCGCCAACAGCCCCAACACCGCCACCCCGATAAAAGCAACCCGAAAGTCCCCAACCTGCGCCAGCAGCTCATGACCCTGCACCGACATCGAAGCACGCAATAACAACGCCGCAACCGTCACCCCCATCCCCATGGCCAGTTGAAAAAACATACTGAACAGCGCCGATGCCTCGCTCATCCGCTCCTTGGGAACATCCGCAAACCCGATGGAGTTGTAGCAAGTGAACTGCATGGATCGCGACAAACCACCCACAAACAGCACGGCGGCAATCAAGGCAAATGGCGTCTGCGGGGTAAACAGCGCGCAGGCCAGGATGGAAACCACACCGATGACGCCATTGACCAGCAGGACTTTGCGAAAGCCATAACGTTGCATGATTGCCGTGGTAAACGGCTTCATCGCAAGGTTGCCAGCGAACACTGCGAGCACCAACAGGCCCGCGTCGATGGGTGATAAGCCGAAGCCGACCTGGAACAACAGCGGCAGCAAAAACGGCAAGGCGCTGATGGCCAGTCGAAAGAGTGATCCACCAAAGATGCTGACGCGAAAGGTGTTGATGGAGACGGTGCCAAGCGGCAACAGCGGGTGGGTGTGATGCCGACAGTGATGCACTGCCCACACCGCAAGTATCACGCCGGCAATCACCAGCCCGAATCCCGACAACATGGCGTTGCCGTGCTGGCTGCCCAGCCATTCCAGGCCGCCCAGAAGCGAGGCGCAGGCGCCGGCGAGCAGGGCAAAGCCTTTGCCGTCGAATGGGCGGACGTTTGCTTCTCGTCCTTCTGGCACGAGCCAAAGTGCGGCAAACAACGCCAAGGCACCGAGCGGGAGGTTGACGTAGAAGATCCATGGCCATGATGCGTGAGTGACAATCAGGCCGCCCACCAATGGCCCAAGAATGGGCGCCACCAGGCCGGGCCAGGTAATCACGGCGATCATTTTCACCAGGTCTTTTTTGTCGGTGTTGCGCAGCACGGCCAGGCGTCCAACCGGCACCATCAACGCGCCGCCGATGCCTTGTAGCACGCGGGCCAGAACAAACATTTCGATGTTCTGGCTTAGCCCGCACAAGAGCGAGGCGAGGGTGAACACGACGATTGCGCCGGCGAATACTCGCCGCGCACCAAAGCGGTCGGCGATCCAGCTGGAAAGCGGGATGAAGATCGCCACCGCCAGAATGTAGGCGGTGATGCCCACGTTCATGTCGACCGGTGTGATCCCGAATGCGCTGGCCATGGTAGGCAGCGCGGTCGCGATGACGGTCGCGTCGAGGTTTTCCATGAAAAAAGTCACCGCCACCACCAGCGCGATCAGCCGGGTTTGCAGGCTGAGTCCCGCGTCAGCGTTGACACTTGAATCCGGCGTGGCGGGTGACTTCACCGAGGTGATCCTTTTTCGAGGCACTTCCAACAAAGCGCTGCGCCATGAGTTTTACCATCCGGCGTCCCTTCACAGAAGACGAACCCTGCGAAAAGAAAGCCTGGGTGACCCCGCTCAAACCACAGTCTGTGAACGCCCACCCCACGTTTTGCACCTTGAAGGCCTACCCCGTCGGCCTAGGATGTCCACAGCGGTTGCACCCAGGCGTCGGCCCGCAAATCCGGGCTTACTCCCAGGCGCTCCCGATAACAAGAAAGACACATCTTGACCGGACTGGAGAGAATCTGATGAAACCCCTGATTGGACTTATGCTCGGCGATGTAACCGGCATTGGCCCGGAGTTGGTCGTCAAGCTGTTGTCGACACCTGAGGCACGTGAGCGGGCGGATGTGGTGATCATCGGTGACGAGCGGGTGCTCGAACTGGGCATGCGCGACGCTGATCGGCGCATTCCCTACCAGAAAATCACGCACCTGAGCGAGGCCGACTACACCCAGGCGGCGGTACCCCTGATCGATCTGCACAACGTTGACCCTGCGTTGTATGAGCGCGGCGTGGTCAACGCGGAGTCCGGTCGGCTGACCGGCGAAACCCTGAAGATCATGACCGACATGGCTTTGGCCGGTGAGCTGGACGGCATCTGCTTCGCGCCGCTGAACAAGGCCGGCCTGCACCGCGGTGGCTGGAATTACCACGACGAACACCAGATGTTTGCCGCCTGGACCGAACACGTCGGTTACTTCGGTGAGGTCAACATCATCCCGCAGTTCTCGACCTTCCGCGTGACCTCCCATGTGGCGCTGCGCAAGGCCGTCGACATGGTGCAACCGGATCGCATCGAAGGGGCGTTGCAACTGGCCCACGACACCTTGCGTGCACTGGGCAACAGCGCGCCGCGAATCGGTGTCGCCGCGCTCAATCCCCATGGCGGCGAGAACGGTCTGTTCGGTGACGAAGAGATCACGATTATTCGCCCGACGCTCGAAGCCTTGCGCTTGAAAGGCCTGGCCTGCGAAGGGCCGTTTCCTTCCGACACGGTGTTCATCAAGGCGCGCAACGGCGATTTCGACGCAGTGGTGATCATGTACCACGACCAGGGCCAGATCGCGACCAAGCTGCTGGGCTTCTCGTCCGGCGTGACCCTGACCGGCGGCCTCAAGACCGTCTATGCCACCCCGGCCCATGGCGTCGCGTACGACATCGTTGGCAAAGGCATTGCCGACGTCGGCGCCATGGCCGCTGCGTTCCGCGTGGCCGCCGACGACGCCGCCGCGCGCAAGCTCAAACGCTGAGCCCTCCACGAACAACAAGAGCAGGGCGAAACGCCCAGGCCAGGCATACCCATCGAGGCTGAGACCATGTTCGAGAATTTCACCAAAACCATCACCAAAACCAGCGGCGCCGACATCGTCACTGTCGTGGGAGGCGAGGGCCCACCCTTGCTGCTGATGCACGGCAACCCGTTCAATCACCTGTCCTGGCACAAGATCGCACCGCGCCTGGCCAAGGACTTCACCGTGGTCTGCACCGATTTGCGCGGCTATGGCGACAGCTCCAAACCGGAAGGCGGTGGCGATCATTCGGCTTATTCGTTCCGCGCCATGGCCCAGGATCAGGTCGAAGTCATGCAGTCGCTGGGCTTCGAGCAGTTCTATGCTGCCGGCCATGACCGGGGTGCGCGGGTGCTGCATCGCATGTGCCTGGACCACGGCGACAAGGTGTTGAAAGCCGGATTCGTCGACATGCTGCCGCAACATTATTTGCTCAATAACGTCACGCGCCAGTGGGGCAAATTTTCCTGGCACTGGTTCTTCATGACCCAGGACGCGCCGACGCCGGAGCGCATGATGAACGCCGATCCTGAGTTCTTCATCCTGCGCAAACTGTCGAAGACCGACCAGGGCACCAGCTTCTTCGGGCCCGAGGCGCTGGCCGATTACATCCGCTGCATCAAGAACCCGGCCACCACCCACGCCATGTGCGAAGACTATCGCGCCACGTTCGGCATCGACCTGGACATGGACACCGCCGACTTTGACGCAGGCCGCCGCATCGACAACCCGGCGCTGATCCTCTGGGGCGAAAAGGGCGGCGTTGGCCGCAACCACAATGCCGCGGAAATCTGGAGTCGCTACGCCACCAACATTGTGCAGACCGCCACGGTGCCTTCGGGGCACTACTTGCAGGAAGAGTGCCCGGACGAGACCTACGAGGTGCTCAGCGGCTTCTTCAAGTAACGCCATGACAGGCGGTCCGGGATGACCGCCTGCCCACTACAACTATAAAAAAAGGTGGAAAAAATGATTCCGACTACGCTTGCGCAAAAACGCAGGGCAACGCTGACGTTCGTGTTGCTGTGCGTCATGGCATTCATCATGTACGTGGACCGCACCAACCTCGCGGTCGCCGCACCGACGATCAGCAAGGAACTGGGGTTCAGCAACACCAACCTGGGCATGATGTTCTCCGCGTTCGCCATCGCCTACAGCTGCTTCATGATTCCCGGCGGCTGGTTCAGTGACCGGATCGGTTCGCGAAAGGCGATGTTGCTGTACGGCATCATCTGGTCGGTCGCGACCATTGCCACGGGCCTGGTCAGTGGCTTGGTGGTGCTGGTGATTGCGCGTTTCGTGGTCGGCATCGGCGAAGCGCCGATCTACCCGACCGCAGCGCGCATGATTGCCCGTGCCATCCCCATCACTCAGCGCGGCACGGCCCAGGGCATGATGCACGCGTCAGGACGCCTGGCGAATGCGCTGGCGCCGTTGATCGTGACGTTCATGATCATCCAGTTTTCCTGGCGCATGACCTTCGTCATCCTCGGCGTGGTGACACTGATCTACATGTTCGTGATGTATTTCAGCCTGAGCGAGTCGAAGAAACTGGTCGAAGCCACGGCCGCTGCACCGGTGGCGCCTGTGGTCGCCGTCCCGGTCAACTGGCCGCAGATGCTGCGCAGGGTCTGGCCAGCGGCCGCCACCTGTTTTTGCCACGGCTGGGTGTTGTGGTTCTTCCTCAACTGGATTCCGTCGTTCTTCACCCAGCGCTACGGCATGGACCTGACCCACACCGCCATGTTTTCGACCTTCGTGCTGCTCGGCGGGACCGTCGGCACCGCGGTCGGCGGCATGCTCTCGGACTGGCGTTTCAAGGTCACCGGCAACCGCCTGCGCTCACGTCGCGACCTGATCATCTTCGGCTTTCTGGCCTCGATCATTGGCCTGATTCCGCTGATGTTCACTCACGATCTGATGATCTGCGCCTGTGGCCTGAGCTTCTCGTTCTTCTGCTCGGAACTGGCCGACTCGCCGCTCTGGGTGATTGGCACCGAGGTCTCCCACGCCCACTCAGCGACCTCCAGCGCCTGCACCTTCACCGGCATGGCCTTGGCCGGCGCGGTGTCGCCGGTGGTGATCGGCTGGTTGCTGGACATCACCGGCAATAACTGGTCGGTGGCGTTCGGCGCGTCGATCGCCGTGGTGCTGATGGGACCGATTTTGGCCATGTTCATCAAGCTGGACGACGAGCCGGCGCCGGAGCCCGTTTCCTCGGTGCATTCGAGCGCGCCTGTCACCCAAGGCTGAAGTCCGGGCGCTTCCGAACAGTTATCTTGATTGGAGATAGCCCTGATCGAATTAATTCGCTTCTTTAGATATCTGCGCCTGCGTAGCCTGTCTGAAGAGCAACTTTCCATTCGATCAAAACGGAACGCCCTTGTACGTGAATTATTCCGATCGCAACCAGAGGTACTGGCGCCGAAACCTGGCAGTGTGCGTCTTCGGCTCGTTCACCACGCTGGTCAGCCTGAGTATGTTGTTGCCCTTTTTGCCGCTGTACGTCCAGCAACTGGGCGTGACGTCGCAGGCTGACGTGGTGCAATGGTCGGCGGTGGCCTTCGGAGCGACGTTTCTGGGGACCGCTGTGACGGCCCCGATCTGGGGACGCCTGGCGGACCGTTATGGCCGCAAACCCATGCTGGTCAGAGCGGCCATCGGCATGGCCATTGTGATGTCGCTGATCGGGCTGGCGCGGAACGTTACCGAACTGGTCGCGTTGCGCCTCTTCGCTGGCCTCATCGGTGGCTACGCATCCGCTTCCATTGTCATGATCGGCTCCCAGGTTCCGCGGGAAAGGGCCGGTTGGGCCTTGGGTATTTTGTCCACGGGCGCCTTGTCCGGCAACCTGATCGGGCCGTTGGTGGGTGGTTTCCTGCCTGAGTTCGTGGGTATCCGGGGCACGTTTTTCGTTGGCGGCGGGATGATCGCGGTCGCTGCCCTTGCCACCATCCTGTTGGTGCGCGAGGACTTCGATCGTGTGGCGGATGCAAGGCAACGGCACCAGAAAAACCGGCCTGAGGGGGAGGGTTCAAAATGGCCGGTGATCGGCGCACTGCTCGTGACCGCGATGATGGTGCTCCTGGCCAATATGTCGATCGAGCCGATCATCACCGTCTACATCGGCGACCTCGGCGTACCGATGGATCGTCAGGCGCGTGTCGCGGGTTTTGTCATGGCCGCTTCGGCGTTGGGCAGCATTTTGACCGCCGCCAGACTGGGGGCACTGGCAGACCGGGTTGGCAGCTGGAAGGTGATTGTCGGCTGTCTGCTGTTGACGGGACTGGTCATGGTGCCCCAGGCCTTCGTCACGCAATGGTGGCAACTGGCGGTTTTGCGCGGTGTCATGGGGATGACCCTTGCTGGCCTCCTGCCGGCGATTGCCAAGCTGATCCGGCATTCGGTTGAAGAGCACAACACCGGGAAAATCCTGGGTTATCTGCAATCGGCGCAGTTTTCCGGGCAGGTGATCGGGCCACTGATCGGTGGGCAGATCGGGGCTCATTTCGGCTTGCACCATGTGTTTCTGGTGACGGCCGCGCTTCTGTTGGTCTGTGCCGGAATGAACGGCTGGATGAGCTATCGCTACGTGGGCGCGAGCGCCGGCACCCCGTCCAGTCGAACGCTGTCCAGAAAGGTCGATAACGCGCTGGAAAAATAGCCATCGATGCGCCGGACAAACACCGTCTCTACGTCGGCGATGTCCGGTGCCAGCTTATGCACGTTGACCAACCCGTCGCGCAATGCACCGGCGACAACGCCAATGGGTAACAGCGTGACGCCGACGCCGGCGGACACGCAGGCAACGATGGCTTCGATCGATCCGAACTCAAGGGGCTCGGGCGTCGGAACACCCAACCCGGTCAGCAGGGAGTCCAGGCGCTGGCGATAGGAACAACCGATTCGAAAGACAACCGTCTTCAGGTTGGCGATCGAGGCGACCTCTTCCAGCCGATTGACGGCGGTGGACGTGACCAGGACAAGCTCTTCGCGGAAGGCTATCTCACTCAGCAGTTCCGGGTGATTGACCGGCCCCACCACAAATGCGCCTTCGAGCTGACAGTCGATGACCCCCTGGATCAGACTGCAGGTGGTGCCGGTGCGAATCAGTGGGCGAACGTCAGGGTAGGCCTTGGCGAACCTGGCGATCAGCCGTGGAAGACGCAACGCCAGCGTCGTCTCCAGCGTACCGATCTCGAATACGCCTCTTGGATGTCCATCGTCGCGCGCGGCGCTGGAGGCATCGCAGAGCAGCTTCGACAGGCGCGCGGCGAAGGGCAGGATCCGCCGCCCGGCCGGCGTGACCTGGACACCTCGGGCGCTGCGTTGAAACAGCGACACCCCCAGCTCCTCTTCCAGCGCTCGAATTCTTGCGGACACGTTCGATTGCACGGTGTTCAGTTCGCTGGCGGCCTTGTTCATGCTGCCGTGCCGCGCCACCGCGTCAACCACCTTTAGGTCGGTCACATCCATCGAATTCACCTATCTCTAAAAGCAATAACTGTCGATAAAAATTAACTTTGAGGAGATTAGGTTTCGCGGATCGCAAAGGCAAGAAAAGGCGATCTAAGGTTCATCAAAAGAGATCACAAGCATCACTAATGATCGTTTTACATGATTCAGTGCCGGGCATAGGTTGAGGGTGCAAATACCCCGCAGCCAGTGGCAAATCGAGTCTTCGAATTGAGGCTGTGGAACAACAATAAACGCTTCCACTGCAACACGGAGTCAACGTGAACCATGCACTCGAATCAGCCAGAATTCGTAACCATCCCCGGTATCAAGAATTGGTTTCACGGCAGCGAAGATTCGTCGCTTGTCTTGTCACCGCCACCCTCGTTCCTTACTTCACGTTCATCCTCATCGCCGCGTTTGCGCCGCACCTGCTGGCGCAGAAGCTCTCTGCGACCAGCATCATCAACATAGGCTGGCCGCTCGGCGTCGCCTTCATCGTCGGAGCCTGGTTGTTCACGGGCCTGTACATCCTTCGTGCCAATGGTGAGTTCGACGCGCTCACCACAGAAATTCGCGAAGGAGCGATCGTATGAAACCTCTTCTTCGCTACCTCATTGTTCCTGCTCTCCTGAGCGCGGCAGCCACGTGCGCCTCGGCGGCCGACACGTTGCAGGCGGTTGAAAAACAACCCCTCAATATAACCGCCATTGCGATGTTTCTCGTCTTCGTACTGACGACGTTGGGCATTACTTACTGGGCGGCCAACAAGACCAAATCGATGGACGATTTCTATAACGCCGGCGGCGGCATCACAGGCTTCCAGAACGGTCTGGCGCTGGCCGGGGACTACATGTCGGCGGCTGCGTTACTGGGTGTCACCAGCATGATTTTCTTCAACGGCTTCGATGGGGTGCTGTACTCGATCAGCTTCTTCGTCGCCTGGCCACTGCTGCTGTTCCTGTTTGCCGAGCGCATCCGCAATCTGGGGCGGATTACGCTCTCGGACATTGCGTCTTTTCGACTCGATCAAAACCGGATTCGCACCCTGACGGCCTTCGGTTCGTTGACGGTGGTCTGCTTTTATCTGGTGGTGCAGATGGTGGGCGCGGGGCAACTGATCCAGCTGCTGTTCGGTCTTCCCTACAACTATGCGGTGATTGCTGTCGGGTTGTTGATGGCGGTCTACGTCACGTTTGGCGGGATGGTCGCCACCACATGGGTGCAGATCATCAAGGCCGGGCTGTTGTTGGTGGGCGGAACGTTGCTGGCGGTATTGGCGCTGAGCAAATTCGGGTTTTCCTTCGAACAGTTGTTCACGCAGGCGGTTGCCGCACATCACGATGGCGAGCTGATTCTGTTGCCGAGCAAACTGGTGGCCGACCCGTTGGCGCTGATCTCGCTGTCGCTTGGCCTGGTGTTCGGCACCGCTGGATTGCCGCATATCCTCATGCGCTTTTTTACCGTGCCGGATGCGCGGCAAGCGCGTAAATCGGTGTTCATCGCGACGGGTTTCATCGGCTTTTTCTACCTGATCGTAGCGGTGCTCGGGCTGGCGGCGATCGTGATCGTCGGGCGCGATCCGGCGTTCTACGAGTCCGGCATTCTGGGTGGCAAACTCATCGGCGGTGGAAACATGCCGGTGATGCACCTGGCCAAGGCCGTCGGCGGTGACCTGTTGCTGGGCTTCATCTCTGCCGTCGCGTTCGCCACGATCCTCGCGGTGGTCTCCGGACTGACGATGGCGGGGACCTCGGCGATTTCCCATGACCTTTACGTGATGGTCTTCAAGAAGGGCCGGGCGGAGGCGAAGGACGAGCGACGTGTTTCGCGGATCGCCTCGGTCGGCATCGGCATCGTTGCGGTTGTGCTGGGCATCCTGTTCAAGGACCAGAACATCGCCTTCCTGGTGGCGCTGACGTTTGGCGTGGCAGCCTCGGTCAACTTCCCGATCCTCGCGCTTTCGATGTACTGGAAAGGGCTGACGACTCGAGGGGCGTTGATCGGGGGCATCGCCGGACTGGTGAGCTCGGTCAGCCTGGTGATTCTCTCGCCTGCGGTGTGGGTCAAGGTGTTGGGCAATTCCGAGGCGATTTTCCCCTTCGACTACCCGGCGATCATTTCGATGAACGTGGCGTTCTTCTTTACCTGGCTCGGCTCGGTCACCGATCGCAGCAGCGAGGCTGTGCTGGAGCGGGAGCGTTTCGATGACCAGCTCATCCGTGCCCAGACCGGCCTCGGGGCCTCGCAGGCGGTCAGCCATTAAGGCCCGGCCCGACGAAGAAGCACCCGTCACCTTCCTATCCTGATTTGCGCACTCTGCCAAAAGGAGTTTGCCATGCTACTTCGAGACAATGGCTTAAGGTTTTCACCCATTACCGTGGCGCTGCACTGGGTCGTGGCACTGTCGCTGCTGGCGATCTTCGGCTTGCAGCTGATGATCGGCCAAGCCTCCAGCGACGCTGCGCGGATGCAGTTCGCCCACCTGCAAAACCTGGTGGGGCTGATTCTGTTTCTGGTATCGGTCTATCGATTCTGGGCCAGGATCACCTCTTATCATCCGCTGCCCGTGGGCACGCCCAATCCCATCGAAGTCATCATCAGCCGTTCGGTTGCGGTGGCACTTGCCCTGGCGATGGTGTTGCTGCCGATTGCGGTTTGGGCTTCCAGAGCGGCGGGCGGCGAGGCGGTGGTTTTGCCTGGAGGGTTCTCCATTCCGACGCTCTTGCCCATTCACGCCGGACTCAAGCATGTCGTCGATGTGCTGTTCGATATCGGTGCCTCGGCGTTCCTTGCCGGCCTGGCCTTGCATGTCTTCGGTGCGGTCAAGAATCACTTTCTCCTGAAGAACAACACGCTCAAGCGGATGCTTGGAAAACATGTGGAGCTGTGAGTCATGAACGAAGCCAGATTTGATTTTGCAGGAAACGCCATCACTCAACTCTGCGGCGTGAAGTACCCGATCTTTCTCGGTGGCATGGCGGCCATTTCCGGTCCTCAACTGGTTGCGGCAGTCGCCAACGCCGGGGGCATGGGCGTCCTTGGCGGCCTGCGCCTCCCGCCGTTGACCTTGCGCCGGTGGATACGGGAAACCCGCGCACTGACCGACAAGCCCTTTGGTGTGAACCTCGTCCCGCAGTTCGGCGGCCCTGACGTATTCGAAGCGCAGTTTCAGGTGGTGCTGGAAGAAAGACCCCGACTGCTTTCACTGTTTTACGCCGAGGCCTATTCCGCCGACATGATTCCCCGAGCGAAGGACGCGGGGCTGACGGTTATGGTGCAAGTGGGGTCAGTGGAACTTGCCAGAATTGCCATTGCGCAAGGCGCCGACATTCTCGTGGCGCAGGGCAGCGAAAGTGGCGGTCATCTGAATCGTGGCACGATTGGCATCATGCCGTTGTTGTCCTCGATCCTGCGTGTTTCGGAGGGGCGACCAGTCCTGGCGGCGGGCGGCATCGTGGCGGGTGACGACGTCCGGGCGCTGATGTCGCTTGGTGCGTCCGGCGTGGTGGTGGGCACGGCGTTTATTGCCACCGACGAGTCGAACGCGCACCCGCTCTATAAGCAAAAGATTGTCGAGGCGACGACGGATGACACGGAGTACCGGACCGGTTATTCGTTCGGCTGGACCTACGGCACGCCTCACCGGGTGATTCCCAATCGGGACAAGTGGAACTTGCTGCGTTTCATCGGCGGCGGCGCCCGGGCGATCGACAAACCGCGGATGGCCAAAAAGCTGTCGCTGTACGCGGGACAGGGGGTGGGCAAGATTCACAGTGTCGTCCCGGCGGGCGAGCGCGTGGCGGAGCTGGCCCTTGGCTTGCCGACAACACCCAGTTTACGGTCGGCGCAGGAGGGTGGCGCCGTGACAGGCCGGTTCCTGAAGGAGGAGAAAAGGTCACTCGGCTGGCAGTGAGCAGACCCGTTGACCGTGGTGAAAAAAAAGCTCGGAGTTGATCACTGTAATGCTGTTCACTTACGAGCGTCTTGAATCAGAGAACCCTGTGGCGAGGGAGCTTGCTCCCGCTTGAGTGCGTAGCACTCACAATAATCGGCAATGGTTGCCAGATTTTTGGGGCCGCTACGCAGCCCAGCGCGAGCAAGCTCGCTCGCCACAAAGGTATGTACGATCCAAGAGCGGAGCCGGTCAGTTCAGGCCACCGCCGGCCTTGCGATCTGGTCTTGTGCCAGGCCGATGAACGCGCTCATGGCCGAGGTGATCATCGTGTCGTTTCGGCGGATGAAGACGGTCGAGACGTTGGCGAATTCCGGCGGTAGCGTATGGCAGCGAATGGCATGGCGCACGCTGCAATTCTCGGCGATCGCCTTGGGCAGCAACGTCACGCCCATGCCAGCGGCGACGCAGGACAGGATGCCATCGAGGGTGCCCAGTTCCATGATCTGATTAGGGATCAGTCCGACCTGATAAAACCAGTTTTCCAGGGTCGAGCGGTAGAAGCAGCCGGTGCGGAAGACCAGTACGGTTTGCTGCGGGATTTTCTCGATCAGTGCGGGCAGCGACGGGAACTGGTTACTGCTGACCAGCACCAGTTCCTCCTGGAAAACCTCTTCCTGGGTCAACGCCGAGTTCTGGTGGAAACCGCCGACGAATGCGCCGTCGAGTCGATGTGCTTCAATCGCCTTGATCAGTTCGGAGGTGGTGCCGGTCAACAGCGACAACTGAACCTCGGGGTATTTCTCGCGGTACTTCGTCAGCACTTGCGGCAAGCGGATGGCGGCGGTGGTTTCCATTGAGCCCAACCGCAGCAGACCCGCGGGAACACCGGTGTCCATCAGGGCGCTGCGACTCTCTTCTGTCAGTTGCAAAATGCGCCGCGCATAACCAAGGAAGGTCTGGCCCGCCGAGGTGAGCACCACCCCGGACTTTTTGCGGATGAACAGTTCCCGGTTCAGTTCGGCTTCCAGCTCCTTCACCCGCATGGTGACATTGGACTGCACCGTATTCACATTGACGGCGGCCGCTGTGAAGCTGCCAAGTTCGGCAACCGCGCAGAAAATCTTCAGTTGGCGCATTTCCATGATCATTGCACCTATCATAAAAAGTGATTGATAGCATCACGAGCCATCATTTTACGGGCTTTGTCGATGGTTAGTAAAGTCAACAAAACAGATGGATGAGCGTGGCCGGACGATGAGCCTGACTTCGAAAATTGACCACGTCTTTGCCGGCGGTACGGGCGTCCTGAAGCCCGAAGGGCAACGCTCGGGTATCTTCAAACAGCGGCGTTCGGGCCCCGCTCGCGTGGAACTCCACGGGATTGTCGGTGATGAGCACGCCGACCGCAGGGTTCACGGCGGTCCGGAAAAAGCGGTTCATCACTATGCGGCAGAAAACTATCAGCACCTGGCGCAGGCCTTTGCGCAGTGCGCCCCTGAACTGATCCCGGGCAGCCTCGGGGAAAACATTTCGGCGCTTGGGCTCACTGAAAAGAACGTGCACATCGGTGACGTATTTCAAGTGGGCAGTGCGGTGTTGCAAGTCTCTCAGCCACGCAGCCCGTGCTGGAAAATCAATCACCGCTTTGACGCCGAACGCCTGTCGATGCATGTCGCCAAAGAGCGAATCACCGGTTGGTATTACCGGGTCCTTAAGCCGGGATTTGTCGAGGCCGGGGACACCATCGAACTGCTGGAACGGCAGACGCAGCGCTTTTCCATCGATGAGTTCTGGCAGGTGCAGCTGTCGCACCGGCCGATGATCGACGATCTGCTCGCGCTGGCCGCCACCCGTGGCCTGGCCGAGGACTGGAAGCGGCGGCTGTCGGAACGGGCGAAGTGGCTGCAAAAAGCTGTTCAAAACAAATAACTGCACCGGCACCCAACTGTGGCGAGGGAGCTTGCTCCCGCTGGGCTGCGCAGCGGCCCCAGAGCTTGCGGCTGCTACGCAACCGAGCGGGAGCAAGCTCCCTCGCCACAGGTGATAAAACCCGTTCACCATTTGTGATCCATAAACGCGCCATCGCTTTTACTCCCACTCATCACGTTCAGGTGCTGTCATGTCCAATCCACTGCTGTCCCTTTTGAACATTCAACTGCCGATCCTTCAATCCCCCATGGTGGGCGTTTCCACACCCAGGCTCGCGGCAGCGGTATCGAGTGCCGGCGGCCTGGGTTCCATCGGCATCGGGGCGAGCAGCGTCGAGCAGGCGCGGGCCATGATTCGAGAGGCGGCGGCGCTGACGGACAAGCCTTTCAATGTGAACCTGTTCTGCCACGCGCCAGCCGTCCATGACAGCGCCCGAGAGGCGCAATGGCTGAGTGCTTTGGCGCCGTTTTTTGCCGAGTTCGGTGCCGCTGCGCCGTCATCGCTGCGTGAGATCTACACCTCATTCGTCGAAGACCCGCACATGCTTCAGATGCTGCTGGAAGAAAAACCGGCGGTGGTCAGCTTCCATTTCGGGCTGCCCCCACAACCTGCAATCGATGCGCTCAAGAACGCCGGCATCATCCTCTTGTGTTCCGTAACGAACCTGGCCGAAGCGCAGCTGGCGGAACACGCCGGCGTGCATGCGCTGGTGGCTCAAGGTTATGAGGCCGGGGGGCATCGCGGGGTATTCGACCCGCAGCAGGACACCGAGATGGGCACGTTTGCGCTGGTGCGGGTGTTGAGCAACGCTTGCAAGCTGCCGGTGATTGCGGCGGGCGGCATCATGGACGGGGCAGGCATCAAGTCGGTCATGCAACTGGGCGCCAGTGCCGCGCAGTTGGGCACTGCGTTTATCCTCTGTCCTGAATCCTCCGCCAACAGCGCTTACCGTGAAGCCTTGAAGGGGCCGCGCGCGCACCAGACCAAAGTCACCAGCGTAATTTCCGGCCGTCCTGCCCGGGGCATGGTCAACCGCAACTTCACCCTCCTTGCGGCGGCTGCCACGGCACTGCCCGACTATCCGCTGACCTATGACGCCAACAAGGCGCTCAATGCCGCGGCAACCGCCCAGGCCAACACGGAATTTGCCGTGCAGTGGGCCGGGCAGGGGGCGCCGCTGGCGCGTGAAATGCCAGCCGCGGCGTTGGTGAATCTGTTGGTGGCAGAAATGAAGGCCTGACGTGGATTCGTTTGATCAAGGAGTTTTGTGAGTAGCCGTAAGCAATGTGCCACAATCGCCATCGTCGCAGCATCACGATCAGGCGGATGAAATGGATGGCCTTGGATTGCGGTACGAAATGGAAGAATTAATCGCCAGGCAGGTGCACGCGGACCGATTGCACCAGTTGTTTCGCCAGTCGGTTTCAGCAGTTTTCGGCAGTTTCCTCGCGGTGCTGATGCTCTGCTGGCTGTGCTGGGAACGTTTTGATCACACGGTCATTGCGTGGTGGATAGCGCTGCTGGCGGCGTCGTCGTTGTTGCGGATTTCGATGTTCATCGCCTACTTCCGCAGTTCGGCCAGTGAGCGCACCCCTCAGCGCTGGGAACGCACGTATTGGGTCACGCTGATTTTGTCCGCCGGTATCTGGGGCTCGGGTGCGCTCGCGGTGATTCCGGCCGATGACCTGTTGGCCCAGGCGCTGGTCATGCTTTTTTGCGTCGGGATGTCTGTCAGCGCGGTGTCCTGTTACTCGGCCTATCGCTACATGACGGTGGTGTCCATTTCCCTGGTGTTGTTTCCCTGTACGATCTGGCTGCTGTTTCAACCCTCATCCCTGCAAGTCGGTATGGGGGTGGCAGTAGTGGTGTTTGCCTCATTTGTATTCAGCGCGACGCGCAACCTGTCCGACGCACTGGAAACAGCCTTTCGTTTAACCCGCGAAATAGAACACGCGCACAGTGTTTCCACGCGCGCCGCCCAGACCGATGAACTCACCGGCCTGATGAACCGCCGGGCTTTTTTCGAACACGCCCAGCAGCTGTATGGCCACTGCAAGAACAACCACTTGCCGCTGTGTGCCGTGATGCTGGACATGGATCACTTCAAGCACATCAATGACACCTACGGGCATCAGGTCGGGGATCAGGTGCTGCGGCAAATGGGGGTGGTCATCAGCCGCTCGTTTCGCGAAACCGACGTTTACGGTCGGTTGGGCGGGGAGGAGTTTGCTGTTCTGCTGCCGGACACCTCGATCGAGGTCGCGCAGAACATTGCCGAGGAACTCATCCAGTCGATCGCCGGCCTGATGACCGGGCCGGTTCACCGCATCTCGGCCAGCGTTGGTGTCGCGTCAATGATTGCCGAGGATCACGATCTGCACAGTTTGATGAACAACGCTGACAAGGCGTTGTATCGGGCCAAGGCGCGCGGGCGGAATCAGGTGGCGGTTTCCGAATAAACCGTCAAAAAGCTGCACGATGCAACGAATGCCACGTCATGGCCTCATATGAAAACGAGCAGTGCCTTTGGTGCAGAAGGGCGGATGCCATTTTTTCATGACGAGAGGTGATTGTTTCCATGACGGCAGCTGAGAAAAACCATGTGGACTGGCTGGTCGAACAATCGATGCTGCATGCCGCAAGACAACGGGCCAGGCTCTACTCGGGGCAAGGCCGATTGTGGCAACAGCCTTACGCGCATACCCGGCCCCGTGACGCCTCGGCCCTCGCTTCGGTGTGGTTCACCGCGTACCCGGCGTCCATCGTCACCCGTGAAAATGGCACGGTGCTGGAGGCCCTGGGGGACGAAACCTTATGGCACGCCTTGTCGAGAATCGGTATCCAGGGCATTCACAACGGTCCGCTGAAAAGGTCTGGCGGCCTTTCGGGCACCCGGCACACGCCCACCATTGACGGCAACTTCGACCGCATCAGTTTCGACATCGATCCACAGTTGGGCACCGAGGCGCAGCTGCAAGCGTTGGTGCGCATGGCCGCCGCGCATAACGCGGTGATCATCGACGACGTCATCCCGTCGCACACCGGCAAAGGCGCGGACTTTCGCCTGGCCGAGATGGCCTATGAAGACTATCCGGGGCTCTACCACATGGTGGAAATCCGCGAGGAAGACTGGCCGCTGCTGCCCGACGTCATAGCGGGGCGCGACGCGCAGAACCTCAGCCCGCAGCAGGTCGATGTGTTGCGCGACAAGCATTACATCGTCGGCCAGTTGCAGCGGGTGATCTTCTTCGAGCCAGGGGTCAAGGAAACCGACTGGAGCGCGACGTCGATCGTGATCGGGGTCGACGGCAAGCCGCGACGCTGGGTTTACCTGCATTACTTCAAGGAAGGGCAACCGTCGCTGAACTGGCTGGATCCGACCTTCGCCGCGCAGCAGATGATCATCGGCGACGCGCTGCACGCCATCGACGTGATGGGGGCGAAAATCCTGCGTCTGGACGCCAACGGCTTTCTCGGCGTCGAACGCAAGCTCGATGGCACCGCCTGGTCGGAAAGCCATCCGTTGTCGATCACCGGTAACCAGTTGTTGGCCGGTGCGATTCGCAAGGCGGGCGGTTTCAGTTTTCAGGAACTGAACCTGACCGTTGATGACATCGCCGCCATGTCCCACGGCGGGGCCGATCTTTCCTATGACTTCATCACCCGACCCGCTTACCAGCATGCGTTGCTGATGGGCGATACCGAATTCCTGCGTTTGATGCTGCGTCAGATGCACACCTTGGGCATCGATCCGGGCTCGCTGATCCACGCCTTGCAGAACCATGACGAACTGACCCTCGAACTGGTGCATTTCTGGACGCTGCACGCCCATGACACCTTCCTCTATCAGGGCCAGACCTTCCCCGGCAATATTTTGCGCGAGCACATTCGCGAGCAGATGTACGAACGCCTGGCCGGCGAACACGCGCCGTATAACCTCAAATTCGTCACCAACGGCGTGTCCTGCACCACCGCCAGCATCATCACGGCAGCCTTGGGGATTCGCGACCTCGATGCAATCACTCCGGCGGATATCGAGCAGATCCGCCAGATACATGTGCTGCTGGTGATGTACAACGCGATGCAGCCGGGCGTGTTCGCATTATCGGGTTGGGACCTGGTCGGCGCACTGCCGTTGCCGGCAGAGCAGGTCGCGCATCTGATGCTCGATGGCGACACACGCTGGATCCATCGCGGCGCCTACGATCTGGTTGACCTCAATCCGGAAGCGGAGCTGTCGGAAGGTCAGATGCCGCGCCCGAAAACCCTGTATGGCAGCCTGCCCAGTCAACTGAAAGACCATGACTCGTTTGCCTCGCAACTGAAGCGAATCCTGGCGGCGCGCCGTGCCTACGACATTGCCGCCAGTCGCCAGATCCTGGTTCCGGATGTCGAGCATCCGGGGTTGCTGATCATGGTCCACGAGCTGCCGGCCGGCAAAGGCACCCAGATCACCGCGCTGAATTTCGGCGCCACAGCGATCACCGAGACCCTGCACCTGCCCAATATTGCGCCGGGGCCGGTGGTCGATATCATCAATGAACGGGTCGAAGGCGATCTCACGCCTGAGGGGGAGTTCACCATCACGCTCGATGCCTATGAAGGGTTGGCACTGCGCGTCGTCAGCAGCTCGCCGATGATCTAGTCCTCCCTGGGCGATGTGGCGCGCGTGTGAACGACGCACCACATCGCCGGTTTCGCTCTTCACCTTTCGCTTCTAATTGTTAAACCCTCGGTTTCTGCCAGGCGCCAACAAGAATAATTGACGCCAGAATGATGGCCATCTAACATCGCGCCACTATTTTGCTATCACCTTCCGTTTCGAGGGATCGAACATGTACTCACCCGCCCTCGTGGCGAGGTTGTGCGTGGCTTTGCTGTGCCTTTCTCCGCTGAACCTCGCCCATGCCGCCCCCACGCCCGGGGAAACCGATCTCATCCGTGAACGCCAGGATCGCCTGCTCGAAGAGCAGCGTCGGCGCCTGGAAGAACTCAAGGAATTGCCCGGCAAGGAAGCCAAACCGGTCCAGCCCGCGGCACCTGTCGACACCCGTTGTTTCCCCATCAAGGACATCGAACTCAAGGGCGCCGACAGTCTCTCGGACCGCGAGAAAAACCGCCTGCTCAAGCCTTACATCGGCCAGTGCCTGGGCGTCACCCAGCTCAATGAACTGCTGAAAGTCATCACCAACCACTACATCGAAAAAGGCCTGGTCACCAGCCGCGCCTACTTGCCGCAGCAGGATTTGTCCGGTGGGCATCTAACGGTGCTGGTGGTCGAGGGAAAACTGGAAGGACTGAAGGGCGCGGAGGGCAGCCAGCTGTCCGACCGTGAACTGGCGATGGCTTTCCCCGGCAGGACCGGCGAATTGGTCAACCTGCGCGAAATCGAGCAAATGGTCGATCAGCTCAACCGCTTGGCGTAGGAAATGCGACGCAATATGAACTTCTGCAACGGCTTCCTGCATCGGCATTTAAAAATACAGTGAGGCTTGGTCAATGAGTATTGTTGAGTTTCGAGTTGAGGATGGGAGGCTTTTCATCGGTGGAAAGTTTGTTGGTCTTCCGTACGCGGTTGGTGAGGTTGTGGAGTGTGGTAGTTTGATTGCGGTTAGGGTTGAACCACCGATTGGTGTTATTTTTAATAGAAATGTATTTGCGGTGGCAAGGGATGGTAAAGTTCTTTGGCAAATTGCAGAGAGTCCTCATGGGACCGAGGCGGACAAACCCTATGTCGTAATTTTTCGCGACAAGGATGAGGGCTTGATTGCAGCTAATTGGAATGGAGTTGACTATTTAGTAAATTTGGAGTGTGGCGGTATTTCTACAAAAGCCTTTAATAAATAGTGTGAGTACTGAATGGGGTGACGGGGGCGGACCACGTTTTCCTTAAAGTGGAGCAGTACTCCTTCGATCTAAACAAGGAGTATCGACTCCGGGTGTTTATCGGGAGCTCCTGCTCCAAGAGTTCCGTATGTGCACTCTGGAGTTAAAGGTCCTGTGATTGGAAGTTATATATCTAGCAATCATGTTTCCTATACAGGCTAGGATGTCGTTATGTCTATAATTCGAGAGGGTATAGTCATTGGTGGCGGGTATTTTGGCTGGAGAGTGCTTATTGATGATGATCGTGATGGAGGCACTGGTGGGTATTATCTATACCTAAAAAAAGTGATGGTCAAGGATTTGACTATTGGTTCGAACATGAAGTAGGCCTTGAACAGCACATTAAAGGTATGAATCCCGACGGTGTTAAGATCTCTGATAAGTTAAAAGGGTTTTAGTGTTATGAGGATCGAAGAACCGGAAGGCGAGTTGTTGAATATTCTTCATGATATCAGTCCTTTGGAGTGGAGGAAGTATCAGCAACGCTATCCAGAAGTTAGGGTTGGCAATAGTTTCGAGCGTGAAGATCGTTCGGGATACCCTCCATATGTTGCGTTCAGATTTGAAAATGAGAGTGATGAGATCGTTAATAAGTTAAGGCTGGTCTTGGAAGGTTATCTTGGGAGGAGCGTGTGGCGACTCGTCTCGCATAAGCGAGATGGGCTTTCTGGAATAAACTGGATGATAGGGCCTGCCAGATTGTGGGAGATTAGTGAGGCTGCGGAGCAGGAGAATATGACTAAGGGTCAGTATTTATCAAAATATGAACCATGGGTTGGTCCTGCTGCATATGATGACTTGCCTGGTCTTATTGAACATGTTAGCGATGCTTTTTCTACTCCTTAATTATTAGATAAAAAGTAAAATTGGACGTAGATGAGTCGCTGCTCAATCAAAAATTAAGTTTGATAGACCTCCAAATATGTATTTTTGAGTTCGTTAATGCTATGTCTAGTTATATTTTGTGTGGGGTTTGTCTCGGTTCGATTAGCCCAACGAGGGCTGAAATCGAGTCAATATTTGGTTTCTGCTTCGAGGAGCGAGAAAGCTCATATCAGGCCGACCTGTATGATATTTTCGGTGCGCTGAAATGAGCCCCGTTAACTGGAATGCACCTATAGTTCCTGGGGTGACACTGGCAGGTGTTGAGTTAGGCATTGATTTGGTAGGATTTAAGACTTCTCTTAAAAATTTTTGTATTGATTCTGCGGGCGGGTTGTATAAATTTCCTGGAGCTCCTGTGCTTTTTCTCGATGTCACAGAACAATCAGGGCGAATATATTTTAAGTTTAGTATTGCTGATCTAGCTCTTACAGGTTGGTATCTTCAGTTTCCAGATTCGAAAATAGTTCTATCCGAAACTAGAGCGCTGGTGGTCGGTTTTTCGGATGGGAAGGCGTTCAATATATCCGTTTGGATGTTTGATTACTTTGATTCGTTAGGAAATGAGAAGTTTACATATTCATATCAAGGGTGCTTGCCGGAAGGTATTAGGCTTGGATCAAAAATTGGCGATGCAGCCTCCTGTTATGATCTGGTTTTTGATGAGGCTGAAGAGTGGTTTTACACGAAATCTGGCGGAGTGATTTTTGGAGGGGGAGGGATAGGTGATTTGGAGGAATCCAAGGATCAATTAGTATTTATGATCATGCTTGTTTAACGCAGGATAAAATTCTAACGCGTGAGCAAGGGTAGACAGACAACGCGTATCTAAGTTGTGTGCAACGAGTTCCGTTGACGCGCCTGCAGTGTGAAAAGGCGATTGTCTAAACTCGCTACGTAAAACGGGCGACGCAAAAGGTCGCCCGTTTTCATTCACTCCGCAGCCTGTGCCCGCAATCGGCGACCAATAACATCCATCAAATCACAACCATCGCGCAACGGTATGACCAGCAGCTTGGAAAAGTCCGCCAGCACCACCGTGTCGCAACCAATCTCGGCGCGATAGGCAATGTTCTCCAACACCTGCGTGACTGTGCGAATGCGGTAATCCGCCATCGCTTGCAGGACATCGAGCGGTGCTTGGGTATCAATGAGCAGAGAAGCCGGGATCAGGTCGATTCCGGTGAGCGGCAAGTATCTTTCCATCGTTGAATCCTCGTTTAGTTTGCTGAGACCGCCAGCAGATCGTCGCCAAACGAAATGGGTGGCAGCTGTACGCAGGTTGGCGAACCGGAAACGAGTAACCGGCAGACCCGAAGGTCTCCCGCGCACAACTGCCATAAAATAGCAGTTCTGCAGATGCGCGGGCGCCTGCAAATAAGCAGACAGCTCTCGCACTCGTTAGACAGGTCGCCAAACCCGGTCGCCATGTGGACGACGGGCGGACTATAAGCTTCATCGTTCCTGCGGTGCAAGGTGCATGATTCCGAGGTTGATGTAGGACTTTTACAGTGCGCCGCATTCAATGTATTTGGCGGGATGGAACAGCCAAAATCGCAATTTTCAGCTTACGTTGATCCGCGCTATCGACGACCAGTCGCTGTTCGACTACCTGATGGACACCAAAACCGCAAAACAGGTGCTGGGGCCGCATTACACGAAAAAAACAAGAACTCCTGCGCCCAAATGCAGCCATAGCCTTAAGAACGCTAATTCTTGAATCCGGCAATGGCGCAGTTCTTCACCTCTCGCCCAATCACGGATTCACGACCGCAAGGCAGACCCCGTGAGGGCATTTGATGAACCCACACCTGAACTTCGGCATTGAAGAGGAATACTTCATCACTGACCTGCGCACCCGGCGCATGTCGGAGCAGCCGCCCGGCGCAGCGATTGAGGCGTGCAAGACTGAATTGGGCCCGTGCTTTGCCTATGAGATGTTTAAAGGGCAGGTCGAAGTCGCTTCCCCCGTTTTTACTGACATTGCGCCAGCTGCGGAGTATCTGGGCGCAGTTCGCAAAGCGTTACGAAAAACCCTTGAACCCTATGGCCTGGGACTGCTCAGTGTCGGCAGCCATCCGCTGGCGGACTGGCGTCTGCAACAGGCCACAGAGCAGGACCATTTTCTTCAACTGTTCGAGGACTACCAGCGCGTAGCCCGGCGTAGCCTTCTGTCCGGTCTGCATGTGCATGTTGAAGTGCCGAGGCCTCTGGACCGAATTCGAGTGATGAACGAAGTCTTGCCGTGGCTGCCGTTTTTGCTGGCCTTGAGCAGCTCTTCACCGTTTTGGGACGGCGCCGACAGCGGCTTTGCGAGCTACCGGCAAACGGCTTGTGATGAATGGCCGCGGATGGGCATTCCGGAGTTCCTTGAGGATCAATCTGCCTATGACGCTTACGTTGCACTGCTGATCCGTACCGGGACTGTTCGGCAGGCTAGCGATATCTGGTGGGGTTTGCGGCCGGCGGTGAAGTATCCGACCCTGGAATTGCGGATGACGGATGCGTGTCCACGTCTGGATGATGCGTTGTGCATCGCCGCTTTTTTTCGCTTGGTGGTGGCGTATGCCATTGATCAACCGCGTCCCGGATCTGCGTATTCGCAAACATCCCAATGGATACTCAAGGAAAACCGCTGGCGGGCGAAACGCTACGGAACTCGGGCGTCGTTCATTATTGAAGGCTACGACCGGCCGTTCTCCATGGAGCAGTGGCTGTTCATGGCTGAACAGATATTGGGCGATGCGGCGCGAACATTGGGCGCAGAGTCGGTTTTTGCTCACATCAGGCAAATGCTTCGTGAAGGCACCAGTGCGCAGCGACAACTTGGCGTCTATCAGCGAGCGTTGCGCAGCGGGGAAGATCTTCAGGCTGCACTTTCGCAGGTGGTGGACCAACTGCTGATGGAAACGTCGCAAGCGCCATCTTTCGATCAAAGGATCGCCGGCAGCGGCAATCCCGGCAGGGCATTGACAGGACAGGTGATCTGATCCGTATTTTTCTGCGAGATCTGCATCTGTTACGCATCAGGCCTGCGCCTCACAATGACAGCACGGTCCGCATTCGCAGTAGCCCTTGCACCGCATTCTCATTCCGTAGGAGGCTCCATGGCCAAGATGTCCCTTTTCCTGGGTGGTTTTCTGCTGTTAACCCTTTTGATCGGTGCCCTGGCGACGATCTCTCCCACTTAGTCCGTTTCGCCAGTCCGCAAAAAGCACAACGCCTCCACTTGGGAGGCGTTGCAGTTTTCAGCCCGATCAGATTTCGGGTTTTGTTCAATGCCCGTCCGCAAGCTGGTTCGTGGGTATCCGCAAAGAGCGCCAGGCTATCAACATCGCCATAGATGCCAAACCGAAAGTGACCCACGAAACCAAACCGATACCGCCTTCGAATGCCCATGCCGCCTGCGCCATCAGCTCTCCCGCCTGGGCGCTCGACAAATCTGCGGCCACATTGTGCGCCCCCGATAACGTCTCACTCGCCAGCACGGTCTGCACTTCGTTCAGAAACTCCGGCAGCTGCAATGCACTGCGGTAGTAGGCAGTGACAAGCCCGCCAAGTACGGTCGTCCCTAAAACCACACCCACTTCATAGGCCGTTTCGCTAATGGCTGACGCGGCACCTGCCTTTGCCGGTGGTGCGGCGGACAAAATCACATCATTGGACACCGTCGCGATCGCACCCACGCCAATGTTCAGCAACGCAAAAGCCACCACTAGAACGGTCAGGCTACTGCCCATGGTGGCGACCACCAAAAACGCTGCGCCAGCAAACGCCATCAAAATCGGTATCAGCACATGCACCTGTAATCGCTGTGCAACAGGCACGACCGCCATGCCTACTACAATCGCCAAGATCTGACCTGGGACCAACGCGAGGCTGGCACTCAAGGGCGACATCTGAAGAACGATTTGCAGGAACTGAGTGGTAAAGAATACGAAGCCGATGAGGAATGAGAGACTCATCAGATTAATCAGCACTGAACCGCTGAAGGTGCCGTTGCGGAATAGGCTCAAATCCATAAGCGGCACCGGCAGACGCAACTGTCGACGTACAAACATCCAACCCGCTACTGCGCCTGCTGCGAAGGCAGTCACCGCCATCCAATCGAAACTATGACTGGCACTGTGTTTAATGCCGTAAACGATAGCGCCAAGAGCAACCATCGATTGCAGAATGCTTACCGGATCCAGCGGTCCTGAAGCATCTCGCTCGGACTCAGGCAATAACACCGGTCCCAATATCAGCAGTGGCACCAGCACGGGTACCGCCAACAGGAAAATCGACCCCCAACTAAAGAATTCCAGCAACACCCCACCCACCAAAGGACCGAGTGCCGAGCCGACCGTCAACGTCGTAGCCCAGATCGCGACTGCTAGTCTGCGTTCTTCTCGATCCTCGAACACCGAACGTATCAACGCCAACGTTGAGGGCATCAGCATCGCACCGAAAATACCCATACAAGCTCGCCCGGCAATCAGTTGCACGGCGGAATCGGAATACGCGGTCAGCACCGACACAATGGCAAAACCCAAGGACCCGGTCAGCAACAACTTACGATGACCGATTCGATCTCCCAGGCTACCCATCGAGACCAGCAATCCCGCCAGCACCAGCGAATAGGCATCGATCATCCACAACTGCTGGCTAGCACTCGGACGCAGGGCCTCGGCAATCTTTGGTAACGCGAATCCAAGTACCGTATTGTCAACGGTCACCAGCAACACTGGCAGCATCAGTACGCTTAAGCCTAACCAGCGTATTGATCTCGATCCGCGGTGTGTCGCATCACTTATTAGTGCCATGGTTAAAACTCCTTACTGGACACAAAAAAATTCACGGGACATTTTTCTATGCACCCGTGAAACGTTTCCTACGCGCTTCCTTGGCGAGGACTAATCAGCTCGGCAGCTCCAGAAACCTGAAGAAAACCATGTCTCAACGTGAAAACAGTTTGTTTCTATAACTTCGTGTGACTCCAATTCAAATCACAAATCGTGTCATCTTGTATCAGCGGAATAGCTCGGAATATTACTTAGAGCGAATGTAGGAACTAGACTTCAGATATGAGAAAGAAAAACGCCCCGAACAAGTCGGGGCGTTTGTTTAGGCATTTAAAGTCCGTTGTCTTATTTCAGATCAAACCGATCCAGATTCATCACCTTCGTCCAAGCCGCAACAAAGTCCTTCACAAACTTCTCCTTCGAATCGCTGCTGGCATAGACCTCAGCCAGCGCGCGCAGCTGCGCATTCGAGCCAAAGACCAGATCGACCCGCGTGCCGGTCCATTTCACCTCTCCGGTTTTGCGATCGCGCCCCTCAAACTCCTCGTTAGCCTCGGACGTCGGTTTCCATTCCACGCCCATGTCCAGCAGGTTCTTGAAGAAGTCGTTGGTCAGCGCCTCTTTCTGCTGGGTGAAGACGCCATGCTTGGTTTGTCCGACGTTGGTGTTCAACACTCGCAGGCCGCCGATCAGCGCAGTCATTTCCGGCGCAGTGAGGGTCAGTAGTTGCGCCTTGTCGATCAGCAGATGCTCGGCCGGTACGCGGTAGCGGGTTTTGAGGTAGTTGCGGAAGCCATCGGCGATGGGTTCGAGGAAGCCGAAGGATTCCACGTCGGTCTGTTCTTGTGAGGCATCCGCACGCCCCGGTGTGAACGGCACCGTCACGCTGTGACCGGCATTTTTTGCGGCTTGTTCGACACCGGCACTGCCGGCCAGCATGATCAGGTCCGCCAGCGAGATTTTCTTGCCGCCATTGTTGAACTCGCTCCGAATGCTTTCGAGCTTCGCCAGCACGTTCGCCAGTTGTTCAGGCTGGTTGGACTGCCAGGACTTCTGCGGTTCCAGGCGCAGGCGACCGCCGTTGGCACCGCCGCGTTTGTCGGAGCCACGGAAGGTTGAAGCCGCCGCCCAGGCCGTGGAGACCAGCTGCGAAACGCTCAGGCCCGAGGCGAGGATTTTGCTCTTGAGCGCGGCGACGTCGCTGTCGTTGACCAGTTCGTGGTCGACGTCCGGGATCGGGTCTTGCCACAGCAGTTCTTCGCTGGGCATTTCCGGGCCGAGGTAGCGGGAGAGGGGGCCCATGTCGCGGTGGATCAGCTTGAACCAGGCGCGGGCGAAGGCGTCGCTCAATTGATCCGGGTTCTCCAGGAAGCGCCGCGCAATCGGTTCATAGATCGGATCGAGTCGCAGGGCCAGGTCCGAGGTCAGCATGGTGGGATTGCGCCGCTTGGACGGGTCGTGTGCATCCGGGATAGTCCCGGCGCCCGCGCCGTTTTTAGCGACCCACTGGTTCGCGCCGGCCGGGCTTTTGCTCAGCTCCCACTCGAAGCCGAACAGGTTTTCCAGGTAGTTGTTGCTCCACCGGGTGGGCGTGGTGGTCCAGGTCACTTCCAGTCCGCTGGTGATGGTGTCCGGGCCTTTGCCGGTGCCAAAGTTGTTTTTCCAGCCAAAGCCCTGTTGTTCAAGGCCGGCCGCTTCAGGCTCGGCCCCCACATTGTCGGCAGGCCCGGCGCCGTGGGTTTTACCGAAGGCATGGCCGCCGGCGATCAGCGCCACGGTTTCTTCATCGTTCATCGCCATGCGGCCGAAGGTTTCGCGGATGTCCAGGGCCGAAGCGACGGGATCGGGATTGCCCTCCGGACCTTCCGGGTTCACATAGATCAGGCCCATCTGCACGGCGGCCAGAGGATTTTCCAGATTGCGCCCCTGATCGGTACGGCTGTCCTCATTTCTCCCGGGCTCGGCCACGAGGGGAACATCGCCGGGTGCTTGCACGGCTTTTTGCGCTTTGTCATAGCGGGTGTCGCCACCCAGCCATTTGTTTTCCGAACCCCAGTAAACGTCCTCATCCGGTTCCCAGACGTCGGCACGGCCACCGGAAAAACCAAAGGTCTTGAAGCCCATGGATTCCAGCGCGACGTTGCCGGTCAGGACAATCAGGTCCGCCCAGGAAATGTTGTTGCCATACTTTTGCTTGATCGGCCACAGCAGCCGGCGCGCCTTGTCGAGGCTGACGTTGTCCGGCCAGCTGTTGAGCGGGGCGAAGCGCTGTTGACCGGAACCGGCACCGCCACGCCCGTCACCGGTGCGGTACGTGCCGGCGGCGTGCCAGGCCATGCGAATGAACAGCGGGCCATAGTGACCGAAGTCTGCCGGCCACCAGTCTTGCGAATCGGTCATCAGTGCGGTCAGGTCTTGCTTGACCGCTGCAAAGTCGAGTTTTTTGAAGGCTTCGGCATAGTTGAAACTCTCGTCCATGGGATCAGACAGGGACGAGTGTTGGTGCAGGATCTTCAGATTCAGTTGGTTCGGCCACCAGTCGCGGTTGGTCGTGCCACCGCCGGCGGCGTGATTGAATGGGCATTTCGATTCATTTGCCATGTGCGAGCTACCTTTTGGTCGTGTTCATCCGGCTATCGGGCCCGGAGCGGGCGTTAAATAGCGACGAGCGAGATCAAGACACAGGCTGCAGGGCCAGCAGTTGGATCAACTGATTGTGGTGACCACACGGGAATTCTGAACAGCGGCAATCAGGTTGCCTGCGCGGTGACCCTCGGGTGGCCTAGTCAAGCTTCGGGCTCATTCCTGTCTCCTTTCCAGCGCTAATCCGGCCGGCTTATGACGCCAGCGCAGACTAAGGTTAGACCCGAGTCGGGAAGTCAGCTAATAGGTGGAGTGTTGCGGCCCGATAGGCAGAATCTTTCGCTGAAACCCTTGAGATGAAGCGCTTTTCGCGTCGAGCTTCGAGATAGTGGCCCAATAATATCAACTATAAAAAACTGCCAGCAGGACTGCATTCTCAACGTTGGGCGGTCTGTGCTGGTTGACGCATAGCCCACTTGAGATTGTCCATGTCTAATCGCTCATTGCACTTCAAGTTGTTCTGGACGGCGCTGATCGGAACCGTCGTCGTCATGGCGCTGTTGCTTGGCTCCATCGCCTACATTGCTTACGGCACGTCAGTGAAGGAAACGTCCGCGCTGGTGGATACGGTCGTCAAGGCCAATGCCAAGGAAGTCGAGGTTGAACTGGGTGTCGGTTTTACCGTCGCCGAGTCGTTGGCCAGCGTCGCGACGGCGATGCAGCAACAGCAGGTCGATCGCAAGACCGCCGATGCCATGACCCGCCAACTGTTCGAGGCCAATCCGCAGCTTTTGGGCCTTAGGCAGT
Organism: Pseudomonas hormoni; assembly: GCF_018502625.1. NCBI lineage: Bacteria > Pseudomonadati > Pseudomonadota > Gammaproteobacteria > Pseudomonadales > Pseudomonadaceae > Pseudomonas > Pseudomonas hormoni. The sequence goes on from NZ_CP075566.1 coordinate 1,929,505, forward strand.
ACTGGGAAACCAACGCGTTCGATGGCAAGGACAGTGAATTCGCCAACCAGCCGAATCACGACGCGACTGGCCGCTACCTGACCTACTGGAACCGCGCCAGTGGTTCGGTGAAGTCCGAACCGTTGACCGGCTATGCCCCGGAAAACGCCGACAACCAGTATTACTATCAGCCGTTGCGCAGCCGTCAACCCTAGGCCTCCGAACCGTTTGCCTACAGCAGTGGCAGCGGTCAGAAAACCATGATGGTGTCGATCATGGTGCCGCTGCTGCAGGGCGGCAAAGCCCTGGGCGTGGCGGGTGTCGATATCCCGCTCGAAAGCATCAACCGCCAATTGGCAAAAATCGATGCCTATAAAGGCTATGGCGCGCTGGTTTCCAGCAATGGCCTGTACGCCAGTCACCCGGATGCGAAGCGCTTGAGCCAACCGGCCGATGATCTGCCGACGGCGGCCCGGGACGCGATCAAGGCCGGCCAGTCTTACAGCTTCCAGCGCGATGGCTGGGGCTACGTGCTGCAACCGGTGCGCATCGGCAAGGCACCGAATACCTGGGCGTTGATGGTGGCGTACCCGCTGGCCGAAGCCATGGCGGGTATCAATCAGTTTCTCTGGACCGCCGTTGTCATCGGCCTGGTTGCCCTGCTGGCGCTGGCGATTGTGCTGTGGCACTTGCTGGCGTGGCAGATCCGTCCGCTGTCAGGTTTGACCGTCGGCATCCAGGCCTGGGGTGGCGAGTTGGGGCTGCGGTTTGAACAGCGCAGCGGTGATGAAACCGGCAAACTGGCGGGCGCGTTCAACCAGTTCATCCTGCGCCTGGGCGACCTGGTGGGTTCGATTCGTCACAGCAGCGGCGCCCTGATGCAGATCTCCAATCACCTGGGCGATACCACTCAGGCCGTTGCCGAACGAGCGACGTCGCAACACACCGCGACCGAAGAAATGGCCAGCGGTGTCACGGCGCTCGCGCACTCGGTAACCGAGATGTCGCAGCAGGCCGAAGACGTGGAGCAACTGGCGCGCAACACCGAAGAGCTGACCAAACACATCTCCGGCGACATGAGCCAGACCCTGGCCGGGATCACCCGCATCGACCAGACCATGGATGTCGTCGCCGGTGCCGTGGGCGATCTGGAAAAACGCTCGCAGCAAATTGCCGGGATCATTGCGGTGATTCGCAGCATCGCCGACCAGACCAACCTCCTGGCCCTGAACGCGGCGATTGAAGCCGCGCGGGCAGGGGAGCAGGGGCGCGGGTTCGCGGTGGTGGCGGATGAAGTGCGGCAACTGGCGGAACGCACCAGCCGTTCGACCGGTGAAATCGGCGAGATGATCGGTGCCATTGGCTCGGACGTGCGCAATACCGTGACCAACGTCCAACAGGTCGGCGAAGCCGTGCGCCTGGGCGTGGTGCAGCTGACCACGTCGGCGCAAGGGGTCAATCAGATTCGCCAGCATGCCCAGGACATTCTGACGCGCATCAGCGAAGTCGCGCGCCAGACCCAGAGCCAGGCCGCGACGGGTGAGCAGTTGTCAGTGGCCATCCAGGGCGTCAGCCGCATCTCCGAGCAGAACGATCACGCGATCCGCAGCCTGCTCGATCAGTCGCTGCAATTGCGCGATCAGGCCGGTTCGTTGAACCAGCAACTGACGCAATTCAGGGATTGAAATCAACCCTCGGAGGCTACGTCGGGATCGTCCGCCATAGCCTCCGAACACCCGTGGTTAAAGCAACGGAATGCTGTAGCTGACGATCAGGTGGTTCTGGTCCTGGTTGCGGCTCGCTTCACTGTTGGACTTGGCCGTTGCGCCAGCACCCGGTGCATCTGCTGGAAACCACCTCGACGTTCGCCACCTTGTCGCTGTTTCAGGACGCTACGCAGCCCAGCGCGAGCAAGCTCGCTCGCCACAAAGGTACGCATGATCCAAGAGCGCACCTAAGTGACCAGCATTAGCCTGGAACCTGTGGTTGGGATAGTGCCCGGCATTGGCGGCGCGCATTCGTGCGATTCAGGCAAAATTGATTTGTGACTGGCGCGGTGTTCGTGACGGATCAACGCCGTGATACTCGACGGGATTTTGCCTTCCCCTAAATTGGCCCACGGATGGCCATTGCGAGGTTCGAACCATGACTGTTTCCCGCCGACTGGCGCTCTTGATGACCACTGCCGCGTTGCTCACGGCTTGTGGTGAATCGTCCAAACTGCCGCCACAGGCCAGCGTCGGCCCGTCGCCGCAGTTGCCTGAACCCACCACTTCGCTGATTCCCACGTTGAAGGTATCCAAGGCAGTCGGCTGGTCGGGCAGTGACATGCCCAAGGCGCCCGCCGGTTTCAAGGTGACTGCCCTGGCGGACGATCTCGACCATCCGCGCTGGATCTACCTGCTGCCCAACGGCGATGTGCTGGTCGCCGAAAGCAATCACCCGCCGATGCCCGAAGGCGCCACTGACGGCGGCAGCGGACCGCTGGCCTGGGCGAAACGCACGGTCACGGGATTCGTGATGGGCCGAGTCGGTGCCGATGCGCCCAGCGCCAATCGAATCACCTTATTACGCGATGCCGACGGCGACGGTCACGCTGATACCCGCACGGTGTTCATGAGCGGGCTGACCTCGCCATTCGGCATGGCGTTGGTGGGTAACGAGCTGTTCATTGCCAACGCCGATGCAGTGGTCAAGGTGCCTTACACCACGGGGCAAACCGAAATCAGCGCGACGCCGGTAAAAGTCACCGACTTGCCCGCCGGCATCAACCACCACTGGACCAAAAACGTCCTCGCCAACCCCGAGGGCACCAAGCTTTACGTGACCGTGGGTTCCAACAGCAACGTCGGTGAAAACGGCCTGGAGGCCGAAGAAGGTCGCGCGGCGATTTGGGAAGTCGATGTTAAAAGCGCAGAAAAGCGCCTGTTCGCCAGCGGCCTGCGCAACCCCAACGGCCTGGCCTGGAAGCCGGGTTCGAACGAGTTGTGGACCGTGGTCAACGAGCGTGACGAAATCGGCAGCGACCTGGTGCCGGATTACCTGACCTCGGTGAAAGACGGTGCGTTCTACGGCTGGCCGTGGAGTTACTACGGCAACCACGTCGACACCCGCGTAGAACCGTCGCGCCCGGACAAGGTGGCGCAGGCCATCTCACCGGATTACGCGCTGGGCACCCACGTCGCACCGCTGGGCCTGGCGTTCTCCGATGCCCGCGCGATGCCGGCCAGTTTCGCCAATGGCGTGTTTATCGGCGAACACGGCTCGTGGAACCGCAATCCGCAGGCCGGCTATAAAGTGGTGTTCATCCCGTTCAGCGACGGTAAGCCTTCCGGTGTGCCGATGGATTTCCTCACCGGTTTCCTCAATGCCGACGGTGAAGCACAAGGGCGTCCGGTGGGGGTAGCGCTGGATCAGAGCGGTGCGTTGCTGGTGGCCGATGATGTCGGCAACAAGTTGTGGCGTGTAGCGGCTGTTACGCCTGGTAAGTGATGCAGCGGTTAGCTTGAGCTCAAACAGATCGCCGCGCAGTCTGCGCGGCTGATTTGATTGAGCGTCAGGAATCGAGGCCGCTTCCAGAAATAGCACTCGGCTCTGGGATTGGGTGGGGTCCATATCCGTTGCTGCGGTAACGGCCGCTAATGGTTCCGCCCTTACGGCGGGTTACTTGGAGAAGCGCCAAGTAACCAAGCGCCTGCGCCCCTGACGTACGGTGCCGAGCCTTAGCGAGGCACCGAACGAAAGGGGCAAAAGCGCTTGGTTACTTTGCGCCGGGCGGCGTTCCGTTTTTCCAAGTAACCCGCTGTAAGAGCGGAACCAATAGCCGCCATCACCAAAATAATGGATATACACCCAATCAAAACCACAGGTCAGCGCCCGAAACCCTGAGCCTGAGTGAACAGCATTCCCGCTCAAATCGGGATGTGTGTGGTCGACAACACCTGGCGCAACCCCATGAAGGAACGAATCTGCCGAACCCCGGGCAGGTAAAGCAACTGTTCCGCATGCAGGCGGTTGAAGCTGTTGCTGTCCTTGGTCCGTATCAACATGAAGTAGTCGAATTCCCCCGTCACCACATGACATTCCATGCAGCCGGACACCTTTTGCGCCGCAGCTTCGAAGGCGGCGAAGGATTCCGGCGTCGAGCGATCCAGCACCACGCCGATCAACACCACCATTCCCGCGTCCAGCGCGTCATTGTCCAGCAGCGCGACAATGCCCTTGATCAGGCCCGCCTGCTTGAGGCGTTCGACGCGCCGCAGGCAGGCCGGCGCGCTCATTTTTACCTTCTCGGCAAGCGCCACATTGGAGATGGAGGCGTCTCGCTGCAGGGTCTTGAGAATGGCGCGGTCGGTCCGGTCGAGCGGGTGCGGCTCCGCAGCTGAAGCGCCGGGTTTCTTGTGATTATTTGTTGCGCTCATAGTGGCTTCTGCACAATAAAAATATGTTTTGGGTAGTAAGTGATGATTTATGTTTCTTTAATGGATTGAAACTTGCAACACATATTTTTGGCTTTGTTCTTAATATTGAACTCATCGAAGCCCCTCCGGAAGAACCCGAAATTCAACCTTTTTTGTCTTTCGGTCTGGCGCTTGGATTTCCAATAACAAGGAGCAGAGTCATGAACCTGAATCGTTTTAAACGTTATCCGCTGACCTTCGGTCCTTCTCCCATCACGCCCTTGAAACGCCTCAGCGAACACCTGGGCGGCAAGGTCGAGCTGTATGCCAAACGTGAAGACTGCAACAGCGGCCTGGCCTTCGGCGGCAACAAGACGCGCAAGCTCGAGTACCTCATTCCCGAGGCACTCGATCAAGGCTGCGACACCCTGGTGTCCATCGGCGGGATCCAGTCGAACCAGACCCGCCAGGTCGCTGCCGTCGCCGCCCATCTGGGCATGAAGTGTGTGCTGGTCCAGGAAAACTGGGTGAACTACTCCGACGCCGTGTATGACCGGGTCGGCAATATCGAGATGTCTCGCATCATGGGCGCGGATGTACGACTGGACGCCGCCGGGTTCGACATCGGTATTCGTCCCAGCTGGGAGAAGGCCATGAGCGACGTGGTGGCGCGGGGCGGCAAGCCGTTCCCGATTCCGGCGGGCTGTTCCGAGCATCCTTATGGCGGCCTCGGGTTTGTGGGTTTCGCCGAGGAAGTCCGGCAGCAGGAACAGGAACTGGGCTTCAAATTTGACTACATCGTGGTGTGCTCCGTGACCGGCAGTACCCAGGCGGGCATGGTCGTCGGGTTTGCCGCCGACGGCCGTTCGAAAAACGTCATCGGTATCGATGCCTCGGCCAAACCGGAAAAGACCAAGGCGCAGATCCTGCGTATCGCCCGCCACACCGCCGAACTGGTGGAATTGGGCCGCGAAATCACCGAAGAGGATGTGGTGCTCGACACGCGCTTCGCCTACCCGGAATACGGTTTGCCGAACGAAGGCACGCTGGAAGCCATTCGCCTTTGCGGAAGCCTTGAAGGTGTGTTGACCGATCCGGTGTATGAGGGCAAATCCATGCACGGGATGATCGAGATGGTTCGCCGTGGCGAATTCCCCGAAGGTTCGAAAGTGCTTTACGCGCACCTGGGTGGGGCGCCGGCACTGAATGCCTACAGCTTCCTGTTTCGTAACGGCTGACGGTGATCCTCTGTGGCGAGGGGGCTTGCCCCCGTTGGGTCGCGAAGCGGCCCCAATCCTGCAGCCGCGGCCTATCAGTTACACCGCATGCAATGTTTTACGACTGCTTCGCAGTCGAACGGGGGCAAGCCCCCTCGCCACAAAGGCTCGCTCCCACAGGGGCCGGATCGGACCATTCAACCGTCGGGAGTAACGCCATGCATGCGACATCGCAATCCGCAGTCTGGATCAAGGAACCGTCGGCGGATGCCGGGGTGGTCATTGTCACCAGCGCCGCGTTGCCCAAATACATGATCGACAAGCTGCACGTGGCGATCGATGACTGGGACCAGGTGGCTTATCTGGCCGTCAAGCAATCCAGAGAGTTGATGCTCGACTGGCTGCGGGTCGGGTTCAACCCCGAGCAATCGACGCGAATCGACGCGTGTGATGCCAGCCAATTGCTGCGCTACGTTTCCAAAGGCAGCTTTTTACTGGATGTCGAAGTCGGCGCGGTCCCTGGCCTGACCTGGCTGGGATCTGTCGGTGGTCACCCGTTGCGCGTCGTTGAACTGGGAGAAGTGGCGACCTCCAGCGCGGCGATGGATCGACAGGTGGAAGACGTTTTATCGGCAACCCGGAGCCTGGCGAAAAGCGTGCTGCAGGAGCGCTGCGTCATTTAGCGAATCAACTACCCCAACAAGAAAGGCAAAGCCTATGAGCCAAACTGCCGACTATCGTAATAAAACCATGAAGTGGATGCGCGAGCCTTCGAGTTGTACGCGCATCGTTGTCATCGCATCGGGACTTGATAGCGATCATATTGACTTGATCCATCAGGGGTTCAGCTGTTTTGACAATGTTGCGCTGATCCATGTCGAGACCGCGAATGTCGTCTCGGCCGAGCGTTCCATCCTCGAGGCGGTAGATCAGGTTAAAAGCCTCGCCCGAGCAAGCCATTCGCGCCACCTTGAAGTGTTCCCCGACACCTGCAGGAGTTGCCCATGAACCCGTCCGACATTCATGCCCAATTGCCGGGCCAGACCGCTGAAGATGCACAGGAAATCGCTGAATGGCGGGATGCCTTGCTATCGGTCATTGCCCATGGCGGTGCCGGGCAAGCCGCGCAGATCATGGACATGCTGGTGACGCTGGCCAGCACCAGCGAGATGAACTGGCGGCCGCGCCACGGCACGCCCTACATCAATACCATCAGCGTTGAGCAGCAACCGGTGTTTCCGGGGGATCTGGCGATGGAAGAACGCCTGGCTTCGATCATGCGCTGGAATGCGCTGGTCATGGTGGCCCGGGCCAACCAGGCCTATGGGGAGCTCGGTGGCCACATCGCCAGTTATGCCAGCGCTGCCGATCTGTTTGAGGTGGGCTTCAACCACTTCTTCAAGGCGCGCACCGACACCAGCGGCGGAGATCTGGTGTTCTACCAGCCGCACTCGGCGCCTGGCGTTTATGCACGGGCCTTTCTGGAAGGTCGCCTCGAGGAAAAGGACCTACAGCATTATCGGCAAGAAATCGGCGCGCGCGCCCAGGGTGCCCGGGGCCTGTCGAGTTATCCGCACCCGTGGTTGATGCCGGACTTCTGGCAGTTCCCGACCGGCTCGATGGGCATCGGCCCGATCAGTTCGATTTATCAGGCGCGCTTCATGCGATACCTGGAGCACCGCGGCTTGCAAGACACCGCCGGGCGCACCGTCTGGGGCGTGTTCGGCGACGGTGAAATGGATGAGCCGGAAAGCATGTCCGCCCTGACGCTGGCGGCGCGTGAAGGGCTGGATAATCTGGTGTGGGTGGTCAACTGCAACCTTCAGCGGCTGGACGGTCCGGTGCGGGGCAACGGTCGCATCATCGATGAACTGGAGGCGCTATTTGGTGGTGCTGGCTGGAACGTCATCAAACTGGTCTGGGGCTCCGACTGGGACGGCCTGTTTGCCCGGGATCACGACGGCGCGCTGGTCGAGGCCTTGTCCGCCACGGTCGACGGCCAGTTCCAGACGTTTGCCGCCAAAGACGGGCGCTTCAACCGCGATCAGTTCTTTGGCCAGAACGAAGCCCTGACTCATCTCGCCCAGGGCCTGACCGATGAACAGATCGACCGCCTCAAACGCGGTGGCCACGACGTGGTGAAGATTTTTGCCGCCTACCACAGCGCGATGCGCGAAGGCAGAAAGCCCACGGTGATTCTGGCGCAGACCAAGAAAGGCTTCGGCATGGGCGACGCCGGGCAGGGCAAGATGACCGTCCACCAGCAGAAGAAGCTCGACAAGGACGCCTTGATCGCCTTCCGTAACCGTTTCAATTTGCCGTTGACCGATGAACAGGCCACCTCGCTGAGCTTCTTCAAACCCGCCGACGACAGTGCCGAAATGCGTTACCTGCATGACCGTCGCCGTGCCTTGGGCGGGTATATGCCGTCGCGACCCACCACGTCGGCGTCATTGGCGGTGCCCGAAATCAACAGCTACGCCGGGTTTGCCGTTGTCGCTGAAGGCAAGGAAATGTCCACCACCATGGCGTTTGTGCGGATGCTCAGCGGTTTGCTGAGGGACAAGCAACTGGGGCCGCGCATTGTGCCGATCGTGGCGGATGAGGCGCGCACGTTCGGTATGGCCAGCCTGTTCAAGCAGATCGGTATCTATTCCAGCGTGGGCCAGCGTTATGAACCGGAGGACATCGGTTCGATCCTGAGCTATCGGGAAGCCCTGGATGGCCAGATTCTCGAAGAAGGCATCAGCGAGGCCGGGGCGATCAGTTCCTGGGTCGCCGCAGCGACCAGTTATTCGGTGCATGGCCTGCCCATGCTGCCGTTCTACATCTACTACTCGATGTTCGGTTTCCAGCGCATCGGTGACCTGATCTGGGCGGCGGCTGACCAACGGGCGCGCGGGTTCCTGCTCGGCGCCACGGCGGGTCGCACCACGCTGGGCGGCGAAGGTCTGCAGCACCAGGACGGCAACAGCCACCTGATGGCGGCGATGGTGCCCAACTGCCGTGCCTACGATCCGGCGTTCGCCGGTGAGTTTGCGGTGATCCTCGATCACGGCATGCGCCAGATGCTGGAGCGCCAGGTCGACGAGTTCTATTACGTCACGCTGATGAACGAAAACTACCCGCAGCCCAACCTTCCCGACGGTGTCGAACAGTCCATTATCAAAGGCATGTACCTGTTCGCCCGGCATGAAGTCGAGGATGCACGCGGCAGCGTTCAGTTGCTGGGTTCCGGCGCGATCCTGCTTGAAGTGATCGCGGCAGCCGAGTTGCTGGCCAGCGACTGGAACATCGACAGCGAGGTCTGGAGCGTGACCAGCTTCACCGAACTGGCCCGCGATGCCCGTGAAGTGGAGCGCTGGAATCGCCTGCATCCAGGGCAACCGGCGCGGCGCAGCCACGTACAGGAATCGCTCAACGACGCGACGCCGATCATTGCCTGCACCGATTACGTCCGCGCCTTGCCCCAGTTGATCGCCAGTTATCTGCCGGCTCGCTACACCGTGCTCGGCACCGACGGTTTCGGCCGCAGTGACACCCGCGGCAGGCTGCGCGCGTTTTTCGAAGTGGATCGCCATCAGATCGTCTTGAGTGCCCTGACGTCACTGGTTCAGGAAGGGCGCCTCGACGCCAGTGTGTGTACCGAGGCAATTGCGCGGTACGCCATTGAGGTTGACGCCGTCGCGCCCTGGGAAGTCTGAAGCCGGGCTTCAGTTCGAGTCGAATGTTCAGGAAACGCTTATGAAGAATGTGCAAGAAGTGCGAATGCCCGACATCGGCGATGCCAGGGATGTCATCGCGTGATCGATGGCGCCACCGCTGGGCGTTTCAACGCCTATCTGAGCGGTGTCCTGGCGGACTACCGTCGGCTGGTGCTGTGACAGGCGTCTACTTGATCATACAAATTCCCGTCGCGCGGACACATTCCAGATACATGAGTGCGGTTTCATGGGAACCGTCCAAAACCATAAAGAGGCTTTTGCCATGTTCCGCAAACTGCAGCATGCCGTCAGGCTCCTCAGCCAAAGCACGCGCCTGATGGTGGGTGTTCCGGATTACGACAACTACGTGGCGCAGATGGCGCTGAATCATCCCGGCGAGCCGGTCATGAGTTATTCGGCGTTCTTTCGCGAACGCCAGGAAGCGCGCTACGGCAAGCGCAGCTGCACGACGCGATGCTGCTGAACGCCGGTTGATCGGCGGGCAACAAAAAGCCCCGTCCTCTTCGAGAGGGCGGGGCTTTTTGCGTTTCAAGATCAGCAGGCCGACCGCTTTTATCCGGGGCCTGCAATCAGTAATCTGTGACACCGACATTTGGATGGAGCCAAATCATGCCACTCACCCACCGCCCCGTACGCGCTGAAGATGTTCTGGCGATCTGCAACTTCCCGCAAACCCCTAAAGAGCTGTTTTTCATGTTTCCGAAGGCGCAGTACCCGCTGACGGACGACCAGCTACTTGCATCGATTGCCCAACGTTCTGACTCAACGGTGGTTGAAGAGAACGGCTCCGTGATTGGTTTTGCTAACTTTTACAAGTTTGAGCGAGAGGGCGTGTGCGCGATTGGCAACGTGATCGTGTCCCCCAAGGCCCGGGGAAAAGGCGTGGCGAAATTTCTGGTGGAGACGATGGTGGGGCTGGCGATTGACCGTCACCGGGCAAGTGAAGTGCAGCTTTCGTGCTTCAACGAAAATACGGCGGGGTTGTTGCTGTACCCGCAACTCGGGTTTGTGCCGTTTGAGATCGAAGAGCGGTTATCGCCGGACGGTCGTCGGGTCGCGCTTTTGAACATGCGGTTGCTTACCCAAGCCCAACCCTCGGACATCCCATGCGCGTAGACAAGGCTTGCCCCGTGGTGCTGCGCAACATCGAGCGGCTGGAGATTTTAGCCTTCCGGCATCCCCTGGCAGGTCTGCAACTGGTCAAGGGTAGCGTGGAACCGGGAGAGTTGACTGGCGCCGCGGCTGTCCGGGAGTTGTTCGAAGAGGCGGGTATCAGGGGCGAAGTGATACGGGACCTGGGCACCTGGAATTCGACGATAACAGGACACACGTGGGCGTTTCACGAGTGTCGCGTGACACAGAACCTTCCAGAGGCCTGGAGCCATTTTGCAGCGGACGATGGAGGGCATGAATTTACGTTCTTTTGGCATCCGTTGGCGAGCGAGCCCAGTGAGGAATGGCATCAGGTTTTCAAAGACGCTCTGGCGTTCTTGAGCCGGTGCCTCTGTTGAAAGCAGGGCGCTTTTTATGCCGCGAACGAGGCTTCTCGCCCTCAGCCGCTCTCCGAAGTAGTTGTTCGAAGATGTAACAGCTTTTCCCGGGCACGCTCCTCGTTTCTTGAAAATCTCAATTTAAATCAATGAATTAATAGCTCGTAACGGTTTTCAAACCGCGTTTGTGAAAGGATTGCCGTGTTACTGAACAGTTGTTTAGTATCGGCTGCAGTTCGTACCTCCTGTCCAACTATAAGAACGACGAGGACCTTTCATGACTTCGCAACCGTCACTGCTCAGCCGGGTTGAAAATGGCATCGCCTGGGTCACCCTCAACCGCACCGAGCAACGCAACGCGTTGAACATTCCCACCCTCAAGGCCTTGATCGACGTGCTCGACGGTCATGAAGCCGACCCCGCGGTTCGGGTGCTGGTGCTGACCGGCAACGGCAAAGGTTTCTGCGCGGGCGCGGACGTGGCCGAATGGGCCGACGCCGAGCGTCGCGGCATTCTCGAAACCTACGGCTGGACCGAAACCGCTCACCAGTTGATGAACTGCCTTCACGGTTTCAGCAAGCCGACGATCGCGGCCATCAACGGCATCGCGGTCGGTGCCGGGATGGACCTGACGTTGTGCTGCGACTTCCGCCTCGCCGCCCAATCGGCGCGTTTCAAGGCCGGTTACACCAGCATGGCTTACTCGCCGGACGCCGGCGCCAGTTGGCACCTGCCACGGTTGATCGGCCTCGAGCAGAGCAAACGCCTGCTGTTCCTCGACGAAATCTGGAGCGCCGACCGCGCGTTGGCCACCGGGTTGGTCAGCGAGGTGTGCGCCGATGAAGCGCTGATCGCGCAAACCATGGAGCTGGCGACGCGACTGGCCAGCGGCCCGACATTTGCCTTTGCCCAGACAAAAGTGCTGATCCGCGACGGCGCCCGGCGCAGCCTGGCCGAGCAACTCGCGGCCGAACAGGCGGCGGGCTTGCTGTGTGGTCGCAGTCAGGACGGTGTCGAAGCCCTCAGGGCCGCCGTGGAAAAACGCACGCCTCATTTCATCGGCCAGTAATCGAACCGCAGGTACAACCATGAATTTTCAACTGACCCAAGAGCAGGACATGCTGGTTGAGTCCGTGCGCAGCTTCGTCGAGAAAGAACTGCTGCCCCACGAAGACGCCGTCGACCGCGCCGATGCCGTACCACCGGAGCTGGCCGCACAGATTCGCGCCAAGGCGATTGCCGCCGGTTTTTATGCGTTCAACATGCCTGAGGAAGTCGGCGGGGGCGGGCTCGATTACCTGTCCCAGGCGCTGATCGAGCGTGAGTTGTCCAAGGTGTCCTGGGCGCTGCACGTGTTCGTCGCGCGTCCGTCGAAAATTCTCATGGCCTGCACTGGCGCGCAGATCGAGGATTACCTGCTGCCGTGCGTGCGCGGGGAAAAGGTCGACTGTTTCGCGCTCACCGAGCCGGGCGCCGGTTCCGACGCCAATGCGATCAAGACCCGCGCCGTGCGCGACGGCGATGATTTCGTGCTCAATGGCAGCAAGCATTTCATCAGCCACGCCGGCCATGCCGACTTCGCCATTGTGTTCGCAGTGACGGACACCTACGAGCACAACGGCCGCCAGCGCAACGCCGTGACGTCCTTCCTGGTCGACCGCGACACGCCGGGCATGACCATTCGCCGTGGCCCCAAATGCGTCAGCAACCGCGGTTACCACACCAGCGAAATCTTCTTCGACGACTGCCGGGTCCCGGCCGCCAAAGTGCTCGGTGAAGTCGGCAAGGGCTGGGACGTGGCCAACGCCTGGCTGACGGCCGGGCGGGTGATGGTCGCGGCCAACTGCGTCGGGCAGGCGCAACGGGCACTGGACGTGTCGCTGCAATGGGCCGCCGACCGCAAACAGTTCGGTCACGCCATCGGCACCTATCAAGGCATCTCGTTCAAACTGGCGGACATGGCAACCGAAATTCGTGCGGCGGAACTGCTGGCGCTGCACGCGGCCTGGAAAATGGATCAAGGCACCATGACCGACGGCGAGGCCGGCATGGCCAAGCTGTTCGCCAGTGAAGTGCTGGGCCGCGCGGCGGATCAGGCGGTGCAGATTTTCGGCGGCATGGGCCTGATGGACGAAAGCCCGGTGGAACGAATCTGGCGCAACGCACGGATCGAGCGGATCTGGGAAGGCACTTCAGAGATCCAGCGCCACATCATTTCCCGCGAGCTGCTGCGGCCGCTGCTGCGCTGATTGGCCAAGGAGAGTCCCATGTCGATCAGAGACAACCTCAAGCGTCTGCTCGCGCCGCGTCATCTGGCGTTCGTCGGCGGGCGCAGCATGGCGCGGGCGCTCAAGCGCTGCGCCGACGGCGGCTTTCAGGGCCAGATGTGGCTGGTCAACCCGCAACACCCGAGCCTGGAAGGCGTTCCGTGTGTGGCGTCGATTGCCGATTTGCCGTGTGGCCCGGACGGCGTTTTCATCGCCACCAACCGTGAACTGACGCTGAACTGTGTCGCCGAGCTGGCCGCCAAAGGCGCGGGCGGGGCGATTTGTTATGCCTCCGGCTTCGCGGAAACCGGCGAGCAGGGGATGGCGTTGCAGGAGCAACTGCTGCAAGCCGCCGGCGACATGGCGCTGCTCGGTCCCAATTGTTATGGCTTGCTCGACTACCTGCACAGCGTCGCGTTGTGGCCGGTGGCCCATGGCGGCAAAGTGGTGGAGAAGGGCGTCGCGATCCTGACCCAGAGCGGCAATTTCGCCTACAACTTGTCCATGAGCGATCGCTCGTTGCCGTTGGCCTACATGGCGTCGGTGGGCAATCAGGCGCAACTGGGCGTGGCCGAGTTGATGGACGTGCTGCTCGACGAACCACGGGTGACCGCCATCGGTTTGCACCTCGAAGGGCTGAAGAACGTCCCCGGTTTTGCCCGTGTCGCGCATAAGGCGCTGGAAAAAGGCATTCCGGTGATTGCCCTGAAAACCGGCGTGTCGCAGATCGGTGCCGAGTTGGCGTTGAGTCACACCAGTTCGTTGGCCGGTTCCGATGCGCTGTACGACAGTCTGTTCGAGCGCCTCGGCGTGATTCGCGTCAGCGGACCGGTGAGTTTCGTCGAAACCCTGAAGGCCGCGGCTTGCGGCAACTTGCCAGCGGGGCCGAGCCTGATCGCGCTGGCCTGTTCCGGTGGCGATGCGGGATTGATCGCCGACTACGCCGAACGCAATCACCTGACCTTGCCGAAACTGGACGACAGCCAGCGTGCGGAACTGGCTCAGGTGTTGCCGAGCTACGCCAATCTGGTCAATCCGCTGGATTTCACCACGGCCATCTGGGGCGACCGCGACGCCCTGGAAAAGATGCTCGAAACGGCCCTAAGTACACCGGCCGACGCGGCGCTGCTGGTGCTCGACTATCCCGCCGAATTCACCGGCGAGCGCAAGGAGTGCGACTTGCTGCTGGAGCTGTATTGCGTCCTGCTGGAGCGTCATGGCAAGACCGGTTTTGTGAGCTCGGCGTTCCCGGAATTGCTTCCGGCCACCGCCCGTGAACGCCTGCATGCCCGGGGCGTGGCGGCGCTGCAAGGGATCGAAGATGGCCTGGCCGCCTGGTCACGCGTCGCCCATTACCGCGCACGCCGGGAAGTGTTGCTGGCCGGCGGTGAATCAGCGCTGGCCCCGATCTGTCCGGATGCAAACGTGCAGCCGGGACGGTTGCTGGACGAATGGCAATCCAAACAAGCCTTGCGTCCGTTCGGCCTGCCGTTGCCCGAAGCCCGGCTGTGCCGTCCGGAACAGGCGCTGGACGAGGCGCGCCACCTCGGTTATCCGCTGGTGCTCAAGGTCGTGAGTGCAGACCTGCCGCACAAAACCGAAGCGGGTGGCGTCGCCCTCAACCTGAAAGACGAGGCGGGGTTGAGCGCCGCGCTCGACACCATGCGCAGTAATCTGGCGCGGCATGCGCCGAGGCTGGCGTTCGATCAGGTCCTGCTCGAACGCATGGCATCGCCGCCCCTGGCGGAACTGATCGTGGGGATCAAACGGGAAACCGGCTTCGGTCTGGCGCTGGTGATCGGCGCCGGCGGGATTTTGGTCGAGCTGCTCAAAGACAGTCGCAGCCTGTTGTTGCCGACCACCGACAAGGCCATTCACGATGCGCTGCTGAGCTTGCGCTGTGCGCCATTGCTCACCGGTTTTCGCGGCGGGCCGGCGGTGGATATGCCGGCGTTGGTCCGGGCGATTCGGGCGGTGGCAGATTACGCCTGCGAGAACGCCGAGCAGTTGATGGAGCTGGATGTGAACCCCTTGCTGGTCAATGCCGAAGGCGCGGTGGCCGTGGATGCACTGATCCGCCTGGCCTGAACCCTTTAATCGATTGCTATAAGGCTGACCCAATGAACGTACTGATTCTTCACGCCCATCCCGAACCGCAGTCGTTTACAACGGCGTTGCGCGATCAGGCGGTGCAGACCCTGCAAGCGCAAGGGCACGAAGTGCAAGTCTCCGACCTCTACGCGATGAACTGGAACCCGGTCGCCAGCGCCGAGGATTTCTCCGACCGGGACAACCCTGACTATCTGGTATATGCCCTTGAACAGCGCCTGGGCGTGAAGACCAAAAGTCTCGCCCCGGACATTCAGCAGGAGCTCGACAAGCTGCTGTGGGCCGATCTGTTGATCCTTAATTTCCCGATCTACTGGTTCTCGATGCCGGCCATTCTCAAGGGCTGGATCGACCGGGTGCTGGTGTCCGGCGTCTGTTACGGCGGCAAGCGTTTCTACGATCAGGGCGGCCTCGCAGGCAAGAAAGCGCTGGTCACCGTGACGCTCGGCGGACGCGAGCACATGTTCGGCGAAGGCGCGATTCACGGTCCGCTGGAAGACATGCTGCGACCGCTGTTGCGTGGCACGCTGGCGTACGTCGGGCTCGACGTGTTGCCACCGTTCGTGGCGTGGCATGTGCCTTACATCAGCGCCGAAGCCCGCGAGGGCTTTCTGGTCGATTACCGTCAGCGCCTGGAAAACCTTGAGCAGGATTCGCCGTTGGTCTTCCCCCGTCTGGCGCAGTTCGACGAGGCGTTGTATCCCATCCGCTGACGCAATGTTGTACCGTCATCGATTTCGAGAGGGAAGGAGCACCATGGCCGAGGAAGCGCGTTTTTTGCGTATGGACCCCGAGTTGCGCAAGGCCAATCTGGTGGCCGCGACGCTGACGTGTCTGAAGAAGTACGGTTTTGTCGGCACCTCGATCCGCAAGATTTGCGCCGAGGCGGGCGTGTCGGTGGGGTTGATCAGTCATCACTATGCCGGCAAGGATGAACTGGTGGCGGATGCCTACCTGCACATTACCGGGCAGGTGATGAGTCTTCTGCGCGAGTCAGTGGCGAGTGCGGGCGATGGCGCGCGACAACACTTGTCGGCGTTCTTCGAGGCGTCGTTTTCCCCACGCATGCTCGACCCCGAACTGCTCGAAGCCTGGCTGGCGTTCTGGGGCGCGGTGAAAACCGCCGACGCCATCAACCGCGCCCACGATCATTCCTATGGCGAGTACCGGACCATCATGGGCGACGCCTTGAGGTTGCTGGCGCAGGAGGAGGGCTGGGAGGCGTTCGACAGCGGTCTGGCCGCCATCGGCTTGAGCGCTTTGCTCGACGGTTTGTGGCTGGAATGCGGGCTCAACCCCAGCACGTTTACCCCGGCCCAGGGCGTGCAGATCTGCGAAGCGTGGGTCGATGGCCTGCAAATGGGTGGGTATCAGCGCTTCATCCGAAGCTGATAGCCACTTGTTGATCAACTGTTCAGTAGTCGCTAGAGTGCATTCACCGCTTCGCACAATTCCAAAAAAAGGAGCCAGGTCATGTCGGTGATGCCGTGCGTGTTGATGGTGAGTGACGATCCGCTGAACCGGGAACGGTTGCAGGCGGCGCTGATCCCGCAAGGGTATGAGTTGCACGGTGCCGACACCGCCGATCAGGCCGAGGCTTGCCTGAATCGTCTCCCGGTCGGGCTGGTGTTGCTCGATGCGCGGTTGCCGGAGGCTTTGGCTCTGACGCGTCAATGGCGAGAGCGTTCGGAAGTCGGGATTATCCTGATCGGCGATGAGGCCGAGCGTCTCACGGCATTGGAGTGCGGCGCCGACGATTACCTGATTCAACCCTGGGTCGCACGCGAATTGATTGCCCGCGCCCGCAACCTGCTGCGTCGCGTGCACCACGCCCAGCCGCTCGTACACCCCGATGGGCACCTCAAGCGTTTCGCCGACTGGACCCTCGACACAGACCGCCGTCGCCTGAAGGCCTGCGACGGTCGCGAAACCCTGCTCAGCCACGGCGAATTCCAGTTGCTCAACGTGTTCATCCGCAACAGCGGCCACACCCTGAGCCGCGACCAGTTGATGGACCAGTTGCGCAACCGCGAATGGCTGCCCAACGACCGCTCCATCGATGTGCTGGTGGGACGTCTGCGCCGCAAACTGCATGACGACCCGGCTGAACCGGAGCTGATCATCACCATTCACGGGTCAGGCTATCTGTTTACCGCCGGTGCATCGCTGGCGGCTTGAATGTTCGAAGATGTAACAGCTTTCTGTATTCGTCAGTTAAATCATATTGAAAACAAATGAATAGCGCGCATTCTTGATGTACTTTCACGATTCGGGAATGAGTTGCTTCGCTGTTGAACGAGTGTTTAATATCGACGCAATCCTCCACCACTCCAAAACAATAAAACGAGGGCTGGCATGAGCTCACAATCGACCCCGCAACCTCCATCCTCGACGCTCACCGGCGGCCAGGCCCTGGTGCGATTGCTCGCGAATTACGGCGTCGACACCGTGTTCGGCATTCCCGGCGTGCACACCCTTGAGCTGTATCGAGGCTTGCCCGGCAGCGGCATCCGTCATGTGCTGACCCGCCACGAACAGGGCGCCGGATTCATGGCTGACGGTTATGCCCGGGTCAGCGGCAAACCGGGCGTTTGCTTCATCATCACCGGCCCCGGCGTCACCAATGCGGCGACCGCGATCGGCCAGGCTTATGCCGATTCGATTCCGATGCTGGTGATCTCCAGCGTCAACCACACCGCCAGCCTCGGCAAAGGCTGGGGTTGCCTGCACGAGACCCAGGATCAACGGGCAATCACCGCGCCCATCACGGCGTTTTCGGCGGTGGCGCTGAGCACCGACGATTTGCCCGAACTGATCGCCCGCGCCTTTGCTGTGTTCGATAGTGAGCGGCCACGGCCAGTGCATATCTCGGTGCCGCTGGATGTGTTGGCCGGGGCGATCAGCCGTGACTGGAGCGCCGACGTGGTCCGTCGTCCGGGGCGCGGTCTGCCGGATATCAACGCACTGGATGAAGCGGCCCGACGCCTGCAACACGCCAAGCGTCCGATGATCATTGCCGGCGGCGGTGCGTTGGCGGCGGGTGCCGAGTTGCAGGCCTTGAGCGAACGCCTCGCCGCGCCGCTGTTCACCAGCGTCGCCGGCAAAGGTTTGCTGGCACCGGACGCGCCGTTGAATGCAGGCTCCAGTCTGTGCGTTCAGCCCGGTTGGGACTTGATCGCGCAAGCGGACGTGGTGCTGGCCGTCGGCACCGAAATGGCCGACACCGATTACTGGCGCGAGCGCTTGCCGCTGGGTGGTGAGGTGATTCGGGTCGATATCGATTCGCGCAAGTTCAACGATTTCTATCCGTGTGCCGTTGCCTTGCAAGGCGATGCGCGACAAACCCTCGCGGCGTTACTGACGCGGGTGCCGGTCGAGGCACGGGATTCGACTGAGGCCGTGGCAGCGGTGGCCGGTTTGAAAGCCGCCATCCGATCCGGTCACGGTGAATTGCAAACCATCCATCAACGCATTCTGGACCGCATCGCCACCGCGATGCCCGCCGACACGTTCATCAGTAGCGACATGACTCAACTGGCCTACACCGGCAACTACGCGTTCGCCAGCCAGAATATCCGCAGCTGGTTGCATCCCACGGGCTACGGCACCCTGGGTTATGGCTTGCCCGCGGGTATCGGCGGGAAATTCGGCGCTCCGCAACGGCCCGGCCTGGTGCTGGTAGGGGACGGAGGCTTCCTTTACACCGTGCAGGAACTGGCCACCGCCGTCGAGGAACTGGACAGCCCGCTGGTGGTGCTGCTCTGGAACAACGACGCGCTGGGGCAGATTCGCGACGACATGCTCAGCCTCGATATCGAACCGGTGGGCGTGCTGCCGCGCAATCCGGATTTTGTGCTGTTGGCCAAAGCGTTCGGCTGCACCGTGCACGAACCGCAGAACCTCGATGAGCTGGAACGCGACCTGCGGCGCGGTTTTGCCCATGCCGGCGTAACCCTGATCGAGCTCAAGCACGCCTGCGCGCTGATGTAGGAGCGAGCTCGCTCGCGAAAAACCCAAGTGCGCCGCGGTTAACCAGAAACACTGCGTCATCGATGACGTTTTTCGCGAGCAAGCTCGCTCCTACAGGGGATCTTCGTTTTCCAATTAAACGGCTCGACTGTCGTGAAAACGACCTGTTTACGCTGAACGCGAACCACGACGACTTTTCTATTGAACGACTGTTCAGCTTCGACTATGTTGGCTCCACCACCCCCGGTTGGTTGCGGGCTTGCGTTTCTTCCATTCGAACGAGGCACTGGCATGCGGTTTTCACCCTTTGTTGAGCGGATAGCAGGCGATGGCGTTGCCGCCTGGGATATTCACAACGCAGCGTTTGAAGCCAAGCGCCGGGGCGAGGATGTAATCATCCTCAGCGTTGGCGACCCGGATTTCCCCACCCCCGATTTCATCACCGATGCCGCGATCCATGCCCTGCGCGAGGGCGATACCCACTACACCGAAATCGCCGGTCGCCAGGCTTTGCGCGAAGCCATCGCCGACCGCTATGGCAAGCTGTTCGACCGTGAGCTGCAAGCATCCAACGTGATCATCGTCGCCGGTGCACAGAACGCCCTGTTTGCCACCTCGATGTGCCTGCTCACTGCCGGCGACGAAGTGATTGCCCTCGACCCGATGTACGTGACCTACGAAGCGACACTCAAGGCCTCCGGCGCCACGCTGGTGCGCGTGCCATGCTCGGCGGACGCCGGTTTCCGGCTCGATGCCGCCGTACTGGCCAAAGCCATCACCCCGAAAACCCGGGCGATTTTTTTCTCCAACCCGAACAACCCCACCGGCGTGGTGCTGACCCGCGAAGAGCTGCAAGGCATTGCCGACATCGCCATTGCCCACGACCTGTGGGTGGTGGTGGACGAGGTCTATGAGAGCCTGGCGTTCGAGCGCGAGCACCTCAGTCTGGCAGCATTGCCCGGCATGGCCGAGCGTTGCGTGGTGATCGGCAGCCTGTCGAAATCCCACGCGATGACCGGCTGGCGCACCGGCTGGATCGTCGCCGATCAAGCGCTGGTGGCCCATGCCGAAACCCTGGTACTGAGCATGCTTTATGGCCTGCCGGGGTTTGTCATGGAAGCCGCGCTGAAGGCGGTGTTGGCCCATGACGAAGTCACCCACGGCATGCGTGAGATCTACCGTCATCGCCGCGATCTGGTGGTGAACGGTTTGGCGGGTTGCCCGGGCATTTCCGTGCTCAATCCCGATGCCGGGATGTTCGTGCTGATCGATGTCCGCGAAACCGGACTGACCTCGCTGGAATTCGCCTGGCGCCTGCTGCGCGAGGCGGGCGTGTCGGTGCTGGATGCCGCCGCGTTCGGTGAGCCGGCGCAAGGTTTTGTAAGGCTCTCGTTCACCCTCGGTGAAGAACGGCTGGCCCAGGCCTGCCAGCGCATTCGCGATTTTGTCCTGGTGCTCAAGGGCGAAGCGCCGCGGCCGGTGATCGCCCGTGTTACCAGCAGTGCAGCGGTGGCGGAGCCGGTCGCGGCCAGGACCATGATCGAAGTCGAACGGTTGCACAAACGCTTCGGCAATATCGAGGTGCTCAAGGGTGTCTCGCTGACCGCCCGCGAAGGCGATGTGATCTCCCTGATCGGCGCCAGCGGCTCGGGCAAAAGTACCTTGCTGCGCTGCATCAACATGCTCGAAGTGCCGGACCAGGGGCGCATTCTGGTCGATGGCGAAAGCATTCACCTGAACCACTCACGCCCCGGCGCGCCACTGGTGTCCGACGCCAAGCAGCTGGTGCGCATTCGTTCGAGCCTGGGCATGGTGTTCCAGAACTTCAACCTCTGGCCCCATCGCACGGTGCTGGAAAACCTTATCGAAGCGCCGACCCAGGTCCTGCGTGAAAGCCGAGCCGAAGCCACTGAACGGGCCGAAGCCTTGCTGGAACGCGTGGGGCTTGCGGCCAAGCGCAACGAGTACCCGGCGTTTCTCTCCGGGGGACAGCAGCAGCGGGTGGCCATCGCCCGTGCCTTGGCCATGCGGCCCAAAGTCATGCTGTTCGATGAACCCACCTCGGCACTCGACCCGGAACTGGTCGGCGAAGTGCTTCGGGTGATCCGCTCCCTCGCGGAAGAAGGCCGGACCATGATCCTGGTGACGCATGAGATGGCTTTTGCACGCGATGTGTCTTCCAAAGTCGCCTATTTGCATCAAGGGCTGATCGAGGAAACCGGTTCGCCGGATGAAGTGTTCGTACACCCACGCAGTGAACGTTGCCGGCAGTTCGTCAACGCTCATCAGACTCGCTAACGCATCATAAAAAGACGGGAAAAAATCATGGGAAATCGACGTTTGGCAAACTGGTTGACCGGCGTGGCCTGCGTAATGCTGGCCGGCATGGGCGCGGCGCAAGCTCAGCCGATCAGGTTCGCGGTCGCAGCCGAACCCTATCCGCCGTACACCGAAAAACAGGCCAACGGTGAATGGAAGGGGTTCGAAGTCGACCTGATTCACAAGCTGTGCAGCGAAATGAAAGCCGAGTGCGAAATCAAGGAAGTGGCGTGGGACGGGATCATCCCGTCGCTGCTGGCGAAGAAGATCGACGTGATTTTTTCCTCCATGTCGGTGACCGAAGAGCGTGAGAAACAGATCGCTTTCAGCAAGGCGTATTACGACTCGGTGATCGCGATTGTCGGGCCGAAAGACGCTTCGGTGAAAAAGTACCCGGATGACCTCAAGGGCAAGACCATCGGCGTGCAGAACTCGACGGTGAGCGCCAGCTACCTGAAGACCTACTACGAAAAGATTGCCGACGTTAAGTACTACGACACCCAGGACTCGGCCAACGCCGACCTGATTGCCGGTCGTATAGACCTGATGATGGCGGACGGCACGGCCATGGCGGCTTTCGTCAAGACGCCCGACGCCAAGGACCTGGCCTACCTCGGCGCGGTGCCGTATGACCCGATCTTCGGCAAGGGCGTGGGCGCCGGTCTGCGCAAGGACGACACCGAACTCAAGGCCAAACTCGACAAGGCGATCGCCTCCTTGCTGGCCAGCAAGGACTACGACGACCTCTCTGAGCACTACTTCGGTACCAGCGTGAAACCTGCGTTCTGACGCCAGGGGCTGAACTCGGTTTGTATGGCAAACACATACCCCTGTAGGAGCGAGGCTTGCCCGCGAAGGGGCCCTTGAAGCCGCCAAAAGCTTCGCGGGCAAGCCTCGCTCCTACAGGGGGCGGTGAAGTTTTCAAGACCGTCGACGGGAGAAAGAAATGCCAGCCATGTTCGAATTGATCAATTTCAGCGAAACGGGATGGGGCGGCGCCTTGCTGAAGGGGCTGTGGATGACCCTGCAGATATCCGCCGGCGCCTTTGCACTCGGGCTGGCCATCGGGCTGGTCGTCGCCTGTCTCAAATTGAACGCGCCGCGGCCGATCGCAACGCTGATGCGCGGCTACACCACCCTGTTCCGCGCCGTTCCTGAGCTGTTGCTGATCCTGTTGCTGTACTACGTCGGCTCCATGCTGATCAACTCGCTGATGGCCGAGCTGGGTTACGGCGTGGTCAATGTCAGCGGTCCGCTGGCGGCAATCGTTGTGCTGGGGCTGGTGCAGGGCGCGTACGCCTCGGAAATTTTCCGCGCCGCGATCCAGGCGATTCCGTTCGGCCAGATCGAGGCGGCGAAGGCGTTCGGCCTGAGCGGGTTCGGCCTGTTCCGGCGCGTCACGCTACCGATCATGGCGCCCTACGCGATGGCCGGGATGGCGAACCTGTGGATCAACCTGATCAAGGACAGCGCATTGATCAGCGTGGTCGGCACCAACGAGCTGTTGTACACCGCCAAGCAGGGCGCGGGTTCGACACGTCATTATCTGTTGTTCTACCTCACGGCCGCGGCGATGTATTACGCGGTGACGCTGGTGTCCAACTACCTGTCGGGACGGCTTGAGCGACGCATTCGTCGCTGGATGCCATTGGTCGAGTGATTGAAATGATTCCAGCGTGGATAGTTGAATACGCGGCGCTGTTGGGCCGAGGCCTGCAAACGACCATTACCCTGCTGTTGCTGTCCAGTGTGTTCGGTTTCCTGTTGGCCATCCTGGTGGCGCTGGCCCGGATCTCGAAATACAAAGTGATCGCCCGGGCCAGCCTGTTCTACACCAGCGTGTTTCGCGGCACACCGTTGTTGATCCAGATCTACATCTTCTATTACGGGCTCGGCAGCCTGTTTGCGCAGTTCCCGTTGATACGCGGCAGCTTCCTCTGGCCTTATTTGCGCGACGGTTATTGGTACATCGTGTTTGCCCTGGTGGTGTCGATGGGCGCTTACGTCGGTGAAGTGATTCGCGGCGGCCTGCTGGCGGTGCCGAAAGGCGAAATTGAAGCCGCGTCGGCGTTTGGCATGACCTCGCGTCAGTCCCTGTTGCGCGTGCGGTTGCCCCGCGCCATGCGCTTGCTGTTGCCGACGCTGGCCGGGGAGACCGTGATGTTGCTGAAGTCCACGGCGCTGGCTTCGACCATCGCGGTGATCGATCTGCTGGGCGCTGCCAACGTGGTCCGGGCGCAGACCCTGCAAGTGTACGAGCCGTTGCTGCTGGTGGCCGGTGTCTACGTTTGCCTGACCTTCCTGATCGAGGCGCTGTTTGCCTTCGTCGAACGGCGCGGAACGCCCGTGCGCAGGTCGGCGTAATGAATGCGCCACGGATCGTCGACCGCTCGCTGCAGGGCATTGGCCTGTGCACGTTGGGCTACGCGTTCCTGGCGTTGCAGGACGCCGGCATCAAGTGGCTGGTGGCCGATTATTCGGTGGTCAGCATTCTGTTCTGGCGCAGCCTCGTGGTGGTGGTCGCCTGTTTGCTCGCTGGGCGTTCGCGACTGGTGCAGCGTGCCTGGCGTTCGCCGAGCCGGCGCTTGCTGGTGGTGCGCGGCTTGCTGTCGATTGTGGCGTGGCTGCTGTACTACACGGCGGCCCGGGACCTGACGCTCGCGGAGATGACCACGCTGTATTTTTCCGCGCCGATCATGGTCACGGTGCTGGCGGCGGTGATCCTTAAGGAACGGGCCAGCGGCTGGCAGTGGTTCAGCCTGGTCATCGGTTTCGTCGGCGTGATCATCGCCTGTCGCCCGAGCAACATGGCCGACCCGTTGCCGATCGTGCTGACGCTGTTGGCGGCAATGTGCTGGGCGTTCACCTACATCCAGTTACGGCAGGTCGATGACCAGACGTCGGTGCTGGAGCAGATGCTGATCACCAACGTGGTGTTTGTGATTTGCATGACGGTCGCGTTGCCCTGGACTCACACACCGGCGCCGACCCCGGCCTGGCTGGGCATGCTCGGCGCCGGGCTGGTGGGCGGCATCGGTCAGTTCCTGTTGTTCGCCAGTTTCCAGCGCGCCACCGCGACCGTGCTCGCGCCGTTCGAGTACACCGGGCTGATCTGGGCGTTCCTGCTGTCGAGCCTGATCTGGGGCACGTTGATGGATGTGTCACTGATGATCGGTGCCGGGCTGATTGCGGTCAGCGGCACCCTGGCCATGATCTTCGGTCGGCACCCGGCACAGGACGTCGTCGGTGCTGAATGCTCCGTGACGCAACCCCTTTACCCAGCAACGACTGATGTGCAGGCCGTTGGCGGGGCTGAAGGTCTCGGGGTTCAGGCACCACTCGAGCCAGAGTCCGTCGAGCATCGCCGATAAACCAATGGCGGCCAGGCGCGTGTCGTGGATCACGAAGCCTTCGCTGGCAGCCAGGTCATCCAGCAGTGTGCGCAACAGATCGAGGTAGTCACGGTAGCTTTTTTCGTGGGACTGGCTGACGTAGTCCGAATGACGGATCAGGCTCCAGAACACCACCCAGACACCGAGCAGTTTCGGGTCCATGACCCGAGGTGAAAACGAGCCGACGAGGAAGGTGTCCATTTTTTCCGCGGGTGTACCGGCCTGCTGGATTTCCTGGAGCAGGGCGGCGGTCAGTTCGCTGGCGAGCTTCTGGTAAGTGTCGGCGATCAACGCATCGATGCTGCCGAAATGATGATTGAGCAGGCCGACGGACACCCCGGCCTCGGTGGCGATACGACGCACGGAAATCCCGGCGTGGCCGTCGCGGGCCAGGCAGCGCAGGGTGGCGGCGACCAACAGTTCGCGGCGCTCGTCGGGTTCAACGCGGCGGTATTTTGGAGAGTCGGTGGTCACAACGAAATCCTTGGGTGCGGTGCCAGGTTGGCGAGCTTAGTTGAACGTGCGTTCAAGATCCAGTGTTGGCAACCGCAGTTTTAATGATCAGGACGGGAGGGCAGGCAATGGCGCAGGATATTTCGTTCAGTGTTCGCAACAACAATGGCGACGCAGTGCAAGTCGGTGCCTGGCGTTTCGAAGGCGACGGCAGTGGGCCGACCGTGCATTTGCAGGCGGGGGTTCACGCCGATGAAATCGCCGGGATGCTGGTGCTGCATCTGTTGATGCAACGGTTGCGGTTGGTGGAGGCCGAGGGCCGGCTGAAAGGCCACATCACGGTCGTGCCGCAGGCCAATCCGCTGGGCATCGGGCAGTTTCGCCAAGGGCGGATTCTCGGGCGCTTTCACGACGCCACCGGCCACAATTTCAACCGTGGGTTCGACCAGTCGGCCGCCATGCCCCGGCCTTCAACCAATGTTCAGGAATGGCAGAAAAGCCTGGTGCAACTGGCCGCCACGGCGGACGTGATGCTCGATCTGCACACGGATGACGAAGCCTTGCCGTACCTCTACGTGCACCGCAGCTTCGGGCCACGGGGCCGCGAACTGGCGGCGGCGATGAAGATGGACGTGGCGATCATCTGGGATGACGGCGGTGACGGTTCCTTCGAGGAAACCATCATTGCCCCCTGGCTGCGCGACGGCATCACGGACCGGCACATGGCCGCGACCCTGGAGCTGCGCGGGCAGGGCGATGTCAGCGACCGGTTTGCCAAGCAGGATGCCGAGGGGCTCTATGTCTGGCTGTGCAGCCGCGGGGTCATAGATGAATCGTTGGCGGTCAGTGACTGGCCCGTCGAAGTCAAGGAAATGGGGCAAATGGAGACCCTTCTCGCGCCGCAGCCAGGCGTGCTGATCTTCGAAAAAGACCTGGGCGATTTCGTCGAGGAAGGCCAGCGCTTTGCCCGCATCCTGGGACGACCCGGCGATCCGTCCTCCGAAGTGGTGCTGCACGCGGAACAGGCGGGACGCATGGTCACGCGCTATCGCGATCGCCTGGTTTCCCAGGGCATGGTGGTGGCGAAATTCACCGGCAGCCGAACGTCGCGCAATTGGAGCGGCGGCTTGCTCGACCCGAACTGAAGATCGAGCATTCCAAGTGCTAAAACGAGCAGTTGGCGCCCTGTAACACCACGCGCCCAAACTGCGCATTGTCGTCGAGCGGCGTCACGGCCAGCAGTTGATCCAGCCGGATTTCCTGTTGGCCGTCAGCCATTTCAACGCAGAGAAATTCTTCCTTTTCGCTGGAAGTTCGCGTCGTTAGCGCTCTGGCCGTCAGGCTTTCGCCATCCACCAACTCGACAAGCAGTCGATAACCGCGCAGGCAGGCGATTTCCAGATAGTCGTGCAGATCACAATCCAAAGGCTGATACGCCTTCATGTCATTTCTCCTCACAGCCTTGCAGCTTGATGATGCAGTGACCTTGCTTGGGGATCGCCTCGGCCACCACCGGATCAGTGGGTTCAACGTGGTAGAACCGGCATTCGTTCCGGGAAATATCTTCGTCCTGAATGCTCTGTTCATCAAGGGCGTTTCGGGCTGCTCGCGAAGAGGCCCAATCAAACACAAAAAATCCCGGCCCCGTCTTCATCTTCCCCCGCGACTAGACTAACCAGGGTCATCGAACGGCAGGAGCGGCAGCAGTGGGGCAACTCAGATGGACTCGTTGATCACCGCGGCAGCGCGGGCACTGGCGGCGGGTGATCCGCTGGGTGCGCTGGACCGGATCGCGTTGCGTGACGACGCGCCAGCGCTCGCCTTGCGCGGCATTGCGATGGCGCAACTCGGCGATCTGGTTCGGGCAAAGGCGCTGGTGAAAAGTGCGGCGCGTGCATTCGGGCCAAAGGAGGCGTTGGCACGGGCGCGGTGCGTCGTGGCCGAGGCCGAGATCGCCCTGGCTTCGCGAGACCTGGGCTGGCCGGTGAAAGCCCTTGAGGCGGCGCGGATCACGCTTGAGGCGCACAGTGACCGGGTCAACGCTGCTCATGCGCGCTATCTGCAGATTCGGCGATTGTTGCTGATCGGGCGGCTCGACGAGGCGGATGTTCTGCTGGCCCCGCTGGATCCTGCACCGTTGCCGCCGGCTCTGCGTGCTGCCCATGAGCTGGTGGTGGCGGGGATTGCCATCCGGCGGCTGCAATCGCAAACGGCTCGGCATGCCCTGACAAGGGCCGAGCATGCTGCGCGTGAGGCTGGTATTCCGGCGCTGACAGCAGAAGTCGAAAACGCATTCCTCGTACTCGACACCCCGGCAGCGTGCCTGATTGTCCATGGCGAAGAGCGGCCTTTACTGCTGGAAGAAGTTGAAGCCTTGCTCAGTTCAACCTCGCTGGTGGTCGACGCCTGCCGGTATGTTGTGCGCGGCGCCGGCATGTCGGTGCCCCTCGCCACGCGCCCCGTGTTGTTTACCCTTGCTCGCGCGTTGGCCGAAGCCTGGCCGGGCGACGTGTCGAGGGAAACACTGATCCGCCGGGCGTTCCGCCTGAAGCTCTCGGACGAGTCCCACCGGGCACGGCTGCGCGTCGAAGTCGGGCGCCTGCGCGCGGCGCTGAAACCCTTGGCCGGTATCATCGCCACCCAACACGGGTTTGCGCTGGTGGCGCTGGTTTCATCCGACGTCGTGGTACTGGCGCAACCGGTTGAGGAGAAGTATGCGGCGCTGTTTGCCTTCCTCGTCGATGGCGAATCCTGGTCGAGTTCGGCGCTGTCGTTGGCCCTCGGCACCAGTCAGCGCACCGTGCAGCGTTCGCTCGACACACTGGCGGCGGCCGGCAAGGTGCAGTCATTCGGGCATGGACGGGCGCGGCGCTGGATGACCCCGCCGATGCCGGGTTTCGCGACGACCTTGTTACTCCCGGCGCCCCTGCCGAGTGACTAGGATGAACGCCACGAACCCCTGAAGAGGAAACCGAGATGAAACACTCAACCGCAGAAATCCTCCGTGAATACGGCCCGTTCACCGGTGTCGACAGTGTGCATGGCGTGACCTGGGACGGTGAGCGCGTCTGGTTTGCCAGTGGCGAAAAACTCATCGCCCTCGACCCGAAAAGCGGCAAGACCTTGCGTTCAATCGATGTCACCGCGGATGCGGGCACGGCGTTCGATGGCCAGCACCTGTTCCAGATCGCCGCCGACCGCATCCAGAAAATCGACCCCCAGACCGGCAAGGTGCTCAATACCATCCCTGCACCGGGCGGCGGTAATGATTCCGGGCTGACGTGGGCTGAAGGTACGCTGTGGGTCGGCCGGTATCGTGACCGGAAAATTCACCAGATCGATCCCGAGACCGGGGCGATTTTGCGCACGATCGAGTCCAATCGCTTCGTCACCGGAGTGACTTGGGTTGAAGGGCAACTGTGGCATGGGACGTGGGAAGGGGAGGAAAGCGAGTTGCGCCGCGTGGATTCGGAAACCGGGGAAGTGCTGCAAAGTGTCAGGATGCCGGCCGGTGTCGGTGTATCGGGACTCGAATCCGATGGCGGCGATCAGTTCTTTTGCGGCGGTGGTGGCAGTGGAAAGGTGAGGGCGGTTCGCCGGCCCGAATGAACTGAATCTATCCCGAATATTTCTGGTGACTGACAGGCCCTCATCGCGGGCAAGCCACGCTCCCACAGGTTTTGTGTCGTTCGCAGATGGTGAGCCACAACCAAATCCTGTGGGAGCGGGCTTGCCCGCGATGGCGCTGGTTCGGTCAACATCGATGTTGAATGTAATGACCTCATCGCGGGCAAGCCACGCTCCCACAGGTTTTGTGTCGTTCGCAGATGGTGAGCCACAACCAAATCCTGTGGGAGCGGGCTTGCCCGCGATGGCGGCCGGACAGGCGCCAACGAACTCAGGTCACGCCACTCACAACCCCCAACCCTCCCGAACAGCCGTGCGAATCCCCTCCAGCAACATCGCAAACGCCGGGTTGTCATTATTCTCCCGCCAGATCAGATGCAACTCACTCTGCACACCTTCCCCAAGGTCGATATCGCGAAACACCACATTCTTGAACACCACGCTGGTCGCGCAGCGCGGCACCAGCGCCAACCCCATGCCGGCATTGACCAGCGCCAGGATCGTCAGCGACGAGCCGAGCCATTGCACGTATTCCGGGGCGACGCGGGCCGAGCGCAGCATACCGGTCAGCAGTTCGTTGAAAGGTGGGTAGGCGGCGTGGGAGTACATTAGAAACGGTTGTGCATCGAGGTCGTTGACCGACACGATTTCCGCACTGGCCAGCCGATGATTGCTCGGCACCGCCAATACAAACGGCTCGCGCACCAGGCATTCGGTGGCGTAGCCCGGTTCCAGCAACGGCGCACGGACGATGCCCAAATCGATGCGACGGGCGCGCAGGGCTTCGTGCTGCTGGTAGGTGTTCATTTCCGACAGGTCGATTTTCACGTGCGGCTGTTTGAGCCGCGCTTCGGCAATCACCTTGGGCAGGAATTCGTACACCGCGCTGCCGACGAAACTGATGTTCACCGTGCCGATGTCGCCCTCGGCGAAGCGTCGGGCGGTGGCGGCGGCTTGTTGGGCGCGCTCCAGCAGGTTCTGCGCCTCAATGAAAAAGGCGCGGCCAGCGGCGGTCAGGGCGACGCTGCGGGTGGTGCGGGTGAACAGCTCGACGCCCAGGTGGTGCTCCAACATTTGAATCTGCCGGCTGAGCGGCGGTTGCGTCATGTTCAACCGTTCGGCAGCACGCCGGAAGTTGAGCTCGGTCGCCACCGTGGTAAAGCAGCGCAGTTGGGTCAGTTCGAACATTGATCTAATCCAGGTATCAATCGAATGCCAAGTTAGATTAGACGGGATCAATGTCCGCGTCCATGATCGGCCCGTCCCTAAAAAAACAATGAACGGGAGTCGCCCCTTGAATACCCTCCAGAGTCCGCCGGACCCGACTGTGCTCACCCGCGCAGCGGCCAAGGTCAAGCGCCACGTGCTGCCGCTGTTCGTGGTGATGTTCATCGTCAACTACATCGACCGGGTCAACATCGGCTTCGTGCGCAGCCACATGGAAACCGACCTCGGCATCGGCGCCGCCGCCTATGGCCTGGGCGCCGGGCTGTTCTTCATCGGTTACGCAATCTTCGAAGTCCCCTCCAACCTGCTGCTGCAACGCTACGGTGCCCGTGCCTGGCTGACGCGCATCATGTTCACCTGGGGCGCAGCGGCCATGGCCATGGCGTTCGTGCGCGGCGAAACCAGCTTCTATGTACTGCGTTTCATACTCGGCGCGGCCGAGGCGGGTTTCTTCCCCGGCATCATTTACTACTTCACCCGATGGCTACCGTCGACCGAACGCGGCAAGGCCATGGCGATCTTCCTCAGTGGCTCGGCCATTGCCTCGGTGATCTCCGGGCCGGTGTCCGGTGCATTGCTGAACGTCAGCGGCTTCAACCTGCACGGCTGGCAGTGGATGTTCCTGATCGAAGGCTTTGCCTCGATCGTGCTCTGCGGTTTTGTCTGGTTCTGGTTGCAGTCCCATCCGCGCCAGGCGAACTGGCTGAGCGCGGAGGAAAAGGACGCACTGGTGAGCGCCATCGCGCTGGAGCAGCAGGCCCGCGAGGCCACGCAGACGGTCAAGCCGTCGATGTTCAAATTGCTGGCTGACAAACAGATCGCACTGTTCTGTTTCATCTACTTTTCCATCGCCCTGACCATCTACGGCGCCACCTTCTGGTTGCCAAGCATGATCAAGAAAATGGGCAACCTCGGCGACTTCCAGGTCGGCCTGTTCAACTCGATTCCGTGGATCATTTCCATCGTCGCGATGTACGGCTTCGCCGCCATGGCGAGCAAATGGAAACACCAGCAGGCCTGGGTCGCGTTGACCCTGGTGATTGCCGCGTTCGGCATGTTCATGTCCACCACTGGCGGGCCGATTTTCGCCTTCGTCGCTATCTGCTTTGCGGCGATTGGCTTCAAGGCCGCCTCGGCGTTGTTCTGGCCGATTCCCCAAGGTTATTTGGACGCACGCATCGCCGCGGCAGTGATCGCCTTGATCAATTCCATCGGCAACCTCGGCGGTTTTGTCGCGCCGACGGCGTTCGGTTTCCTCGAGCAAAAAACCGGTTCCATCGAAGGCGGTCTCTACGGTCTGGCGGCCACTTCATTGGTGGCGGCGGTGGTGATCTTCTTTGCCCGCACGGCACCGCGGGGCGATGCACACAGCGTGCTGAAGGCTAAACCGGTCGACACCGCAACAGCGCCAACCTCTTTAAGTCACCCCGCTTTGAAACCTGATCCAAAGGGAGCAGCCTCTTGAAAATCAAACGAGTCACCGTCACCCCCATCGCTTTCCGTGATCCGCCGCTGCTCAATGCCAGCGGGATTCACGAGCCTTTCGCGCTGCGCTCGATCATCGAAATTGAAAGTGACAATGGCTACATCGGTCTGGGTGAAAGTTACGGCGACGCGCCGGCGCTGTTGATCCAGCAACAACTGCAATCGCAACTGATCGGCCTCGACCCGTTCAACCTCAATCAGTTGCGCCGCATCGTCCAGGCCACGGTGGCGGCGAACAAACCTGCGAGCATTGCCGGTGCCGAACTGGCGCCCGGCTCACACGCCAGCAAAGCGGTGAGCAACGCGTATTCGGCGTTCGAAGTGGCGTTCCTGGATTTGCAGGCGCATTCGTTGAACGTGCCGTTGGTGGACTTGCTGGGCGGGGCGATCCGCGATGAGATTCCGTTCAGCGCCTACCTGTTTTTCAAGTACGCGCAACATGTCGATTCACCCTACAAGCCAGACAGTTGGGGCGAGGCGCTGAACGAAGAGCAGATCGTCGCCCAGGCGCGGCGGATGATCGAGGCTTATGGCTTCAAGAGCATCAAGCTCAAGGCGGGCACGTTGCCGCCGGAGCACGAAGTGTCGTGCATCAAGGCACTGAGAAAAGCCTTCCCGGGTTACCCGCTGCGCATCGACCCGAATGGCAATTGGTCACTGGAAACTTCGATCCGCATGGCTGAATTGCTGGGCGATGACCTGCAGTATTACGAAGACCCGACGCCGGGTCTGGAGGGCATGGCCGAGCTGCACAAACGCACCGGCCTGCCGCTGGCGACCAACATGGTGGTCACCGATTTCGACGAGTTTCGTCGTAGCGTCGCGTTGAACAGCGTGCAGATTGTCCTCGCCGACCACCATTACTGGGGTGGCCTGCGCGACACTCAGGCGCTGGCGAAAATGTGCGACATCTTTGGTCTTGGCGTGTCGATGCATTCCAACTCGCACCTGGGCATCAGCCTGATGGCGATGGCGCATGTGGCGGCTGCGGTGCCCAATCTGGATTACGCCTGCGACACCCATTACCCGTGGCAGGAGCCGGACGAAGAAGTGATCAAGGGTGGCAAGTTGCCGATCGTCGATGGCTGCGTGAAAATCACTCGCGCATTCGGGCTGGGCCTGGAACTGGATCACGATCAACTCGGCAAGCTGCATGATCAATACCTGACCTGCGGCATCCGCCAGCGCGATGACGTGAAACAGATGCAGCGCTACAAACCGGACTGGAAGGCGGTCAAACCGCGGTTTTGAATGCGCTTAGCAAACGCTCGATTTGTGCCAGCTCCCAGGTGCTGAGCAAACTCACCGGGTCGGTGCCGTAACGTTGCCAACTGTCGAACAGGCCGACGCGGCCGTCCGGGCTCTGGCAGCGTTGGCAGTGGCGCAGGCGGGTGCCGTCGACGTCGAGGGTTAGCTGCCAGCCCTCGATGTCGACTTGCACCAGGCCGGACTCGGACTGTACGCCCACTAGTCGCAGCGGACGAACCTCCAGCGAGGCGTCGCGCAATACCTGGTAAATCTCGCGAGTGGTCAAGGGTGGCACAGGCTGTCTCCGGCAAGTACGTGTTGGCGGTTTGCGTGGTTTACGGCGAAATGATCCCGTGATCGATCGCGTATTTCACCAGCGCCGCCGGTTTGTCGATGTTGAGTTTGCGGCGGATGCTCAGGCGATGGGTTTCTACGGTGCGCACGCTGATGTCCAGGTCGCGGGCCATTTCCTTGTTGTTCATCCCTTGGGCCATTTTGTACAACACCTGGCTTTCACGCGGTGTCAGCTCGTTGTCGGTGCTTTTATCGGCGATGAGCCGCTGGGCGATTTCAGCGCTGTAGAACGTCCCGCCGCTGGCAATGGCTTCGATGGCCGCAATGATTTCCCGTGACGGCGCGTTCTTCAGCACATAGCCGCTGGCACCTGAGCGAACGGACTCACTCACGTATTCGTAATTGTCGTACATGCTGAGCACCAGCACTTTGAGCGACGGGTACTGGCTGCGCAGCAACCGGGTCAGCTCCAGGCCGTTCATGTCCTTGAGGCTGATATCGACCAGCAACAGATCCGGCTGGCAGCGACCAACCATCTCGATGGCGTCCGCACCATTCTCGGCTTCACCCACCACTTCCAGCGGAGCCATGACAGACAGCAGCGCCTTGATCCCGTCGCGGACCAAAGAGTGATCGTCGACCAGGGCGACGCGGATCGGGGAGGGCAGGTTTATCACGGGCATTCACTCTTATTGTCAGGTCAGCGTTTTGCGCCGGGCATTTTCATCGGCAGCAGCACGTCCAGCTCACTTCTTCCCGGCATCGAGATCAGGTCGAATCGACCGCCAAAATGCTCGACACGCTCACGGATATTGCGCAGGCCAATGCCGGCGTGGAGACGTTCGACCTGGGCGACGTTGAAGCCGACACCGTCATCGACCACTGTCAGCCGTATGGATTCTTCAGACCCGTGCAGGGTAATGGAAACGTTTTTCGCCTGTGCATGGCGTTCAATATTAGTCAGGCCTTCCTGCACGATGCGGAACAGCGAGACTGCCGCGCCATCGACCAGATGGCAGTCGAATTCGTTATCGTTGTAGGTCACGGTCAGCCCGCTGCGCTGCTCGAATTCCTCGGCAAGTTGGCCGATGGCCGCGGACAGGCCCAGGGTGTCGAGCAAGGATGAGCGCAGGTCGTGAGAAAGACTGCGAACCTCGCCAATTGCGTCTCCAAGCCGCTCCGTGGCCTCTCTTAAAATACTCAAGCCTTTGTCCTGTCCGTTCTCCAGGACATGGCTGGCCAGTTCGAACTGGAACTTGATCGAGACCAGAACCTGGCTGATGCCGTCGTGCAATTCGCGGGAAACCCGCGAGCGCTCTTCCTCCTGCAGACTGACGATGCGCTGGGTCAGGCGTTGCAGTTTTTTGTCGGCCAGACGGTGTTCGCTGACATTCAGCGTCATGCCGCTGGCAAACACGAACAGCACGGCCACGAGGGCGACGGCGGCAATCGCCAGCATGGTTTTGCGGATGCCCATCGCCACTTCGTCACGGGCCTGCTGAGTGGCGCGTTCAACGTCCTCAAGGTAAATGCCGGTGCCGAGCATCCAGCCCCAGCGATCCAGCATCACCACGTAGGCGAGTTTGTCGGTCACCTGGCCAGAGGAGGGTTTGTTCCAGGCGTAGCGCTGAAAACCTTCGCCGGATTGCGCACTCTTGAGCAAGGCCTGGATCACCGGCAGGCCGTGCGGGTCCTTCATGTCCCACAGATACTGACCCACCAGATCCGATTGCCGCGCGTGCATCAGGCTGCGACCCTCGCGGTCGTACACGAAGAAGTAGCCATTGATGCCAAAGCTGAGTTTGCGCAGTTCTTCCAGCACTTGCTGCTGGGCGCGCGCATCACCGTGGCCATCGTCGTACAGCGGCGCGATCAGGCTCTGGGCCATTTCCACGTAGTTTTTCAGTTCGGCGCGCTTGCTGGCCAGAATGCTGTCTTCGATCAGCTGTGCCTGTTGATCCCCCAGTTGGCGGTTCAGGGAAATCACCAGCGCACAGATGACGGCGATCGCCAGTACCAGCGGCAGAATCCCGAGCGCGACGATTTTGTGTTTGAGCTGCATCTGGGCTCCTGTCCGGACCGGGGGAAGGCGAAGGCCGGCATCATATGCCAAAGATACGCGCGTCCAGTAGCGCTGCTGGACGGAATGACCTGTGGTTGGGATGTCAGTCAGTTGAAAACACAAACCCCCTGTGGGAGCCAGCAGGCTGGCTCCCACAGGGGTATTGCATTTCAGCTGCGAGATCGGCGGCGTCTACGTAGAACTACGTAGAGGCCGCGTACGTAGTAACGCGGATTTATTTGTGGACGGCATGCGTGGATATTGGGCCAGCTCCGCACAGCGGACACAATTATAAAAATTACCGCCGCAGTCACTGGCTGTCGGCAGGAGACACGCTATGCCCCGTCTGGCTAAACACCTCGCCTGGTTTGCCGTGGCTGTTCTGGGAGCGTTTGCGCTGAGTGTCGTGGCCTTGCGCCGCGGCGAAGCGATCAACGCCCTCTGGATCGTAGTCGCAGCCGTCGCCATCTACCTCGTCGCTTATCGCTACTACAGCCTGTTCATCGCCAACAAGGTGATGCAACTCGACCCCAATCGAGCCACCCCCGCCGTACTCAATAACGATGGTCTGGACTACGTACCGACCAACAAACACGTACTTTTCGGTCACCACTTCGCGGCCATCGCTGGCGCAGGTCCGCTGGTCGGTCCGGTTCTGGCGGCGCAGATGGGCTATCTGCCCGGCACGCTGTGGCTGATTGCCGGCGTGGTGCTGGCCGGTGCGGTTCAGGACTTCATGGTCCTGTTCATGTCCACCCGCCGCAACGGTCGCTCTTTGGGCGACATGGTCCGTGAGGAAATGGGCCGCATCCCCGGCACCATCGCGCTGTTTGGCTGCTTCCTGATCATGATCATCATCCTCGCGGTGCTGGCGCTGATCGTGGTCAAAGCCCTGGCCGAAAGCCCGTGGGGCATTTTCACGGTGATGGCGACCATCCCGATCGCGATGTTCATGGGCATCTACATGCGCTACATCCGCCCGGGCCGCATCGGCGAAATCTCGGTGATCGGCGTATTGCTGTTGCTCGGTTCGATCTGGCTGGGCGGGCAAATCGCTGCCGATCCGGTCTGGGCCAAGGCCTTCACCTTTACCGGCATCCAGATCACCTGGATGTTGATCGGCTACGGTTTCGTTGCTGCGGTACTGCCGGTGTGGCTGATCCTGGCACCGCGTGACTACCTCTCCACGTTCCTGAAAATCGGCACCATCATCGCGTTGGCAATCGGCATCCTGATCACCATGCCTGATCTGAAAATGCCGGCACTGACCCAATTCATCGACGGCACCGGGCCGGTGTGGAAGGGCGGTCTGTTCCCGTTCCTGTTCATCACCATCGCCTGTGGCGCGGTCTCGGGTTTCCATGCGCTGATCGCTTCCGGCACCACGCCGAAGTTGCTGGCGAGTGAAGGTCATGCCCGCTACATCGGTTACGGCGGCATGTTGATGGAGTCCTTTGTGGCCATCATGGCGATGGTTGCCGCTTCGGTGATCGAGCCTGGCGTGTATTTCGCCATGAACAGTCCAGCGGCCATTGTCGGCGCTGACGCTGTGTCGGTTGCTCAAACCGTCAGCAGCTGGGGTTTCCTGATTACGCCGGAAGCCCTGCAAGCGGTGGCCAAGGACATCGGTGAAACCACTATCCTGGCCCGTGCCGGCGGTGCACCGACCCTGGCAGTCGGTATCGCGCAGATCCTGCACAACATTCTGCCGGGTGAAAACACCATGGCGTTCTGGTACCACTTCGCGATCCTGTTCGAAGCGCTGTTCATCCTGACCGCCGTCGACGCTGGCACCCGTGCCGGACGTTTCATGCTCCAGGACTTGCTCGGCTCCTTCGTACCGGCCCTGAAACGTACTGATTCCTGGACCGCCAACCTGATCGCCACCGCCGGTTGCGTGGCGATGTGGGGTTACTTGCTCTACCAAGGCGTGATCGACCCGCTGGGTGGCATCAACACCTTGTGGCCGCTGTTCGGTATCTCCAACCAGATGCTGGCCGGTATCGCGCTGATGTTGGCGAC
This sequence comes from Pseudomonas hormoni, assembly GCF_018502625.1. Lineage (NCBI taxonomy): Bacteria > Pseudomonadati > Pseudomonadota > Gammaproteobacteria > Pseudomonadales > Pseudomonadaceae > Pseudomonas > Pseudomonas hormoni. Next base: position 1,966,790 of record NZ_CP075566.1, read on the forward strand.
CGTCGTACTGATCAAAATGAAACGCCAACGCTACGTCTGGGTGACCATGCTGCCGGCGGTGTGGCTGCTGATCTGCACCGTTACCGCAGGCTTCATCAAGCTGTTCGACGCCAACCCGGCCATCGGTTTCCTCGCGCTGGCCAAGAAGTACAGCGATGCCCTGGCCAACGGTCAGGTACTCGCACCGGCCAAGAGCATCGAGCAGATGCAGCACGTGATCTACAACGCGTACACCAACGCAACGCTGACCGCGCTGTTCCTGTTTGTGGTCTTCAGCATCCTGTTCTTTGCCCTCAAGGTCGGCATTGCCGCTTGGGGAACCAAGGAACGCACGGATAAAGAAGCGCCATTCCAGGCCCTGCCGGATGCTTGATCGAGGAGTGCAGCATGTTCAATGACCTGAGTCGCCTCGGTAAATACCTCGGTCAGGCTGCGCGCCTGATGGTCGGCATGCCCGACTACGACAACTACGTCGAGCACATGCAGACCAAACACCCGGACAAACCGGTGATGAGTTACGAGGTGTTCTTCCGGGAACGCCAGGAAGCTCGTTACGGCAGCAAGGCCGGGCCGAAGTGCTGTTGACCCGGTTGTCGGGTTAACAGCAACCCCTGTGGGAGCTAGCCTGCCAGCGATGACGGCTGAACATTCAACATCACTGTTGATTGACAGTCCGCCATCGCCAGCAGGCTAGCTCCCACATTTGTTTTGTACGGCACCCTTCAGGGTTTACGTTCAATAAGCGTTCGCCCGGGCTCATTACGACAAATCAGCTGATCCCGGTAATCGTCACAAATCGCTTTCAGCACATCAGCCGCACAAGCCCCGCTTATCCTTCTATCAATGGCAAAACTCGCCACGTCCCCTTTCAGTTGAACATCTACCCCTGACACTGTCTCCAGTCGCTGTTTGATCTCCCCAAGCGTCCAGGGCTTATCCGTGAAAATAATACTGTCGGCCGGATAGTGGTTATTCAGCCACCAATAGATGCCTCCCAATACGGCGAAGCAGGTCAGCAGGCAAAGCAGGGGAGGCGGCAACTTCAAGTGGACTTTGTCATAGATGATTTCCGTGAGCGTTTGCCAGAGTTTCAGGCGAAAAGACAAGCCAAGGCCCACAAGCAGCAAGATCGCGGCACCGATCATCGCCACTATCAAACCCGCCCGGTCAAGGTCCGATAACTCTTCAAGGCATGTGAAGTTCATAAGCCTTCATCTCTGTGCTGGAGAGAAGTAAAGAACGCGCAGTTGAATATCCTTTCTGTAATTGACCTGGACATAACCGCGGCCTAGTTCAACGTCGCTCTCGGCATCCCACTTGAGGGTGTGCGGCTCTTTTTTGCCGAGGAAAATTGCTTCCAGTTCGCCGCTGTATTTGTGTGCCACATCCTGAATCACGGCATCCAGCTGCTTGATCGGCGCTTCTGCTATTTGCGGGGCTGCGCGAAACAGGCTGGCGCGGGCCATGACGGGCAAACTGCGTTCGATGAATTCGTGCTCGCTGAGTGGCGTGATATTGCCGGTTTTTACGAACTCGAGATAACGACTGAAAATATCCGGTGCGACATCTAACTGTGCCTGCAGAGTGTTGGTACCCAGCCTCGGGTTAGTCAGCACATCGGGATGGGCGCCGATACCGGCGAAGGAGATCTCGCAGATACTGGCTTTTGCATACATGAATACACCACAGGCACCACTCGTACCGTAGGCTTGATAGTCCCGGCTGCTGAACTCGCACTCACAGGTTTTGACGTCGGCTAGAGCGTTGCTTGCAGCCGATGCAACAAGAAGGAGTCCGCCAAGGAACCTGGCGGGTAATCTCAAATATAAAAGCATAGGAGGGTCTACCTCTTTTCATGGAGAGGAAGATGCGTTGTGTTGAGCGTAGCGGGAGGTTGAAATCTTTGCCTGTGCAGGGAAGGGCATTCAATGCGCGGTTTACGGCAACTCTTCCCATTTGACATCGGTCAAACCGGACTTTTCAGCGTGGTCGAGCAACTTAGCGTGATGTTCCTGAGCGTTGTCTTCCCCATACAAAAGGCCCACGCCCGCGTGCAGACACGCGTAGTACCACGCATCTTCATCGGTCATGTATGCGTCCGGCTGGATAAACATTCGACGCGAGCCATTCAAACAGTAAGTGATTTCAAAATGCCGAGAGCGCATCAGCCAATTCTCCAGGTGATGCGGCTCCGACATTAGTGGCTTAGTGCCAGTTCCCTTTCTTTTTTGCTCTTCTTCCTGCCTCTGCAAAGCGCGGAGGTTTTTTTGTCCTGGAAAAGCGTTCCCGTCGTAATTGCCTAAGCTTCATCTACCCCTCCAATCCCGAATAATCCTGAGGTGCGACATGAACCGGAAGACGTTGTACTGCATAGTCATCGCCATTGCCCTGGGCGGTTGCGCCTCGACGCCACAACACGTCATCAAACCCGTCACCCCTGCAGCCGTGGCACTTGATGATGCTCAGATCCGCAGCACGCTGATCGGCCACAAGTTGAACAATATCGGCAAGACCGGATTGCCCTATTCATTGAGCTTCAATGCAGACGGCACCGAAATTTTTGCGCTGCAGGGTAATCCTCCAGAGACAGAACACTGGACAACCAAGGACGGCGTGATTTGTTTCACGGGCGCCAAAATCCGGAAAGAGTGCTATCGACTGAAGAAAGACAATGACGATTACTGGCTGGTGTATCCGGATACCGGAAAAGTGCACTATCACTACACCCTGACTCCCCAGTAGTTGATTTACAGGCAAAGGAGACAAGCGCTTGCTGATTGATGGCGTTGAATACCGGTTTGAGATCGCGTCGAGCGTAACGCCAGGGCATGACGGACTCGGCTTTGAGTGCTGGCGAGGAGGGGACATGGTGTTTGAAGTGTTTCGAAACGATCAAACACTCAAATTCGAAGTCACCCTGTTCATGCAGGATGTGCCGCTGGAGCTGTTGGAAGAAATCATTCCAACGGCGCGGGCGCGATTGGGGGCGTTTGTTCCGGATTGATACCGGGTCGAACGCTGTCGATAAAAGGGGGGACGTGAACCTCCAATCGTTGTGACAGCGATATTGTCATGAGGGATCGTCAGGGCGCGCTAATTGATCTGCACAATGACCGGACCTTCCGTGATGACCGGCGGGAACGGATGGATGTGCGTGGCGTTTTTCTCAATCCAGTCGCGTGCAACTTTCATGCTCTCGTCGGTGCCGGCCTTGTCCGTGCAAACCGTTATCGATATTCCGCCATCACCGAGAGGCAGCAGCGTGTAGCTTGCGAGGCCGACAACTTTTCGCAGGGCAGCTTCGACGTCGGTCTTTTTCTCTTCCAGGAAATCGAAAAGCTGTTTTGCGTCTCGACCCGAATAGGTTCTTATGACCGCGTACATGGTCGTCTCCTTTGCGAGTTACCGTCTTGATACCCATCCAGATTCGCGGGTGGCCGCTATCACTTGGATTTCAGTTCGTCCTGATCTATTCAGCTTAGTCAAACGCCGGTGACAAGCGAAAGGCAACGACCACCGGCACCTCCTGGCCCAGAGCCGCGGCGGTCGATCAATCAGGCGGCGGGGAGCAAGCCTTTCTGTTTGGCAACGTGAGTTGCCAGTGCGTCCATCAAGTCCGGGGACAGGCAGTCATAGGGCTCCAGGCCGATCGAGCGAAGGCGCTCACGGATGGCCTTCATTTGCGCGGGTGGCGTGCCGGTTTCGATGATGGAGGACACGAACGCCGCGAAGCCCGGCGCCGCCCATCCGCTTTGGGGAGAGAGCTCAGTGTGGACGAAGTCCAGGCCATAAAAGGCATGGTCCTTGTTCTCGATGCGCCCGAAGAGATGGGCATGGCACTGCTTGCAGGCGTGGCGCTGGATGGTGGCGGTTTCGTCGACAATGGCCAGTTTTTCGCCGTGGGCCGTGACGCTGACCTTATCCCGAGGCACCACGGCTATGACGGCGAATGTCGCATTTTGCGGTTTCCAGCATTTGCTGCAGCCGCACGCGTGGTTATGCAGGGTTTGCGCGTCGATCCTGACCTCGACTTTGTCGGTCGCACACAGGCATTGCAGGGTGCCACCTGTGAAATTCGCAGCGGCGGGTTGGAAACCATTGTCCAGTACAGGGTGGAGTTTCAAGGTGCTCATGCTGGCGTCTCCGTTTCAGGGTGTCAGACAAAAATGCCTGGTGCCGTGACCCAGGCCGGCAGTTCATCAGAACGTGATGACCTCCTTCGGTGCGACCGGTCAGTTCTATACCCGGATCAAGAATAGCGCACCGTTCGAAGCGTTTACTCTTGGTCGGCAGGCACCACCTTCCAGCTGTCATCCGGGTCAAAACGCTTCATTGACCGTGCCAGTTTCTCACCCTCGGCTCCCAGGTCTTTCTCGAACACCTGACCTTCATGGCTGATCATGAAACTCATGACCCCGGTGTCAGCGTATTTCGCCGGCCAGGCGATCAGTGCAAAGCCACGGCTCATCTTGTCACCCATGAGGTAGCTGTAGGCGCCGCCAGGTGCTGAAGGACCTTGACCTTCAAGAATACGGAAGTGGTAACCGTGCCAGTCTTCGCCGGCAATGGCTTTGCCGAACGAGGACCCTAACGGGCTGATCTGATCGCTGTCGTCGTCGGCCCAATAGAGACCGTCGTGCTTGCCGGCGGTGCTGAAGATTTTCTGCGCATACTCGAGTGCGCCGTCACCGTCACGGTCCACTGATGAATAGTCCATCTGGGCGTCGTGATAAGTCCGTACGGATTGCAACGCAGCGAGTTCGTTGCGGCCAATTCGACGGGCACGGATTTCGGCTTGACCGGCCTTGATGTCGAAGCGCCAACCGTTCTCGACTTTGATCATGGGTATCGGCAGTGTCCAGTGGTCGCTGCCGACCGACAGAAGCGCCTTGCGGTCGCTGGTTTTTTCGATGGAATGTTGCTCGCGGTACTGCTTCAAAAACGCATCCACATCACTGCGCTGAACACCTTCGCGGGGTATGTAGCTGTGCCATTCATTACCCAGCAACTCTGTCAGGCGCGTCTGATCGGCGTGCTCCGTACCCAGTGCTTCGACGAACGCTTGAGCGGCCTTTTCCGGCGTTGGAAATGTCTGCTGTGCCGCAACAACGCACGACCACGCCACGCCGGCAACCATCGCCAATACCTGGGGGAACACACCCATGAGTGACTTTATTCGAGGATTGTTTTTCAACGACGGCCTCCTCGTTGACGCGCGGGTGGATTCGACGGCCGACTGATCTGGTGGCCGGCTGATCGCGAAGCACTGGCGCGCTGGGCGGATACCTCGCTGGCCCGTCCACGACTGGCTTGTGCGTTGGACTGGGCCGGTGACCGCGCGCCGGCGAATGCATTGTTGCGGGCACTGCCCGCACTGGCGGATGGCCTGTTTTGCGCCGAGCCCTGTCCGCGCGGGTTCACCTGAGCGGTCTGGTTCCTGGCTTGCTGGCCCTCCCGAGTGCTTTTGGCATTACCCTGGCTCCTGTCAGACAACTTCGCTCTGTCTGTGCCTTGCATCCGATTGTTGGCCGAGGGTGCGGACTGGGCTTCGCGCGCTCGATCCCGGGCTTCGCGGTTGCTGGTGGCAGGTTGTTCGAAGCCGCGCTTGTCCATGGCTCCACGGGCTCGTTCGCGGGCCTGGGCTCGTTCGCGGGTCTGGGCTCGCTCGGGATTATCCCCTCGATACGCCTCACGCTGACTGGCACCGTCCAGTTGTCGGCCGTATTGTTCGCGGCTCTTTCTGTCTCGGTAGGGAACACCATCGCGATGAACGGTGTTGTGCTGCCACTTGTTCTGGTTATTGGTGATCCGGTTGTTGGCATTGATGTTGTTGTAGCGGTTGACGTCGATGTCGATGTCGTTGTTACCCCAGTCACAGTCACCCCACAGCGCGCCGACGATCGCCACACCGGTACCAAACGCCAGTCCGGCCATCAATGCCGAACCGGGGTAATAGGCTGGCGGTGGCGGGTAGTAAACAGGGGGTGACGCGGGATAGGACCAGGTCCCGTATGTGGTGGTCGGGTTGTAACTGGGTACGTACACCACCTGTGGGTCGGAGGGCTGAATGATGATGGTGGAAGTGCTGCTGGCAGGCGCCGGAGCCGGAGCCGGAGTGACGGGGGCCGGGGCCGGTGCCGCAACGGTCTGGACCGTCACGTTCTGATATTGATTGCTCTGCAGATTGCCTGCCGCTTGCGCCTGATGACGCAGGCGTTGCACGGCCTCCATGACATCGTCGGGCTGCGCCAGGAAGGCATCCCCCAGACGTTGTACCCAAACGGGATCCTGTCCCAGCGTTGCCAGCACCTGTGGGAAGGCGACCAGCGCCTGCACACTCGGGTCCCACGTCTGGCTCGCCACTTGTTTGACTGCATCGTCACCCTTGGCGTCCGGGTGTGATTTGGACCAGGTCACCGCCTCGGTGATTTCGCCGGGGTACGTGGTGCCCATCAGTACCTGGGCCAGCAGTGGGTCCGGGTAGAGCGCAATGGGCGCCAGCATTTGGTCCAGCTGCTCCTGATTAAACACGGCCTCTTTGACGGCCGCCGTGACGGGCGCGGTATCGGCACCGTCCGCGGTCGCATCCAATGGCTGCGCCAGGCAGGAGTATCCATTTAAAAACAGTGCCGCGGACACCGCGAAAAATAATGGAATGCGCATTGGCCCTCCATGTGCTCAGGCAGGCTTGAACGGAATGGATCAATGTCAGGAAGGTTAAAGCCGATTTCCCAAGCCGGGCCTCAGCCTCAATGCTGCTCTCTAATGGTAGCAAACATATTTATGTTGCCATTACCGCTCGGTAGGCCACGGGTGCCGGTCAAGTATTTCGCCGCTACAATGCGTGCCTCAACCGTGACAAACCAGATAAAAAAATATGTCCCTACCTAAACATCACCTGGAGCTGCTCAGTCCCGCCCGTGACGTGAGCATCGCCCGCGAGGCCATCCTGCATGGTGCCGACGCCGTGTATATCGGTGGCCCAAGCTTCGGCGCCCGCCACAACGCCTGCAATGAGGTGAGTGAAATCGCCGGACTGGTGGAATTCGCCCGTCGCTACCACGCCCGGGTGTTCACCACTATCAACACGATCCTGCATGACAACGAGCTGGAGCCGGCCCGCAAGCTGATCCACGAACTGTACGATGCCGGTGTCGATGCGTTGATCGTCCAGGACCTGGGCGTGATGGAGCTGGATATCCCGCCGATCGAGCTGCACGCCAGCACGCAGACAGACATCCGCACCCTGGCGCGGGCGAAGTTCCTTGACCAGGCTGGCTTCTCCCAACTGGTACTCGCCCGCGAGCTGAACCTGCAAGAGATTCGCGCCATCGCCGACGAGACCGATGCGGCGATCGAGTTCTTCATTCATGGCGCGCTGTGTGTGGCGTTCTCCGGCCAGTGCAATATTTCCCACGCGCAGAATGGCCGTAGCGCCAACCGTGGCGACTGCTCCCAGGCCTGCCGTTTGCCGTACACGCTCAAGGACGACCAGGGCCGCGTGGTTGCCTACGAAAAACACCTGCTGTCGATGAAGGACAACAACCAGAGCGCCAACATCCGCGCGTTGGTGGAAGCCGGAGTACGATCGTTCAAGATCGAAGGGCGCTACAAGGACATGGGCTATGTGAAGAACATCACGGCCTACTACCGCCAGCGCCTGGACGATGTCCTCGAAGATCGTCCGGACCTGGCCCGCGCGTCCAGTGGCCGCACGGCGCACTTCTTCGTGCCCGACCCGGACAAGACCTTCCACCGTGGCAGCACCGACTACTTCGTCAGCGAGCGCAAGATCGACATCGGCGCCTTCGACTCACCGACTTTCACCGGCTTGCCGGTGGGCGTGGTGGAGAAGGTCGGCAAGCGCGACTTGCAGGTGGTGACCTTTGAACCGTTATCCAACGGCGATGGCCTCAATGTGCAGATCAAGCGCGAGGTGGTGGGATTTCGCGCCAATATCGCGGAGCCCAAGGGAGAGTTCGACGAAGAGGGCCAGAAGCGCTATCGCTACCGCGTCGAGCCCAACGAAATGCCGGAAGGCATGTACAAGCTGCGGCCCAACCATCCATTGAGCCGCAACCTGGACCATAACTGGCAGCAAGCCCTGCAGAAGACGTCCGCCGAGCGTCGTATCGGCCTGACCTGGGTCGCACGGCTGGACGAGCAGCGCCTGCAGCTCACCGCCACCAGCGAGGAGGGCGTCAGCGCCAGCGTGTCCCTGGACGGCCCGTTCGGTCTGGCCAACAAGCCGGAGCAGGCCCTGGAGCAACTGCGTGACCTGCTCGGTCAACTGGGCACCACCGACTACCACGCCACCGCCATTGAACTGGATGCGCCCCAGGCGTTTTTTATCCCCAATTCGCAACTCAAGGCCTTGCGCCGCGAAGCGATCGAAGCATTGACCGCGGCCCGCCTGCTGGCCCACCCACGGGGAGGTCGCAAGGCCGAAACCAACCCGCCGCCGGTGTACCCGGAATCGCACCTGTCGTTCCTGGCCAACGTCTACAACCAGAAGGCCCGCGACTTCTATCACCGTCATGGCGTGAAGCTGATCGACGCGGCGTTCGAGGCCCACGAGGAAACCGGCGAGGTGCCGGTGATGATCACCAAGCACTGCCTGCGCTTCTCCTTCAACCTTTGCCCCAAGCAAGCCAAAGGCGTCACCGGTGTGCGCACCAAGGTCGCGCCGATGCAACTGGTGCACGGTGACGAGGTGCTGACGCTGAAGTTCGACTGCAAGCCTTGTGAGATGCACGTCATCGGCAAGATCAAGGGACACATCCTCGATCTGCCACAACCAGGTAGCGTCATGGAACCGATCGTCGGTCAGATCAGCCCCGAAGACCTGCTCAAGACGATCCCTCGCGCGCCCCACTGAGCGTGACAGGCGAGCGTGCAGTTGTCCTGTTGCGCTCGCCTGGTCGATTCAAATCACCCGACAAACCTCCTCCAGCGGACGCGGATCAATCCAGTCGCGGACATCGAAGTGTTGGGGAATGAAGTCCCAACGCTGGAGGAAGTCCGTCAGGTGCTGTAAGGCGGTGATCGAGATTTCGTCGAGGGCGGTTCGCAAGCGGCGATGGGCATCTTCGCCGTAGGCGGCGGCGACCCAATATTCGCTGGTGTTCAGTTCGCGAGCGAGGAACCGCCGGGTCTCTTCAGGGTGGGCCCAGGCCCAGCGCTCGGCATGCAGCACGCTGTCGACGATGCACCGCGCTGCGTCGAAATGCTCATCCAGCAAGTGCTGGTCCACCGTCAGGGTGCGTGGCGTGCCCTTCGAATCCGTCGAACACACCGTCATCTGGCTGTTGATCCTGTTTTCCGTGGCCACCTGGGGCCTGGCCCTGCTCAAGGGTGTGCAGTTCACCCGCCTGAAGGCCCAGGACCGCAAATTCCATAAACACTTCTGGGCCGCGTCCAGTCTCGATTCCGCCGCTGAACTGGCCCATAGCCAACCGGGCGCCGTCGCTCGTGTCGCCCTGGCCGGTTACGCTGCGATCCAGGTGCCGGAAGACGCACAAGCCACCGACTTTAGCTAGGCAATCAACCACCAGGACCGTCTCGAGCGCGCCCTGCGCCAGCAGATCGTGCGCGAACGTCGCTCGTTGGAAAGCGGGCCATCCTCGCCAGTATCGGCAGCACCTCGCCCTTCATCGGCCTGTTCGGCACCGTCTGGGGCATCATGTCGGCCTTGAAAGGTATTAGTGCCGCGGGGTCGGCGAGCCTGGAAACCGTGGCCGGGCCGATTGGTGCCGCCCTCGTAGCAACCGGCGTTGGCATCGCCGTCGCCGTGCCGGCAGTGCTGGTCTACAACTACTTCCTGCGTCGTCTGAAACTGACCGCCGCCGACCTCGACGACTTCGCCCACGACTTCTATAGCCTGGCGCAGAAAAACGCGTTCCGCGTGCTGTTGCATCCGGTGTTGAGCAAGTCCGGAGCGACCGTCGCCGGGCAGAAAGTCAAGGAGGCGTCCTGATATGGCGTTCTCTACACAAGACAGCGATGAAGTGCTCAGTGAGATCAACGTCACGCCTCTGGTGGATGTCATGTTGGTGCTGCTGGTGGTGTTCATCGTCACCGCGCCACTGCTGACCAACGCGATCCCGATCAACTTGCCGAAGACCGAATCGGTGGCACCGGTGGACCAGAAAGACCCGCTGGTGGTCAGCATCGACGACAAGGGCAAGGTGTTCATCAACAAGGACGAAATCCAGGCCGATCTGCTCGAGTTCAACCTGCAGGCCGCCAAGGCGAAAAATCCCGACGTGCGTGTGCAGCTGCAGGCGGACAATGGCGTGAATTATGGCGAAGTGGCCCGGGCGATGGCCTCGATTGAACGGGCGGGGATTACCAAGTTGTCGGTGATAACGGCGAAGTAGAAAACGGCCGGGCTGGGCTTCAGAAGTGTAGCGACTGGAGATCATTCGAAAACTAGACGCTACTAGTCAAAAGCAATACTCCATCCGGGGTGTGGACTGAAATGGTCTGGGGCTTTTTACCCCGTCCCGGAAACGACAAAGCCCCGAATATTCAGGGCCTTGTCGTATGAACATGTGGAGGGGGATTTGGAGCCAATCCCGGCTAGTCGTGACAGGCTCGTCCAATAACGGACATTCGGATTAGACCCGCTTCCGGCCACAGGCGGAAAATTCTGTTGGGTCTCGTAAATTCAGACCTTGACGTCGGTCGTTCCATTCACTGACCAATAGGCTTCTGACTCCCAGCGAACGGCGATGGTGTGCCAGTGCTTGACGGTCTTAAGTACGTTCGTAGCCTCAAGATCATTGGCGTCTAACGGTCGCCATCCGAGCCCTCGTCGAAATCCCTCCGCAAGCCGAACAGTTATTGGGTATTTGTTTAAGAGGCCCATCTGAGCGTCAGCGAGGGAAATCGAATTTGCGCCTCCCCCTGACGTTGGATTGGCTAACTGGACGGCGTCATCTTCCCAGCCACAAAGGGGGCAGATATCGTACGAGCCGTACTCGCATTCCAGGGTTACGAAACCGCAGCAAGGGCATGGTAGATCACGCATACGACATCACCTGATTTAATGGTCTACCGGTATCGGTCAAGTGCCGTTTTACTCGGGTCGGAAATTGTAAGAGCTACTTGCCGACAGACAAGGTCCGCTCTGGGGCGACTGTTGCCTTCCGCCACAGGCAGCAATCGGCTGAGCAGTCAGTATTGCCCGACTGCTTCTGATCCCGTTCAGAAAGATCTGACTCTTGAGCCCGGCCCCTGAATGATCAAGGCGCACCAGCAGCCATTCTCAGTAGCTGAGAAAAATGGTTGATGGCGATGTTGATGTCATCCATCGTGTCGCCATCCCACGCTTCGATCGTTTCCAACTCGACCCTGAGGGATACGATGCGCCTCTCGATCTCTGCAATTTCCGCGGCCCCGCATTGCGATGCAATCGCTGCCCATTTTTCATGTGGGATCCGCTCCTGGATGGAAAGCCCTGACCGAGCTTCCGCGATCAGCGTTGAAAGTCTGCTCATCGAATTCTGTGTCCTGAACACTAAAGGGAGCCACCGCTTCTAACCATACTGACGTCCGATTTCGGCCAGAAGTGGTCATCCTGGTTAAGCACCATCCGGAATTTTGTTGGCTTCAACGTCAAACCTGCTCAGCAATGCGGCGCCATCCGAAACACTAAGAATCTGATCGATCGCGGCGATTTTCTGAGTTGCACGTTCGATTTGAAAGTCAGCGTTGCTGTACACAGTCTCCGCTTCATTATGGAGTGCATAAGCCAAATGGGCCGCGACACGGACGCTCATTGGAGCATCTACATCGCTGCCCAAATAATCCGCAAGCAACGTCCTGATCTCAATCAGTGCAAGTGCAAGTAGCCTGGTTTGATCAGTCTGCATAAATGGATCCTGGGTGTTACACCGAGTTTGCGAACGGATTTCGCGAGGTTACATAAACTTTCCGCCAGTCAAAAGCGATAGACCGCTTTGGGCGTTTTCAGCCGGTCGCGGCAGGCAGCAGTCGGCCAAGAGTACGAAAAATGTATCTGTCCCCAGATATGTATTCACTTGGCGCCGGCCATCAGTTTCCATGCAGTGATGGCTTCATCTCAGTCTGGCAGAATTCGACCAAAATCGGATATCAAGATGAGCGGACGTTGGGCAGCGGCAGGCGCACCGTTTGATATTGAAATGATAATTACCGACGCGAAGTCTGGAACAGAAGTGCATCGTTCATCAATATCGCATCCCAAGCTCACTTCTATTGGAGGAAGCGCTTTGTATGCAGAAACTTGTAGGGTTGTTTTGAATAAAGGTAGATACAAGTTACTTGTACGTCGCATCGGTAACGTCGGTGATCTGGAAAAAACCGGTGTAAATGTAAGCGTCGTTGAGGCCTATCATGGAAAATAGGAGGGGTTTACGCCCTCACTTAATGATTTGTCGACCGTCATTATCGAATAATTAAGGTTAATTTCGTTTTCGACTAAGCTAAGGGTTTGGTGGAAATTGCCAATAAGAATGGAAGCAGCCACGTCTACATGAGGTAGCACATGAGCAATTTACCACCAGCAAGTCCGGAGCATCCTGAAGCTTTTGTACATCCGGTTGCCGTTCCCAGGCTGACACACTGGAGTAATACCATCCCCAGCCAGTGGGCGCGCTATGGGTTGATTGTCGTGCTGCTCGCAACCAGCTTCTTTGCGGTGTGGTCTTCAGTGACCACTGGACGACTGGGGCAGGAAGCGATCGCTTCGAGTGTCCTGTCCGACCACTACACAGCGGCGGCGACTGCGGTGGCCGCCGCCGAGTCGCTGGAACGCCTCTATCGCCTGGAACCGGGGCCGCAAGTACTTCGTCGCTTCAACGAAGCGGTACAGGACCTCACGCGTGCACTCGGGCATATTCAGCGCACCGGGTCGCCTGCTGACCACCTCCTTGCCCAAAATGTGCTCACGGCACTGACGCCCTTCCTGGACAGCGTCAATAAGTTGTTCAAGGCAGTTGACGATGGCAATGATGCCGAGGCGCGCCGGATTGACATTGACGAAGGCGACCCGCTGTTCGAAAAGATTGAAAAAGTCGTCTTGCAAGCAGCAGCCGATCACCACAAGGAGTCCATCGTGGCGCTGGAGAAACTGCGCACGCGGGAGGCCTTCAACGCCGATAGCACTCCCATCGTTTTTATCGCCGGGCTGCTTCTTGCCGGGCTGTTCGCCCAAGTGTTACGACGCACGCGTGTCGAGCTCGACAGCCAACGCAAGGACGCTTTGCACGCGTCGCTGCATGACAAGCTCACAGGGCTGGCCAACCGAACCCTCTTGGCCGATCGTTTCGAGCAGGCACTACGCCTCGGACGCCGCCAGGGCTCAACCACTGGCCTGTTGCTCATCGATCTAGACCGATTCAAGGAAGTCAACGACACCCTGGGGCATCACTACGGGGATCGCCTGCTTGACGAGATCGGCAGGCGGTTGATCAGTGAAGCGCGGGAAATCGATACGGTCTGCCGGTTGGGTGGTGATGAGTTTGCGATTCTGCTTCCTTCCGTCGAAGGCCTGGAAGGCGCGTTGAAAGCAGCGCAACGGCTGCACAAAGCGATTACCGCATCGTTTGAAATCGATGGGGTCGAACTGGATGTCGAGGCCAGCTTCGGGGTCGTGGTGTCGGGGGTGCATGGTGATGACCCTTCAATGCTCATGCAGCGTGCCGATATCGCCATGTATGCAGCCAAGAAACAGGGCAAAGGCATACTCGCCTACGACCCGGGAGCGGATCGGCGCTCACCGGAACGCCTGGCCATGCTCGGAGAACTGCGGCGAGGTCTGGAACGCGGTGAATTGTTCCTGGAGTACCAACCCAAGGTCAGCCTGAGCACAGGAGAAGTCACTGGCGTGGAGGCATTGGTGCGTTGGCAGCATCCGGTGCGCGGCCTCGTGAATCCGGATGAGTTCATTCCGTTTGCCGAGCTCACCGGGATCATTGGCTCCCTGACTCAATACGTGCTGAACCTTGCGCTGTCTCAAGTGCGGGCCTGGGCCGACATCGGGATTTGCATACCGGTTGCCGTGAACATTTCTGCACGCAACCTGCTGGACGACAAATTGGTGGTTCAGATCGTCGATTTGCTTGAGCAGCACAACTTGAAACCAAACATGCTCATGCTCGAAGTGACCGAGTCCGCGATCATGCTCGATTCCTACGCGGCTCGGACCATCCTGAGGCAGTTACATGCGATGGGCATCCACATTGCCATCGATGATTTCGGCGTCGGCTATACGAGTCTGGCTCAGTTGAAGGATTTGCCCATCAGCGAACTCAAGATCGACAAATCCTTTGTACTGGCGATGCAAAGCGATCAAGCCAACGAGCTAATCGTACGGAGCGTTGTCGATCTTGGTCACAATCTTGGCATGACGGTCATTGCTGAAGGCGTAGAAACTGCCGGCGTGCTCGATGCGCTGGGCGATTACCATTGCGACATGGCCCAGGGTTTTCATGTCTGCCGACCGGTAAGCGCCAAAGCGTTCGTGCAGTGGTATGAAGAGCGAGAGCGCAAGTAGCTCGATCGCGTCTCACCATTAGAAATCCTCGCCGATTTCGGCCTGTCACGTCCGACGCACCCGAACGACTCCTAAACCGCAAACACCGGTCACTGTCCGTTACTGGCTGTGGATTCAACCGGTCGATGCAACACTCCTTCTGCTAACACAGAATTTAGTTGTGTTGCATCGACCGGTTGAATCCACAACCCAAAGCTGCCCCTCGCGGAGGGAAGCAGCCGGCCAAAAGTGGACATGCCCTTGCGCATTTGCCCTTGTAAACCGTCATTGCATTGCCTCCATTGCAGCGTCAAAACCTCAGCTTGAACCCCAGCGCTTCAGAGCCCTGCCCATTGCGCTCAAAGCTTTGCTGATATCTCAGATAATAATTGAGCCGTCAGCATCTTAAGTGGATGAACCATTGGCCGAGTTCGGCAAGAATGGCGATCTGCATGTGCCCTTGCAAACGCTAGGCGTTACTCCGGTGCTCGCCCGAACCGTCGTGGTCACGCATCCGTGCCAGTCAGGCTGTCATCTGGTGGCAAGCGATCCACCCGTAATGCATCAACGACCAGCGAAAATGCCTGGGAAGGTTGCCGGCGGCTGGGGTAGTACAGGTGAAAACCGCCGAAAGGCTCACACCAGTCTTCCAGCACCCGAACCAGACGGCCTTGAGCCAGTTGTGAGGCAAACTCGTCCTCGGGCAGGTAAGCGATGCCCAGCCCGCTGGCCGCTGCATCGGCAATATGGGTCGTGGAGTTGAATACCAATTGGCCGGCTACCCGCACTTTCAGCTTCTTGCCCTGGCGCTCGAATTCCCACGCGTCCATGCCGTCATAAGTCGGGAAACGTATGTCGATGCAGCGATGTGCTGCCAGGTCGCGAGGGTGTTCAGGGACGGGGTTTTGGGCGAAATAGCTTGGCGCTGCCACGACCGCCATTCGTATAGCCGGGCCGATGGGCACGGCAATCATGTCTTGGGCCACCGTGTCGCTGAAGCGCACGCCGGCATCGAAGCGGTCGGCGACGATATCGCGAAAGCCATAGTTGATATCAAATTCCAGCTTGATATCCGGGTACATCTGCAGCAGTGGCGTGAGCTTGGGTAGCAGCGTGGTCTTGATGATGTTGTCACCGCAGGTGATCCGCACCGTGCCGGCCGGCTTGTCGCGCAGCTCGGTCAAGGCTTCCACTTCGGCCTCGATTTCATCGAAGCGATGGCCCACCGCTTCCAGCAGCCGCTCACCCGCTGTGGTCAGAGAAACGCTGCGCGTGGTGCGGGTAAGCAGGCGAATTTTTAGACGTGCCTCCAAGGCCGAAACCACCTGGCTCACTGCCGATTGGGTCACCCCCAGTTGCACCGCCGCGCGGGTAAAGCTGCCCACGCGCGCCACGGTGACAAAGGCCAGAAGATCGTTGAAGTTTTGTTTAGCCATCGCGATAGCACTCGGGCGATTGATTAGACCTTCTTATATCCGCATTAAGTATTCATTAGCTAATCAAAATCCGGTCAGTCAGCAACAATAGCTGCAATCCCAGCCCCTGCATGAAGAGGGTGCGAGCTCGGCACTAACAGCCAACGTCGTCGTTAGCTTTCCCCTGATAAGGACGCCCCATGAAAAAACTTCTCGTAATGCTCGGTTTTTTGCTCAGTTCATTTACCGCGTCAGGAGCCGATATGTCCAACGGTGCAGATAACTTCTTCAAAAGTGACAAGGTGACCGTGGAAAAGGTCAGCTTCAAAAATCAGTACCAGCTCAATGTGGTGGGCAATCTCTTCATTCCTAAAGGTCAGGCCAACGCTGCTCGCAGCCCGGCCATTATCGTTGGCCACCCCATGGGCGCGGTAAAGGAGCAAAGCTCCAACCTGTATGCGCAAAAACTCGCGGAACAGGGCTTCGTTACCCTGGCGCTGGATTTGTCGTTCTGGGGCGAAAGCGAAGGTAGCCCACGCAATGCGGTGCTGCCGGACATGTACGCCGAGGACTTCAGCGCCGCCGTGGATTATCTCGGAACGCGGCCCTTTATCGACCGTCAGCGCATCGGCGTGCTGGGTATCTGTGGCAGCGGTAGCTTTGTGATCAGCGCGGCCAAGATCGACCCGCGCATGAAAGCCATCGCCACTGTCAGCATGTACGACATGGGCGCCGCCAACCGCAACGGCCTCAAGCATTCGCAAACCCTTGAGCAGCGCAAGCAGGTCATCGCAGCTGCGGCCGAGCAGCGTTATGTGGAATTCACGGGCGGCAAGATCGAATACACCGGCGGCACTGTGCAGGAGCTCAATACCGACACCCACCCTATTCAGCGCGAGTTCTTTGACTTCTACCGCACCCCGCGTGGCGAATTCACCCCAACAAGCTCCTCGCCCCAACAGACCACCCGCCCGACGCTGAGCAGCAACACCAAGTTCATGAATTTCTACCCATTCGTAGATATCGAGAGTATTTCGCCCCGCCCGATGCTGTTTGTCGCAGGTGAAAACGCCCACTCCCGCGAGTTCAGCGAAGAGGCGTTTCGCCTGGCGGGTGAACCTAAAGAGTTGGTCATTGTGCCTGACGCCGGCCATGTCGATCTGTATGACCGGGTGAACCTGATCCCTTTCGCCAAGCTGACCCAGTTCTTCCAAACCCACCTGAAGTAACCGGCAAGTACCACAGAGGCTATTCGATCTACGATGAACAACACTTGCGCTGACACCCAATTGGGCGCTACCTCCGCCAGTGAAACAGGCACGCGTGCCAGTAGCTGGGGCGGCGTTTATGCGATGACATTGTGCGTGTTCGCGCTGATCGCATCGGAGTTCATGCCCGTCAGCCTGCTGACGCCGTTGGCAGACGACCTGCAGGTGAGCCAGGGCTTGGCAGGCCAGGGGCTGGCCATCTCCGGCGCGTTTGCAGTGTTGGCCAGCCTATCCATCAGTTGGATCGCCGGCAGTGTCAACAGAAAGACCCTGTTGTTGGCGCTGACCGGTTTGATGGCAGTGTCGGGCGCCGTTGTGGCACTTGCCCCGAACTACCTGACCTACATGGTCGGGCGCGCCCTGATTGGCATGGTGATCGGCGGCTTCTGGTCGATGTCGGCAGCCACCGCGATGCGCTTGGTTCCGGCCAGGCAGGTGCCCAGGGCGTTGGCGGTTTTCAACGGCGGCAACGCCCTGGCAACGGTGGTGGCGGCGCCACTGGGCAGTTATCTGGGATCGGTCGTAGGTTGGCGTGGTGCATTTCTCTGTCTGGTTCCGGTGGCGCTGATCGCCCTGGTCTGGCAATGGATCAGCCTGCCAAGTATGCCAACGCAGGAGCGCTCGCCGGGTGCTGGCAATGTTTTCAAACTGCTGAAGAATCGCACGGTGGCGCTGGGCATGGCCGCCAGCGGCCTGTTTTTCATGGGCCAGTTCACGCTGTTCACTTACCTGCGGCCGTTTCTGGAAACAGTCACCCTGGTCGACGTGCCGACGCTTTCCTTGCTGCTATTGGCGCTCGGAGTGGCTGGCTTTTTTGGCACGACGATGATCGGCGGAGTGCTGAGACGCAGCCTCTACGGCACCCTGAGTACGATTTCACTGCTGATGGCCTTGATTGCTTTGACGCTGATTCCTTCCGGTACTTGGGTTATCGCCGTGGCGGTACTGTTGGGGCTCTGGGGATTTATTGCGACGGCAGCGCCCGTGGGCTGGTGGAGTTGGATCGCGCACGCCTTGCCACATCACGCCGAGGCGGGCGGTGGACTGATGGTGGCAATCGTGCAGTTGGCCATCGCAGTGGGTTCCACCGTGGGTGGCGTACTGTTTGACACTCTCGGCTACCAGAGCACTTTTATCGCCAGCGCAGCGCTGTTGATGCTAGCCGCCTTGTTGACGTTCCTAACCTCCCGTTCGCCGGTGTCGCACACCCGGTGACCATCCATTCGGTGGAGCAAGGCCATGCATACGCGCAGTCTCGGCACCGATTACTCCCAAGGCTGGAAGGGCTTCTGGTTGGCGGCATTGATGCCATTGGCCCTATCGGTTTTACCCCTCGCAGCTGCGACGGATATCGCAGGCCCGTCAACAGGCATGGAGAACACCACGATGTGGATGACCGTCGGCCAACAGCGTTTCGGCATATCCCTTGAAGATAACCCGACCACTCGGGAGCTTGTCACCCGATTGCCGCTCAGCCTGGACATGACCGAGCTGCACAGCAACGAAAAGTACGCCACCTTAGATCATCCACTCCCCACCCAAGCCTACCGGCCCGGAACCATCCACAACGGCGATTTGCTTTTGTACGGCACAGACACCTTGGTGGTCTTTTATCAAACCTTTACCTCGTCCTACTCCTATTCCCGTCTCGGCCGCATCGACAACCCGGCAGGTCTTGCCAAGGCCCTGGGTCGTGACGATGTACGTGTGACATTTTCCGTTGATTAGGGTTGCCATGGCCAGCGCGACTTGCACTTTTCAAGTGCTGCACACCAGCCCCCACTAAAACGTGACACTGGAGTTTTCCATGACGCCCATACACTCAACCTCACCCCTGGCTGCACTGGCGCTGCTCTCTGCCACGTACTTCGCGCCAGTTGTCGCGGCAGAGCAGAACCCGAACAGCCAGCAAATCACTCGTGCGGGAGAGCAGGGCTCGGTGACGGGGCCTGCCGAATATTTCACTGGCCGCGTAAGGCTCGACCCATTGACCGCTGCAACGGCCGACCTCAACACCTCAACGCTCCACGTCACCTTTGAGCCTGGCGCGCGTTCGGCCTGGCACACGCACCCTGCCGGGCAATATCTGGTGGTGACAGCGGGGGTAGGGCGTACTCAGGAGTGGGGGGAGCCCTTGCAAGAATTACGTCCTGGTGATGTGGTGTGGTGCCCGCCGGGGGTTAAGCACTGGCATGGCGCCGCGCCTTCGACTGCCATGACACACATGGCTATTACTGGCACGAAAAACGGCAACAACGTCAGTTGGATGGAGAAAGTAAGCGATGAACAGTACCCAGCCGAGTAAGCGCTACCATGTCCTGTTGGGAGCGCTGGGCTTGGTAATCCTGGGAAATTTCGCCTGGGCCGAGATATCCAACGCCAGTACTTCCCCCAAACCGGAGACACACATAGTGAGTGAGAAGACTTTAACCGCCAGGCAACAAGCCATTGCCCCTATCGGCGCCAGCATGGCGGTCGGCGATATGCCCCGTTTGCACGACGCGCTCAATCACGGTCTCGATGCCGGGATGACGATAAGCGAGAGTAAAGAGATCCTGGTTCAACTCTATGCCTATGCTGGGTTCCCGCGCAGCCTCAATGCCCTGTCGCTGCTGATGAAAGTCCTGCAAGAACGTGCCTCACGGGGTATTCATGATGCGCCGGGACGCGATCCAGGCCCTGTTCCCTCGGGGCGCGCTTTGCTCGACCTGGGCACCGACAATCAAACCCGGCTGTTGGGCTTGCCGGTGTCAGGCCCGCTGTTTGAATTCGCCCCCGCCATTGATCAGTTTTTGAAGGGCCACCTGTTTGGTGACATCTTTGCCCGCGACAACCTTGAATGGGCTGACCGGGAACTGGCCACCGTCGGGGCCATCGCCGCGATGCCAGGGTTAGAGCCGCAGCTAGAGTCGCATCTGAAGATCAGCATGAATGTTGGCCTGACAGTACAGCAGCTGCATCAGGTGGCTAGCGAACTGAAGACAGGCGGTGAACCGGATGGAGCTAAGCGTATTTTAGTGGCCTTGGAGAAAATCAGCGGCTGAACGCGGTATCAGGCAGGGAGTAATTGATGAGCTGGCTAATTACAGTTATCACCGTTTAACGGTTCTTATTTTGAGACCGGCCGCTAACTACTTATGCAGAGATGCCGGTAAATCAGGTATAGCTTGTCATCTCGCGGATCGGCGACTTCGGCATAAGTACACCTCGCTTGGAAGTATGAAGAGTCCTTAAAAATGCCGAGGGGGGTGCGTTGATGCTAACTGTGCTCGCAGAACGACTTGGCGAACGTCTGCTTCAGCCGAAAGCTGCCTGTCGCAAACCGTAACCGTTCGGGCAACACACCTTCCTGACACCGTCGCTTGAGGCGATGGTGTCCACCTAAATTTAAGTGGACACCATTTTTAGCCTTTTTAAGCGGACGCCCATGCCACAAGAACGCCGTTCTTATTCCAAGTCTTTCAAGGCCCAAGTCATTGCCGAATGCGCGCAGCCTGACAGCTCGATTACCAATGTCGCCTTGACTCACAACCTCAACGCTAACCTCGTCCATAAATGGATTCGGGCGTACACACAGAAAAACCTGGCGCAGCAAACTGCCTTTATTCCGGTCAAGGCAGCGCCGCCGATAGCGACGCAGCAAGTTCTTCCTGCCACGATTCGAGTCGAAGTGCCTCATTCAAAGGGGGTAGTCGTGGTGAGTTGGCCGGCAGAATGTGCAGCGGCATGCTCCGCGTTCTTACGAGACCTGCTGCGTTGATCCGCATCGACACCATCTGGCTCGCCACCGAGCCCATGGACATGCGCGCCGGCACTGAAACCGCGCTGGCGCGGGTCGTGGCGGTGTTCGGTGCGGCGAAGCGGCACTGTGCTTATCTGTTTGCCAATCGCCGCGCCAATCGCATGAAAGTGTTGGTGCATGACGGTGTCGGGATTTGGCTGGCCGCTCGGCGCTTGAATCAAGGGCGGTTCTTTTGGCCGGGCGTGCGACACGGCTCTGAGGTCGAGTTAGATGCTGAGCAACTTCAAGCCTTGGTGCTCGGTTTACCTTGGCAACGCGTCGGCTCCGGAGGAGCCATCACGGTGCTCTAACTCGTCTGTAATAGCGCGCTTGCCAGCGCAATTAGCCCATCAGTCTATCGCCGCCACTAGCCCTCTCTGGCAAAATCGGCGGCATGACTTCGCATCCGAATCTCTATCAATTAAACCCTGAAGAACTGCGCGCCTTGGCGGTGCAGTTGATCCAGCGCGTCGAGACGATGGACAAGCAAATCACTCATCACAAGTCGGTCAACGAGAAGCTGGCCCACGAGATCGCGCTGCTCAAGCGCTTCAAGTTTGCCAAGCGCAGCGAGCAACTAAGTCCGGATCAAGCCAGCTTTCTCGACGACTTGATCGACACCGATATCGCCGCCATCGAAGCTGAGCTTGCAGCACTGCAACCGGCGCCCGTTGAAAGCAAAGTTCGCCAGCAGCCCAAGCGCGCTGCACTGCCAGCGCAGTTACCTCGCACGCTGATCCATCACGAACCGGAAAACAGTCACTGCCAATGCGGCTGCGCGCTCAAACGTATCGGCGAAGATGCGAGCGAAAAGCTCGACTACACACCGGGCGTCTTCACTGTCGAGCGCCACATCCGTGGGAAATGGGCCTGCGAGCAGTGCGAAACGCTGATCCAGGCGCCGGTACCGGCGCACGTCATCGACAAAGGCATACCGACAGCGGGCCTGCTGGCCCACGTCATGGTGGCCAAGTTTGCCGACCATCTGCCGCTGTATCGGCAGGAGAAAATCTTCGGCCGCGCCGGACTGCCTATTGCTCGGTCGACCTTGGCGCAATGGGTGGGCAAATGCGGCGTGCAATTACAGCCGCTGGTTGATGCGCTCCGCGAAGCCGTGCTGACGCACGGTGTCGTCCATGCCGACGAGACCCCGGTACAAATGCTGACGCCGGGCGCGAAGAAAACTCATCGCGCTTACGTATGGGCTTATGCCACCAGCCAGTTCTCCGAGCTAGCGGCGGTCGTTTACGACTTCAGCCCGAGCCGCGCTGGCGAACATGCCCGAAACTTCCTTGGCAACTGGAGCGGCAAACTGGTGTGCGACGACTTCGCTGGCTACAAGGCAGGTTTTGAACTGGGCGTCACGGAGATCGGCTGCATGGCCCATGCACGGCGCAAGTTCTTCGACTTACACGCGACCAACAAGAGCCAGATCGCCGAAAAAGCGTTGCACAACATTGCGGCCTTGTACGAAGTTGAGCGAGAAGTTCGTGAACTGGAACCAGGTGACCGGCAGCGAATACGGCGAGAAAAAGCAGCGCCAATCATTGCCGTACTTCATGCCTGGATGATGGCCCAGAGGCAGCTTGTG
This sequence comes from Pseudomonas hormoni, assembly GCF_018502625.1. Classification (NCBI taxonomy): domain Bacteria; kingdom Pseudomonadati; phylum Pseudomonadota; class Gammaproteobacteria; order Pseudomonadales; family Pseudomonadaceae; genus Pseudomonas; species Pseudomonas hormoni. Next base: position 1,989,363 of record NZ_CP075566.1, read on the forward strand.
CCTGAAGGATCGGCCATCGCCAAAGCCTTGGATTACAGCCTCAAACGCTGGATAGCGCTGACGCGTTATCTCGATGACGGGGCCGTTCCCATCGACAACAACTGGGTCGAGAATCAGATACGGCCTTGGGCACTTGGGCGCTCAAACTGGCTGTTCGCAGGCTCTTTACGCAGCGGTAAGCGTGCAGCCGCGATCATGAGCTTGATCCAGTCGGCACGGCTCAATGGGCATGATCCGTATGCTTACTTAAAGGATGTTCTTACACGCCTGCCTGCGCAGCGTGCGAGTGAGATTACCGAGCTTTTGCCGCACAGGTGGGCGCCCGTTTAATCACGCAAGGTGTGTTGGGTTAGACTGCTCTCACTTCTTACAATTGCGCGAATCTTATGCATCAGCTGCCTGAACTCGACGAGATTACAAAAGCGAAAATTCGCAGGCTGCTGACTGCGGGCATCATTTTTCCCGTCATGAACAACACCAAATGGGTTGAGCTGATCAACGCAATGATTAACGCCCCGCAAATGAAGCCAGAGTTCAGATTGCACAGTACCTTAGCTCCAATCGATTACTGCACAGATTGGGATCGAGAATGGCATTACCACATCCATCCGGTAGCAGAAATTGAGTGGATCGAACTCAGAGCGGTTTCACTCGATTGGCTACTCTCCACGCTAAGAAAGCACAACCTTCCCTTTTCTCTAGAGGATGGAGTGCCACGCGTTTGGGGTTATACCAGACCTGGCATGCAGCCACTTTGGGACTGAGTTCCTGAGGTTTCCCCTAGCCGGTAAACTTATGCTAGATGACTTTGCCGGACGCATACCCCAAGACGGGCAATCGCGCTAGTTATATCTGAGAGGCGTTCTGACTCGTCCACCGAAGCAGAGGGCGGGTGAGTTTATGGAGTTGCTGCCGCGTAAGTAGGCGCCCGCTTAACTACGCAAAGCATGTTCGCCGGGCTCTTAGGACTATCTGAGCATATGGTAATTCAGGATTTAGCCTTCGACTTTGTCAGCGTGTTCGAGGCTTTCGGATGAGATGAACACCATATTATTTACGATGATGCCTAGAACGAAGTTGCGCCCCCCAATCTACCAGTGGCACGTGGGGGGAAAGAGCGATTAGGACCTTTGTGCGTCAGTCCTTAGGAGCTGAAAGGTAGCTCGAAAGCTTTTTCATCGACGCTGACAGCTTCATTTCGTTTTCTGTGCGGTGCAAATCATTAGTGGTCGTGGCGAGCTGGCTTGTGAGAACGCCTAACTCCCCTAGAATGCCCTGAACCTTTCCTTCACGCTCTTTTTCGCTAAGCATATGATCATTCTTGATCGCATCCAACTCTTCCATTTTCTTTTGAATTTTTTCTTGGATGTCTCTGATTGCTTTGAGAATTTTTTTCACGCCATCCGGTAAATTGCTAGTGTCTATGTCTGCATTTTTTTTGCTCTCACTTGACGCTTTCGCACTCCCTTCAGCGGACAAGGTGACTTTTACACCTACGGTAACTTCCGCCAGGTCGGAATCGCCTGACGCGTCAGTGGGCACAGATCTGACAGCAGTAGATGGTTCGAGGATGCTAGTAGAAGCGAGAGTAGCGGAATTGATTTGCATGAGGTTCTCCCTTTTTGTCCCTCCTTTATCGACTGTACCTAAAAGTACTTTAAGAACCAAGGCGACGAAAAAAACCTTTGTGAGCAAGCTGCTTGCTAACCAATTTTGGTCGACTACTAAATTTTTATCTGGCTCTGCACCCACAACAAGAATTGACACGGTATGGGAAAGGAACAGCGCACAATAAGGTAGTGCTTAAGCTCCGTCTCCACACTCAGTGGAACAATTCGGTGTTCACGACAAGTTGGATAGCATCGATACGCTGATCAGCCGCTAATCGAAGTGACTTGGCACTTTTCTGCCAACACTTGTAAGCGTCCAACCAGCTCACCTTGCGAACTCCATATCGAGGGCGATGGTGTCCGCGTATTTTTAAGCGGAGGCGATCGCCCTTAACGTCAGGATTTCCATGCGCTAAATAAGCTCTTACCCGAAACTGTTCAAGGCCCAGGTTGTTCAGGAATGCCTGCAACCGCCTTGGCTGAAGGTACTACCGTAACCGTCCGAACTACACCGCCTTGCATCTCAGACCTTAATCTCCTTTAACCACTGATTATCGCGTTCCCATTCAAAAACCGTTGGATCGAAGGTACTGCCGTGCCACTCCAACATGTCTTCATGCTCTAAGCCGCAGCACTCCATCGGCGTATTCAGTGGTGAGTTCATCCTCAAGCGCGCCGACTTCAGCATCGGTGAAGGCGAGTGGGCCGATTTCGGCATCATTTCCAACGATATCCGCATCAGATTCCGAGTGGTCGCGCCCGCGCAGTGACTCCCCTGACTCATCCTCCCCTATTTCAACGCACTGCATCCAAGGCCGAACCTGCCGATGTATCCGGCAGCAGGATCTTGCGCAAGTCCTGATGGATGGAGGGCGTACCGTCTATTAGCAATATGCGCCGATTTTTCAGATTACTGTTCATAGGCCACCTACCGGTGATTTGAGCGGTATTTCAAGCGTAAAGATTGCCCCTTTGCCTGGTCCGTCGCTATGGGCTGACAGGGTGCCCTCCATCTCCATCGCAGCCAAAGCGCAACTGTGAAGGCCGAATCCGTGACCGTCTTTGCGGGTAGTGAAACCATGGGCAAATATCTGGGCCAGGTTCTCCAGCGCAATCCCTTCGCCCTCGTCCTTCACGCAAACCCGTAAGTTGCCCTTCTCCACGACATCCACGCTCAGTGTCATCGTGCGGGATCGGTCGACCAAGTGAGCCATCGCATGCTTGGCATTACTGATCAGATTGATCAGGATCAGCAACACCTTATGCTTATCCAGCAAAAGCACAGGCACTTTGGAAAACTCCTTCACCACCGTGACTTGATCGCGCGTGAGCGCCCCTATGTGCATGCGCAGGGCTTCCTCCAGCAAATCGGTTATCTGCAACGGTTCGACGATGCTGGACACGCCCGAATAAGACTGCTGGGTGGCGAGGATATCCTTAATGTGGTCAACACTATTGGTCAAATGCCCAAGCTCTTTGACGATATTCTGTTGTTCGGTCGCCAATGCCTCTACCAGCTGGTTCAGGTAGCCCGGCAGCAACTTGCCCTTCTCGTCACGGGTCATAAAATCGCCAAGGTCCGCGGCGTGCTCGTTTATCAGTTGGACCGCCTTGTCGAGCCCTTGGGCTTTGGAGGTGTGCATCTTGCGGCTGACCAGATCGGCCGAGATGTTCACGCTATTGAGGACATTGCCGACGTTATGCAGCATGTTGTTGGCGATTTCGGCCATGCCCGCCTTGCGCGAAGCCTCAACTAACTGTTTATGTATTTGCTCCAGTTGCTCCAGTTGCTCGGTGCGTTCCTTTACGCGTTTTTCCAAATCGTCGTGGGCAATCTGGAGCGCCGCTTCCGCCTTTGCGAGCGCGGCGAAGTTGGTCGCTTGGTCTGTGCGCCACCGGTGCAACTTGCTCCAGACTAATAGCCAGGTGACGAATAAAAAGACGATGGAAAGCAGTGCCGCGGTGACGGAAAAAATCGCTTGGTTACGCTTGTCAAGTTGGCTCGCGGCGAGGTCTTCCTGAATATACTGCCCGAGCCGGAAGATCCCCTTGGCATAGATTTTTTTCTGCGCCTCATAGGCTTCGCCAAGCAAAATGGACTTTGCCTGGCTGGGCTGTCCGGCCCGAACCAGCGCGAAGGACTGATTCTCCATGTCGACTAATTTCAGATTGGCTGCGTCCGTCTGTTTGGTCACCTCGGCGCTGTCGGACAGGCTCGTGAGCTGCATCGTTTCCTTGATGATGGAATCCAGTTGGGGCTCGAACTGGCGGTATCTCCGTTCCCACTGCAAGTCGCCTGTAGTGGCCGCCATGCGAGCGGACATGGTTAGCACCTCGTCCAGGTAGACGATGCGTCCGCTCAGTTCCTGGAGGTGCAAATCGCGCAGTTGCACCGTTGTGACACTCCGAAACGAATCGAACGCGAACCAAAGCATGGTGAGCAATACCACAACCGTGAACACCAATCCGACGGCCAGCCATCTGAGCGGAAACGGGGCTCCTGTGCCAGTATCCGGGGTTGTCATGTTTTTCGGTGCACGGAGAATTTCTTGCAGGCCCGCGGCGGCAGACGGCAATGCTTGGAGTTTGTTTCCTCTCTTGGGTAGCGGCATGCTGGCATCCCTTCCGGTTGGTATGGCACTTGGTTGGCTAAGGGGACACACTGGCGCGGCTCGGCGCTTAAGGTGTGAAACGAACCGCAAGGGCCGCTTCGCCGCCAAAGAACCTATGTGAAGTCCCTCACCAGTGTAGACCGTGCGTTCGAGCTTGCTTCCAACCGACAACCTGAGCGTGCCCAGCACCAACTTTAGCCCGTCCAGTACCACCGCCCGAATGAAGAAACCGCATCGAGCCCAGGTGACGTTGCCCCAAAATTCCAGCACAGCTCATCACTGGAGTAAGGTCACGGCGAGAGCATTCACATCAGGAAAGCAGTGATGAAAAAGTTGAAGAGCACATTGCGCCTTCCCTCGGGCGATGTTTCAGCCCGTATCCCGTCCGTTACAGCCGGGCATTCGCTTTCTCCGCATTCCTCTACCCACAGTGCCAGCAGCGTTCCTTGCGGTTCGCCTGCCGTTGCCGGCGGCACTATGGGCTTACCCTGTTCCGCATGAATCCGGCCCCGCGGCCGCAGAGATGAAGCAAGTGCTCGGGCTCGATTAATTGCCATTACTCGATAAAGCTTAATCGATTAACCCCGATATAGTGGCCATTAAACATTCTGCCAAAGAAGCCTCCATGAACCTGCGATCCCTCAATATCAAGTCTCGCGCTTTCGTTTGTTTCGGATTTTTCAGTGTGCTGGTCATGGCGCTGGAAACTACCTGGCCGTGGGTGAACGCTTTCTACAGGCCATCGAGCAGAAGAACGACGCGACCATCTCCGCTCTCACCGCATCGAACGGGGAAATTAACGTATCGTCCGATGCCGTTGCCAAATCCATCGACGATCTCAGCCGGTTGACCGACAGGAAAGTCAGAGATACGGGCGCAGAAGCGCAGGCTTTGTATGCAAACACCCGCACGGTGACGCTGCTGATGATCAGCTTGGCCGTGGCCACGACCTTACTGTTGGCGTGGTTGTTCACGCGCAGCCTGATCTGGCCACTGGCGAGTGCCCTGGCGGTGGCCGAGCGTATCGCCGACAATGACTTCAGCCAGCCGGTGGCCAGCGATGGCCAGGATGAACCAGGGCGCCTGCTGGCCGCGCTGGCCACCATGCAGGCCAACTTGCGCCGGACGATGGCGCACTTAGGCGACTCGTCGAATCAATTGGCCTCGATGTCCGAAGAAATGACCGCGGTCACCGAAGATGCGCTGCACGGTATCCAGCGTCAGAACGACCAAATCATCCTGGCCGCCACGGCGATCAACCAGATGAGCGCGGCGGTGGAAGAGGTTGCGCAGAACGCCTCCCAGGCGTCCGATGCCGCGCAGGCGTCCCGCCAGTCTGCCGAAAGCGGCCGTCAACGTGTGGAGCAGACCGTCAGCGTGATCAGCGACCTGCGCGCGTCGGTGCAGACCACCGCCAGCGAAATCGACGGCCTGGCTGTCACGGTGCAGAATATCAGCGGCGTGCTGGATGTGATTCGCGCTATTGCCGACCAGACCAATCTCCTGGCGCTGAACGCGGCCATCGAACCGGCACGCGCCGGTGAAGCCGGTCTTGGCTTTGCCGTAGTGGCCGATGAAGTGCGTGCGCTAGCCCATCGGACGCAGCAGTCGACCACCGAAATCGAACAGATGGTCGAAGCCATCCAGGCCGGTTCCGGAAAAGCGGTGGGCGCCATGGGCCAGTGCCGCCAGCAGGCGCAGACCAGCCAGCAGGTGGCCGAGGCCGCAGGCCAGGCGCTGGCGACAATCATCGCATCGGTGATGCAGATCAACGAGCGCAACATCACCATCGCCAGCGCCACGGAAGAACAGGCCCAAGTGGCTCGCGAGGTGGACCGCAACCTGACCAGCATCCGCGATCTGGCCTCCCAGTCGGCGGCGGGGGCCAACCAGACCGCAGCGGCCAGCGCTGAGCTGTCGCAGGTGGCGGTGGATCTGAATCAAGTGTTGCAGCGGTTCAACCTTTAAGACCCGAGGCGCAGACCGGGGGCGACGTCCATTCCATTGGGCACAGTCCCCTGCCCGGGTACACTCCGGGTAACACACACAGAAAACGGACAGTTTTAACCATGGATCAGGCGGCCTCGCAGTGTTCAGTGTGGTTCACAGAAATGTTCCAGGGCAGCAACTCGCTCACCCGATTGATCGGGTGCTCGGCTATGTGCTCAAGCACGTAGATCAGGTACGCCTGTGGGTTCAACCCGTTTAGCTTGGCAGTTCCCACCAGGCTGTAAATCGCAGCCGCTCGTTCTCCGCCCGCATCGGAACCGGCAAACAGGTAGTTTTTGCGGCCCAGCGCGACGGCGCGCAGCGCCCGTTCGGCGGCGTTGTTGTCGATTTCGATTCGGCCGTCATTGCAGTAACGCGTCAGCGCCTGCCACCGGTTGAGGGCATAGAGGATCGCACCGCCCAATGCCGATTTTTTCGACAGTTGAGTCAGCGTCTGGTTAAGCCATGCGTGTAGTTGTTCCAGCAGCGGACTGGCCCGGCTTTGCCGAACCGCTTTTCTCTGATCTGGCGGTTGCCCCCGGATCTCGCTTTCGATGGCATACAGGGCCTCAATCCGTTGCAGCGCCTCGCTGGCAAGTGGTGAAGCCTGGTCTTTGTAGACATCGTAAAACTTGCGGCGGGAGTGAGCCCAGCAGGCGGCTTCCTGAATGGTGCCTTTAGCATAAAGCTGAGCAAAACCGGCGTAGCCGTCCGCTTGCAAAATCCCGCTGAAACTCTTGAGATGAGCGCGGGGATGTTGCCCCTTGCGATCCGGCGAGTAGGCAAACCATACCGCGGCCGGTGTTGAGTCGCCCGCAGGTCGGTCGTCCCGCACGTACGTCCACAGGCGAGCCGTTTTGGTCTTGCCGTTGCCCGGCGCAAGTACACCAATCGGCGTGTCGTCGGCATGGACTTTATGGCCGCTCATGACATGGCGTTCAAGGGCGCTGATCAGCGGCCTGAGTAATTGACTGCTCTGGCCGACCCAATCGGCCAGGGTTGAGCGCTCCAGCTCCACGCCCTCACGAGCGTAAATCTCGGATTGCCGATACAGCGGCAAATGGTCAACAAACTTGGAGACCAGCACGTGGGCCAGTAGCCCAGGGCCTGCAAGGCCTCGGGCTATCGTGCGACTCGGTGCCGGCACCTGAGCGATGTGCTCGCAGCAGCGGCAAACCAGCTTCGGGCGAACATGGCGGATCACTTTGAAACGCGCCGGGACGTACTCCAGCACCTCAGACACATCCTCGCCCAAATGACGAAGTTTCCCACCGCAGCCAGAACATTTTGATTCGGGCTGATGGACGTGAATTTCGCGAGGCAAGTGTTCAGGTAATGGCTTGCGCCGAGATACAGGGCGAGATGGCGGTTCGGTTGGCGGTGTCAGTTCAGTCTGGCTGACTTGCAACTCTTCAAGACTCAGTTGGAGCTGATCAATCATTGCGTCCAGCTGCTCGGAGCTACGACCGAACTGCATACGACGCAGTTTGGCGATCAACATTTTCAAGCGCTCAATCTCTGCCCGCTGGGCAGAGACCAGAGCCTTCAAGGCTTGAAGATCGTTAGGCAAGGAGTCGGTCGCGAGCGTCATGACCGGATGTTACTTGGGATTTTTTCAGCATGGCAAGTCAGACCGCGATGACGGGGGCTGTACGAATTGGCCTGCGCCAATCAATGCCTTCCAACAGCATCGACAACTGCGCAGCCGTCAGCGACACGCTGCCACTGGTTGCTTGCGGCCAGACGAAGCGCCCTTGTTCCAGGCGTTTGCAAAACAGGCACAACCCGTCGCCGTCCAACCACAGCAATTTAATCCGGTCACCGCGCCGTCCGCGAAAAGCAAAGATCTGACCCGAGAACGGATCGGCTTCAAGCTGAGTCTGCACCAGTGCGGCTAAACCGTCGAAGCCACGGCGCATGTCCGTGACGCCGGCGGCGATCCAGATACGGGTTCCAGCAGGAGGAGCAATCATCGCAATAACTGCTGCAAGATGAGTTGCAGAGTCTGCGGTTCTGGCGTGCCAGTGATGCGTAGCGTGGCTTTACCCACTTCAACAACCAGCTCGGAATGAAACTCGAGTTGAGACTGGGCGGCTTGCGAAACATCCGCCGACGCCTCGATCACCTGGACAGGCAAAAATGTTGCACTCTGGTTAACCGGGCCGAAGGCTCCTTCCTGATACTGGCGCCGCCAGCGAAACACCAGGTTGGCATTGACGTCATGCTCACGAGCGATCAACGACACGGAGGCACCAGGCTGAAACGTGGCCTCGACGACCTGGCGTTTGAAGTCCAACGGGAAGTTGGGGCGGCGACCGGGTCGGCGGGCTGGGGCAACGATATCCAAGATAGTGTCCACTAAAAATGATGGACACTATTTTTGCTAATTTTGGAGGCTCTCAGGAGTGGGTACTGGCCGGACGGTTACGTACTACCTTTGCTATCGACGAGAAATGTAGCAGGGGGCGTAAGTCTTGAACGTAATCCCATTTCACCGGTCAGAAACGATCAGCCGCTAAGGCGACAAAGTCTCGTCCATTGTTCCGAGGGATACGAATAGTCTGTCCGACTGATCCATGACTTCAAGACGGTTCGACTTGAGTTCATCGAATAGCTAGAGATTGCTATATGTCAGCTCAATAATCTAAAACAACTCCTCGCAAGGATGGAGGTTCGGCGCCCGCCCTCCGCTGCGCAAGGTTCTGAGTCAAGAGCGCGTTGAATTGCCCGCATGACGGTCGCATCGAGGTTTCATCAGAGCAGGATAACGACCAAACCTTCGTTGCCAAATATGTATGATCGCTCCGTTGGAAGGTGCGAGAGCCCAGGAGCTATGGCAAGGCACCTGGCGAGCTACTGCCTCTACTGTCGGCTGCACCAGCAAGGCGTGTTCGTCGGACGCTTACCGCACACCGTCAAAACGCATTCTTCACCGTTTGGTCGAGCTATTTGATTTGGGCGGGAGAAGTGGTGCGGAGGGGTAGGGTTGCGGAAATAACCGAAAAGATGCGGAAACAATCCAGAGATGGTGCAACAGGAATTGCGTACCCCAGAAACGACAAAGCCCTGAATAATCAGGGCTTTGTCGTATCAAATATGGCGGAGGCGATGGGATTCGAACTCATGGACCTGTTACAGTCGACGGTTTTCAAGACCGTTGCCTTAAACCACTCGGCCACACCTCCGTTTGCGTTGCGGGCGCCATAATACCTGAATGAAACACACTGTCAAACTCTCTGCATGGCTTGTTACAGAGCGTCTGTTATGATCTTTGCGACTGAACGTTTCAAACCAACAGGAGTGTCGCCATGCGCGAACAGGATTACGCAGTTAATAACAGCGTGCAGGCTGAGCAGCTAGAGGTTAGCCGCGTCCTGCGCAACACTTACGGCTTACTCGCACTCACCCTCGCATTCAGCGGCGTGATGGCGTTTGTCGCCCAGCAGATGCGCGTCGGCTACCCGAATATCTTCGTGGTGCTGATCGGTTTCTACGGCCTTTTCTTCCTTACCAACAAACTCCGTGATTCCGCGTGGGGCCTGGTGTCGGCGTTTGCCCTGACCGGTTTCATGGGGTTCCTGCTCGGCCCGATCCTCAACCGTTACCTGGGTATGCAGGGCGGCGCGGAAGTGGTCAGCTCGGCGTTCGCGATGACGGCGCTGGTGTTTGGCGGTCTGTCGGCTTACGTGCTGATCACTCGCAAGGACATGAGTTTCCTCGGCGGCTTCATCACCGCAGGTTTCTTCGTGTTGCTGGGTGCGACGCTGGCGAGCCTGTTCTTCCAGATCAGCGGTCTGCAACTGGCGATCAGCGCAGGTTTCGTACTGTTCTCGTCCGTCTGCATTCTGTTCCAGACCAGCGCCATCATTCATGGCGGCGAGCGTAACTACATCATGGCGACCATCAGCCTGTATGTATCGATCTACAACCTGTTCATCAGCTTGTTGCAGATCTTCGGCATCATGAGCCGCGATGATTAATCGCCAGGCTTGAAATAAAAACCCGCGAAAGCGGGTTTTTTTTGTCTGCAATTTGAGTAAAGGCTCACGCCATCGGCGGCAAACGCCGTTTGACCGGTGTTTTCTTGACGATTGCGGTGTTGGTTTCGGCGTGGGTGTTGAGGCGGTCGAGCAGGGTGTCCAGCTGTTCCATCGAGCGTACGTGCAAGCGGGCGATGAAGCAGTCGTCGCCGGTCACCTTGTCGCACTCGGTGAATTCGGGGATGGCCTGGATCTGCCGCTCCACCTCCTGCAACTGGCCCGGCAGCGGGCGGATACGCACGATGGCCTGGAGTTGATAGCCAAAGCATTTGGGATCAATCTCGACGGTGTAGCCCTTGAGCACGCCGCGTTCTTCGAGGCGGCGCAAACGCTCGGCGACGCTCGGTGAGGACAGGCCGCTGAGGTTCGCCAGGGCCTTGAGAGAACGCCGCGAGTCTTCCATCAAGGCCGTGATCAGCACCTGGTCGATATCGTCAGTCATGGCTCAACCCCCTGTAAGGCAATTAATCGAAACCGCCTTGATAAAAAAGGCAGATACCAAGTTTAGCCTGCTTTTTGCGCTGGAGAAGCCCCCCGGCGGATTGGCATACTTTGGGCTCAAACACAGGAGTCTGATGATGGACAAAACAATTCGTCACGGGTCATTCGAAATGACCGCCGCCATGCTGATCTCCGGAACCATCGGCTGGTTTGTGCTGGTGTCCGGGCAACCGGTGCTGGACGTGGTGTTCTGGCGTTGCGTGTTCGGCGCCGGCACGTTGCTGCTGATCTGCGCGGCATTCGGTTTCCTGCGTCCCGGCATTCTGACCCGCACCACCTTCCTGCTGGCCGTGCTCAGCGGCGTGGCGATTGTCGGGAACTGGGTGCTGTTGTTCGCTTCTTACTCCCGCGCCTCGATTGCCATCGGCACGGCGGTCTATAACGTTCAGCCGTTCATGCTGGTCGGGTTGGCTGCGCTGTTCCTCAACGAAAAAATCACCCTGCAGAAACTGTTCTGGCTGGGAATTTCGTTTCTGGGGATGCTGGCGATTGTCAGTGCGCATGGCGAACAGGGCGAGGGCGGCGGTGAATACCTGATAGGCATCGCGCTAGCGCTCGGGGCTGCTTTCCTTTATGCGATTGCAGCGTTGATCATCAAACGCCTGACCGGCACACCACCGCACCTGATTGCGCTGATTCAGGTCAGCACCGGCGTGTTGTTGCTCGCGCCGTTCGCGCACTTCTCGGCGTTGGCGCAAGCACCGAGCGCCTGGGCCAGCCTGGTGACACTCGGCATTGTTCACACCGGCGTGATGTATGTGCTGCTGTACGGCGCGATTCAAAAATTGCCAACGGCACTGACCGGTGCGTTGTCGTTCATCTACCCGATCGCGGCGATTTTCGTCGACTGGTTTGCCTTCGGCCATCGCCTGGAAACGCTGCAATGGATCGGTGTCGCCGCGATTCTGCTGGCCGCTGCCGGCATGCAGCAAGGTTGGAGCCTGAAGTTTCGGCGGACAGTGACGCAATAACCGGCGTCAGATATTCCAGCGCGGCGCAGTCTTGGCCAGGCGCTGGCGCATCTCGCCGATGTTGCTGGCCAGCTGCCGGATCAATAACCGGTAACCGTCCAGCGGGTTATAGACCGGTGCGTCCAGGCTTGAATCCGGCGGCAGTTCAACGGGTCGACTGAGCCGTTGCGACGCGCCGGACTTCAACGCCCGCGCCATCCCCACCAGTTGCACCCGAATCAGCCGATGCTCCGCTTTCAACGCCGATTGCAAATGCGCCATCGCGTTCGGGTCATTGGTATCCGGCCGGGTGTTACTGAGGATTTCCAGGGTACTGACGCACATCCGCAAATGACGCTGAATCGCATCGAGCTCGGTCATGGAAATCTTCACTTCCTTGGACACCGACGGCATCAGCGAGCGCAGTTGCACCATCACCGCGTTCAGGCGATTCATCAACTTCACGTGTTCGTCATCGGTGACGGGCTGGCCATTGATGATGCGCCCGTAAATCGTCGCGCAATCGCGCAGGGCATCGGCCAGGTTGTAGCGCCAGGAGTAAACCGCGTACAGCGGCAGCGCGAAGGAAAACGCCAGCGCCAGGGCAATGCCGATCAGGATATCCACGCCGCGCCACAGCCCGTCGGTCACTGGGTTATCGCCATGCCCGGCGACGATAAACACGGTGATCGCCGACAGCAGCGCCGTGTAACCTCCCTTGCCAATGGCGTGATAAGAGAAGAATCCGCAGACCACCGACATCGCAAAATAGGTCAGCCACGGCATTCCGAGCCAGGCCTGTTGCGCCACCAACAGAAGACCGACGCCGGCCCCGATCAAGGTGCCGATGGCGCGTTCGGCAGCTTTTTTGCCGATGTTGCCGTGGTGCTGCAAACCGCCGATCACCACCAACATCGTCACCGACGCCCATTCACCGTGGGGCAGGTGGATGCCGGTGGTCAGCAGGATCGTCGCCAGCAACCCCAGCGATACGCGCACGGCGTGGATCAATTTCGCATGGCGATAGCGCCGGTACGGGTCCAGTAACGGACGCAATACCCGGCGCAACAGGGGTGGCAGTCTTTGGGCTCTGAAGGTGCTCAGGCTCGTTGTCCTCAGAAGATGTAATCGGTGGTCAGGAAGCTCGAACTGCGGCCGCTGATGATTTCGCTGATCAGGTCTTTGTTGGTCTCCTGGAACTTGGTCGCGACCAGCGTGCGAATCGAAAACACCCGCAGCGCATCATGCACCGACAACGTCCCTTCGGCGGAATTCTTGCGGCCGTTGAACGGGTAGGTGTCCGGACCGCGCTGACACTGGGCGTTGAGGTTGATCCGCCCGACCTGGTTGGCGAAGGTGTCCACCAGCCGGCCGACCGCCACCGGGTTTGTGCCGAAGATACTCAGTTGCTGGCCGAAGTCCGACTCCAGGACGTAATCGATCACCGTGTCCAGATGCCGGTAAGGCACGATCGGCACCACCGGGCCGAACTGTTCTTCCTGATAGACGCGCATCTGCGGCGTCACCGGGTACAACACCGCCGGATAGAAGAACGATGCACGGGCTTCACCGCCATTGGGGTTGACCACGCGAGCACCTTTGCCGACGGCATCCGCGACCAGCGCGTGCAGATAATCGACCTTGCCCGACTCCGGCAACGGCGTCAGGGCCACGCCGCTTTCCCACGGCATGCCGGGTTTGAGGCTGGCGAGTTTGGCGTTGAATTTGTCGATGAACGCCTCGACCACGTCTTCGTGGACGAAGAGGATTTTCAGCGCGGTGCAGCGCTGGCCATTGAAGGACAAGGAACCGGTGACCGCTTCGTTTACGGCGTTGTCCAGATCCACCTCAGGCAAAACAATGCCCGGGTTTTTCGCATCCAGGCCCAGCGCGGCACGCAAGCGATGCGGTTTCGGGTGGAGTTTTTTCAGGTCGCTGGCAGCCTTGTTGGTGCCGATAAACGCAAAGATGTCGATCTTGCCGCTGGCCATCAGCGCGCTGACCGTCTCGCGGCCGCTGCCGTAGATGACGTTGATCACCCCGGCCGGGAAGCTGTCGCGGAACGCTTCCAGCAGTGGGCGAATCAACAGCACCCCAAGTTTGGCCGGCTTGAACACCACGGTGTTGCCCATGATCAGCGCCGGAATCAGCGTGGTGAAGGTTTCGTTCAGCGGGTAGTTGTAAGGTCCCATGCACAGCGCCACGCCCAGTGGAACGCGGCGGATCTGGCCCAGGGTGTCCTGCTCCAGCTCGAAACGGCTGGAGCGGCGGTCGAGTTCCTTGAGAGCGTTGATGGTGTCGACGATGTAGTCGCAGGTGCGGTCGAATTCTTTTTCCGAGTCCTTGAGGTTCTTGCCGATCTCCCACATCAGCAACTTGACCACCGCGTCGCGTTGTTCGCGCATACGACCGAGGAAGGTTTCGACGTGCTGGATGCGCTCGGCCACGCGCATGGTCGGCCACAGGCCCTGGCCCCGGTCATAGGCGCGGACGGCGGCATCAAGGGCGGTCAGTGCGGTGGCGGCATCGAGCAGCGGCGTGCTGCCGAGGATGACTTGTTCATCGCCGTTTTCACCGGTCAGGTACACCGGGCTGCGGACTTGGGCGAGGGGACCTGACCAGGTTTTCAGTTCTCCATCGACCAGGTATTCACGCTGTTCGGTCTGGCCGTCGAGACGGTATTTTTCCGGGATGTCGCTGGAGTCGGGAAACAGGTTGCCGAGGATGTGTGCTGTGGTCATGTCGCTACTCCATGTGATGTAAGCCATGCGCTGGCGGCTTGCAGTTCAGAATTCACTTCAAAGGTTATACGCCTTATTGGTCCGACTTTTTAAGTCCGGATTTCACGAACCCGCGATCTTTTGACCTGAGAACACACAATGGCCAACGCTGCGGGTAAACTTCGCGCTCTTTCTTAAGGAGTTCATATGAGTTACTACCAGCCGGGCATTCTCGCCACCCCAGTACCGCCTCAAGCCCGTCATATGTTCTTCGCGCTGGAATCCGTCGATGCACTGCCGGCCGCGCTCGACAAGTTGGCACAGCTGGTGGACGGTAAGTCGGCAGTGGTCGGTTTCGGTGAATCCCTGGTCAAGGCGCTGCACGGGCAGATCGACGGCCTGCGGCCGTTTCCGGCGCTGACCGGCGTCGGCGTCGACAACCCGTCGACCCAACACGCGCTGTGGTGCTGGCTGCACGGCGTCGACCGTGGTGAGTTACTCAATCGCAGCAACGCCATCGAAGCCGCGCTGGCACCGGCCCTGCGTCTGGTGCAGATGAACGAAACCTTCCGCCACCTCACCGGCCACGACCTGACCGGTTACGAAGACGGCACTGAAAACCCGCACGACGAAGCCGCCGTGGCTGCCGCGCTGGTCGGTGAGGGCGCTGACGGTCTGGTCGGTGGCAGCTTCGCCGCGATCCAGCAATGGCAGCATGACCTGAAAGGCTTCCACGCCATGCCGTCCGATGAAAAGGACAACATCATGGGCCGTCGCTTGAGCGACAACGAAGAACTCGATGACGCGCCGATCTCCGCTCATGTCAAACGCACCGCCCAGGAAAGCTTCGCCCCGGAAGCGTTCGTGGTGCGCCGTTCGATGCCGTGGATCGAAGGTGATCGCGCCGGCCTGATGTTCCTGGCGTTCGGTTTTTCCCTCGATGCCTTCGAAGCGCAACTGCGCCGCATGAGCGGTCTGGAAGACGGCATCACCGACGGTTTGTACCGCATCAGCCGGCCGATCACCGGCGGTTACTACTGGTGCCCGCCGATCAAGGATGGTTATCTGAATTTGCGCGCCTTGCGCCTCGGCTAAAAACAGGGAGTGGTTATGAACGTGGTGCGCTGGGGCATGATCGGGTGTGGCAGCGTCGCTGAACGCAAGAGCGGGCCGGCCTTCTACAAGGCGCCCGGCTCGGCGTTGGTGGCGGTGATGGGGCGGCGACTGGACGCGGTGAGCGATTATGCCGCGCGCCACGGCATTGCCCGGGTCTACACCGACGCTGCAGCGCTGATCAATGATCCCGAGGTGGACGCGGTGTACATCGCCACGCCACCCGACAGTCACCACGCCTACGCCCTGAGGGTGGCCGCTGCCGGCAAACATTGCTGCGTCGAAAAACCGATGTCGCTGAATGCCGGGCAGAGCCGTGAGATGCAGGCGGTGTTTGCCGAGGCCGGGCTGCATCTTTTCGTGTCCTACTACCGGCGTTCGCTGCCGCGCTTCCAGCAAGTGCGGCAATGGCTGGAAGAGGGGCGGATCGGTGAGGTCCGGCACTTGACCTGGACGCTCACCAAGGCGCCATCGCCTGCTGATCTCGACGGCGCGGACAACTGGCGCACCGACCCGACGATTGCCGGCGGCGGATACTTTGCCGACCTCGCCAGCCATGGCTTCGATCTGTTCCAGTACCTGCTTGGCGACATCGTCGAAGTCGCCGGGTTTACCGCGCGGCAGGCTGGGTTGTATGCCGCTGAAGACGCCGTTAGCGCCAGTTGGCGGTTTGCGTCGGGGGCGATGGGGATGGGCTGCTGGAACTTCGTGGCGGACCGTCGTGAAGATAGGGTCGAACTGATCGGCAGCCAAGGCCGGATCATGTTCTCGGTGTTCGATGAGCACCCGGTGCAGCTTGAAGCGGATAAAAGCCTCAGCCTGGACATCGACAATCATCAGCATATTCAGTGGCATCACGTGCTGGGTATGAACGCCCATATCCGTGGTGAGACCAAGCATCCAGCGGTGGCCGGACAGGCGCTGAAAACCGACTGGGTGATGGACCAGATTCTCAAGCGCGGCTAAGCCATGCGCCAGGCAAGCTGCTTTTGTGGCGAGGGAGCTTGCTCCCGCTCGGCTGCGTAGCAGTCGTAATTCCTGCGTACGCGGTATGTCTGAGTGGATGCGGTTGCCTATTTTGGGGCCGCTCCGCGCCCCAGCGGGAGCAAGCTCCCTCGCCACAAAGTTCTGGTCAGGCCTGAATCAAGGTATCCGACCGGCTCTAACCTTATACCCAAACAATATTTCTCAAGCCTGCCATTAGAACTCTAAGATCACGTCATAACTCGTTATAACAAGTGATCTGCCATGACCGATAACGTTCTATCCCTAAGCAGCGTTCCCTTGCACACGCAACTGCGCGATGTCCTGCGCGCTCGCATCCTCGACGGTGAATACCCGCAAGACAGCCAGATGCCGTCCGAAAGCGAACTGGGCGCGCTGTTCAAAGTCAGTCGCATCACCGTGCGCCAGGCACTCGGTGATCTGCAGAAAGAAGGGCTGATCTTCAAGATTCACGGCAAGGGCACCTTCGTCGCCAAGCCGAAAACCTTCCAGAACGTCAGCACCCTGCAAGGCCTCGCCGAGTCCATGACCGGTCGTGGCTACGAGGTGATCAACCGCCTGCGCAGCTTCAAATTCATTGCCGCTGACAAACTCGTCGCCGAGCGTTTGCAGGTGGCCGAAGGCGAGACCGTGGCGCAGATCAAGCGGGTGCGCCTGATCAATCGCGAACCGATTTCGCTGGAAATCACCTACCTGCCAAAAGCCATCGGCGAGCGGCTGGAGAAGGCCGATCTGGTCACCCGCGACATCTTCCTGATCCTCGAAAACGACTGCGGCCTGGCCCTCGGTCATGCCGACCTGGCCATCGACGCCGTACTGGCCGACAGCGACCTGACCCAGGCGCTGAACGTCGAGGCAGGCTCGCCGATCATGCGCATCGAGCGGCTGACCCACGACGCCAGCGGCCAGCCCGTGGACTTCGAACACCTTTACTACCGCGGCGATGCGTTCCAGTACCGCCTGCGGATCGACCGGCAAAAAGGGGCGCTGGCATGACCCGAACGACACACGAACAGGAATACGACATCGTCGTCATCGGCGGCGGCACCGCAGGGCCGATGGCGGCGATCAAAGCCAAGGAGCGTAACCGCGATCTGCGGGTGCTGCTGATCGACAAGGCCAACGTCAAGCGCAGCGGCGCGATCAGCATGGGCATGGACGGCCTGAACAATGCGATCATTCCCGGCCACTCGACGCCGGAGCAGTACACCAAGGAAATCACCATCGCCAATGACGGCATCGTCAATCAGGCGGCGGTCTACGCCTATGCAACCCACAGCTTCGAAACTATCGAGCAACTGGACCGCTGGGGCGTGAAGTTCGAGAAGGACGAAACCGGCGACTACGCGGTGAAAAAGGTCCACCACATGGGCGCCTACGTGCTGCCGATGCCGGAAGGGCACGACATCAAGAAAGTCCTGTACCGCCAGTTGAAACGGGCGCGGGTCAGCATCACCAATCGCGTCGTTTGCACGCGTTTGCTGACGGATGAAGAGGGCGCGGTCAACGGCGTGATGGGCTTCGATTGCCGCACCGCCGACTTCCACGTGATCAAGGCCAAAGCCGTGATCCTGTGCTGTGGCGCGGCGGGGCGCTTGGGGTTGCCGTCTTCGGGTTACCTGATGGGCACCTACGAAAACCCGACCAATGCCGGCGACGGTTACGCCATGGCCTATCACGCCGGGGCCGAGCTATCGAACCTCGAATGCTTCCAGATCAACCCGCTGATCAAGGATTACAACGGCCCGGCCTGCGCCTATGTCACGGGTCCATTGGGCGGCTATACCGCGAACAACAAGGGCGAACGCTTCATCGAATGCGATTACTGGAGCGGCCAGATGATGTGGGAGTTCCACCAGGAACTCGAAAGCGGCAACGGTCCGGTGTTCCTCAAGCTCGATCACCTGGCCGAGGA
This sequence comes from Pseudomonas hormoni, assembly GCF_018502625.1. NCBI lineage: Bacteria > Pseudomonadati > Pseudomonadota > Gammaproteobacteria > Pseudomonadales > Pseudomonadaceae > Pseudomonas > Pseudomonas hormoni. The sequence continues at coordinate 2,007,818 of NZ_CP075566.1, forward strand.
AACCATCCAGAACATCGAAGAAATCCTGCACAGCAACGAGCGCCCGAGTCGTGGCCAGTTCCACGCCAATCGCGGCACCGATTACCGCACGCAGATGGTCGAGATGCACATCTCCGAAATCGGATTTTGCAGCGGTCACTCGGCCTCCGGCGTATGGGTCAACGAGAAAGCCGAAACCTCGGTCAAGGGTTTGTACTCGGCGGGTGACATTGCGGCGGTGCCGCACAACTACATGCTCGGTGCGTTCACCTATGGCTGGTTTGCCGGCACCAACGCGGCGGACTTCGTCGCCCAACGCGAGTTTTCAGCGGTCGATGCCCGGCAGATCGAAACGGAAAAACAGCGGGTCTACGCGCCACTGGATCGCGAGCACGGCCTGCCGCCTGCTCAAGTCGAATACAAGTTGCGGCGCTTTGTGAACGATTACCTGCAGCCGCCGAAAGTCACCAAAAAGATGCAGATCGGCCTGCAGCGTTTCAGCGATATCCAGCGCGACCTCGATCAGATCAAGGCCCACAACGCCCACGAACTGATGCGCGCCATGGAGGTCAGCATGATCCGCGACTGCGCCGAAATGGCCGCCCGGGCTTCGTTGTTCCGCGCCGAAAGTCGCTGGGGGCTTTACCACTATCGGGTCGATCACCCGCAGCGCAACGACAGCGACTGGTTCTGCCATTGCCATTTGAAGAAGGATGAAAACGGCCAGATGACCAGTTTCAAGAAAGCCGTCGAGCCTTACATCATCCCGCTGGATGCCGAAGAAATGCAGGCCTACGACCGGCTGCGCGTCGGTGCCTTTGCGGCCTGAGCTTCACAAACGGAGAGACCGCGAATGGCCTATCAACCCCAGGAAATCTTCTTTCGCTCCAACGCGCCGGTCACGGTCGAGGAGGACCTGTGCATCGCCCACAAAGGCTGCACCGTGTGCGTCGACGTTTGCCCGATGGACTTGCTGGCGATCAACCCGGCCACGCAAAAGGCCTACATGGCCTTCGATGAATGCTGGTACTGCATGCCGTGCGAAAAGGACTGCCCGACCGGAGCGGTGAAAGTCGAAATCCCTTATTTGCTGCGTTGACTGAAAGGACGCCATCGCTGGCAAGCCAGCTCCCACAAGGTTCTCTGTTGCGAGCGAAATCTGTGTCCCACTGCAAATCCCTGTGGGAGCTGGCTTGCCAGCGATGAGGCCAGTCCAGGCAACAAAAAAGCTACCCGGCACCCCCGGACGCTCGCTTCAAAACACCCCTCGTTTCCCACCACGCCCTGATCGTGGCGGAGACGAACATCCTATAAATGATTCGAGGGGATTCACCATGTCTTTGCCAACATCGCTGCGTGCAGCATTTGCCGGTCTGGTACTGGCCTCATTCACCTTGTCGGCTTCCGCCGAAACCATCCGTATCGCCATCGGCACCCAGGACACCACCATCAACTGCGCCGCCGGCGGTCTGTTGATTCGCGAGTTGGGGCTGCTGGACAAATACCTGCCCCACGACGGCCCATACAAAGACGCCAAATATGAAGTGGAGTGGAAGAACTTCACCAGCGGCGCGCCCCTGACCAACGAGATGGTCGCCGGCAAACTCGACTTCGGCGCGATGGCCGATTTCCCAGGCTCGTTCAACGGCGTCGCGTTCGAAACCGCCGGCAAGCACAGCCTGTTTATCAGCGTGCTGTCGGGCAGCATCAAGGGCAGCGGCAACGGCATCGTGGTGCCGAGCGCTTCGGGCGTGCAGTCGCTGGCCGAGCTCAAGGGCAAGACCATTTCCGTGCCGTTCGCCTCGACCGCCCATGGCATGTTGCTGCGTGCCGTGGCCGCGCAAGGTTGGGATCCGCTTAAAGACGTGAACATCATTGCCCAGCCACCGGAAGTCGCCGGTTCCGCGTTGCAGGCCGGGAAGATCGACGCCCACGCTGACTTCGTACCCTTTGCCGAACTCTTCCCGAGCCGTGGTTTTGCCCGCAAGATTTATGACGGTTCCCAGGCCAACACGCCAACGTTCCACGGTGCACTGGTCGATCAGGCCTACGCGAAAAAGTACCCGGAAATCGTCGTCGCCTACCTGCGCGCCAGCATCGAAGCCAACCAGTTATTGGCGGCAGAGCCCGAGAAGTACAGCGAGCTGATCGCCAAGGTCACCGGCGTCGATGCCGAGGTCAATTACCTGTTTCACGGCCCACTCGGCGTGCAGACCCGCGACCTGAGCTGGAAGCCGGAATACCGTCAGGCGGTCGGCACCGCCATCGACACCCTCAAGCTGCTGAAGAAGGCGGATCGCGGTCTCGACCTCAACACCTTCATCGACGATCAGTACATCCGCGCCGCGTTCAAGGCGTCGAACCTGGACTACACCGCGCAACTGGCCAACTACGGCCAGACGCCTCTGAAAGCGGTGGATGCCTTGAGCGGTAAAGCCATCACCGACTTCAGCCATGTGGCCGAGATCTGGGTGCGCGGCGAACCGAAGGTCCGTCAGTACGCGTCGGCGGAATCTGCTTTCACAGCGTTGGCCGGGTTGAAGGCAGAAGGCAAAAACATCCGCGCGGTGTATGCCCAGGCGAGTGACAGCGGGATCAAGTTGCTGGCGGATCAGGCGTGGTTTGCCAGTGATGCGAAAGGGCGCCTCAGCGCGTTCCTGCTCAAGGGCCAGGCCCAGCAATTTGCCACGGCCCAGGGCGGCAAAGTCCTCGACTTCACCGACGCCACGACCCAGGCGGTTGCCAGTCGCTAACCCCAAGAACACCGCAGACCCCTTGTAGGAGCGAAGCTTGCTCGCGAAGGTGTATCAGCCAAATCGATGTCGACTGACACACCTTCGCGAGCAAGCTTCGCTCCTACAGGGGGGCTTGGTTGAGAGGAAGAATTGTGTACGGATCATATGCACGCTGGATTCCAAGAGCAGCTTCGATACTGCTCTGCCTTGTATTCTGGCAACTCGCCGCCAGCCACCACTGGAACCTTGGCCTGGTCACCTTCGCCAACGTGCCAACCCCGCTCGCGGTCATTGAAGCGGCGCTGGGCCTCGGCGACTCCGGCAAGCTCGCCCAGCACCTGAGCAGCAGCCTCAGCCGGGTGTTCGCCGGTTACCTCGCGGCGCTGATCATCGGCATCGCGTTGGGCCTGGCGATCGGCCGTTCGAAATGGGCCGAAGACCTGTTGTTGCCGCCACTGGAAGTCCTGCGCCCGATCCCGGCGGTGGCCTGGATTCCCTTGGCCATCCTGATGTTCCCGTCGTCCGAGTTGTCGATGGTCTTCATCACCTTCACCGGCGCGCTGTTCCCGATCCTGCTCAACACCGTGCACGGCGTCGAAGGTGTCGATCCACGCTTGATCGCCTCGGCGAAAAGTCTCGGCGCCGGGCGGCGGGCGATCCTGCTGGAGGTGATTCTGCCAGGCGCTGCGCCGAGCATCATCACCGGCCTCGCCATCGGCATGGGCACCTCGTGGTTCTGCCTGGTGACCGCGGAGATGATCTCCGGCCAGTACGGCATCGGCTATTACACCTGGGAGTCCTACACCATCCAGAACTACGCCGACATCGTGGTCGGCATGTTGCTGATCGGCGTACTTGGCATGGGCAGCAGCTTGCTGATCAAACGACTGGGCGGATTGTTCACCCCCTGGCATCGACCACGAGGAAAAACCTGATGAGCGTTTTTCAACACCCTGAAGGGCGGGTCGATATTCGCGGACTTTCGATCAGCCTGGGGGAGGGCAGCGCCGCGTTCGAGGCGGTGCAGGGCCTCGATTGCCAGATCGAACCGGGCCAGTTCGTGTGCATCCTCGGGCCGTCCGGTTGCGGCAAATCCACCTTGCTCGGTGCACTGGCCGGCCACCTGCAACCCCGCGCCGGCAGCCTCAAGGTCGACGGCGAAGACGTGTCGGCGCCTTCACCGCAGCGCGGCATGGTGTTCCAGCAGCACACGCTGTTCCCTTGGCGCACGGTGCGCGACAACGTGGCGTTCGGCCTGAAAATGCGCGGCATCGGCAAAGCGGAGCGCCACAGGGCAGCCGACGAAATTCTCGCGCTGGTCGGCCTCGAAGGGTTTGCCGAGCGCTGGCCGGATCAGCTCTCCGGTGGAATGCAGCAGCGGGTGGAAATCGCCCGGGTACTGATCAATCGTCCGCGCCTGTTGCTGATGGACGAGCCCTTCGGCGCGCTCGATGCGTTGACCCGCTTGAACATGCAGGAACTGCTGCTGGATATCTGGACGCGCATCCGCACCACCGTGGTGTTCGTCACCCATGACATTGACGAAGCGCTGTTCCTCGCCGACCGGCTGCTGGTGATGAGTTCGCGCCCCGGCCGGATCATCGAAGACCTGCGCCTCGACTTCCCCCGGCCACGCACCACTGAACTGGTGACCCGCCACGAATTCTCCCGCTTGAAGCGCCATTGCCTCGAATTACTGCGTCACGAAGACGGTCGGCAGTTACCGCGCCTGAACCCTCTCGGACTTCCTCCTGAAAACAAACTGCCGCGATTTGCCTTATGACCTCTCTATTCGATGTAACCGATAACGACGACATCCTCGCCCTGCAACCGCGCCTGACGGATGAGGACCCCGGCGTGCGCCGGATTGCCCTGATCGAACTGGCCGACCTCGAAGAACCGGACGGCTTGCTATGGCTGGTCAATCGACTGGCCGAAGACCCGACCGAAGAAGTCCGCGCCGAAGCCGCGCGTTTGCTTGAAGCCTGGGAGGACGAGCCGGTCGTCGAGGCGCTGTGCCAGGCCCTGACCGATCCCGCGCTGGCCGTGCAATCCGCCGCCGCACAGAGCTTGAGCCTGCTCAAGAGCGAGGCGGCCGGACGGGTGATTCTGCCGTGGACCGGGCACGCCGACATCAGTGTGCGCATCGCCGCGTTCAGAGCCTTGCGCGAGTTGCGTTTTCCCGATGCCGCCGCTGCTGCTGTGGGGGCGTTGAACGACGCGGACGCCGCTGTTCGCCGCGAGGCGGTAGGCGTGCTCGGCTGGCTCAAACAGCTCGATGCGTTGCCGGCGCTGGCGCGACTGGCCAGCGACGACCCGGACACCGAAGTCCGTCGCGCCGCCACCGGGGCGTTGGGCCTGGCGTCTGACGCACTGGTCCTGCCATCCCTGCGCCAGGCCTTGCAGGACAATGCCTGGCAAGTGCGCGAAGAAGCCGCCACCACGTTGGGCAAAGTCGGGCACGCCGACGCCGGCCCTGCATTGGTCGAAGCCCTGAGCGACGATTACTGGCAAGTGCGCCTGCGCGCCACCCGTAGCCTCGGTCGCTTGCGCTACGCTCCGGCGCTGGAAGCGCTGATCGAAACCCTCGGCCACCGCATCAGTAATCTGCGCAAGGAAGCCGCGCTGGCGCTCGGCGAATTGAACGACAAAGGCGCCATTGCCCCGTTGCAGGCCGCGCAAGATGACGGCGACCCGGAAGTGCGCAAAGCCGTGCGCATCGCGTTGAGCCAGTTGCAATGAACCCGCTGGCGATCGGCAATTCTCGAAGCAAACAGCAGCTGCGGCTGAACTGGCCGGACGGCCGCGAGCAGTTGCTGGATCATGCAGAATTGCGTCGTCAGTGCCCGTGCTCGCAATGCCGGGCGTTTCGGTTGCAAGGGCTGACCGTGAAAGTTGATTCACGCATTCGCGTGGTCGAACTCAACTCACAAGGCTACGGCCTGCAACTGATCTTCAGCGACGGCCACGAACGCGGCATCTACCCGTGGCCCTACCTCTCCAGCCTGACGTGAACCCTGTAGGAGCGAGGCTTGCCCGCGAAGGCGGTGTGTCAGGCAAATCGCCTTCGCGGGCAAGCCTCGCTCCTACAGGTATCGGTGTTGGTCAGAAGGATTTACTGATGCTCGCCACCACAGTGGCGCTGCACACATCATCAAACCCCCAATTGCTGGCGCACTGGCTTTTCGACAGGTCGGTGTCGATGTAACTCAAACCAAGTATCACACCGACCAGTTCGTGGGTCAGTTTGACCTCCCATTCGCGGTACGAGTCTTGCGCATCGCCCGAGGTCGAGTACAGGTACGGATCCTTGAAATCCATGTTGCCGTATCGCAGTTTCAGGCCCGTGTCGTAAGGCAACTCCGTTTCGTAACCCACATAGCTGTACAGCGAGCTCTGCTTGCTATCGATGCCCGGCGCATCGTCGGAGTAATAGGCCGCGAGCTTCACCCCGTAGATGCTGAGGATGGCGTAGGACTCGCCCTGATTGAACTGGCTTTCTTTCGGGTAGGCATATTTCAGGTAGCCGAGGTCCAGGCTGACCGCATCGGTCGCTTGCCACAGCCAGCCGGCGTAGTAGTCGACTTCCTGACGGGTTTTCAGGCCACCGCCGAAATCGACGTTGGAACTCCAGGCGCCCACGTAAAGACCGCTGCTGTGAGCCAGGGTGACGCTGGCCTGCAAGGCAGGATCATTCTGGGTTTGGGAAATGCCGCGGGTGCGGTAGTCACTGGCCAGGGTCACGTCGGCCAGCACGGCGAAGTCGTCATTCAAGGGCATCGCCTGACTGCTCAAGGGCAGCACGCTCAAGGAACCGAGGGCGAACAGGGTGAAAGCTTTCATGGATAGCGTCCCGTTATTTATTGTGGTTGTCAGGGGCAGTTTTTTTGCGCAAGGCTGCGCCGAACCCCGGCGATGAACGCGGGGTCGGGCAGTGGTTTCAGGTGATGGTTCTTAGAGGGCGGGGGCGTAGACTTCGCGGCCGGCGAACCAGGTTTGCAGCACTTGGGTGTCGTGCAGGGCTTTGTTGTCGACGCTGAACACGTCGCGGTCCAGCACGATGAAATCAGCTTGCTTGCCGGGGCTCAGCGACCCGATCTGCTTCTCCAGGCCGATGGTGCGCGCGGCGTTCAGGGTGTAGGCGTAGAACATGGTTTCGCGGTCGAGGCGTTCAGAGGCGTTGAGCACACCCAACGGGCCGTCGCGGGTGATGGCCTGGGCCATGGCGTTCCACGGGTTCGGCGACGACACCGGCCAGTCACTGGCGCCAGCGATGGTCGCGCCCTGTTTGAGCAGCGAGTGCGCCGGGTATTGATAGCGGAAGGCGAGGGCGCTGACGTACGGCTTGATCATGTCCAGCGTGTAGTCGTCGGCGGTGGCCCACAGCAATTGCATCGAGGCGATGACGTTGAGCGGTTTGAATCGCGCAAATTCTTTCGGGTTGACCATCTGCAGGTGCGTGATCGAATGCGTCACGCCGCTCTGGCGATCCTTGCGCGCCTGAGCGATGCCGTTCAACGCCTCGCGCACCGCGCGGTCGCCGATGGCGTGGATATGCACCCGCCAGCCACGCTGATCGATGGCGCTGACCAGCTCACCGAAATGCTTCGGATCGATCAGCAACTCACCCTGTTTGTGCGAGTTGCTGTACGGATCGATCATCGCCGCGCTCTGCGCCGGGTATTCGATCACGCCATCGGCGAAGATCTTGACGCCCGGCAGGGTCAGGTTGGGGATGCCCTGGAATTGCTGGCGTACCTTGTCCAGTGTGTCGAGATCGGCGGGAACGCTTTTCGGATTGGCCACCAACAGCGCGGCGACGTGTGCGCTCATGCCGCCGGTTTCGGACAGTGCTTTATAAACGGGCAGCACACCGACGGTTTTCTCCGTGGGTTTGAGCGCGAACACCGGCTCGCCGGGGGCGGCGTTGGCAGCGGGGTCCATCCACGCGGTGATGCCGAGGCTGTTGTTGTAGCGCACGGCCGATTGCGCGGCTTTGAGCATGTCGGCGGCGCTCGGCACCGGCATTTTCGACGCGACGCGGTCCCAACCGGCATCCACCACGAAACCGTTGGGGCTGCCATCGGCGAGTTTGCCGATGGTGTCTTTCTCGGCTTCGGGCAGATTTTGCAGCAGCGCGGCATCAATGCCGGCGCGTTCGAGCATCGCGTTATTGGCCCACGCAGTGTGATGGTCGCTGCCGGTGAACACCACGGGCACCTTGGCCCATTCGCCCGTGTTGAATGTTTTGCCGAAGGCTTCGGCCTGCGCCCAATAAGCCGAACTCATGCCGGCCACGCTCAGCACATCGCCATGCTTTGCCTTGCCGTCATCCCGCCAGCCGCGCAGGCGTTTTTCCAGCTCATCGAGGTCGACCACCTCGTCTTGCATATTGGCCGACACCATTTCCAGGCCGCCGAAAATAGCGTTGGAATGGCTGTCGATCAGGCCAGGCATCAACGCCTTGCCGCCGAGGTCGACCACTTTGGTTTCAGGTGTGATCAAGTTTTTGATCAGCGCATCGCTGCCGGCCTGCAGCACTTTGCCGTCCTGCACCGCCAGCGCCTGCACCCTCGGGTTGGCGCGGTCGGCGGTGAAAATCTTGCCATTGAGCAGGACCAGGTCGGCCGCTGCCATGGCTTCCATCGAGGCAAAACTCACGGCGGCCATCAACAGATTCGGGATGAATCTTTTCATTGAATGTTTCCTTGTTATTGCGTCTGATGGCCAGATTAGTGGCTGGCCGAGCGCAACAGAACGCCTCGCTCACGAAAAACGTTTTTGCCTGAATGGAAAAAGCATGGACAAGTTGGGTGCATTGAAAATGTTCGTGGTCACGGCGCAACTGGGCAGTTTCAGTCGCGCCGCCGAGCAATTGGGCAAGACACCGTCGGCCCTGACCAAAGCGGTCAATCACCTGGAAGCCGAGCTGGGTGCCCGATTATTCGAGCGCAGCACCCGCCGAATTCTGTTGACGGAATCCGGGCGGCTCTATCTGGAAACCGCGCGCCAGGTATTGCAGCGACTGGACGAGGCCGGCGAGGAAATCGAGCAGTTGCAGCATGGCTTGCGTGGCAACCTGAAAATCACCGCGCCGCTGGCCTACGGGCAGGCTTTTCTGGATCAGGTCTGCGGCGGTTTTCTGGAGCAATACCCGCAGATCAATCTGCAAGTGGACCTGTGCGATGAGTTCGTCAACCTGCTGGAAAGCGGTTACGACCTTGCGTTGCGCGAAGGCCATGACGATTTGCCGGGGCTGATTGCCCGCGTCGTCGGCAGCAATCGCCTGGCGTTGTGCGCCAGCCCCGCGTATCTGGCGCGCAAGGCGTTGCCGGTTACGCCGCAAACCCTCGATGACCACGAATGGTTGCTGTATCGCCATCCGCTGCTCAGCCGCGAATTCTGGTGGGCCGAGCGCGACGGGCAGCGTCTGAGCCTGCCGCAACCGCCGGCGCCGCGTTTGCGCAGCGACAATTACGACCTGCTGCTGGCCAACGCGCTCGCCGGGCGCGGCTTGCTGCACACGCCGCTGTGGAGTGCCGCGCCGTACATTGCCGACGGGCGGCTGGTGCGGGTGATGGCTGACTACGACATCGATCCGGACAGCTTTGGCGCGCACATTCTGGCGGTGTACCCGAGCCATCGGCGGGCGACGGCCAAGGTCGTGGCGTTTATTGATTACATCGCAGGGTTTCTGGCGTCACGCGGCTTGGGTGATACCCCTTTGTAGGAGCAAGCTTGCTCGCGATGGACGTGAACGATAACGCTATGTCATTAGAGAAACCGGTGCAGCTGGACGTTTTTCGCGAGCAATCGAGCGTCGACCGGCTGCTCCTACAGGTGGTACTTGTCAGGAAAAAGGCAAAAGAGTACAAATGTACTCCATGACGACTTTAACGCCCCGCCGTACCGCCATCCTGACCTTTATCCGCGATCGAATCGCGGAGCACGGCCAGTCCCCGAGCCTCGCTGAAATCAGCGAGGCCTTCGGTTTCGCCTCCCGCAGCGTGGCGCGCAAGCATGTGCTGGCGCTGACCGAAGCCGGTTTCATCGAGGTCAATCCGCATCAGGCCCGGGGCATTCGTTTGCTTGGGCAACCGGCGCGGCCCGAGTTGCTGGACATTCCGGTCCTAGGCCGGGTGGCCGCGGGTGCGCCGATCGGTGCCGATGCCGAGGTGCACAGTCGTTTGCTACTCGATCCTTCGATTTTTTCGCGGGTGCCGGATTACATGCTGCGGGTAAAAGGCGACTCGATGATCGAGGACGGCATTCTCGACGGCGACCTGGTGGGCGTGCACCGCAATCCCGAGGCCTTTAACGGTCAGATCGTCGTGGCGCGGCTCGACGGCGAAGTGACCATCAAGCGTTTCGAGCGGATCGGCGATTCTGTTCGCCTGTTGCCACGCAACCCGGCCTACAAGCCGATCATCGTTCAACCCGATCAGGACCTCGCCATCGAAGGGGTGTTCTGCGGTCTGGTGAGGCAAGGGTGATGGGCGCCGTCGTTGCGCTGGACACGCTGTTCAATGGCGGCCAGGTCTGGAAAGGCCGGCCTGCGCCCCCGACCGTCAGCCCGCAACCCACCGGGCATGCCGCGCTGGATGCGGCGTTGCCCACGGGTGGCTGGCCGGAAGCGTCGCTGAGCGAAATCCTCCTGGCCGAGCAGGGCGTTGGCGAGTTGCAACTGGTGTGGCCGGCACTGGCACGGCTGTCGGCGGCGGGCGAGCGCATCGTGCTGGTGGCGCCGCCGTACGTGCCGTATCCGCAAGCGTGGCAGAACGCCGGGGTCGATCTGCGCCAGTTGTCGATCATCCAGGCCAGCGGGCGCGATGCCCTGTGGGCGGCGGAACAATGCCTGCGTTCGGGCAGTTGCGGCGCGGTGCTGTGCTGGCCGCACAGGGCTGATGACCGGGCGTTGCGGCGCTTGCAGGTGGCGGCGGAAACCGGCGCGACCCTGGCGTTTGCCTATCGCTCGATCAATGAAGCCATCAACCCTTCGCCCGCGGCCCTGCGCATCGCCATCGACGCCAGGCCTGCGCAATTGCGCGTGCTCAAGTGCCGGGGCGGGCTGGCCCGTTCGGCGCCGATTGCCTTCCCCGTGGGGCATTGAGGTTGCCATGCGCTGGGTGTGTATTCTTTTCCCGCAATTGGCGCTGGACGCGGTACTGCGTCAGCGCGCCGACCCCGATGAGCCACTGGCGCTGCTGACCGGCCCGGCGCAGCGTCGGGTGTTGCAGGCGGTCAACGCTTCGGCGCGGACGCTGGGCTTGCGACCCGGTCAGTCGATGACCGCCGCCCAGGCGTTGAGCAAAGGCTTTGTCACGGCGGAATACGACGCTGCCGAGATCGAACACTGGCAGCAATTTCTCGCCGCGTGGGCCTACCGCTTCAGCTCCCAGGTCAGCGTGCATTACCCGCGAGCGGTGGTGTTTGAAATCGAGTCCAGCCTGGGATTGTTCGGGGACTGGCCGCAACTCGAAGCGCGATTGCGCGCCGAACTCGGCGAGCTGGGGTTTCGGCATCGGATCGTGGCGGCGCCCAACCCGGTCGCGGCACGAATTCTGGCCAACGCCTATGACGGTCTGGTGGTGCCCGACGATCAGGCCTTGCAGCACCATCTGGGGCAACTGCCCGTCGACCGGATCGGGCTGGAGGCCAGCGTCGCCACAGCGTTGTCGCGCATGGGGCTGCGCACCTTGAGCCAGGTGCAGGCATTGCCCCGGCAGAGTCTGGCCCGGCGCTTCGAGTCTCAGGTGCTCAAGCACCTCGATGCGCTGCTTGGCACGCGGCGACTGGCCCTGGCGTTCTACCTGCCGCCGGACCGGTTCGATGTGCGCATCGAACTCAATTTCGACGTGCAGTCCCATCAGGCGCTGCTGTTTCCGTTACGCCGGCTGACCGGCGATCTGTCGGCGTTCCTGTGCGGTCGCGACAGCGGCGTGCAGCGTTTCGACCTGCACCTGGAGCACGCCGGGTTACCGGACAGCGTGATCAAGGTTGGTCTGCTCAGCGCCGAGCGCGATCCGGCCATGTTGTTCGAACTGGCCCGAGGGCGCCTGGAACAGGTTCAGGTCGAGGCCCCGGTGCGCGGTTTTCGTCTGCGTGCCGAAGACTTGCCGGCCTTCGTTCCCCAGTATCAGGAACTGTTCGACGATCGCCCGCAGCAGTCCTTGCCCTGGGAACAACTGCGCGAACGCTTGCGCGCGCGGCTGGGGGATGACGCGGTGCAGGGCTTGCGGTTCCAGGCCGATCACCGGCCGGAGTGTGCGTGGCAGGCCAGTGCCGACAGCCAGCGTTGCGGGGTCATGCCGGGCGTGCAGCGTCCCGGCTGGTTGCTGACGGAACCGCAAGCGGTGAATGAAGGTTCGACGCGCATTCTCATGGGCCCGGAGCGCATCGAGTCCGGTTGGTGGGACGGCGACGACGTGCGCCGCGATTACTACCTGATCGAAACCCGTTCCGGCCAGCATGGCTGGGCCTATCGTGCAGTCGGTGAGGACGGCCCGTTGTGGTTGCAGGGCTGGTTCGCATGAGCATCGACTACGCCGAGTTGCACTGCCTGTCGAACTTCAGTTTCCAGCGCGGTGCTTCCAGCGCCCTTGAGCTCTTTCAGCGGGCGAAAAAACAGGGCTATCAGGCGCTGGCGATCACCGATGAATGCACCCTGGCGGGCATCGTCCGCGCCTGGCAAGCGGCCAACTCCGTGGAACTGCCGCTGATCATCGGCAGCGAAGTGCGCATCGAGAACGGTCCGAAACTGGTGCTGCTGGTGGAGAACCTTGAGGGCTACCAAAACCTGTGCCGGCTGATTACCCGAGCACGGCGGCGCACGCAGAAAGGTCAGTATCAGGTGTTGCGGGAGGATTTCAGCGAGCCGTTGCCGGGGCTGTTGGTGTTGTGGGTGCCGGATGCGGTCGATGATTTTCAAAGCGGTCACTGGCTGAAACAGACGTTCGCCGAGCGCCTCTGGCTGGCGGTCCAGCTGCATCGCGGCCAGGACGACACAGGGCGATTGAGCGCATTGCTGACGCTGGCGCGGGAACTGCGAATCCCGGCAGTGGCCAGCGGCGATGTGCACATGCACACCCGTGGCCGACGCGCCTTGCAGGACACCATGACCGCCATTCGTCATCACCTGCCGGTGGCCGAGGCCGGGCTGCGCCTGCACCCCAATGGCGAGCGGCACCTGCGCGGCCTCGATGTCTTGCAATCGATCTACCCGCAAGCGTTGCTCGATGAAACGGTGACCATTGCCCGGCGCTGCGCCTTTGATCTTGGCCAGTTGCGTTATCAGTATCCCCGCGAGCTGGTGCCGCAGGGTCAGACGGCCACGTCCTGGCTGCGTCATTTGACCGACGAGGGGAGCGCATGGCGTTGGCCAAAAGGCCCGCAAGCCAAGGTGCTCAAGCAGATCGACAAGGAACTGGAGCTGATTGCCGAACTGGGTTACGAAAGTTATTTCCTGACGGTTCACGACATCGTCCGGTTTGCTCGTGAGCAAAAAATCCTCTGCCAGGGACGCGGTTCAGCCGCCAACTCGGCGGTGTGTTATGCGTTGGGAATCACGGAAATCGATCCGGATCGCACCACGCTGTTGTTCGAGCGCTTTCTTTCAAAGGAGCGCAACGAGCCGCCGGATATTGATGTGGACTTCGAGCACGAACGCCGCGAAGAAGTCTTGCAGTATGTGTTCCAGCGTTATGGCCGGACCCGCGCGGCGCTGACCGCCGTGGTCAGCACGTATCACTCGGCGGGTGCGGTGCGCGATGTGGCCAAAGCGCTGGGTTTGCCGCCGGATCAGATCAATGCCCTGGCCGACTGCTGCGGTCACTGGAGTGATGAAACGCCACCGGTGGAGCGCCTGCGTGAAGGGGGCTTCGATCCCGACAGCCCGGTGTTGCGCCGGGTGCTGGGCCTGACCGGGCAACTGATCGGTTTCCCCCGGCACCTGTCCCAGCACCCCGGCGGCTTCGTCATTTCCGAGCAGCCGCTGGACAGCCTTGTGCCGGTGGAAAACGCGGCGATGGCCGAGCGCACCATCATTCAGTGGGACAAGGATGATCTGGACGCGGTCGGTTTGCTCAAGGTCGATATTCTTGCGCTGGGCATGCTCAGCGCCATCCGCCGCTGTTTTGATCTGCTGCGACGGCACCGCCACCTTGATTTGAGTCTGGCGACTGTCCCGGCCGAAGACCCGCAAACCTACGAGATGATTGGCCGTGCGGACACTATCGGGGTGTTCCAGATCGAGTCCCGGGCGCAGATGTCGATGCTGCCGAGGCTCAGGCCCAAGACGTTCTACGATTTGGTGATCGAGGTGGCCATCGTCCGGCCCGGGCCGATTCAGGGCGGGATGGTGCATCCGTACCTGCGGCGGCGTAATGGCGAAGAAGAAGTGAAGTACCCGTCGAAGAAACTCGAGGTGGTGCTGGAGCGTACGTTGGGCGTGCCGCTGTTTCAGGAGCAAGTGATGCAGATCGCCATCGTCGCTGCCGATTACAGCCCCGGCGAGGCTGATCAGTTGCGCCGTTCCATGGCAGCCTGGAAACGCCACGGCGGGCTTGAACCGCACAAGGAACGCTTGGCTGCGGGGATGAAGAAAAACGGCTATACGGCTGAATTTTCTGCGCTGATTTTCGAGCAGATCAAAGGCTTCGGCAGCTACGGATTCCCCGAGTCCCACGCCGCCAGTTTTGCCTTGCTGACCTATGCCAGTTGCTGGTTGAAATGCCACGAACCGGCGGCCTTCGCCTGTGCGCTGATCAACAGCTGGCCCATGGGCTTCTACAGCCCGGACCAGATTCTGCAGGACGCTCGCCGGCATCATTTGCAGATTCGCCCGGTGGACGTGCGTGCCAGCGACTGGGATTGCAGCCTCGAACCGATTATCGGCGCGCAGCCAGCGATTCGCATGGGGCTGCGGATGATCAAGGGTTTTCGCGAAGACGATGCGAAGCGAATCGAAATCGCGAGGGCGAAGGGCGCGTTTATCGACATCGCCGACCTCGGCGAACGGGCGCGGCTCGATGCCCGTGCGCAGGAGCAACTGGCCGATGCCGGCGCGTTGCGAGGGCTGGCCGGTGACCGGCATCGGGCGCGCTGGGAAGTGGCGGGGGTGCAGAAACAATTGGGTTTGTTCGCCGGTTTGCCGAGCCAGGAAGAGGACGCGGTGGCGTTGCCAAAACCCACGGTCGGCGAAGACCTGCTGGCCGATTACAACAGCCTCGGCACCACCCTCGGCCCGCATCCGCTGGCCCTGTTGCGCGGCGAATTGAAAGCCCGGCGCTGCCGCAGTTCGAAGGAGCTGCTGGAGGTCGAGCATGGCCGACCGGTCAGTGTCGCCGGGCTGGTGACCGGTCGACAGCGTCCGGGCACCGCCAGTGGCGTGACCTTTGTCACCCTTGAAGACGAGTTCGGCAACGTCAACGTGGTGGTCTGGCGTGACCTGGCTGATCGGCAACGACAGGTGTTGGTCGGATCGCAGTTGCTCAAGGTCGATGGGCGCTGGGAGAAGGAAGGCGAGGTGCGACATTTGATTGCAGGGCGTTTGAGCGACCTGAGCCCGCTACTCGACGGCATCCATGTGCGCAGTCGGGATTTTCATTGACCTGTGGAGACCGATGGAGAGCGAATTTGTCTGTGGCGAGGGAGCTTGCTCCCGCTGGGCTGCGAAGCAGCCTCAAAACTTGCCCCCAATGGCCTCAATGACACCGTGCACGCAGGATTTACGACTGCTGCGCACTCGAGCGGGAGCAAGCTCCCTCGCCACAGGTGATGTGCAAGCTCGTTTTATTTGGCGACAGGCCAAAACCGCTCGCCACCCCCCGGTGCATCCGTCCAGGCCTGCAACGAGCGGGTCGGCAAATCGAAATAATCCCGCGTACGCGCATACCCATGTCCACCCATGCGCCCGATCGCATCGAGCCCCAGTTGATCGATGTACAGGGTTTTCGGGTCGATCAGTTCGTCCCGCACATGGGCCATCAGCACTTCGCCGAAGATGATCTCCCGAGACTGCCCGATGGACAGCGCCATCATCCGTCGGCACTCCAGCGCCACGGGCGCCTCGCCAATGCGAGGGCATTTCACGGTGGTACCGGGAATCGCGGTAAGGCCGGCGGCGGTCAGTTCGTCGAAACCGGGAGCGAAGGGCACGGCGCAGACGTTCATCGCTTCCACCAACGCATCGCTGACGATGTTGACGGTGAATTCCTGATTGAGCTGGATGTTGCGGGTGGTGTCCTTGGGGCTTTGGTCGCCGTAGTTCTCAACGCCCAGTGCGAGGATCGGCGGGTCGGCCGACAGCGCATTGAAGAAACTGAACGGCGCGGCGTTGATCCGTCCTTCGCCATCAATCGTGGTGACCAGGGCGATGGGCCGAGGCACCACGCTGCCGATCAGAATCTTGTATTTGTCCCGCGCACTCAGGGTGCTGAAGTCGAAGCTTTGCATGGGCAGAAATCTCTAGAGAAGGGGATCGATCGCGCTCAGCGGCGCGTGTGCGCTGTAGTCGTCGGCGAACGGGATGGCCGGTTTGAACAGGGTTTTCCAGTCCGGTTGGCCAAACGCCCGATCGCTGTGGCTGCGCATCAGTGTTTCGAATTGTCGTTGGGCCTGGCGTTGCAGGGCGGGGTAGTCGACGCCTTGAACCTGCCCGTCCTGCATCACGCAGCGGCCATCGATGTAGCTGGCGATGCAGTCGTCACCGCGCCCGGCCAGCAGCAGGTTTTTCAGTGGATCGAACAGCGGCCCCAAATGCAGGCCGCGAAGGCTGAACACCGTGATGTCGGCCCTGCACCCCGGCGCCAGTCGGCCGAGATCATCACGCCCCAGCGCCTTGGCGCCGCCGAGGGTGGCGGCGTTGTACATGTCCAGCGTGCTGGTCAACGAACCACCGTCCTCCATCAAGCGAGCGATGTTCAACCCCTGACGCATGTTGTCCAGCAAGTCCGCCGGCCAGGTGTCAGTGCCCAGCGCAAAGTTGATGCCCTTGGCCCGATAGCGCCCGAACGAGTTCAGCGCCTCGCCGTCCCGGGCAAACACCACTGGGCAATGCACCAGGCTCGCGCCGCCATTCACCACCCGTTGCAGGTCTTCATCACCGTGGGTGTAAATGCCGTGGGGCAGCAGGCTGCGCGGCGTCAGCAGACCCGATTGCTCCAGCCACGCCAGCGGCGAAACACCGCGCAACTGCTCAACCATCGCCACTTCGCCAAGGCCCTGGCAGCAATGCAAACGCATCGGCGCGTTCAGCTCACGGCTCAGCGCGGCGGTGCGTTGCAGCAGCGCCGGGGTGCAGGTCTGGATTCGATCCGGCAGCAGCGCGCCACGAATCAGACCGTCATGTGAACCGTCGAAATCCTCGAAAAACCGCACAGCCGCGTCGAGTCCGGCCATGCCCCGGGCTTCATCCCAGTGGTGCCCCAGGCTGCCATCGGCGCGCCAGTAACTCATGCCACTCATGTAGCAGGGGCCAAGGTAAGTCCGCAGTCCCAGTTCGGCCGCCACACCGGCCACCGCAGCAAATTCGTCGTAGGTTTCGGCCCACTCGCGGTAGTACATCGAGGTGATCGGCATGGCGGTGGTGATGCCATTGCGAATCAGCTGTGTGAGGGCGTAGCGGTACTTGAAGACTTCTTCGTCCGCGGTGTAACTCTCCCGTGGACCGGCGGCCAGATAGTCTTCGGACCACATCCGGCCCATGTCGCGTTCATCGCCGTTATCCAGCGTCAGCACCGTGGAATCGAGGTCGCCGAGCGCATCCAGGTCGATGAAGCCGGGACCGATCAGCGCGTTGCCGTAATCGATCCACTGATCCACCGGCCCGGCATAATCCCTACCGACAAACACGATGCGCGAGCCTTCGAACACCACTTCGCCATCGCGCCACAGCACATGCTGCGTGCCGTCGAAACCGACCACGCAACTGCTTTTAAGGGCGATGCGCTTCACAAACGGCTTTCCAGCAAACGACCGCCTGAAGCAATCAACTCGCCGCGCCGATACACCTGGCGCACGGGTCGCGAGACCACCGCTTCACCCAGCGTCTGCACCGGCATCAACAGGAAGTCTGCCGGTTGACCGATCTCCACGCCATAATCGTCACAGCCCAGCGCCAGCGCGCCATTCACGGTCGCCGCTGCAAACGCCGCCGCGAGTTCCTCGTCCTTGTTCAGGTCGAAACGAAACGCCAGCAGCATCGCCCGTTCCAGCATGTCGCCGTTGCCCATGGGCGACCAGGCGTCACGAATGCCGTCCGAACCCAGGCACACATTCACCCCGGCCTCGCGCAATGCAAGGAACGGCGGCACCGCGCAATCGGCCGGTGCAGAGCTCATCAACGAAATCCCCAGCGCCGCCAGTCGTTCGGCCACCGGTTTGACCTGACTCCACGGCAACATGCCCAGGCAATACGCATGGCTGATCATGACCCGACCGTGACGCCCGTAATGCTCGGTGTAGTCGGCGATCAGCGCGATTTGCCAAAGACCCAGTTCACCCTTGTCGTGCAGGTGAATGTCGACTCCACGGTCGAATTCGCTGGCCAGTTTGAACACAAAATCGAGCTGGGCGACCGGGTCGTTGTCGATGCCGCAGGGGTCGAGGCCACCGACGTTTTCCACGCCCAGTGCCATGGCTTCGCGCATCAGTTCGGCGGTGCCGGGGCGACAGATCAGCCCGGTTTGCGGGAACGCCACCAGTTGCAGGTCGATCAGGTCGCGGTAGCGTTCGCGCAGTTGTTGCATGGCCTCGACATGACGCAGACCGAAATCCGGGTCAATGTCGACGTGGCAACGCATGGTCAGCGAGCCACGGGCGATGCAGTTTTCCAGCAGGGCCCCGGCGCGTTCGGCGATGGGGCTTTTCACGTCACGCAGCACTCGGCGCTCGTTGGCGATGTAATCCTTGAGCGTCGGCCCGGCACTGTTCGGGCGCCAGGGTTGGCCCCAAAGCGTTTTGTCGAGGTGGACGTGGCTTTCCACGAGGGCCGGGGTGAGGAGCTGGTTCTGGCCGTCGATGTCGGTGGCGGTCAGGACCGCGGACGATGCCGGGCGGCGTTGTTTGAACAGGCCGTTTTCGATCAGCAGGTCTTCGGCGGTGGCGCCGTAGGGGCGCACGTTGCGCAGCCAGCGGGGTTGGGTCATTGCATACCTCGAATTTTGTGGTGTTCAGGCGGGCCTCATCGCGGGCAAGCCCGCTCCCACAGGGTTTTGTGTTGGAATAAAAATAGTGTGCCAACCGAAAACTTTGTGGGAGCCGGGCTTGCCCGCGATGGCCGCGCCTCGGTTTCGCTCCCACAGGGTTAGGGGGTGTTCACAAATGTTGTGATCAACACAAAACACTGTGGGAGCTGGCTTGCCAGCGATGGCCGCGACTCGGTGTTAAGTCAGCCCTTGAGCTTCGACCAGATCCGGTCCTGCAGCGCCCGCGCCTTGTTGCTGCACTCTTTCTCGGGGCGCAGGCGCGAGGCGAACTCGTCGGGCATGTTGATCGCATCCATGACCCGCCATTTGGCGTCGATCAACTTGTCGCTCTGAATGCCGTTGTCGTAGGCGATGGCGTTGGACACGGCGGCGGCGTTTTCCGGTTTCATCATCCAGTCGATGAAGATCTTCGCGTTGCCGGGGTGCGGGGCGCTTTTGGGCACGGCGAAGTTGTCCTGGAACATCGCCAGGCCTTCCTTCGGATACACGTATTTGATCGTGCTCTTCTGCAACGTGGCCCGGGCGGTGGAGCCGTTCCAGTTCTGCATCATGATCACTTCGCCGGAGGCCATGCGGTCGACGGTGTTGTCCGAGCTGTACATCTTCAGGAACGGTTTCTGCTTTTGCAGCAGTTCCAGAATGCGCTTGGCGTCCTGCGGGTTTTCGCTGCATTCGTCGACGTTCAGATAATGGCTGGCGGCATTGATCACACTGCTGGACGTATCGAGGGCGGCGAGTTGGCCTTGCAGTTCCTTGCGCGGTTCGAAGAACTCTTTCCAGGAGTCGTCGAGTTTGCCGCCGGGCACGCGTGCGCTGTCATAGGAAAACCCGGTGGTGCCCCACAGGTACGGTGCCGAGAACTTGCGGCCAGGGTCGAAACTCGGGTCGCGAAACGCCGGTTTGACGTGCTTGAAATTGGGCAGGGTCGACGCGTCGATCTCCAGCAGCAGGTCCTGATTGATCAGGGTGCGCATGATCGACTGCGACGGCACGATCACGTCATACGCCGCGCCGCCGGCCTGCAATTTGGCCAACAGGGTTTCGTTACTGTCGTAGCCGTCCATGGTGACCTTGATGCCGGTCTCTTTTTCGAATTTGGCCAGCAGATCTACCGGGTAGTAATCGGTCCAGTTGTAGAAGAACAGCTCCTTGGGTTCGGCGGCCTGCGCGGTGAAAACGGTGAAGCAACTGAGGGCCAGACCGGCGACGCCATAACGCATGCTTTTCAGTTTCATAAAAGAACGCTCCAGGATTATTGTTGTTTGCCGCGCTGTCCCAGCCAGAAGGCCAGCACCACCAGCACGATGGAAATCACCAGCATCAGGGTCGAGATCGCGTTGATCTCCGGCGTCACGCCGGCCTTGATCGCCGAGAAGATGTACACCGGCAACGTCGTCGAACCGGGGCCGGCCACAAAGAAGGTCATGATGAAATCGTCGAGGCTGACCACGAACGCCAGCACCGAACCGGACAACACCGCCGGCCACAACAACGGCAACGTCACCCGGCGAAACACCTGCCACGGGTTGGCGTACAAATCGTTCGCCGCTTCCAGCAGGCTTTTGTCCAGGTCATTCAAACGCGCGCGGATCGGTAGGTACGCGAAAGGAATGCAGAAGCCGATGTGCGCGACGATCACCGTCAGCAAACCGAGCTTGATCCCCAGGGCCATGAACAGCAGCAACGTGGCCACGGCGGTGACGATCTCCGGCAGGATCAGCGGGAGGTTGATCCCGCCCTCGACCATCTTCTGCCCATAGAACGGCCGGTAAGTCGCCAACGCCGCGAGCAGTGCAATGGCCGTGGCGCAAACCGTGGCGATGCTGGCGACGATGATCGAGTTCAGCGCCGCCGTCTGGATCGACGGGTTGGCCAGAATCCGTCCATACCAGGCGAACGAAAACTCGGTCCACACCGTCGCCGAGCGATTGGCGTTGAAGCTGTAGGCGATCAGCACAAAGATCGGCACGTACAAATAGGCCAGGATCAGCAGGCTGACTTCGCGGGTCAGCGGCAGTTTTTTCAGGTGCAGGGCAATCATGCGGTGGCTTCCCGACGAAGAGTTTTGGCGGCGCTGCGGCTATAGAGCGCGTAAAGCACCAGGGACAGCAGCAGAATCCCCAGCAACAGGAACGACAGCGAACTGCCCAGCGGCCAGTTCCGCGCGGTGCCGAACTGTTGCTGGATCAGGTTGCCGATCATCAGCGTCTTGCCGCCGCCGAGAATTGCCGGAGTGATGAAGGCGCCGAGGCTCGGCACAAACACCAGCAGCGCACCGGCAATCACGCCGGGCATCGACAGCGGCAGGATGATCCGCTTCAGCGCGTGCCAGCGATTGGCACCCAGATCGTAGGCAGCTTCAACCAGACGCCAGTCGAGTTTTTCCAGGGTCGAGTAGATCGGCAGAATCATGAACGGCAGGAAGCTGTAGACCAGACCGACGCTGACGGCGAAGTCGTTGTAGAGCAGGGTGATGCCGCCCGCCTGCGGGAACAGCGCGTTGAGGCTTTGCGCGACCCAGCCGTGTTCGCGCAGGATGATCAGCCACGCGTAGTTGCGGATCAGCAGGTTGGTCCAGAACGGAATGGTGATCAGCAGGACCATGAGGTTGCGCCGGCGCGGGGTCAGGCTCGACATCCAAAACGCCACCGGGAAGCCGAACAGGAAGCACAACAATGTCGTGCCGCCGGCCTGGAACACCGAGCGCAACAGTGCTTGGGCGTAGACCCAGTTCAGTTCCAGTTCACCGTCGAAACCTTCCTGGAAAAACAGTTGCACGTAGCTTTGCAATTGCCAGTCGGCTTGCCAGTCGACACCGCCATACACGTTACGCGGCAACAGGCTGATGTAGCCCATGATGCCCAGCGGAATGGCGATCAGCGCCAGCAAAGTCAGAACCACCGGGCTGAGCAACAGCGCGCGGTTGAGAGCGGGAGAAGTGCT
Source organism: Pseudomonas hormoni (assembly GCF_018502625.1). NCBI lineage: Bacteria > Pseudomonadati > Pseudomonadota > Gammaproteobacteria > Pseudomonadales > Pseudomonadaceae > Pseudomonas > Pseudomonas hormoni. Next base: position 2,029,680 of record NZ_CP075566.1, read on the forward strand.
GCTGACGCTCATCTCAGGCCTCCATCAACAGACAGGCGTGGGGCGGCAGGTTGACCGCGACGCGATCACCGACCACGCGACCGCGGTTCAGGCCTTCGTTGTTTTCGCGCAGCATGACCTTGATGTCGTTGTTCAAGCGGCATTGGTAGAGGGTCGCGGTGCCGACGTACAACACCGCTTCAATGACGCCGCGCAGGTGATGCGGTTGCTCCGGTTCGACCAGTTGCGAACGCTCCGGGCGGAACGCCAGTTGCACGTTGCTGCCGTCGAAGCCCTGGGCCGGGCAGGGGATTTCCACCGGCATGCCGCTGGGCACGAAGAGTTTTTCGTTCTGCTGACCGCGCTTGAGGTGGCCGGGCAGGAAATTGATGTCGCCGATGAACTGGGCGACGAACTGATGCTGCGGCCGTTCGTAAATGTCGTTCGGCGTGCCGATCTGCAGGATCTTGCCGGCGGACATCACCGCGATGCGATCAGACAGGGTGAGGGCTTCTTCCTGATCGTGAGTGACGAAAATGAAGGTGATCCCGGCTTCCTTCTGCACGCGCTTGAGTTCGACCTGCATCTCTTTACGCAGCTTGAGGTCAAGCGCCGACAGCGGTTCGTCCAGCAACAGCACTTTCGGTTTCGGCGCCAACGCCCGGGCCAGGGCCACGCGTTGTTGCTGGCCACCGGACAATTCGGCGGGTTTGCGTTTGGCCAAGTGCTGCATCTGCACCAGCGCCAGCATCTCGTCGACGCGCCGAGGAATAACCTTGTGATCAAGGCCCTGCATCTCGAGGCCGAAGGCGATATTCTGCGCGACACTCATGTGCGGAAACAGCGCGTAACTCTGGAAGACGGTGTTGACCCGGCGCTTGAACGGGGGCAAATCATTGACCGGTTCGCCCGCCAGACGGATCTCGCCATCGCTGACGTGTTCGAAGCCGGCGATGGTGCGCAGCAGGGTGGTTTTGCCGCAGCCGGACGGACCGAGCAGGGTGAAGAACTCGTTGTCGGCAATGTCGACTGAAACGTTGTCGAGGGCTGGAGCCAGCCCCGGATCGTCGGAATACCGCTTGGAGACGTTACGCACTTCGATTGCGACTGGATGACCCATAATGGTGCATTCCTCTAATTATTGTATGCAATATCTGGATGCAATCTACAAATAACCGGATTAATCTGCTTGTGCAACCCCCTTTTTCAAAGGCTGCTCATCGCCTGGGGCCGGTTGTTTAGCGCTAAAGGAGGGTTCAAATGACCGAGAAGAAACTCGAGACCACGGTCGACCGCGTCTACCAAGGGGTTTACGAGGCGATCAGCAAACATTCGTTGCGTCCCGGCATGAAGCTCGGCGAGGCGTCGCTGGCCGAGCTTTTCAATGTCAGCCGCACGTCGGTTCGTGCCGCGCTCAAGCAATTGGAGGCTGATGGATTGGTGACGACCGAGCCCAACAAGGGGGCGTCGGTGTCGCTGCCCAGCGATGAAGAGATCCGTTCGCTGTTTGAAACGCGGCGCTTGATCGAGATCGGCATCGTCAGCGAACTCTGTCGCCGGCGTGATACCGCAGTGACCCAGGACCTGCGCGATCACCTGTTGCTGGAGGATGAAGCACATCGCAGCGGCGATCATGAACGGCTGATCCATCTGCTCGGCGAGTTCCACATCAAACTCGCGCAAAGCCTGAACAACCCGGTGCTGCTGGACTGGTTCCGCAAACTGATTTCCCGCGCCTCGCTGTACGCCGCCGCGCTGGATGACGACAGCCACGAAGCCTGCCGCGACGATGAACACCTGCGTCTGATCGAGTACATCGAAGCCGGTAACCAGAGCGCCGCCATCGAACTGACCTGCATGCATTTGAACGGTATCGAGAAGGCGATCCTGGACGTCGCCGCCACGTTGAAAACTGGCTACCATCCGCTGAAGCACCTGATCGAGGTGTAGCCACCAATCTTGAATCCGAAGCTGCACCCTGTGGGAGCGAGCCTGCTCGCGATAGCGCTGTAGCAGTCGATGAAAATATTGACTGCCAGGCCCTCATCGCGAGCAGGCTCGCTCCCACAGGGATCTGTGGCGCCACGGATTGCCGCAAGAATCAGCTACCCTCTATGAAACCATTGGCAGCTGCGATGCTCGAAACAAACGGGCGCCAATCACAGGACTCAGAACCAGTCGATGCAGTTTCTAGACGATAGCCACGGGTGTGCCGGATGGAACGGCGAAATGGCCGGGCGCATCCGTGCGTTCGACTGGAGCCGGACCGAGCTGGGGAGCATCGACACCTGGCCCGCCAGCCTGTGCAGCGCGGTGCAGCTGTTGCTCGCCTCGCCACTGCCGATGGTGATGCTGTGGGGCCGTCCCGGTTACATGATCTATAACGATGCATACTCGTCGTTCGCCGGTGGCCGACATCCTTATCTGTTGGGCTCTCCGGTGGAGCTGGGCTGGCCGGAAGTCGCCGAGTTCAACCGGCATGTGGTCGATACCTGCCTGGCCGGCGGCACCTTGTCCTATCGCAACAAAGAGCTGGTGCTGTTGAGGGACGGCGTCCCCGAAGACGTGTGGCTGGACCTCTATTACAGCCCGGTGGCCAATGACGAGGGGCAGCCGGCCGGGGTCATGGCGATGGTGGTTGAAACCACTGACCATGTGATTACCGAGCGCCGACGCCAGGAAGCCGAAGACGCCTACCGCGCCGACAATGAACGGGTGCGCCTGGCGTTGAATGCCGGGGCCTTGCTCGGCTCGTTCGTCTGGGACATGAAGGGCAATCTGCTCTCCGGTGATGAACGCTTCGCCCGGACCTTTTCCTATCCGGCCGGGTATAACCTCGGCGACTTGCCGACGGACATCGCCGAAGCACGGATTCATCCCGACGACCGCAGCTGGGTCAACGAGCAGGTCAATAAATCCATCGCCACTGGCGAGCCCTTCAACGCCGAATATCGCGTGCTGCGCCCCGACGGCAGTTACCTCTGGGTGCAGGCCAGCGGTTGCTGCGAGTTCGACGAGCAAGGCCAACCGTTCCGCTTTCCCGGGGTGTTGATCGACATCCACGAGCGCAAGACCGCCGAAGAATCCCTGCTCAAGTTCACCCGGAATCTGGAGCAGCGCGTCGCCGACGAAGTCGAAGCGCGGCTGGCGGCGGAAGAACAACTACGCCAGTCACAGAAACTCGAAGCCATCGGCGGACTCACGGGGGGCGTGGCCCATGACTTCAATAACCTGCTGCAGGTGATCGCCGGCAACCTGCACTTGCTGGCGCGGCATGAGCCGGACAATGCCAACGTGCAGCGCCGGGTCAGCGCATCGATTGCGGCGGTGGAGCGGGGCGCGAAGCTGTCCTCGCAATTGCTCGCATTCGCCCGCCGTCAGCCGTTGTCACCAGCGGTCTGCGACCCACGGCAAATCTTCGAAGGCCTCGGCGAGTTGTTGCAACGGGCGTTGGGCGAAACCATCCAGATTGATGTGCGCTTGCCTCAAGCGTCGTGGTATATCAACGTCGATCGCAATCAACTGGAAAACGCAATTCTCAATCTGGTGATCAATGCCCGTGACGCCATGCAGGGTGAAGGGACCATTGAACTGAGCGCCGAGAACGTCGTGCTCGACCGTCAGTTCTGCGCGGGCAAGGGGATTTCAGCGGGCGATTATGTCCGCGTCGCCGTGGCCGATACGGGCGCCGGCATGTCGCCGCAAGTGCTCGCGCAAGCGTTCGAACCGTTTTTCACCACCAAGGTCGATGGACAGGGCACGGGGTTGGGGCTGAGCATGGTGTTCGGTTTCGTCAAACAGAGTGGCGGGCACATCGAGATGTCCAGCGTCGAAGGGCAGGGCACTCGGGTGCAGCAGTATTTCCCGCGGAGCCTGCGACCCCTGCTCAGTGAAACAGTGACCCATGACACGCCACAACGCGGCGGCCACGAAACCATTCTGGTGGTCGAGGACAACGAAGCGGTGCGCAGCTCCGCAGTGGAGTTGTTGCGTGAAGAAGGCTATCAAATCCTGACCGCTGCCAACGGCGATGCCGCCATGCAGATGCTGCTGGACGGGGTGGAAGTGGAGCTGATTTTCACCGACGTGGTCATGCCCGGGCTGATCAAAAGTTCGGACCTGGCGGCCTGGGCCAAAGTGCAGACGCCACCGGTGGCGGTGTTGTTCACGTCCGGCCATACCCGTGACATTATTTCGCGCAATCACCAACTCAGCCCCGACACTTTTTTGCTGAGCAAACCCTATAGCCCCGAAGCACTGACCCGGATGATCCGCACAGTCCTCAATGGCTAACCCCAATCAAAATGTGGGAGCGAGCCTGCTCGCGATAGCGTCGGGTCAGCCGACATCATTGTTGACTGTCAGATCGCAATCGCGAGCAGGCTCGCTCCCACAGGGGGCTGTGTGTTTCTGCAATTTAATTAAGGTTGCCCGATGACTTCCAAGCGCATTCCCAATCCTCCTTCCGGCATGGTCAGAGTGCGCGGTGCCCGTGAACACAACCTCAAGAACATCGACGTCGATATCCCGCGTGATGCGCTGGTGGTGTTCACCGGCGTATCCGGTTCGGGGAAATCGTCCCTGGCATTCTCGACCCTGTACGCCGAAGCGCAGCGGCGCTATTTCGAGTCTGTGGCGCCGTATGCGCGGCGCCTGATCGATCAGGTCGGCGTGCCGGACGTCGATTCCATCGAAGGCCTGCCGCCCGCGGTCGCCTTGCAACAACAGCGAGGCACACCGAGTACCCGGTCTTCGGTGGGCAGCGTGACCACGTTGTCGAGCCTGATCCGCATGCTGTACTCCCGCGCCGGCAGTTATCCGCCGGGGCAGCCGATGCTCTATGCCGAAGACTTTTCGCCCAACACACCACAAGGCGCTTGCCCTGAATGTCATGGTTTGGGCCGGGTGTACGAAGTCACCGAAGCCCTGATGGTCCCGGACCCGAGCCTGACCATTCGCCAGCGTGCGGTCGCTTCCTGGCCCACGGCGTGGCAGGGACAGAACCTGCGGGACATCCTCGTGACCATGGGCTATGACGTCGACAAGCCCTGGCGCGACCTGCCGAAAAAGCAACGCGACTGGATTCTCTTCACCGAGGAAACCCCGACCGTTCCGGTGTATGCCGGGCTCACACCGGAAGAAACCAGAGTCGCCCTCAAGCGCAAAATGGAGCCGAGTTATCAGGGCACCTTCACCGGTGCCCGGCGTTACATCCTGCACACCTTCACCCATTCGCAAAGTGCGTTGATGAAGAAGCGGGTCTCGCAATTCATGCTCGGCAGCCCGTGCCCGCTGTGCGACGGCAAACGGCTTAAACGCGAGGCGTTGTCGGTGACGTTCGCCGGTTACGACATCGGCGAGTTGTCGCAGATGCCGTTGCTGCAAGTGGCCGAAGTCTTGAAGCCGGTGGCCGCTCACAGTTACCTCGAACAGGCCGATGAGGCGGGCGAGGTGCTGACCCACGACCAGACCCGCGAAGCCCGTGAGCAGCGAGTCGCCCACGGCGCCAGTGGTCACACCAACGCGCCGGATGTTCGTCACACGCCGAACCTGTCGGTGGAAAAACGCCTGGCGGCGCAACGGATCGCTCAGGATTTGCTGGAGCGGGTCAGCACGCTGACCGATCTGGGGCTCGGTTACCTGGCGCTGGAGCGCAGCACGCCGACGTTGTCGTCCGGTGAGTTGCAGCGGTTGCGCCTGGCGACGCAATTGGGTTCGCAATTGTTCGGGGTGATTTACGTACTGGATGAACCGTCCGCCGGTCTGCACCCGGCGGATGGCGAAGCGCTGTTCGAAGCCTTGCAGCGCTTGAAAGCCGCGGGCAACACCTTGTTCGTGGTCGAGCATGACCTGGAAACCATGCGCCGCGCCGACTGGCTGATCGATGTGGGCCCGGCGGCGGGCGAGCATGGCGGCCGCATCCTGTACAGCGGGCCGCCCCAGGGTCTGGCCGAAGTGACGAACTCGCAGACCCGCGCGTACCTGTTCGCCGATCAGGTCAGTCAACCGCGAACCAGCCGCAAGCCGACCGATTGGTTGCGGCTGGAGGGCATCACCCGTAACAACCTGAGTAACCTCAGCGTCGAGTTTCCGCTGGGTTGTTTCACCTCGGTGACCGGCGTTTCGGGTTCCGGTAAATCAAGCCTGGTCAGCCAGGCGCTGCTGGAACTGGTAGGCGCACATCTCGGGCGTGGGGGGAGTGACAGCGAACCCGAAGAACTGAGCCTGGAAGACGATGCACCGCAAGTCAGTGGTGGTCAGGTCAGCGCAGGGCTGGAATCGATCAAGCGGCTGGTGCAAGTCGATCAGAAACCCATCGGCCGCACGCCGCGCTCGAACCTGGCGACCTACACCGGGCTGTTCGACAACGTGCGCAAGCTGTACGCCGCGACAGCCGAGGCGCAGGCCGAGGGCTACGACGCCGGTCAGTTCTCCTTCAACGTCGCCAAGGGCCGCTGCCCGACCTGCGAAGGCGAAGGCTTTGTCAGCGTCGAATTGCTGTTCATGCCCAGCGTCTACGCGCCATGCCCGACGTGCCACGGTGCACGCTACAACCCCGAAACGCTGGCGATTACCTGGCAGGGTTTGAACATTGCCCAGGTGTTGCAGTTGACGGTGGACGAAGCGGTCGAGGTGTTCGTTGAGCAGCCGGGTATCCGGCGCTCGCTGGAAGTGCTGCGGGATATCGGTCTGGGTTATCTGCGTCTCGGGCAGCCGGCGACCGAGTTGTCCGGCGGTGAAGCCCAGCGGATCAAACTGGCCACCGAACTGCAACGCAACCAGCGCGGCGCGACCTTGTATGTGCTCGACGAGCCCACCACCGGGTTGCATGCGCGAGACGTCGATCGCTTGCTCGAGCAATTGAATACGCTGGTCAAGGCAGGGCACACGGTGATTGTCGTCGAGCATGAAATGCGCGTGGTGGCGCAGAGCGACTGGGTGATCGACATTGGGCCGGGGGCAGGGGATCAGGGCGGCAGGATTGTGGCGGCAGGGACGCCGCAGAAAGTCGCCAACAGCAAAAAGAGCCGGACGGCGCCATTTCTCGCGAAAACCCTCAACCTGTAGGAGCACGGCTTGCCGGCGATAGCGATTTCACGGACGCCATCGCCGGCAAGCCGTGCTCCTACAGGTGCGTCAGGCGCAGTCGAGCGTGCGGCGAACCTTGTCCAGCAGCTCGCTGATCTGGAATGGTTTGATCAGCATGTCCATGCCATTGCCGAGGAACACCTGGCGGTTAAGGGCGTTTTCCGCGTAGCCGGTCATGAACAGGATCGGCAACCCTTCGCGCCAGCCACGGGCAACGTCTGCCAGTTCCCGGCCATTCATGCGCGGCAGGCCCACGTCCGTCAGCATCAGATTGATGGAAGGGTCGTTTTGCAGGCGTTCCAGCGCACCTTCGATATCGCCCACCTGCGTGCAGCGATAACCCGCATCCACCAGCACTTCGGCAACGAACATGCGCACCGCCGGCATGTCTTCGACAATCAGCACATGCTCGCCCGAGCCTTGCGGGTTCACGGTTGAAGGTTCTTCTTCACGGGAGGTCGGATCAGCCGAGGCGGGCAGCATGATGGTCACTTCGGTGCCGCGTCGCGCCACGCTGCGGATGTGCGCGTCGCCCCCGGATTGGCGGGCGAAACCATAAATACTCGACAGCCCCAGCCCGGTGCCCTGGCCCAGCGGCTTGGTGGTGAAAAACGGGTCGAACACCTTGTCGATCACGCTGTGTTCGATGCCGGTCCCGTCGTCGCGTACCGACAGCGCGACGTACGCCCCGTCCGCCAGTTTCAGGTCCCCGTGGGAGTACGCCGCGTAGGTGCTGACCCAGATATTGCCGCCCTGGGGCAGCGCATCGCGGGCGTTGATCACCAGATTCAGCACCGCACTTTCCAGTTGAATCGGATCGACCAGGGCAATCGCGGCTTTGGAGGTCAGTTCGAGTTTCAGCGCGATGTGTTCGCCGATGGTGCGTACCAGCAATTCTTCCAGCGAACGGATGTGTTCGTTGATGTCCACCGGCCGGGTATCGAGCGGTTGCTGGCGGGCAAAAGCCAGCAAGCGATGAGTCAGCGAGGCGGCGCTGGTGGCCGAGTTCAGCGCCGCTTCGGCGTAAAGAACGACCTTGTCGGTGCGTCCGTTGGCGACGCGTTTCTGGATCAGCTCCAGGCTGGTGATGATGCCGGTCAGCAAGTTGTTGAAGTCATGGGCGATGCCGCCGGTGAGTTTGCCCAGCGCGTCCATCTTCTGCACCTGCAGCAACTGCGCTTCGGTACGCACCCGTTCGGCGATTTCATGTTCCAGTTGCGAGGTCGCGTCATCCAGCCTGGCTAGGTGAGAACGTTCGCGGTGGCGATGTTCGGTGACGTCCTCGACGAACACCAGGCTCAGCTCCGGCGTGCGATAAGGCGAGATCTGCCACTCGGTTTCCCGCAGTTCACCTTCGACGCGCATGTTCAGCGTGCCTTTCCAGCGCTCGCCAGCGGTCAGGCGCATACGCAGTTCGTCGAGGATGATCTCCTGCTGGTCGGCGAAGCACTCTCGCAGGGCGTCCGGGTCGCGATTGTCCTGGATCAGCCGGGCGAACGCGTGATTGCATTCGTGCACCTTGAGCTGTGCGTCCAGCACGGCGATGGGCGCCGAGACGTTGACGAAAATCTCGCGAAAACGCGCTTCGCTTTCACGCAGGGCGTTTTCGGTATCACGGACCCGCAGCAGCGTGCGCAAGGTGGCGAGCAACACATCCGGGTCCACGGGGTGGATCAGGTAGGCGTCGGCACCGGCGTCCAGGCCGGTGATGATGTCGCCGGTCTGGATGGACGCGGCGGACACGTGGATCACCGGGAGCAGGGCGGTGGCGGCTTCGGAGCGCAGTTTGCGCACGATGTCGAAGCCGCTCATGTCCGGCAGGTTGACGTCGAGGATCAGCGCGTCGATGCACTCGCTGTCGATCAGGGCGAGCCCGTCGCCACCCGTACCCGCTTCAAGCACGGCGTAGCCATGCGGTTCCAGACGTCGACGCAGGGCGTAGCGCGTGGCGGCGTTGTCATCGACGATCAGCAGGCGGATATCACGTTTCATCGGCGGGCTCCATGGCGATGGCCAGCGGGATGATCACAAAGAAGGTCGAACCGACCCTCGGTGTACTCTCGACCCCGACGTCACCTCCCAGCAGTGCTGCGAAGCGTTTGCACAAGGACAGACCCAGGCCAGTGCCGCGCAAGCGTTTTTGCAGCGGCGAGTCGACCTGGGAAAAGTCCTCGAACAATGCGCCATGCAGCTCCGCAGCGATACCTATTCCGGTATCGGTCACGGCGAAGCGGACCTGGTCGCTGCCCTCCAGCCGCGCCGAAACGCGGATTTCGCCGCGTGTGGTGAACTTCAACGAGTTGGAAATGAAGTTGCGCAGAATCTGCGCGAGCTTCTTGTCGTCGGTATAAAGCCGTGGCAGGCCGACGGGTTCTTCGAAAATCAGGTCCACGGCGCTGGCGTCGACAATCGGGCGGAACATGCCGCGCAGCGCGGCGAACAGGTCGAACATGTCGAACCAGGCCGGCGATATGGTGATGCGCCCGGCTTCGATTTTCGCCAGGTCCAGCAGGTCGTCGACCATGTCGCTGAGCTCGCGTGCGGCGGTGCTGACGAACGCCACCTGCTTGTGCTGTTCCACGCTCAACGGTCCGTCGAGTTCATCGGTCAGGAGGCTGGCGATGCTCAGGATCGAGCCCAGTGGTGTGCGGAACTCGTGGCTCATGTACGACAGGAAACGGCTTTTCAGGTCCGAGGCCTGGCGCAACTGTTCAGCCTGGGTATCGAGCTCGGCGTACAGCGCGAGCACGCCCTGGTTGGTCTCGTCCAGCTCTTCGCGCAGGGCTTGGGCTTCGCTTTGCAGCTGCGCGATCAGCGCGGCCTGTTCGTCGATCTGACTCAGGGGTATCTCAGCCATGGGCTGTCTCCAGAGCGATGACCAACACCGTAACGTCGTCCCGTCCACGGCAGAAATCGCGGTGCAGAATGGCGGCAATCACGGCGGGGTGACGGTGTACCAGGCCGGGGTAATCCTGCAGGTTCCAGCGGGACTGCAAACCGTCGCTGTACATGATCAACAAATGTCCGTTCACGTGTGCATAGTCAAAGGGCTGCGCTTTGCGGTATTGCCCGCCGACGATGCCGGGGTGGGAGGCCATGCCACGGGACTTGTCCGGGGCGATCAGGCAGGCGCCGATGTTGCCGATGCCGACGAATCTCAGCGCGTTGGCCTCGCCATCGAACTGAGCGATGGCCAGTGCGCCGCCACGGGTGCCGGTCATGGCGATGTGGATGTCCTCGAGCAACAGCATCGGCGAAGTGAACGGCGACCGGGCAAAGGTTTTTTCGCCGGCGCGGGCGGCACGTTCGGCTTCTTCGCCATGCCCCAGGCCGTCGATCACCAGCGCACTGATGCGTGACCCGTCGAAGGCCAGGTGAAAGACGTCACCGCAGGCCGGATCGTCGTGCAGCGAATGCTGGCTGACGCCGATACGTCGATCCGGTGCCTTGTCGCTGCGCGGGTAAAACCGCGTCAACAGCACAGCCCCACGCGCATCGGCAAATGCGTCGAACACGTCGGTCTGGCGCGACACGGCGCCAAGGCCGATGCCCTGGGTACCGCGGGTGGAAAACCCGTCGGCCAGGCACGCCTGTAAGTCAAAGCCCTTGGCGCGGTCGATGGCGAGTATTTCGATTCCCGCCCCTGAAATTCGTGGCACCACCCTCAGGTGCATTTCGCCTCGGGTGGCGTGCTTGAGAATGTTGCTGGCAAGCTCGGTGGCCACCAGTGCCACACGCCCGGCATCCGTGGCGTCAAAGCCGTTTTTTTCTGCGAGGTGCTGAGCGGTGCGGCGTGCGTGACCGATCTGGCTGCTGTCTTCGATGATTAATACCTGCGTCATCGAACCGCCGATATTCATGTCCATCGGGTGATCGTTATGCGAGTGCCTTTGCCGGGCGCGGTGTCGAGCTCGAACTCTTCCACCAGCCGCTTGGCGCCGGTCAGGCCCAGCCCCAGGCCGCTGCCGGAGGTCCAGCCGTCGGTCATCGCCAGTTTGATGTCGGGGATGCCCGGGCCTTCGTCGCGAAAGACCAGGCGCAAACCGGTGCGCGCGTTTTCGTCGAGAATTTGCCAGTCCATGTCACCGCCACCGCCATACACCATGGTGTTGCGTGCCAGCTCACTGACAGCGGTCACCAGTTTGGTCAGGTCGATCAGGCGCATGCCGCATTCCTGGGCGAGTTTGCGCGCCATTTGCCGGGCGAGCACGACGTCCTGCTCGATTTGAATAGGCTGACTGCCGCTGCTGCGCACGGTCATTGCTCGCGTACTCGATCCTGAAGCAGTTTCATCCCGCGTTCGACATTCAGCGCGGTGCTGACGCCGGGCAAGGTCAGGCCGAGCTCCACCAGGGTAATGGCGACAGCAGGTTGCATGCCGACCAGCACGGTCTGGGCGTCCATGATTTTCGACAGACCGGAAATGGTGCCGATCATCCGGCCGATGAACGAGTCGACCATGTCCAGTGCAGAAATATCGATCAGCACGCCCCGGGCGGATGTCCGGCTGATGCGCTCGGACAAATCATCCTGAAGCGTCAGGGCCAACTGGTCATGCATGTCGACCTGGATGGTCACCAGCAGGAAGTTGCCCATCTGCAAAATCGGAATACGCTCCATCGGCTCAGTCCGCCTTGCTGACGGTGATGCCCAGTCGGGTCAGGGCCAGTTTCAGCGCATCGGCCAGGTTGGCTTTGGTGACCACGCCTTGCAGGTCCAGCCCCAGGTGCACGATGGTCTGGGCGATCTGTGGACGCACGCCGCTGATGATGCAATCGGCGCCCATCAGGCGAATGGCGGTCACGGTTTTGAGCAAGTGCTGGGCGACCAGGGTGTCGACGGTCGGCACGCCGGTGATGTCGATGATGGCGATTTCCGAGCCGGTGTCGACGATGCGCTGCAACAGCGATTCCATCACCACCTGGGTGCGTTGCGAGTCGAGGGTGCCGATCATCGGCAGCGCCAGTACGCCGTCCCAGAGTTTGACCACCGGGGTCGACAATTCAAGCAGCTCTTCCTGCTGGCGCTTGATCACCGCTTCGCGGGATTTCTGGAACGTGCGGATCGTGTGCATGCCCAGCGCATCGAGCAGTTCGGAGACTTCCCAGAGTTGTTCGGCCAACAGTGCCGGGTTGTCCTGGTAATGATTCTGCAACAGTGCGAACAGAGGGCCTTTCAGCGCGAAGATGAAACTGGCGGTCTGCTGCGAATCCTGGCCGAGGAGGGCGCGGCTATGGGAGAGCTTTTCCAGAAACTGGCGAATCTCGTCCCAGCCTGGTGCCGCGACATTCTGGCTGTTGCCGTTTTCAAGGCCGGCGATGATCAACTGCAGAAATTCCGACGTCTGCTGCTTCAGATCCAGCTCTTTTATATTGCGTGTGGCACCACTGGTCTCAAGGCCGTGCGCCCAATCGGCAAGCAGTTGCGCCTGAGTTGTCTTCATCGCATTGAGTGTGGTGGTTTGCAGTGCTGCCATGTGCCGTGACTCCCTGGAAGTGTGCGCCGATTCCTCAAAAAACGACCGGTGCAAGTCAGTGACATTTCTCGTATGGAATAGTTGTTTTCTCCCGCGGGATATTTTCATCCGGCGCACCGATGGAACGATGCCTGCCGCAAAGCTTCGAATTCACAAGGCCGGTGTTTCAGCCGCGCAATGTCAGTGACGAACGAGGTGCATATGACCGATCAACGTGAGCTTGAGGAAAACGCTAAAACCGCCGAACCGGAAAGTGCCGATAAAGCGGTTGACCAGAAGAATCGCAACACCGACAACGACAATGAGTTCAGCCCGGGCTTCAAGCCGCATCCGGATCGCCCGAAACCTGGCGAGGAGACGGACGCGGACATCGATACCGACGGCGGCTAGGACCGGCACAAACAAAAGACCGCCTCCATGGAGGTAATGCTGTTCACTTAAGCGCGCTTGGATCGTGCATACCTTTGTGGCGAGCGAGCTTGCTCGCGCTGGGCTGCGTAGCGGCCCCAAAAGTCTGACAATCATTGCCGATTTTTGTGAGTGCTACGCACTCAAACGGGAGCAAGCTCCCTCGCCACAGAGTTCTCAGATTCAGAGCACGCTTAGGTGAACAGCATTACCTCCATGGAGACGGTCCTTTGTTGTGGCGTGCGTTACTTGCTCGGATGGGCGGCTTGCAGTTTTTTTGCCGCATCCAGGTGCTTTTCCAGACCCGGCAACATTTTTTGCGCGAAACCTTTCAGTTCAGTGGCGCCTTTGACTTTGTCGTCGGTCACGGTGTTGGCTTCTTTCTTGAACAGTTCGATGGTGTCTTCGTGCGCCTTGACTTGATTGTTGGCATACGCGGCGTCGAACGACTCGTCACGCATGTCGAGAATCTTTTCCTTGGCCTGCTTCACCAATGTCGTGGTGTCAGGCACCTCGATGTCGTGTTTTTTCGCGATGGTCGCCAGTTCGTCGTTCGCCTTGGAATGATCGGTGATCATCATGTTGGCGAATGCCTTGATGTCGGCCGATGCGCTTTTTTCCAGGGCGAGCCGGCTGGTTTCGATCTCGGCGATGCCGCCAGCGGCCGCCTTGTCGACGAAGTCATTGGAAGTGGCCGCGAAGGCCGCGCCCATGCTGGTGCTCAAGGCTACGGCCAACGTGAGGTTGCGCAGGGTGAATCCGTCCATTGGTTATTCTCCACACAGGTTTTCATGGGCGATCAGGTGATCGTTAATCTGTGGAGGCCGACGGACGGGCAAAGGTTTTATCGGGTTTGCGACAGGACGACGAACGGACACCGCTGGTCTGATAGGCGGTCGACAGAACCTGCAGACCAAGGCCATTCTGATAGTTGGTGAACGCAATCGATCGCGTTTGCCACCGATCAACAAACGGAGGTGTTCCATGCCGGTGCCACACGACCTTTATCAGGACTTGAAACTTTCAAAGGAAGATATCCAGCAAAAACGCACCAAGGATCCGTTACTGGATTCACTGATCAACAAGTATTCGCAGGCGGACGCCGAGGTGGTAAAGGCTGAAACCGCCCAATCGGATGCGCCCAGTGATGACGCACTGAAGAAGCTCAAGGAGAAGCGCTTGCAGGTCAAGGACAAGATCGTCCAACAACTCCAGTCATCCTGACATGTCGCTCCAGCCACCGACGACCGGTGGCTGAAAAATTGGAACGGCGATAAATCCCGGCACCTCGAATGATTAGAGTCCGACTTTACGGCTCCATGCGAGGTGCCTCAATGAATGACCCAAAGTTCCCGAGCGAAGAGCAGGGCGGCTACGACCCCATCCCTACCCATCCCGAGCCCTTGAGCCCGGGGCGCACCACCGTCAACCCTGAAGATGAACCGGGTATCGACGAACTGCCGAACAACGAAGGCGCCATCCCCATGGACCAGGACGACGGCACCGACCTGGACCCGGAGCGCGTGCGGGAAGAAACCGATAACGCGGTGCGCGATGGCGAGATGGATCCGCGGTAAGCCAATCACCCCCAATATTCTGTAGGAGCTGAGCTTGCTCGCGATGACGGTCTGTCAGACACATCAATGTTAATCGTGCTGCCGTCATCGCGAGCAAGCTCAGCTCCTACAGGTTATTTCGGTGCCTGTGACAACGCGGTGCTCAACGGCAACCGCACCATATGCGTCGCCTTCAACGACCCGAAATACAACCACTCTCCATACTCACGCACCGTGGTGATCGGGGAGTAGTTGTCGCTGCTGCCGTCCTGCAGATTGGCAATCACCTTGCCCTCGACATCCAGCCCTAACGCAAACCCGCGTTTCTCCACCGGTTTGGGCAGAACGGTCATCGCCCGCACGATCATCTTGCGCACGAAGGGATGCGCTGCCGTGCCATCGAGCAGTGCGTTACGCGGGGCATACAGCGCCACCCAGAAACGATCCCTGCCATTGAACGCGAGGTTGTCCGGCAGTCCCGGCAAGTTGTCGATAAACAGATCGTGGGTGCCGGCCTTCGGACCGCTCAGCCAGTATCGACTGATGCGATAGGCACCCGTTTCGTTGACCAGCACAAACGCCTCGTCCGGTCCCAGGGTCACGCCGTTGGCAAACTCCAGTTTATCCAGCAGGACTACCGTTTTACCGGTCTGGAAGTCATAGCGCAGCAAGCGACCATCGCCGCCGTGCTCAATGATCGCCTCGCCGTCGTGGCCGTATCCGAAGCGGCTGGAAGCATCACTGAAATAGGCGTAGTGCCCGGACTTGTCGATGGCCACGTCGTCGGTGAACCCGAAGTCCACGCCATTCGCCGCCGTGGTCAGTGCGATCAATCGCCCCTGAGCGTCCAGCGACAGCAAGCCCTTGACCCCGTCAGCGATCACTAGCAAACCATTGGGATGACGTGCCAGGCCCAACGGCCGGCCGCCAGTGTCGGCCAGCACTTTGGTGACCTTGCCGTCGAGACTGGTGCGAATCAGCCGACCGTCATGCAGGCCGGTGATGAGGACATTTTCTTCCAGCAGCAAGGCTTCCGGTCCGTCGATATCGTCGGCACCCACACGCTCCACGCCTTTGAGGCGCTGGTTGTCGGCGTACGGCCCACTGGTGAGTGAAGGCGCCGGTGGCGGCATCCAGGCCACCGGTTGCACTTTGGTCGGCATCAGCAACAGAAACGCGGCAATGGCCACGATCACCAGCAGCACGACGCGGCGAAACGTGACGGTCCTACTCACACGGTGACTCCTGCCGGGGCCAGGTGCTTGTGGGCCATTTCGCGCAAGGCCAGCATCGACGCGGCCGATTCATGATCGATGCGCCGCTTCAGCAACAGACGGTTGGCGATGCGCATCGCCAAACCGCTGAACTGGTATTCCAGGGTGCGGACAAACCGCGTGCCGTCGCCCTCGGCCTCACATTCGTAAGTCACCTCCAGCGACAGGCCATGATCGCCCTGAGCGCGAGCGCTCCAGCGACGACCGGGCAAATACTCGTTGACCGCCCAGCTTAAATGCCCCTCGCGCCCGCCGGCCCGGATGTCTTCTTCAAAGCGCGACCCGGCATGCAGCGGGCCGCCCTGACCCTCGACCTTGAGCGACGACGGGTGCCACTCCGGCCAACGGGTCACGGTGCTGGCATAGGCGAGCACATCAATCGGGTTGCCGGCAATAGTGATCTGATGCTGCATGCGGGTCATGGGCGTTCTCGTCGGGTGCAGGTACGTGGGCTCGGGCTCCCAATAAAGGGTGCCGAACAGGTAGTCCGTCAGTGGAAAGACGATGTTGAAATTGCGCTCCTGCATCAGCTCCCGGCGGTGATGCAGTTCATGCAGGCGACGCATCTGACGGATCCACGGCCAGCGTGTCACCGGGTTTGAGGGCGGCAGGTGCTCGCAGGCATGGAACACTTCATAGGTCAGGTAACCGAGAACCAGACAGCCGCCGACCAGACCCGCGACGTTGGCATCGAACTGCTCGAGCAGCCACCAGATGGGCAAGGTGATGACGAGCGTATGCATCACGATCAGCCAGGCCGGGAACAGGATCACCCGCCAGTCGCGGGCGCTGTCGTAGGTCATGTGGCCGGGAGCGAAGAAGCTGTGATGGTCGCCGGCATGGCGGGCATAGAACATCCGCGCGAAGCTTTTTTTGTGATGCCCGAGGTGGCGATGCACCGTGTACACGCCCAAGTTGAAGAACAACAACGTCAGCGGTACCGCCAGCCATTCCAGCGGCAGCACCTGATGCACGCTGCTCCAGAATGCACTGATGGCCAGCAAGCCGAACAGCAGCACAAACCCGCCGTGCAGCCAGGGGTTGTAGCGTGGATGAATGTCCGCGCGATAGCGGCTGCGAAAAGCCTCGGTGGTCTGCCTCACTGCGTTCACCTGTGGTTATTGTTGTCCCAGCAGATTAGACGATCCCGCCGTTTCCGGCGGGCCGAAGCCAGGGGACACAAACGCCATGTTCCGGTGTAAAGCGGACTCAGGTCAGCGGGTTCCAGCGTTGCGACCAGTCATCGTCGGACTGGATGACTTTGCGCAGCAGGTCGAAGGCGTGTTGCAGGGTGGCCGAGTCACGGTCGCGGGAGTAAACCAGATAGGTCGGGTAGCTGAATTCCGGGGCTTTCGGCACTTGTTCCAGTACACCGCTTTCCAGGTAACTCTGCACCACGCGGGTACGAAAGTAGCCACTGCCGCCGTTTTCCAGAATGTATTGCAAGGCCAGGGGGCCGAGGTTGAAGCTCAGCGCCGCCTTGGCTTTCTCCGGTAACGCGGCATCGTGCTGACGGCGGAAGTCCTGGCCCCAGTCGATGTACACGTAGGGATCTGGCTTTCCGGCCAGGCGTACCAGAATCAGTTTTTCTTCCAGCACCTGCTCGACTTGCAGGCGCGGCCAGTATTCGGGCTGATAGACCAGCGCCGCGTCCAGCACCCCCAGTTCCAGTTGGCGCAGCAGGTTTTCCCCGTCGCGGATCTCCATGCGCAGCGCGTGACCGGGAATCTTCTCCCGCAGTTCGGTGGCCCAACTGAGCATCAACGGGTTGCACAAGCTGACTTCGCCGCCGATGTGCAGTACGTCGTGGTAACCCTCAGGCAAGGGCAAATCCCGGCGCGCGGCTTCCCAGGTTTCGACCAGTTGATTGGCGTAGACCACAAAGGCTTCGCCGTTCGGGGTCAGACGAGCACCGGCGCGGTTACGCACGAACAGTGTGCTGCCCAGTTGGTTTTCGAGTTTCTGTACACGTGCGGTGATCGCGGTCTGGGTGACGTGGAGTTTTTCCGCTGCGGCGGCGAGGCTGCCGTGGCGGACGATTTCCAGAAAGGTACGGGCGAGGTCGATGTCCATGGGGAGGCCGGTGCGGGAGGTTTGGGCATTGTAAACGGATACAGGCGGAGTCGTTTGTTGCGCCAGACTTTTGTCGAATGGGCCGCTCACAGCATCACTCAATCAACGTGGGCCGAGGCTTACTATCGGCAGCAGCGGGCAAAAGGATGCTCATACCAAGCGGCGCTGAGAGCACTTGCTTTTAAGTGGATCAGAATCGTCTATCAGTGCTGGAAAACCAGCACTGTCTATGACGAGATGGCTTACTTGCAGGCTTTAACGCGGCGCAGATCAACGTTGGTAGAGGCGCCGATGGAGGTAGTCACAGGTTGACGGACAGGCTCAGGGCGTGAGGGGGCGACTACCGCCACAGCAACGCGAGGCGGCCTAACCGGCCGGCCTGGCTCTTCGGATGTACGCATTCCTCCTGTGGCGGGCCCACGGAGCAGGACCGGAGCGAGGGCATGGCGAGCCTTAGTGAGCCACCGTACGTCAGGGGCGCAGGCGCTTGGTTACTTGGCGCTCTTCCAAGTAACCCGCCGTAAGGGCGGAACCAATAGCAGCCGTTACCGCAGCAACGGATATGTACACCATCAAAACCTCCGCCGCCGGACATATTCAAAACGCAAAACACGAACAGCCAAACGCTCCCCAGAAGCCCTGAAAGTCACTGACCGGGGCCGAAGACAACCGCGCCCGTTCATGACTGTGAGCATGCACCGCGCAAGCCCCGACGCATTGATGAACCTGCGTCGTCATCGGCGCCAGCGGTCTCCAATGGCCCGGCACATTAACCACCGGTGACCATTCCGGCACCACCGGCACGGGGGGCGGACCGAGTTTCTCGAACTCGGCGGTGCCGTAGACGATCTTGCCGTCGACAATCGTCAGCACCGACTCGATCCATTTCACCGCCTCATCCTCGATATGGAAATAGTCCGCCGATAGCGCAATCAAATCCGCCAGTTGCCCGACCTTGATCTGGCCTTTCTTGCCTTGCTCGGAAGAAAACCAGGCACTGCCGTGGGTGAACAACTCCAGTGCGGTGTCGCGGCTCAAGCCTTGCGGGTGCAACGCCAGACCACCGACGGTACGCCCGCTGACCAGCCAGTACATCGACGTCCAGGGGTTGTAGCTCGACACTCGCGTGGCATCGGTGCCAGCGCCGACGGGAACGCCTTCGGCGAGCATCCGCGCGATCGGTGGCGTGTGCTCGGCGGCCTTGGCGCCATAGCGGTCGACAAAATACTCGCCCTGGAACGCCATGCGATCCTGGATTGCGATCCCGCCGCCCAAGGCTTTGACCCGCTCGATGTTCTGTGGGGTGATGGTTTCGGCGTGATCGAAAAACCAGGGCAAGCCGTCGAACGGAATGTCGCGATTGACCTTCTCGAACACATCAAGCATGCGGCTGATGGATTCGTTGTAGGTGGCGTGCAGGCGGAATGGCCAGCGTTGCTCGACGAGGTGGCGAACCACCGGCTCCAGTTCCTGCTCCATGGTTTGCGGCAGGTCCGGACGAGGTTCGAGAAAGTCTTCGAAATCCGCCGCCGAGAACACCAGCATTTCCCCGGCACCGTTGTGCCGCAGGAAGTCGTCGCCCTGGCCGTAATGGGAGGTACTGGTCCAGTTCTTGAAGTCGGTCAGTTCTTCCTTCGGTTTCTGGGTGAACAGGTTGTAGGCGATGCGCACCGTGAGCTGTTGGTCCTTGGCCAGTTGCTGAATGACCTGATAGTCGTCCGGGTAATTCTGGTAACCGCCGCCGGCATCGATGGCGCTGGTGACGCCGAGGCGATTGAGTTCGCGCATGAATTGCCGGGTCGAATTGACCTGATACTCCAGCGGCAGTTTCGGCCCCTTGGCCAGGGTCGAGTAGAGAATCATCGCGTTGGGGCGGGCGATCAGCATGCCAGTCGGGTCGCCATTGGCGTCGCGCTGGATTTCACCGCCCGGCGGGTTCGGTGTATCGCGGGTGTAGCCGACCACTTTCAATGCAGCGCGGTTTAGCAAGGCGCGGTCGTAGAGGTGCAGCACGAACACCGGTGTGTCTGGCGCAGCTTTGTTCAGTTCCTCAATCGTTGGCAGGCGTTTATCGGCGAACTGGAACTCGTTCCAGCCACCCACCACCCGCACCCATTGCGGCGTGGGTGTACGGTCGGCCTGCTCCTTGAGCATGCGCAAGGCATCGACCAGTGACGGCACGCCTTCCCAGCGCAATTCGAGGTTGTAGTTCAAACCACCACGGATCAAGTGCAGGTGCGAGTCGTTGAGACCGGGAATCACCGTGCGACCGTGGAGGTCGATGATTTGCGTGCCCGGGCCTTGCAGCGCCATGGCCTGAGCGTCGCTACCGACCACCACGAAGCGTCCGTCCTTGATGGCGACGGCACTGGCCTGGGGTTTCTTGCGATCGACGGTGTGCAGGCGTCCGTTGTACAGAATGAGGTCGGCCGGGGTATCTGGCATGGTTTTACTCCCTGCGAATAGAGGGCTGATCCAGGCACCGACGGCACCTGCCGAAAGGCCTTGCAGCACATGTCGGCGATTGATCCCTTCGTGGTCGTCAGGTGGGGTCATGGCAGTGTTCTCCGCAAAAATTATCGGATTGAACAGCCGATGTCTGACGCATGCGGCCAGAAGGAATATAGACCGCAAATCCTCAGGGGGCGGTTTTCCAAAGGTGAAAAACGACGAATCCCGCCACAAGGGGCGGGATTCGTGTGCAGCCAGAGAGGCTCCCGAGCGCGGGAGCCGCCGTCTTAGCTCGGGAACAGCTCGGACAGTTTCATCGCCAGCATCATGTCGCCTTCAGCGCGCAGTTTGCCGCCCATGAACGCTTGCATGCCGTCGGTCGAACCGTCAACGATGCCTTCCAGGGTTTCGCCGTCCATCACCAGAGTGACCTGGGCGTCAGGGTTTTCGCCTTCTTTCAGCTCGCAGGTGCTGTCCTTGACGATCAGCGAGAAGTTCTTGGTGTCGTCGATGCGGAAACCGAAGACCAGGTCCAGACCGGCAGCAGCGGCTGGGTTGAACTTGGCTTTCATTGCTTGTACGGCATCAGCTACGGAGGTCATGGTTCGATCCTTTCTTGGTAATAAGAGCTGGGTGATTACAGCCAGGGTCACAATAGTCCGGACTCAGCGAAACGTGATGAGTTCCGGGGCTTTCAACAGTTGCAGATGCGCATGACTGTTGAAAGAAGCCAGTGCCACCTCGCGACCACGAAACTTCAGGTGGTTGAGCGAGGTGTTGACGATTTGCCAGTTAAGTTCAAACGCCTGTCTGGCAGGCATTTGCGTAATGAGGTGGAGCAGGGCGGTGATGGTGCCACCGGAGGTGAACACGGCGATTTTCTGTGAGTTGTCGGCGCTTTCGAGGATCCGGTGCAGACCGGCCTGCACCCGCTCGACAAAACCCAGCCAGCTTTCAAGGCCCGGGGTGTCATACGTGCCGGCGAGCCAGCGCTCGATGATCAGGGCAAAAATACGCTGGAATTCGGCACGGTTCTGCGCGGCGTTGCGCAGGATCTCCAGCGCTTCGGGTTCGTCGTCGAGCATGGCCGGCAACAGCGCGCGGATTACCGCATCGGCATCGAATTCGTTGAAGGCGGAATCGGTTTCCACGATCGGCACCGGCAAACCTGCGGCAGCGAACTGTTCAAGTGCGCTGCTGGCGGTGTGTTGCTGGCGGCGCAGGTCGCCCGAGAGGCAGCGATCAAAGCGGATACCCAGCCCGGCGAGGTGCTGGCCGAGGACTTCTGCCTGGCGAATACCGGTCGGCGACAGGACGTCATAGTCGTCTGCACCAAAGGAGGCCTGGCCATGTCGAATCAAATAGATACTGCCCACGTCCGCGTCATCCCGGTACGTTGAAGGTTTGGCGAGGTTATGAGGATGACGGTGAGCTGTCAATGAAAAAACATACGCTTGTTTGAAATGCCCGTTCCAGCCTGTTGCCAGAGGTTTCACGGCTGGCCGCCGGGCCGGCGCATGGGTATGCTGATGTTATCCCGCGCGCGTTATGCAGCGCATTGTATCGAGGAGTCCCTGTGGAGTTTCTGTCCGAATACGCCAGTTTCCTGGCTAAAACCGTGACACTGGTGATCGCCATTCTGGTGGTCCTGGCCAGTTTCGCGTCGTTGCGCAGTAAAGGTCGGCGCAAATCGGCCGGCCAGTTGCAAGTCAGCAAACTCAATGATTTCTACAAAGGGCTGCGCGAACGCCTGGAGCAGACCTTGCTCGACAAGGACCAGCTCAAGGCCTTGCGCAAGGTAGAGGCTAAAACCGAGAAAAAACAAAAGAAGAAACTCGAAGCCAAGCCCCGGGTATTCGTGCTGGATTTCGATGGCGACATCAAGGCATCGGCCACCGAAAGCCTGCGCCACGAAATTACCGCGCTGCTGACCTTGGCGACGCCAAAGGATGAAGTGGTGCTGCGTCTGGAAAGCGGCGGCGGCATGGTCCACAGCTACGGCCTGGCGTCCTCGCAACTGGCGCGCATTCGTGAGGCCGGCGTGCCGTTGACCGTGTGCATCGACAAGGTCGCGGCCAGCGGCGGCTACATGATGGCGTGCATCGGCGACAAGATCATCAGCGCCCCGTTCGCGATACTCGGCTCGATCGGCGTGGTGGCGCAGTTGCCGAACGTCAATCGCCTGCTGAGGAAGCACGACATTGACTTTGAAGTCCTCACTGCCGGCGAATACAAGCGCACCCTGACCGTGTTTGGCGAAAACACCGAAAAGGGCCGTGAGAAGTTTCAGGAAGACCTGGACGTCACCCATCAGCTGTTCAAGAACTTTGTCTCGCGCTATCGCCCGCAACTGGCGATCGACGAGGTGGCCACTGGCGAAATCTGGCTCGGTGTTGCCGCGCTGGACAAGCAACTGGTCGATGAACTCAAGACCAGTGATGAATACCTCGCCGAACGAGCGAAGAAATCCGAGCTCTATCACTTGCACTACGCCGAACGCAAAAGCCTGCAGGAGCGCATTGGCATGGCAGCCAGCGGTTCGGTCGATCGCGTCTTGCTGACCTGGTGGAGCCGGTTGACCCAGCAACGCTTCTGGTGATTTTCAAAGCGAGATTGTTCTGACCATAAAGCCGTGGCACGTCCACGGTTTTTTTTGCTCTCTGAAACGGTGCACTTTCCTTCCACACTCAGCGAAATGTCCTAAAGCCGCTGTCGCTTACTCCCGCTGTAGAAGGGGCCGAAGCCGGATAGGGTGATATTCCTTAATCGACTGCAAGGGAATGCACCATGAAAGAACACGATGAAGAAGCCGGCCCTCATCCGGCCTCGAACTGGCGAATGCGCGACGAACTGAAAGACCTCGTGGACATCGCACTGCCCCAAACCCCTGGTCAGTTCGGCGAGCGCCAGATCAAGGAAAAATGGGGGCACGACATCGACCCACGGACCGCCATGCTGGTAACGCTCGATTACGATTACAAGGGGCATCCTGCACAGGACGGCATCCACCAGGGTCAAGTCAATAACTCACAATCATTGCTACAAACGCTACTCCTTGACTACCAGACTGTCGCCGATGGCCGATTCGGTGAAAATGTATTCGGCCTGCTGACCCCGCCTGACATCGGACCGAACATTCGCATCGTGGAAAAGGTCGATGAATTCGCCGATCGGGGCAGCGGCAACCACCGGGCTTATGAAGGCATTTATCGGCAGACCGTTCCGCAAATCTACGGGCCGACAACGCAGATTGCCTTGCGACCGGCCGACTTCAAGAAGTGGGTCTGGACCCTTGAATTGCAGGATTTGTACTGCGCCTATCTTGATCGCGCCTGGCCGTCCGACGCAGTGCTTACGGCTCCTGCGCCTTATGCCTTGAGGACGGCGGTCAAGTCGGCTTTTGTCTTGAGTGCCTGGCTGCAGCGTCATGAGCAACGGCTGAGTCAGGATGGTTTGAAGCTTGCGTTGCAGGCTGCTGGGTTATCAGTTGATCAGACGTGGGAAACGCTGACGATCAACCAACTCCAAGCTGCAGTCCCGGTGACTTCCAGGGTGAAGGCAAGCCGCTTGAAACTCTATCGGTATACCGCAACCGATATCTGGACCTTTCGCAGCCCGTCCAGCGCCAGGGTGCTGGTGTACATTCCCGGTAACTCGTCACCGCTGCATGAATTCGCCGATGTCGGGAAATTGCGCCAATGGATTGTGGCGCAAGGGCGCGTGAACGAAACCAGGCAGGCGCTGGCAGGACACTTTGCCGATGCGGATTGCAAAGATGAAACCTTTCACGCAGGTGTACTGACTGCACTGGACGGCATGGCGGACTGGCCTAAAGAACACTGGCTGACGAAAGAGGCCGGCTTCTTCAACAACGATGGCTACTGGGATCCCGCCGAGTACATCGGCTTCGATGACACGCCGACAACAGCCGATGTTTTTGCACAATTGGTTCTGACGATGAAGCAGACGGCATTGGCCAGTGTCGCAACCATCCGTGATGATGCGCAGGTCAATCGCGACAATCTGAGTGCCGTTGTCGAGCCGATCGTGCAGTGGGTCAACCGCTTCGGCCCTCTGGCGTTGTTCGTCCCCGGCGGCGAAGGTTTGCTGGCACTGGCCGGGCTAATCGACGCGGGCTACGGGCTGAATCAAGCGGTGAATGGTGAAACCGCGAGTGAACGCTCCGAGGGCGTGACGCGTGCGGTGTTTGGCTTGCTCAACGCGCTGCCGCTGGTGAGGGATGCGGCCCTGGCGGAGGGCGACGCGGCGGAAATCGGAGCGGTGAAGAGCACCGATCATGGGGCTGGCGAACCTTCGATGGCACCCACTGCAATCGAGCTGCCCGTGCAGGCGACTCACCCTGTCCCGAACCGGGTAGCACTCCTGCGCGGAATCGATCCTTCGATGGCGTCTTTCAGTGATGAAACGCTCGCGCAGATCGGCAAGGTCAGTGCGATCGATGACGACATGCTGCGCCTGATGCAGACGGGGCGCCCGCCGACGCCGTTGCTGGCGGATACGATCAGCCGTTTCAGGATCGACCAGGATCTGGCGCTGACCGGCCACCCCGAACTGTTCAACACCCACTACGAAGCACTCCAGCACTCCGGGCACGAATGGGTGCGGTTGTTTCAAGACGAATACCCGGGACTGCCGAAAAGCGCCATCGAACAGATGCTCGATCGCTATGGCGTAGATATTCAGGCACCACCCGATGCCTCCGAGGCCATGCAGGTGTTCAAACGCCTGGACAGCAAGGCTCGCCAGTATCAGCAGCATGTGCGGCTCAATCGCGCGTACGAGGGTTTGTACCTTCGCTCGGTGCTCAATCCGGAGTCGGACACGCTGGCCTTGCAC
Source organism: Pseudomonas hormoni (assembly GCF_018502625.1). Lineage (NCBI taxonomy): Bacteria > Pseudomonadati > Pseudomonadota > Gammaproteobacteria > Pseudomonadales > Pseudomonadaceae > Pseudomonas > Pseudomonas hormoni. Next base: position 2,054,843 of record NZ_CP075566.1, read on the forward strand.
TCGCTGAAAAACCTTTCCGGTTGGCCGCGGAATCTGCGGATCGAAGTCCTGGATCAGTCAACCTTCGGTCAGGTGCTGGACCGTAGCGGCCCACTCGATGCAACGGATGTTCGACGCCTGATCAAGTCGCAAGACCACTACCTCCACAAGGGACTGGAAACCGATTTTTTCGGCGCGCTTCTCGGAGTGTTATCGGACGATGAGCGTTCGGCGCTACACCTGCCGTTGCTCGATCAGGCCAGTGACTTACGGTTGAAGATCGGAGAACACGCGTTGCCCCGGTCCGAACTCATGCTCGGGTTGGGGCGGATGGACGCCAGGCTGCCTTTTGAGGCCTGGGGACTCAAGGGTGGAGGCTCCCCGGGCATTCCGCCGTTTTCAGCGTTGACACACGACATGATGCGGCTGCAGGTCAAGGACATTTACCCCGACTTCAGCAACGCTGAAGCCGATGAGTTTTTGCAACAGGCGGGTGCACGGGCCCAGGCGCACATTGATGGGTTGAAACAGCAATTTCAGCAATTGAACAGCGATCTGGACAGTTGGATCGATCAGGCAGCCGACGACGTCGAAGACATGGACCTTCCATTTCTGCTGGCCGGTGATGACGAGGCCCAGGGGATGAGCCACGCGCAGATCGCCGCCCATAACGTGGCGTTGCTGCAAGAATCGCTACAGGACGAGCGGGCACTGAGGACCGAACTGGCGGACGAATTGATTGCCATCTGGCAAAAGCGTGCGCCGGGACAAGGTAGCCACTATTCAGGCAGCTACTCGGCCGGGTTCACAATGCATATGAATTTTGAGGATTTCCATCGCTTGCCAGCCCTGAATGTCCGCCTCAACGAGGTGACCGGATTGTCGATGCAAGGTTTTCACGTGGTCGAGCGAGAAAGCCTTGATGGTTTCCTGGAATCCTTTCCGAATCTGCGCATCCTGAATCTGGACAGTGTCGATCTTCGTCTTCCCGACGAGGACGAAGAGCTGCAAAGCGTCTTGCCGCCCGCCATCACCAAAATGCGCCATTTGATTTCGTTGAATCTCAGGGCGGCCGAAATGGAACTGAAAGAAGCCACAGCTTCGCAGTTTTCCGGGTTGGTCCATTTGCAGGCGCTGGACCTGAGTGACAACCCGCTAACGATACCGCCTGTGGTTCTCGGAATGAGTGAACTGCGCTGGCTGAACCTGCGTAATACACAAATTGGCTCGTGCCCGATCGGAATCATGGATCAACCGTATCTGAACACGCTGGACTTGCGAAATAACCGGATAGCCCGAGTGCCTCACGCCGTAGTCAACCAGGCCATCGGGCGGGACCGCGTTCTGCTGCAGGGCAACCCGCTGACCGACGAGGACACGTTGTTGCGTCTTGTGGCGCATCGGCAGCAAACGGGGATCAACCTGTGGTTGAGCGAGCCCGGCCCGGACTACGGCGACGTCATCGGGTGGCTGCGGGAAGGCGATGACGAACAACGCCAGGCCAGACGCTTGATCTGGCAGCGGCTGGCAGCCAGGCGGCAAGGGCCGCGCTTTTTAAGAACCATGGACGGTTTGAGTTTGACCGCGGATTTCCGCGTGGATTATCTGTCGCTGCAGGCGAGGGTCTGGCGACTGCTGGGCGAAGCCGATGCTTCAGAGGAGTTGTGGGCGCGCCTGGCCGAGGATGTCGAAGTGACCGAGGCTGATGCGGACAACCCGTTTGCGGTGTTCATGGTGCTGGAGAATCGAGCGAGGCTGTTTCGGGACTGGGTGTCCCTGGGGCGACCGTTTCCAGTCAATGCAAGGTAGGGCGCGTACCTTGAACCCCTGAAAAGGGGTTCAAGGTGTGACGATCAACGACGACGGAACAGCGGTAGCGGTTCGTCGGTGGCGGCCTGATAGGTCACCGAGAAGTCCCTGAGACCTTCAAGGGCTTCGTACGGGTCTTTGTCGGCGCGAATGGCAAATGCGTCGAAACCGCAGCGATGCATATAAAACAGCTGGTCACGCAACACATCACCAATCGCCCGAAGTTCACCTTTGAAACCGTAACGGTCACGCAGCAGGCGGGCGTTGGAGTAGTTGCGGCCGTCGGTGAAGGCCGGGAAGTTCAGGGCGATGACCTGGAAGTCCGTGACGTCTTCACCGATTTCTTCGGCTTCTTCATCGGCATCCAGCCACACACCCAGGCCGCCATCGCGGGCCTTGAGCATGCGGCCGTGTTCGCGCCACAGCTGCAACGGGACGATCAGGTCGTCGCAGTTGCTGATCTCGTCGATGTTGAAGTCCTTGGGCAACAGGTGCCAGGTTTCGTCGACGACTTCGTTGTTTTTAATGATTCGCTGCATAGACGCGTTCCTTGAAGAGGTCGATGCCAATACGCTGGTAGGTGTCGATGAAGCGCTCGTCTTCGGTACGTTGTTCGATGTACACGTCGATCAGCTTTTCGATCACATCAGGCATGGCTTCCTGGGCAAAGGACGGGCCGAGGATCTTGCCCAGGCTCGCATCGCGACTGGCGCTGCCGCCGAGGGACACCTGGTAGAACTCTTCGCCTTTCTTGTCCACTCCGAGAATGCCGATGTGGCCAACGTGGTGGTGACCACAGGCGTTCATGCAACCGGAGATGTTCAGGTCCAGTTCACCGATGTCGAACAGGTAGTCCAGGTCGTCGAAACGGCGCTGGATCGATTCGGCGATCGGGATCGACTTGGCGTTGGCCAGCGAGCAGAAATCACCGCCAGGGCAGCAGATGATGTCGGTCAGCAGACCGATGTTCGGCGTGGCGAAACCTTGCTCGCGCAGTTCGCCCCACATGGCGAACAACTGGCTCTGTTCAACGTCGGCCAGAATGATGTTCTGCTCGTGGGACGTGCGCAGTTGACCGAAGCTGTAACGATCGGCCAGGTCGGCCACGGCGTCGAGCTGCTTGTCGGTGATGTCGCCCGGCGCAACGCCGGTCGGCTTCAGGGACAGGGTCACGGCGACATAACCCGGCTTCTTGTGCGCCAGGGTATTGCGGGTACGCCAGCGAGCGAAGCCCGGGTGTTGCTTGTCGAGTTCGATGAGTTCGGCGGCCTGGTTGTCCAGCGCCTTGTAGTCCGGGTCGACGAAGTGCTTGGCGACGCGATGCACTTCGGCCTCGGTCAGCGTGGTCTGGCCCCCGCGAAGGTGTTCCATTTCCGCGTCGACTTTTTGCGCGAACACTTCAGGTGTCAGGGCCTTGACCAGAATCTTGATCCGCGCCTTGTACTTGTTGTCACGACGGCCATAGCGGTTGTAAACACGCAGGATAGCGTCGAGGTAGCTCAACAGGTCTTGCCACGGCAGGAATTCATTGATGAACGCGCCGACCACCGGAGTACGGCCCAGGCCACCGCCGACCAGCACACGGAAGCCCAGTTCGCCCGCGGCGTTGTGCACCGGCTCAAGGCCGATGTCATGGACTTCGATGGCCGCACGGTCGGAAGTCGAACCGTTGATGGCGATCTTGAATTTACGCGGCAGGTAAGCGAATTCCGGGTGGAACGTAGTCCACTGGCGAACGATCTCGCACCATGGGCGCGGGTCGATCAATTCATCGGCGGCGACACCGGCGAACTGGTCGGTGGTGACGTTGCGCAGGCAGTTGCCGCTGGTCTGGATCGCGTGCATCTGCACGGTCGCCAGCTCAGCCAGGATGTCCGGGATGTCTTCCAGCGCCGGCCAGTTGAACTGCACGTTCTGGCGGGTACTGATGTGGGCATAGCCCTTGTCGTAGTCGCGGGCAATCTTGGCCATCATTCGCGTCTGGCGCGAAGTCAGCTGGCCGTAAGGCACAGCCACCCGCAGCATCGGCGCGAAGCGCTGGATATAAAGCCCGTTTTGCAAGCGCAGAGGGCGGAATTCTTCTTCGCTCAGCTCGCCTGCCAGATAGCGTCGGGTCTGATCACGGAACTGCTTGACGCGGTCCTCGATGATCCGCTGATCGTACTCGTCGTATACGTACATATAAGTCCTGTTCTCAGGCTTGGGCCGGTCGGATCCAGTTGCGATTTTCGCTTGCTGACATCTCCGATACTGCCTCGGCAATTCTGCGCGCACGGCCGCGCACTCCCTACGGAGCCGGGGCAAGATACCAGTTTGGAGTTATGCGCAAAAGTGATGTTTGAGTATATGTAAAGAACCAAAACGACTAACGAGAACCGTTATTGATAAACCCGTATTTGTCGTGCGGGCAATCCTCGTCTTTACTGTGGTCGAGTCTTTATGCAATCACCGATAAAACCGACAAGAGGCGATGCAATGAGCAACCCTACCAAAGCTTCAAAGCCTGACAGTACGGTCGATGCGTGGGCCATTCTGTTCCTGATCATTCTGGTCGTAGGCACCGCGGTATTCTGGGTCAGCCATCAATAACCGACCCCGTCCGGGCCAGACTCTGACGATTGTCGGACAGAAGCCGGAATAAACGCCGTTTTACGGAGGTTCGCTGGCTATAATGCGCAGCGAATTTCCGGGGGCTCGGACGATCAATGCTGAAGTTCTTCTACACCTTCCTGCTGATGCTGGGCACCACTTACGGTCCTGTTGCGCGTGCGGAATCGGTGTTGTTCCTGAATCCGGGCAAGGTGGATGAAGCCTTCTGGATCAGCTATTCGCAATTCATGCAGGCAGCCGCCACGGATCTGGGGATCGACCTGCGAATTCTCTATTCCCGGCGCATGCCTGAGCTTACGCTGGCGCAAGCCCGTCTGGCGTTGCAAGGCCCCGATCGGCCGGATTATCTGGTGTTCGTCAACGAACAGTACATTGCCCCGCAGGTTCTGCGTCTGGCACAGAGCAGCGGCGTGAAGCTGTTTATGGTCAACGCGTCGCTGACGGCCAATCAGATGAGCCTGTTGGGTGAGCGCCCCGATCGGCTGGGCAGCCTGGTGCCCAACGATGAGGAGGGCGGCTACCTGATGCTTAAGGAGCTGATCCGCCAGCATCCGCCCGTGGCGCCCGGTCAAGTGATCGAGTTGCTGGCGTTCTCCGGCCTGAAGATCACGCCATCGGCGCAACTGCGCGAGCAAGGCATGATGCGGGCGTTGGCCGAGCATCCCGAGGTGCGTTTGCGGCAACTGGTTTACAGCGGCTGGACCCGGGACCGTGCCTATGAGCAGGCGAAATTGCTGTTGCGGCGCTACCCGAAGGTGTCGCTGGTGTGGTCCGCCAATGACGAAATGGCGTTTGGCGCCATGCAAGCGTATTCAGAGACGGGCGGCGTGCCCGGAAAGGACGCGTTGTTCAGCGCGGTCAACACCTCTACCGCCGCGTTGAAGGCGAAAGTGGATGGACGATTGAGCGTCTTGTTGGGCGGAAATTTCACCCTGGGTGGCTGGGCTCTGGTGGAATTGCATGACCTCGATCGGGGCGTGGACATCAGCCAGTATGGCGGCCGTGATCGTCAGATTCCGCTGCTGCAACTGATCGACAAGTCAACCGCCAGGCGAATGCTGGCCATGGGTGACTCGCCGGACTACGGCGTGGACTTCCGTCGCCTGTCGGCCAAGGGCCGCCCGACGTCCTATCGCTATCCGTTCAGCCTGCAAACCCTGATGCGCTAAACGCCTGCCAGCAGCAGCACCAGTTGCACAATGCCGAAGAGCGCCAATGCGAACACGGCCGTGAACAGAATCCCCAGAATCACAAAATGACTGGGCTTGCCGTGAGTGAAATCCCGGGCCCGGTTCTTCCCGCTCTGCACCCCGAACGCCGCCGCCATGACGCTGTGCAGCATCTGCCAGAACGTGGGCGGCTTGTTGTCGACAGGATCGTCCATAAACCCCTCTTCACGGATGTGTGAGTGGTAAGCATAGACAATGCCGCAGCGATCGCTCCACACGAATTCCGTAGGAGCGAGGCTTGCCCGCGAAGAACGATGACGCGGTTTTCCTGTAGGACCGAGGTGCCTTCTTCGCGGGCAAGCCTCGCTCCTACAAAGGCAATGCACAATGCGATAGCGACTAGTTGTCGTAACCGAGGTTCGGCGCCAACCACCGTTCAGTGACACTCAACTCCTGACCTTTACGCGACGTGTAGCTCTGCACCTGATCCTTGTCGACTTTGCCCACGGCGAAATACTGCGCCTGCGGGTGAGCGAAGTACCAGCCGCTGACTGCCGCCGCCGGGAACATTGCATAGTGTTCGGTGAGGAACACGCCGCTTCGACCGGCCTGCATTTCGCTGGCTTCAGGGTCGAGCAACGCGAACAGGGTGCTTTTCTCGGTGTGATCCGGGCAGGCCGGGTAGCCGGGAGCAGGGCGAATGCCGGTGTATTGCTCTTTGATCAGCGCTTCGTTGTCGAGGGTTTCGTCCTTCGCGTAGCCCCAGTGCTCTTTACGCACTTGCTGGTGCAACCACTCGGCGCACGCCTCGGCCAGGCGGTCGGCCAGGGCCTTGACCATGATCGAGTTGTAATCGTCGCCCGCGTCCTGATACGCCTTGGCCACTTCTTCGGCGCCGATGCCGGCGGTGGTGATGAAGCCACCCACGTAGTCGGTGATTTCGCTGTCCTTCGGTGCCACGAAGTCGGCCAGGGAGAAGTTCGGCTTGCCGTCGGTCTTGATGATCTGCTGGCGCAGGTGATGCAGCTTGGCCAGTGGCTTGCCGTCATCGCCGTAGACTTCGATGTCGTCGTCACGGACCTGATTGGCTGGCCAGAAACCGAACACCGCACGGGCGCTGATCAGTTTCTCGTCGATCAGTTTGGCCAGCATTTCCTGGGCGTCGGCGTACAGCGCCGTAGCGGCTTCACCGACCACTTCGTCTTCGAGGATGCGCGGGAATTTGCCGGCCAGGTCCCAGGAGATGAAGAACGGTGTCCAGTCGATGTATTCGGCCAGGACTTTCAGGTCAATGTTGTCCAGCACTTTGGAACCGGTGAACGTCGGTTTGACCGGCGCGTAAGTGCTCCAGTCGAACTGCGGCTTTTTGGCGATGGCCGCTGGGTAGCTCAGTCGTTCGGTACGGGCGCTGCGGTTGGCGGTGCGCTCGCGAACGTCGATGTATTCCAGACGGGTCTTCTCGACAAACGCCGGTTTCAACTCCTTGGACAGCAACTGCGTCGCCACGCCCACGGCGCGGGAGGCATCGGTGACGTAGATCACCGCGTCGTTGCTGTACTTCGGCTCGATCTTCACCGCGGTGTGCGCCTTGGACGTGGTCGCGCCACCGATCATCAACGGCAGGTAAAAGTCCTGACGCTGCATCTCGCGGGCCACGTGGACCATTTCATCCAGCGACGGCGTGATCAGGCCGGAGAGGCCAATGATGTCGCATTTCTGCTCCTTGGCCACTTGCAGGATCTTCTCCGCCGGCACCATCACGCCGAGGTCGACGATGTCGTAGCCGTTACAGCCCAGCACCACGCCGACGATGTTCTTGCCGATGTCGTGCACGTCGCCTTTCACCGTGGCCATGAGGATCTTGCCCTTGGCTTCCGGTTTGTCGCCTTTTTCCAGTTCGATGAACGGGATCAAGTGGGCCACGGCTTGCTTCATCACGCGGGCGGATTTCACCACCTGCGGCAGGAACATTTTGCCGGCGCCGAACAGGTCGCCGACGATGTTCATGCCGGACATCAGCGGGCCTTCGATCACTTCGATCGGGCGCGCAAACGACTGACGGGATTCCTCGGTGTCTTCAACAATGTGCGTGGTGATGCCCTTGACCAGTGCGTGCTCCAGACGCTTGTTGACGTCCCAGCTGCGCCACTCTTCGGTCTCGGCTTCCTTGACGCTGCCGTCGCCCTTGTACTTGTCGGCGATGGCGAGGAGGGCGTCGGTGCCTTCCGGGGTACGGTTGAGGATCACGTCTTCGACGGCGTCGCGCAGTTCCACCGGGATCTGGTCGTAGATCTCCAGCTGACCGGCGTTGACGATGCCCATGGTCAGGCCATTGCGGATCGCATACAGCAGGAACACCGAGTGAATCGCCTCACGCACCGGGTTGTTGCCACGGAACGAGAACGACACGTTGGATACGCCGCCCGAGGTCAGCGCATACGGCAGCTCGTCACGGATATAGGCGCAGGCGTTGATGAAGTCCACGGCGTAGTTGTTGTGTTCTTCGATACCGGTGGCCACAGCGAAGATGTTCGGGTCGAAGATGATGTCTTCCGGCGGGAAGCCGACTTCGTTGACCAGAATGTCGTAGGAGCGTTTGCAGATTTCTTTCTTGCGCGCTTCGGTGTCGGCCTGGCCGGCTTCGTCGAAGGCCATCACGACCACTGCGGCGCCGTAGCGCTTGCACAGTTTGGCGTGATGAATGAACTGCTCGACGCCTTCCTTCATGCTGATCGAGTTGACGATGCCCTTGCCTTGAATGCACTTGAGGCCGGCTTCGATCACTTCCCATTTGGAGGAGTCGATCATGATCGGCACGCGGGAGATGTCCGGTTCACCGGCAATCAGATTGAGGAAGGTGACCATCGCCTTCTTCGAATCGAGCATCCCTTCGTCCATGTTGATGTCGATTACCTGGGCGCCGGCCTCGACCTGCTGCAGGGCGACTTCCAGGGCTTCGGTGTAGTTGTCTTCGCGGATCAGGCGGGCGAATTTTGCCGAACCGGTGATGTTGGTGCGCTCACCGACGTTGACGAACAACGAGCTGCGATCGATGGTGAACGGCTCCAGGCCCGAGAGGCGGCAGGCCTTCGGAATGTCCGGGATTTCACGCGGCGCATAACCGGCCACGGCTTTGGCGATGGCTTCGATGTGACCCGGCGTGGTACCGCAGCAACCGCCGACGATGTTGAGGAAGCCGCTTTGGGCGAACTCTTCGATGACCTTGGCGGTTTCCGACGGCAGTTCGTCGTACTCGCCGAATTCGTTCGGCAGCCCGGCGTTCGGGTGCGCCGACACGTGGGTGCTGGCCTTGTTCGACAGCTCTTCCAGATACGGGCGCAGTTCACTGGCGCCCAGCGCGCAGTTCAAACCGACCGAAATAGGCTTGGCGTGGGCCACGGAGTTCCAGAACGCTTCGGTGGTCTGGCCCGACAGGGTACGGCCGGAGGCGTCGGTGATGGTGCCGGAAATCATGATCGGCAGCTCGACGCCCAGCTCTTCGAACACCCCTTGCACGGCGAAGATCGCGGCTTTGGCGTTGAGGGTGTCGAAAATGGTTTCGATCAGGATCAGGTCGGCGCCGCCTTCGATCAGGCCTTTGGTGGCCTCGGTGTAGTTCTCCACCAGTTCATCGAAGGTCACGTTGCGGTAACCAGGGTTGTTCACGTCCGGCGACAGCGAGCAGGTACGGCTGGTCGGACCGAGCACGCCGGCGACGAAGCGTGGCTTGTCCGGGTTCTCGAGGGTTTTCGCGTCGGTGATCTTGCGTGCCAGGCGAGCGCCTTCTACGTTCAGTTCGTAGGCCAGTTCTTCCATGCCGTAATCGGCCATGGAAATCCGGGTGGCGTTGAAGGTATTGGTTTCCAGAATGTCAGCGCCGGCATCCAGGTAGGCTTTTTCGATGCCGCCGATCACGTCCGGGCGCGTCAGCACCAACAGGTCGTTGTTGCCTTTGACATCGCTCGGCCAGTCGGCAAAGCGTTTGCCACGGTAGTCCTGCTCCTCGAGCTTGTAGCTCTGGATCATCGTGCCCATACCGCCATCGAGAATCAGGATGCGCTCTTTGAGGGCGTGCTTGAGAGCTTGAAGGCGAACACTGCGATCGGACATTGGGACTACTCGGAAAGACCATGATGAAGGGGCGGGATCATAACAAACCTGCGCGCTTTTAGAGCATATTCGGTTTTTGCATGAATACCGCTCATGTTGATGTGGGTGCTGTCCCGGTAGAATCGCGGCGTTTTTTCAAGGATCGGGAACAGGGACATGTCGTATCGCGTCGTCATCAGCAGTGTATTGCTGTTTTTAAGCTGGGGCGCCGTGGCGCAGGATCCGGCGATTTCTGCTGCCATTTCCTACAGTCGCGACATCCAACCGATCTTCACCGAAAAGTGCGTGGCCTGCCATGCCTGCAATGACGCCGCCTGTCAGCTCAATCTGGGCAGCGGCGAGGGTGCTGCGCGCGGCGCGTCGAAAGTCCCGGTCTACGACGGCGAACGCAGTCAGGTTGCCGCGCCGACCCGGTTATTTTATGACGCCTTCGGCAAGCACGCCTGGCAGCAAAAGGGTTTCTATCCAGTGCTCGACGCCCAGGGCAGCCAGGCCGCGTTGATGGCGCGGATGCTGGAACTGGGTCACAAAACGCCTCTGACGGCCAACGCCAAATTGCCCGAAGACATCGTCTTGGGTCTGAACCGTGAAAACCTGTGCGCGATGCCGGCCGAGTTCGACGGTTACGCCAGCGCGCATCCGAAGGAAGGCATGCCGCTGGCGGTGACCGGCCTGACCGATCAGCAGTACCAGACGCTGCAACGCTGGCTGGCCTCGGGCGCGCCGATCGACGAGCAAGGTCTGGTGCCGTCCGCGAAAGAAGCCTTGCAAGTGGTGCAGTGGGAAAACCTGCTCAACTCGCCGGGCGCCCGCCAGAGCCTGGTGGGGCGCTGGTTGTTCGAGCACTGGTTCCTCGCCCACATTTTCTTCAAGGAGGGCGAGCCGGGGCATTTCTTTCAGTGGGTGCGTTCGCGCACGCCCACCGGCCAGCCCATTGACCTGATCAACACGCGCCGCCCGAATGACGATCCCGGCACGCAGGTGTATTACCGTTTGTGGCCGGTACAGGGCGTGATTGTGCAGAAGACCCACATCACTTATCCGCTGAGCGCGGCGAAGATGGCGCGGATCAAAAGCCTGTTCTACAACGGCAACTGGCAGGTCAACGCCTTGCCGGGTTACGGGCCGGAACGCCGGGCCAATCCGTTCACCACGTTCGAGGCGATCCCGGCGCAGGCGCGTTATCAGTTCATGCTCGATAACGCCGAGTACTTCGTGCGCACCTTTATCCGCGGGCCGGTGTGCCGCGGCCAGATCGCCACCGACGTGATCCGCGATAACTTCTGGGCGCTGTTCCAGGCGCCGGAACACGATCTCTACATCATCGACCCGAACTACCGCGGGCAGGCCACGCCATTGCTGGCGATGCCGGGGCAGAACGATGACGTTGGCAGTGTGCTGAGCCTGTGGCATGACTATCGCGACAAGCGTAACGAGTACGAGGCACTACGCCGCGACAACTATGCCGATGCGCCCGCGCCGAGCTGGTCGACCTTGTGGGCTGGCAATGACAACGCGCTGCTGACCATCTTCCGGCATTTTGACAGCGCTTCGGTGAACAAGGGGCTGATCGGTGATGTGCCACAAACAATGTGGCTGTTCGATTTTCCCTTGCTGGAGCGCACGTATTATCAGTTGGCGGTCAACTTCGACGTGTTCGGCAACGTCTCGCATCAAGCGCAGACGCGCCTGTATTTCGACCTGATTCGCAACGGTGCCGAGCAGAATTTTCTGCGCCTGATGCCCGCCGATTCCCGGGATGGTTATCTCAACGACTGGTATCAGAGCAGCGGCAAATTCAAGATGTGGCTGGACTATGAAGCCATCGACAACGACAAACCGACGGCGCTGAAGCTCGACGAGAAAGACCCGAAGCGCGATTTTGCGATGCAGTTGCTGGCTCGCTACGGTGAACTCAACGCCAAGCCCGACCCGATCAACCGCTGCGACGGGGCTTATTGCTCGCGACCGAACATTGATCCGGACCTGCAAAGTGCCGAGCAGGCCTTGAGCCGCCTGGCTTCGCGTCCTGCCGCCGGGCTGAAAGTCATCGATCAGTTGCCGGAAGCAACAATGCTGCGTATCGAAACGGCGAGTGGCAAGCGTGAGGTTTACAGCCTGTTGCGCAACCGCGCGCACAGCAACGTGGCGTTCCTGCTGGGCGAGTCGCTGCGTTACCAGCCGGGGCTCGACACGCTTACGATCTTTCCGGGCGTGCTCAGCAGTTATCCAAACTTCATATTCAACATTCCCGCCGAAGAAGTGCCGGCGTTTGTCGAGGCGATGGAAAACGCCAAGGATGCCCATCGTTTCGAGAAAATCGTCGAACGCTGGGGGATTCGCCGTAGTCATCCGCAGTTCTGGTTTTATTTCCATGACCTGAGCCAGTACGTCCACGAAACCGATCTGGTGGAAGAGGGTGTGCTGGACATGAACCGCTACGAGAATCTTTGATCGACTTTTGATCCGACGCCGCTGTCCGAACTGTAGGAGCGAAGCTTGCTCGCGAAGAGGCCGGTACATTCAACATCATTGTTGGCTGATCGATCGCCTTCGCGAGCAAGCTTCGCTCCTACAGTGACCTTAAAGAATTGCGACGGGAGGGGCGGCCAATGTTGATTTCAGTGCAGGCACTGCGCGCGCTCGCGGCCTGGACGGTGGTTTGCCACCATTTCATGCAGATTTTCTTCGACTTCAAGGCCCGTGGGCCGATCGGTCAGATGTTCATCGACCGGGGCGCGGTGGGCGTCGATGTCTTCTTCGTCATCAGTGGTCTGGTGATATTCCTGTCCACCGAGGGCAAGTCGTTGCCGCCGGGGCGGTTTCTGCTGTATCGGCTGTTTCGCATCGTGCCGGCGTATTGGCTGTACACGGTGCTGATGGCGCTGGTCGTGGTATTCGCCCGGCCGGTGTTACCGGACCAGACGGTCGACTGGTCGCATTTCCTTCTGTCGTTGCTGTTCATTCCTACGGAAAATCCCGGCGGTTACGGGATTTATCCGACGCTCAATGTCGGCTGGACCCTTAACTACGAAATGCTCTTCTACGTGCTGTTTTCCTGGGCGTTGCTGTTCCGTTTGCAGGCACGGTTGCTGATCGTCGCGGCGCTGCTGTTTGCGGTGTGTCAGGCGTGGACCGGCTACGGCTGGATCAGTGAGTTTTATCGCTCGGACATTGTTTATGAGTTTCTGCTGGGGATTGCTATCGGCATGATCTACCGCCGTGGCTGGATCAAACCCGGTCTATGGCTGCCATTGCTGGGGATTGCCGGGGCGTTGCTGGCCATTTATTACCTGGCGCCGCAACCGCGATTTTTCGCCTGGGGCCTGCCGAGCGCAGTACTGGTCATGGCGTGCATGGCGCTGGAACGCTTTTTCGAGAACAGCAAGTTGTTGAAGCTGCTCGGCGATTGTTCCTACTCGGTGTACCTGATGCACGTGTTGGTGCTGTCTGCCGGAGGTTTTGTCGCACAGCGTTATGGCGTAAACCCTTACGTGATGTTTGCCGTTTGCGCTGCGACCATCGGCGTGGCGTCATGGGCAAGTTACGAATGGGTGGAAAAAAGCAGCTATCGGTGGCTTAAAGCGCGGATTGACGGCGAATCGTCTGGTCGTGGTGAACTGGCGCTTTCCCGACAAAAATACTAGGACTTTGTACGGCGCGATGATTGGCGTAAACTGCGCCCAAGCCTGCGAGGAGTTTCCATGACCGCTATTACCATCACCGACGCCGCCCACGATTACCTGGCTGATCTGCTCTCCAAGCAGAACACCCCGGGCATCGGCATCCGCGTCTTCATCACCCAGCCTGGCACCCAGTACGCCGAAACCTGCATTGCCTATTGCAAGCCGGGCGAAGAAAAACCCGAAGACACCGCGCTGGGGCTGAAAAGCTTCACCGCTTATATCGACTCGTTCAGCGAAGCTTTCCTGGACGACGCGGTGGTCGACTACGCCACCGACCGCATGGGCGGCCAGCTGACCATCAAGGCGCCAAACGCCAAAGTCCCGATGGTCAATGCCGACAGCCCGGTCAACGAGCGCATCAACTACTACCTGCAAACCGAGATCAATCCGGGGCTCGCCAGCCACGGCGGTCAGGTCAGCCTGATCGATGTGGTCGAAGACGGTATCGCCGTACTGAAGTTCGGCGGCGGTTGCCAGGGCTGCGGCCAGGCAGACGTCACCCTGCGTGAAGGCATCGAGCGCACCTTGCTCGAGCGCATTCCCGAGCTTAAGGGTGTTCGCGACGTGACCGACCATACGCAGAAAGAAAACGCCTACTACTAAGGTGTTCGCTGCAGAAACGAAAAAACGGCACTGTGGCGAGGGAGCTTGCTCCCGCTCGATTGCGAAGCAATCGCAAAGCAGCTAATGCATTTTTCCCGTGATGAGTGCGTTGGCTGATATTGGGACCGCTCCGCGGTCCAGCGGGAGCAAGCTCCCTCGCCACAGGAGCTTTAGGGCCGATACAAATGTGCATGCCCTGCACGGTAAAGCGATGACTCACTGAAGTGATCGCTACCCAACACCCGACCCACCAGAATCAACGCCGTACGCCGAAACCCCTTCGCCTCAACCTTCCCGGCAATATCCGCCAGCGTTCCCACTACCCAATCCTGATCCGGCCAGGTCGCCCGGTGTATCACCGCTATCGGGCAATCCGCCCCATAGTGCGGCAGCAATTCGGCGAGAATCTTTTGCAGATGATTCACCCCCAGGTGAATCGCCATGGTCGCCCCATGCTGCGCCAGATTCCCCAGTTCTTCGCCGGCGGGCATCGCAGTCTTGTCGGCGTAGCGAGTCAGAATCACGCTCTGGGACACGTCCGGCAGCGTCAGCTCCGCGCCCAAAAGCGCCGCACAGGCCGCCGTGGCGGTGACACCGGGAATAATCTCAAACGGAATATCGAGTTCACGCAGGTAGCGAATCTGTTCGCCAATCGCGCCATAAAGGCTTGGGTCGCCGGAATGCACCCGCGCCACATCCTGGCCATTGGCATGGGCAGTCTTGATCAGTTCGATGATTTGTTCCAGGTGCAGTTCGGCGCTGTTGACCACCTGTTCGGCGCAATGGCCTTCCAGTACGGCGGCGGGCACCAGGGAACCGGCGTAAATGATTACCGGGCAGCTACGGATCAGTCGCTGGCCTTTGACGGTGATCAGTTCCGGGTCGCCGGGACCTGCGCCAATGAAGTAGACGGTCATCGTCGTTTCCTGTCAAAAAAGGGGCGGGGCAAGGCTTCAGATGAAGATTGCTCATGATCGAAGGCGGGGATTATCGAGGATTTTACGCAGCGCAGGCCAATGCCAGGGTCGCCTGGGCATATTTTTGCCGCGAAATCAGCAGTTTTGCCGGTGCCTGAATCAGGTGTTCCGCGAGGGCGAGGGCGGCACTTTCCGCTACGCCGTAGCAGCCGGTGCGCTCAAAGGCGATGTCCGAACGGTGGCTGAGTCGCGGTTCATAGCCGGTCAATTGCTCGCTGCTGAAGTACATCAAGGGCAGCTTGAGTTGTGCAGCGAGTTCGATCAGGCCAGGTTCGTCGCGCTTCAGGTCGATGCTGGCCAGGGCCTTGATCTGGTGAAGTCCGATTTGATGCGCCTGTAACGCCTGATCGAGTAACGCCCGCAGCGTACTGACAGGGCAGCCGCGCTGGCAGCCCAGGCCGACCACTAAAGTCGGCGCTGTGCTGGAATCCGTCATGCGTGGTATTGGCCATCGCTTTTGCGGCGGAACAACCAGGCGCTGATCAGGCCCAGGGCCAGCCAGAACGCCACGTTGGTCAGCTGCGAAGCGATTTTGAACTGGGCTTCCAGGGCTTCCGGCGCGAGCATCGAGTGCACTTCCGGTTGTGGCGCGCCGATCACGTGAGGAACGGCGAGAATCGCCACGCCCAGGATCTTCATCAGCCAGTGACGGCTGAACACGATCAGCGCGATGCCGACAGCGGTGGACGCTGCCGTGCCGATCCACCAGATTTGCCGTTGTGCCAGGTCCGCCGCGGCAGTGCCCGGCAATTCCGGCGGCAGGCCCAGGGTCGGCGCAAGTACAAATGTCGCGTAACCGGCGAGGCCCCAGAGCAGGCCCTGGGAGGTTTTGGTTGGCGCACGCAAGGTGTAGAGGCCGGCGAGCATCAGGGCGAAACCCACTGCAACCACCAGGTTGCCGCCGGTCGTCGACAGCACACGCTGCCAGCCGTCTTCCGGTTCCCAGGCTTCGGCATCGTGGGTGTGAGCGGCGGTACCGGCGGCGTGTTCGTGAACTTCAACAGCGGCCGGCTCGGATTTTTCGTAAGTCTCGGCCTGCAGAATCAGCGGGGCGACCCAGAAACTTTGCAGCAGGGTCAGCAACAGGGCGGCCAGCAGCCCGGTGAAACCTGCGGTTTGCGCAATACGCTTGATCATGTTGGCAGGTCTCAATGGCACGGGAAGGCCGAGCTGTGACGGGTATCGTGCGCGGCGTTGTGCACCGCTTCGATGTGCGAGAAACCGGCGAAATACACCAGGCACGCGCCAAGGATCGATGCGCATACGGCAGCGGTCAGGCGTTGGCTCAGGGTCGTGGTGGTGCTGGCGGTCGTGTGGCCGGTGCTGCTGATGATCGACATGGCGCTTCCCTCTGGTCTGTCAGCGGGTGAATAGAGCGCATGGAAGATCCCTGCAAATCGGGCTCGCAGAGATTCAAACAGCGCCCGCCCACCGCGGGTTTGTTATTCAGTGAACGTAATCGTCACTTTGTGTTGCGGGCCGGTCTCCGGGCTCGCGAGGGGCTTTGGCATTCACCGAAACCTGCAAGCGTCACCTTCCCATGCCGAACTGCTGGCACAGTGGATCTGACGCTTCGCTCGCTTACCGTTGCGGGGGCAGCACCGGACTGACATGGCTTTGAGTAAAGCACATGATTCACCGGTTTCCCGTTTCACCCTGTGAAGGGCACCCGTAACAAGGTGTGTAGGAGAGCATGGGCGGGGGTTGGGCGTCAATTGGCAGGGGTTCTCAACTCTGAATCCGGGGAACGATTACTGTGGCGAGGGAGCTTGCTCCCGCTGGGTTGCGAAGCGACCCCCGACATTGCTTCAGACATAACTCGCAAGCAGGTATTACGGCGGCTTCGCCGCCGAGCGGGAGCAAGCTCCCTCGCCACAGGGGACTGCAAGCAACTGACGGACATTGACCCGCTTCGACACCATGCGTAGCCTTGCGCTTTCGAGGTTCTTCGGCGTTTGCCGAAGCTAAGAAGGGAACGCGGTCGATGCCGCGGCTGCCCCCGCAACTGTGAACGGTGATGTTCGCTGCCACGCCACTGCACGCTCCAGCCCTGGAGCCCGCGGGAAGGCGCAGCAAACGCCAGTCTAGCGACAGGCACACCGTCAGCCAGGAGACCTGCCTCGACACGAATTCTCACTACAACCGGGCGGGGTGATCCGGTGGCGAAATCTTCCGCGCGCCTGCCTGTGCAGCAGCGGTCGTCGTCCCGTATGCCCGCCACCTTGCCAAAGGGCATCCGATGAAAACACTGGCCAAACTCCCCGTCACCATCGTTACCGGCTTCCTCGGCTCGGGCAAAACCACCTTGCTGCGGCACATGCTCGACAACGCTCAGGGCCGCCGCATCGCGGTGATCGTCAACGAGTTCGGCGAACTGGGCATCGACGGCGAAATCCTCAAGCAATGCTCCATCGGTTGCACCGAAGAAGAAGCCAGCGGCCGGGTCTACGAACTGGCCAACGGCTGCCTGTGCTGCACCGTCCAGGAAGAATTCTTCCCGGTGATGCGCGAACTCGTCGCTCGTCGCGGCGACCTTGACCACATCCTGATCGAAACCTCTGGCCTGGCCCTGCCAAAGCCTTTGGTTCAAGCCTTCCAGTGGCCGGAAATCCGCAGCGCCTGCACCGTGGACGCGGTCATCACCGTGGTCGACAGCCCGGCCGTTGCCGCGGGTACTTTCGCCGCCTTCCCGGACCAGGTCGACGCCCAGCGCAAACTCGACCCGAACCTGGACCACGAATCGCCCCTGCACGAACTGTTCGCCGACCAACTGGCCAGCGCCGACCTGGTGATTCTCAACAAGGCCGACCTGATCAGCCCGGAAGACCTGGCCCGCGTACGCCTGGAAGTCGCCGAAGAACTGCCGCCGGCGGTGAAAGTCATCGAAGCCAGCAGCGGTCGCCTGCCACTGGACGTACTGATCGGCCTCGGTGCCGGTTCCGAAGAACACATCGACAGCCGTCACAGCCATCACGATCACCACCATGAAGGCGAAGATGATCACGATCACGACGCGTTCGACTCCATTTCCATCGAACTGCCACAAGCCGACGAAAGCCTGCTGCTGGACGCCCTGACCCAATTGGTGGTCAAGCACGGCATTCTGAGGGTCAAGGGTTTCGCCGCAATCCCGAACAAACCGATGCGTCTGCTGATCCAGGGCGTGGGCACGCGTTTCGACAAGCATTTCGATCGTCAGTGGGGCGCCGATGAAGCGCGCACCACGCGTCTGGTGTTGATCGGTCAGGAGCTGGACGCCGTGCAACTCGAAGCGCAACTGCGCGCCGCGCTCAGCGTTTAACCCATGCACCTGCTCAGGACCCAGCCCGGCGGTTTCGTGTCGGACGACAACATTGCCGACCTTGGACAAACCCCCGCCGAGCTGGTGATCCTGTGCAGCGGCGACTCCAGCCTGGCGCTGCTCGCCGAAGCGGCGCAGCAGTTGCCGGACGATTACCCGAGCATGCGTCTGGCCAACCCGATGCAGGTACAAAACCACGCGTCGGTCGACCTGTATGTCGATGAAGTGCTGCGCCACGCCAAGGTGATTTTGATCTCGTTGCACGGCGGCATCGCTTATTGGCGTTACGGCGTCGAGCGTCTGGTCGAGCTTTCGCAGCGCGGCGTGCAGCTGATTCTGGTGCCCGGCGATGATCGTCCGGACCCGGAGCTCAGCGACCTGAGCACGGTGATGCCTGAAGACCGCGATCGGCTCTGGCATTACCTGCGCCAGGGCGGCATGGCCAACGCCCTCGACCTGTTTCGCTGCCTGGCCAATCGCTGGCTGGATCGCGACTATGCCTGGGCCGAGCCACAAACCCTGCCGCGCACCGCGATCTACCACCCGCAAAAAAGCCCCGCCGCATTGAGTGATTGGCAAGCCGACTGGCAAGCCGGTCAACCGGTGGCGGCGGTGCTGTTTTACCGCTCGCATTTGCAGGCGGCGAACACCGCGTTCATCGATGTTTTCTGCCAGCGTTTGCAAGCGGCGGGGTTGAACCCCTTGCCGATTGCCGTGGCCAGTTTGAAAGAGCCCGGCTGCCTGACGGTGGTCGAGGACTGGTTGGATGAGGTCGAAGCAGGGGTGATTCTCAACACCACTGGTTTCGCCCAATCCAGCCCAGAAGCGCCGCATTTACGACCGTTTCGCCGTAATATCCCGGTGATCCAGGCCATCTGCGCCCAGGACAACGAACCGGGTTGGCGTGCCAGCGAACAGGGCCTCGGCCCGCGGGATCTGGCGATGCACATCGCGCTGCCGGAACTGGACGGGCGGATCATCAGCCGCCCAATCAGCTTCAAGGACCTGGCGTGGCGCAGCGAACGCAGTCAGTCCGATGTGGTCTGCTACCGGCCACAACCGGAACGCATGGATTTTGTCGCCGAACTGGCGCGACGCTGGATCGATCTGGCGCGGGTGCCGAACAGCGAAAAACGCATCGCCCTGATCCTCGCCAATTACCCGACCCGTGACGGCCGCATCGGCAATGGCGTGGGCCTCGATACCCCTGCCGCAGCGTTGAACATCCTCCGCGCGTTGCACGCAGAAGGTTATCCGCTGCCCGCCGAGCTCCCGGACAGCGGCACCGCGTTGATCCAGCAATTGCTCGGTGGTGTCAGCAACGACCTCGACACCCTCGACCAGCGTCCGTGTCATCAAAGCCTGGCGCTGGACGACTACAACTCGATGTTCGACGCCTTGCCCGAGGCCAACCGCCAAGCCGTGCTGGAGCGCTGGGGCGCGGCCGAAAGCGATCCGATGTTCCGCGGCGGACGGATGATGATTGCCGGGCTGCGTTTCGGCCTGACCTTCATCGGCATTCAACCGGCGCGCGGGTATCAGGTTGATCCGAGCGCGGTCTATCACGACCCGGACCTGGTGCCGCCCCACGGCTATCTGGCGTTCTACTTCTGGTTGCGCAACACCTACGGTGCTCACGGCGTGATCCACGTCGGCAAGCACGGCAACCTCGAATGGCTGCCGGGCAAAGGCGTCGGGCTGTCGGAGAACTGCTGGCCGGACGCGTTGCTCGGGCCGCTGCCGAACATCTATCCGTTTATCGTCAACGATCCGGGCGAGGGCGCCCAGGCCAAGCGTCGCACCCAGGCGGTGATCATCGATCACCTGATGCCACCGCTGACCCGCGCCGAAACTTACGGCCCGCTGCGCAACCTTGAGTTGCTGGCCGACGAATATTACGAAGCGCAATTGCTTGATCCGCGTCGCGCCCGGGAGTTGCAGCGTGACATCCTGCAACTGGTGCGCGACACGCACATCGACCGCGAGCTGCAACTGGACGAGAAGCTCGACAGCGATGCCGATGCGGCGATCTGGTTGCCGCGCCTCGACACTTACCTGTGCGATTTGAAAGAGTCGCAGATCCGTGACGGCCTGCACATCTTTGGCGAGTCGCCGACCGGACGGTTGCGCATCGATACGTTGCTGGCGCTGTTGCGCATTCCCCGTGGCGATGGCCGTGGGGCGCAATCGAGTCTGTTGCGGGCGTTGGCCAAGGCCTTTGAATTGGGTTTCGATCCGCTGGATTGTGCGTTGTCCGAGCCTTGGGTTGGGCCTCGGCCGGATGCCTTGTCAGCGATCAGCGATGAACTTTGGCGCACCGCAGGCGATACCCGCGAACGCCTGGAACTGTTCGCCGCGCAACTGATCTCGCAGACTTTGAACCCCAACCTCCAACCCGGTGGGAACGAGCCTTTGTGGCGAGGGAGCTTGCTCCCGCTGGTTCGCGAAGCGGACCCGGAAAATGGGACTGCTGCGCAGTCCAGCGAGAGCAAGCTCCCTCGCCACAAAAGCCTGCTCCCACAGGAGGCGAGTTGGGATGAGGTTGGCGCCATCCTCGACAACCTGCACGAATTGGTCGCGCCGCGACTGGACGCCTGCGGCCCGGCTGAAATGCGCGGTCTGCTCGACGCCCTCAGCGGTCGTTTCGTTCCGGCCGGCCCTAGCGGCGCGCCAAGTCGCGGTCGCCTGGACGTGCTGCCGACCGGGCGCAATTTCTATTCGGTGGACGTGCGCAACCTGCCGACCACCACTGCGTGGCGCATCGGTTTCCAGTCGGCGAACCTGATTCTTGAGCGGCACTTGCAGGATAACGGTGATCACCTGCGTCAGCTCGGCCTGTCGGTCTGGGGCACTGCGACCATGCGCACCGGCGGCGATGACATCGCGCAAGCCATGGCGCTGATGGGCGTGCGCCCGGTCTGGGCGACGGGCAGTCAGCGCGTCGATGATTTTGAGATTCTGCCGCTGAGTCTGCTGGACCGTCCGCGGGTCGACGTGACCTTGCGCGTGTCCGGTTTTTTCCGTGATGCGTTTGCCAACCTGATCCGTCTGTTCGACGCCGCCGTGCAAGCGGTCGCCGCGCTGGATGAGCCGGACGATCTCAATCCATTGGCCGCCAAGGTTCGCGCCGAGCGTGAAACGCTGCTGCAATCGGGGCTCGATGAGGAGGCGGCCAGGCGTCAGGCCGGTTGGCGCATCTTCGGTGCCAAACCCGGCGCTTATGGCGCGGGTGTGCAAGGCGCCATTGACGGGCGTCTGTGGCAAAGCCGCGAGGACCTGGCCGAGGTGTACCTGAACTGGGGCGGCTACGCTTACGGCGGCTCCGACGAAGGCACCACCGCCCGCGAACAGTTCGCCCAACGCCTGAGCCAGGTTCAGGCCGTGCTGCAAAACCAGGATAACCGCGAGCATGACTTGCTCGATTCCAACGACTATTACCAGTTCCAGGGCGGCATGCTCGCCGCCGTGGAAAGCCTGAGCGGCGAAACGGCCGCCAGCTACCATGGCGATCACAGTCAGCCGGACCTGCCGAAGATTCGCACGTTGAAGGAAGAGCTGAACCGGGTGATACGCTCGCGGGCGGCCAATCCGAAGTGGATCGACGGCGTGAAGCGCCACGGCTACAAAGGCGCGTTTGAACTGGCGGCCACGGTCGATAACCTGTTTGCCTTCGACGCGACGACGCAGTTGATCGACGATCACCAGTACGCGTTGCTGGCGGATGCGTATTTGCTGGACCCGGCGACGCGGGAGTTTGTGCGCGAACATAATCCGCATGCCTTGCGCGACATGACCGAGCGCATGCTGGAAGCGCAGCAGCGCGGGATGTGGAAGGAACCGGGCGAGTACCGCGAGGCGCTGGAGAATTTGTTGCTGGATATAGAAGAAGACAGCTGATGCAAACCGGGAACCCTGTGGCGAGGGAGCTTGCTCCCGCTCGGCTGCGAGGCAGTCGTAAAACCTGAGAACGCGGTGTGCCTGACAGAATGTGCTTTCAGGTATTGGGGCTGCTGCGCAGCCCAGCGGGAGCAAGCTCCCTCGCCACAGAGTAATCACCGACCATGAGTGAGTATTGAAGATGACCGACACCCCGCATTTCCCCTTATCCGCCGTGGTCGGCGCCGACGACTTGAAACTCGCCCTGTACCTCACCGCCATCGACCCGAAAATCGGCGGCGTGCTGATCGAAGGTCCGCGCGGCATGGCCAAATCCACCCTGGCCCGGGGTCTCGCGGACCTGCTCGCCAGCGGTCAGTTCGTCACCTTGCCGCTCGGTGCCACGGAAGAACGCCTGGTCGGCACCCTCGACCTCGACGCGGCCCTGAGCGAAGGTCGCGCACAGTTTTCTCCCGGCGTATTGGCCAAGGCGGACGGCGGTGTGCTGTACGTCGATGAAGTCAATCTGCTGCCCGATCACCTCGTGGACCTGCTGCTCGATGTCGCCGCCAGCGGCACCAACCTGATCGAGCGCGATGGCATATCCCATCGGCATTCGGCGAAGTTCGTGCTGATTGGCACGATGAACCCGGAGGAGGGTGAGCTGCGCCCGCAACTGCTCGACCGCTTTGGCTTGAACGTGGCGCTCGGTGGCCATACCGCGCCGGCCCAACGGTGTCAGATCATTCGCCGGCGTCTGGATTTCGACAGCGATCCGCAACGATTCTGCACCGAGTGGGAGAGCCAGCAGCAGTCGCTGCGTGAACGCTGTGAGACCGCGCGCAGCACACTGGCGAGCATCCCCCTCGACGATGAAGCGCTGGCACAGATTACCCAGCGCTGTTTCACCGCCGGTGTCGATGGCCTGCGCGCCGATCTGGTCTGGCTGCGTGCCGCCCGCGCCCATGCGGCGTGGCGAGGGGCGAGCGCCATTGCCGAGGAGGATATCGACGCGGTGGCCGAATTCGCCCTGCGTCATCGTCGCCGCGAACAATCGCCTCCGGCACCACAACAGGCCCAGCAACCCTCACCACAACAGTCCAGCCCGAGTGAAGGCCAGGGCCAGTGGGGTGAAATGCCTGCCCAGGCGCTGCCGGTCGGTGCCCGACGTGAAGTGCCGATCTGGCCAAAAAAGCCCTAGGCATTCGCCCTCGATCTGATGCGGGGGCGAATGCCAGACCCCGCGCCGGACACCTGGCCAACGGCAAACAGGGTAAACGTCAGGCTGCGCGCAGCGGCTCGATCAACTGGCCCGGCACCTTGCTCAATGGCCGTCCTCGTCAACGCCAGGATGTGTTGTTTCATTTGCGCACCCGCTCGCCCCACGAACTGTGGCTGGTGATCGTCGACGCTTCGGCCTCGACGCGCCGGCACCAGGCATTGAGCGATGCCAAGGGCTTGCTGGCGCAGCTGTTCGACGACGCTTATCGCCAACGCGCGCGCCTGGCGTTGTTGACGGCCAGCGGTCATGCACCCACGTGGCAAGTGCAGGGCTTGAAAGCATCCACCGGTTTACGCCACTGGCTCGATGGCCTCGGCGCGGGCGGTGGCACGCCGTTGCTGGCGGCGCTTGGCGAGGCGGGACGATGGCTCGCGGCACGACAAAAACGCTTTCCGGCGGAACAGCAGCGGTTGTTGCTGGTGACGGATGGGCGATTGAAGGAGTGGTCGAGGTTGCCGGCGCTGGAGTGTCCGGGGTTGCTGATTGATATTGAGCGTGGGCCGATTCGGTTGGGTCGGGCGCAGCAGTTGGCGGCAGAGCTACAGGCGGATTATCGGCATATCGATGAGTTGCTGTCGATCTGAGAGTTGCCGCGTCTCAAAGGGCCTCATCGCGGGCAAGCCCGCTCCCACAGAGTTTGTGTATTGATCAATAATTTGCGAACGACATAAACCCTGTGGGAGCGGGCTTGCCCGCGATAGCATCCACTCGGTTACAGCATTGCCCCCAAGTCCGCAGCGCTGCCCTATGCTCTGAAAGCAAGCCATTCACAGGAGTGAAGCATGCGTGTTCTCGCCACAAACAGTCAGGACGATTTCCGCGTCAAAGCCTACGCCGGCACCAACGGCGTGCTGCTGGCCATGGACCTGGCCGAATCCCGTCGCACAGGCCTGCTGGGTTTTGCCATCGAAAAACAGCAGGGCAGCAAGCCTTGGTTGTTCCTGTTCAACAGCCTGACGTTCCCCGACAAGGCGCATACGTTCCCGCAGTTTCACGCCACCCCGAGCGACCTCGCGCCGCTGCAGAAATTTCGCTGGGCCGATTACGCGGTCAATCCGGGGATGACGATCCATTACCGGATTCACCTGGCGTACGGCAGCGCCGATGCACCGCAGCTGGGCGAATACCTGGAAGTGACCGTCACGTCCGACAATGGTCTGCCGCTACATCAAAGCGTGATCTTCAACCGCGCGGTGGCCGCCAGTCAGGCGTTCCAGCGCAAATTTCCCGAACTCGATGCACTGATCAGTGCCAACAAAAACCTGCCCATCGAAGCCTGGCCCGATGCCCCTCGACAATGGCTGGAAAACGGTTTGCTCGGGCGCTTGCTGGGGTTCATCGAGCGGGCGGTGGATGATCAGTGGGCGCTGGACATTGCCATTTACGAATACGAGTTGGAGGTGATTGTCGATGCCGTCAATGCGGCGTTCGAACGGGGGGTGAAGGTTCGCGTGCTGTACCACGCGCAACCCGGCGATGACGACACCGCCATCAACGAAGCCAGCCTGGAAAAAATCCCGGCGGCGAACAAGCGCGGGCGCATCACCCACAACATCTTCCACAACAAATTCATGGTGCTGAGCCGGGTCGAAGCCGCCGGGCAGCTTCAGCCCGAAGCGGTGCTGTGCGGCAGCACTAACTTCACGCCCAATGGCGTTTATCGCCAGGCGAACGTGGTGCACGTGCTGGACGATGTCAGCGTCAGCACCAGTTATCTGCGCACTTTCGAGCAAGTCTGGGCGACACCGGCCGACGTCGGCGCCACCCGGCAATGGATCACGCAACACAACCCGATGGACCCGCAGCAACCGTTGTTTGCGGGCTTCTCACCGCGTTCGGGTCAGGGCGATTTGCGTGAGTTCGTCGAGATCATCACCGCCGCGAAAAAGGACGTACTGTTCGTCACTGCGTTCGCGTTGCCGGACGACATCCTCAACGCCTTGCTTGGCCAGCCCCACGACGACATTTTGCGTTACGGCCTGCAAAACACCGCCAGCCGCATTACCGGTTTCCACGCCGACCGCAGCGCCGAGTTCGCCGCTACCGCGCTGCTCAATACCGGGCTGGAGGGCTGGCTTCGCGAGAACATGAAAGGCCAGAAGGGCAACCTGCTGGTGCACACCAAAGCCGTGGTCACCGACTTCACCAGCGACGCGCCGACGATCATCAGTGGTAGCCACAACCTGAGTGCTGCGGCCAGTAACGGCAACGACGAGAACTACCTGATCGTTCGCGGCGATACCGACCTGGCCGATCGTTATGGTTTGGAGTTGCTACGGTTCTACGAGCATTACCGCTTTCGTTACTTTGCCAAGAAGCTTGCGCTGAAGCAGGTTCATCCGCTGGTGGTGGATGACAGCTGGACCGATGACTATTACGTCGCGGGGGATTTGCGGCAGCTCTCGCGACTTCGTTTCTCCGGGCGTTAGAGGTCCCCTTGTGGGAGCCAATGCTGATCACTTAAGCACGCTCTTGGATCATGCATACCTTTGTGGCGAGCGAGCTTGCTCGCGCTGGGCTGCGTAGCGGCCCCAAAAATCTGACAACCATCGCCGATTTATATGAGTGCTACGCACTCAAGCGGGACGGTGCGGCGATCCGACAAGCTCCCTCGCCACAGGTTTCTCTGAGTCAAGACTCTCTTAAGT
The DNA here is from genome assembly GCF_018502625.1 of Pseudomonas hormoni. Classification (NCBI taxonomy): domain Bacteria; kingdom Pseudomonadati; phylum Pseudomonadota; class Gammaproteobacteria; order Pseudomonadales; family Pseudomonadaceae; genus Pseudomonas; species Pseudomonas hormoni. The sequence goes on from NZ_CP075566.1 coordinate 2,080,893, forward strand.
GAACAGCATTGCCTTGTTGGAGCGGGCCTTCACCATCACCTCGTTCCCAGGCACTCTCCGATTACTTACCCATCGCCTGCCGGTACTGCCGCGTGCGTCTGCCGATGTACAAGCGATCGATAATCAGCGCCCAGACCGCCGACACTTCGGGCCGGGGTTTGCGTCCACGGCTGAGACGATGGAGCTGGAATTTCACCACGGCCATGCTCGCCAGCGCGGCCAACGGCTTGCGTTTCCAGCGAATCGGCGGCAATTGCGGATGGCTGTCCTGGCCTTCGCACCAGTGTTTGACCAACTGCGGCTCGAGGGCCAGCGCCGTGCCGATGCCGGCCATGGCGATGCCGCTGGCGAGCACCTGTTCGACGATCGCCAGACGTCGAATTCCGCCCGTCACCATCACCGGCATGCGCGCCACGCTCGCCAGTTCGCCGGCCATCTCCAGAAAATACGCTTCCCGCGCCAGGGTCCGGCCATCGCGCGCCTCGCCTTGCATGGCGGGGGCTTCGTAGCTGCCGCCCGACAATTCCAACAAATCGATCTGCGAATCGTTGAGCCACAGGATCACTTGCCGGGCGTCCTCGGCATCGAATCCGCCGCGCTGGAAGTCGGCGGAGTTGAGCTTCACCGCCACACAAAACTGCGGTGACACGGATTGGCGAACGGCGCGGACGACATCCAGCAGCAAGCGCGCGCGATTTTTCAGGGAACCGCCCCAACAGTCAGTTCGACGGTTAGTCAGCGGCGACAGGAACTGACTGATCAGGTAACCGTGTGCCGCATGAATCTGCACACCGGTGAATCCGGCTTTTTCAGCAAGCGCGGCGCTGGTGGCGAAGCGCGTGATCACCTCGGCGATATCGTCCTCGGACATCGGTTTGGGTTCGGCAAACATCTTGGAAAATGAACCGAGGTCCAGTGCCACCGCCGAGGGCGCCCACGCTTGCTGGCCGAGGTTGGCCATGGTCTGGCGCCCCGGATGATTGAGCTGCATCCAGAATTGCGCACCACCGGAACGGCCAATCGTTGCCCATTGGCGAAAGCGTTCCATGTCGCGATCATCTTCCAGCACCACGCCACCTGGGCCGGTCATCGCACGACGATCGATCATCACGTTGCCGGTCAGCAGCAACCCGGCTTCGCCCCCGGCCCAGGCCTGATACAACCGAAACAGCGCATCGGACGGCGCCTGTCCGGTGTCGGCGAGGTTCTCTTCCATCGCCGCTTTGGCAATGCGATTGCCGATCGTCTGGCCGTTGGGCAAATTCAACGCTTGGAAGGGCGACATGCTTGACTCCTCATCAGTGAAGAGCAGAGGCTAAGCTTAAAGTTAACTTTAATGTCAAGCAGGCAAATGAGGCCGGGATGAAGATTGGTGAATTGGCGCAGTTAAGCGGGTTTAACCCGTCGCGTATTCGTTTTTATGAAGCCCAGGGCTTGATCCAGAAAGTGGAACGCCGGGCGAACGGTTACCGGCATTATCCCGACCAGGTTTTGCAAACGCTGTACCTCATCCAGTGCGCGCAGCAGGCCGGGTTCAGCCTGGAGGAGTTGAAGCAGTTGATGCCGGACACCGTGACCGGGGAATTCAAGCACGACGAACTGCTGGCGGGTCTCAGGCGCAAAGTCGAACAGATCGAAGAAATGCAGCTGCACCTGGCGCAGAGCAAGGCGAAGCTGTTGGCGGTGATCGACGATATTCAGGCAAAACCCGACGGCATGGGCTGCGATGCCAATGCCGAGCGGGTGCTGGCTTCATTCAAGCATTCGCGTTGATGGCGGCAGCCGAGGGGGCGGGGATCGGATTGCGCATCAACGTGCCCACCACTAACGCCCCCAGCAATGCCAGTAAACCGGCAAGCAACAGCAAGAGACTGAAACCGCCGACGAACGCCTGTCGGGCCAACGGTTCGACCGCGTTTCGAGCGGTTTCCGGCAGCAGGCCCAGCGCCGCCGTCATGTCGCCGGCCACCACCCGCGAGGCGATGCCCTGAGTCTGGTCGAGCCATTGCGACCCCTGTGCCGACAGACTGGCGCGCAGCATTTGCTCGGTATGACTGGACAGCAATGCTCCGTACACGCCGATAGCCAACACGATTGCGCTGAAGCGCATGGTGGTGCTCATGCCCGACGCCATGCCGGTGCGTTCCCGTGGCACGCAGGCCATGATGTTTTTCTGCGTATCGCCATTGAGCAATCCGGCGCCGGCGCCCGTCACGGCAATCGCCAGGGCGAAGGATAGGTAACCGCCGCTGCTGACCGCCCAGGCGCTCAGCAGGTTGCCACTGCCGACCAGGGTCAAACCGGTGGCCATCAGTGTCGACGGAGCAAACCGGCTGGCAAGCCGTACGCCGATGCGCGGGAAAATCAGCATGGTCAGAGCGAACGGCAACATGCCCAGGCCTGAAGCGATGGCCGAGAAACCCAGGCCGTTTTGCAGGTAGAACGGCAGCAGTGTCATCATCACCTGGGCGCAACCGGCGTAGGCAAACATACCCAGCAACGCGCCGATGAAGCGCGGGTGTTTGAACAATTGCAGGTCAACCATTGGCCGCTGCTGGATCCGCTCGATCACGACGAACAATCCCAACAACAGCGCGCCGCCGATCATTCGGGCGTAGGTGGCCGGGTTGCTCCAGCCGATCCGGTTGGCCTCGATCAGGCCCCAGATCAGGCACAGCAAACTGGCACTGAACGCCAGGCTGCCCCACGGATCGAGGCGCGCGGATTGAGGGTCGCGGGATTCCGGCACAGCGCGCCAGACCATCAGCATCAGGAACAGGCCCACCGGCAAGTTGAGGTAGAAAATCCAGCGCCAGCCGATGTACTCGGTAATCAGCCCGCCGATGGTCGGCGCAGCGGTCATTGCCACGCCCATGCACGCGCCCCAGAACGCCCAGGCTTTCGCCCGCTCAACTTCATCGTGAAAGGTGTGGCCGATGGAGGCGAGCGCCGAGGTCAGCAGCAACGCCGCACCAACACCTTTGACCGCCCGGGCGATGTCGAGGAACAACGCCGTGGGTGCCGCGCCGCAACCGATGGACGCGAGAATGAACAGGCCCAGGCCACAGAGCAGGGTTTTCTGCCGGCCAAAGCGGTCGGCAATGCTGCCCGCCGGTAAAAGCAGGGCGGCGAACGCGAGCATGTAAGCGCTGACCACCCATTCGATGTCGGCGAAGTTCGCACCCAGGTCACGGGCGATCGTCGGCAGGGTGACGGCGACAATGTTGGTGTCGAGGACGATCAGCGAACAGACGCCGGAGGCCGTCAACAACGTCAGACGTGGACTGACCCGGCTCATGATGTGATTGCCTTTTGGGCAAGGCCGTTGATCGCGCAGGCATTAAGGGGTTTGACGTACATGAGATGGGCTCTCTACTGTGGTTGCACAGCGAGCTTATCCCGACCGTTTGCTGTCTTCGTTAGCCGGAAAACGGGACTTCATTACCTTTGAGCTAATGCATCGATGGACATCCGCCATTTCCGCTATTTTCTCGCTGTTGCCCGGCAAGGCAACTTCACGCGTGCCGCCGAACAACTCGGTATCGCGCCGCCGACACTGACTCGACAGATCCAGGACATGGAAAACGAACTCGGCACCCGACTGTTCGTGCGCCAGACGCGTGAAGTCAGCCTGACCGAAGCCGGCGCTGCGCTGGTGATCGAAGCCGAGGCAACGGTGCGGCAATTCGAATACGCCCAGCAAAATGCCCAGCGCGCCGGGCGCGGGGACATTGGCCATATCGAACTGGGTTACGTGGCTTCGGCGGTGTACTCCGGTGTGTTGCAAAAACAGGTGCAGGCCTTCAGTCGCGAGTGTCCGGACGTCAGCCTGAATGTGCGCGAAAACCCCATGGTGTCGTTGCCGACGATGGTGGTCGAGGGTCGATTCGACATCGGTTATGTCCGCTCACCCATGACCTTGCCCGACGGCCTGGAGGCTATTCGCCTGGATGCCGAGGGCTTTGTGCTCGCGCTGCCGACCGAGTCCTGGATGTGCCGGTTGACCGAGGTCAGCCCGGAGCATTTGCAGAGCGAGACGTTTATCCTTCCGGAACAGATCAGCGGCACCTTGCAAGTGGCTGCCGAAGGCGGGTTTGCGCCGAAACTGGGCGCGCAACCCGGCGGGCTGGTGGCGGTGCTGGCGTTGGTGTCGCTGGGGCAGGGCGTGGCGGTGGTGCCGCAATCGGTGGTCGGGCATGTCGGTTTGCCCGGTGTGCTGTACCGGTCGATCAAGGGCTGTGAGGCGAGTTCGTGGCTGTCGTTGATTCATCGGCGGTTCGAGAAATCGGCGGCGGTTATCAGATATATCGAACAGGTAAAACATCGCTGAGAGAGCAAAAGCTTCGCGAGCAAGGCGGCTGTCGAGACAACGAAAATCCAAAGGCTTACAGATTTTGTAATGATTTTCGGCTGTAGGAAATGTCGCCTTCGCCTGTACGCTTCAAGGCCTTTTTCCTTTCAGGATTTGCATGAACACCCTTTCGGAGCCCCCCAGTTATCCTTCCCCCTCGCGCCACCGCGCACGTTTGATGCATGGGAAACACCCGGTCTTTCGACTTCTGATTACCTTTGACATTGCAGCTTCACGGCCTCTGCGCCGCGCCTTGCCGTGCCCGGCATTCTGAATTCACTGAAGAGATCGAGACGTTTTTATGGAATGGATAGCTGATCCTACCGCTTGGTTGGGACTGTTGACGTTGATCGTGCTGGAGCTGGTGCTCGGCATCGACAACCTGGTGTTTATCGCGATCCTCGCGGACAAACTGCCCCCCGAGCAACGCGACCGTGCGCGAATCATCGGTTTGTCCCTGGCGCTGCTGATGCGTCTGGGCCTGCTGGCGAGTATTTCCTGGCTGGTGACCCTGACCCAGCCGCTGTTCGAGGTGTTCGACAAGAGCTTCTCCGGTCGTGACCTGATCATGTTGTTCGGTGGTGTGTTCCTGTTGTTCAAAGCGACGATGGAGTTGCACGAGCGACTCGAAGGTCATGTCGGCGAACGCTCATCCAGCACGGCTTACGCGCTGTTCTGGCCGATCGTCGCGCAGATCGTGGTGCTCGACGCGGTGTTCTCGCTGGACGCGGTTATTACCGCGGTGGGCATGGTCGATGAACTGGCGGTAATGATGATCGCGGTGATCATTTCCATTGGCCTGATGATCGTCGCCAGCAAGCCGCTGACCCGCTTCGTCAACGCGCACCCGACGGTGATCATGCTGTGTCTGGGCTTCCTGATGATGATCGGCTTCGCGCTGACCGCCGAAGGCCTGGGCTTCCACATTCCGAAGGGTTACCTGTATGCGGCCATCGGCTTCTCGATCCTGATCGAAATTTTCAACCAGATCGCCCGGGCCCGGCGCAAGAGGTCCATGCAGGGTCTGCGACCGATGCGTGAGCGTACGGCCCATGCCGTGCTGCGTTTGTTGGGCGGTCGCAAGTTGGCGGCGGAAGAAGTGGGCGAGGAGATCTCCGATCTGCTGGACAACGGCGAAGCACCGAGCGAGGAACTGTTCGATCGCCGCGAGCGCGTGATGATCAGCGGCGTGTTGCAACTGGCGGAGCGTCCGATCCGCACGCTGATGACCGTGCGCGCCGATGTCGATCACATCGACCTGTCCGACGATGCCGAAATCATTCGAACGCGGCTGATGCATTCGTCCTACTCGCGCCTGCCGTTGATACGCGATGGCGCGGTGGATGAGCCACTGGGCTTCGTGCACAAGAAGGAATTGCTCAAGGAATACCTGGCCGGCAACGAGCCGGACCTCGAACACCTGGCGCGCAAGACCATCAACTTGCTGGACAGTTATTCGATCCTCAATGCCCTGGAACAGATGCGCAAGGCTTCGACGCACATTGCCTTCGTGGTCAATGAGTTTGGTGATTTCGTGGGTGTGTTGACCATGACCGATATTCTTGAGTCGATTGCCGGTGAGTTGCCCGACGCCAGCGAAATCGAAGGTCCGGATGTGGTCGAGGAGAAAGGCGGGTTTATGGTCAGTGGCGCGTTGAACCTGGTGCGGGTGCGCCAGCGAACCGGGTTTGCTGCGGAGCCGACCGAGGACTATCAGACCCTGGCCGGGTTGGTGGTGAGCTTGCTGGACCGTCTGCCGATGATCGGCGACCACCATGAGTGGGAAGGCTGGCGCGTGACCGTCATGGCTGTTGAAGAGCGGCGGGTGACACGGGTGTTTCTGGCGCGGATCGGCGGGTGATTTTACGCTGGATTTGAGGGCCTTATCGCGAGCAAGCCCGCTCCCACAAGTGACGGCGTTACCGTCAGATGTGGGAACGGGCTTGCTCGCGAAAGCGGCGTATCAAGCGACAGATAACTCAAGCCTGATCATCAAGGGAAACCTGTCCCTCTCCGATTTTTAGACTCATGCAGCGCTTTTTCTTCAATGGTTTTGTACATCGCCGACCTGATGCTTGCGTTGGTTGTCGAGAATCACTTTGCCCCACGGCCGATATCGCAGGGAAAACACCGCCGTAGGGTGGCAGCCTGCCGACGTGGTGTCCGGAGTGGCCGGTTCTGCCCGAAACGGCTGGCCCTCGGTGCTGACCTGCCGGAATGCTTCGCGCACGATGCCGACCGGGCAGGGCAGCGCGCTGGCATAGCCGTTGCGCACTAGCGGCGGCAAACGACCGGTGCCGGCGCCGTCCTGCCACCAGACCTGCACGCCGATGTCCGCGAGTCCGCCCAGCCACTGCCCGTTCACCTGCGGCGCAAGCTTGCCCGCAGTGAAAGCGCTGACGTGCAACGGTGCGTCCAGTTTTCCGGCGAAATCCTTGAGCTGGCGTTGCAGGGTTTGTCGTCGATCGACCGCAAGGAAGTGAACGTCGTCGAGTTCCAGCGGCAGGTACCAACCGCTGACGGGCAGCTTCCACTCCCCGCGCAACCGCTGTTGCTGCGCCAGCGACTGGCCGAGCTGCGCCTGCCAGTAAGTCGCGATGCCGGCGCTGTCCAATTCATCGATGCGCTGGTAATAGGCCGGGTCCATGTTCAGGCCAAGCACCAGTTTCAGACCTTGTTGATGGGCCAGTTCCAGACTGTTGGCGAGCCAGCCATCCGCGCCGCCGAAGTCCGAATCTCCGTAGGCCGTCCATTGCACGATGACGGTTTGCACGCCGTGTCTGGCGGTGTCTTGCCAGATCCGCTGCCATTGCGCCTGGCTGAGACCGGCGTCGACGTTCAGCGGTTGATAGAAAATCCGTTCATCGGCGCGGGCCATGGTGCTGCTCAGTAACAGGCAAAAAACCAGGAAAAGTCGAGTCATCAGAAATTCAACTCCACGCCCAGCAGCACGCCGTTCCCGCCTTCATACAGATTGCCGCTCAGGGATTGCTGATATTCGGTGCGCACCGTCAGGTGTGCGCGGTAGGCGTTGTAGATGTCGTCGTCGAACCACCATTGCCAACGCACGCCGATGCCGGTGCGCAGGTCCTGGCGCCAGTCGTTGCTCGGGTCCTGTGTGGCGAACTCGAGCAAGCCGTAAGGCATGATGGTTTGGGCGCCGTTGAACGGCAGCTTCCAGGTGTGACCTTGCTGGAACCGCGACAGCCATTGGTGATCGCCGGCCTTGGTCCACCACGCCGCGTCGAGGTAAAGGAAGCGTTCTTCCCAGTCGTTTTCATCGACGCGCCAATCGTTGCGGAATCGCCCCTGATCGAGGAACGACGCGGTGGTACGCAGCAGGTAATCGGTGCTGGTGTGGCCGTCCTGACGGTGATTGTTGAACTGGTCCGCGAGTTTTTCGGGAATGAGCATTTGCCCGAGGCTCAGACGCTGACTGTCGTCATCATCGAACGTGCTCTGCTTGTAGACCTCGCCGTAGAAGTTGATGTTAGCGGTGCCCCACGGCTTGTAACGCAGCCCCACGCCCGTGCCGATGGACTCGGCATAGCTCGATCGACCCTGACCGCCGAGCAGCACGCGGCCGTAGACCGACAACGTGCTGCCGGCGCGGCTTGGCTCTTCGCCGAGCGCGTGGTCCCAGATCGCCACTTGCACATTCTGCGAGGCGGCGCGCCGTGATGTGTCACTGCGGTTGCCGTCGGGGCGGAAGCTGTCGTTGGTCGACACCCCGGCCGGCGACCAGGTGCTGGCAAGCGTGCGGCTGTCGCGGCGGGACAGGGTTTCGTGAGCGCGGCGCTGGCGATAACGCCGGGCTTCCATGCTGCCGTCTGCGTCGTCGGCGGCGATCGGGTGCTGCTCCAGGTCGATGACCCTACGCAACTCCTTGCGTGCTGAAGCACTGTCTTCGACTTCGTCGTACCTCAGGGCGAGGGTTTCGCCAAGACGATAGTCTTCCGGGAAATCCCGGGTAGCACTTTGCAGATACGGGATGGCGTGGGCGCGCTGTTCTCTGGTGTCAGCACCGGCCAGGCGCATGCCGTAATCGGCGCGATAACGCGGGTTGTTCGGCTCGCGGCGTACGGCTTCGGCCAGCCATGCGGTGCTTTGCTCCAGCTCGCCGGCCTTTTGTGCGGTGACCGACGCCGCATAAAAATGACCGGCATCCGGTGCCTGTTGCAAGGCTGAGCGTTGGCGCTGCAACGCCTGTGCTTGATCGCCGCGAGCGTCGGCGATGGCTGCACCGAGCGCCCATTCATTGGCGCCTCGGGCGTGGCTGTGTTGCCAGTAACGTTCCGCAGCCTGAGGATCGTCAGCGGTGAGGGCGCTGCGACTGGCCGTCAGTTTGGCGTTGTCGCTCAGTTCGGCCTCCGGCAGGCTGCGCCAGATGGCCAGGGCGCCGGATGAATCGCCGGCCGCCTCCAGGGCATACGCCAATGGCAGACGGCTGCCGCGGTCGCCGAGTTTTTCTGCCGTCTGGTAATAGACGACCGCTTCGCCCGGCCGCTGTGGCATGGCACAACGGCCCAGTGCACGATAGTCGCCGGCGACTTGCGGGTGGTTGCCGATGGCTTGTTGCACCGCGTCGCACTGGCCCTTTTCCGCCAGTTGCGCCAGCAGTTGGCCGCGCGTGTCGGGATCGACGCGATTGAGCAGTGACACCATGCGTTGCTGTTGCGCCGGGGTCGGCGTCGACGACGCATAGAGCCCCGCAAGTCGTCGCAGCAGGGTGGCGGGCAACTTGCCGTTGTGGCGGTCATAAGCGCTTTCGAGCAACTGTTGCGCGTGTTCACGCTGACCGGCGTTGAGCGCCAGATACGTTGCCTGATTGAGTGATCCGAGGTTGCCGGTCTGCTGGTAATGGCGCTCCCAAAGCGTCGCTGCTTCGGTGTTGCGCCCCAGTGCCTGAACCAGTTCGGCCCGGCGTTTCACCACGTCAGCGGTCTGTGGCTGGCCGGCGAGCCAGGCCATGACTTTGTCGCTCTGGCCCTGGTCCTGCCAGATGTCCAGCAGCTGTGCCTGCCGACGGCTATCCCAGGGTTCGGGCAGCCGCGTGCTTTGCAGCAGCTCGGTGGCCTGCAGGCGCTGGGCCAGGATGAGCCAGGTTTGGGGATCGTCGCTCGGTGGGCAGTCACGCAATTGTGTGCGTGCGGCTTCCGGATCGCGACCGGACAGCCATTCGGCCGTTTCCAGGCACGGGCGCTGCAATTCGCCACTCAAGCGTTGCACGGTCGGCACATCGCCGGTCTGTCGTGCCAGTTCCCACAGGCGCTGGCGTTGCGCCGGATCAGTCTGGTCACTGGCCGGCAACGTTTGAATCCAGCGTTGGGCCTGCTTGACGTCGCCCATGGCGATCGCCCGGTCGATCATGGCAAGGCGCACCTTGCGCGACGCTTCGGGTGTCGGTGCCTGTTGCAGCAATTGCTGCAAAGGCTGTTCGTCGAGACGTTGCACATAGGCATTGGCCAGTCGCTGCCAACCTTCGGCGTCCAGTTGCTTGCTGGCGGCGAGTGGTGCGAGTTGCTCGATGGTGCCGTTCCAGTCGCGCAATTGCTCGGACCAATTGGCGCGAGCCTCGCGCAGAATGTTGTCGTCTCCCTTGGGCGCCAGTTGCGCGAGCCAGTCGTGGGCCCGGCCTGCGCCACCAAACCTGGCGAGGCTCAGGCTGTAGGCCTGCCACAGGCGTACACGCTGATTGAGGTTGCTGGTGGCCAGCCATTGTTCCACCTGCTCGCTGCTCGGCGGATCCTGTTCGATCCAGGTCAGGCGCAGGTTGAGCAGGGCGTCGTTGTTATCCGGGTTGTCCGGCAGCGCTTGCACGGCATCCTTGTAACGCCGCTGCTTGGCCAGTGCTTCCACCAGCAGTGCCCGGGCTTCATCGTTGTTCGGCACTTTGGTCAGCAGGTGGCGCATCAGTCGTTCGACTTCGGGCCAGTTGCCTTTTTTCGCCTCGCGGTAACTGCGATCCATGTAGGGAAAACTGCGGAACTGTTCGAACTCGGTCAGCGGTTCAGCGTGTACGGAAAAGGTACTCAGGCTCAGTATCAGGCTGGCGACCAGAAGGGCATGACGATCAGGCTTCATGCGACCTCCCGGACAATGCGGTAGGCGGCTTGCTGTTCGCTGGCCTGGTCCGCCAGAGCCTGTTCGAGGATTTCCTGAGTGATCATGCCGCGCGAGATCAGGTGTTCGCCCAGGGACATGTGCTCGGCATCGAAGTCGATCAACGCCTGATTGAACAGGCTCGGCGGGACCATGCCGCGCACTTGCAGCAGGTTACCCAGGAGCACCTGGTGATGACTGACGCGTTCGAGCAAGGCTTCATCGTCCTGATGACGCTCAAGCACTTCGAGCATGTGGTGGACTTCCTGGTTCTGACGGGGGCTGGCGTACCAGTAACGGATACCCAGCGTGACCCGGCCCTGGGGCGCGAGACGGCAGCGCACCGGGCGTTTCAATTGACGGCTGATGGCTCCGAGGGAGACCTGGCTCACCGGGCCTTCGGAGGCGAGCACCAGTGTGTTGCCATCCTCAGCCACCGGCAGCACGCCGTAGTGGGAGGCGATCTTGCGCGGCACGGCGTCGATCAAGTGTTTGTCGAGCTTGAACGGGTTCAACGGCGCCCATTCAAGGTCCAGTTGTTCGGCGAGGGTTTCCACCAGTTGCGTGCTGTTGATGTGTTCGCGCAACAGCAGTTCGTGGCCCAGTCGGCGCCGTATCGGGTTGGTGATCGCCGCTTCCAGTTGCTCTTCGGTGAGCAGGCCTTTTTCCACCAGACGATGACCCAGCGGCGTGCGCTGGGCCTTGGTCAGGGCCGGGAATTCGTGGGTGGTCTTGTCCCACGCCACGCGGCGCGAATCGCCCATCTCCATGACCTGGCGCAGTGCCCGCACGTTGGCGAAGAAGTTGATGAAGTTGCTCCATATCATGCGCGGTGCCGACAACAGGCCTTCGACCAGTCCGTAGTAACGCGTGACGAACCAGCCACGCTGGAACAGCCGATTGATCAGCATCAAACCGTTGAGCCACAGGAGTGTCGCGAGCAGTGGGCTGTTGGACAGGATCGACGGATAGCGCCAGGCGGTCGGTGCAATCACCGTCATCAGCCACATCGCCAGCAGCACGATGCACAGCAGGTTGACCAGGAAACTCAGCAAGTAGGCGATCATGCCGCGACGGTCACGCCACAGGAAATAGTTGAGCACGCCCGTGGGGCTCCAGCCGAGGTTCTTGGTGCCCTGAAAGACGATGCCGACGATCCAGCGGGATTTCTGGCGGATGGCATGCTGAAAGTCCCGGGGGAAATGTTCGCGAACGCAGATCACCTGGGAAAACACACGGTCCATGCCGAACGCCCAGGGCTGGTCGAGCGCCAGTTTCGGGTCGGTCACCGAGTAACGGGCGAAGATGCACTTCATGCCTTTTTGTTTGAGGCGGAAACCGATGTCGTAGTCTTCGGTCAGGCTCTGCACGTCGAAGGCAATGCCGTCGCCGTCTTCCAGCAGGGCCGTGATGGCTTTACGGCTGAAGCAGGTGCCGACGCCGGCGCTGGGCACCTGGCCGGTCATGGCTTCGCGGACGATAACGTCTTTGCCGTGGTTCTCGGCGAACTCGTCGACGTAGTGCCCGGCGGTGAAGCCTCGCCACTCCGGCGCATAGGGATAGACCGGAATCTGGATCAGGTCCTTGGCCGGCAGCAAGTAGTTGAAGAGGCGCAATTCCATTGGCGAAATCACGTCTTCTGCATCGTGCAGAATGAACCCCGCAAACTGGATTTTCGCCTCGCTTTCAAAGCGCAGGATCGCGTCGATGACGTTGTTCAGGCAGTCGGCCTTACTGGTGGGGCCGGGGCGGGCGCAGACCACTTTGTGCACGTTGGGATAGTGCCGACAGACTGCATCGACGTCGGCCTGAGTCTCGGCATCGTTGGGGTAAGTGCCGACGAAAATCTGATAGTTCTCGTAATCGAGGGTCGACGCCGCAAGACGCGCCATCTCGCCCACCACGCCAACTTCGTTCCATGCCGGAACCATGATCGCCAGCGGTTTTTCGGCAATGGCGTATAGGCGTTCCTCATCGGCGCGCTTGAATTTCTCATAGATCCGCCAGCGCCGGATCAGCTTGCGGCTCCAGTACACCACGTCGATGAACAGGTCATCGAGCCCGAGCACGAACATCAGCAGGGCCAGGAGGATCGCGAAGTATTTGAGACCGAACAGCACGTAAGCAAAAAAGTCGACCAGACCCAGGCTCATGCTGTTTTGCTCGCTGCCGAGCGGTGTTTCAGCCAGATGCAGAGGCGGTTGGCGATTCGTTCGCTGGCGTGGCCATCACCGTAGGGACTGTGGATGCGGCTCATGCGTTGGAAGGTGGCGTCGTCATCGAGCAACAGGCTGGCCTCCTTGACGATGCGCTCGGTATCGGTGCCCACCAACAGCACGGTTCCGCCTTCCAGCACTGACGGGCGTTCGGTGACATCGCGCAGTACCAGCAACGGTTTGCCGATGGCCGGGGCTTCCTCCTGAATACCGCCGGAATCTGTGAGGATGAAATGCGCGCGGCCCATCAGCCAGACGAAATGCTGGTAATCCTGCGGCGCTACCAGATAGATGTTGGAAGTGTCCGCCAGCACGCTATACACCGCGTTTTGCACCTGCGGATTGAGGTGCACCGGGTAGACGAATTGCACGTTGGGGTAACGGTGGGCGAGGTCGGCGAGGGCCAGGCAGATATTACGGAAACCGCCGCCGAAACTTTCCCGGCGATGGCCGGTGATCAGCACCATCCGCCGAGTGTCGTCGAGCACGGCCAGCGGTGAATCGGCAGCCGGGTGCCAGTGAATGTCCTGTTGATGGGTGCGCATCCACAGCAACGCGTCGATCACCGTGTTGCCTGTGACTTCGATATCGGCGTTGGGCACGCCTTCGCGCAGCAGGTTCGCTTCGCCCTTGGTGGTCGGGGTGAAATGCAGGTCGGCGATGACGCCGGTCAGACGCCGGTTGGCTTCTTCCGGCCAGGGCGAGCGCAGATTGCCGGTGCGCAGGCCCGCCTCGACATGGCCGATGGGAAGATGGCGATTGAACGCGGCGAGGGCGGCGATGAAGCTGGTCGTGGTATCGCCGTGGACCAGTACAATGTCGGGTTTTATGCGCTCGTAGGCTTGGTCGAGGTGAATCAACAATTGTTGTGACAGGCCGTTGAGCGTCTGGCCCTGGGTCATCACTTGCAGGTCCTGGTCGACCGCCAGCTCGAAGGAATCCAGCACTTGCTTGAGCATTTCCCGGTGTTGGCCGGTGGAGCAGATGTTCAGATCGACCCCAGGCCACTGACGCAGCACTCGGGCCAGTGGGGCCATCTTGATGGCCTCCGGGCGAGTACCGAAAACCATCATGACTTTGAAAGACATTGGCCCTCCGGGACAGCTTACGCCGGGTGCCTCCTGGCCATTGAGACTGTTGATCGCCTGATCTTTCAATAAAGCAGCCGGAGGCGGAGTTGTCCAATTCCTCGTCAGTCCGTTAAGCAGCAACGCAATCCGTAGCAGCTGTCGAGCTTACGAGGCTGCGTTCGGCTGCGCAGCAGTCGTGAAATCAGGCAGCGCGGTCCTTCAGGATTACCTCATGCTCAGGTTTTACGACTGCTACGCAGCCGAACGCAGCCGAACGCAGGCTTCGCCAGCTGCTACAAGGTGTGTGGCGTGCTTTGCTCCATTGTGAATCGCGGCATCGCAATTGTGGTGCAAGTACCCGTGCGTTGTGGCCAACCGTAGCGTTCGTCAGGTGTGCGATTCGTAACGTCTTTTTTTGCCGTTGCGCATCCCTCTGATTCAAAACACTTTTCAATCCCCCCTACATTCCCCCCGCATCCTGTGGCACACTTTCTGCTGTCTATTCCGTTGTTACATACCAAGTTCCGGTATAGCGGAATAAACATCATCCTGGAGTGCTTGCCATGCATCGCCGACCTTCCTTGTTCAAAGCGTGTGTTTTTCTTTTTGCGGCTTCGGCTGCTGCCATGGGTGTGGCCCAGGCGGCGGACAGCAAGCTCGATAGCGTGCTGGCCCGCGGGAAACTGATCGTGGGTACGGGCAGTACCAACGCGCCGTGGCATTTCCAGGGAGCGGATGGCAAGTTGCAGGGTTTTGATATCGATATCGGGCACATGATTGCCAAGGGTCTGTTCAACGACCCGGCGAAGGTCGAATACGTGGTGCAGTCGTCCGATGCACGGATTCCCAATCTGTTGACTGACAAAGTCGATATCAGCTGTCAGTTCATCACCGTCACCGCCAGCCGTGCCCAGCAAGTGGCGTTCACGCTGCCGTACTACCGCGAAGGCGTCGGCCTGCTGTTGCCGGCGAACAGCAAGTACAAGGAAATCGAAGACCTGAAGGCTGCCAATGACAGCGTGACCGTGGCGGTGCTGCAGAACGTATACGCTGAAGAGCTGGTGCATCAGGCACTGCCCAAAGCCAAGGTCGATCAGTACGACAGCGTGGACCTGATGTATCAGGCCGTGAACTCCGGCCGTGCCGACGCGGCGGCCACCGATCAGTCGTCGGTGAAATACCTGATGGTGCAGAACCCCGGCCGCTATCGCAGCCCGGCCTATGCCTGGAGCCCGCAAACCTACGCCTGTGCCGTCAAGCGCGGCGATCAGGACTGGCTGAACTTCGTCAACACCACCCTGCATGAAGCCATGACCGGCGTTGAGTTCCCGACTTACGCGGCGTCCTTCAAACAGTGGTTCGGCGTTGATCTGCCGACTCCAGCCATCGGTTTCCCCGTCGAATTCAAATGATCCCGTGAGAGCGGGGCGGTGATGAATCGCCCCGCTCAAGGTACTGCTGACCATGAACTATCAGTTGAACTTTGCCGCCGTGTGGCGCGATTTCGACACCTTGCTGGCGGGGCTCGGTCTGGGCCTTGAGCTGGCGCTGGTGTCGATCGCCATCGGCTGCGTGATCGGCCTGCTGATGGCGTTTGCCTTGCTGTCAAAGCATCGCGCGTTGCGGGTGCTGGCGTCGGTGTATGTGACGGTGATCCGTAATACGCCGATTCTGGTGTTGATTCTGTTGATTTACTTCGCCTTGCCGAGCCTCGGCATTCGTCTGGACAAGATCCCGTCGTTCATCATCACCCTGTCGCTGTACGCCGGGGCGTACCTGACCGAAGTGTTCCGTGGCGGTCTGTTGAGCATTCCCAAGGGGCAGCGCGAAGCGGGGTTGGCGATCGGTCTGGGCGAGTGGCAGGTCAAGGCCTACGTCACCGTCCCGGTGATGCTGCGCAATGTGTTGCCGGCGCTGTCGAACAACTTCATTTCGCTGTTCAAGGACACCTCGCTGGCGGCGGCGATTGCGGTGCCGGAGCTGACCTATTACGCGCGCAAGATCAATGTCGAGAGCTACCGGGTGATTGAAACCTGGATGGTCACTACAGCGCTCTATGTTGCGGCCTGTTACCTCATTGCCATGATGCTGCGTTACCTCGAGCAGCGTCTGGCGATCCGCCGATAGGAGGCCCCATGTACGAATCACCCAGTTGGTTGCATGAGTTATGGGTTGCCCGCGAAGTGTTGTGGCAAGGCTTTCTGACCAGTGTGCAGGTGTCGGCCCTGGCGATTTTGCTGGGCACGATGCTCGGCATTGTTGCCGGTCTGGTGCTGACCTACGGCAAGTTCTGGATGCGCGCGCCGTTCCGTTTTTACGTGGACATTATTCGTGGCACGCCGGTGTTTGTGCTGGTGCTGGCCTGCTTCTATATGGCGCCGGCGCTGGGCTGGCAGATCAGCGCGTTTCAGGCCGGTGCCCTGGGGCTGACGCTGTTTTGCGGTTCCCACGTCGCCGAGATTGTGCGCGGTGCGCTGCAAGCGTTGCCGAGCGGACAGATGGAAGCGAGCAAGGCGATTGGCCTGACTTTTTTTCAATCCCTTGGCTACGTGTTGTTGCCCCAGGCGTTGCGACAGATCCTGCCGACCTGGGTCAACTCGTCCACCGAGATCGTCAAGGCCTCGACGCTGTTGTCGGTGATCGGCGTCGCCGAGTTGCTGCTCAGCACCCAGCAGATCATCGCCCGGACGTTCATGACCCTCGAGTTTTACCTGTTCGCCGGATTTCTGTTTTTCGTCATCAACTACGCCATCGAATTACTCGGCCGGCACATTGAAAAGCGGGTGGCCTTGCCATGACTCAACCTCAAGTTTCGAACGCTCAAAACGGTCAGCCCCTGCTGGACATCCGCGGGCTGCACAAAAAATATGGCCAGCTCGAAGTGCTCAAGGGCGTCGACCTGACAATGCAGCGCGGCAACGTGGTCACGCTGATCGGTTCCAGCGGTTCGGGCAAGACCACGTTGCTGCGCTGCGTGAACATGCTCGAAGAATTCCAGGGCGGGCAGATCATGCTCGATGGCGAGTCCATCGGTTATGACGAGACCAACGGCAAGCGTGTACGGCACCCGGAAAAAGTCATCGCTCGTCATCGGGCCATGACCGGCATGGCGTTCCAGCAGTTCAATCTGTTCCCGCACCTGACCGCGTTGCAGAACGTCACCCTCGGTCTGCTCAAGGTCAAGAAGCTGCACAAGGACGAGGCCGTGGCCCTGGCCGAAAAGTGGCTGGAACGGGTCGGCCTGCTGGAGCGACGTGATCACTATCCCGGTCAGTTGTCCGGCGGCCAGCAACAGCGCGTGGCGATTGCCCGGGCGATCGCGATGAACCCGAGCCTGATGCTGTTCGACGAAGTCACCTCGGCCCTCGACCCGGAACTGGTGGGCGAAGTGTTGAGCGTGATCAAGGGCCTGGCCGAAGACGGCATGACCATGCTGTTGGTGACCCACGAAATGCGCTTCGCGTTCGAGGTCTCGGACAAGATCGTTTTCATGAATCAGGGGCGGATCGAAGAGCAGGGGCCACCCAAGGAGCTGTTCGAGCGCCCGCAATCACCGCGTCTGGCTGAATTTCTCAAGAACACGCGGTTCTGATTTTTTTTAAAAGCACTTCACTTTCAAATCAGGAGAAACACTCATGAGCATTACTCGTTACGGCACCGGCAGCACCGCCGCTGGCGGTCAGCCTCGCCCTTTCGCCCGCGCCGTTGAAGCCGATGGCTGGCTGCACGTTTCCGGGCAGGTGCCGGCGGTGGACGGCGAGATCATTGCTGGCGGCATCGTCGAGCAGACCCACCAGACCATGAAGAACCTGATCGCGATTCTCGAAGAGGCCGGTTATGGCCTGGAAGACGTGGTGCGTGCTGGCGTGTGGCTGGAGGATCCGCGGGATTTCACCAGTTTCAACAAGGTCTTCTCCGAGTACTTCAAACCCGAGCACGCCCCGGCCCGGGCCTGCGTGCAGGCGAACATGATGGTTGATTGCAAGGTTGAGATCGACTGCATCGCGTACAAGAAAAAGGCCTGAACCGAGTCGCGCCCATCGCGGGCAAGCCACGCTCCCACAGGGAAACGCATTCCAAATGTGGGAGCTAGCCTGCTAGCGATGGCGGCCTAACGGTCGCCGCAGCACTCTAGGTAAACTCCCGGCACTTTGAATGGGAATTTGAAACATGACCGAAGACACCATCAAGCGCCGGGCTCGCGGTCTGGACCGGGCGTTCGATATCCTCGATTTCCTCAAGGAGATCGGCCAGCCCCTGCGTCCGAATGAAATCGCCAGCGGCATCGGCAGCCCCAAATCCACGGTCTACGAACTGGTGGCCTCGCTGTTGGAACGGCGGATTCTCGAACCCGTGGGCAAGGACGGTCACGTCTACCTCGGCCGTCAGCTGTACTTCCTCGGCCAGGCGCACTTGCGCCATTTCGACTTGACCCGCGAGGCCGATCACGCCTTGCAGGAGATCGTCAGCCAGACCCGCGAAACCGCGCAGATGTGCCTGCTCAACGGGCGTAAATACACCGTGGCCCTGATGAAAGAGGGTGAGCGGCATTTCCGCATTTCCTCGGACATCGGCGAGAACGCGCCGATTCCCTGGACCGCCTCCGGACGCCTGCTGCTGGCGCACCTGAGCGACCAGGCAATCATCGACCTGATCGACCACGATGACTTCATCCTGCCCAACGGCGAACGCCTGCCGCTGGAGCAGTTTCTCGGTGAAATCCGTCAGGCCGGTATCGACGGGTTCTTCTCCTTCGATAGCGTCGCCGACACCTTCACCCATTGCTTCGCCGCTCCGGTCAAAGATCCGAACGGCATTGCCATTGCGACCCTGTGCATCGTCGCTCCACGGGCCGATGCCAAGAACAATTACAACGACTATCGCCGGGTGCTGATCGACAGCGCCAACAGCCTCGCCCGGCGCATCAACGAATAACAGCGGCTGCCTGCGGCCGCGAATGTGAGGAGTTCGACCATGTCTACTGCCCAAAATACTGCCGTCGTGGAAAAGGGCTTTGCCCAGACCGGTGCCAACCTGGTGCGAGACGTCAGCCTGCCGGCGCTGGTGCTGCACCGCGAAGCGCTGGAGCACAATATTCGCTGGATGCAGACGTTCGTCAGCAACAGCGGCGCCGAACTCGCGCCCCACGGCAAAACCAGCATGACCCCGGCGCTGTTTCGCCGCCAACTGGACGCCGGTGCCTGGGGCATCACCCTGGCCAGTGCCACGCAAACCCGCGCGGCGTATGCCCACGGCGTGCGTCGGGTGCTGATGGCCAACCAACTGGTCGGCACGCCGAACATGGCGCTGATCGCTGATTTGCTGGCGGACCCGACGTTCGACTTCCACTGCATGGTCGATCACCCGGACAACGTCGCGGACCTCGGTGCTTATTTCGCTTCGCGGGGTGTACGCCTGAACGTGATGATCGAGTACGGCGTGGTCGGCGGTCGTTGCGGTTGCCGCACGGAAGAGGAAGTGCTCGCGTTGGCCAAGGCCATCAACGCCCAACCGGCATTGGCGCTGACGGGCATTGAAGGCTACGAAGGCGTGATTCATGGTGATCATGCCGTCACCGGTATCCGTGAATTTGCGGCGTCGTTGGTGCGTCTGGCGGTGCAGTTGCAGGACAGCGGCGCGTTCGCCATTGCCAAGCCGATCATCACGGCGTCGGGCTCGGCCTGGTACGACCTGATCGCCGAGTCTTTCGAAGCGCAGAACGCCAGCGGACGTTTCCTCAGCGTGTTGCGCCCCGGCAGCTACGTGGCGCACGACCATGGCATCTATAAAGAAGCGCAATGCTGCGTGCTCGACCGCCGCAGCGATTTGCACGAAGGCCTGCGTCCGGCACTGGAAGTCTGGGCTCACGTGCAATCGTTGCCGGAGCCTGGGTTCGCAGTGATCGCGCTGGGCAAACGCGATGTGGCCTATGACGCCGGTCTGCCGGTGCCGCTGCTGCGTTACAAGGCCGGTGTGGTGCCGGCGACGGGCGACGACGTCAGCGCCTGCAAGGTGACGGCGGTGATGGACCAGCATGCGTTCATGACGGTGGCGCCGGGTGTTGAGTTGCGGGTGGGCGATATCATTTCGTTCGGGACTTCGCACCCGTGCCTGACGTTCGACAAGTGGCGTACGGGGTGTCTGGTGGATGAGCAATTGAATGTTATCGAGACCATGGAAACCTGTTTCTAAGGTTTAGACCGAGTCGCACCCATCGCTGGCAAGCCAGCTCCCACAGGGGTAATGGTGTGTCTGCAATCTGTGGCATTACATAGAACCTGTGGGAGCGGGCTTGCCCGCGATGAGGCCCGCCCAGACACCATCTAACTACCTGAGACACCACAACAATGAACACCATCAACACCCTCGGCCCCAACACCCCGCGCATCGCCCTGATCGGCGAATGCATGATCGAGCTGCAGCAACGCGCCGACGGCAGTCTGCAACAGAGCTTCGGCGGCGATACCTTGAACACCGCGGTCTACCTGTCCCGCGAACTGGGCGAAGGCGGCGCGGTGGATTACGTCACTGCCCTGGGCGATGACAGTTTCAGCGACGCCATGTGCCAGAGCTGGGCCGACGAAAACATCGGTCTGGGCATGGTTCAGCGCTTGCCCGGCCGTTTGCCCGGCTTGTATTGCATCCAGACCGACGCCGCCGGTGAGCGACGTTTTCTCTATTGGCGCAACGAAGCCGCGGTCCGCGATTGCTTTACCACCCCGGCGGCGGGCCCCATTCTGGCGGCGTTGCCGGATTACGATGTGCTGTATTTCAGCGGCATCACCCTGGCGGTGCTCGGCGCGCAAGGTCGGGCGAAACTGCTGGAAACCCTGATCGAAGCCCGGCAGCGGGATGCGCGGATCGTCTTCGACAACAACTACCGGCCACGCCTGTGGGCGTCGATCGAGGAGGCTCGGGCGGCGTATCGCAGCGTGTTGCCGTATGTCGACCTGGCGTTGCTGACGGTGGATGACGAGCAGGCGCTGTTCCATTTTTCCGATTGCGAGGCGGTGTTTGCCGCTTACGCGCAGATGGGGACGCCGGAAGTGGTGCTCAAGCGCGGCGCCGAGGCGTGTCTGATTCGTTGTGACGGCGAGTCGTTTGAGGTGCCGGCGCAGAAAGTTGAGCGCGTGGTGGATACCACGGCGGCGGGAGACTCGTTCAGTGCGGCGTACCTGGCCAGTCGGCTCAAGGGCGGCAGTCCGGTGGAAGCGGCCGAGGCGGGGCATCGGTTGGCGAGTCGAGTGATTCAGGTGCCGGGGGCGTTGATTCCGAAAGACTGACACGAATGACTTGTGGCAAGGGAGCTTGCTCCCGCTGGGCTGCGAAGCAGCCCCAATACCTGAAAGCACATACTGTCAGGCACACCGCATTCTCAGGTTTTACGACTGCTTCGCAGCCGAGCGGGAGCAAGCTCCCTCGCCACAGGGGGCCTTGGAAAACCGATCAATCCCGGTAAAACACCTGCACCAGGTGATACCCGAACTTGCTCTTGATCGGCCCATGCACCACTCGCAGCGGTTTCTTGAAGATCACCGCGTCAATCACCCCGACCATCTGCCCCGGCCGCACTTCACCCAGATCACCGCCGCGCTTGCCGGACGGGCAGGTGGAGTATTTCTTGGCCAGCACATCGAAGGCTTCGCCCTTGGCGATGCGTTGTTTGAGCTGCTCGGCTTCTTCCGAGGTTTTCACCAGAATATGGCGGGCTTGAGCTTTCATTGGCAGTACCTTGCAACGGTGGTGGCTATGTTGGGGCCAGCGGGGGCGCGCGATTATGCCTCAACTCACTCGGGTTGGCCGATCATCGTGCGAATCTTGTTGGCCAGCAGATCAATGGAAAACGGTTTGGCCACCATGTCCATGCCTTCCTCGAGGAAACCCTGGCGTTCGGCGGCTTTCTCCGCGTACCCGGTCATGAACAGCACCTTGAGTTCCGGCCGATGCTGACGCGCGATTTCTGCCAGTTGCCGACCGTTCATGCCCGGCAACCCGACATCGGTCACGAGTAGATCAACGCGCACGTCGGACTCCAGCAAGGGCAGGGCGGTCTTCGCATCTTCGGCTTCATGGGCGTGATAACCCAGCTCGTTCAGCAAGTCGAGGACCAGCATGCGCACGGCCGGATCATCCTCCACCAACATCACGGTTTCACCGGCAATCGCCGCTGGCGCCTCGCCGCTGAAGGGCAGCAGCGTGTTCTCCGGTTCCGGGAAATGCAGGCGCGGCAGGTAAAGGCGAACGCAGGTGCCTTGGCCAGGAAGGCTGTCGAGTTTGACGTGACCGCCTGACTGCTGGGCAAAACCATAGATCATCGACAAACCAAGCCCTGTGCCCTGGCCGATGGGTTTGGTGGTGAAGAATGGATCGAATGCCTTGGCCAACACCGACGGGGTCATGCCGGTGCCGTTATCGCTGACGGCAATCATCACGTAGTCCCCCGGCTTGACTGTTTCCAGAGTGTTGATGTCGCTGCTGTCGAGGTAAACATTGGCCGTTTCAATCAGCAACTCGCCGCCATCGGGCATGGCGTCGCGGGCGTTGATCACGAGGTTGAGCAACGCGTTTTCCAGTTGGCTGACGTCGGTGCTGACCGGCCAGACCTCATCGGCCAGTTGCAGCTTCAGCGCGATGTGATCGCCTTTGGTGCGGCTGAGCAGGTCTTCCAGGGAATGTATCAGCTCGTTGGCATTCAGCGTCTTGCGATCCAGCGACTGGCGCCGGGAGAATGCCAGCAGGCGATGAGTCAGGGCGGCCGCGCGGTTGGCCGACGACACGGCCGCCTCGGTGAATCGGCCGATTTCGGCGGTGCGCCCGTCAGCGATGTAGCGCTGCATCAGGTCGAGGCTGCCGATAATCCCGGTAAGCATGTTGTTGAAGTCATGGGCGATGCCGCCGGTGAGCTGGCCGACCGCTTCCATTTTTTGCGCATGGCGCAAGGCATCTTCAGCGCGCTCGCGCTCGAACATCTCGTTTTGCAGGCGCTGGTTCGCTTCGGCCAATTGCTGGGTGCGGGCGGCAACGCGTTCTTCAAGGGTTTCGTTGAGGTTGCGCAAGGCTTCTTCGGTCTGTTTGCGCTCGGTTTCGTCGATCACGAAGATGTAGAAACCGTTCACCGCGCCATCCGGTCCATGACGGGGCAGGTAATTCATCAAGGCCTGACGGGTGCTGCCGTCACGATGCGGCGTGCTGATGCTGAAACAGCAGGTTCTGCCCGCCAGTGCTTCGGCGATGTATTCGGCGCGCAAGGCGTAGGCTTCGTCACCCAGCACCTCACGAATGGTCCGACCGTAAAGTTCCTGGGGTGTCAGGCCGTACCAATCCAGGTACGCGGCGTTGTTCAGGCGAAAGCGTTCCTCGCTGTCGACGTAACTGATCAGGATCGGCATGGCGTTGATGATCAGTTGCAGCTCGGTCTGGCTCTGGCGCAAGGCCTGCTCGGTGTGTTTGCGTTCGGTCAGGTCCAGGGCGGCGCCGAGGAAGCGAATGGGCCGGCCATGGTGATCCTTGTAGCAACGGCCCCGGGCAAACACCCAGCGCAGCTGGCCGTCGGGTTGCAGCAGGCGATATTCCTCGGCGTATTCGGTGCCGTGGGTGATGCAATGCTTGATGCCGCGGGTGACCATCGCGCGGTCTTCCGGATGCACGGCTTCGAGATAAGCACTGATGGGCAACTGGCTGGCGAGGAGCGGATCGATGCCGTGCCATTGGGCGAAGTGCGCGTCGGCGATGAAGCGGTCTTCGCTGATGTCCCAGTCCCAGGTGCCGACAGCGTCGGTGGCGGCCAGCGCCAATTGCAGGCGTTCCTCGGTTTCGCGCTGAGCCTTCAGGCTGGCGGCGGAGCGCTGTTCAAGTTCGAGGGCGATGCGCCGGCGTTTGTTGGTTTCGATGGCGGTGACCAGAATCCCGGCGACCTCGGCGCTTTCATCGCGGATCGGACTGTAGGTCAAATCCAGCCAGAAGTCGGATTCGTCCTTGTCGCGTTGCAGGGTGAAGCGCTGTTCGCTGTAGGTTCGCACCTGGCCCTGTAGGACGGCGCTGTAAATCGGGTCGGTAAAGTCTTTGAGTTCTGGCCATATCTGGTGTGTCGGTTGTCCGAAAGCGTGCGGATGCTTGCTGCCGGCCAGCCGGGCGAAGCCGTCGTTGTAGATCTGCGTGAGTTCCGGACCCCACAGCAACAGCATCGGCATCGGCGAGTGAATCACGATGTCCACCGCCGTGCGCAGGCTCTGCGGCCAGGCACTGGCGCTGCCGAGCGGGGTGCGCGTCCAGTCCAGTCTGGCTATCAGGGCCTGGGCATCGCTGCCGGTGGGTGTTGCGTTCA
This sequence comes from Pseudomonas hormoni, assembly GCF_018502625.1. Lineage (NCBI taxonomy): Bacteria > Pseudomonadati > Pseudomonadota > Gammaproteobacteria > Pseudomonadales > Pseudomonadaceae > Pseudomonas > Pseudomonas hormoni. The sequence continues at coordinate 2,104,956 of NZ_CP075566.1, forward strand.
TCAAAGGTGTCCTGCACGTCAGTCTGTGTGGCGGCGTCTACTATCCTAGAGCGGTAGGCGCTGCATGACCCGTTTTTGGGGTCATTTCTGTTCATTCAATGCTTCGCGGGTGCTTTTTGCCATGGAAATCGATGGGCTTTTAAAGATTCTGGCCAGCCAGGAAGGTTCCGATCTGTACCTGTCCACCGGCGCGCCGCCCTGCGCACGGTTTGATGGTGTGCTCAAACCCTTGTCCGATCAGCCGTTCAAGCCGGGGGAAATCACGGCGATTGCCATGACCATCATGGACGCCGAGCAACGGCTGGAGTTCGATCGTGAACTGGAGATGAACCTGGCGATCTCTTTGACGGGTGTCGGGCGTTTTCGGGTCAACATTTTCAAACAACGCAACGACGTGTCGATCGTGATGCGTAATGTCAAACTCGACATTCCGCGCTTCGAAGACCTCCAGTTGCCCGCGGTGCTGCTGGAAACGGTCATGCTCAAACAAGGGCTGATGCTGTTCGTCGGCGCCACCGATTCGGGAAAGTCTACCTCACTGGCGGCGTTGATCGACTACCGAAACCGCCACAGCAGCGGCCACATCATCACCATCGAAGACCCGGTCGAATATATTCATCGGCACAAGAAATCGATCATCAATCAGCGCGAGGTTGGCGTGGATACCCGCAGTTTCCATGCTGCGTTGAAGAACACCCTGCGCCAGGCGCCGGATGTGGTGCTGATCGGCGAGATCCGCGACCGCGAAACCATGGAGCATGCGCTGGCGTTTGCCGATACCGGGCACCTGGTGATTTCTACCTTGCATGCCCACAACGCCCATCAGGCGCTGGACCGCATCATCAACTTCTTCCCGGAGGAACGACGGGCGCAACTGCTGCATGACCTGGGCAACAATCTCAAAGCGTTTGTTTCCCAACGGCTTGTGCGCACCCGTGATGGGCAACGGAGGGCGGCGGTGGAAGTGATGCTCGGTTCGCCGACCATTGGTGACTTGATCCGGCGCAACGAATTCGACGAGCTCAAAGGAATCATGGAGAAGTCCGCCGAGCAGGGCATGCAGACGTTCGATGGCGCGTTGTTTGCGTTGGTTGAAGAGGGCGCGATCGATGAGGAGGAAGCGCTGAAGCACGCGGACTCGGTGAACAATTTGCGCCTGCGGCTGAAGCTGCATGCCGACGCATCACCAGGACCCAATGCAGCACCCGGCGAATGGGGACTGATGGACTGACCCAAATCCTCTGTAGGAGCGAGCTTGCTCGCGAAGACCTTGAGAGCAACGCGTTTAATCAGCAAAACCGCGTTATCGTTAACGTCCTTCGCGAGCAAGCCCGCTCCTACAGTGAAATCTGCGTTATCAATCCTTGAGCTCGGGGCGGTTGCGGAATTGCTCCAGCGCTTCTGGATTGGCCAGCGCATCGGTGTTTTTCACCGGCTGGCCATGCACCACGTTCCGCACCGCCAGCTCGACCACTTTGCCGCTGATGGTCCGTGGAATGTCCGTTACCGCGACGATTTTTGCCGGCACATGCCGTGGCGTGGTGTTGGCGCGAATGACCTGGCGAATCTGCTGTTGCAGGGCTTCGTCGAGCTCGACGCCATCGCGCAAGCGCACGAATAGCACCACCCGCACGTCATCCTGCCACTGCTGACCGATGGCCACGCTGTCGATCACCTGCGTGAGTTTCTCCACCTGACGGTAGATTTCCGCGGTGCCGATGCGCACGCCGCCGGGGTTGAGTACGGCGTCCGAGCGGCCGTGAATCATCATTGCGCCGTGAGCCAGCTGCTCGGCGTAATCGCCTTGGGCCCAGACGCCCGGAAACTGGCTGAAGTAGGACGCGCGGAGCTTTTCACCGGTCGGGTCGTTCCACAGGCCGATGGGTATCGCCGGGAAGTGCCGGGTGCAGACCAGTTCGCCTTTTTCACCCACTACCTGCGTGCCGGCGTCATTCCAGACCTCGACGGCCATGCCCAGGCTCTTGCCCTGGATTTCGCCGCGACGCACCGGCAGCCACGGATTGCCGTTCACGAAGCACGAAACGATGTCGGTGCCGCCGGACATCGACGCCAGGCACAGGTCGGCCTTGAAGTCGCGGTAAACGTAGTCGTAAGTTTGCGGCGACAGCGCAGAACCGGTGCACAGCAGGGTTTTCAGGCTGCCAGGATCATGACTTTCCCGAGGCTTCACGCCAGTGCTTTCCAGCGTCGCGAGGTATTTGGGGCTGGTGCCGAACACACTGATGCGCTCGTCGTCGATCAGGTCGATCAAACGCTCGGGGCCGGGATGAAACGGCGAGCCGTCGTACAACACCACGGCGCTGTCCACGGCCAGGGCCGAGACCAGCCAGTTCCACATCATCCAGCCGCACGTGGTGTAGTAGAACAAACGGTCGGCGGGACCGAGATCGCAATGCAGGCCATGTTCCTTGACGTGTTGCAGCAACACGCCACCGGTGCTGTGAATGATGCATTTGGGCACGCCGGTGGTGCCGCTGGAATAGAGGATATACAGCGGGTGCGCGAAGGGCACGGCGACAAAAACCGGCTCGCCACCGGGTTCGTAGAATTCATCCCAGAGCGCCACGTCGGCGTGGGTGCGGAAGTCTGCGATACGCGCCTGTGGTCGAGCGTAAGGCACGACGATCAATTGTTGCAGGGAAGGCAGGCGTTCGAGGATTTCGTTGACCTTGGTGCGCTGGTCGATGTCTTTGCCGGCGTAGCGGTAACCGGCGCAGGTGATCAGCACTTTCGGTTCGATCTGGCCGAAGCGGTCGATCACCCCTTGGGTGCCGAAGTCCGGCGACGAACAGGACCAGATCGCCCCGAGGCTGGTGGTCGCGAGCATGGCGACCAGGGTTTGCCAGGTATTGGGCATGCACGCGGCGACGCGGTCGCCGAGGCCGACGCCGGCAGCGATCAGACTGTTCTGAAAACCGGCGACATGCTCGGCCAGTTCGGCCCAGGTCAGCTGTTCGCGCTGGCCGTTTTCGCCGATCGCGATCACGGCGACGGCATCGTCGCGGCGGCGCAGCAAGTGTTCGGCGAAATTCAGGGTGGCACCGGGGAACCATTGGGCGCTGGGCATGTGATCGCCTTCGATCAGCACGGCGTCGGGTTGATCGTGGAAGCGGATATCAAAGAAATCGACGATGGCTTGCCAGAAGTCGACCCGCTGATCGATGGACCATTGATGCAGATCGGCGTAGTCGGCGACGTCGAGGTGATGTCGCTGATTGATGAAGCGCCGAAAGGCCTCCATGCGGGTTTTCGCGATGCGCTTGGCGTCGGGTTGCCAGAGGATGTCGGACATGATTTGCCTCTTCTTCTAATTACACAGGCCTTTGTGAAATATGAGCTTCTGTGGCGAGGGAGCTTGCTCCCGCTCGGCTACGCAGCAGTCGTGAAAATGGCTGATGCGACCATTGTCTGGGGCGGCTTCGCCACCCAGCGGGAGCAAGCTCCCTCGCCACAGGGGTTAGCAGCGGCTTACTGCGCCAACCACCCACCATCAATATTCCACGCCGCGCCCCGCACCTGGCTGCCGGCCTCGCTGCACAGGAACAACACCAGCTCACCCAGTTGCGGCGGCGTGACGAACTCCAGCGACGGCTGTTTCTCGGCCAGCAAATCATGCTGCGCCTGTTGCGGATCAGTCCCGGCCGCGATGCGGTCATCGATCTGCTTCTGCACCAGCGGCGTCAACACCCAACCCGGACAGATTGCGTTGCAGGTGACATTGGTCGTGGCGGTTTCCAGGCCGACCACCTTGGTCAAACCGATCACCCCGTGCTTGGCCGCGACGTAAGCCGCCTTGCCCACCGACCCGACCTGGCCGTGCACCGAGGCGATGTTGATGACCCGTCCCCAGCCTTTCTGGCGCATGCCCGGCAGGCTCAAACGGGTGCTGTGGAACACCGACGACAGGTTGATCGCAATGATCGAATCCCAGCGCTCCACGGGAAAGTCTTCCACCGGAGCCACATGCTGGATGCCGGCATTGTTGACCAGAATGTCCACGCCACCGAACTCGCGCTCGGCGTAGGCGATCATGTCGGCAATCTGCGCCGGGTCGCTGACATCGGCGGGGTGATGGCCGACCTTGCCACCGAACTGTTCAACCTCGGCAATCACCTTGGAGGCATCGCCGAAACCGTTGAGGATTAGGTTGGCGCCAGCTTTGGCCAGGCTGAGGGCGATGCCCAGGCCGATGCCGCTGGTGGAGCCGGTGACCAGTGCAGTCTTGCCGGTAAGAGTCGTCATGAATACCTCACACAATGCCAGTGGCGTAGAAAGTACCGATCACCACAAAGACCGCCAGGGTCTTGATCAGCGTAATACAGAAAATGTCTTTGTAGGCTTCACGGTGGGTCAGGCCGGTGACGGCCAGCAAGGTGATCACCGCGCCGTTGTGCGGCAGGGTGTCCATGCCGCCGCTCGCCATCGCGGCGACCCGGTGCATCACTTCCAGCGGAATGTTGGCCGCATGGGCCGCAGCGATGAAGTCATTGGCCATGGCCGCCAGCGCGATGCTCATGCCGCCCGATGCCGAGCCGGTGATGCCGGCCAGCAGGGTTACGGTAACCGCTTCGTTGACCAACGGGTTGGGAATGCTCTTGAGCCAGTCGGCCAGTACCAGGAAGCCCGGCAAGGAAGCGATTACCGCACCGAAGCCGTATTCCGAGGCGGTGTTCATCGCCGCCAGCAACGAACCGCCGACCGCGCTTCGGCTGCCTTCGGCCAACTTGCCGCGAATCGCCTGGAAGCCGAACACCAGCACCATGATGATACCGACCAGCAACGCAGCCTGAACCGCCCAGATCGCCGTGAGCTTGGCGATGTCGGTGGTTACCGGCGCAGCCATGCCCGGCAGCGCGAGGCTGTGGGTCTTGCCATACCACTGGGGAATCCACTGGGTGAACAGCAGGTTCATGATGCCCACCGCCAGCAACGGCGACAGCGCAATCCATGGATTCGGCAGCTTGATATCGGGAGCGGTTTCGGGCTCGTTGCGCAGGTCAGTGCCATAGCCTTCACCGGCGGCTTGAGCCTTGTTGCGCTGGCGCTGCAGAAACAGCATGCCGGCGCAGACCACGAAAATCGAGCCGATCAAACCCAGCCACGGCGCCGCCCAGGCGGTGGTGTTGAAGAACGTGCTGGGGATGATGTTCTGGATCTGTGGGGTGCCGGGCAGGGCGTCCATGGTGAACGAGAACGCGCCGAGGGCGATGGTCGCCGGGATCAGGCGTTTAGGGATATTGCTCTGGCGGAACATTTCGGCCGCGAACGGGTAGACCGCAAACACCACCACAAACAGCGACACGCCGCCGTAGGTGAGCAGGGCGCAGACCAGCACGATCACCAGCATCGCCTGACGGGTGCCGAGCAGGCGAATCGCCGCCGCGACAATGGAACGCGAGAAACCCGACAACTCGATCAGCTTGCCGAACACTGCACCGAGCAGGAACACCGGGAAATACAGTTTGATGAAGCCGACCATTTTTTCCATGAACACCCCGGTGAAGGCGGGGGCGACGGCGGAAGGGTCAGTGAGCAGAACGGCGCCGAGGGCGGCAATCGGGGCAAAGAGGATAACGCTGTAGCCACGGTAGGCCGCGAGCATCAGCAGCGCGAGGGCTGCCAAGGCAATGATCACACTCATGGTGTGTCTCCTGGATTGTTATTTTTGTGTGGTGTAGCTGTGTGGGGGAGGGCTATAGCGAGTTTCGTGCCATACATGCAACATGTTGAAATATAAGGATATTTATAGAACTGGTTATGTGGGGAGCGCTTGATAGTCTCTGATGTGAGACATGTACTGGCAGTGGTGGCCTCATCGCGAGCAGGCTCGCTCCCACAGTTGACCGCATTTCTTTGATGAAATGCATAACCTGTGGGAACGAGCCTGCTCGCGATGGTCTGTCTAACAAGGGAGATCTATGTCTCTTTAGTGAGACTCGGCAATCCCCAATGCCACCATCTTCTTGTACAACGTCGACCGCCCAAGCCCCAACCGTGCCGCCGCTTCAATCACTCTCCCCCCGCATTGCGCGAGGGCCGATTCAATCAATTGCCGGTCAAACCGCTCACGCGCCTCACTAAACGTCTCGTGCTCAACCGACTTAACCTTCAATGGCGCCGTGCGTTGGACCGGCGTAAACGTGCCAATCGCTGCACGAATATCCAGCGCATTCAGCATCAGGTCGTCACTGAGCAGCGCCGCCCGTTCGAGCACGTTGCGCAGTTCGCGAATATTCCCCGGCCAGGCGTGTTGCCCCAACAGCTCCAGCGCTTCGCGGTTCAGTTCATGCTGACTGCGCAGCTCCTCGAGAATCGCTTCACTCAGGGCCGGCAAATCATCGAGACGATCGCGCAACGGTGGCACCTGGATCGGCAGCACGTTGAGGCGGTAATACAGATCGGCACGAAACTCGCCGCGTTTGATCGCCGCTTCAAGGTCGGTCGAGGTGGCTGCGATCACCCGCACATCGCTCTGGATCACTTCATTGGAACCGACCGGTTCAAATTCCTTTTCCTGCAACACCCGCAGCAATTTGCTTTGCAGGGGCAGCGGCATGTCGCCGATCTCATCGAGGAACAGCGTACCGCCCTGGGCAATCTGCAACTTGCCGGCACGGCCCTTGCGGTCTGCACCGGTGAACGCGCCGGGGGCGGTGCCGAAGAATTCGGCTTCCAGCAGCGACTCCGGAATCGCTGCACTGTTGATGCTGACGAAGGCTTTATGGGCACGCGGCGAAGCCCCGTGAATAGCCTGCGCCAACAGCTCTTTGCCGGTGCCGGTTTCTCCGAGCAGCAACACCGGCGAATCGGCGCTGGCACTGCGCCGGGCGCGGCGTTTGACTTCGAGGCTGGCCGCGCTGGTGCCGATGAAATGGGCGAAGTTGTACTTGGTCTGTCGTGCCCGCAGCAGCGAGCGGGTGGAGGCCAGTTCTTCCTGCATGCTCATGTAGCGCTTGAGCATCGGCGACAGGCTGCGCAACTCGTCGAACAGCGCAAAACCGATTGCACCGATCACCACGCCGGCATCGTCGTGAATTGGCAGGCGCATGACCACCAGCGGTTCCTTGGGGGTGTCCTGCATGTCGAGCAAAATCGGGCGACCGGTGCGCACCACCTCACGCAGCAGACTGCCGGGGATTACGCTTTCGCAGGCCTTGCCGATGGCCACGTCCGCCGACGCCAGTCCGAAGCGTCGGGCATAACGTTCGTTCATCCAGACGATGTTGGCGTCGCGATCGACGATCACCGTGCCTTCACTCGACTGCTCGATGATCTCGAACAACGAACGGATCGCCAACAGGCGAACGCGCTGGTAGTCCTTCAGGCTTTCGGTGGTGTTCATGTCGGCTGATCCTGATTATTTATTGCCTGTGCGGGCCTCTTCGCGGGCAAGCCTCGCTCCTACAGGTACAGGGTGATCTGTAGGAGCGAAGCTTGCTCGCGAAGAAGGCGACGCGGTCCAACGATTGACGCGGATTATGCCTAACGCGGATGCGCCGCCGCCAACAGCTCTTTGGTATACGGATGCTGCGGTGACTCGAACACGTCGTGGCTGGCGCCGCTTTCCACCACCTTGCCGTCCTTGATCACGATCATGTCATGGGCGAGGGCGCGGACTACCGCCAGGTCGTGGCTGATAAACAGATAGGTCAGCCCGTGTTTTTCCTGAAGCTGGCGAAGCAGGGCAACCACTTGTTTTTGCACCGTGCGGTCCAGCGCCGAGGTCGGTTCGTCGAGCAGGATCAGCGCCGGTTTCAGCACCAGCGCCCGGGCGATGGCGATGCGCTGGCGCTGGCCGCCGGAGAATTCGTGCGGGTAGCGATGGCGACTTTGCGGGTCGAGGCCGACTTCCTGCAGTGCCCGAATCACCTCGGCCTTGCATTCGTCCGCCGTCAATTGGCTGTGAACCTCAAGGCCTTCGCTGATGATCTGCGCCACGGACATCCGTGGACTGAGACTGCCGAAGGGGTCCTGGAACACCACCTGCATTTTCTTGCGCCACGGCCGCAGCTGCTTTTGCGTCAGACCGTCCAGCGCTTCACCCTGAAAGCGAATACTGCCTTCGGAGTCGAGCAGGCGCAGGATCGCCTGGCCCAGTGTGGACTTGCCGGAACCGGATTCACCGACAATGCCCAGCGTCTTGCCGCGCTGGACATTCAGGCTGATGCCATCCACCGCGTGCAAATACGTTTTGCGCTGGAACAGTCCGCCACTGAGGGCGAAGCGCACGGAAAGATTTTCCACTTCCAGTACGTTCTCGCGCGCGTCCCGGGCCAGGGCTTCGCCTTCCGGTTCGGCGTTTAGCAATACGCAGCTGTACGGATGCTTTGGCTCGGTGAACAGCGTCTCGCACGGCGCCTGTTCGACGATTTCCCCGGCCTTCATAACGCACACGCGCTGGGCGATGCTGCGCACCAGATTGAGGTCGTGGCTGATCAGCAGCAGCGACATGCCGAGTCGCTGTTGCAGGGATTTGAGCAGCAGCAGGATCTTGCGCTGCACCGTCACGTCCAGCGCTGTGGTGGGCTCGTCGGCGATCAGCAACTCCGGTTCGCAGGCCAGGGCCATGGCGATCATCACCCGTTGCCGCTGGCCGCCGGACAGTTGATGCGGGTACGCCTTGAGCCGTTCCTTGGGTTTCTGGATGCCCACCAGGTGCAGCAATTCAAGAATCCGTGCCTGCGCGGGTTTGCCGGTCAAGCCTTTGTGCAAGAGCAAGGTTTCGCCAATCTGCTTTTCAATGCTGTGCAGCGGGTTGAGCGAGGTCATCGGCTCCTGAAAGATCATCGCGATGCGATTGCCGCGCAACTCCCGCAGCACTTTGGAGGAAGCGCCGAGCAGTTCCTTGCCGCGATAGCGGATGCTGCCGGTGGATTCGGTGCCGGTCTCGGGCAGCAATTGCAGGATCGAGTGCGCAGTCACCGATTTGCCGGACCCGGATTCGCCGACCAGCGCCAGGCATTCACCGGGGCGGATATCCAGGCACAGATTGCGCACCACGGTCTGGCCGCTGAAGGCCACGCTGAGGTTGCGGATTTCGATCAGGTTACTCATATCAACATCCGCTTATTCAAGACCGAGGATCAAAGGCATCTCGCAACGCCTCGCCGATAAACACCAGTAAAGAAAGAATCAACGCCAGGGTGAAAAACGCTGTCAGCCCTAGCCACGGCGCTTGCAGATTCTGTTTGCCCTGACCGATCAGTTCGCCCAGCGATGCACTGCCGGCCGGCATGCCGAAACCGAGGAAATCCAGCGCCGTGAGTGTCGATATCGCCCCGGTCAGAATGAACGGCAGGTAACTCAGGGTTGCGTTCATCGCGTTGGGCAGAATGTGCCGCACGATCACTTTGCGATCGGTCAGGCCCAGTGCTCGGGCGGCCTTGACGTATTCCAGGTTGCGTCCGCGCAGGAACTCGGCTCGCACCACGTCCACCAGGGCCAGCCAGGAAAACAGCGCCATGATCCCCAGCAGCCACCAGAAATTCGGCTCGACGAACCCCGACAGGATGATCAGCAGATACAACACCGGCAACCCCGACCAGACTTCCAGCAAGCGCTGACCGATGAGGTCGACCCAGCCGCCGTAGTAACCCTGCAGCGCGCCGGCAGCGATGCCGATCAGCGCGCTGACAAACGTCAGCATCAACGCAAACAGAATCGACACCCGTGCACCGAAAATCACCCGGGCCAACACGTCACGTGCCTGGTCGTCGGTGCCCAGCCAATTGACGTTCGAGGGCGGGCTCGGCGCCGGTTTGTTCAGGTCGTAGTTGGGCGTGTCGTCGCTGAACGGGATCGGCGGAAACAGCAGCCAGCCGCCGTCCTTTTTGATCAGCTTCTGCACATAGTCGCTGCGGTAGTCAGCCTGGAACGGCAGTTGCCCGCCGAATTCCTGCTCGGTGTAGCGCTTGAAAACCGGGAAGTACAACGAGTCCTGGTAACGGACCACCAGCGGTTTGTCATTGGCGATCAGCTCGCCACCGAGGCTCAACAGGAACAGACCGATAAACAGCCACAGCGACCACCAGCCACGACGGTTTTTCTTGAAGCGTTCGAAACGGCGACGCGCCAACGGCGAAAGCTTGAACATCAGGCGTTCCTCGCGGCGAAGTCGATACGCGGGTCGACCAGGGTATAGCAGAGGTCGCCGACCAGTTTTATCAGGAGACCGAACAGCGTGAAGATGAACAGCGAACCGAACACCACCGGATAATCCCGGGACACCGCGGCTTCGTAACTCATGCGGCCCAGACCATCGAGGGAAAAGATCACCTCGATCAGCAGCGAGCCGGCAAAGAACACACTGATGAACGCCTGGGGAATCCCCGACACCACCAACAGCATCGCGTTGCGGAACACGTGACCGTACAGCACGCGCCGTTCGCTCATGCCTTTGGCGCGGGCGGTGACCACGTATTGGCGGGTGATTTCATTGAGGAAGGAGTTTTTGGTCAGGATGGTCAGGGTGGCGAACCCGCCGATCACCAGCGCCGTCACCGGCAACACCAGGTGCCAGAAGTAGTCGGCGATCTTGCCAACGGTGGACAGCGATTCGAAGTTGTCCGAGACCAGGCCGCGCACCGGGAACCAGTTCAGCGACGTGCCGCCGGCGAACACCACGATCAGGAACATCGCGAACAGGAATGCCGGCATCGCATAGCCGATGATGATCGCGGTGCTGCTCCAGATATCGAAGTGGCTGCCGTGGTGCACGGCCTTGCGGATGCCCAGCGGGATCGACACCAGATAGGTGATCAGCGTGGCCCAGAGCCCGAGGGAAATGGTCACCGGCATTTTTTCCAGGATCAGGTCGGTGACCGTGGCACCGCGGAAAAAGCTTTTGCCAAAATCCAGTTGCGCATAGCTTTTGAGCATCAGCCACAGACGCTCCGGCGCCGGTTTGTCGAAGCCGTACTGTTTTTCGATTTCCTTGATCAGTTGCGGATCGAGGCCACGGCTGGCCCGCGAACTGCCGCTCATGACTTCGCTGGAACCGCCGCCGACACTGGCGCCGCCGATGCCTTGCAAGTGAGCGATCGCCTGTTCCACCGGGCCGCCCGGCGCGGCCTGAACGATGACGAAGTTGACCAGCAGAATGATCACCAGCGTCGGAATGATCAGCAGCAGACGCCGCAGAATATAAGCCCACATCAGTGCGGCCCTCCGGGTTTGCCGCGCTTGATCAGCTCGGCGGTCATCTGTTGGTTGGTCAGCGGCGTGGTGCTCACTTCCCACCAACTCTCGATGGCTTCGTCATTGGCGGCTTGCACGCTGGGAATCCCGAAACGGTTCCACCACACGGTCGAACTGCCCGGCGGATAGTAGTTGGGAATCCAGTAGTAGTTCCATTGCAGCACCCGGTCCAGGGCATGGGCGTAGCGCAACATGTCGGCCTGGGTGGTGGCGCGAACCAGGCCGCTGACCAGCGTATCGACCGCCGGGTTTTTCAACACCATGTAATTGTTGGAGCCCGGATCGTTGGCCGCCGCGGAGCCAAAATAGTTGTTCAGTTCGTTGCCCGGCGAGGTGGTGACCGGGTAGCCCGTGACGATCATGTCGTAATCCCGGGACATCAGGCGATTGACGTACTGGGACGAGTCGATGCGCCGGATGTTCAGGTCGATGCCGATCTGCTTCAGCGTGCGTTTGTACGGCAGCAGCAAACGGTCCATGCCGTTCTGGCTGACCAGGAAAGTAAAGCTCAGTGGTTTGCCTTCGGCGTTCACCAGTTGATCGCCATCGGGTTTCCACCCGGCCTGCTCCAGCAAGTCCAGCGCTTGCAGTTGCTTGTCGCGGATCACGCCGCTGCCATCGGTTTTCGGTGCTTCGAAGACTTTGGTGAACACTTCGTCGGGGATCTGTCCGCGCAAGGGTTCAAGAATCGCCAGCTCGGCGGCATCGGGAAGGCTGCGGGCGGCAAGGTCGGTGTTGGAAAAGAAGCTCTGCTGTCGAATGTAGAGGTCGCGCATCATCTGCCGGTTGCTCCATTCGAAATCCCAGAGCATCACCAACGCCTGGCGTACGCGGCGATCCTGAAACAGCGGATTTTGCAGATTGAACACGAAACCTTGCGCCGATTGTGGCGCGTTTTGCGCCAGATGCGCCTTCTGCAGGCGACCGTCACTGAGCGCCGGGCTGTCGTAGCCGATGGAGTAACCGGTGGCGGAGAATTCACGGTTGTAGTCGTAGGCACCACCGCGCAACACCTGACGCGCCACGTCGGTATCGCCGAAGTACTCGATGCTGAAATGGTCGAAGTTGTAGAGGCCGCGGCTGACCGGCAGGTCCTTGCCCCACCAGTCGGGATTGCGTTCGAAGGTGATACTGCGCCCGGAGTCGACCTTGCTCACCTTGTACGGGCCGCTGCCCAGTGGTGGCTCGTAACCACCGCCGCCGGCGAAGTCGCGGGTTTTCCACCAGTGCTCGGGAAACACCGGCAAGGTCGCGATGTCGAGGGGCAGGGTGCGGTTTTCGTTGCTCTTGAAGTCGAAACGAACGGTGCTCGGCGATTCCACTTCGACGCCTTTTACGTCGGCGAATTGCGTGCGATAGCGCAGGCTGCCCTGGGTCATCAGCAGGTCGAAGGTGTAGCGCACGTCTTCAGCGGTAATCGGCTTGCCATCGGCGAAGCGGGCCTTGGGGTTGAGGTAGAAACGCAGGGATAAACCGTCTTCCGAGCGCTCCATCTTCTGCGCCACCAGGCCATAAACGGTGTAAGGCTCGTCCAGCGAGCGCTGGGCCAGGGGCGAATAGATCAAACCGTCGATCTGCGTCACACCGATGCCTTTGTCTATATAAGGCAGGACATGATCGAAATGCCCGATTTCGATCGCCGAGCGGCGCATCGTCCCGCCCTTCGGGGCTTGCGGATTGGTGTAGGCAAAATGACTGAAGCCGGCAGGGTACTTCGCCGGTTCGCCGTAGACGGTCAGCGCATGTTGGGGGGCGGCGTTCACACCGGCGGCGCCCAACAGCAGGGCCACGGCAGTGAACAACAAAGTAGGGAAAGCCAGTCGCATTGTCAGCCTTAGAGCCGGGTGGTCGATAACCGCAATTTGTACGCTAGCGGCGCGTCCCTCGCCAGCCGTATCACGCATCCGAAACACGACGGCCCACCAAAAAGGCGGGCCGTTGTGCACAAAGCTCAGCGATTGGATCAGTCCTGACGGCTGGTCACTTCCAGCAAGTGGTAACCAAACTGAGTCTTGACCGGACCTTGCACCACGTTGATCGGTGCACTGAAGACCACAGTGTCGAATTCCTTGACCATCTGGCCCGGACCGAACGAACCCAGGTCACCGCCCTGACGGCTGGAAGGGCAGGTGGAGTTGGCTTTGGCAACTTCGGCGAAATCGGCACCTGCCTCGATTTGGGCTTTGAGTTCGTTGCACTTGTCTTCGCTGGCAACCAGGATGTGACGGGCAGTGGCTTTAGCCATGGGAAATACTCCTTTCAGTGTTCAATAAAATGCGGAGCCTACCGGATTCAGTGGTCCATTTCTTCTCAAAGTTCCTTCCAATGCTTACAGGCCAGCCTTTCGCAGGCGTTCGGCGTGCTGCACATACAGATCAACCGGGTCGATGCCTTTGCGTACCCGACCGGCTGTCTGGTTGATGCTGTCGAGATGATCCAGCGGATAGTCGGAGCGGATCACTTTACCCAGATGGGAACTGAAGCGACCGACCAAGCCGTCGTTCTGATCGGCTTCGGTGGTGAAATACCGAGAAAAGGCCCGTGAGAACCCGTTTAGCGGATCGAGTGCATTGAGCCCTTCATCGAGAACGGTCCCTTGCAAAGTGCCGCTCCAGGAATAGTAGCGAACCCCGTTGACCAGCTCGCGGCCCTTGCCACCCCAGGTTTTTGGCAAACCCTGGGGGTATTTCTCATTAAATGCGTAGACACCTTCAGTGGTCAGCGCATTCAACGCGGCGATAGCGTTCTGCGGCAGGTGCGGGTTGCCACTCAGCAAAGACAGGAAATCGGCGAACAAGGTGACGACCGCTTCGGCGGCCCGTTCCGGGAGGCGTCCGGGCGTCAGTGCCTTGCGCAGGAAGTCCGCCAGTTCCGAGCCGTGGTTCGGTCCGCTGACCGACGTCACCGACGCTACGACTTGCGGATTTATCGCTGCGGCATAACGTGCGGCCAGTGCCCCCTGGCTGTGCCCGATCAGATTGACCTTTTCTGCGCCGGTACCTTCCAGCACCCGTTCAATCTGTGCCAAAAGCTGTTCACCGCGTGCTTCGTTGGTATGGGTAGCCGACAGGTGAGGTATGAACACCCTGGCGCCGTCGGTTCGCAGTGCTTGCTTGATGTCCTGGAAGAGTTCGAATGGACCGATCCGGTCGAAACCGAATAGACCGTGAACGAGCAGGATGGGATAGAGAGTGCTTGCATTCCGTTGCATGTTCGTACCTTTTCGCGGAAGTTCGTGGATGTGCTCGGGCCTCACTCTAAAGCACTCGGGTGTTCGCGCGATGTCTGAAAAAGCCGCTGTAAATGGGGGAAAACGGAATAGGTAAGGTACGAATATTCGAATCCGCAGGAGGCTTTTTTCGGAATGTCCGGACGTCCTTTAACCGGAGGTAGCGCAGAGTTCTGCAATGACCTACCTCCGAAATGTCATTTGCCTGTCAACCGTGTGTCGCTCGCAACCGCTCCGCCGCCGAACGCAACAACGCCTCGGTTCCGTCCCACCCAAGACAACCATCCGTCACCGATACGCCGTACTGAAGCGCTGCACTCAACGGCTGGCAACCCTCGAACAAATGACTCTCGATCATCATCCCGATCAGCGAGCGATCACCTTGCAAACGCTGCTCAAGCACATCGTTGAAAACCGCCGGTTGACGCAGCGGGTCTTTGCCGCTGTTGGCGTGGCTGCAATCGACCATGATCCGCGCCGGGATCTTCAGTTTGGTCAAATCGCTGTTCACTTGGGCGACGCTGTCGCGATCGTAGTTCGGGCCGCGATGGCCACCGCGCAATACCAGGTGAGTGTCTGCATTGCCCGGGGTCTGAATGATCGCCGGATGGCCCTGACTGTCGACACCGAAATGCCGATGCGGATGGGCGGCCGAGCGCATGGCGTCGCTGGCAACGCCGACGCCGCCATCGGTGCCGTTCTTGAAGCCGACCGGCATGCTCAGGCCGCTGGCCATTTCCCGGTGGATCTGCGACTCGGTGGTGCGGGCGCCAATGGCCACCCAACTGAGCAGGTCGTCGAAGTAACCGGCGGCCATCGGTTGCAGCAGTTCGGTGGCAATGGGCAAACCCAGTCGGAGCATTTCGCGCATCAGCTCACGGGACAGGGTCAGGCCGCCGGCCATGTCATCGCTGCCGTCCAGGTGCGGATCGTAGGCCAGGCCTTTCCAGCCGACTGTGGTTCGGGGTTTTTCAACGTAGGCGCGCATCACCAGCAGCATTTCATCGCTGACTTCGGCGGCGAGGCGGGCGAGGTTGCTCGCGTATTCGAGGGCGGACTGGGGATCGTGAATCGAGCAAGGGCCGACGATGACCAGCAAACGGGCGTCTTCACCGTTGAGGATCGCGCGGACCGCGTCGCGGTGGGCGGCGACCTGGCGGGTCAGGGCGCTGCTGAGGGGCAGTTGCTGTTTGAGTTGCAAAGAGCTGGGCAGACGCAGGGTCAGCGCTTCATTGGCAGGGCTCAGGGTGGACAGCGGCAAAGCAGAGACGGACGAGTTCATATTCAGGCTTCCTGGGCGGGCGGCGGGTTCGTTCCCGCGCGCTCGGCCCTACTGGGGTGTTCGACAATTGGCCGGATTGGCTGCGTGTGTGTGCTTGCCACCTGTGGGTGACCGATCGGAGGCGGCAGGCTGTCCCGAGCGGAGGCTGCTAAATCGCCAGGCGCTAAAACTGTCGTAACGGTAATAAGTGGCGTAGTTCATGTCGTGAATCCTCGAGTTGTCTGGTTATTGCAAAAAAGTGTCTGGGGCTGAAAAAACAAAACCCCCGGTCGGGAGGCCGACCGGGGGTTGAGAATTTTCTGGTGGCGACCCGTTTAAAGTGGGCGCCGTGTGGGTATCAGGCGCGCCAGTGGCTAAACCAATACCCAAAATAAAAGCTGACCGGAGCGCAACCGACGTTCGCCCGGGCAGCCGCAACCGAGCGCGGGGCGCTGGCGATACGAAGCTGTGAGAGGGCGTTTAACATGGTCTGTCTCCGATGGATGCGCCGAGC
Organism: Pseudomonas hormoni; assembly: GCF_018502625.1. Lineage (NCBI taxonomy): Bacteria > Pseudomonadati > Pseudomonadota > Gammaproteobacteria > Pseudomonadales > Pseudomonadaceae > Pseudomonas > Pseudomonas hormoni. Next base: position 2,121,177 of record NZ_CP075566.1, read on the forward strand.
TTACTAGAGGCCGGTACGCGGATTCAATCAGAAATTGCTATCGATCACCGACGGCGTTTTCTATCGCTTGAGTGCGTCGAAGGTTGTGACACACTCATCGCTTAAACAAAAACACAACGTCACAAGGACGAACCATGATGCCTTTGACCATCGCCGCCGCTCAATCGATCTCTATCGCGGGAGACCTGGCCGCCAATATCGCCTGGCATCAACGCTTCATGCAGGTAGCGGCGGAGCAGAGCGTGCAGTTGCTGGTGTTTCCGGAATTGTCGCTGACCGGGTACGAGCGTGGGCTGGCGGTTGAGCTGGCGATTGCACCGGAGGATGCGCTACTGCAACCGCTACGGGATTTCGCGCAGGAAATCGGCGTAACGACCGTGGTCGGGATGCCTATTCGTCTGTCGGAGAATTCGCCAGTGTTGATGGGTGCGCTGATCTTGGGCACCGATGGCTCACTCGGGGTCTACAGCAAGCAGCATCTGCATCCCGGCGAGGAAGTAGCGTTTGCACCGGGCTTCGGCGGTTCGACCCTGACAATCGGTGGCGACACGGTCGCCCTGGCGGTGTGCGCCGATTTTTCCCACGCCAGCCATGCAGCCGCAGCGGCGCAACAGGGCGCCGACCTGTATGCCGCGGGCGTGCTGATCACCGAAAACGGCTATGCCCCGGACACTGCGTTGTTGCAGGGCTATTCCGTCACGCATTCGATGACGGTGCTGATGGCCAACCATGGCGGTGCGACGGGGGGCTGGGAGTCGGCAGGACGCAGCGCCATCTGGGCGTCGGACGGTTCGCTGATTGCCGCCGCACCCGGCACCGGCAGTTTGCTGGTCGTTGCTCAACGCAATGCTGACGGCTGGGCGGGGCACGTCGTGGCCGTCGCGGAGGCCTGATGGGGTTCGGTTTACGTCCAGCGACGTCGCAAGACCTCGACTTTGCACGGGATTTGACCTGTCAAACCATGCTCCGCTACTACATTCAGCACGATCTGCTGTGGCAGGACGAGGCCTTCGATGTGGCCTGGGCGGGGCGGGAAAACTGGCTGATCGTGCGTGATGAGGTGTTACTGGGTTATGTGAGCCTCAGCCGCGACGCAAGGGCCTTGTACATCCGTGAGTTGCACGTGCTCGAAACGTTCCAGGGGCAGGGTGCCGGTTCCTGGGCGATCGATCAGGTATTGTCGATGGCGCGCAAGGAACGGCGCCCGGCCCTGCGGTTGACGGTGTTTGAAAATAATCCGGCGAAAGCGTTATACGAGAGAAAGGGCCTGCAGGTGGTCGGTGCAGACGAGTGTTTCCTGAGAATGCAGCGCGATGTCGAGGTCGCGAATCGCTGAAACACGCATCGGACAAGCCTTTCAAGATGTATTGAAACTTTTTATATGACGCTTGCCGCTAGGTCTGCCAGTCGCTTTTTGCTAAGGTGTCGACAACTCAATAAGACCATATCGCGAGGTGTCTGCTTGATTAGGGTGCTAGTAGTCGATGACCATGATCTCGTTCGTACAGGCATTACACGAATGCTGGCTGACATCGATGGCCTGCAAGTGGTCGGCCAGGCCGAGTCAGGCGAAGAATCCCTGCTCAAGGCGCGTGAGTTGAAACCCGATGTGGTGCTGATGGACGTCAAGATGCCCGGTATCGGCGGTCTTGAGGCCACCCGCAAATTGTTGCGCAGTCATCCGGACATCAAGGTCGTTGCGGTCACCGTGTGTGAGGAAGATCCGTTTCCTACACGGTTGTTGCAGGCCGGAGCCGCGGGTTACCTGACCAAAGGCGCCGGGTTGCCGGAAATGGTCCAGGCCATCCGCCTGGTGTTTGCCGGGCAGCGCTACATCAGCCCGCAAATTGCCCAGCAGCTGGCGATCAAATCCTTTCAGCCGACCAACGATTCGCCGTTCGACGCACTGTCGGAACGGGAGATCCAGATCGCACTGATGATTGTCGGCTGCCAGAAGGTGCAGATCATTTCCGACAAGTTGTGCCTGTCGCCCAAAACCGTGAACACCTACCGTTACCGAATTTTCGAAAAGCTTTCGATCAGCAGCGATGTCGAGTTGACGCTGTTGGCGGTTCGTCACGGCATGGTTGATGCCAGCCTCTGAAAATGACTGACACCTTTGATCCAAGTGCTTTCCTGTCGACGGTCAGTGGACGCCCCGGCGTCTATCGCATGTTCGACAGCGAAGCGCGCCTGCTTTACGTCGGCAAGGCCAAGAATCTCAAGAATCGCCTGTCGAGCTACTTCCGCAAGTCCGGGCTCGCGCCGAAAACCGCTGCACTGGTCGCGCGTATTGCCCAGGTCGAAACGACGATCACGGCCAACGAAACCGAAGCCTTGCTGCTTGAGCAGACGCTGATCAAGGAATGGCGCCCGCCCTACAACATCCTGCTGCGCGACGACAAATCCTACCCGTACGTGTTTCTCTCGGATGGCCAGTTTCCACGCCTGAGCATTCATCGTGGTGCGAAGAAGGCCAAAGGCAAGTATTTCGGTCCCTATCCTAGTGCCGGTGCGATCCGCGAAAGCCTGAGCCTGCTGCAAAAGACCTTTTTCGTACGCCAGTGCGAAGACAGCTATTACAAGAACCGCACGCGGCCGTGCCTGCAATATCAGATCAAACGCTGCAAGGCGCCCTGTGTCGGCCTGGTGGAGCCCGAGGTGTACGCCGAAGATGTGCGGCACTCGGTGATGTTCCTGGAGGGGCGCAGCAATGCGCTGACCGACGAGTTATCCGCCGGCATGGAAGAGGCGGCGATCAACCTCGAGTTCGAGCGAGCCGCCGAATTGCGCGACCAGATCTCCTTGCTGCGCCGGGTTCAGGATCAGCAGAGCATGGAAGGCGGGACCGGAGATGTCGATGTGATCGCCGCGTTCGTCAATCCGGGTGGTGCCTGCGTTCACCTGATCAGCGTGCGCGGCGGCCGGGTGCTGGGAAGCAAGAACTTTTTCCCGCAGGTGGGTATTGAAGAAGACGTGTCCGAGGTCATGGCCGCGTTTCTCGGTCAGTATTTCATCAGCAGCCCTGAACGCGACTTGCCGAGCGAATTGATCGTCAACGTGGTGCACGAAGATTTTCCGACGCTGATCGCGGCCATTGAAGAGTTGCGTGGTCGCGAACTGACCATCAGTTACCGGGTTCGCGGGACGCGGGCACGCTGGCAGCAATTGGCCGTGACCAATGCCGAGCAGGCACTGGGCGCACGCCTGGCGAACCGCCAACACGTCGCCGCGCGTTTCGATGCCCTGGCCGACGTGCTGAAACTGGACGAGCCGCCGCAGCGCCTGGAGTGTTACGACATCAGTCACTCCAGCGGCGAAGCGACCGTGGCGTCCTGTGTGGTGTTCGGTCCCGAAGGCCCGATCAAGTCCGACTACCGTCGCTACAACATCGAAGGCGTCACGCCGGGCGATGACTACGCCGCGATGCACCAGGCCCTGACTCGACGCTTCAGCAAACTGAAGGACGGGGAGGGCAAGCTGCCGGACATCCTGCTGGTCGACGGCGGCAAGGGCCAGCTATCGATGGCGCGCGATGTGCTCAATGAGCTGGCGGTGCCCGACCTGATTCTGCTGGGCGTGGCCAAGGGCGCGACGCGCAAGGCCGGTTTCGAAACCCTGTACCTCAACGACGCCGCCCACGAATTCACTTTGCGTGGTGATTCCCCGGCATTGCATTTGATCCAGCAGATCCGTGACGAAGCTCACCGATTCGCGATTACCGGCCACCGTGCCCGTCGTGGCAAAACGCGCCGCACGTCTACACTGGAAGGCGTCGCTGGCGTTGGACCGACACGCCGGCGCGATTTGTTGAAACATTTTGGTGGATTGCAGGAGCTGTCTCGTGCCAGCATCGACGAGATCGCCAAAGCACCCGGGATCAGTAAAAAGCTCGCAGAGTTGATTTATGCAAATCTGCACAGCGAGTAGAATGCCACCTCACCTCGTAGCCAGTTGTGCCGATGAATATCCCTAATCTGATTACCGTTCTACGCGTCCTGCTTATCCCGATCTTCATTTTACTGTTCTACCTGCCTTACCAATGGAGCTACCTGGCGTCCGCTTCGGTTTTTGCGTTTGCCGCCGCCACGGACTGGCTGGACGGTTATCTGGCTCGCCGTCTGGAGCAAAGCACGCCGTTCGGGGCTTTTCTCGATCCGGTGGCCGACAAGCTGATGGTCGCCGTGGCGCTGGTGTTGCTGGTGCAGGAACACGGTAACCTGTGGCTCACGCTGCCGGCCGCGGTGATTATCGGTCGCGAAATTGTCGTCTCGGCGCTGCGGGAGTGGATGGCCGAGCTCGGTGCTCGTGCTCACGTCGCCGTGTCGAACCTGGGCAAATGGAAAACCGCTGCGCAAATGCTGGCGCTGGTGATCCTGCTGGCCAATCCGTCAGACTTCACGTTCTGGGTTCTGGTGGGTTATGCCTTGCTGCTGATCTCTGCGGGCCTGACGCTGTGGTCCATGGTTCAATATTTGCGAGCTGCCTGGCCGCATCTGAAGACCGACGTGGAAAAGAAATAAACTTTTTTGAATCAAAGGGTTGACGGGGCATCTGGATTCTATAGAATGCGCCTCACCAAGACGCGGGAATAGCTCAGTTGGTAGAGCACGACCTTGCCAAGGTCGGGGTCGCGAGTTCGAGTCTCGTTTCCCGCTCCAAATACAAAAAAGCGCCACTCAATGAGTGGCGCTTTTTTTTGCGTGTTTTTTATGGTTAGCATTAGAAAAAAGAGGCTTCGGCTTCTTTTTTCGTTCCAGCGACTTCTACCGAAAACCACCCCTAGCCTCACTTTTTTTGTTCATTAAAACGTACATCGAAATACGCGCTCGAAACGTGTCAGTTTTCAGATAGATGATGCATTGCCGGGACCCGTACATCTCTCCTCAATCGATCGAGACGAGGAGATGTACGCATACCTTTGACTGATACGGCCGTTGAGCACTAACAACCCTGTTACCCGATTGATCGCAATGTAGTCATCGAGGCTGTAACGCTTGCCTTTATAGTCAAAGGCAACCGGCCCGATTGGCTGGCCGCTATGCGGTAACGGGAAAGGATGGCCACCCGCTTTGATCGTCCGCACAGGGAACAAACGGTCGGAGTTACGGAAGGTAGTGACAGCCAGGTCCTCGCTGAGCTTGCCGTCATATATCGCCTGCACTTCGCCAATCGGCTCGTGCGCATGTTGGTAAGTCTTCGTGGGATCGGGGTTGGTCGCGCCTGCGGTCAAGGACAGGACGAGTGTCGAAGCACACACCAACACTTGAAGAGGCCTGCGCTGGCGATGAAGCACAGGCATAAACCCCTTTTTATTTCGATCGACCTTAAAACTCTTCTGCACATCAGCGAAGCTGATCAATGGTTCTCGGCTCACGGCCCCACCCTCTTGTTGTTTTGTCAGGGTTCAGGATGCAGGGCGGGAATTTTTCGGGCGCGTGGGATCGGGCCTGATCATGCGCGGAATCGGGCCATGGATAATCTGGATGGTTTAACGGTTGGCGTTGCGGCGGAACTCGTCAGGCGAGCAGCCCAGCACGCGCCGGAACACACTGGCCAGGTGCGAAGGCGATTCGTAGCCAACGCTGTTGGCAATCTCCAGCACTGACATGCGCGTGTGCTGCAACAGGTTTTTCACCCGCTCCAGTCGCGTACGTTGAACGCAGGCCAGCACTGATTCTCCGGTGTGCTGGGCAAACAGGCGGGTAAGGTGGCGTCGTGAAACATGGAAGGCTTCGGCGATCTCGTCCAGCCCAGGGGCGTGCTCAAGGTTGCCCTCCAGGTAGCGCTGGACATCGCGTACCAATGCCGCGCCATGACGTTCCGTCGAAGAGCGTTGCAGGCTCGGCTGGCTCATGGAAATCGCCAGGCATTCGAGCAGCAACAGGTGATCGGTCTGCGTAATCTGTCGGCGTCGGTCCACGCAATGATCCGGCTGACTGAACGCATTTTTCGCAAGTAACAAATGGTGTAACGGTGCGGATGCGTGCCAGATGCCCAGAGTCGGCTCCCTCAATAAGCGATTGGCATCGCCGGACAGGTCACGCAGGGCGTACCGCATGTAATCAGGGGCGACATAAAATGCTGCGTGACCCTGACTGGTGGTCATGGACGACGAGGAATGACTCCATTGCGGCGGCACCAACACGAACTGGCGATCGATCACCGACGTTGAGCGGCCGCTCTGTTCGTCCTTGAATCGCAACAAGCCATGCTCCGGAACCATGAGCATGAATTCATCATGCTCATGGGCACCGGTTCGTAGGCACCATTTGAATTGAAAACGCTGTAATTTCACGCATTGGCAACACCCATCGCGCCATTCGGGTCGCCAGCATTAGTACGCTTCGGTAAGAGAAATCTCAAGATCCAAAGCCTTAAGTGGCCTTATGCTCGCTTGAGCGAGCTGCCGAATCTTCCTTTTAAACTAGGGCGCTAAAACATATTCATGAAAAATCTGCGACCCGTGCTCTTCATCAGCTCTGCTGGTAAATCCCATACCAACGGCCAGGCCGTGCATCGCCTCGTTTCCTGACGAATCCATTGACGAAATTTTGCTGAAGCCTTGGCGCGTGGCTGTGTCCATCAAATGTTGTAACAGCGCAGTGGCGACTCCCCGTCGTTGCCAGCGGTCGCGAACAGCAACGGCGAACTCGCAATGAGCATCGCCTTCGTACGCCCCGTAACGCGCTGTTCCGATTTCAATGAGCTGGGTGCCTTCGTATGCCAGGGCAATGTAAGCCATGCGATTGTGCAGATTGATGTCCATGAGCTGGTCGTGGGGTTCTACCAGATTGCTGAACGAGGCCAGAAAATGAAAATGCGGTTTGCCTTTGCCTAGCTCGTTGAAAAAGGCCAGGTCCCGGTCTCGATCAGACTCTGCCAACTCTCGAATCAGCAGGGGAGTGCCATCCCCCAAGGATTCCACCCAGTATTCGCCGGCCAGCCCATCGGTTTCATCCTTGAAACGTGTGGTGATGCTTGCGTCATAAGACATGCGATGAACTCCGGCTCATTGATAGGACTGCTCACTCACCCTAGTCTTATGCGCGGTCAGCAGGAGCAATATCCGCTCGCTGACAGTTTTAAGGGACAGCCGGTATTGCCGTCGGCAATCCATTCGAACGCATCACTCGTCCTGACGGCGGGTGTAATGCAACAGCCGATCGGTTTCGGTCTTGACCACCAGGTAGCACTCGCAGCTGAGCCGTTCAAGGCGCGCTCTATCCAGAACCGTGATCTGGCCCCGGCTGTACTCGATGACGCCTTGACGCTGCAGTTTGCCGGCCGCTTCCGTGACGCCTTCGCGGCGCACGCCCAGCATGTTGGCGATCAGCTCCTGGGTCATGTTCAGGCGATTGCCATGCAGGCGATCCAGCGACAACAGCAGCCATCGACACAATTGTTGATCGATCGAATGATGGCGATTGCACAGGGCGGTCTGTGACATCTGCGTGATCAGCGCCTGGGTATAACGCAGCATCAGCAGGAGTAGGTCGCCATGGCGGTTGAACTCTTTCTTGAGCTTTTGCCCCGGCAGGCGAAATGCACCACCGGCACTTTGTACCACCGCCCGACTGGAGGTGCTTTCGCCACCCATGAACAGCGCAATGCCGATCAAACCCTCGTTTCCGACCACGGCGATTTCTGCTGACGAACCGTTTTCCGTGACATGCAGCAGAGAAACGATGGCGTCGGTCGGAAAGTAAACGTGGCGCAAGGTGTCCCCCGGCTCATACAGTACATCGCCCAGCGCCAGACTGACCTGCTCCAGGTGCGGAACAAGGCGCTGGAAGTCGACGGCCGGGAGCGCCGCGAGCAGATGATTGTGGCTTGGATCGGGGGAGGCATTCATGACAGAGCATCCGTGGCGGAACAGGGGCGTGCCCACTCAAGGTACTCCCATGCACGCCATGGCTGGTGATCAATGTCTATTCATCCGCAGCATGCTCAAATTCCAGCGCTTGGGGCCTGGGTGACCGTGCGCGACAATCTACCCGAATCCAATGCTCCAGACCGCCGTCATCCAGTGTCAGCGAAGCGTCATTCAATGGCTGGCCGTCGAGGGTCATGGAGGTGAAGGTCGAACTGCCCTGACGCACATCAAAGTGGTAGAGGGTTTTGCCGAAGCGGTAGTGCAGGAGGAAGCCCGGCCAGTCGACGGGTATCAGCGGTTCGATCCTGAGCGTGCGGCCGCTGCGTTGTACGCCCAGCAACGACTCGACAATCAGCCGGTACATCCAGCCCGCAGAACCGGTGTACCAGGTCCAGCCACCTCGACCGGCATGGGGCGCGGTGCCGTAGACATCCGCGGCCATCACATAGGGCTCGACCTTATAGGTCTCGATTTGAGCGTTGTTGGCAGGCGCGGCGGGGTTGATCAGATTCAGCAGTTCCCAGGCTTTGCCGGCTTCACCCAACTGCGCAAACGCCATGCCCGCCCAAACGGCAGCATGGGTGTATTGACCACCGTTCTCGCGCACGCCAGGCACGTAGCCCTTGATGTAGCCGGGGTCCAGGGCGCCCTTGTCAAACGGGGGATCCAGCAGCAACACGGCGCGGATGTCACGTTTGATCAGATGCTCATCCAATGACTGCATGGCCTTGATCTGGCGGACGGCAGAGCCGGCCCCCGACAGCACTGACCAGCTTTGAGCAATGGAGTCGATACGACATTCTTCATTGCTCGCCGAGCCGAGCATTTGTCCGTCATCGAACCAGGCGCGGCGATACCAGGCGCCGTCCCAGGCCGTTTTATCAAGGTTGCGTTGCAGTGTCACCGCGCTGTCGCTGCAGCGTTTGGCAAATGCGTGATCACCGTGCAGGCGAGCGGTCTCCGCAAATTGCTCCAGCACCTGATAGCTGAAGAAGCCCAGCCAGACACTTTCACCTGCACCCAGGTGGCCGACGCGATTCATGCCGTCGTTCCAGTCCCCGGAGCCCATCAGCGGCAACCCGTGATGACCGCGGCGCAGGCTGTGTTCTATCGCCCGCACACAGTGTTGATACAGGGACTCTCGCAGGGGCGATTCACCGGGGAGGTCATAGTAGGACTCTTCGCCGGCCACCAGTTGGCGTCCTTCCAGATATCCCGCGACCTCTTCCAGCACACCCGCGTCGGCGGTCATTTCGATATAGCGGTTGGTGGCGGCCACCAGCCACAAAAAATCATCGGAGCAGGCGGTGCGGACCCCTCGATTCATCGGCGGGTGCCACCAGTGTTGCACGTCGCCTTCCACATACTGATGGCCGGCGCATAGCAACAGGTGCGCGCGCACGGCTGCCGGATCGGCATGGATCATCGCCATGCTGTCCTGCAGCTGATCGCGAAAACCGATGGCGCCACCCGACTGGTAGTAGCCGCTTCGGGCCTGGAAACGGCACGCGATGACCTGATACATCAACCAGCCGTTGACCATGACGTCGACCGCAGGCGCGGCCGTTTCAATACGAATCACCCCGAGCAATGTGCGCCAGTGTTCCCGTACTTTATGCAATTCCTCGGCAGCCACCAGGCTGCCCCGATAACGCTGCACCAGTTGGGTGGCGGCGTTACTGGAAGACGCTGCCCCCAGACGCAGGATGACTTCCCGAGTATCACCTTCGCTGAGTTCGATCGGCACTTGCAGGGCGGCACAAGGGTCCAGGCCACCGCCCATGCGCCCGGACAGACCGGCGTGCTGCATCGCTGCCGGTGAGGCGAGGGTGCCATTGCGGCCGATGAATTCGGTGCGGTCACCGCTTACACCGTGATAGATCGTGTCAGTGTCAAAGAACGCCACCCGCTCGGAAAACTCCACCGAATAGGCGTTGCGGGCGAAGAAGGCCCCGCTGGCAGGATCCGATTGCGTGACCACATGCATCGCCGATTTGCTGCGCAGATCGCCCAGCACCCATTCCACATACCCTGTGACCGACAATGATCGGCGGCGTCCCGAGCGGTTGCTCAACACCAGCCGCGAAAATTTGATCGGCGCATCCAGCGCCACGTAGATCCACAGTTCGCTGTAAATGCCGTCTTCTTCATGTTCGAACACGCTGTAACCGAAACCGTGACGGGTCTGGTACGGGCCTTGTCCGGGGCAGGGTTGAGGCGCTGCAGACCAGAAGTGCCCGGTCTCTTCATCACGCAGGTAAATGGCTTCGCCGCTGCTATCGGTGACCGGATCGTTGTGCCAGGGTGTGAGGCGAAATTCGTGGGCATTTTCGGCCCAGGTATAGGCACTGCCGGCTTCCGAGACCACCGTGCCGAGATGTGCATTGGCGATCACGTTGACCCAGGGCGCGGGTGTCGGATCGGGCGCGAGCCCGGTGATGATGTACTCACCGCCATCGGCGCTGAAGCCGCCATATTCGTTGCTCAACAGCAGGAAGGGACGGTTCGGTCGTACCGATGCCGGCCGAGCCTGAAAATACCGGGTCGGCACAAACGGCGCGTGCACCGGTGATACTTTGCGCCGATGAATCTGTTCGGCAAGGCTGCCCAGATCTTCGCTCAGCACCAGCCTGGCAACCGAGAGGAACAGCACGCGATCTTCATTCGACATCTGCTGCGCGGGGCGCACAAAAATCCCGCCCGGGCGATCCAGCAGAGTGGCTTCACTGCCTGAAGTGATGAGGCCCAGGATCGCGTCCTGCAGTTGCTGGCGATAACCCGCCTGATCTTCGTTCCAGATCAGCAAATCGACCACCAACCCTTTTTGCCGCCAGTAGGCATGCGCCTGAATCAATTGCTGCGCCAGGGCGATGTTGTCCAGGCTCTGGATTTGCAGCAACACGATGGGCAGGTCGCCGGAGATGGACTGACCCCAGAGTCCCGGCTGATTGCGGCGATTGGCAATCAGCACCGCATTATCGGCGCGCATCGAGGCATTCGCATAAAGCAGCGACGAGGCCATCTGCTCGTACAGACGGGCATCGGACAACGAGGCGTTGAGCTGACGCAGAAGCACTTGGCTATGGGTCCAGGACAGGTCGAACACGCGGTCGGCGAGGTGGCGGTCGCGGTATTTGTTGATGAGGTAAAGGCAGTCATCACGGCTGTCGGCGACGCCGGTGACCAGGTCGATGGTGGCCTGCTGGCCGGGTTGCAGGGTAATCCTGCAGCGAATCGCGATCACCGGATCGAGCACCGGGCCTGCACTGCCTGACAAGCGCTGGCAATCGGCATCAAGGGCAGCGGGTGACACGAGGCTGCGTCCTCGGCCGATGAACCGGGCGCGATCGGTTTCGTACGAAATCGCATCGATGTCCACCCCGTGTGCCGCCAGCAAATGGCACATCCACGGCGTCGGCTCATCGCTGGCCCGTGGGCGGCGGCTACAGATAATCGCCTGAAGCGCAGGCAGTAATTCGGTCTGCACGAACAGCTTGCTGAACGCCGGGTGCATCGCGTCGTTGACCGGGGTTGTCAGCACGACTTCGGCGTAGGTGGTGATCTCCAGTGTCTTGGCCGAAGACGCTCGATTGGTGACATGCAGGCGGCGCAGTTCGATGTCGTCTTCAGGGGAGACAACAATCTCCAGGTGCGTGTCGAAATCCAGGTTGCGCGCACGGAACTCTGCGCGGGAATCGCAGAAGATCGCCTCGTGGCTCTCGGGTTGATGCATCGTCGGTTGATGCGCAGCCGACCAGACCGTGTTGCTCTGGACATCGCGCAGGTAGCAGAACATCCCCCAATTGTCCTGTGAGGTGTCCTCCTGCCAACGGGTGATCGCCATTTCATTACGGCGGCTGTAACCACCGCCGCCGCTGGTCAGCATGACGTGGTAGCGCCCGTTGGAAAGCAACTGCACGGCCGGGCGTTTGCGTCCCGGTTCGGAGAACACCCGAAGCCCCGTATCCTGGCCTTGGCCGACATCGCCGAGTACCGGCGACTGTGCGGTTTGCAGGTACGGCGCGGCGGATTTCGGCACCCGCTCCTGTAGCAGCAGCAGGGCTGATCGCAGCGCCGGGTCGGCCTCGAATCGCTGTTGCATGGGTTGATCGAGCAGTCGGCTAGTCAAGGCCAGCAAGCTCATGCCCTGGTGGTGAGCCATGAACGACCGGACTACGACGAAGTGTTGGCCGCGGGGTAAGCGGGCCTCGGTGTAGTCCACTGCTTCATACAATCCGAAACGTCCGGCGGAGCCTTGCAGGGCGAGGCGTTGCAAGTTCTTGCAGGCCGCATCGGCATCGACCATCAACGCCAGGGCGCTGGCGTAGGGCGCTATCACGACGTCATTGCTCAGCCCGCGCTGGAGCCCCAGGGCCTGAACGCCGAAGGCGCGGTATTGATAATTGAAGTGCGCGTCGACGGTGGAGTAACCCGACTCCGAAACGCCCCACGGAATGCCCAGCCTGTTGCCCTGTTCGATCTGCACCGACACGGCGGCGCGGCAAGTCTGGTCCAGCAGGCTGCCCTCGAAGTTAGGCATCACCAGCATCGGCATCAGGTATTCGAACATCGAGCCCGACCAGGACAGCAACGTCGGTACGCCAGCGTTTTCACTTAGCAGCCTTCCCAGGGTGAACCAGGCGCGTTGGGGGATTTGTCCTTGAGCGATGGCCACGTAATTGGTCAGTCGCACCTCGGACGCCAGCAGGTCGTAGTAACCGGTGTCGAGCCTGCGCTCCTCGGCGTTGTAACCGATGACAAACAGGTCACGCTGGTGGTCGTAAAGCAACGAGAAATCCATCTGCGCCAGCGAAGTGGCCAATAACGCCAGACGCCTCAGGGTTTCCAGACGCTGCGCGGCGTCACTGCGGACTCGCTCGACTTCAGGGTGATGCTCGGCGGCCCAGTCGGCGGGGTTCAGGCCGGCCAGTTGACGCAAGGTGCGAGGCGATTCAATCGTGACCGAGGGGGCAGGGAGGCGATAACGCTGCAGTTCTTCTGTCCAGTCGATGCATTGACGGGTAAACGCTTCTCGCCAGTAGAGGCTTTCCTCGTCGGAGTCCGCTGGCTGGCTGGTGACCATGATGCGAGCCGTATGCAGCAAATCTGCCAGCGCTTCAGGCGTCGCAATTGGCGAGACCAATTCAAGGCCTTTTCTCAATGACAGGGCGTATTCATCCACCCCCGAGGCGCGTTGGGAATCTGCAAGGATATCCAGGGTATCGCGCAGGCCCTTGATCACGGCGGGGCCGAACATAGGGGCGTCTGCCAGCTGCGCAATGCCGGTGCTCAAGGTCAACAGCAGGCCCGCCAGGTTGCCGCTGTCGACGGTGGAGACGTAATGCGGACGCAGCGGCTCGAGGGTCTGCGTGTCGTACCAGTTATAGAAATGCTCCCGATATCGCTCCAGACCGTCCATGCTGTCCAGCGACGCCGCAAGCCGGGACAGCAGCCGTTCAGTGCTCAAGTAAGCGAAATCGTGAGCGGCCAGGTGGGCGAGCAGCGACATGCCCATATTGGTCGGCGAAGTGCGATGGGCAATGGCAGGCCTGGGGTCTTCCTGCACGTTGTCCGGTGGCAGCCAGTGATCCTCGGGCCCGACGTATTGATCGAAGAACGCCCAGGTCTTGCGCGCCAGCAACCGCAGGAAGCGCAAATCATCCGTCGACGGTGCGAACACTGACTGCTTGGGTGCCGAACTGAGCCACCAAGCGATCCAGGGGCCCACTAACCAGGACAACAGTAGCGGACTGGCGATGGCCAGCGTCTGCGGATCCTTCACCAGCAGGGCCAATGAGATCAGGGCCGACACCGGCTCGATCCACATCTGGCGATAGAGGCCGGACAGCCGGTTTTCGGTGGTGCGCTCCACCTCTCGCGAAGGCTGCCATTGTAACAGTCGGCGTCTGCTGAAGCCGATTCGCCAGAGCGAGCGCAGGATGGCGTCAGCGCTGTAGAACATCTCGAAGGGCAGCCAGGCGAGCGTCAGACCAGCCCGGGCGAGGTCTTGTGTCAGATCACCCAGCAACGCCTTGAGGTATTGTCCATAAGGCACATCAGCGGGGGGCTGCATCAGATCAGTCACCGCTCGCAGCAACGGTTGAATCACCATCAACCCGATGACTGTCAGCGTCCAGTTCATTGGCTGACTGCTGGCAAACCAGCCCCATGCAAACATCAGCAGCAACGCCAGCGGTTCCAGGCTGCGTCGCAGATTGTCCAGAATCTTCCAGCGTGCCATGACGCTCAGCCTGTTGCGCACCCATTTGCCATCGGCGTTGCGCGCCCAGGGCAATGTCCACGGCAGCAGTTGCCAGTCGCCGCGAACCCAGCGATGCCGTCGTTTGACATCGGCACCGTAGCGCGAGGGGTATTGTTCGTAGACTTGCACGTCGCTGAGCAGGCCCGATCGTGCATAACACCCTTCGATCAGGTCGTGGCTGAGAATCTGGTTATCCGGCAAGCAACCTTCCAGGGCGCAGGTGAACGCGTCCACGTCGTAGATGCCCTTGCCGATGAAGGAACCTTGCTGGAACAAGTCTTGGTAAACGTCGGAAACCGACCGAGTGTAGGGGTCGACGCCGGCATCACTGCCAAACAGTCGGGCGTAGATCGAGCGCGTGGCGCTGGTCAGGCTGATGCCCACTCGCGGTTGCAACACCGCGTAGCCGGAAATGATCTGCTCGCCGTCACTGTCGAATATCGGACGATTCAACGGGTGCATCATGGCCGCCACGCATTGGCGCGCGACATCGCGCGGCAGCAGGGTGTCGGTGTCCAGCGTGATCACGTAACGCACCCCGCGCAGTGGCGTGATGTCGCCGACAATGGCGTTGAAACGTTCCTCTCCATGGCCACGCAACAGGGCGTTGAGTTCAATCAGCTTGCCGCGTTTGCGCTCGTGGCCCATCCACACGCGTTCGCTCGCGTTCCAGCGACGCGGCCGGTGCAGCAGAAAGAATCGGTCGCCGGGTCCGTCCGCGTATTTTCGATTGAGCAGGGTGATTGCACGGGAGGCTTGTGTGAGCAGCTCGGCGTCTTGCGGCTGAGACTCTTGCGGCGCATCCATAAAATCGCTGAGCAACGCGAAATACAGGTTGCTGTCGCGGTTGGCGAGAAACCGCACTTCAAGACCTTCCACCAGTTCGTCCACGTCTGCCGGGCTGGCGATCAGCGTCGGAATCACCACCAGGCTTCGCGCGCCATCGGGAATACCGCTGGCAAAATCCATTTTCGGCAGCGTCGTTGGCAACAGACTGAACGTCACCAACCAGTTGATCAGGCTGATCGCCAGTCGGCTGGTCATGATCAGGCAGGGAATCGCCATCATCAGAAGCGCCGCATCGGGCATCCCGTCGCGCTTCGCGGAGGCCAGTAAAGGCCAGGCGAAAATGAACGTTAGAACAGCCACCGGCGCCAGGTAAAACATCAGCGGCGACTGCTGTAACAACCGTTTCCAGCGCTCATGAAGCGGCACCCTGGCCTTGAGTCGTCGCTCCAGCGTCGGCAGCCCTGCGCTGATCAGGTAATACCCGACATGGCGGGCCAGCAGTTCGCTGGGGACTGAGGCGGTTCCGGCTGCGGCGAGATTGATCGCGGCGCGGGCGACCTGGATTTCCGAGTGCTGGGGGCTTCTGCGGGCAAGGCGTTCTATGACATGCCGATAGCTGTCGCGGGTGCTGAAATCCATCGTCCGGTAAATGTCTGCCGAGTCTTCATTGAGAATCTGTTCAACATGACTCATCGACTCGACAAACTTGCGCCAGTCAGTTGCGGACAAGAGGCGCAAACTGCCGATGCTGTTACTGATGGACACTTGATCCGCTGCCTGTTGTTGCGCATCAAGTTGTACTTGGCGTTCGATGCTGGAGCCTGTCTCGCTCAACATCTGTTCGATCCAGTTCAGCGCTAGCGCCAGCGCTGCGTTCTGACCCTGCAGGCGGCGGGTGAATTCGGCGACAAAGGCGGGGGTCATCGGCGGTGCGGAGCGGGCCATGTCGGCAACGGTCAGCACTACATTTTTGATGTCTCGTTCTGAGGTTTCGATCAAGCGCTCGGCCCAGTCATCAGCCAGATTGCGATCATCCGCGTTGGCCATTACCCGCGAGGCCACTCGCCGCAGGTTTTCGATCAACGCCAGACGCAGCATGATCGGTATCGCCCACAGTTCGCCCAGCGCAAGCGGCATCACGGTCTGATAGGAAAAAATGAAGCGGCTCAGGCTTTCCTCATCGACTCGACCGTCGCCATGGGAGATGGTCTCCAATGCGATGTCATAGACGCGAGGCAGCCCCGCCGACGGGCCGTTGATCAGGCGTGGCAACTCACGGCTATAGCCTTTGGGCAGGTGCGTTCTGGCGGTGCGAATGTTTTCCTCGATCAGATAGTAATTGTCCAGCAGCCATTCCGCTGCCGGCGTCACTCGTCGGCTGGACCCTTGCGCGTTGGTCAGCGCCGCGCAGCTGCGTTTGAGCAACGCCTCGTTGTCATCGAGCCTGTGCAGCATCGAGTCCCGTGCGGACAGCGTGGTCAGGCGATGTTGCCCAGCCAGGGCGATGCCGTGACTGGCCATCTGATCGGCGCTGAAAAGCTCCGAGCGCAATATGGGCTCGTATTTGAATCGGGGAGGGGGAAACAGGCGGGTTCGCCAAAAACCGGGCGAGCGAGAAAATACCTTCTGTAGGCGTGTCCATATGCTGTTCATAAGGTCCTGAGCCTGAAATGCATCATACAATTGCGTGCATTTTTATAGGTGCACCAACGCATAGCGCCAGCACCGAGCAGCGTTGGGTAGACGTAACTTGTCAACTTGAGTGTGGTGACTTGAAGGGCTGTTCGTCTGTTCGCTGGCGAACATAGCGCGCGTTCTTGGGATGTTCCTGGCGATGTCTGGAGTGACTGCTTCTGGCCGACTGCTGCGTGTTGTGACGGGCAAAGCTGAGTATCGGTGCCGACGCTTTCACAGCGATTGGAGGCTGGTCTTGATGGTCGTGACCACACGGTTGCGGCCTTCGTGTTTAGCGTGATACAGGCGTTGATCGGCTGTACGCAGAATGGCCTCGATGGTGTCGCCGTCGCGGCCAGATTGCGATACGCCGATGCTCACTGTGACCACGGTTGACCGCTGCTGGCCATGAAAAGAGTTATTTGCAACGCTGCTTCGCAGACGCTCAGCGATTACATGCGCGCCTTCTAGTGACGTCTGAGGTAGCAATATCATGAATTCTTCGCCGCCCACTCGGGCTACGCCGTCATACGGCCGGATCGAATCGAGGCATGTCTCCACGAAACTTTTCAGGATGTCATCGCCAACCTGATGGCCGAAGCGATCGTTGATGGACTTGAAATTATCCAGATCGAGTGCCAACACGGAGAACGGCTCACCGCCACGCTTGGTCCGGCCAATTTCGATTTCGACCCGCTCCATGAACCGACGCCGATTATCAGCGCCAGTCAGTGGATCGGTCGCGGCAAGGTGCCCGAGTTCTTGATTGGTGCGCTGGAGTTCCTGCAGGGCACTCTCGGTATAGGCCATCGCTTCGGCAAGACGGACCATCAACTCCTCTTGGCTGTAAATCTTCGAGAACGACCGCGTGGTGAGGAACGCTTGCACGACCCCATAGCTCAACATGAAGAATCCACCGGCGAAAATCGCATGAGCGAGCCACCACATATGGTTCCACGGACGTGCAAGGATAAAGGCAAGCGATGACAGCGCGAATGCGGTGACCGAAATGACAAAAATCATCATCAGCGGCGAACGGATACGGCGCAGCAGGAGCATTATCACGGTCAATGTGGAAAGAACGAGGGCGCCCCCTTCCATCGAGAGGCGCACCGCGAGGTTGCCGGCGATCGGCGAATTCGCGACGTACGCTACTGCCACGTCAACCAGTAGGAACAGTCCTATCCAGGTCAACCACTGGCGGGCCTTCATTCGTTGGTCCGCGGCATCGGGTGGGCGGTGGTACGACAGCATTCCGACTAACAGCAGAACCGACATGACCAGTCGAGAGGCTGGTCCATACAACAGGAAGAGCCAGATATTGTGGTGTGCAAGTCCGGTGAACGCACCATGCAACGCGTAGATCACTACAAAACCGAGAAAACCAAGCGTCATCCATCGCAGCAGCGGATCTCCCGATGACTGATAGCAGCGCCACGTGACGTAAGTAACAAACAAGCCTGCCAAGGTGGCTGCCGTGATCGCAAATATATGGAACAGGTGGTTCTCGAAGATAAGGGTGGGGTCTTGAAAGAAGTATAAGTAGCCAATCAGATAGGCCGGAACAAACGCAAATCCTGCGAGCAGCAAGTAGGCGTAAACCTTCACCATGAGGCGAACGGCTTCAGGTGGCTCGCCGGTGGCGATGAGATTGCTCATGGTTCCCTCCATTTGAATCCATTTAGCCAACACCGGTCCGAAGTTGGAGCCGCTTACACGCCAACGGCCCCTCGCATCATTACGCAAATATGGGATGGGCCGATCTATTGCATTTCAATATTAGACTCCCTACAAATATCTGCTGCCGAAGCAGGTAAAAATGTTCACGTGAACGCCATCCACCAATAACGAATGTCTCATTATTCGCATTGGTCAAGGGTTAGCTGTCCTTCCTCAAAATCAAGTGGACACCACGCCTGGACTCGCGAAGTCAGCTAGATGGCTTTGCCGGATCCATACAGTTAATTGTCCCGGTCTCCCTCGACACAGGAAGATGTTCGATGGGGCAGCTTTGGGTCCGATTTCGGTCAGTCGTGAGAGGCAGGAGTTGGCCGGAAGCGGTCGTTAGTCGTTTGATAGCTATGGAAGGCAACACGGCCTGAGGACGCTAGGGCGTAAAGCCCTAGCAGAGAGTAGATGTCACTTTTTCTTTTTCGCCGGCTTTTCTGCCTTGTCTGATTTCTTAGCCTTTTCTGGCTTGCTATCAGCTTTTTTTGCAGATTTCTTTGGTTCGGCATCTTTTTTCTTGTCTTTCTTTTCGGAAGATTTCGAAAGAGCCGAGGCCGCCGCTGATTTCTTTGCCGGTGATGACTTTTTGTCTTTCAATTCCTTGCTGGCGTTCGAAGCGTCACCTTTGCTTTTCTTCTCGTCTTTAGCCATGTTGACCACCTCTCCGAGTATGCCGGTATTGGCACATTGCCTGTGCGAATATCCACAAGCTGATCATTAGGCGAGCGCATCCAACAGCGGTTCAAATTCTTTTGATGCGTTGAGACAGGCTTTGGATGGTGCACGGATATGTACTGAGATCTGGGCATCCTGAATGGGTCAACCGCTACGCCTCCAAGTGCATCCATAACTTCTCAAAGAGCGTAGGCATACCCATGGTGCCTGTTTCTACTCCAATGTCCGATTCTGGCCGATTACGGTTCCCGCCCGCCAGGCGCCCGCGGACTCCAGGTATGTGCATGAAGTGGGTGAGATTGGCGCGGCCGGGATTCTAGGCGCCTATCCGATGTACTACTCCTCGTTCATCGCCATGCTGGTGGGACCGGTGCTGCACATCGCCTTCAGCGTGGCGACCAAGGGTCGTTACTACTTCAAGAACTTCCCGCAGGATATGGCGACCCAGTGGCAGCCTGCAGTCGACTACAGAGGACCGCGGCCGGCGGTGGAAGCGCTCTGACGCATTGGTTTTTCACGAAAAAGAGGCTTCGGCCTCTTTTTTCGTTCCAGCCATTTCATTGAGCGGATCAGCAAGCAACGCTGAGGTTACCGTGAGGCCACGGTCGTTTCGTTGCCAGACGCAAACATCGGCAAGCGCTGCAACATCCAGTTCAGCAACTCCTGAGCCGGGGCGGCCAGTGGTCGGCCGGACTTCACCAGCAGTTTCGCCTCCACCCCCAGAAACAGCGGATGGTCGATCGATACCGCCGCCAGGCTGCCTTTGGCGATCTCCCGATAAGCCGCGAATTCGCCGAGCAACGACGCGAAATCTCCGGAGGCCACCAGGCGTTTGAGCGCTGCGAGGGAGTTGCTGACCAGCGCCGGCCGAATTTCGATCTTCTCGGCGTACTCCAGCATCTTGATCGCATGACCGATACCGAAGGTGGGGGGCGTCAATACCAGTTGGCAGGTGAGTATGTCCGCGACTGTTGCCGGTCCCCCTCGCAATGCCAATGGATGATCGGGTCGAACCAGCAGCATCACCGGCTGCGATGACGTCGCGCAGAAATCGATGTGCGAATGCGGAGGAGGGCTATAGGCAAGGCCGATGTGCGCACGGTTTTCGGCGACTTCATTCAGCACGTCGTCCACGGGCAAGATGTCCAGCCTGACATCGAGCTTGGGGTACTGTTTGCAAAACGGTGCGAGCACGTTATCGACCAATGCATCGACATACCCCTCGCTGATCACCACTCGCACATGGCCTTGCTGCAGGCCTTTGATCGCCTGGAGCTGGTCTTCGAGCTTCTCCTGATGGGAGCGATACCCTCGCCAGAACTCCAGCAAGTGCGCCGCGGCCTCGGTGGGTTGGACGCCACGGGCCTGACGCTCGAACAGCTTCGCCCCCAATTCCTCTTCCAGCAACTTGATCTGGCGCGTGATCACCGAGGGCGACGTATTGATGTTGTCCGCCGCACCGCGAATCGACCCGTGGACCAGCACCTCGTGGAAATACCGCAGCCGTTGTTGGTTGATCTCGCGCATGCAGGGCCTCCCTCAAAAAGATTGTGTTGCCTGTAGAGCAACGATACACGAACTTAGTTGCTCTTGCTGGTCATGAGGTGCCGGTGCAACATTCCTTGGCACGAACGCAGACCAACAAGAATAATTGGAGAGTCGCATGTCAACCTTTTCAGCATCGGCAGGAAGTGATGCCACTTCCGCCCTTTACCGCAAGCTCAATTGGCGGCTGCTACCGCTCCTGTTCATTTGCTACGTCTTTGCGTATCTGGACCGGATCAACGTCGGCTTCGCCAAGCTGCAGATGCAACATGATCTCGGACTTTCCGATGCGGCTTACGGCGCGGGCGCAGGGATTTTCTTTCTGGGGTATGTATTGTTCGAGATACCGAGCAACCTGATGTTGCCGAAGGTGGGTGCGCGAAAAACCTTCAGCCGCATTCTGGTGTGTTGGGGCATCACCTCGGCCTGCATGCTGTTCGTGCGCAACGTGCCGATGTTTTACGCGATGCGTTTTCTGCTGGGTGTATTCGAAGCCGGTTTTGCGCCGGGCATGATCTATTACTTGTCCTGCTGGTACGGTCCCAAACGCATGGCGCGGGCCATTGCGATCGTGTTCATCGCCGGCCCCATCGGCGGGATTGTTGGCGGCCCATTGTCGGCCTGGTTGATCACTACGTTTGAAGGTGTTGGCGG
Source organism: Pseudomonas hormoni (assembly GCF_018502625.1). Lineage (NCBI taxonomy): Bacteria > Pseudomonadati > Pseudomonadota > Gammaproteobacteria > Pseudomonadales > Pseudomonadaceae > Pseudomonas > Pseudomonas hormoni. The sequence continues at coordinate 2,142,380 of NZ_CP075566.1, forward strand.
CATGGCCGGGTGGCAGTGGATGTTCCTGATTGAAGGCCTGCCTTGCGTGTTCCTTGGCATTCTGACCTATTTCGTTCTTTCCAATCGGCCCTCGGAAGCCCGTTGGCTGAGTACTGAGGAGAGGACACTGTTGGAGAGCGAACTCGGTGCATCGACGGGGCGAGTCCATTCGTTCCGGGCAGTGTTGCGCGACCCGAAAATCTACGTCCTGGCGTCAGCCTATTTCTGCATCATTTTCTCGATCTACGCCATGAGTTTCTGGCTGCCGGCCATCCTCAAGGCCCAGGGCGTCAACGACACCATGCAGCTGGGTTGGTATGCCGCAATTCCCTACGTCGCAGCGGCATGCGGCATGTACTGGATTGGGCGCCGGTCGGACCGGGTCGGTGAAAGACGCTATCACTGCGCAGTCCCTGCGGGCATCGGCGCAATCCTGCTGCTCATGTACCCCTTTGCCGACGGTCACCTGATCGCGTCGCTGGTTCTGCTGACCCTGGCAACCGCCATGATGTTCATGGCCTACACCGTGCTATGGGCAATGCCGTCCGAACACATCAAGGGCGATGCGGCGGCGGGCGGTATCGCCTTGATCAACACCATCGGTCTTTCCGGCGGCTTCTGGGGGCCCGCTGTGATTGGCTGGGCAAAAACGGCAACCGGCAGCGCCAATCTCGGCATCGTTATTGTGGGCTGCGTGTTCCTGTGCGCAGCGTTGGTAATCCTTTCCACCAAACCGCGCACCCGTGATAACTCGGTTTCTGAATTCAGTGCGGGTTGATCAACCGCCTCCTACTTGATCAATCGTGTTCCGAAAGGAACCTTTTTAAAGAGAGAATCCACATGCTTTTACACCTATCGACCTGGGCCGAGATCGGGCAATTCCTTGAACGCAGCCGCACTATCGTGATCCCGATCGGCTCCAACGAACAACACGGTCCGACCGGTCTTTTGGGGACCGACTGGATGTGTCCCGAAATAATTGCACACCAGGCGCAGAAATCCGCTGACATCCTGATTGCTCCTACCTTCAACATCGGCATGGCCCAACACCATCTTGGATTCCCCGGGACCATTTCACTTCGCCCGTCGACGTTCATAGCCGCGATTGGCGACTGGGTACGTTCGTTGGCCGCTCACGGGTTCGAGAAAATCCTCTTCCTCAACGGCCATGGCGGCAACGTCGCATCAATCGAAGCGGCGTTCTCGGAGCTCTATGCCGAAGCAAGCTTCGCTCGACGCCCCGCGGGGTTCGCGCTGAAGTTGTGCAACTGGTGGGACCTGGAAGGGGTAGGTGATCTGGCGCGAGATCAATTCCCTACCGGCCACGGCATTCATGCCACGCCGTCCGAAATTGCCGTCACCCAATGGGCTTACCCGGACGCGATCAAGTCCGCCCAATACTCGCCGCAGATCGCGCCGTGGGGACCTATCCGCGAAGCGCTCGATTTCCGCGCACGTCATCCGGATGGGCGCATGGGGTCGGATCCGTCCCTGGCCAGCCCGGACAAAGGCCGCGACTTGGTGATGTTGGCAGCGCAGGGCCTGGTGCAGGAACTCGACGCCTTCAACCGTGAATCGATTCCCTCCTAAACAATCGGATTCAGACTTTTCAACTTGGCCAACGCCCGGAATTTCCGGGCGTTGGCACATCCTGTTCGAGGAAATCCCATGATTGAACATGACGTTTATACCCGCCTGAAAGACCTCGGTATCGAGTTACCCACCACCGGCGCTCCCGCCGCTGCGTATGTGATGAGTGCGCAGAGTGGCAATGTCGTTTACCTGTCCGGCCATATCGCAAAAAAGGACGGCAAAGTCTGGGCAGGAAAACTGGGCGAAACGCTGACGACAGAGGAGGGCTATGCGGCCGCGCGTTCGACGGCCATCGACTTGTTGGCGACGCTGCAGGCTCATCTTGGCGATCTGAATCGGGTTACGCGGATTGTCAAAGTGCTGAGCCTGGTGAATTCAACTTCCCGTTTCACCGAGCAGCATCTGGTCACGAACGGCGCCTCGGAGCTGTTTGCCGAGGTGTTCGGCGATCAGGGAAAACACGCGCGCTCGGCATTCGGTGTGGCTCAGATTCCGTTGGGTGCTTGTGTCGAAATAGAAGTAACCGTTGAAGTCCGTTGAAGATCGGGTAACGGTGAAATGTGACGTGTGGGGGCGAAGCCATTCGCCCCCACAGTCCGTAACAAGAGCTTAGAACAGCGTCCAGGTGTAACTGATGATCAACCGGTTCTCGTTGATACCCGTGCGGCAGTTTGAGCGTGCCAACGCGTTGCGCACTCGCACGCCGAGGCCTTTCAGCGGGGCGGCCTGGAAGGTGTAGCTGAGGTCCAGATCACGCTCCCAGTCTTTGCCCTCATAGCCCATCCCTGTTTTCACGTAGTCGCCAGTGACATAGCGCGTGCTGGCTAGCAGCCCAGGCACACCGAGGGCCGCGAAGTCATAGTCATAACGCAGTTGAAAGGAGCGCTCATGGGTGGAGACGAACTCGTAGGTCGGCAGTTCGTTGCCAAGGGCGCTGACGTTGAGAAACACGCGAGGAAAGGGGCTGTCGCCGTACATGCCCTGGTAACCGGCATAGAACGTATGACCACCGAGCTTGGCCGATAGCAGCGAGAAGAAGGCCTGGTTGTAGACCTTGCCCACCAGTTTGCGACCTTCTTCGGAACAGCGCACACAGTTTGCCTCGATCTCTTGTCATATTTTGACTCTTGTTTTTATTAGACATGACTCCGCCGTAGACGCTCTTTCGAGGGCCTTGCGAGTAGGACGGGGGAGGTAATGACAGCCGTCAGCGTGCGGTTTTGACGGTGCTGCGGTGTCGAGAGCGATGCTCGCTCCATTGACCGATGGCAGCAAGAGCAACTTTATTCAGACATCGTTGCTCTGGACGCAACGATGATGTGAAGTCCCGAAAAGGCTATTTTGAGGAGAACAGATCAAGAGATGGACCCGCCAGAACAGGCGGGTCCGAAAGGGGAATCAAAGTTTCGGCAATTGCCCGATGCGCCCCATCATTTCGGTCACGATCTGCAGGTCCAGCAGGAACTGGTCGACGGTCTTGAACTCGTTGTCGGTGTGGCCGGTGTATTTGTTCTCGGGCCGGGCCAGGCCGAACTGCACGCCATTGGGCAATTCATGTACCGAAGTGGCGCCGGCAGAGGTGCCGTACTCGTGTTTCATGCCAAGGTTTTCGCTCGCCACGGCCAGCAGGGCCTTGACCCATTCACCCTCAGGGTTGCGGTACATCGGCTCGGCAATCGAGTAATCGAAAGTTGCTGCAACGTGGGACTGCTTGCTCCAGGCGCCAATCTTGTCGGCGATTTCGGCCTTGAGCGCTTCCGGGGACTTGCCCTTAGGCACCCGCAGGTTGACCGCGAGTTTGAAGGTTTTTTCATCCATCCCGACAAACGTCAGGGAAGTGGTCAGCGGTCCCATGAAGGCATCAGAGAAACCGACCCCCAATTTGCCGCCCAGGTAATCCAGGCCCCAGTTGTCAGCGGCGTAGCGGGCGGCGTCGGTGATGTGGTTGTGCTTGAGCGCGACCTTGCCGTCGAGGCTATTGATGAAGACCAGCATCCGGGATACCGGGTTGACGCCTGACTCCGGCTCGGAGGAGTGGGCGGAAACGCCGGTGACCGTCAGCTTGACGTCCTTGCCGTCAACCTTGGCGTTCACGCTGAAATTGCCGCCATTGCGCTTGGCATACTCAGCTCCAGCCTTCTGCAGGCTCTTGGCCAACTCGGCGGGCTTGTCACTCAGCAGCGTAGCGACCGAAGCCGACGGAATCTGGTTGGTGGCCAGGCCGCCAGTCATCGAGACGATTTCAGCGCCTTTGCCGTCGGCCTTGCGCTTGGGAAAATTTCCCATGACGGTGCCGTAGCCTTTTTCGGCGATCACCACCGGGTAGCCGCCATCCAGCGCCAGGTTGTAGTTGGGTGTCGGGTTGTGTTCAAAGTAATAGGGAATGGCGTCGCCGGAGGTTTCCTCGGTGGTGTCCACCAGCAGCTTGAAATTCCTCGCCAGTGGCAGTTTTTCTTCCTTGATGACTTTCATGGCGTAGAGCGCTACCACGATACCGTTCTTGTCATCCTCAGTGCCCCGGCCATACATGCGGTCGCCGATCAGGGTGACCTTGAACGGATCGAGTTTGGTGCCGTCTTCCAGGACCCAGTTCTCCGGTGTCACGGGCACCACGTCGGCGTGGGCGTGAATGCCGACCACTTCATCGCCAGTGCCCTCGAGGGAGATCTCATAGACGCGGTTATCGATGTTGCGAAAGTTAAGGTTGAAGGCCTGGGCAAGGCTTTTGATCTTGTCAGCGATCTTGATGAATTCAGGATTGTCGTGCTGGGCAACGCCGTCCACGTTGAAGGTCGGGATGGCCACCAGCTCACGCAGCGTCTCGGTGGCGGCGCTGCCGTACTTCACCCGCGCATAGAGGCCCAGCAGGCGATGGATTTCGTTCTGCTGGTCGGCGGAAAGGGTTTTGTTGTCGAGGAAGGCACTGATTGCCGCGCCGAGGTCATCGGTTTTGGCCAGGTCGGTCTTGGCCAGGCTTGTCAGGAACTGCCTGAAATCGGTGGCCGAAGCCTCACTGAACGTCTTGAGGATGGTCGCGCTTTGTTCCGGGGTGATGTTGGCGTGCGCGGCCGTGGTGAACGACGAAAGGCTGGCCAACAGCAGGGTTGTTGCGGCCAGGTGCTTGAGTGAGAAGTCCATTGCTGGGGGCATTCCTTTGCAGGGAGTGGGTTAGAAGTGTTTGATTAATGAAACAAAACGTTTCCAACCTACCACCACGGGGGCGCAATAGGGGAGTCCCTGAAGCGCGATCTGTCGCACAGTCGTGCAAAAGCGGCGCAGAAACGAAAAAGAGACCCGGATCGTTTTTGTGGCGAGTTTTACAAGATGTGTGCAGATTAAGAATTGGCTTGAGATGTTATAGGGTAACAATATAAGGTGCCCGGCAATCTGTTCTGCGGGACACGTTTATTCAATCCTTGTTGCGAAACCTCCATGACCATTGCTCTTCCTCGTTCCACCGGCACGGCAGTCGGCCGGCTCCTTTCCATCGATGCATTGAGAGGCATGGTGATTCTGTTCATGCTGCTCGACCACGTCCGCGAGACCTTTTTCCTGCATCGACAGGTGTCCGATCCCATGGACATCGCCACGACCGAACCCGCGCTGTTTTTCAGCCGCACACTCGCCCATTTGTGCGCGCCGGTCTTCGTGCTGCTCACCGGTCTGTCGGCCTGGTTGTACGGCGAGAAATATGCCGGCAAGGCCGATGTTTGCAGTTTTCTGTTCAAGCGCGGTCTGTTTTTGGTGGTGCTTGAGTTCACCCTGGTGAACTTCGCCTGGACGTTCCAGTTTCCGCCGACGGTTATCTACCTGCAGGTGATTTGGGCCATCGGCCTGAGCATGATTGCGCTGTCGTTATTGGTCTGGTTGCCGCGTCCGGTGTTGCTGCTCCTGAGCCTGGCGATCATCGCCGGGCACAACCTGCTGGATGCTCTGCACTTTCCCGTCGAATCGGCGATGCATGTGCCCTGGGCGATTCTCCATGATCGCGGCTGGATCGAACTGGTCGAAGGGTTTCGGCTGCGCACGTCCTATCCGGTGCTGCCGTGGATTGGCGTGATCGGGCTGGGTTATGCCATGGGGCCATGGTTCGGGCGAACGGCGGACGCGAGGGTGCGCCAACGTACATTGCTGATCGGTGGTGTCGCCGGGTTGGCGGGATTCATTGTGTTGCGGCTGCTCAATGGTTATGGCGAGAAGCCCTGGAGCGTGAGCGAGACGTCCCTGCAAACGCTGATGAGTTTTTTCAACATCACCAAATATCCGCCGTCACTGCTGTTTGTTGCACTGACTGTAAGCGTTGGATGCTTGCTGCTTCTGTGGTTTGAGCATGCGCAGAAGCGCCGGTGGCTGCGTCCGTTGACGGTGTTCGGGTCGGCACCGATGTTCTTCTACCTGTTGCACCTGTATGCGCTGAAGGTTTTGTATGTCATCGCTGTCGCGCTGTTCGGATTGAATCAGGGCGTGTGGTTTGGTTTCACGTCGGTAGGGGCGGTCTGGATGACGGCCATCCTGCTCGCCATTGCGCTGTACCCGCCGGTTAAATGGTTCTCCGGATTAAAAGCCCGACGTCGAGACATTGCCTGGCTGAAATACTTTTAATACCCCTGTCCGTGCACTTTTATAAAGCCGTGAAGCGTGCCGTTGCACTATGCGAAGGCACGACGCGGGACCCTTTCTCACGGCATAAGCCCGGACAAGGTGCTAACAGCAGAACTTTTGCGATCTGGCACAAACACTGCAACACACCGAACAGGCCCACCCTGAATGCAGTCGAGTGGGCAGCCCCTCGGTCAACGACGATCGATTCGTGGGCAACATCGGTGAGTCAGGCATAGACGTCTGGTTTAACACCGCAAAAGAACAGGCAAAGACGCCTGGAACCGAAAGGTTTCAGGCGTTTTTTTTTGCTTTTTGAACCGCTTTAGCCGGGTGCTTCTTATGAATTCCAATGTTGCCGCGTTGAACAAATTGCAAACGCTGATCGTGATTGGCAATGGCATGGTCGGCCATCATTGTGTCGAGCAGTTGATCGAGCGGGGCGCGCTTGAACAGTATCGATTGCACGTGTTCAGCGAAGAGCCGATGCGTGCCTACGACCGCGTGCATCTTTCCGAGTATTTCGCCGGCCGTGATGCTGAATCCCTGGCCCTCGGTGAAGCCTCGCTGTACCAGACGCCGGGCGTCACCCTGCATTTGGGCGTGCCGGTACTGGAAATCGACCGCGACCGTCGTCAGGTGATCACCGCGCAAGGGTGCGTCCCTTACGACAAATTGGTCCTGGCCACCGGGTCTTATCCGTTTGTGCCGCCGATTGAAGGCGCAGAGGGCGATTCACGCCTGGTGTATCGAACCCTTGAAGACCTCGACGCCATCCGCGCCGCCGCTGCCAACGCTCGACGTGGCGTCGTGGTGGGCGGGGGGCTGTTGGGCCTTGAAGCCGCCAACGCGCTGAAAAGTCTGGGCCTGGAAGCGCATGTCGTTGAATTCGCTCCACGCCTGATGCCGGTACAGCTGGACGAGATGGGTGGCCTTGCGCTCAAGTCGCAGATCGAAAGGCTGGGCGTCGGTGTGCACCTGTCGCGCGCCACACAGTCGATCAGCGTGGGCGAGCAGTATCGCTACCGCATGTACTTCGCCAACGACGAGTTTCTCGAAGCCGACCTGATCGTATTCTCGGCCGGCATCCGCGCACAAGATGCGCTGGCCCGGCAGTGCGCGCTGGAGATCGGTCCGCGCGGCGGCGTCGTGATTGACGACGAATGCCTGAGCAGCGATCCGGACATCTACGCCATCGGCGAGTGCGCCTCGTGGAATGGCAATCTCTTCGGCCTGGTCGCGCCGGGCTACCAGATGGCGCGCAGCGTCGCGGCACGCTTGTGTAACGAGATCGCCGAGCCCTTCACGGGCGCCGACATGTCGACCAAGCTCAAGCTGCTGGGCGTCGATGTCGGCTCCATCGGCGACGCCCATGGCAGCACGCCGGGCGCGCGCAGTTATCAGTTCATCGACGAAACCACGGCCAGCTATCGGCGGCTGGTGCTGGATGCCTCCGGCAAGCAGGTCATCGGCGCGGTGCTGGTCGGCGACAACAGCTATTACGACACGCTGCTGCAGTACATGCAGAACGCCATAGCCTTGCCGTCGGAACCGGCCAGCCTGATTCTGCCGTCCTCCGAAGGCGCGCCGACCCTGGGCCCGGGCGCATTGCCCGAGTCGGCCACGGTCTGCTCGTGCCACAACGTCACCAAGGGTTCCATCTGCTCGGCCATCGACGGTGGCTGCACCGATCTCGGCCTGCTCAAGGCGCAGACCAAGGCCTGCACCGGCTGCGGGGGTTGCGCCGGATTGCTCAAGCAAGTCTTCGAACATGAACTGATTGCCCGTGGCGTTAGCGTCGACAAAAGCCTCTGCGAACACTTCGCCTACACCCGTCAGGAGTTGTATGCGCTGGTGCGGGTAGAAGGGGTGATCACCTTCGAAGAACTGCTGGCCAAACATGGCCGTGGCCACACCGGTTGCGATGTCTGCAAGCCAGTGGTGGGCTCGATCCTCGCGTCGTGCTGGAACCAGCCGATCATGGACGCCTCGCTGGTGCCGTTGCAGGACACCAACGACACCTTCATGGCCAACATGCAGAAAAACGGCACCTATTCGGTGGTGCCGCGCATTCCAGGTGGCGAGATCACCGCCGACAAGCTGATCGCGATCGGTGTGGTGGCGAAGAAATACGACCTCTACACCAAAATCACCGGCGGCCAGCGGATCGACCTGTTTGGCGCGCAGTTGCATGAATTGCCGGACATCTGGGCCGAGTTGATTGAAGCCGGTTTCGAAACCGGGCATGCCTACGGCAAATCGACCCGGACGGTGAAATCCTGCGTCGGCAGCACCTGGTGCCGTTACGGCGTGCAGGACAGCGTGCAAATGGCCCTGACGATCGAGGATCGCTACAAGGGGTTGCGCTCGCCGCACAAGCTCAAGTTTGCGGTGTCCGGTTGCACTCGCGAATGCGCCGAGGCCCAGAGCAAAGACGTGGGCGTGATTGCCACCGAGAAAGGCTGGAACCTCTACATCGCCGGCAACGGCGGCATGCGTCCGCGCCACGCTGAACTGTTCGCCACCGACCTCGACGACGAAACCCTGATCCGCTACATCGACCGCTTCCTGATGTTCTACATCCGCACCGCCGACAAACTGCAGCGCACCTCGGTGTGGCGAGAAAGCCTCGAAGGCGGCCTCGACTACCTCAAGGACGTCATCATCCGCGACAGCCTCGGGCTCGGTGCCGAACTCGAATCGCAGATGCAATTGGTGGTCGACCGCTATGAATGCGAATGGGCCAATGCGCTCAAAGACCCGGAAAAACTCAAGCGCTTCCGCACCTTCGTCAACGATAAACGCCCGGACCCGGACATCCACTTTGTCCAGGAACGCGGTCAGCGGCGCCCGATCATGGCCGCCGAACTCAACCTTATCCCAGTCACCGAGGAGCTTGCCTGATGAGCCAGTCCACTAACCGACGCATCGATTCTCTGGTCAACACCGAAGTCTGGCAAAGCGTGTGCGCTCAGCAGGATCTGGTCAGCAACTCCGGCGTTGTCGTCTGGCTCGATGGCGCCCAAGTGGCGCTGTTCTACCTGCCGGGTGCCGAGGGTCGGAGCCTCTATGCCATCGACAACCATGATCCGCAATCCGGAGCGAACGTCATCGGTCGTGGATTGGTGGGCAGCATCAAGGGTGATCTCGTCGTCGCTTCGCCGATCTACAAACAGCATTTTCGGCTGGAGGACGGCAGCTGCCTGGAATATCCGCAACAGCGTCTGCGGGTCTGGCCGGTACGGCTGAACGGCGGCGTGGTGGAAGTCGGCGTGGCTTGAGTTCAAGCATCGGCAATGAGCAACGATAGCGGAGGCAACCATGAAAACAGCCGCACAACTGCTGAAACTGAAAGTCGTGCAAAACCAGCACGTGCATAGCATCGCGCCGGACCAGATGGTGCTTGAAGCACTGAAAATGATGGCCGAGAAAAATGTAGGCGCGCTGCCGGTCATCGAAGCGGGGCAGGTGGTCGGCGTCATCAGCGAGCGCGACTATGCGCGCAAGGTCGTTCTGCAGGGACGCTCCTCGGTCGGCACACCCGTGCGCGACATCATGAGCGTGCCGGTGGTGACCGCCGACAGTCAGCAGAGCATCGAGCGTTGTATGGCGGTCATGACCGACAGCCACCTGCGCCATCTGCCGGTAGTGGATAGCGGCGAGTTGATCGGTTTGTTGTCGATTGGCGACTTGGTCAAAGAGGCGATTGTCGAGCAGGCCGATTTGATTCGGCAGTTGGAGTACTACATTCGTGGGCACTGAGCGGGTCGGCGGCACGAGGGTGGGGCTGGCTGGATTGGGGGACGTAGGCAAGTGTTGAGCCTGCGCCGAAACATGCAAAGCGCCCGACAAATTTTTTTTGAAATCAAGGGGTTGCCAGCCCTCGGAAATCAGTACATAATTCACGCCATCGAAAGCACTGACCGCTGAAAAAGCTCAATGTTTTCAAGGAGTTAGATCTAGAATCTACTCCAAGACTGTACGCGTTTGATGTTGTGCTACATGACATCAGATGTTTGAGGCCGAGTAGCAAAATGGTTATGCAGTGGATTGCAAATCCACCTACGCCGGTTCGATTCCGACCTCGGCCTCCACTTTAAACAAGCTCCGTAGATCGATGATTTACGGAGCTTTTTTATTTGCATCGCACGGCAAGATTTAGTCTTGAAATGGGCGTTTGCGAACTTGCTTCGCCGGGACGGGATGTATATATTTCGTCCTCTGTTGCACAGGCGTCAGAACTGACAGATCCACATTTGTCAGCCTTCAGACGGCTTACCGCGCTACCGCCCGAATGGCGAAACTGGTAGACGCATGGGACTTAAAATCCCCCGCTCGTAAGGGCGTGCCGGTTCGATTCCGGCTTCGGGCACCATCTAAAATCAAGGGTTTGCGGGCGAAAGCTGATGCAAACCCTTGTTTGTTTCCGGGTCCTGATAATAGGGTTCTACAAAGTGACGGGACTTTGTTGCCCATACGATTCGGCTTTGTCCGTATCAGCTTTGGCACGCAGATCCTGCATTTGAACCCGGACTTCGAGACAGCTGACGCCTCCATGATTCGATCAGTCAACACCGGATTCTGTTTGCTTCGCCGCTGTATCAAGCTTTTGCCGATGTTTGCAGTCCAAACAGTAACGGTGGTTTTTTTTGCCGTTACGATGATGGCACAACATCCACCAGCCGAAGAACACCGGCTGGGGCGTTGTTCACCGAATATAGCAATGGCCGCTCTTCCACGAGCATTGCGAATGGTTCGGGTGGGGAAGACACACGCTTCAGCGATGGAAGCAAGTCCAGCAGCCGAACGACCGTTACGGGAGCGACTTACACCGATTATAGCGATGGCCGCACGTCCACCGGCATCGCAAACGGTTCGGGTGGGGAAGACACAAAATTCAGCGATGGCAGCAAGTCCAGCAGCCGAAAGACCGTTACAGGCGCAGTGGATACGACTCACCAGAGCAACTAGCAGGTGTGATTGATCGGCAGGACGCCGACCAAAAGGTACTGCAGTAATACACAACGCTAAGTTATTGATGGGATTACAGTGTTGATCGCCTTGTAAAATTAAGGGCTTGCAAGCGAAAGCTTATGTAAGCCCTTATTATTTTCCGCTTCATTATTTTTGACGATCGTATTCCCCAGTATTGCGCCGCTCGCTGCCGGTAGGGCTTCCGATGTCAACGAGTCTTCTCTCCATCAGAATATTCTGCAGTGCCTGGCGATCTGCCGGCGCAAGCTGATGCTCTCTCTCCTTAAGCTCCAGCAAGATCGGGCTGGAATAGGTGCGGTAGGTTTTCTCCGCCTTAAGAATCGGTGTCATTCATTCCTCCTTGATCAGTCTCCACACTAAGGTTGGCGCGTTTTCGATGCGTTAGAAATCCTAGTTGAGGAAACGGTTTATCGCCAAAAAGGGAGCGGTAACGACGCTATTGAATTTATAGTCAATCAATATATTCATCGGTTTAGATCTATCTAATCTTAAGGTTCGATGTCCGCCTATAAAAAAATAGAAAAGGTGAAGTGATGACCAAATTAATAACTGCCTTATCTGTATCGATATTTTTAGCGGGATGTTCTACAGGCCTTCCTAAGGATGCTCACTCTCCGGCGCCGCCCAATGCGAAGCAGCTTAGCGGCGAGGAGATACAGCAGGTTCTGGTCGGCCATGAGCTGCAGAGCCGCACCGAGAAGGGGGAAAGATTCTGGCAAACCTTGAGCCCTGGCGGAGCGGCGGTCATTAAGATCTCTAACTACTCGGAAGTAAAAGGGAATTGGACGGTGGCTGGAGACGTGATCTGCGTGACGTATAAAGAGTATGGGAAGGAGTGCAATACCGTGCGCAGCGACGGTGTTTCAGTTTGGTTGATCGATGAAAACAAAAAGACCACTAATAATGTATTCAGTGTGCATTAACCGATGCACACTGAATCACTTAACGGTCGCGCGGTGCGCTTCAATTTCACTCTTCGCTTGCCCAGACACCCGTGGCGGCAGTGCGTCGAACATAGTCGCTGAAGTCCCGCGCCGGGCGACCCAGAGCACGCTGTACGCCATCGGCCACCGGTGTATTGCGGCCGTCGAGTACGGTAGTGAAGAGATAAAGCACCAGATCGATCAATTCGGCGGGTAGCTGTGCCTGTTCCAACGCCTGGCGATAGGCGTCCGGCGGTACTGCAACGAACGCAATATCCCGTTCCGTCTCACGGGCAATTTCAGCGACGGCCTCAGCGAAGGTCAATGCTCGCGGGCCCGTCAGTTCATACAGTTGGCCTGCGTGCCCCGGTTTGGTCAGCGCTTCGATCGCGATCTCGGCGATGTCTTCCACGTCGACAAAGGGCTCGGCGACGTTGCCGACGGGGAGGACGAGTTCCCCTTGCAGAATCGGTTCTAGAAAGTGGGCTTCGCTGAAGTTCTGAAAAAACCAGCTGGCCCGCAGGATGGTCCAGTCGGCCCCGCTGTTCTGAACGACGCGTTCGGCGTGTTCCGCTTCAACTTCGCCGCGCCCCGACAGCAGCACCAGTTTGCGGACGCCACTCTTGACCGCCTGATAGGTGAATGCCTGCACGGTCTCAACGGCGCCGGGGACCGCCAGGTCTGGTTGAAAGGAGATGTAGGCGGCGCGAACGCCATCGAGCACGGCGGCCCACGTGCTTCGATCCTCCCAGTCGAATGCTGGATTTGCCCCTCGAGAGCCCAAACGCACAGGCACTCCGTCCGCTTGCAGTCGCTGAGCAATTCGCCGCCCGGTTTTGCCCGTTGCACCGAGAATCAGAATGGTTTCCTGGGTGGTTTTCATCGCGTTCATCTCCATCGGGTTAATGTGAGTGATGCTCATATTTAAAAGATGATAAACCCTCATGTTTTAACGTCAACCGGCAGAATCGCTGAAACCGACGTACGGGCAGTGCTAAGGTGAGCCTAAGTCATGTTATTGATCGGGGAGCGCGGCAGTGCCGAAGAAAACCACCGAAGTAGTCGAATCGCCTGTCTCCGAGTCGGCCCGGCGTAATCCAACTCAACAACGGAGTCGTGAGCGTCAGGAGCGAATCCTGGCGGCGGCGACGCAATTGACTGCGAGCAAGGGCAGCGATCAACTCAAAATGAGTGAAATCGCCGAATGCTGCGGGATTTCGATCGGCTCGCTTTATCAGTATTTTCCTGACAAAAGTTCGGTCATACAGACCCTGGCAGAGCGCTACAACGCCGAAAGCCGTCGCTGTATCGAAGCGGCGCTGGCAGCGGTTGAAGACGCGCAAGGGCTGCAAGCAGCCTTTTCAGCGTTGCTCGACGAGTATTACGAAATCGTGCTGGCGACACCGGCGATGCGCGACATCTGGTCGGGCATGCAGGCAGACAAACAACTCATGGCGCTGGAGCTGCAGGAAAGCCGGATTGCCGGCAAGCTGTTGGCTGACGTGATACTGCGGGTGTATCCAGGCAGTGACGCGGGGCAAGTTCAGGCGTCGGCCTTTTTGATCTGGCACCTGGGCGAAGCGACCATGCGCCTGGCCATCTCTTGTGCACCCGAAGAAGGGCGCGGAGTGGTCGAGGCGTTCAAGCGAATGTCCTTGCGTGAAATAGCGGGGGTGGCGGCTGGGACGAAGGGCGTCGCAACCGCCAAGCCTGTGAGTTAAACAAATGGTTGACCGGTAAAGCCACGCGGCAATCGTTGCAGCCCGTCCATCGCGGTCAGCCGCTCGACCCACGCTGCGCGCCAGTCATTGGCGGTGTGAGTGACTTTGGCTTTGCGTGCGGCGCGGCGTGCAGCGTTACGCTGGTCTTTGCGCGCATCCTTGAACGCATCGGTGTTTCGGCAGCTTCTGCATTTCACCCGGGTCAGTTCAGTCGTTGAGGTGAGTTTGCTTCCTTTGTGACCGCAGGCCAGATGCCCGCCAACTTTGAAGTGAGTAACCATCAGACGCCTCCTTGGTGACGTGTAAGCGTTGGACCTCTCGCAAGTACTGACGTTCGACGGGCAAAAAAATGGCCCGCATGCGGGCGGACCAAGGGGTTCATTAAAAGGAGTGGGTTCACTGTAAGGCGTGAGTTGTGAACGCTGTGTGAAATGGCCGGGCAAAAAAATCCCGACGCCAGGCCGGGTGGGGGGGCAGCAGTAGATGATCAGGCAAGTACGCGCACGGTGACGAAAACGTCGCCGTTCATGGGCCCTGAAACAGACCGTGCTCGCGTATCCGGTGTCCGGATCGAATCATCTGAACCTTGGCAGCGGCCGGTCGACAGGCTTGAGCGAGGACAAGGTGCTGCGGATCAGTGGCGCATCCTTCTCGATGTCGTTCAGGCGATCACGGATTCTGAGGGCGGTGGGGTGTCCGCCTTGATGATCGACCCAGTCGGCGATTTCCTTGCACGCCGCGGCCAAGCGAGCCTGGCGGGAATCAAGCAGGGTGAGCAGGGTGGTGATGGACTCTTTTTCGGACATGGCAAACACCTCCGTTCAAGAAACCTGGCAATTGGCAACAAAAAGCCCGCTTGGAGCGAGCTTTCTGCCGATGGGGTCGCTGTTCCCTCAGCCATTTTCAGTATAGACCCGGACTTCAGCCTTGTCGGGCCTTGACCTGCGATCGGGCGTTGAGTTGACGGCAGGCGCGATGGGCATCTTCTTCAACATCATAGCCGTCGCCGATGAAGCCATTGGTGCGGGTATCGGCGATGCGGTACCAACATTCAGCGTCAGGTGGTGGATGACCGGCTTCCCCGGCTCGACGACCACGAATGATGATCTTGTTGCAGTGCTTCACAACGTAAATGTCTTCCATGGCCTCACCGAAGCTGATTTCTATCACAACAACTATAGAAGCCATTTGCAATCGTGCAAAAAATGAACAGGTCAGTTCGTCGGTTGAGACGCTTCGATCATCCGTTCCAGGTACATCGCCAGCCCGACTTCTTCGGCCCTGAGACCTTTACGGGTTCTGGGACGCGGTAACTCGGCCAATGCCCCCAGCAGAAAACCGTCGAGCACCGCCGGGTGGATGTAGCATTTGCGACAGACCGCCGGGGTGTTGCCGAGTTGTCTGGCGACGTTCTTGACCATCTCCACCACATGGCGCTTGGCATCCGACTCCGGCTCCCATTGCAGTTCGCGCAGCACCGCCAATGCCAACGCGCTGCCGGCCCAGGTGCGGTAATCCTTGGCGGTGAAGTCGGCGCCGGTCAGGGTTTGCAGGTAGGCATTCACGTCGGAGGAGCTGACGGTGTGCCGTTCACCGTTCTCATCCAGGTACTGAAACAGATTTTGCCCCGGAATTTCCTGGCAGCGTTTGATGATCCGCGCCAGGCGCCGGTCTTTCACGGTGATCTGGTGTTCGACACCGCTCTTGCCACGGAACTGGAATCGGATCGCACTGCCGTTGACCTCGACGTGACGGTTGCGCAGGGTGGTCAACCCATAGGAGCGATTGTCCCGTGCGTACTGCGTATTGCCGACCCGGATCAACGTCGCATCGAGCAAGGTAATGACCGTGGCCATGACTTTGTCGCGGCTGAAACCCGGCGCTTCCAACAGTGTTTCAAGCTGTTTGCGCAGCTTCGGCAGGGCCAACCCGAAGTCCCGCAGACGCGAGTACTTATCGGCATCACGCACTTCACGCCAGCGCGGGTGATAACGGTATTGTTTGCGCCCCCGCGCATCGCGGCCGGTGGCTTGCAGATGCCCGCGCGGGTCGGCGCAGATCCATACGTCGGTGTAGGCCGGGGGCACGGCGAGGGCGTTGATGCGCTTGATTTCATCCGGATCAGTGATGCGCTGACCCGTGGGCTCGAAGTAGCAAAACTTGCCGCGCAGTTTCTTGCGAGTGATGCCGGGCTGGGTGTCGTCGACGTAGTGCAGGTCGGGCGGCAGCACGTCGGGCAATGCGGAATCGGACATGGCGGTAATCCTTGGCAACGAATCAGGGGCCGTTACAGCCATTGACCGCACGCCTTTGCAGACGTGCCAGCGGATTTACGCCAGCACCGCCACCGCCTTGATCTGCGCCCAGAGTTGCTGGCCGGGGTGCACGTTCAATTGATCCCGGGAGTAGCGGGTGATCCGTGCCAGCAGCGGCGTGCCGGCCGCGTCCAGTCGAATCAGCACATGGGCGGCGTTGTCAGCACCCATTTCACTGACCACCGTCACCGGCAGACGATTGAGGATGCTGCTGTGCTCGACGCTTTGCAGGCTCAGGCTGACATCCCGCGCCTGAACCTTGCAGCGAAGTGCCTGGCCGGCGTCCATCGGGGTGTGTGTCACGCGAATGTTCAGCGCGGTGCCCGGTAATTGCAGGGTCAGTAATTGATAGTCCGCGTCATAGGAACTGACATGGCCCTCAATCACTACGCCGGCGTCATCGCCCAACGCCAATGGCAAGTCGAGGCGAGCCAGGGTTTCACCGATAGGGCCGCTGGCCAGTGCCTTGCCGTGGCTGAGCAGGACGATGTGGTCGGCCAGTCGCGCCACTTCATCCTGGGAATGACTGACGTACAACACCGGAATGTCCAGCTCATCGTGCAGCCGTTGCAGGTACGGCAGGATTTCGCTTTTGCGTTGCGCATCCAGTGCCGCCAGCGGTTCATCCATCAGCAACAGTTTTGGGCTGGTCAGCAGGGCGCGGGCGATGCCGATGCGCTGCCGTTCGCCGCCGGAAAGGTTTTGTGGGTGACGATCCAGCAGATGGCCTATGCCCAGCAGTTCAGTCGCGTGAGCCATGTCGACCCGGCGCTGTTGTTTCGGGATTCGCCGAAGACCGAATTGCAGGTTCGCCAGCACCGACAGATGCGGAAACAGACTGGCTTCCTGAAAAACATACCCGAGCGTGCGTTTGTGCGGCGCGACGAAAATCTTCCTGTCGCTGTCTTGCCAGACTTCATCGTTGACCTGGATAAATCCGCGTTCCGCCCGTTCAAGGCCCGCGATGCAGCGCAGGCACGTGGTCTTGCCCGAGCCGGAGTGACCGTAAAGCGCGGTGACGCCACGGCCCGGCAGTTGCAAATCCACATCCAGGGCGAACCCCGAGTAGTTCAGTTTCAGGCGCATTTGAATCATCAATCAGCTCCAGCCTGCTTTGGTTTTGCGACTGGAGTAGAGCGCCAGCAACACGGCAAACGAGAACACCAGCATTGCCCCGGCCAGCCAATGGGCCTGGGCATATTCCATGGCTTCGACGTGATCGTAGATTTGCACCGAGACCACGCGGGTCTTGTCGGGAATGTTGCCGCCGATCATCAGCACCACACCAAATTCGCCAACGGTATGGGCGAAACCGAGAATCGCCGCGGTGATGAATCCCGGTCGGGCCAGCGGCAGGATCACACTGAAAAAAGTGTCCCAGGGATTGGCGCGCAAGGTCGCGGCCACTTCCAGTGGGCGGGTGCCGATGGCAGAAAAAGCGTTCTGCAGCGGCTGGACCACGAACGGCATCGAGTAGAGCACCGAACCGATCACCAACCCTGCAAAACTGAACGTCAGGGTGCCGAGCCCCAGTGACTGGGTGAAGTGGCCGACAAAGCCATTAGGGCCAAGCGCCAGCAACAGATAAAAACCAATCACCGTGGGCGGCAACACCAGGGGCAGGGCGACGATCGCCCCGACCGGGCCGCGCAACCAGGACTGGGTGCGCGACAGCCATAACGCAATCGGAGTGCCGATCACCAGCAGGATAACCGTCGTCAGGGACGCGAGTTTCAGGGTCAGCCAGATCGCGGAAAAGTCGGCACTCGATAGGGTCATTTAGAGTTGGTAACCGTAGGACTTGATGACAGCGGCGGCTTTCGGCCCCTTGAGGTAGTCAACCAGTGCCTTGGCGGCCGGGTTGTCCTTGCCTTTGGTGAGGATCACCGCATCTTGTTTGATCGGCTCGTGCATGTTGGCTGGAACGATCCATGCCGAACCGCTGGTCACTTTGCCGTCTTTGTAGATCTGCGACAAGGCGACGAAGCCCAGTTCTGCGTTGCCGGTGGAAACGAACTGGTAAGCCTGAGTGATGTTCTGGCCTTCAACGATTTTATCCTTGACCTTGTCGGTGAGGCCCAGCTTGGCCAGTACCTGAGTGGCGGCGAGGCCATAAGGTGCGGCTTTCGGGTTGGCGATCGACAGATGCTGGTACTGGTTGTCGCTCAACACTTTGCCCTTGGCATCGACGTAACCTTCCTTGGCCGACCAGAGCGCGAGGGTGCCGACGGCATAGGTGAAGCGCGAGCCCTTGACGGTGTCACCTTCGGTTTCGAGTTTTTGCGGGGTGGTGTCGTCCGCCGAGAGGAACACCTCGAACGGCGCGCCATTCTTGATCTGGGTGTAGAACTGGCCGGTTGCACCAAAGGAGGTGACCAGTTTATGCCCGGTGTCTTTCTCGAAATCGGCAGCGATGGCCTGGATCGGCGCGGTAAAGTTGGCCGCGACAGCGACCTGGACTTCATCGGCCTGGGCAGCGCCGATGGCGAACACCGCGAGCAGGATCGCCAGGCAGGTTGGGGCAAAACGTGAGGCACGAATGGTCATGAAACGGCTCCGTGGTAGGCAAGCACAGCAAGGGGGTTAAAACGCTATATAGCCGAATATATAGCGAATTGCCTGCAAACGGAATGTGTTGGAACTGGATTGAAGGGTGACGAATAAATCTCTGTAGCGAGGGAGCTTGCTCCCGCTGGGGCGCGCAGCGGCCCTAAAAGTCTTGCGGCTGCTTCGCACCCGAGCGGGAGCAAGCTCCCTCGCCACAGGCTTGTGTCTACACGCGCAGCAACTTCGCCAATCCTTCCTCGGCCAAACGCCGCGTCAGCTCCGCCGTCGTCATCTCAACCCCCAACGTAAATGCCTGCCCGGTCCAGAGGTTGCTGAAATCTGCTTCCCCCTTTGCGCGCAATGGCATCAACGCTCCCCCCGCCAGCGGGAAGGCCGGAGCTTTATCGCTCATTGGCCCGAGTTCACGCATGACCCGATTCAGAATTCCCCGCGCCGGGCGGCCGGTAAAAAGGTTGGTGATTGCGGTCTCGCTTTCCTTGGCCGTGCGCAACGCCTTGTGATGGGAGGCGCTGACCTTGGCCTCCGGCGTGAACAGATACGCCGTACCCACTTGCACCGCCGAAGCGCCCAACAGGAACGCCGCCGCGACGCCTCGTGCATCGGCAATACCACCGGCAGCAATCACCGGTACTTTCACCGCGTCGACGATTTGCGGCACCAGCGCGAAGACACCCACCTGGCTACTCAGATCGTCGCTGAGGAACATGCCCCGATGACCTCCGGCTTCGTAACCCATGGCGATGATGGCGTCGCAACCGTGTTGCTCAAGCCAGATCGCTTCTTCGACGGTCGTTGCTGAAGACAGCACCTTTGCGCCGGTGGCCTTGACGCGATCCAACAGGGATTTTTCCGGCAGGCCAAAGTGAAAGCTCACCACTTCGGGGCGACATTCTTCGATCACTTCGCAGGTCGCGTTATCAAACGGCGCGCGATTGGATACCGGTGTCGGCGCGTCGAAATCCACGCCCAATTCCCGGTAGTAGGGCTCCAGCAGATTCTTCCAGTCCCGAGCCCGTTGCTCATCGGCTGCCGGCGGTTGGTGACAGAAGAAATTGACGTTGATAGGGCGCTGAGTGTGTTGGCGGATTGTCTTCAATTCTTCGCGCAACTGCTCGGTGCTCAACATCGCCGCAGGCATCGAGCCCAGGCCACCGGCATTGCTCGCCGCAATCACCATGGCCGAACCGGTGGCGCCAGCCATCGGCGCCTGGATGATGGGCAGTTCGATCCCCAGCAGATCAATAATTCGGGTGTCTGGCCATTGGCTCATTTGCAAGGTTCTCCGGCGTCACAACAGGAACGGGTTTTGTACCAGTAATGGCGGGCGCAGGACCAATCGATTTTTGCATGAGCTGCGCAATCTTCGGTGATGGAAGCGCCTGGATTGGCTTAAAGTCGGGTACGGCAAAATGTTGCAGTGTGATATTTCAACTGCACCACAACTGAGTGATTCGATTGGGAGACGACGATGTTCCAGGGCATTTTGATCGACAAAGACGACAGCGGTTACCGGGCCACACTGCAAGAGATCAATGACGATCAGTTGCCCGAGGGCGATGTGACAGTGCGAGTGGCGTACAGCACGCTGAATTTCAAGGACGGTCTGGCGATCACCGGCAGCAGCCCGGTGGTGCGAAAATTCCCGATGGTGCCGGGCATCGATCTGGCGGGGACTGTCGAAGTCAGTGGCCATCCGGACTACAAGGTCGGTGATCAGGTCGTACTCAATGGCTGGGGTGTAGGTGAAGGGCATTGGGGCGGGCTGGCGCAGAAGGCGCGCCTGAATGGCGACTGGCTGATTCCATTGCCCCGGGAATTCACGGCTGCCCAGGCAATGGCCATCGGCACGGCCGGCTACACGGCGATGCTTTGCATTCTGGCGCTGGAGCATAACGGCGTGACGCCAGAGCAGGGCGACGTCCTGGTCACGGGCGCCAACGGTGGTGTAGGCAGTTTCGCCATCGCGTTGCTGAGCAAGCTCGGTTACCGGGTGGTCGCGTCCACTGGCCGCACCTCCGAGCACGACTACCTCAAACAGTTGGGCGCCAGCGAAATCATCGACCGCGCTACGCTGTCCGAACCGGGCAAGCCACTGGCCAAGGAGCGTTGGGCAGCCGTGATCGACTCGGTCGGCAGTCACACCCTGGCCAACGCCTGTGCCAGCACGAAGGCCAACGGCACCGTCGCCGCCTGTGGCCTGGCGCAAGGCATGGATTTTCCAGCCTCCGTCGCACCGTTCATTTTGCGTGGCGTGACCCTGGCCGGGATCAACAGCGTGACCCAACCCAAAGCCAAACGAGTGCTCGCCTGGAATCGCCTGGCCAAGGATCTGGACTTCGCTTTGCTGCCGCTGATCAGTCATGAAATCGGTTTGAGTGAAGCGATCGAAGCTGCACCGCGCTTGCTCGCCGGTCAGCTGCGCGGTCGAGTGGTGGTGGATGTGAATCGCTGATTACTGTGTCTCACGCTCCAGCAATTGCCGCTTGCGCTCCACACCCCAGCGATAGCCCGACAGGTTGCCATCGCTGCGCACCACGCGGTGGCACGGGATCGCCACCGCCAGACTGTTCGCGCCGCAGGCCTGAGCCACGGCGCGCACCGCTTTCGGTGCGCCGATGCGCTGGGCGATATCCGCGTAACTGGCGGTGCTGCCTGCAGGAATCTCCCGCAACGCTTGCCAGACGCGCTCCTGAAATGCCGTGCCTTGAACGTCCAGCGGCAAATCCAGGCCGATGGCCGGGGCTTCGATAAAACCGACGACCTTGGCGATCAGTTGCTCGAACTCGTGATCGGCGCCAATCAGATTGGCCCGCCGAAACCTGTCTTGCAGGTCACACACCAGTTGGTGCGGATCATCACCCAGCAGGATCGCGCAAACACCGCGTACGCTCTGCGCCACCAGAATCGCCCCCAGGGAACACTGGCCGACGGCAAAACGAATGTCGTTGTTCTGACCTTCGGCGCGGTAGTCACCGGGTTTCATGCCCAGCAGCTGATCCGCCGCCTCATAAAAACGGCTGTTGGAGTTGAAGCCGGCGTCATACAGGGCTTCGGTCACCGAACCTCCACCGGCCAAGCGTTGACGAACCTTGCGTGAACGGTGGGCCGTGGCGTAACCCTTGGGTGTCAGCCCGGTAACGGCTTTAAACACTCGGTGAAAGTGAAAACTGCTCAGGCCCGCGACGTCGGCCAGTTCACTCAGCGCCGGCAGATGTTCGGCTGTCTCGATCTGACGACAAGCAGCGGCGACGGTCGCGGCATGTTGCGCGGCGACGTCACTTTGATCCTTCGTCGCTCGTTTGCTCGGGCGGTAACCCGCTGCCTGGGCCTGCTCGGCCGTGTCAAAGAATTCGACATTTTGCGGCTTCGGCAAACGCGCGAGGCTGCTGGGGCGGCAGTAGATGCCGGTGGTTTTCACCGCATACACAAATTGCCCGTCAGCGCGGGGATCCCGGGCGACGACGGCGGCCCAGCGGGGATCGTTCTCGGTGGTTGTCATGGCTTCATGTCCGTTGACCCGTTTGATTCAGGGTAACCAGTCGGCAGGCGCGCTGCACTCCGGGTCTTGCGGTCAAATTCTCGGGCTCATTGTGCGGTACGAAACGTGAAATTGATCCGTTGCTCGCCCAGGCGCGGATGCTGACCCTCCTTGATCGGCAAGACCCCGTGATAACGCAGGCGATCGACGCCGCCCCAGACCACGATATCGCCATGGAACACCGGCACCCGCTGGCTTTTGTCGCCGCGTTCAAAACCGCCAAAAAGGAACATCGCCGGCAGGCCCAGCGACACCGAAACGATCGGCGCTGCGTAGGACGCTTCGTCCTTGTCCTGGTGCAATGACATCTTCGCGCCGGGGATATAGCGGTTGATCAGGCAGGAATCGGGCACGAAATCGGCAAAGCCGGCTTCCAGCGCCGCCGCTTGTGCGAGCTCAAAAAATACCGGCGGCATTTCCGGCCAGGGGGCGTCGGTCCGCGGGTCATGACGGGTATAGCGATAACCGCTGCGGTCGGTGGTCCAGCCCCATGTGCCGCAACTGCTCATGGCCGCTGACATGGTAAAACCGCCGGGCGTGACCATCTGCCGAAACGGCGCTGCTGCCAGAACGGCCTCGAGCGCAGGCAGTAACCGCTCTAGCCAAGGCAGGGCAAAGCCCCTCAAGACGTAGGACTGTTCGCCGATTTGCTCGCGCCGAGACTGTTGCTCGGGCTCCGAGTCGGCAAACAGATCGAGAGTGGTCGGGTTCATAAGGTCATAACGCGTCGTGAAAGATGATTCCAAGGGTATGCCGTTTTCCGCTGTGCAGGCGACTCACGCCGTGGCGCAGGGTGACCCGGTAATAGCCACGAACGCCTTTCACCGGTCGCTGGTTGACGGCAAAGATCACCGCGTCCCCCTTTTTCAATCCAATGACCTGGGGGCGCGACTGCATCCGTGGGCGTTGTTCGGTCAGGACAAACTCGCCGCCGGTGAAATCTTCGCCCGGTTCTGACAGAAGAATCGCCACTTGCAGCGGAAAAACGTGTTCGCCGTACAGATCCTGATGCAGGCAGTTGTAGTCCTGCGGCCCGTATTGCAGCAACAACGGCGTGGGACGCTCCTGACCGGCGGCATGACAGCGCTCAAGAAACACCGCATGCCTTTCAGGGAAACGGACCGGCAAGTCCATTTGCTCGTACCAGCGGTTGGCGATCGGCACCAGGCGAGGGTAGAGCGCTTTGCGCAAAGTGGCGACGATCTCCGGCAACGGGTATCGGAAGTATTTGTACTCGCCACGGCCGAAGCCGTGACGCGCCATCATCACTTGCGAGCGGAACGGTTCGGATCGGGCGTACAGCGCACTGATGTCATCGCACGTTTCACTGCTGATCAGCGAGCGGATGATCGCGCAGCCATCCTGATCCAGTTGTTGCTCCAGCGTTGCCCAGTCGAGTGCATCCAGAAAGTGCTCGATCATTGCTGCGCCTCACGCTCCAGCAGTTGCCGTTTGCGGTGCAGGCCCCAACGGTAACCGCCGAGGCTGCCGTCCTGGCGCAGGACCCGATGGCAGGGCACGATGACTGCCAGCGGGTTCGCGCCACAGGCATTGGCCACGGCCCGGAAGGCTTTGGGTTGTCCCAGTTGCCGGGCGATGTCCTGGTAGCTGGCGGTTTTGCCGGACGGGATCTGGCGCAGGGCATCCCAGACCCGTCGTTGAAAAACGCTGCCGACCAGATCCAGAGGAAGGTCGAGTTCGGCGAGAGGGTTGTCGAGGTAGCGAAGAGTTTGCTCCAGCGCAGGCATCAAGCCTTCATCACGCTGGGGTGTTGGCTGGCCGGGGAATCGCCGCGCAAGGTCGCGCTCAAGCGTCTCCAGGTCATCGCCGAGCAGCAACGCGCACAACCCTTGCGCGCTGGAGGCCAGCAGCAGGACGCCGAGGCTGGAACTGCCGCTGATGAAACGAATCGGTGACATAGACATGTTCTGACTCCTTAACCAAAGGTTGAGGTGGCCAGTCTAGGGAGCGCTGCCTTGGTGAACACTCCGGGGCTTGCGGTCGAATTCAACGGATGGAGCAGACATCCACATTGTCGCTCCGAATCCCGTTACAGCGCTTTGCTGACGCTGATATCGCTGATGACGTCTTCGCCCTGGCCATGAATCGCGTCCAGCGCGGCTCTGGCTTCTGCTTCGGTGCCGTTTTCAAGCTGGGCAAATTCGAAACGGCGCTCGCCATTGAGTTTGTATTTGATGACGTACTTGGTCGTTTGGGCCACGGTCATACCTGCTTATGTTCGAGTTGGGTGCCGCTCAGCTCAGTTTCGTGGTGGAGCGGCGGATGATCTTGATCGAGTGAGTCAGGGTCGGTTTGCGGGTCACGCTGATCGGCCGACGGTTGACGGTGTCGATGGTAATGTTCCAGAAACCGGTACTCGGTGCAGTAATGCGGGCCGGGAAGGTGTCGAACGCACCGCCATGGTAAGTGTGACGGCCGCCATTCTTGAAGCTGCGGAAGTTGGCGTCGTTCATCAAGCGGATGTTGCACATTTGGGAGCACTGGATGACGACGATGTCGTCTTCATTGAGGTGCTCGCGCTGGTGGATAAATTTCATGAGGCGCCTCCAGAAGGGCTTTTTCTACAAAATCAAAACGATAGCATGGGCGATTGGCGCAGTTTATCAGCCCGAACAGGTTATTATCCGGTCGTCGGGGTCCGCTTTGACAATTAAAAACAGTTATTCGGAATTCCATTAGCGATAAAAGCAGTGAGCCTCGGAGAAAACCAGCATTTGTGCTGTCGGAGGGTCTTTATTGGAGGTTTTGTATGAAGTGGGGTGCATGGGTCTTGCCGTTTGCATTGGCGATAAGTGGTTGTGCAAGTGTCTCGGAAATCAACGAGTCGCTGCCCACCATGAACGTGATTTCCGGCAAGAAGCCCAATGAATACGCGCAGTGCCTGACCGAGAAACTGGCCAGCAGTCGCGGTGCCCTGCAAGTCGAGCCGCAGGAGAAAGAAGGCGTGCGGGTCATCGTGCCGCAGAAGTTCTCCTCGGGCCCGGCGGCCGTATTCGATATTGAAGAGCGTTCCAGCGGCAGCAGCATCAAGCTGCATGAACGCATTTCCAACGTGCCATTGCGCCCGATGGATGTGCGCAATGCCGCCACCGCGTGTATCTCCGGCTGATAAACTAGCGACAGTCAGCACCGATGCCGCCAAAGCACGCTTTGGCGGCATTGTCATTTCTGGAGTCGAGCATGAAGCGAGAGCAGGTACGGGAGCAGCATGCAGAGGGTCACATCTCTGCTACCCATGTGATTCAGAATCCGGCGGACCCCGGGGAATGGATCGTGTTTTTCAAGAAAAGCGGCGGGCGCAGTTATTTTCTCGTGGATGACAACGATGAAGTCGAGTCCTTCGGTCGCCTTGACGACCTGATCGAGACCGTGCGCGGTCTCGGGATCAAATTCGCTGAAATTCACATGTAGGGCACAAGCGCCTTACTTGCAGACCACCACGACGCTGCGGTTTTTGTAATTGCCGACATCGACGCCCAGGGTCTTGTCACTTTCCTTGGGTGAAGGAGTACCGTCAGTGCCAACGATCCGATAGCCGGTGCCGGCGCAGGAGGCTTCGGCTTTTTCATAGCAGGTGGCCCAGGAATTGGCTTCACCCGAGCAGTCGATGCTCAGGCCTTGCTCGCCGTTGTTCAGGTAGGTGGTTTCGGAAGTTGCGCAGCCGCTCAGGGCCAATACCGCAATCAGGGGCAAGAATTTAGTCATGTTGTGGTCGTCGTCAGAATAATAGGGCTAAGCCTGTGACAGCGCCGGAATCAAAAGGTTATAGCGAAAGGCCACTTCGTCGCCGGCAATCGCAAAAAAGCCCTGCACGAGGCAGGGCTTGGTCAGGCAAATTCGCTTTAGATCAGGACTTGTCCTTGCCGCGACGTTTTGGGGCGGGGTGTTCGAGCTCCAATACGGATGCCACTTCAATCGCCAACGCTTCGGTCGGGAATGGCCCGGCGATATTCTCGCCGCTGACGCTGTCTACCCACCATTGGCCGTCTTTCGCCTGATTGATCAGGAACCCGTTGACACTTTTTGCTACCGACATCTATCTGCCTCGTTGGCTGGTTCAATTGCGCAATGATAGCGCCAATTGCACTCAGCAGGTGCTGATGGGCGTATGGTGGTGCGAATCTGCGGGCGGCAGATTCGTCGGCGCCGCTCGGAATTTCTGCTATCAATAAAGGCTCTGGAGCGAACTGCGGAACTATCCGCGAGAATATTTCTCTATGATGGCATCGGTTAGCCAGTGCGGGGCATTGTAAGGTGCACGCCGCCTGATTAGACTGCGCCGAAACTCGTACACACAGCCCTTTCAAGGACTTATATGATCAAGAAATGCTTGTTCCCAGCAGCCGGTTACGGTACTCGCTTCCTGCCAGCGACTAAAGCCATGCCCAAAGAAATGCTGCCGGTGGTAAACAAGCCACTGATCCAGTACGGCGTCGAAGAAGCTCTGGACGCCGGTTTGACCGAAATCTCCATCGTCACCGGCCGCGGCAAGCGCGCTCTGGAAGACCACTTCGACATCAGCTACGAGCTGGAAAATCAGATCAAGGGTACTGACAAGGAAAAATACCTGGTCGGCATCCGCAAGCTGCTGGACGAGTGCTCGTTCTCCTACACCCGTCAAACCGAAATGAAAGGCCTTGGCCACGCGATCCTGACTGGCCGCCCGCTGATCGGTGACGAGCCGTTCGCCGTGGTACTGGCGGACGACTTGTGCGTCAACCTCGAAGGCGACGGCGTACTGACCCAGATGGTCAAGCTGTACGAGCAGTATCGCTGCACCATCGTCGCGATCCAGGAAGTGGATCCGCAGGAAACCAACAAGTATGGCGTGATCGCTGGCGAGTTGATCGCTGATGACCTGTACCGCGTTCGTAACATGGTCGAAAAACCGGCGCCGGAAGACGCTCCGTCGAACCTGGCGATCATCGGTCGTTACATCCTGACTCCGGACATTTTCGAGCTGATCAAGCAAACCGAGCCAGGCAAAGGTGGTGAGATCCAGATCACCGACGCCCTGATGAAGCAGGCGAAGAACGGTTGCGTGATTGCCTATAAGTTCAAGGGCCAGCGTTTCGACTGCGGTGGCGCTGAAGGCTACATCGAAGCGACCAACTTCTGCTTCGAGAACTTCTACAAGACGGGCAAGGCTTACTGATAGCGTTTGACCTCCTTGTAATGAAAAGCCACCTTCGGGTGGCTTTTTCATTTTCCGGCCCCATATCGTTTGCAGCGCTTGCCCAACGGACGTCTGCGGGTATGCTGTTTGCCTGCCGAGGAGATTGAAAATGGCCTACGATTTTGACCTTTATGTGATTGGTGCCGGTTCCGGCGGTGTGCGGGCTGCACGATTTGCGGCCGGGTTTGGCGCGAAAGTGGCGGTGGCCGAGAGCCGCTACCTGGGTGGCACCTGTGTGAACGTCGGTTGCGTGCCGAAGAAATTGTTGGTCTACGGCGCGCACTTCGCCGAAGACTTCGAGCAGTCTTCGGGTTTTGGCTGGACCCCGGGCGAGGCGAAGTTCGATTGGGCGACGCTGATCGCCAATAAGGATCGCGAGATCAATCGCCTGAACGGCATCTATCGCAACCTGCTGGTGAACAGCGGTGTGACCCTGCATGAAGGCCACGCCAAAATCGTCGACCCCAATACCGTCGAGATCAATGGTGAGCGCTTCACCGCCAAGAACATCCTGATTGCTACCGGCGGCTGGCCGCAGATCCCGGAGATTCCGGGGCACGAGCATGCGATCAGTTCCAACCAGGCGTTCTTCCTCAAAGAGTTGCCAAAACGCGTGCTGGTCGTGGGCGGTGGCTACATCGCCGTCGAGTTCGCCGGGATCTTCCACGGTCTGGGCGCCGAGACCACGTTGTTGTATCGCGGCGACCTGTTCCTGCGCGGCTTTGACGTCGCGGTACGCAAGCACTTGCAGGAAGAGCTGACCAAGCGTGGCATGGACCTGCAATTCAATGCCGACATCGAGCGCATTGAAAAACTGACCGATGGCAGTCTGAAAGTGACGCTCAAGGACGGTCGCCAGTTGGAAGCCGATTGCGTGTTCTACGCCACCGGCCGCCGCCCGATGCTGGACAACCTC
The DNA here is from genome assembly GCF_018502625.1 of Pseudomonas hormoni. Lineage (NCBI taxonomy): Bacteria > Pseudomonadati > Pseudomonadota > Gammaproteobacteria > Pseudomonadales > Pseudomonadaceae > Pseudomonas > Pseudomonas hormoni. Next base: position 2,170,745 of record NZ_CP075566.1, read on the forward strand.
GGGCTGGAAAACACCGGCGTCAAACTCGACAAGAAAGGTTTCGTCGAGGTCGATGAGCAATACCAGACCGCCGAGCCGTCGATCCTGGCCCTTGGCGATGTGATTGGTCGGGTCCAGCTCACCCCGGTTGCACTGGCCGAAGGCATGGCCGTGGCGCGACGCTTGTTCAAGCCTGAGCAATATCGTCCGGTGGATTACAAGATGATCCCGACCGCAGTGTTCAGCTTGCCGAACATCGGCACCGTTGGCCTGACCGAAGAAGAGGCTCGCGAAGCCGGCCACGACGTGGTGATCTACGAAAGCCGTTTCCGCCCGATGAAGCTGACCCTGACGGAATGCCAGGAGCGCACGCTGATGAAGCTCGTGGTGGACGGCAAGACCGACAAGGTGCTCGGCTGTCACATGGTCGGGCCGGATGCCGGCGAGATCGTGCAAGGGCTGGCAATCGCCTTGAAGGCGGGCGCCACCAAGCGCGACTTCGACGAAACCATCGGCGTGCACCCGACCGCCGCCGAAGAGTTCGTCACCATGCGTACGCCGGTCGCAGGTTAATCGGCCTTGGCCGCGTCTGGCGCTGTCGCAACGACAGCCGCCAGGCGCACGCTTTCATCGAGGCTCGCCTGAGTCTTCAGTAATTCAATTTCCAGTGCTTTGTTTATCTGCGACTGCTCCTCGACGTTCTGCTTCAGCGACTGGCTTTCCAGCAGGGCTGCGCGCAGGCGTTCCTGGAGGAGGGTGCGTTCGCTGTCGATGCGGTTGACCTGTTCCAGCAGTTGATCCTGGCGGGTATGGGTCTGCTTGAGCTGTTCCTGCAGCAGGCTGAGTTCCCGTAGCGTGCCACGGTTTTCAGTCAGTAAACGTTCGTTGTCACGGTGCAGCTGGGTGATTTCATCCTGGCGGACAAGGGCGCTTTGCTGGGCCTGACGCAACTCCATCTGAATCTGCTGCACCTGACCTTCGTGGCGTCGTTGCTCCTGTTCGCGCTGCTCTTTGACGGCATTGCGATAGTGTTCCAGCGCATCGCGGGCGTGCAGGTGCTTTTCCTCAAGAGAGCGGATCTGCTCGTCCTTGTCCTGCAAGCGTAATTCGAAGTCGGCCAGCGCCTGGTTCAGCCCGGCGTTGCGGGTTTGCTCGGTCTGCAGCATGGAAAGAGTGTTTTGCAGGGTGTCGGATTCCTGCGTCAGCGCCAGGGTTTGAAGCTCGTACTGCTGCTGTAATTCGCTGTTGGCTTCTTGCGCATCGGCCAGCTGGATTTCCAGGTCTTTTCGTTGTTGCTCGAACTGCGCACGAGCCTGATCGATGGGCTCCTGTGCCTGCTCCTTGAGGCGTTGAGCGAGGCGCGAGACCAGCCCTGTCAGTTCGTCATCGATGGGTTCGGAGGACGTTGCGACGGGTTCGACACCGTCGTCCAGTTCCTTCAAATACCGGTGGATGGTGGTTTTGGAACCCGTGTTGCCCATTTCGATGCGTACCGCGTCGATGCTCGGGTGTTCGCCGCGGGCGAGGATAGCCAGGCGCGCCGTTTGAACCACTGCTTTGTTTATGCCGCCACGAGCCATGTGTTCTCCTACGATTTCGTACTGTGGTACATACCACTAAAGCGCGCAGTGTACCACGCATACTTGAAATGGAAAAAATGTAAGTTATTGATACGGGATATACTGGTATTACCCAATGTGATGCGCTTTGAAACGGCCCTGGCGCCAAGAAAGCCGTACGACTTCGAGGCATGAGCCCATGACCGAGCTGGATCGATACCTGCAAGCTGCCACGCGTGACAACACCCGCCGTAGCTATCGAGCGGCCATCGAGCATTTCGAAGTGGGTTGGGGCGGTTTCCTGCCGGCCACTGCTGACAGCGTCGCGCGCTATCTGGTGACGTACGCCGGGGAGTTGTCGATCAACACGTTGAAGCTGCGCTTGTCAGCGCTCGCGCAGTGGCACAACAGTCAGGGTTTTGCCGATCCCACCAAGGCGCCCGTTGTGCGCAAGGTATTCAAAGGCATTCGCGCGCTGCACCCGGCGCAGGAGAAACAAGCCGAACCATTGCAGCTTCAACATCTGGAGCAAGTGGTTGCCTGGCTGGAGCAGGAAGCACAAACCGCGAAATCACAAAACGATCGACCGACCCTGTTAAGAGCCCGGCGCGATTTGGCTCTGATCCTGTTGGGCTTCTGGCGCGGTTTCCGTAGCGACGAGTTGTGTCGCGTCCAGATCGAACACGTGCAGGCCAGCGCGGGTTCCGGCATCACCCTGTATTTGCCGCGGAGCAAGAGCGACCGCGAAAACCTCGGCAAGACCTACCAGACGCCGGCATTGCAACGTCTGTGTCCGGTGCAGGCGTACATCGCCTGGATCACCGAAGCGGCGCTGGTGCGAGGGCCGGTGTTCCGTGGCATCGATCGCTGGGGGCATCTGAGCGAGGAGGGTTTGCACGCCAACAGCGTCATTCCGTTGTTGCGCCAGGCGTTGGAGCGCGCTGGTATCCCGGCCGAGCAGTACACCAGTCACTCCCTGCGACGCGGCTTCGCCACTTGGGCGCACCAAAGTGGTTGGGACTTGAAATCCTTGATGAGCTACGTGGGCTGGAAGGACATGAAGTCGGCGATGCGCTACGTGGAAGCCAATCCGTTTCTCGGGATGAACCGGATTTCTGAAAAGCCGTTGGCGCCGTAGATATCGTTTTCTTCTATTAATACTGCTGGCTAATAGCGAAAACCCATCAGCAGCATCAAGTTTGCCAATGAGCCATCCGTCCATCGAGTGGGTAGAGTTCACTCCATCAACTTCTTAACCCCTGACGGAGAGTCAACGATGCCTATCATCAACAGCCAAGTTAAACCGTTCAAAGCTACCGCCTACAAAAATGGCGACTTCGTACAAGTGTCGGACGCTGACCTGAAAGGCAAGTGGTCTGTCGTGTTCTTTTACCCAGCTGACTTCACCTTCGTTTGCCCGACCGAACTGGAAGACCTGGCTGACAACTACGACGCGTTCCAGAAACTGGGCGTCGAAATCTACAGCGTTTCCACTGACACCCACTTTGCCCACGCTGCCTGGCACAACACTTCGCCAGCCATCGGCAAAATCCAGTACACCATGATTGGTGACCCGACCCACGCTATCTCCCGCAACTTCGACGTGCTGATCGAAGAAGCCGGTCTGGCTGACCGTGGCACCTTCGTGATCAACCCTGAAGGCCAGATCAAAATCGTTGAACTGAACGATGGCGGCGTTGGCCGTGACGCTTCCGAGCTGCTGCGCAAAATCAAGGCTGCCCAGTACGTCGCTGCTCACCCAGGCCAGGTTTGCCCTGCCAAGTGGAAAGAAGGCGAGGCCACTCTGGCTCCGTCCCTGGACCTGGTCGGCAAGATCTAAGTCTGTGACGCGCTTCATCAGGGCGGAACTCCGCACCTACTAAGTAAGCTGCACCGCCCTATAAAACGCCCGGGCGAGATTCGCTCGGGCGTTTTTTTTCGAACTCGTTTCTTTACCAAACAGCATGGAAATCGCCCGTATGTTGGACGCCAATCTTAAAGCCCAGTTGAAATCGTACCTGGAACGGGTCACCCAGCCGATCGAGATCGTTGCATCCCTCGACGACGGTGCGAAATCCCAGGAAATGCTTGAACTGCTGAAAGACGTTGCCAGTCTTTCCACCCAGATTACCTTGCTCGACAACGGTGACGACGCACGCAAGCCATCGTTCTCGATCAACCGCCCCGGTGCCGATATCAGCCTGCGTTTCGCCGGTATCCCGATGGGCCACGAATTTACCTCGTTGGTGCTGGCCTTGCTGCAAGTCGGTGGTCACCCTTCGAAAGCCAGCGCGGAAGTGATTGAGCAGATCCGTTCGCTCAAAGGTGAGTTCAGCTTCGAGACTTACTTCTCGCTGTCCTGCCAGAACTGCCCGGACGTGGTCCAGGCGCTGAACCTGATGGCGGTACTGAACCCGAACATTCGCCACGTCGCTATCGACGGTGCGTTGTTCCAGGCCGAAGTCGATGATCGCAAGATCATGGCCGTGCCAAGCATTTACCTGAACGGTGAGATTTTCGGTCAGGGTCGTATGGGCCTGGAAGAAATCCTCGCCAAGATCGACACCAGCGGTGCCGAACGCCAAGCCGAGAAAATCAGCGCCAAAGAAGCCTTTGACGTGCTGGTGGTCGGTGGTGGCCCGGCCGGTGCTGCGGCAGCGATCTACGCCGCCCGTAAAGGCATTCGCACTGGCGTGGCGGCTGAACGTTTTGGTGGGCAGGTGCTCGACACCATGGCCATCGAAAACTTCATCTCCGTGCAGGAAACCGAAGGGCCGAAACTGGCCAGCGCGCTCGAAGAACACGTCAAGCAGTACGACGTCGACATCATGAACCTGCAGCGGGCCACCGCGCTGATCCCGGCGAAGAATCCTGGCGAGTTGCACGAAGTTCGCTTCGAAAGCGGCGCCACCCTGAAAACCAAAGCGCTGATCCTCGCCACTGGCGCGCGCTGGCGTGAAATGGGCGTGCCAGGAGAGCAGGAATATAAAGCCAAAGGCGTGTGTTTCTGCCCGCACTGTGACGGCCCGCTGTTCAAAGGCAAGCGCGTAGCGGTGATCGGCGGCGGTAACTCCGGCGTTGAAGCAGCGATCGATCTGGCCGGTATTGTCAGCCACGTCACGCTGCTGGAGTTTGACAGCAAGCTGCGCGCCGACGCCGTGCTGCAACGCAAGTTGTTCAGCCTCCCGAACGTCAATGTGATCACCAGCGCATTGACCAGTGAAGTGAAGGGCGACGGCCAGAAAGTCACCGGCCTGGTCTACAAAGACCGCGATTCGGGCGAGTTCAACACGGTCAACCTCGAAGGCATCTTCGTGCAGATCGGTTTGCTGCCGAACACCGACTGGCTCAAAGGGACCGTCGAGTTGTCGCCGCGTGGCGAGATCATCGTCGATGCGCGTGGCGAGACATCGCTGCCAGGTGTGTTTGCTGCCGGTGACGTGACGACCGTGCCGTACAAGCAGATCGTGATTGCAGTGGGCGAGGGCGCCAAGGCTTCCCTGAGTGCCTTCGATCACCTGATCCGGACTTCCGCGCCGGCATAAAGCCGCACGCTGAAAACACAAAACCCCATGAGTGATCATGGGGTTTTTTGTGTCTTGCGCATTCCAAAATGTGGGAGCGAGCAAGCCCGCTCTCACATTAGATCTGTGTTGAATATTACAGCGGCGCAGGCTGGATGATCTCGACCCAGTAGGCATCCGGGTCCTTGATGAACGCCAGGCTCTTCATGCGGCCGTCGTTCAGGCGCTTCTGGAAATCGCAACCCAGCGCTTCGAAGCGCTCGCACGCAGCGACAATGTCCGGCACCGAGATGCAAATGTGGCCGAAGCCGCGTGGGTCGGTGTTGCCATTGTGGTAGGCAAAATCCGCGTCGTTCTCGGTGCCGTGGTTGTGGGTCAGCTCGAGGATGCCGGGGATCGATTTCATCCACTCGGTACGGGCGGCGGCATCGGCCGGGATCTGGTCTTTATCGACCAGTGCCAGGAAATACAGGCTGAACTCGGCTTCCGGGAAGTCGCGTTTTTCCACCAGCGAGAAACCCAGGATACGCGTGTAGAAATCCAGGGACTTGGTGATGTCTTTGACCCGCAGCATGGTGTGGTTGAAGACGAACTTCTGGGTGGCGGTATCAGGTTGGGCGGTGACACCCGGGAACGTGTTCAATTCGTGCAGGCTCATGGGCCCTCCGGACAATAAGTGGGGCTAACGATGGCGACAATGATACGCAAGGGTGCAGGCATCACCAAACCCAAACCGTCGGCTATTGCCTGACAGCGGGACGAGGCTCAGACTTTACGGTTCAATCCGCGAGTGTTTATTGCAATGATTCGATTCTGTAAATCGCTGTTCGTTCTGATGGGGCTGTTGTCAGGCATTACTTGCGCTCATGCAGAGACGCCGATCGTGACTTGGCCAGATGGCTGGGAAGTTGAAGCGATTCCGCAGGATGATGCGAAGCCTCAGGTGTCCCGCCAGCGCGCGGTGAAGAGTGATCAGGGCGGCACGCCGGTGATGGTGATGGAGTTGACCGTGACGCCAGTGGAAAGCGGTCATCAGGTGAATTTGCAAGGCGTATTGCTGGAGATGCGCAAGTCAGTGCAGAAGGATTTCTTCCAGGGTGGCTATCAAAGCGTCTGCAACAAAATCCATCCGGCGACCTTGAGCCGGCTATCGGCACTGGAAACTACCTGCACGATTACCCAAAACGGCCGACACGTGCTGTCGCAAACATTGGTCGCTGCGGTGGATGGCGATAAGGCCTATGTTTTTTCGTACGCGGGGCAAGCCGAGGCTTATAAGGCAAGCCTGGATGAAATAGAGGTTGCTCGTAACAGCTTGAAACTTTAGTTGAAGGTTTGCGCGGTCGTGCATTTCGCAATCTTTAGATACCGAAGGAATTAAGCACAAAGTTAATCTGCAAGTAGCGAGTTGATCGATTCCAATCGTTGCATTTGGACGGCGTCCATGAAAAAAGCCCTGCGCAAGGCAGGGCTTTTTTTGTCACCGCGAGTGCTTAGCCGCGCAGCCAGGAGTCAACGGTGGCAGCACCGTATTGTTCCTTCCAAGCTTTCAGGCCACGGTGGTTGCCGCCCTTGGTTTCAATCAGTTCACCGGTGTGCGGGTTCGAATAAACCTTGACCACGCGAGCGCGGCGGGTTTTAGGCGCAGCGGCCTGTTGCAGGCCGGATTTGGCCGGGTTCGGATCGAGAATGGCGATGATGTCGCGCAGGCTCTTGCCGTAGGTTTTCATCAGCCCCTGGAGCTTTTCTTCGAATTCGATTTCTTTCTTGAGCCCGGCATCGTTCTTCAGGGATTCCAGCTGCTTGAGCTGCTCTTGAAGGGCCTTTTCAGCTGCACGAAATTCAGCGAGTCTGGACAATATCTTTACTCCAATAGTGTGTTTGGCTGATACCAACCGCAAACAAAGCTATAAGCCAAGAGCCTTGAAGCGACTCGGTGATAAATGGCTCGCCTGCCAATCTAGCGCAGGTATGAAAAATTGTAGTAGTTAATGGGCAAAGAGTAAATCCTGACTTTTTCTTCATGTAACAAGAGTAGTCTTTTGATTCAAATCGGTGCGCGGCCTCGTTGTCTTGTCGCATAAAGGCGCTAGTTAATGGTGACTTAATGCATCAATGAAGTCGGCACCGGGCATCGGCCGTCCGAACAGATAACCTTGCAAGAAGTTCACACCATGAGCAGTGAGATAAGCACTTTGCTCCTCGGTTTCCACGCCTTCGGCAACGATGCCCAGATCGAGCTTGGCCGAGAGCTCAATGATGCTGTCCAGAATGTGCCGGGACAGCGCATCGGCACCGATCATGGCGACAAAGCTCTGGTCGATTTTCAGGAAATCCACGTTGAACTGGCGCAAGTAACCCAGGCTTGAGTGACCGGTGCCAAAGTCGTCGATGGCGATCATCACGCCCAGCGCGTGAAGTTGCTCGAACAATTGCAAGGTGATGGCGGTGGGCTCGATCAGTTCGCGCTCGGTCAGCTCCAGCACCAGATGGATGGAGCCCGGCGCAAAAGCACCGAGAAACTCCCGGCAATCCTTGACCAGTTCCAGGTCCTTGCAGTGGCTGGCCGTGATGTTGATGCCGATGTGAAACGGCTCTTCGAACGAGTTGGAGACAGGTGCCAGCAGTTGCGCAGTTTGCTGCATCAGTGAGCGGGTCATCGGCACGATCAGGCCTGAGTGCTCGGCAAACGGAATGAACAGGTCAGGGCGCACCAGGCCTTCCTTCGGATGATTCCAGCGCATCAAAACCTCGGTGCCGGACCATTTCTTGTTCGTGCCATGCACCACTGGCTGAAAATACGGAACGAATTCCGCCGCCTCCAGTGCACGCTGCAGTTCATGACTGGGTGACGACGAGCGCTTTTGCAAAACATGTCCAATCAGGCCGGACACGGCGCCAAAAAAGATCAGCAAGCTGAACAGCGGCGGATACTCGCTGCTCATGTAACGCCAGGTCTCACCCTCGGGAAAACCCGCCGCGACGGTGAAGGCATAACGCGAGGACATCATTTTGCTGTCGGCGACGGGCAGGGTGGGCAGGGCGCCTTCGTGAACCTTGCCGTCAGCCGACAACCAGTCTGGGCCGACTTGCAGCAACAGTACTGTCTTGCGACCAATCAGGCGCAGCACGTTGCTCAAGTGATAACCGTCCAGCGTGGTCAATGCACCCTGTTGTCCTTCGCTGAGCCGGTACACCAACAACGCGGTATTGGGCGTGACCGGGTTGCCGTTCATGAGCCATAACTTGCCTTGGGTGTAGTCTCCGGCGTTGACCTTTTCCTGATAGTCACCAAACAACGAACTGCAATAGAGGTTGTCGGCCCACACCAGATTCGTCGAACGCACGAACGGACGGCGGGTGACCTGTTCGCGCAAGGCCAGTTTGACGTTGTTGCAGGATTGGCCGGCCAGCGGCAACAACTCGCGCGCGGCCTGGGCGGTGTTGTCGAGCATCAGCTCGAATTGACGGATGGCTTCTTCGGCGGTCAGTTGGGTGCTTTGCGAAAGTGCACGTTCGGCCTGCCAGTAAAGAATGAAGAACCCCAGCAGTATTGGGAGCAAACCGCTCAATACCGTCACGACAATTCGGGTGCCGCGTTTTCGGCGGGTTTTTACAGTCAATGGCATTCGCGAAACCTGTATCGATGAAATAGGGCTCTCAAATGCTGGCAGGACAACGGAATGCCTCCCAAAAAGAGTTCGGTCAGAGGCCATGATAGTTGGCGTTCAACGCTTATGCCGCTCAACGGTATTCCAGATGGGAGGCGAGTTTGATAAAGGCCAGCGTTGCCGGTGAAGACTGACGACGGTCGAGCACCGCCAAGCCCACCTGGCGCGCGACCGCTGGCGACAGCGGTTTTTTTACGTAGCGGCCGTCGTACTCGTCTGGCAGTGAACCTTCGGCGACCACCGTCACGGCATCACCCCGGCCAACGGTGTCCAGCGTGCTTAGCAGTTGCGAGCAGCGGTAGCGAATGTTCGGCGTCAGGTGCGCCGCGCTGAACATCCGCGAAACCAGCTCCGAAGAGCCGGCCTCGGTCAGCACGAATGGGTCGTCGCACAAATCGCCCAGGCTCACGCTGTCGCGAACTGCCAGCGGATGATCGACGGGCAACAACGCGACCATTTGGTCCTCGATCAGTGCGACGGTGTCGAATCGCTCCTGCGGCAACACCACAAAGCCGATGTCGATACGCCGCTCTTCCAGCCACTGGATCACCTGCCGGTCGGGACCTTCATCTATATGGACCTCGATGCCAGGGTGAGCCGCACGGTACTGCTGCAGGATCATCGGTAGCAACTTGATCGACGAGGTCGGGCCGAACGAGCCGATGCGCAGCGTGCCGCGTTTCATCCCGCGGGCATCGGCCGCTTCCTGGCGCAACGTGTTGGCCAACCCGAGCATCGCCCGGGCGCGCAGCAATAGTTGTTGGCCGATGTCGCTGAGTTCGACCTGGGATTGATGTCGACGAAGCAATTCGACACCCAACTCCTGCTCCAGCGACTTGAGTGCGTGAGACACCGCCGATTGCGAAATCCCCAGACGATGGGCCGCCGCCGTGAAGCCGTGAAGCTCGGCCACCAGCGAAAAGATCTCCAGTTGGGTAAGGGTCATGAGTGTTTACTCATTTTACGATGATCAAGTATTAGCGGAATGATACGTCATCTGCTCGACTTCTCAATCCGGGGACTTATGACTGCGTATGAACAAAGGGTGTCGGAAACTTCCGACGTGGGGGTGTATTTCAAGCTCGCTGCCGTCACCATGATCTGGGGCGGGACCTTCGTTGCCGGGCGTTTTCTCGCTGACAGCCTCAGCCCATTGTTCGCCGCCAGCCTGAGATTTTTGCTGGCGAGCGGGGCGCTGCTGCTGTTTTTGCTGGTGGCCCGCGTGCCGCTGGCGCGCCCCAGCCCCCGGCAATGGCTGCAACTGTCGCTGCTGGGGTTCTTCGGCATCTTCTTCTACAACCTGTGCTTCTTTTATGGCCTGCATTACATCAATGCCTCCAGGGCGTCATTGATCGTGGCGCTGAACCCGGCGGTCATCGGATTGGTCTCGTGGTTGCTGTTCAAGGAGCGTTTGAGTCGGGTGAAGGTCGTCGGCATAGCGATTTGCATTGTCGGGGCGAGCCTGGTGATCGTCAGCCGCAACCCGCAGTTGCTGGCCGGCAATGCCAATGCGTGGATCGGCGATCTGCTGATTTTCGGCTGCGTTCTGAGCTGGGGGATTTATTCGCTGTGCGCCAAAGACCTGAACCAGACCTTGGGGCCGATGCAAACCGTGACGTATTCGATCCTGCTCGGCACGGTGATGCTCTGGGTCGCGAGCACCGTCAGGGGCGAGGTGAGCATTGCGGCGTTGCTCGACCTGGGGGCGCAGCAATGGTTGAGCCTGATGTACCTGGGCGTTTTGGGCTCGGCACTGGCGTACATCGGCTATTACGATGGCATCCGCAAAATCGGCGCGACCCGTTCCGGTGTGTTCATCGCGCTGAACCCGCTGACCGCGGTCATCCTCGGCGCGTTGCTGTTGGGCGAGCAACTGACCCTGGCGATGTGTCTGGGCGGCGGGTTGATCCTGGCGGGGATTTTCCTGTGCAACAAACCCCTTGCGCGAGCAGGGAAAAAGGGGATTTGATACAGAAGACGGACAAATCTGTTTACGCTGTGTAGAATCCGGTTACGCATATAAGAATAATCGTCTTCTGGCAGCAGAAGCCTCGCCCGTATCAGCCTTGGGTCGACAATGAAAAGTTTCGGGTTTCAATTGATCTACGGTGACTTCCTCGCGCGCAGCGTGCGGGGCATCTCCTGCGCGCCACCCGCCGGCTTCAGCATTCTTAGCAACTAACGTTACGTTAATTCTAAAAAATGATGAGGCGCCAAAATGGCAGATTTATACGAAAACCCAATGGGCCTGATGGGCTTTGAATTCATCGAATTCGCATCGCCAACCCCGAACACGCTGGAGCCGATCTTCGAGATCATGGGCTTCACCAAAGTGGCGACCCACCGGTCCAAAGACGTGCACCTGTATCGCCAGGGCGCGATCAACCTGATCCTCAACAACGAACCCAACAGCGTTGCTTCGTACTTCGCGGCCGAGCACGGCCCGTCGGTGTGCGGCATGGCGTTCCGGGTCAAGGATTCGCAACAGGCCTACAAGCGCGCCTTGGAAATCGGCGCCCAGCCGATTCATATCGAAACTGGCCCGATGGAGCTGAACCTGCCAGCAATCAAAGGCATCGGCGGCGCGCCGCTGTACCTGATCGACCGTTTTGGTGAAGGCAGCTCGATCTACGACATCGACTTCGTGTTCATCGAAGGCGTTGATCGCAACCCGGTTGGCGCTGGCCTGAAGATCATCGACCACCTGACCCACAACGTGTATCGCGGTCGCATGGCGTACTGGGCGAACTTCTACGAGAAGCTGTTCAACTTCCGGGAAATCCGCTACTTCGACATCAAGGGCGAATACACCGGCCTGACCTCCAAGGCGATGACCGCGCCGGACGGCATGATCCGCATCCCGTTGAACGAAGAGTCGTCCAAGGGTGCCGGTCAGATTGAAGAGTTCCTGATGCAGTTCAACGGCGAGGGTATCCAGCACGTTGCCTTCCTCAGCGATGACCTGATCAAGACCTGGGATCACCTGAAAAGCATCGGCATGCGCTTCATGACCGCGCCACCGGAAACCTATTACGAAATGCTCGAAGGCCGTTTGCCGAACCACGGCGAGCCGGTTGATCAACTGCAAGCGCGGGGCATTCTGCTGGACGGTTCGTCCGAGTCGGGCGACAAACGTCTACTGTTGCAGATCTTCTCGGAAACCCTGATGGGCCCGGTGTTCTTCGAGTTCATCCAGCGTAAAGGCGACGATGGCTTCGGCGAGGGCAACTTCAAGGCGTTGTTCGAATCGATCGAGCGTGATCAGGTTCGTCGTGGTGTGTTGTCCACCGACTAAGCCGTTACCGCAATAAAACTGTGGGAGCGGGCTTGCTCGCGATAGCGCCAGATCAGTCAACCGAGATGTTGAATGTCAGGCCCTCATCGGGAGCAAGCCCACTCCCACATTTGTTTTGTGTGCGCTTAAGGTTTGCGCTGCCGGACCAAGTGTTTGAACCCTTCGAACACCAACACCAGCACCGCCATCCAGATCGGAATGTAGGTCAGCCATTCCCCCGCCTTGATGCTTTCCCCGAGCAGCAACGCGACGCCCAGCAACAGCACTGGTTCGACGTAGCTCAACAACCCGAACAGGCTGAACGGCAGCAGCCGACTGGCGATGATGTAGATCACCAGCGCAGAGGCACTGATCACGCCGAGGATCGGGATCAGCAGCGACAGCCACGGATGCTGGTCAAACACACTGAAACCTTGTTCGCCCGTCTGCACGAACCAAAAGGCCACGGGCAGCGTGAGTGCCATGTCCAGCCATAAGCCGCCCAGATTGTCTGCCGTCAGACGCTTGCGAAGGATGAAATAGGTCGGATAGCCGACGCACACCAGCAAGGTTGCCCAGGAAAAACCACCGACCTGGTACACCTCGTTGATCACACCGAGGCAAGCGAAAAACACCGCGATTTTTTGCAGGTAGGAGAGGCGTTCGCCATAAGCGAGCCGTCCGGTCAGGACCATGGTCAATGGCAACAGGAAATAGCCCAGCGACACATCGAGGCTGTAGCCGTTGAGCGGTGCCCACATGAACAGCCAGAGCTGCACGCCGAGCAAGGCAGAAGAGGCGATCAGGCCGGCGATCAGTTTCGGCTGGGCGGCGGCTCGCCGGACAATCTCGACCACGCGCTTCCATTCCCCGGACACCACCATGAACACGGTCATGCACGGCACCGTCAGCAGCATTCGCCAGCCGAAAATTTCCACACCGCTCAACGGGGTGAGCAGTGAGGTGTAGTAATACATGACGGCAAACAGCACCGAGGCCGAAACCGATAGAGCGATACCTTTAGACAAGCTGTCCTCGCGAAGTTGAAGGTGAAACGGGGGGCGGAGGATACGTGGTTTTACGGTCGAATATTGACTAACTGATCAACACCGACCCCTTGTGGGAGCGAGACCGGCTTGCCGGCGAAAGCGGTCTGTCATCCAATATCAATGTTGAATTAAAACCGCTATCGCGAGCAGGCTCGCTCCCACAATGGATCTGAGTCGAAGCATAGCCATTGGATCGACACAAACCCCCTGTGGGAGCGAGCCTGCTCGCGAAAGATCTCAAGGGTTGCGGGGTTTACGGCCGGACACGAAATGACTCACATCATTAAACCCCGGCGTAGACGCATGCCCCGGTGTCACCAGCGCGTCGATAAACGCTTCATCCTCAGCCGTGATCTTCACCGCCTGCGCCTTAGTGTAGGCGTCCCATTGTTCTTCGGTGCGCGGCCCGACAATGGCGGAGGTGACGGCGCTGTTGTTCAGCACCCAGGCAATCGCGAACTCGACGATGCCCACGCCACGACCTTGCGTGTACTGCTGGATCTGCTGGGCGATGCGCAGGGATTCCACCCGCCATTCTGTTTCAAGAATGCGTTTGTCGGCGCGGCCGGCTCGGCTGTTGGCATCCGGTTTCACGTCCGGCGCATATTTGCCACTGAGCACCCCGCGCGCCAGCGGGCTGTAAGGCACCACGCCCAAACCGTAGTTCTGCGCGGCGGTGATCTGTTCGGTTTCGGCCTGGCGGTTGACGATGTTGTACAACGGCTGGCTGATGACGGGGCGGTCAACACCCAGTTTGTCGGCGATGCGGATCACCTCGGCGATCCGCCAACCACGGTAATTCGACAAGCCCCAATAGCGGATTTTGCCTTGGCGAATCAGGTCGCCGATGGCCGACACCGTGACGTCCAGCGGCGTGTTGTGGTCTTCGCGGTGCAGGTAATAGATGTCGACGTAGTCGGTGCCGAGGCGCGTCAGGCTGGCATCGATGCCATTGAATAGGTGCTTGCGGCTCAGGCCGCTGCGGTTCGGCACGCCGTCCACCGGGCCAAAACCGACCTTGGTGGCGAGCACCCATTCGTGGCGGTTACCGGCAATCGCTTCGCCGACGATTTCCTCGGAACGCCCGCCGGTGTAGACGTCGGCGGTGTCGATGAAATTGATGCCCTGGTCCCAGGCCTTGTCGATGATCCGCAGGGAATCTTCGGTGCTGGTCTGTTCGCCGAACATCATGGTGCCCAGGGTCAGGGTGGACACCTGCAAACCCGAATGACCCAGCGTGCGGTAGCTCATGACGAATTCCTTTTACCAGTGGGAAAGGCTCAATCAAATACCAGAACTGTGACAGGGAGCAAACGCAAATCTCAAACATCCCCGGAACAAATGTGGGAGCTAGCCTGCTAGCGATGACGGTTTGTCAGCAACGTCAATGCTGACTGACACTCAGCCATCGCTAGCAGGCTAGCTCCCACAGGGGTTTTGCGGTGCTTAGGCGCGCAAGGTGCGCGTCATGCGCAACGCCAGCAGACTACCGCAGACAATCACGCCCGCCAGCAGGTACAGCGCGGCGTCGGTCGAGCCGGTGCTGTCCTTGACCCAGCCCACCAGGTACGGACTGAGGAAGCCCGCCATCTGGCCCATGGAATTGATCAACGCCAGACCACCCGCCGCAGCACCGGCACTGAGTAGCGCGGTCGGCACCGGCCAGAACATCGGCAGGCCGGTGAGGGCGCCCATGGTGGCGATCGTCAGGCCAAGAATCGCAATGGCTGGCGTGGTGGCGAAGTTCACGGCGATCAGCAGGCCGACAGCGCCCATCAGCATCGGCACCACCAAATGCCAGCGACGTTCTTTGCGTAAGTCAGCCGAGCGGCCGACCATCAGCATGAACACCGCCGCCAGCAGGTACGGAATGGCACTCAACCAGCCGATCACCAGGTTATCGCTGAAGCCCAGGTTCTTGATGATCGATGGCAGCCAGAAGTTGATCGCGTAGACGCCGCTCTGAATGCAGAAATAGATCAAACCAAACGCCCAGATCGCCGGGTTCTTGAACACCGCCAGCAATGAGTCGGTGGTGGTTTTCGGTTTGTTGGCGAGGTCTTCGGCGTGGTCGGCTTCCAGCACCGAACGCTCGAACGGCGTGAGCCATTTGGCATTGGCGTAACTGTCGCTGAGCAGGAAGTAGGCGAGGGCGCCGAGGATCACGGTCGGAATGCCTTGCAGCAGGAACATCCACTGCCAGCCGGCCAAACCGCCTTGGCCCGCGGCGAAGTGGTTGAGGATCCAGCCGGAAAACGGGCTGCCAAGCAGGCCGGACACCGGGATCGCCGACATGAACAGCGCCATTATGCGGCCACGGCGGAAGGTCGGGAACCATTGCGAGAGGTAGAGCACCACGCCCGGGAAGAACCCGGCTTCGGCCGCGCCGGTGAACAGGCGCAGGGTGTAGAACTCGGTCGGGGTGGTGACGAACAGCAGGCAGGTCGACAGCGTGCCCCAGACGATCATCATCAGCGCGATCCAGCGGCGCGGGCCGAATCTGGTCAACGCCAGGTTGCTTGGCACGCCGCACAGCACGTAGCCGATAAAGAAGATCCCGGCCCCGAGGCCGTACACGGTTTCGCTGAATTTCAGTGCGTCGAGCATCTGCAGCTTGGCAAATCCAACGTTCACCCGGTCGAGGTAGTTGAACAGGTAGCAGATGAAAATGAAGGGAATCAAACGCAGGGTAATGCGTTTGTAGACGGCATTTTTTTCGTCAACGATGGCCTGGGTAGCGGCGGCGCTCTGTGACATGGCGGGCTCTCTCTTTATTATGATTTTTTGCGATGCAAAGGGTAACGTTGATCGCCCTGAGAGTCTCAGCCACCCTGATGGCCGCTGTCTTTGTGCCTGAGCACAGGGTTTGTCACCCGGTCCTGTGCGGGTGAACAACCCCCGATCCATCACGCTTGCAAGGATTACCGCTATGTTCGAACTCGATCACGACCTGGCCCAGGACATCGTCGACCGGGCGATGGCCATCCTGCCGTACAACGTCAACGTCATGGACAGCCAGGGGTTAATTCTCGGCAGCGGTGAACCGGAGCGGGTCAACACCCGGCACGAAGGCGCACAACTGGTGCTGGCCAACGGGCGCGTGGTGGAAATCGATGCGCAAACGGCGATCCATCTCAAAGGCGTGCAGCCGGGGATCAACCTGCCGCTGTTGCTCGATCAACGTTTGATTGGTGTGCTGGGCATCACTGGTGAGCCTGAACAATTGCGCACCTATGCCGAGCTGGTGCGCATGACCGCCGAGATGCTGGTGGGCCAGCGCAACCAGCAAGCCGAGCAGCAATGGCGGCGCCAGCGTTGCGATGACCTGCTGGCGCTGCTGTTGAGCGAGGCGGGGGAGTCGCCGCGGCTGATCGATGAAGCGCAGCAGCTTGGGCTCAAACCGCAAATGACACGGGTGCCGTATCTGTTCGAGCTGGGGACGGAACACGGGCCGGGGCAAACCGTCGAGGCACTCAGCGCCTGGCTGACCTCGCGTTACCCGGACAGTTGGTGCGTGAGTTCGGCCAAGTCTTCGTTGCTGTGGTGCCGACCGGCGAGCCAGGCCATCGAGAACGACCGGCTGCTGGAAAAGCTCGACGGCCTTGGCTGGAATATCTTGCGCATCGCCGTGGGCGGGCAGGCGGATGGTTTGTCGGGCTTGCGCCGTTGCTATCGCCGGGTCGGTGATTTGCTGGCCTACGGGCGTGATGTCCTGCCGCATTCGCGCTTGCTGACGCTGACCCGTTATCGCCTGCCAGTGATGCTCTGGCGGCACCGCAACGACGATGCGCTGGACGAGTTGCTCAAACCACTGCGCAAAGTCATCGCCAAGGACGGCAACGGCCAACTGCTGGCGACCTTGCGCAGTTGGTGCGATCACGATGGCCAGAGCCAGGCCTGTGCCGATGCGTTGGGGATTCATCGCAACAGTTTACGTTATCGCATGGAGCGGATTGCCGAACTGAGTGGCGTGGACCCGTTGAGGCTCGATGGCATGCTGGCCCTGTACCTGGGCGTGCAACTGCTCCCACAAACTGACGCGCCTGCGCCTTTGTAGGAGCCCGGTTTGCCGGCGATGGCGATTTCAAGGACGCCTTCGCGAGCAGGCTCGCTCCCACATTTGATTCTGGTCGCACACAAATTTGGTAGTCACTGGAGATCCCTTGTGGGAGCTAGCCTGCTAGCGATGAGGCCATCACATCCAACATCAATGCTGACTGGATCACAGGTTTTGTAGAAATGAACAATAATCCTCCCTGCCGCTTGTGCAGCGGACCGGCGTTATTGTTCAGGCCTGCTGGCAGCATGAGGGCCTTGGAACTGGAGAATTCGCATGAAGATCGTCATCGCCCCCGATTCGTTCAAGGACAGCCTGAGTGCCCAGGGTGTGGCCGATGCCATTGCCCTCGGGCTGGCGCAAGTCTGGCCCGATGCGCAGTTGGTCAAATGCCCGATGGCCGATGGCGGGGAAGGCACGGTCGAGTCGGTTCTGGCGGCCTGCGAAGGCCAGTTGCGTCGAAACAACGTCCGGGGGCCGCTGGGCACAACGGTCGACGCCGCGTGGGGCTGGCTGCCACAGAGCCTGACAGCCATCATCGAAATGGCCGAGGCCAGTGGACTGCAACTCGTGCCGCCGGGGCAGCGTGATGCCTGTATCAGCAGCACGTTCGGCACCGGCGAGCTGATCCGCGCCGCACTCGATGCCGGCGCGCAACGGGTGATCCTCGCAATTGGCGGCAGCGCCACCAACGACGGCGGCGCGGGGGCGATGCAAGCCTTGGGCGTGAAGCTGCTGGATGCCCAGGGCGAAACCCTGGCGCCGGGCGGACTGGCGCTGACGCAACTGGCCCGCATCGATCTGAGTGACATTGATCCGCGTCTGGCCCAGGTGCGCTTCGATATCGCCGCCGACGTCAACAATCCGCTGTGCGGCCCCCACGGCGCCTCTGCGATTTTCGGCCCGCAGAAAGGCGCGACGCCTGCGCAGGTCGAGCAACTGGATCGCGCACTCGGGCACTTTGCCGAGCTGTGCGCCCAAGTCCTCGTCAAAGACGT
The DNA here is from genome assembly GCF_018502625.1 of Pseudomonas hormoni. Lineage (NCBI taxonomy): Bacteria > Pseudomonadati > Pseudomonadota > Gammaproteobacteria > Pseudomonadales > Pseudomonadaceae > Pseudomonas > Pseudomonas hormoni. The sequence goes on from NZ_CP075566.1 coordinate 2,188,856, forward strand.
ACGCGATGAACCCGGTAGCGGCGCAGCGGGCGGTCTGGGGTTTGCCGCCAAAGCGTTTCTCGGCGCGCAGTTCAAGGCCGGCGTTGAAGTGGTCGCGGAACTGGTTGGCCTGGCCGAGGCTGTGAAAAGCGCTGATCTGGTGATCACCGGCGAAGGCCGTTTCGATGCGCAGACCTTGCGCGGCAAGACACCCTTCGGCGTTGCGCGGATCGCTCGGCACCACGGTGTACCGGTGATCGTCATCGCCGGCACGCTGGGGGAGGGCTATCAGGCCTTGTACGAGCATGGTATCGATGCCGCATTTGCCCTGGCGAGCGGGCCAATGACTCTGGAGCAGGCGTGTGCCGACGCTCCGCGGTTGTTGCGTGAACGGGCGAGCGATATTGCGCGGATCTGGCAAATAGCTGCGCGCAAAGCCTGATAGGCCGCGATCCCCTGTAGGAGCGAAGCTTGCTCGCGAAGACCGTCAACGATGACGCGGGCTGCCTGGATGAACGCGGCGCCCTGACGTCCTTCGCGAGCAAGCCCGCTCCCACAGGGTTTTATGGTGTCAGGAAGGATCGGTTCCAAGCACGACATTCAGCGCACTTCGCGCATCATCCAGCTGCACCAGCGTCGCATGCCGCGCACCCAGCGCATCACGATTCTCGATCGCCGTGAGAATCGCCTTGTGCCGTGGCAGTGCGAGTTCATGCAGATTCGGCCGCTGGTTGGAATGCTTCAACGCTTCGGCGATCGCCACCGACAGCATGTTGCACAGGTTGGCCAACAGATCGTTGTGGGTGGCATCGGCGATTCGGCTGTGGAAATCCAGGTCTGGTTGCAACAGCGCTTCAGGAGTCGGCGCGGCTTCCATGCGTTGGTAGGCTTCACCGATGGAGGCGATGTCCGCGTCGGTGGCGAACTGTGCGGCAAGGGCGGCGGCAGCAGGTTCGATGATGCTGCGCACACTGGTCAGCAAATCGAAGAACTGATTCTGCGGGCTGCTTTGCATCAGCCAGTGCAGCACGTCCGGGTCGAGCATGTGCCATTCCTTGCGCTGCTTGACCACCGTTCCCACCCGCGGACGGGAATACACCAGGCCTTTGGCGACCAACACGCGAGTGGCTTCGCGCAGCACCGGCCGGCTGACCGCGTACTCCTCGCACAACAGGGCTTCGGCGGGCAGTTTGTCGTCCGGTTTGAAGCGTCCCGAAACGATCTGCATGCCCAGTTCCTGGACGATGCGCGAGTGCATGCTTTTGCGGTCGGAGGGTTTGCGGTAATCCATGGGAAACGGCGCGATCCTGTGCGATGGAGGTGCCGCGCATGATAGCAGGCGCGGCGCAATCTTGAGGCTGGCGTAAATCAAATGTGGGAGCGAGCCTGCTCGCGATAGCGGAGTATCAGTCAACATCGATGTTGAATGTTAAGCCGTCATCGCGAGCAGGCTCGCTCCCACAGGGGGGATTGTGGTGTTAGTGAGAATGGCGGGGGACCTCGGAGCCACGGCAACCGACCAGGAAGTCAAAGTCACACCCCTGATCCGCTTGCAGCACATGGTCAATGTACAGCTGCCGATATCCGCCCACGATCAGGTTTTGCGGCGGTTGCAGATCCGCCATGCGCGCCGCCAGTTCAGCATCTGGAATGTCCAGGTGCAGACGGCCATTGGCGCAGTCCAGCTCGATCCAGTCGCCTTCCTTCACCGTCGCCAAAGGCCCGCCGGCCGCTGCTTCCGGAGCGACATGCAAAACGACCGTGCCGTACGCGGTGCCGCTCATGCGCGCATCGGAAATGCGCACCATATCAGTCACGCCTTGCGCCAATAGCTTGGCCGGCAAGCCCATGTTGCCGACCTCGGCCATGCCTGGATAACCCTTCGGTCCGCAGTTCTTCATCACCAGAATCGAGTTGGCATCGACGTCCAGTTCGGGATCGTTGATCCGCGCCTTGTACATGTCGAAGTTTTCGAACACCACCGCGCGCCCGCGATGCTGCATCAATTCGGCACTGGCGGCGGACGGTTTGAGCACGGCACCGAGCGGCGCCAGGTTACCGCGCAATACGCAGATTCCGCCGTCGGCGCGGATCGGGTTGTCGAGGGTGCGGATCACTTCGTCCTGGCCGTAGATCGGCGCGTCCTTGGTGTTTTCGCCGAGGGTCTTGCCGTTGACGGTCAAGGCATTCGGATTGGGAATCAGGTTGGCTTCGCCGAGGCGACGCAGTACCGCAGGCAAGCCGCCGGCGTAGTAGAACTCTTCCATCAGGAAACGCCCGGACGGTTGCAGATCGACGATGGTCGGCATGCCGCGACCGATACGGGTCCAGTCGTCCAGGTCCAGTTCCACGCCGATGCGCCCGGCGATGGCTTTCAAATGGATGACGGCGTTAGTCGAACCGCCAATGGCCGCGTTCACCCGAATGGCGTTTTCAAAGGCTTCTTTGGTGAGGATTTTCGACAGCCGCAAGTCTTCGCGAACCATCTCCACTGCGCGCATGCCGGACATGTGCGCCAGTACATAACGGCGCGCATCCACCGCCGGAATCGCCGCGTTGTGGGGCAGGGAAGTGCCGAGCGCTTCAGCCATGCAAGCCATGGTCGACGCGGTGCCCATGGTGTTGCAGGTGCCGGCGGAACGGGACATGCCACCCTCGGCGGCGAGGAAGTCATCGATGGTGATGGTGCCGGCCTTGACCTGTTCACTGAGCTGCCAGACCACGGTGCCCGAGCCAATGTCCTGGCCCTTGTGTTTGCCGTTGAGCATCGGCCCGCCGGTCACAACGATGGCCGGCACGTCGCAACTGGCGGCACCCATCAACAAGGCCGGGGTGGTTTTGTCGCAACCGGTCAGCAGCACCACACCATCGATCGGGTTGCCGCGAATGGCTTCTTCAACGTCCATGCTCGCCAGGTTGCGGGTGAGCATGGCGGTCGGGCGCAGGTTCGACTCACCGTTGGAGAACACCGGGAATTCCACCGGGAAACCACCGGCCTCGATCACGCCGCGTTTGACGTGTTCCGCGATCTGGCGGAAATGCGCGTTGCACGGGGTGAGTTCCGACCAGGTATTGCAGATACCGATGATCGGCTTGCCGTGGAACTGGTGGTCGGCGATGCCCTGATTCTTCATCCAGCTGCGGTACATGAAGCCGTTCTTGTCGGCCGTGCCAAACCATTGGGCGGAGCGCAGGGTGGGTTTCTTATCAGACATGATCGATTCTCTTATTGTATGACTATATTGTTCGAGCTGAGGCGTAACATAAGCGCAATTTCGCCGCTTTGGAAGTGTTGCTTGCTTAAATAGTATTACTATATAGTCGCGTTCAACGGAGGGATGGCCCTGGCGGTTTTCCGCGAGAGGCGTCCCCCGAGGTTCTATAACAACAACAATCGGAGACCGATCTCATGAGCCAGGAACTGCGGCTTATACGTCGCATCACGCTGAAACTGATTCCCTTCCTGATCCTGCTGTACCTGATCGCCTATGTGGATCGCTCCGCCGTAGGCTTCGCCAAGCTGCACATGGGCGCCGACATCGGTATCGGCGACGCGGCTTACGGCCTCGGTGCCGGACTGTTCTTCATTGGTTACTTCCTGCTGGAAATCCCCAGCAACCTGATGCTCGAACGCTTCGGCGCGCGGCGCTGGTTCGCGCGGATCATGGTCACCTGGGGCGCCATCACCATCGGCATGGCGTTCGTGCAGGGGCCGCACAGTTTTTACGTGATGCGCTTCCTGCTGGGTGCCGCCGAAGCCGGGTTCTTCCCGGGCGTTCTGTACTACATCACCCAATGGTTCCCGGTTCGCCATCGCGGCAAGATCCTCGGCTTGTTCATCCTTTCCCAACCGATCGCCATGCTGATCACTGGCCCGGTGTCTGGCGGCTTGCTGGGTATGGACGGCATTCTTGGTCTGCATGGCTGGCAGTGGCTGTTCATCGTCATCGGCACCCCGGCGATTCTGCTGACCTGGCCGGTGCTGCGTTGGCTGCCGGATGGTCCGCAACAGGTGAAATGGATGGATCAGCCCGAGAAAGACTGGCTGGCCGGCGAGTTGAAAAAAGACCTGGAAGCGTACGGCCAGACCCGACATGGCAATCCGTTGCATGCGCTCAAAGACAAACGCGTATTGCTGCTGGCGCTGTTTTATCTGCCGGTGACCCTGAGCATTTATGGCTTGGGTCTGTGGCTGCCGACCTTAATCAAACAGTTCGGCGGCACCGACCTGGTCACCGGTTTCGTGTCATCGGTGCCGTACATTTTCGGGATCATCGGCTTGCTGATCATTCCGCGCAGTTCCGACCGCTTGAATGATCGCTATGGCCACCTGGCGGTGCTGTATGTGCTGGGTGCCATCGGCCTGTTCCTCAGCGCCTGGCTGACGGTGCCGGTGCTGCAACTGGCGGCGTTGTGCCTGGTGGCGTTCGCGCTGTTCTCCTGCACGGCGGTGTTCTGGACCTTGCCCGGCCGTTTCTTCGCCGGCGCCAGCGCAGCGGCGGGGATTGCACTGATCAACTCGGTGGGCAACCTCGGCGGCTACATCGGTCCGTTCGTGATTGGTGCGTTGAAGGAATACACCGGGAACCTGGCTTCGGGGTTGTATTTCCTTTCGGCGGTGATGGTGTTCGGGTTGGTGTTGACCGGCGTGGTTTATCGGTTGCTTGAGCGCAAGCATGTGCTGCCGACCGATCAGTTTGCCGCGAGTGCGCGTGGCGCATCCCGCACCTGAGGATTCACACCAGTCAACTGTGGGAGCGAGCCTGCTCGCGATGACGGCCTGATATTCAACATTGATGTCGGACTGAATGGCCTCATCGCGAGCAGGCTCGCTCCCACATTGGTTTTGTGGCGTTTTCGAGTTTGTTTACAGGAGAAAATCATGCGTCTGGTTCAGTTTGAATTGATTAACGGCGAGCGCCGGGTTGGCGTGGTCGAGGACGGTCTGGTCCGTGAGGTACAGGATGCGCGCACGGTGCGCGATCTGGCACTGGCGGCGATCGAGGCGGGCGTCAATCTTGAGCAACAGGTGCAAACCCTGGGCCTGGGCATCAGCCATGACTATGCAGAACTGCTGGCCAAACTGCGCATCCTGCCACCGCTTGACCATCCGGACCCGGCGCACATGCTGGTCAGCGGTACCGGCCTTACCCATTTGGGCAGCGCCTCGGCGCGGGACAAGATGCATCAGCAGGCCGGCGACGAAGCGGCGATGACCGACACCATGCGCATTTTCAAGTGGGGCGTGGAGGGTGGCAAACCGGCAGCGGGGCAGGCCGGCGTACAGCCAGAATGGTTCTATAAAGGTGACGGCAGCATCGTCGTGCGCCCCGGCCATCCGTTCCCGCTGCCGCCCTTTGCCGAAGACGCCGGCGAAGAGCCCGAGCTCAGCGGTCTCTACGTCATCGGCCACGACGGCAAGCCGTACCGCCTCGGTTTTGCGGTGGGCAACGAGTTCTCCGACCACGTCATGGAACGCAAGAATTACCTGTACCTGGCCCACTCGAAATTGCGCAGTTGCAGTTATGGCCCGGAACTTCGGGTCGGTGAACTGCCGGAGCATCTGGCCGGCACCAGCCGCATTTTGCGTAACGGCGAAGTGCTGTGGCAGAACGAGTTTCTCAGCGGCGAGGCCAACATGTGCCACAGCCTCGCGAACCTCGAATACCACCATTTCAAATACAGCCAGTTCCTGCGTCCGGGAGACGTGCACATTCACTTCTTCGGCACCGCGACCCTGTCCTTTGCCGACGGCATCCGCACCCAACCGGGTGACGTGTTCGAGATCAGTCAGGCCGAGTTCGGTGCACCGTTGATCAACGGTATTGCACCGGTCGACGCGGTGTTCGAACCCGGCACCATCGGCACTCTTTAAGGAAAAAACCATGACCCGGATTTTTGGTCACAACTACATCGGCGGCCAGCGTAGTGCGGCCGGCACCGTCAAACTTCAGAGCGTCGACGCCAGCACTGGCGAAGCGTTGCCGCACGATTTCTTCCAGGCCACACCTGAAGAGGTCGATGCCGCTGCCAAGGCTGCCGCTGCCGCCTACCCGGCCTATCGCAAGCTCAGCGCCGAGCGCCGTGCGCAATTTCTCGATGCGATTGCCGATGAGCTGGACGCGTTGGGCGATGAATTTGTCGCCGTGGTTTGCCGCGAAACCGCGTTGCCCGCCGCACGCATTCAAGGCGAACGCGGTCGCACCAGCGGCCAGATGCGCCTGTTCGCCAAGGTCCTGCGTCGCGGTGATTTCTATGGCGCGCGGATTGATCTGGCGCTGCCGGATCGCAAGCCGTTGCCCCGTCCGGACCTGCGTCAGTACCGCATCGGCCTCGGCCCGGTTGCCGTGTTTGGCGCGAGCAATTTCCCCCTGGCATTTTCCACCGCCGGCGGCGACACCGCCTCAGCCTTGGCCGCCGGTTGCCCGGTAGTGTTCAAGGCCCACAGCGGTCACATGGCGACGGCCGAGCAGGTTGCCGATGCGATCATTCTAGCCGCCGAAAAAACCGGCATGCCGGCGGGTGTGTTCAACATGATCTACGGCGGCGGGGTCGGTGAAGCGCTGGTCAAGCATCCGGCGATCCAGGCAGTCGGTTTTACCGGATCACTCAAGGGCGGCCGAGCGTTGTGCGACATGGCCGCAGCCCGTCCGCAGCCGATTCCGGTGTTCGCCGAGATGTCGAGCATCAACCCGGTGATCGTGTTGCCGCAGGCGCTTGAAGCCCGGGCTGAAACCGTCGCCCGTGACCTGACGGCTTCGGTGGTCCAAGGCTGTGGCCAGTTCTGCACCAACCCCGGCCTGGTGATTGGCATTCGCTCGACGCAGTTCAGTGCATTCATGCAACAGGTTGCGGGGTTGATCAACGATCAGCCGGCGCAAACCATGCTCAATGCCGGTACCTTGAGCAGTTATGGCAAAGGTCTGCAAAAACTTCTCGCGCATCCGGGTGTGACGCACCTGGCGGGTCATCCGCAGCAAGGGAATCAGGCCCGGCCGCAGTTGTTCAAGGCGGATGTCAGCCTGTTGATCGAAGGCGATGAAGTCCTGCAGGAAGAAGTATTCGGCCCGACCACGGTGTTCGTCGAAGTGGCGGATCAGGAGCAACTCAGCGCCGCGTTGAATGGGCTGCACGGGCAACTGACAGCGACGATCATTGGCGAATCAGCCGACTTCGAACAGTTCGGTGAACTGACAGCGTTGCTGGAACAGAAGGTCGGACGGATCCTGCTCAACGGCTATCCGACTGGCGTGGAAGTCTGCGATTCGATGGTTCACGGCGGCCCGTACCCGGCGACGTCCGATGCGCGTGGCACGTCGGTGGGCACGCTGGCGATTGACCGGTTCCTGCGGCCGGTGTGCTTCCAGAACTATCCGGATAGCTTGCTGCCGGACGCGTTGAAGAACGGCAATCCTCTGCGCATACAGCGGTTGGTGGATGGTCAGAGTTCGCATGACACCCTCTAAAAACTAAACGCAGCCCCCTGTGGGAGCGAGCCTGCTCGCGATAGCGTACTAACGGTCAATATTGAAGTTGAATATTAGATCGCTATCGCGAGCAGGCTCGCTCCCACATTTGTTCTGCGTTGTATGTGAGTAAAGTGACTGGCACTGGATCGCTCTCTCATTGAGCTATCATTGCGTCTTTCCCCTTCAAAGATTGACTACCATGACTGCCGCAACCGACACCCTGCTCTACACCCTCGAACACTGCGACATGGTGGAAATCGACGGGCTGCATGCCTTTGAATTCTCCCTCGATGAAGACGACAACCTGCACATCGAATGCATGGACGGCCGTGCGGCAAAACACTGGGAGTTCACCCCGGAGCAGGTTAAGGCAGCGACTTTCGATCCGACCCTGCAAAGCTGGTTGATCACTGGTGATACCGGCGAGCACCGACTGGTATGTCTGACCGCCATCGGCGGGCATGACGACGAGGATGATCTGAATGAGGATGCGTAATCTCTGGCCACTGTTGATGGCTGGCAGTGTTGGCGCCATGGGCGTTCAGGCTGCGCCGGTCGAGCATTATCAGTTGCTGGTGGGGTCGTATACCGCCGGCCAGAGCCAGGGCATTTACCGCCTGAATTTCGACAGCGCCAACGGGCAGATCGACGCCAAACCCGTGCAAGTGGTCAAGAGTGAAAACCCGTCCTGGCTGACCCTGTCCAAGGATCAGCGCCACCTGTTCGTGGTCAACGAAAACGGCCCGGGACAGAAAGACCCGGTCGGGCGCGTCAGCAGTTATGCGATCGATCCCAAGACCCATGAATTGAGCCTGATCAGCCAGGTGCAGAGCCTGGGCAATGAGCCGACCCATTCGAGCCTCAGCGGCGATGCCAGCCATTTGTTCGTCAGCAACTACTCGGTGGCTGAAGATCCGGGCGGCACGTTGGCGGTATTGCCGGTGAACGCCGATGGCAAGCTCAAAACTGTCGTGCAGATGAGCAGTCATCCGTCCAGCCGGGTCAATCCCGAGCGGCAGATGTCGGCGCATGTGCATTCGACAGTGTCCTCGCCAGACGGCAAATTTGTGTTCTCCAATGACCTTGGCGCGGACAAGATCTTTGTCTACCGCTTCGATCCCAAGGCCAATCCGGATCTGCCATTAACGGCCGCGACACCGGCTTCGGTCCAGTTGCCGCCCGGCAGCGGCCCCCGGCATTTGCTGTTCAGCGCGGACGGCAAGCATGCCTGGCTGACCATGGAAATGAGTGCGCAGGTCGCCGTGTTCGATTACCGGAACGGCACGCTTGAGCAAACACAAATGGTCGATTTGGCAGCCGGGCAACCGACGTCGGACAAGGCGGCCGCGGCGTTGCATGCCTCAAAGGATGGCAAGTTCCTTTATGTCAGCAATCGCGGAACGGCCAATCAGCTGCTGGTATTCGCCATCGACCCAGCCACCGGCCACCTCAAGGAGCTGCAACGCCGTTCGGTGGAAGGTGATCACCCCCGCGAGTTCAGCCTCGACCCGAGTGGCAAGTTCGTGCTGATCGCCAATCAGAAGAGCAACCAGATTATCGTCGTTGAACGCGATACCCAGAGCGGTCTGCTGGGTAAAACCGTGCAGAAACTGCCGATGGATGCTCCAAGCGACCTCAAGTTCCTGGTGCGTCAATAGGCCACAGGCCCCGGTTGATGGGGCCTGCCTCCTTCTATTAATGACACTGATATCTGCTAATGCTACAAAAGATTTCAAGGCGCCAGCCTCGACGGTTAAGTTTGCTTCACGGCCCCACCGGGCAAAGCAAGCCAACTGACTTCGAGGAATACCGTCATGAACTTCAATCTCTTCTCTGTAATCGCCGCTTCCGCTATTTCTGCGACCGTTGCTCTGCCAGCCAGCGCCAACGTTGAAATCAGCGACAAAAAATCTCACACCCAGAGCTACACCCAGAAATACCTGCAACAGAGCGCCAACTTCTACGCCGCACTGGATCACAAAACCCAAGCCTGAAAGCCTAACCCTGCACCCTTTATGCAGGAGCGAAGTCACTTGCGCCGATCAAGCTGAACAGCTTCGAGAACGCCTGAGTGATGTCGCTCCTGCATAACGCGTTTACGACAGCATCATATTGCTATCAATGCATTGCTTGATATCACATGGCCATGAGTTTAAATTTGACGCTGACTTATTGACTCCTTCTCTTATAAAAAGGATCGACAGCATGGCGATGCGTCTGGCCGTGGTACTTCTGTTCCTCTATTCGACCCCCATTTTATCGGCAGCAACGCCAATACCAGGCGAGCCCGACGCTGCGCGCGAGCGCATGATGAGTTTTATTGAAGGCTGAAATAGACTGGCTTAATGATCAACGAAGCTGATGCTTACTATGGATAACCTTGAGTGGTTATCACGGCTTTTTTGATCGATTCTGTGGGCACTGAAACATGCCCACGGAGAACATCATGGCCAACTCAATCCTCACTTCTGCCAAATACGGCGCCTACCTGGCCATCGGTCTTTACGTGGCGCTGGTGTCGGTCGTCAGCATTACCGCGCAATCGCAACACGAATTCGAAGCACCGATCCAGGTCGCTTATCCCGCCATCCAGTTCGAGCACCGCGCACAAAATGCCGTGGTCGATCACGCAGACGTGGCGGGAGTGGCGGGGGCATGAAAGGGGTCAGACTCTGGGTCATCGCCTTCCTGGCGTTCATGACCAATGGATCTTCATTGTTGGGGATCGGGCAATCCTCGGCAGGTTCCGTGGCTCGGTCCATTGAAGCCAACCACAACCTCGCTCGCAGCATCGAAACCGACAAGGCCATGGGCTTGCTGGCCGGTAATCCGCCGATGAAACGCCAAGGCGATTTCTTCGGGCCGTTCCAGGTTGATTGCTCGGTGCTGCAGATGTGTGAGGTGTTTGCCTGAATCCAACTGCTAATGAGGTCCACTGTGGCGAGGGAGCTTGCTCCCGCTCGGCTGCGAAGCAGTCGTAAATCCAGGCAACTCGATATTTCTGACGAAACAGAGGGGCCGCTTCGCAGCCTAGCGGGAGCAAGCTCCCTCGCCACAGGGGATTGCTACTTGACCATAATTGCGGTGAACAGGTCTGACTCCAGAAACCGCTGCAACCAAGCTTGCAACCGCACGTAAGGCGTCTGTCCAAACCACTCGCGATTGACATGCGCGAATTGCCGAATAAACGGCATCAACGCCACATCCGCCAGGCTCGGATGCTCCGCCAACAAGTAATCGCGCCCCTCCAGCAACCCATCAAGCCTGCGCAAGAACACCTCGCCCTCAGCGCGATAAAACTCCATCGGCTGCTCGGGATAACGCTCGGCGTACTTGTAGCGATTCAAATGCACCTTGAACGCCTGATCGTTCTCTTCGATCAGAGCAGTGATCTGCACTTGCGCCGCAGGATCACCCTTGAGCAACCAATCCTGCGGATCGTGCTGCGCCAGCGCCCAGCGCATGATCGACAGGCTTTCATCGATCACTTCAACGTTCACACTCAGCACCGGCACCGTGCCTTTGCTCGACAGCGCGAGCATCTCGGCAGGCTTGGCCTTCAGGCTGACTTCGACGATGTTCACCGCAACCCCCGAGTAACGCAGGGCCATGCGTGCCCGCATGGCGTACGGGCAGCGGCGGAATGAGTACAGCGTATTCATTTCACCTCCAGCGTACTCAAACCGTTGCCCTGGCGGTGGACCTGGATCTGCACCGGTATCCGTTCGTGCATTTCCTGTACGTGGGAAATCACCGCGACCTTGCGACCCTGAGCCTGCAAACCGTCGAGGGCATCCATGGCCAGTTGCAGGGATTCCGGATCGAGACTGCCGAAGCCTTCGTCGATAAACAGCGATTCGATTTTCAATGTGCTCGACGCCATCGACGCCAGACCCAATGCCAGCGCCAGGGAGACGAGGAAGGTTTCGCCGCCGGACAACGAATGCACCGAGCGCAGTTCGTCGCCCATCTCGGTGTCCATCACCAGCAACCCGAGCATGCTGCCGCCGCGTTTCAAGCGATAGCGCCGCACCAGTTGCCGTAGCTGTACGTTGGCGTGATGCACCAGCAGGTCGAGGTTGTAGGCCTGGGCGATCTTGCGGAAGGTGTCGCCGCTGGCGGAACCGATCAACGCATTCAGACGCGCCCAGCGCTGGTACTCGGTGTAGGCGTCGGCGATCTGTTGGGCCAACGCCTGATTGGCGTTTTGCCGGCGCTGATCCTCGGCCTGTTCGGCGCGCAGTTCGGCGCTGCGGTGCTCGCTGGCGGCAAACTGGCTTTGCAGTGTGGTCAGGGCGGTAGCCAGTTGCTCGGCATCGAGATTGCCGTTGTGCTGTGCCTGGTGAGTGGTCAGGCGCTTGTCCCGCTCCTGCAACAACACTTTGGCTTGTTCGATGGCTTTTTCGTTGTGCTGCAACCGTTGGCGCAATTCGCTGACCTGCTGGTCGTCGACGCTGAGCAACTGTTCCAGACCGCCGTCATCCAGTTCCGGATGCAAGGCGCGCCAGTCGGCGATCTTCGTATTCAGTTCGTGGTTTTCGGTTTCCAGGGCGATCAGGCGGTCTTGCTGCGCTTTCAGTTCCGCGGCCAGTTGCACCAGCCGCGTACGTACCGATTGCAGTTCCTGATTCGCAGCCGTTTCGGCGTTGCGCGCCTGTTCGACAGCCTGATTCAGTTGCTGCTGCCACTGATCAGCGCTGCTGTGTGAACCGAGCAGATGCGTCAGTTGTTGCTGGCAAGCCTGTTGCTGCTCGGCGAGGGTGGCGAACTGCTGCTGAGCCGCCTCCAGCTGCTGGACGCGGGTCAGTTGACGAACCTGTTCCTTTTCCAGCGTCTGCTGGCGTTGCTGCTGTTCGCTGAGTTCATCCCGTTGCTGGTCGAGTTGTTCCAGGCGCTGGGCGATCTGTCGGTCGAGTTGCATGAAGGTCGCGGCAGGCTCGTTGCGCAAGGCGTCCAGTGTGTCGGCCGGGAGCAGGGTGCTGAATGCGGTCAGTTCTTCGTCCAGACGCTGGCGGTCGTTGTTCAGCTCGCGTTGCTGGTTGGCCAGATGCTGGGTCGCCTGCAGGCTCGCGGTTTCGGCGCTGCGCAGTTGCTGTTGCAGCCGCGCCGCATCCTGTTGCAGGGTGAGTAGGGCGGTTTGCCGCTGTTCGTCCTGGGTGATGCTTTGGTTCAGCTGGCTGTTTTGCTGGTTCAGCCAGGCATCGCGTTTGGCGCTGTCCTGAGTGAAAAGCTGCGCGGATAACGGATGCGCATCGAGGCTCGGTGTCAGGCTTTGCTGCTGAGCGACCAGTTGTTCCTGCTGTTGCAGCAATTCCTTCTGTTGCGCGATCACACCGCCGACTTCGGTACGCAGGTCAGTGAGTTTTTCCTTGAGCAAATCCACCGCTTTCTGCGCGTTGGCCTGTTCGCTTTCATCATGGCGGCCGAGGCTTTGCAGCAGCGCTTCGGGCTGATGGTAAGGATGGTCCGGGCTGCCGCAGACCGGGCACGGCTGATCATCCTGCAACTGCTCGCGCAGTTCTTCGACGCTGGCGCTGCGAGCCAAGCGCTGACGTTCCAGCAGTTCGCGGGTCACCGTCAGGGTCTGTTCAGCGACGGTCAATTCGTTTTTGGTTTTCACCCCGTCCTGGGTCAGACGGTCACGTTCCTGTTGGGCAACGGTCTGGCGTTGTTGCAGTTCGGAGATGCGTTTGTCCAGCTCCTGCTGGCTGGCCCATAGACGCGTCAGTTCCTCAAAGCTGCGCAGTTGCTTGCGATTGTCTTGCAACAGATTACCCAGCAACTGGATCTGTTCGGCCACCGCTTCCGGCTCGGCACCGGCCTCTTTGTAGAGCACTTCCAGATTCTGTTTTTGCGCGGCCCATTCTTCGGCGGCACGGGTAGCGTTCTGTTCCAGAGACGCCAGTTCGGCCTGACCCTTGTTCAGGCGATTGCCGATCAGCATCAACTGCTGCAGGCGGTCGCGGTAGGCGTTCCAGGCGTCGCTGAGCGGCGCAAGATGAGTGCTTTGCTCAAGCTCGGCGGCAATCCGTTGCAGGCGCTCGGCAACCCGATTCTGCTGATCGAGCAAACCTTGAATCGTCTGTTGGCCTTCAGAGCAGGCCAGTTCCGCTTGTTGCTTGAGGTCGGCACTGAGGCCGGTGTCCTTGATCAGGCGGGCGAGGGTGCTTTGCGCCTCAAAGGCCTGACGCAGCAGTGGCGCGCTTGACGTGTGTTGGCTTTGCGCCTCGACCAGCGCCGTTTGCGCCTCGCTCAGGCTGTGTTCGAGTTGCGTCTGACGCGTCTGCAGTTCCTGTTCTTGCCGGGTGTGCTGCTGAATCTGCTCTGCCAGCGGCGTGAGCCGGGCGCTGAGTTCGGTCTGACGGGCGAACTGGTGCCGTTGGGGCGCCAGGTGTTCCAGACGCGTCAGCTTCAAGCGTTCGCCGGCCAGGCTTTGCCAATCCTGCTGGGCGCTGGTCAGTTGTTCGGTGGCGCTGAGCTGCTCGTCCTGCAACTGGCGTAGCTCTTTCAACCACGTGTGTTGCAGCTCTAGTTGCTTGAGTTGCGCTTGCTGGGACTTGAGTTGCTGCTGCGCCTCATTGAAGCGTTCATCCAGTTCTGCACGGGCTTCGGGCGACAGCGGTGTGACGCCGGTGGCCTGATCCTGCAACAGCTTGTGGGTTTCGCGGGCTTCTTTGGTCTTGTCGAACGCGCGACGACCCAGGCGCGTGTAGAGCGCGGTGTCGGTGAGTTTTTCCAGCAGTTCGCTGCGCTCGTTGTCGTTGGCCTTGAGGAACGCACTGAACTCACTTTGTGCCAGTAACACAGCGCGGGTGAACTGCTCGAAGTTCAGGCCGAGGACGGTTTCGAGCTGGATTTTGAATTCAACTTTCTGACTGGCCAGCAACTGATCCAGGTCGATGTCGCGCAAGCTCTGACGGCTGTGTTGCAGCTTGCCGCCAGCCTTCTCCCGGGCGCGATTGGCTTCCCAGCGAGCACGGTAGCGGCGGCCATCGATGCCGACGAAATCGACTTCGGCATAGCCTTCACCGGTGCCGCGACGCAGCAGCGTGCGAGGGTCGCCGGTGCTGATCTCGCCATCGGCGTCCGGCGCTTTGGCCGACACTTGAGCGTTGCTCAGTCGAGGCACGGCGCCGAACAGCGCCAGGCACAAGGCATCGAGCAAGGTGCTTTTGCCGGCGCCGGTCGGCCCGGTGATCGCGAACAAACCGGCGCTGGCCAAGGGTTCGGCGGTGAAATCGATTTCAAACGGCCCGGCCAACGAGGCGAGGTTTTTCAGGCGGATCGCGAGAATTTTCATGGCTGTTCGCTCTCCATCTGCACGTCCTGCAACAGCTCGGCAAAGTCCTTGAGCGTTTGCTCGTCGACCTCGCTGCCGTAGTTGTCCTGCCAGGCGCGGCTGAACAGTTCCTGAGGGGTGAGTTGGTCCAGTTCGATCAAGGTCGTGCCGTCATCGACGCCATCGCGGTTGCCGTTGCCGGCGTATTCAGCGGCGATGCGCACCAGGCGCACGGCTTTGCCTTGCAGGGCGGTTTCAACCTGGTGGCGCAAGTCGGGTTGCGGTTCGTCGAGGCGAACCCGGACTTCCAGCCACGGCTGACGCTGAATATCCGCCAGCAGATCAATGTTCGGCAGGTCGGCCAGTAGCAGGAGGATTTCAGCCAATGGCGCGGGGCCGATGCGTTGCAGGTTCACGGCGCGGGGAATCAGTTTCGGCTCCACGCTGACCAGGGTTTCGCCGTCGAGCTGGATGTCGAGAATCTGATGCTGATAACCGATTTCGGAGAACGACAATGGAATCGGCGAGCCGCTGTAGCGAATGCGCTCTTCACCGTTGACCTTCTGCGGCTTGTGCAAGTGGCCGAGAGCGACATAGCTGATGCTCGGGCCGAACAGGCTGGCGGGCAGCGCTTCGGCGTTGCCGATGATCAGGCTGCGCTCGGAGTCTTCCGACACCGAACCGCCCGCCATGTGCGCATGACTGATGGCAATCAGCGCCTGGCCCTTCTTGCGCTTGGCGTTGGCCGCTTCGATCAGCCATTCGTGAACCTGGCCGATCCCGCGCAGGTAGTTGTGACCCAAGTGCGCGCCGGTGACCTCGGCAGGGCGCAGGAAGGGCAGCGCCAGGCACCAGGCGACGGTCTTGCCCTTGGCGTCCGGCAGTGGCAGCAGCAAACGCTCGGCGTCGAGCTGCCCGTCATCCAGCCACAGCACGCGACCTAATGCATGGGTGCGCAACCGGCGCATCAGCGGCGCGGGCAGTTCGATGCGCGAACCGGAATCGTGGTTGCCGGCGATCATCACGATGGTCAGCTTCGGTTGTTGTTCGTGGGCGCTGACGATGAAGTCGTAGAGGCGTTCCTGGGCTTTGACCGGTGGATTGACCGTGTCGAAGATATCGCCGGCGATCAGCAGCACATCGGGCTGGTCCAGTTTCAACTGTCGCAACAGCCACTCGAGGAAACAACCGTGCTCGAAATCGCGATCCTGGCCGTGCAGGTTCTGCCCAAGGTGCCAGTCGGAGGTGTGAAACAAACGCAAGGCGAGCTCCGTAGGGAATAGGTGATGGCCGCGAGGAAATGGAGGCGGCGAAAGGGGAGAGAGTTTACTGGCAAATACGATGGATCGCCCGGTGGATGTGATCAAGCCACTGACCTGTGGCGAGGGAGCTTGCTCCCGCTGGGCTGCGAAGCAGACCCCTTCAATCTTTCTGGCACACCAAGTCGCCTGAGTTTACGACTGCTGCGCAGTCGAGCGGGAGCAAGCTCCCCCGCCACAAGAGCTCTGTTCACCTGAGGGCAGGGGTTATTTGGGGTAAAGCGGCGGCAGGCCGCTGTCGCCGACCGGATCGTGAACACGCTCGGCAATCGGGATCGCCTTGATCGCGCGCCACAACTCCTCACCCTGCCAATGCTGGCCAGTCTCGCTGTACAGCGCCCCGTTCAAACCATCCAATGCATCGGACAACGGCACAAATCGCGCCGCCATGTCGGCCAGAGTTTCCGGTTGTTGCCGCGCCCAGGCGTCGAGCGCCTGGCGGGTGGCGTGGGAGTCGTTGGCCTGGCAGGCACGCTTGAGGTCGTCGAGCACCGTGCGCGGGCTCGGGCCGGTCTGGGTTGCGCGCAGGATCGCCGGTTGCCAGCGGGCGCGCCACCAGAGGCCGAAACCCAGCAGGGTGGTGCAGGCCAGAATCACGGTGCTGAGTTTCCACCACCAGAGCGCTTCGTTGTCGGCAGCGGAAATGACCGGCGGCATGCCGGCCGGGCTATCGACCATCATGCCTGGATTATTCGCCACTTGCAGGGTCCGGGCCGGCAGGCTGGTGTGCTCCAGATGATCCTCGAACGTGTTCCACCAGACCACCTCCACCGCCGGCAATTCGACGTCACCGTTGCGAACGGGCACCAGCGCTTCACGGTCCTCGCGGCTGCCGATCAGACCGCGCTCGCTGTTCTGGTTGACCAGCACCGGCTGATCCGGATAGCGACGCAAGCCATTGACGTCGGTCGCCGGCAACGGTGGCAGTTGGGAACTGGCCAGGCCTTCGGCCTTCAAGGTCAGGCTGCGGGTCAGCGAATCGCCCACCTGCGCGTGATCCGGTTCAGGGTTCCAGCTCTCGCTCAGACTCAGGCTGCGGGCCGGCAACCAAGGCACGTCAGCCGGGTAAGTGGCGGGTTTTGCCTTGACGGTCAGCGGCAGTTCGGCCGAGCTGACGCGCATCAGTTTGCCGGACTTCGGCACCTGGGATTCGACGTCCTGGGCCGGTTGCGCGTCGACCAGCGTGGCACTGAAGATCTGCGCCGGAATGATCAACTGGCCACTGTGTTGCGGGTAGATCGCGTAACGCAGTTCGATCACACCGTGGCGCAGGCCGTTGATGTCTTTTTCGTAAGTGCGCGACTCGCCCAGTTGCTCGATGCGCGCATCGGGGATCTGCAACGGGGTCAGGCTGCTGTCGTCGTACAGCGAAACGGAATGGTAGATGCGCAAGGTCAGGATCGCCTGGGCCTGCACGTACACGCTGCTCTGATCGAGGCTGGCGTCGATGAACACCGGGGCCAGCTTGTTCTTGCTGTCCTGGGTTTCGCTTTCCACCACTTGCAGGGTGATCGGCTGGGTCTGCACGTCGCCCAGTTGCAGCGCCGGAATCACCACGCTGCCGTTCTGGCGAGGCAGCAGGGTGATGATCCAGCGGGTGGTGGCGCGGTTATCGCCGTTAATGGTGGTCAACTGGTTGACCTGGCGGGTGCCGCGCACGTCGAACAGCGGCTCCAGCGCCGTCAGGTCAGGCTTGCCGAACTGCGTCACGTCGTTGGATTCCAGGGTCAGTTCGACCGTCTCGCCGGAGTTCAGGCGAGTGCGATCGACACTGGCGACCAGCCCCGCAGCCTGGGCCTGTACAATCCAGAGAAACATGGCAAGCAAGAAAGCGGTGAAGCGGGTCATCGAGTTTTTTCCTGATCCTGATGTTGTTGCTGTTCGTACCAGAATTTGCGCCTGAGCAATTCACCCGGGTCATCCGGGATCTTGCGCAGCCATTGCTCCAGCGCCTGGCGCTGTTCGCCATCGATGGCATCGCTGGCCGGGCGCAACGGCGGGGTGGTGCTTTGTTCGTCGCCCAACTCGCTGCCGGGCACCTCATTGGTGCCGGGGCGCGGTGGTGTCGTATCCGACGGTTCCGCATCGGGCGCAGTCGCCTGGGTGTCGGATTTCGGTTCGCCACTGTTCGACGGTTGGGTGGCTGCGCCGGGCGGTGGTTCCTGCGGGGTTCCGGTCTCGTCGCCTTCGGTTTTGTCCGGCTCAACGGGCGCCGGTGTGTTTTTCTGTTTAAGCAGGCTTTCCACCAAAGCCTTGTTGGTCAGCGCCGGGCGCAGGTCCGGCTGACGTTCCAGCGCCTGGTCGTAAGCATCCAGCGCGGCTTCCAGCTCTCCGCTTTTGGCCAGGGCGTTGCCACGATTGTAGTGGGCGTGAGCGTCATTGCCCTCGGCGAACCGCTGGGCGGCGCCGCTGTAGTCGCCGGACTCATAAAGCGCCACGCCTTGCCATTGTCGATCTTCGAAGTGTTGCGCGGCTTCGCCGGGACGCTTCTTCTTGAGCAGGTGCAGACCCTGTTGATCCGGACGCAGCCACAAGTCTTCGAAGTCGAAGGCGTAGCTCGGTTGCGGGAACAGAAACAGCAGTGGCAGACAGAACAACCAGCCGCGACGCCCGGCGCAGGCCGCCAACAGCAACAGCGGCAACAACAGCCAGTAACCCTGATCGGCCCAGGAGTCGAGGCGCAAGGTCTGGCCGTCATTGCGCAGATGGCGTGGGCCGTCGAGCAGGCCGAGGGCGCGCAGGTCGGCGTCGTCCAGTCGCGCATGGCGATAACGTCCATCGAGTCCGTTGGCGAACGCTTTCAGGCTTGGCTCGTCCAGGTGCGGCACCAGAATTGCGCCCTGATCATCCTTAAGGAAACTGCCGTCTTCCTGCGTGATCGGCGCACCTTCGGCGGTGCCGATGCCGAGCATCAGGAATTGTGTCGACTTGCCGTCCAGAACCTGTTGAATCCCTTCGCGTTCCAGTTCGGTCAGGGACGAGCCGATCAGCAGGATCCGGCCGTCACCCAGCGCGGCTTGATTCAGCAGCGCAAGCGCCTTGGTCACCGCGAGGTCGGCGCGATGGCCGGTCTGCGGCATCAGCGACGGTTTGAGCGCATCCAGCAGATTTCGACTGGTGGACAGGTCGTCCGACAGCGGCACCAGCGTGTGCGCGCTGCCGGCGTAGACAACGATGGCGGTCTGCGCGTCGCTGCGATTCTGCAGCAGGTCGAACAGCTTGCGCCGGGCCTGTTCCAGCCGGTTTGGTGTCACGTCGGTGGCGAGCATTTCCGGGGTCAGCTCCAGAATCACCACCAGCGGGTCAGCCGGTTTCTGGCTGTTTTGTTCGACACGCTCCCAGCTCGGTCCGAGCAACGCCAGTATCGTCAGCAGCCACGCGACGCCGAGCGCGACCCACGGCAGTTTACTGTCGCGACCGTTGCCGCCACTGAGCAGCGCGGAATGGAAGGCCGGCGGTAGAATCATCTGCCAGCGCCCGGCGCGCTTCTGTCGATGCCAGAGCTGCCACAGCAACCAGCCGAGCAGCGGCAACAGCAGCAGCCACCAAGGGCGAAACCAGTAAGGCCACAGCGCACTCATCGGCGTCTCCGCAGGCGCAGGCGCTTGAGCCGCTGACGCCAGTCAGGCAGTGGCGTCTGCAAGAACAGATCCTTGGTAAACAGGCGCTGAAACGGGTTGTCCGGCCAGCGTTCGCGGACGACCAACAGCATGCTCAACAGCAGCGCCATCGCCAACGGCCAGTGATACAACGTCTGCGCCGGGCGGGCCTGAGTCGGTTGTTGGGTCACGGGCTCCAGTTGATCGAGGGTTTCCTTGATCGCTTGCAATTCCTTGCCGTCGCGGGCGCGGAAATACTGGCCACCCGTGGCGGCGGCGATGGCCTTCAGCGCAGGCTCGTCGAGGTCCAGGCTCGGGTTGATACCGAGGAATCCCGCGGTGCCGCTTTCCTCGGGATCGGCGCCGATCCCGATCGGGTAGATTTTCACGCCTTCCCTGGCCGCCAGCCGCGCCGCCGTCAGCGGATCGATTTCGCCGCCGTTGTTGGCGCCGTCCGTGACCAGAATCAGCACGCGGCTTTGCGCTGGACGCATGCGCAGGCGTTTAAGCGCGAGGCCGATGGCGTCGCCGATGGCGGTGTTCTTGCCGGCGATACCGATGCGTGCTTCGTCGAGCCAGACTCGCACGGTGCGCCGGTCAAACGTCAGGGGGGCCTGCAGGTACGCCCGACTGCCGAACAGGATCAGTCCGACACGGTCGCCTTCGCGACTCTCCAGAAAATCACCGAGCAAACGTTGAACCAGCGTCAGGCGGCTGACCTCATCGTCCTGCCACTGCATGTCGGGAAAATCCATGGAGCCGGAAACGTCCACCGCCACCAGCAGATCACGGCCGCTGGCGGCAATCGGCAACGGTTCGCCGAGCCACTGCGGCCGCGCCGCGGCGATCAGTAAAAACAGCCACAGCAGCATGAACGGCGCTTGCTGGCGCCAGGCCGGCAGATTGGCGCGAGCGCGTCGCCGGGCGAGGCCTTCGAGGTCGCTGAGGAAGCTGACTTTGAGCGCCGGTTCGCCGCTGTCGGCCACTGGCAGCACCACACGCATCAACCAGGGCAGCGGTAGCAGGGCGAAGATCCACGGCCAGGCGAACTCAAACATGTTTGCGAATCCATGTGTCGACGGCTTGTGTCAGGCCGGCAATGGCCTTGTCGTCGAGTTTGCATTCGGGTTTGTAGGCGCCTTCGACCAGCACCATCCAGCGCGTCAGGCCGGCGGCCGGGCAGCGGTTGTCGAGGAACGCCAGCCATTTGCGCCCGTTGAGGGTGTGGCTCTGGCTGTAGGGGTAATGGTTGCGGCACAGGCGTTTGAGCAGGCCGTTGAGTTGCTGCAACCAGGCGCCGGCCGGAGCGCCGTCGTACGGCTTGGGCATCAGCGCCAGTTCGGCCAGTGCGGCGAGACGTACCGGGTCCAGCGGTTGTTCGGCGCGAACGATGGGGCGCTTGTTCGGCAGGAAACGCCGCGCCTTCCACAGGCCGAAGCCGATCAGCGGCAGCAACAACAGCAATAACCACCAGCCCGGTGCGGGTGGCCAGAAGCCTGGCGGTGGCGGAGAAATCAGCGGCTGCAGTTGATCGAGGCTGCTCATCGATGTTTCCCCGGTTTCTGCGGGTTCAGGTACTCGCGCAGTTGTTCGACCATCTCGCTCTGGGTGCTCAGGGGCATCAACAACACCCGCAGTTTTTGCGCGAGCAATTCCCAATGGGCGATGCGCGCTTCAGCCTGGGCGCGGTAGGTCTGGCGCAGGTCGAAATTCAGCGTATCGAGTTCCAGTTGCGCACCGCGTTCGACAAAGCGTAAAAGGCCGGCAGCTGGCAGGGCGTGGTCCAGTGGATCGGACAGCGGCAGCAGCAGCAGGTCGCAATGGCGAGACAGCAGGCTCAGCTGCTGCTCGGAGCCCTCAGTCAACGCACGCTCGTCGCAGATCACGATCACCAGGCTGCCGGGGCGCAGCACCTCCCGGGCACGGCGCAGGGCCAGGTTGAGGGCATCGCGGTTCTGCTCGCCTTCGGTGTGCAACGACTGATTGACACGCACCAGTCGGTTGAGAAATTGCAGCAGGCTTTGTTTGCTGCGCCGGGGCTTGATTTCGTAGTGTTCGTTGTCGCCGAACACCAGCCCGCCGACTCGATCGTTATGGCCGAGCGCGGCCCAGCCGATCAGGCTCGCGGCCTGGGCGGCGAGCACCGATTTGAACATCAGCCCTGAACCGAAAAACAGCCGTCGGCTTTGCTCGACCATGATGAAAATCGGTCGTTCGCGCTCTTCGTGGAACAGTTTGGTGTGAGGTTCCTGTGTTCGGGCGGTAACCCGCCAGTCGATGCTGCGCACGTCGTCGCCGGCCTGATAGACCCGCACCTGATCGAAATCCACGCCACGGCCACGCAGCTTGGAGTGGTGCAGGCCGATCAGCGGGCTGCGCTGGCTCGGCGTGGAGAACAACTGCACTTCACGCACGCGATGGCGCATCTCGATCAGCTCGGCAAGGCTGACGCGGATGCCCGGCTCGGGCGGCAGAATGGCGTTCATCGGGGTCAAGCGACGGCTACGACGTCGAGAATCCGCTGGACGACCCGGTCCTGGTCGATGCCCGCGGCTTCGGCTTCAAAGGAAAGAATGATGCGGTGGCGCAGGACGTCGAACAGCACGGCCTGAATGTCTTCGGGGCTGACGAAGTCGCGACCGGCGAGCCAGGCGTGGGCCCGGGCGCAGCGATCGAGGGCAATCGAGCCACGCGGGCTGGCGCCGTAGGCGATCCACTCGGCCATCTCCGGGTCGAACTTGGCCGGGGTGCGCGTGGCCATGACCAGTTGCACCAGGTATTCCTCCACGGCGTCGGCCATGTACAGACCGAGAATTTCCTTGCGGGCGGCGAAAATGGCCTGCTGGCTGACCCGGCGTTCCGGTTTGGTTTCGCCGTTCAGGGCTTCACCGCGGGCCTGCTGCAGGATGCGGCGTTCAACGGTCGCGTCCGGGAAACCGATTTTCACGTGCATGAGGAAGCGATCGAGCTGGGCTTCGGGCAACGGATAGGTGCCTTCCTGCTCGATCGGGTTTTGCGTGGCCATCACCAGGAACAGCGGCGACAGCTCGTAGGTGCTGCGCCCGACACTGACCTGACGCTCGCCCATGGCTTCGAGCAAGGCCGATTGCACTTTGGCCGGGGCACGGTTGATTTCGTCCGCCAACACAAGGTTGTGGAAGATCGGGCCTTGCTGGAACACGAAACTGCCGGTTTCCGGGCGATAGATTTCCGTGCCGGTGATGTCGGCAGGCAGCAGATCGGGGGTGAACTGGATGCGATGGAACTGGGCTTCGATGCCTTCGGCGAGTTCTTTGATGGCTTTGGTCTTGGCCAGGCCCGGTGCGCCCTCGACCAGCATGTGGCCATCGGCGAGCAAGGCGATGAGCAAGCGCTCGATGAGTTTTTCCTGGCCGAGAATCTGCGTTGAAAGAAAGGTTCGCAGCGCGAGCAGCGCTTCACGATGTTCCATCGATGACTGTTCCTGGAAAGGGTGACCGAAGACGTTCGAATAACGCCAGGGCTGGGGGCGTTACTTTAATGCATCGCGGGGGGCGGCGACTAACGGCATTTTGTGCAAATGTGCGCAAGGGCGGGTTATCGATGTTGTTTCGGAAGATGTGGCGATCTTACGGACGCCTTCGCGGGCAAGCCTTGCTCCTACAGTGCTGGGGTGGCCGCGATATTGCGTTCGGCGCAAAACCGCAGGAGCGAAGCTTGCTCGCGAAGGGGCCCGCTCAGACACCCTCAAAGCTCGCTAATATAAGTCCCGGTCCCCTTGAGAATGTTCTGCAACGTTTCTTCAACCTCCGCCAGATCACTCGCATCCGTGCTGTGGATGATCTCCAGCGAATCATCCCCATTCAACGCATCCGCATCCGCCGCCGCAATCTCGATCAGCAAACGGGTAGGGCTCAGCGTCACTTTCACGCCGTCCAGGGTCGAAGGCTCGCCATCAAGGGTGATCTCCAGTTCGTCCTCGTCGGGATAACGGCTCATCAGGAACATTTCACCCTGATCGCTGTGGCAGGCGAGCATGGCCATGTTGTCTTCTTCCTCGTCACACGGGTTGACGATCAACAGGGAGGTGGTCATTTGCATGGGAAAATCCTGGCTCGGCGAGCGTTGTGAACACAACAAAAGGCGATTCTGCCAGCCCTCGGGAATTTCTGCTCGGCTGACTGTCAGAGAATGTGTCGTGAACATTCGGGGCGCTGCTGGTCATTTCTGGCACAAAGGTGCCGTAAATCCGGGCATAAAACGCCCAATTTCCTACACGGCTGCTAGTGTTGTTCGATGCACAGGCCTTGAGCTGCGTGCCGATGACCGAATATGTCGCAGCGCTGCAAGCACGGGCCTTGCCGCACTCGTTAAGCTGCGCAACGGATGAGCACCTGTAAAGACATTGCGCTATCGGTTCGCCAGTCGTTTTTGCAGATGCCCATTCATGGAAGGTGAATGTGACCTGAGTGTCTCGTCCAGCTTCACCCACCTGTCACCCTGTTTCCTCTGCCCGAGAATCAGGAACCGGGTGACGGATCGCCCCGAAAGGGGTTTTGCACGCGACGCTTCCATCAATAACAAGCCCAAGCGGAGTACCACAGATGGCGTTCTTCACCGCAGCCAGCAAAGCCGACTTCCAGCACCAACTGCAAGCGGCACTGGCGCAGCACATCAGTGAACAGGCACTGCCACAAGTGGCGCTGTTCGCTGAACAATTCTTCGGCATCATTTCCCTGGACGAGCTGACCCAGCGTCGGCTGTCCGACCTCGCTGGCTGTACCCTTTCTGCGTGGCGCCTGCTTGAGCGCTTCGATCACGCGCAACCGCAGGTTCGCGTCTACAACCCTGATTACGAACGCCACGGCTGGCAGTCGACCCACACCGCCGTCGAAGTGCTGCACCACGACCTGCCATTCCTGGTGGACTCGGTGCGTACCGAGCTGAACCGTCGCGGCTACAGCATTCATACCTTGCAAACCACCGTGCTGAGCGTGCGTCGCGGCAGCAAGGGCGAGCTGCTGGAAATCCTGCCGAAAGGCACCCAGGGCGAAGGGATCCTGCAAGAATCCCTGATGTACCTGGAAATCGACCGTTGCGCCAACACGGCCGAACTGAATGTCCTGAGCAAAGAGCTGGAGCAGGTTCTCGGTGAAGTCCGCGTCGCGGTCGCCGATTTCGAACCGATGAAAGCCAAGGTCCAGGAAATCCTGACCGGCCTGGACAACAGCCAGTTCGCTGTCGACGGCGAAGAAAAAGCTGAAATCAAAAGCTTCCTGGAATGGCTGGTGGGCAACCACTTCACCTTCCTGGGCTATGAAGAATTCGTGGTGCGCGATGAAGCCGATGGCGGCCACATCGTCTACGACCAGGATTCCTTCCTCGGCCTGACCAAACTGCTGCGCACCGGCCTGACCTACGATGACCTGCGCATCGAAGACTACGCCGTGAACTACCTGCGCGAACCGACCCTGCTGTCGTTCGCCAAGGCTGCACACCCAAGCCGCGTACACCGTCCGGCTTACCCGGATTACGTGTCGATCCGCGAGATCGACGCTGACGGCAAAGTCATCAAGGAATGCCGTTTCATGGGCCTGTACACCTCGTCGGTGTATGGCGAGAGCGTGCGGGTCATCCCGTACATCCGCCGCAAGGTCGAGGAAATCGAACGCCGCTCCGGCTTCCAGGCCAAGGCTCACTTGGGCAAGGAATTGGCGCAGGTGGTTGAAGTACTGCCGCGCGACGACCTGTTCCAGACTCCGGTCGACGAACTGTTCGCCACCGTGATGTCGATCGTGCAGATCCAGGAACGCAACAAGATCCGCGTGTTCCTGCGCAAAGACCCGTACGGTCGTTTCTGCTATTGCCTGGCTTACGTGCCGCGCGACATCTATTCCACCGAAGTGCGCCAGAAGATCCAGCAAGTGCTGATGGATCGCCTGAAAGCCTCGGACTGCGAGTTCTGGACCTTCTTCTCCGAATCCGTGCTGGCTCGCGTGCAACTGATTCTGCGCGTCGATCCGAAAAACCGTCTGGACATCGACCCGCAGCAGCTGGAAAACGAAGTGATCCAGGCTTGCCGCAGCTGGCAGGACGATTACTCGGCCCTGACCGTCGAAACTTTCGGCGAAGCCCACGGCACCAATGTGCTGGCCGACTTCCCGAAAGGCTTCCCGGCCGGTTACCGCGAGCGTTTCGCCGCGCATTCGGCTGTGGTCGACATGCAGCACCTGCTCAGCCTGAAAGAAGCCAATCCACTGGTGATGAGCTTCTATCAGCCACTGGGTCAGGTTTCCGGTAAGCGCGAGCTGCACTGCAAGCTGTATCACGCCGATACCCCGCTGGCACTGTCCGACGTGTTGCCGATCCTGGAAAACCTCGGCCTGCGCGTGCTGGGTGAATTCCCGTATCGCCTGCGTCACAACAATGGCCGCGAGTTCTGGATTCACGATTTCGCGTTCACCGCGGCCGAAGGCCTGGAACTCGACATCCAGCAACTCAACGACACCTTGCAGGACGCCTTCGTCCACATCGTGCGTGGCGATGCCGAGAACGATGCGTTCAACCGTCTGGTGCTGACCGCCGGCCTGCCGTGGCGCGACGTGGCGTTGCTGCGTGCCTACGCCCGTTACATGAAACAGATCCGTCTGGGCTTTGACCTGGGCTACATCGCCAGCACCCTGAACAACCACACCGACATCGCTCGCGAGTTGACCCGGTTGTTCAAGACCCGTTTCTACCTGGCGCGCAAGCTGACCGGCGACGATCTGGAAGACAAGCAGCAACGCCTGGAACACGCGATCGTCACCGCACTGGACGACGTCCAGGTGTTGAACGAAGACCGTATCCTGCGCCGCTACCTGGACCTGATCAAGGCGACCCTGCGGACCAACTTCTACCAGACCGATGCCAACGGTCAGAACAAGTCCTACTTCAGCTTCAAGTTCAACCCGCACCAGATTCCAGAGCTGCCGAAGCCGGTACCGAAGTTCGAAATCTTCGTTTACTCGCCTCGCGTCGAAGGCGTGCACCTGCGCTTCGGCAACGTCGCTCGCGGTGGTCTGCGCTGGTCTGACCGTGAAGAAGACTTCCGTACCGAAGTCCTGGGCCTGGTAAAAGCCCAGCAAGTGAAGAACTCGGTCATCGTGCCGGTGGGCGCGAAGGGCGGCTTCCTGCCGCGTCGCCTGCCACTGGGCGGCAGCCGTGACGAGATCGCGGCCGAGGGCATTGCCTGCTACCGCATCTTCATTTCGGGCCTGTTGGACATTACCGACAACCTGAAGGACGGTGCGCTGGTGCCGCCGGTGAACGTCGTGCGTCATGACGACGATGACCCGTACCTGGTGGTGGCGGCGGACAAGGGCACTGCAACCTTCTCCGACATCGCCAACGGCATCGCCATCGACTACGGCTTCTGGCTGGGTGACGCGTTCGCGTCCGGCGGTTCTGCCGGTTACGACCACAAGAAAATGGGCATTACCGCCAAAGGCGCGTGGGTTGGCGTACAGCGTCACTTCCGCGAGCGCGGCATCAATGTTCAGGAAGACAGCATCACTGTAGTGGGCGTCGGCGACATGGCCGGTGACGTGTTCGGTAACGGCTTGTTGATGTCCGACAAACTGCAACTGGTCGCTGCGTTCAACCACTTGCACATCTTCATCGATCCAAACCCTGAGCCTGCAAACAGCTTCGCCGAGCGTCAGCGCCTGTTCGATCTGCCGCGTTCGGCGTGGTCGGATTACGACACCAGCATCATGTCCGAAGGCGGCGGGATCTTCTCCCGTAGCGCGAAAAGCATCGCGATTTCCCCGCAGATGAAAGAGCGCTTCGACATTCAAGCGGACAAGCTGACCCCGACCGAACTGCTGAATGCCTTGCTCAAGGCGCCGGTAGACCTGTTGTGGAACGGCGGTATCGGCACCTACGTCAAGGCGAGCAGCGAAAGCCACGCCGATGTTGGCGACAAGGCCAACGATGCACTGCGTGTAAACGGCAACGAACTGCGCTGCAAAGTCGTGGGCGAGGGCGGTAACCTCGGTATGACCCAACTGGGTCGTGTCGAATTCGGCCTCAACGGCGGCGGTTCCAACACCGACTTCATCGACAACGCCGGTGGCGTGGACTGCTCCGACCACGAAGTGAACATCAAGATCCTGCTGAACGAAGTGGTTCAGGCCGGTGACATGACCGACAAGCAACGTAACCAGTTGCTGGCGAGCATGACCGACGAAGTCGGCAACCTGGTGCTGGGCAACAACTACAAGCAGACTCAGGCCCTGTCCCTGGCGGCACGCCGTGCTTTCGTGCGGATTGCCGAATACAAGCGTCTGATGAACGATCTGGAAGGCCGCGGCAAGCTGGATCGCGCCATCGAGTTCCTGCCGTCGGAAGAAGCCATCAACGAGCGTCTCGCGGAAGGCCATGGCCTGACCCGTGCGGAGCTGTCGGTGCTGATCTCCTACAGCAAGATCGACCTCAAGGAAGCGCTGCTCAACTCCCAGGTGCCGGACGACGACTACCTGACGCGCGACATGGAAACCGCTTTCCCGCCGAGCCTGGTGAGCAAGTTCTCCGAAGCCATGCGCCGTCACCGTCTGAAGCGCGAGATCGTCAGCACCCAGATCGCCAACGATCTGGTCAACCACATGGGCATCACTTTCGTTCAACGACTCAAAGAGTCCACCGGCATGAGCCCGGCGAACGTGGCCGGTGCTTACGTGATCGTGCGTGACATCTTCCATCTCCCGCACTGGTTCCGTCAGATCGAAGCCCTGGACTACCAGGTTTCGGCCGACGTACAACTGGAGCTGATGGACGAGCTGATGCGTCTGGGCCGTCGCGCTACGCGCTGGTTCCTGCGTGCCCGTCGCAACGAGCAGAACGCTGCCCGTGACGTCGCGCACTTCGGTCCGCATCTGAAGGAGTTGGGTCTCAAGCTCGACGATCTGCTCAGTGGCGAGATCCGCGAAACCTGGCAGGCGCGTTATCAGGCGTACGTCGAAGCCGGCGTGCCAGAGTTGCTGGCGCGCATGGTGGCTGGCACCACGCACCTGTACACCCTGCTGCCGATCATCGAGGCTTCCGACGTGACCGGCCAGAACCCTGCGGACGTCGCGAAGGCTTACTTCGCCGTCGGCAGCGCGCTGGACATCACCTGGTACCTGCAACAGATCAGCGCTCTGCCGGTTGAAAACAACTGGCAAGCCCTGGCCCGTGAAGCGTTCCGCGATGACGTCGACTGGCAGCAACGTGCGATCACCATCTCCGTCCTGCAACAGGGCGACGGTTCTCAGGACGTGGAAACACGCCTGGCACTGTGGATGGAAGAGCACAAAGGCATGATCGAACGCTGGCGCGCCATGCTGGTGGAAATCCGTGCCGCGAGCGGCACGGACTACGCCATGTACGCGGTGGCCAACCGTGAACTGCTGGATCTGGCGTTGAGCGGGCAGGCGGTAGTGCCTGCGCCTGCCACCACCAGTGTCGAGCTGGAACCAGCGGCCTGATCAGTCGCTGAATGAAAAAGCCCCGCATTGAGAGATGCAGGGCTTTTTTTTGCCTGGAGTTTCTGTGGTGTCTGGTAGGGCCTCTTCGCGGGCAAGCCTCGCTCCTACAGGTTTGTGTCGTACACATACCCCAAAACGACATAAAACCTGTAGGAGCGAGGCTTGCCCGCGAAGAGGCCGTTGATATCAATACAACTTCCGAATGGATGTGTTATCAACCATCGACACTTTATCTGTCGGCCCAGTCAATAAATTACTGAGTGATTGGTCAAACTTCTGCAATGCCCGAACTTGCACATTCTGTTGTTCGTTAATATCCGCCACGATCTCTTCGCTGCGTTTGTAATCCGCCCACAGCGGACTCAGTGCTTTGGCGTCATGCCCTTGTGCAGTACCGATGTAATTGAAGTTGGCGTCATAAAAAACCGCACTCACATCCGCCTCGACGTCCGAACTGCGCGAGGTGATCAATTGGCTGCGGGTGTCGACAATCGCCACCATGTCCGGTTTCGCGGTCCTGAGGCTTTGCATGTCCGGGTACACCGTTACCGAACCGAACTGACGTTGCAAGGATGCCTTGACCCAATCCACCGCCATGTCGGGCCTGGAGGTGGCAACGTAGGCATCATGAATCGGTTGCACCAGCAGGCTCTGGCCGAAACCGGTGCCGGCATTGGCCTGGTAATCCTGAAGGTAGGCGCGGTTGGTCTGGGTGTTGCGACTGTAAACGATGCCCAGCGATACATGACGGCCGCTGGCGACATGGGTAGCGCTGCTGCGGCCGACCGGCTCGCTGAAAATGCCGTCCAGTGAAGAAGTAGCCGTCGGAGCGGTGGGAATTGAACATCCGGTTAAAACAGCGGCTATCGTCAGGGTACTGACAAGTGCAAGTTTCATGGTGTTTCTCCAGTGAAACAACGAGTGTTAGTTGCCGAGCGAGCCGGCGGTGTTTTCAGACTAAACCTGTCGGCACTGAATGAAATAGCCAATAACCGCACTTATCAGGTGGCCAATAGTTTTTGTTTGGTTTAAATCGTTGCGTTTAATTGCGCAGGGAAATAAAAAAGCCCGAACTTGAGAGTCGGGCCTGTTTATTTATGGCTGTACGCTCAGCCATCAGTTTTCCAATGGGATCAACACTTTTTCGTCGGGGGACAACACCATGAATACCAGGAGTTTGGCCGGCTTGGTCGCACTGGCATTTTTCGAGACCAGATGCTCCGACCCGGCCGGTTCATACCAATACTCGCCGGCCTTGTAGGTTTTCGGTTGCTCGCCTTTCACTTGAGAAACGATCGATCCCGAAAGCACGTACGCCATGGCCGTGCCTTCGTGTTTGTGGGCGATGGAGGACTGGCCGGGCTTGTAATCGACTTCGATCATCAGCGCCTTTTTACCCGGGACGTTCTTGAGTACTTCGTCCTGCAGGATCGTGACTTTTTCCGAGGGGTCGTGGGCAAATGCCGAGGCAGATACGGTCAGGGCGAAGACGGCAAGCGGGGCAGCAAGTAAACGCAAAGCTCTCATGATTCATCACCTGCGGTGGTTAGTTGTCAGGAACAACGTTAGTCCGCCAGTGACGGCAATCAAACAGCCAATTTACGAGAAGGCCAGGGGACCAATCGGGGGCTTTGATACGTGAAGATCCCGGCTTGCGGCCGCTCCTGCAGGGGTACCCATTGCCCTGCAGGAGTGACCGTAAGCCGGGACCAAACTTTCTAGACGATAGGAAAGGTGTTGAAGTCGACGGCGTTGGCCAGTCGACTGTCGATAAGGCCGATGAAGCCTTGAACTTCAGGGCAGTTGAAATGCATCTGCATGGCTGCTTCCGATTGCCAGCGGGCGCTGACGTTCCAGCGGTTGCTGTCCTCGGGGCAGCGGTCGACCATATAGGATTCGCAGCCCGGTTGTTCACGCAGGGTTTCGACAATCTTTTGCAGTTGCCTGCCCAGTTCGTCCGAGCGGCCGGCGGCGGCCTGCACCTTTACGGTATTGATCACTTCGTTGGACATTGCTCACACTCCTGAATCAGGCCGGACGAATCCTGCTCATTGAGGGATAACGCTTATGCAGGATAGGCCCGCACCTTGGGACCGCCAATAGCCAATCGCCGGATAAAAACCCAGACCAATCTGTCAGGCGACCTGCTGCAAAATGTCCCGCAGACGGTCCAGGGCGGTGTCGATGTCGAGGGTTTCAATGGCGCCAAAGCCCATGAGAAGCCCGGCCTGTGGCGCTTGTTGATAGTAGAAGTCTTCGATGGAATACAGTCCCACTTCGACCTTTTTCGCCAGTTCGATCACCAGCGGCATATCGATAGGCACTTTGCACATAAGCACCATGTGAAACCCGGCGGTGCTTTGGATGGCTTCGAACCAAGGGGACAGGTCACCCGCAACACGCGTCAGGATTCGCTCACGACGCCCGGCGTAGATCATATGGCAACGGCGAACGTGTTTGAGCAGGCAGCCTTCGGCGATGAACTTGGCCAGCGCCCACTGGGGCAGGGTGGAGGTATGCCGATCGGTGAGTTGCTTGGCCTGGATCACCGCTTCGAGAATCGCTGGCGGCAAAATCGCGTAACCGAGGCGCAACTCTGGCAGCAGGGTTTTCGAAAAGGTCCCGACGTAGGCCACGATCCCGCGCTCATCCATGCTTTGCAGGGAGTCGGTGGGCCGGCCTTCATAGCGGAATTCGCTGTCGTAATCGTCCTCGATGATGATCGCGCCCAGCTCATACGCGCGTTCCAGCAATGCCACTCGCCGCGCCTGGCTCATCGGCATGCCCAGCGGAAACTGATGCGACGGCGTGACATAAATCAGCTGCGTACCGAGGGGGATTTTGTCGACCTGAATGCCTTCGGCGTCGACCGGCACGCCGATCACCGTGGCGCCGTGGCTGCCGAACAGCAGGCGCGCGGGCGGGTAGCCGGGGTCTTCCATGGCGACGATGCTGCCGGGGCGGGTCATCACGCGGGAGATCAGGTCCAGCGCCTGTTGCGCGCCGTTGCACACCACCACGTCTTCGTCCTGACAGTTCACGCCACGGGAAAATGCGATATGCCGGGCGATCGCGTTGCGCAGTGCCGGAAGACCTTCGGGCAGGCTGTAGAAACCCTTCGAACCGGTCATCTGACGCAAGGCGTGAGAGGTGCAGCGCCGCCAATCGTCCTGCGGGAACTGAGCCTTGCTGGTGGCGCCACCGATGAAGTCATAGCGCAGCGAACCTTCCAGCGTCGGATGACGCAAAAACACCGGCAGGTTGCGCCACGACTCGATGACCTCGGCGCTCGCCAACTGCGAATGGCTTTGCTTGGGCAGCGCTTTTGCGGTCCGGGCATTGACGTAGGTGCCTTTGCCGATCACGCCGGTGAGGAAGTTTTCATAGGTCAGTTGCGCGTAGGTGTCGGAAATGGTCTTGCGCGAGATGCCCAGCTGTTCGGCCAGCAATCGACTGGGCGGCAGTTGCGTCCCGGCTGCCAGACGGCCGGATTCGATGGCGCTGCGCAGTTGGTTGTACAACTGGCCCGCCAGGTCCTTGCGGCCGTTGATGACAACATGAAGTTCCATACCGACGGGGCTCCTTGTGGCGGTTGGGGCGCGTGTGCGTGGCGCCAGATTACCCGCAAGCACCGCTGCGCAGAAGTTGCGCGGATGAAAAACCGCGGATTGGCCTGTTGTGCGGTGGTCCACCGGAATTTCGCTGAATTGGATCTGTAACGCTTGCGCATCAGCGCCTAACGTTAAAAGCATCTATCAATCCACGAGGCACGCCATGACTTCCCGTCTGGATTACTACAGCGCGTCGCCCAAAGCGATGAAAGCGATGATTGCCATGGAGGCGCTGACCAGTAACCTGAGTATCGAGCCGGCGCTGCTGCACCTGATCAAGATCCGCGCCTCGCAGCTCAATGGCTGCGCCTTTTGCACCGACATGCATTCGGTGGATGCGCGGCGCCTCGGCGAGACCGACCGTCGCCTGTATTCAATCGTGGTCTGGCGCGACAGTGGCTTCTTCAACCCACGGGAACGCGCGGCGCTGGCCTGGACCGAGGCGGTCACCTTGCTCTCGCAAAGCCATGTGCCCGATGACGTCTATGCCCAGGCCCGGGAGCAGTTCAGTGAAAGCGAGATGGTCGACCTGACCATCGCCGTCACCACCATCAACAGCTGGAATCGCCTGGCCGTGAGTTTTCGACAAACGCCCAGTGCTTGAGGCTAGTGCCGATCATTCAATGGATAAATTTCACTGTAGGAGCCAGCGGTGCGGCGATCCGACTTGCCGGCGAAGGCGTCCTTCAGCGCGCCCTCGCCGGCAAGCCTGGCTCCTACGAAAGCGAATCACAACCCGGCTGTCACAGCAGGTTCATGAACGTTGCGCAGGATGAGGTTTTCAAAGGACATATCGACAGGGAGTCATCGATGTCATTCATGGAAACCACAGGGCGCCAAAGCCCCGACGAGTACCGTTTGCCGGTAGCAACCTCACCGTCCTGGCGTGCGCAGGCCACGGCGATTGATCCGCAACTGGCTCTGGGGTTCACGGTCAGTGCCCGCTGTGGTTGTTTCATGCAGGCGGCGCGCAGCCTCAACATCAAGGCAACCTTGCTGCGCAAACAACTGGCGCAGCTCGAAGCGCAATTGCAGTGTTCGCTGTTTAGTCATTGCGACAGTGGCATGGCCCTTAGCCGTGAAGGCTTGCAGCTTCAGGCGCAGTTGATTGCGTTGGCTCATGAGCGCGATTTGCCGGTGATCGAGCAACCGTTGGTGCGCCTGGCTGTTGCCGAATCGATCCTGCACGACATTCTCGGTCGCGACCTGGTGGCCTTGTTGCGCCGCAACGCCAGCGTACGCCTGGACATCATCACTCTCGACAGCGAACTGGCGCTGCAAGCCGTCAGCGCCGATGTGGTGGTGTGGCTGGCCGGTACCGAATCGCCGCTGCCGGGCCCGAGTTTTGCGGTCAGCGAGCCCCGGCGCCTGGCGCGGCTTGACTACCAGCCGCACATCGCCAAGCGCTATTCACGGACGGCGTCGCGCCCGGACAGCCTCGAGGACCTCGCCGATTTCCTGTTGGTGCAATGGCAGTCTCACCGTCAGGTCGAGAATTTCGTGCCGTGGAATGCGCTGGTAGACCAGCGCCTGGCCGGTGTCGTGCAGCTGCATTCCTATGAACTGCTGCTGGAGATGATTCGTTGCAGCGCCTGCATCGGTTTGCTGCCAGGCTACATCAGCCGCTTTGACCGCGGTCTCATCGCGTTGCCGGGGCTGTTTGGCCAGCCGATGCAGCGTGAGGTGTGGATGGCGGTTAATGCGCAGTCCGAGGGCGAAGCGCAGGTGCAGATGATCGTCGAGCTTATCCAGAACACGTTCAATGAGCGCCGGGAGTGGTTCGAGAGCTGAGCACCGCCCAAAAATGTGGGAGCGAGACCGGCTTGCCAGCGATGGCGGTGTGTCAGCCAACTTTAATGCGACTGACACACCGCCATCGCCGGCAAGCCGGTCTCGCTCCCACATTGGTATTCGCCATGTTGGAAGATTGCGTTGTAGAGTGAGCGGCCATGTTTGTCTCAAGGATGAATCACCCATGCCCGCCACTGACACTGCCATCACCCTCGCACGCTTCAACGAATCCCATCTCGAAGGCATCACCGCGCTCTACAACGAGCCGGCCGTTACCCGGCAGGTCCTGCAAATGCCGTTTCAATCCATAGAAGTCTGGCGCAAACGCCTGGCGACGGATAACGAACGCGACATAAAACTGGTGGCGCTGCATCAGAAGCAGGTCATCGGCAGCATCGGCCTGGAGCAGTTCACGCGGATCCGTCGCAGTCACGCCGGCAGCTTCGGCATGGGCGTCTTGCCCGCGTGGCAGGGCAAGGGGGTTGGCTCGAAGCTGCTGGCGACCGTGCTGGACATCGCCGACAACTGGATGAACCTGCAACGGGTCGAGCTTTCGGTGTACGCCGACAACGAAGCGGCCATCGGCTTGTACCGCAAGTTCGGCTTTGAAACCGAAGGCCTGTTTCGTGACTACGCCGTGCGTGACGGAAGGCTGGTGGATACCTTGAGCATGGCGCGTCTGCGGCGCACGCCCAAGGCCGGTTGATCACTGCGCCAGTGCGAACGCCACCGCCGCCTGCGCATGCAGTTCGGTGGTGTCGAGCAGGGGCAGGGCGCTGTGCTCGGGTTTGAGCAGCAGGCTGATTTCCGTGCAGCCAAGGATGATGGCCTGAGCGCCGCGTTGGCTCAGGGATTCAATGACCTGCTGATAAATCCGGCGTGAATCCTCGCTGATCACCCCGACGCACAGTTCGTCGTAAATGATCCGGTGCACGGCCTGACGCTCCTCGGCCTCCGGCACCAGAACGGTCAGCCCCATCGACATCAGGCGTTCCTTGAGGAAGTCCTGTTCCATGGTGAACGCTGTACCCAGCAATCCGACCTTCAGCGCACCCGCCTCGACAGCCGCCTGACCCGCCGGGTCGGCGATGTGCAGGAACGGAATACTGATCGCCGCCTGAATCTGCCCGGCGACCTTGTGCATGGTGTTGGTGCACAGCACCACGCAATCGGCACCACCCGCTTCAAGCCGCCGCGCCGCGTCCACCAGGATCAATGCCGCATCGTCCCAGCGCCCGGCATGCTGAGCCTGTTCGACAGGCCCGAAGTCGACGCTGTACATGAGCAATTTCGCTGAACGCAACGGCCCGAGCCGGTCGCGTACCTGTTGGTTGATGAGGCGGTAGTACTCGGCGCTGGACTCCCAGCTCATCCCGCCGATAAGGCCGATGGTGCGCATGGCGTGCTCCTGTTGATGGCTGCCCCTGAGCCGCGAGTGTCCCGTGATGTGACCGCCTGTGCAATTGACTTGTACGGCCGGCGCGCGCATCTGCCATGCTCAAAGTCCGCAGCACTGCTTCAACCAAAGGAACACCGCGATGGACGACGTACAGCAACTGGGCGAAATGCTTCGCCACTACGCAGACAGCGAAGCGCACAAAAAACAACTGTTCGAGTCGCAGTCGGCCGTATGGGCGACACGCATTGGCGAGCTGTTCGATCAGATCCAGCAATGGCTGGAACCGGTCAAGGCGCCGAACCTGCTGGAAGTGAGCCGTGAGGCCTACGTGGCCTCGGGGCCCAGCGTTCCGGTCGAGACGTCGACGTTCAAGACTGAGAAGCTCGGTATCGTGATCGCCGGCAAACCGGTGGAGTTCGTACCGGATGTGATGGGCGCGGGTGGGCAGATTTCCCTGGCCGTGATGGGCCTGACCGCCGCGCGGTATGGCAGCATTTCGCTGGTATGCCTGCCGCCGTCGAGCAACTGGCAATGGCGCAAGACCAATGGTTTGAAAGACCCGGACACCTTTGCCTTCGACGCAAATTTTCTGGCGCAGCAGTTACAGAGCCTGATCCCTCGCGATCGCGGCTGAAGACACCCGATTCCCTGTGGGAGCGAGCCTGTGTGGTGAGGGAGCCTTTGTGGCGAGGGAGCTTGCTCCCGCTCGGCTGCGAAGCAGTCGCAAAGCTTTTGGGGCCGCTTCGCGACCCGGCGGGAGCAAGCTCCCTCGCCACAAAGGCTCGCTCCCACACAGGAATGCATCAAATCTCCAGATTCACCCAGCCTGGTTTCTCGACTTCCGGCGCAACCGCTTTCACGACTTTGCCCGTCGCCAATTCCACCCGCCGCGCCACCTCCGGGTCATCGGCAAACGGTATCAGGCTCGCCTCTTCCAGGCTCTGCGCCGTCTGGTGCTTCAGGCAATATTCGACCGCCAGCCAAAGCCCCGCCACGCCTAAACCATTGAGCACCATCTCGATCATTTCCAGCTCCTCGCCTCAGGCAATCTGCGCTTCACGTTCAGCCATCGCCACGTCGGAAACCCGCACGGTACGCCAGGCGTTGTACGCCATCAGCAGCATGCCGCTGAGGAAGAACACGCCGCCGGCAAAGCGCACCACAAACCCCGGATGGCTGGCCTGCAAGGCTTCGACGAAGGAGTAGGTCAGCGTGCCGTCGTCGTTGATCGCGCGCCACATCAGACCCTGGGTAATGCCGTTGACCCACATCGAAGCGATGTACAGCACGGTGCCAATGGTCGCCAGCCAGAAATGCAGGTTGATCAACGGCGTGCTGTACATCTGCTCGCGGCCAAAGACTTTTGGAATCATGTGATAGACCGCACCGAAGGTGATCATCGCCACCCAGCCGAGGGCGCCGGCGTGCACGTGGCCGATGGTCCAGTCGGTGTAGTGGGAGAGGGCGTTGACGGTCTTGATCGCCATCATCGGACCTTCAAAGGTCGACATGCCATAGAAGGCCAGCGACAGCACCAGAAAACGCAGGATCGGGTCGGTGCGCAACTTATGCCAGGCGCCCGATAGCGTCATCATGCCGTTGATCATCCCGCCCCAGCTCGGCGCCAGCAGGATCAGCGACATCGCCATGCCGAGCGACTGCGCCCAGTCCGGCAGTGCCGTGTAGTGCAAATGGTGCGGGCCGGCCCAGATGTACAGGGTAATCAGCGCCCAGAAATGCACGATGGACAAGCGATAGGAATACACCGGCCGCCCGACCTGTTTCGGCACGAAGTAATACATCATTCCCAGAAACCCGGTGGTCAGGAAGAAACCCACCGCGTTGTGCCCGTACCACCACTGCACCATGGCGTCGGTGGCCCCGGAATAGACCGGATAAGACTTGAACCAGCCCACCGGAATCGACAGGTGATTGACCACGTGCAGCATCGCGATGACCACGATGAACGCGCCAAAGAACCAGTTGCCGACGTAGATGTGTTTGGTCTTGCGTTGCACCACGGTGGTGAAAAACACGATGGCGTACGCCACCCAGACCACGGTCATCCACACCGCGCCGGAGAACTCGATCTCGGCGTATTCCTTGGTGGTGGTATAGCCCAGCGGCAACGTGATCAGCATCACCACAATCACCGATTGCCACCCCCAGAACGTGAACGCGGCGAGGGTGTCCGAGTACAGCCGCACCTGGCAGGTACGCTGCACCGCGTAGTAACTGGCGGCGAACTGCGCGCTGCCGGCAAAGCCGAAAATCACCAGGCTGGTGTGCAGCGGTCGTAACCGGCCGAAGGTGGTCCACGGCAGGTCGAGGTTCATCTCGGGCCACACCAGTTGCGAGGCGATCCACACCCCCATCGCCATCCCCACGACGCCCCAGACAATGGTTGCCACGACGAATTGGCGGACGACCTTGTAGTTATAGGCCTGTCCGATTGTTGCTGTGCTCATGGTCAATGCTTCCACGGTTGCAAAGTCTTGCCAGACCACCCGGACTGGCATGCAACCCCACTGTAGAAACCCTGCCTTAAACAAAACAGACTCAGAAAAACCGAGTTTATACGGATCAGATCCAGGGCTTGCCTGCGGTCATCTGACGCAACCTGATACGGTTTTTTAGTGTTCAGGTGGATCTGTAACGCGCTGCGCCACAGGTTCATAGTCGACACCTCAAACGAGCCACAGAGCCGGATCCGGCAAACGCTGACCCTGTGGGAGCGAGACCGGCTTGCCGGCGATGACGGTTGCACATTCAATACATGTGCTGCCTGTCAGTGCGCTATCGCGAGCAGGCTCGCTCCCACAGGGTTTGCATCTTGACCGGCGCCAGCCGCAGAGCCCGATCATTCCTGATGAGGTAGCCACATGTATCAGTACGACGACTATGACCGGGCGCTGGTTTTCGAGCGGGTTGCGCAGTTTCGCGATCAGGTCGAACGCTTTATGGCGGGCGAGTTGAGCGAAGAAGAATTCCTGCCGTTGCGCTTGCAGAACGGCCTGTACATGCAAAAACACGCGTACATGCTGCGGGTGGCGATTCCCTACGGCACGCTCAGCGCCGGGCAGATGCGTACGCTGGCGAGCATCGCCCGGGATTACGACCGCGGCTACGGCCACTTCACCACCCGGCAGAACATGCAGTTCAACTGGATCGAACTGGCCCAGGTGCCGGAGATCCTCGAACGCCTGGCC
This sequence comes from Pseudomonas hormoni, assembly GCF_018502625.1. NCBI lineage: Bacteria > Pseudomonadati > Pseudomonadota > Gammaproteobacteria > Pseudomonadales > Pseudomonadaceae > Pseudomonas > Pseudomonas hormoni. The sequence goes on from NZ_CP075566.1 coordinate 2,227,996, forward strand.
GAGGTGGAAATGCACGCGATCCAGACCTCCGGCAACTGTGTGCGCAACATCACCACCGAAGCCTTCGCCGGGGTGGCCGCGGACGAACTGATCGACCCGCGGCCCCTGGCGGAAATCCTGCGTCAGTGGTCGACCATCAACCCGGAGTTTCTGTTTCTGCCGCGCAAATTCAAGATCGCCATCTGCTCGGCCGAACAGGACCGTGCGGCAATCATGATGCATGACATCGGCCTCTATCTTTACCCCGGCGCCGACGGACAAATGCTCCTGCGGGTCATCGTTGGCGGTGGTCTGGGACGCACGCCCATTCTTGGTTTGCAGATTCGCGAAGGTTTGCCGTGGCAGCACTTGCTGTCCTACGTCGAGGCAGTACTGCGGGTCTATAACCGCCACGGCCGGCGCGACAACAAGTACAAGGCGCGGATCAAGATTCTGGTCAAGGCGCTCGGCATCGAAGCCTTTGCCAGGGAAGTGGAGGAAGAGTGGCAGCACCTCAAGGACGGCCCGGCACAGTTGACCGGCGTTGAATACGAGCGTGTCGCCAGTGCCTTCGTGCCACCGGATTACCGTTCGTTGTCCAACACTGACCTGGAATTCGGCACGCGCCTGGCCGAGAACCCGGCATTCGCCCGCTGGGTGTCGCGTAATGTCCAACCGCACAAGGTGCCGGGCTACGCCAGTGTGGTGCTGTCGACCAAACCGGGCATCGCTTCACCGCCGGGTGACGTTACCGGGGAGCAAATGGACGCCGTCGCCGGGTGGTCCGAGCGGTTCGGTTTTGGCGAAATCCGCATTGCCCATGAGCAGAACATCGTCCTGCCGGACGTGCAAAAAGCAGACCTGGCCACCCTCTGGCGTCTGGCCTGCGAACACGGGCTGGGCAGCGCCAATGTCGGGTTGCTGACCGACATCATCGCCTGTCCCGGCGGCGACTTCTGCGCCCTGGCCAACGCCAAGTCGATCCCGATCGCGCAAGGCATTCAGGCGCGTTTTGAAGACCTGGACTACCTGCATGACCTGGGTGACATCAGCCTCAACATTTCCGGTTGCATGAACGCCTGCGGCCATCACCACATCGGCAACATCGGCATTCTCGGCGTCGACAAGAACGGCAGCGAGTGGTACCAGATCACGCTGGGCGGCGCGCAGGGCAAGAACAGTGCGCTGGGCAAAGTCATTGGTCCGTCCTTCAGCGCCGCCGAAGTGCCCGACGTCATCGAGCGAATCATCGCCACATTCGCGCGCTACCGCGAGAGCGAAGAACTGTTCGTCGACACCTTGCAGCGCATCGGTCTGGAGCCGTTCAAGGAAGCGGTTTATCCGAAGGTGCTGGAGGGGTCGGCATGAACAATTTGCTGCGGCTGGAAGCGGGTGAGGCGCGGATTGTCACTGACGATCCGTGGACATTGATCAGGGACCTCGATGCTGGATGGCCAACAGGCCCGGTGATTGTGCCGCTGTCGTGTTGGCTGGAAGACCCGCAACCGCATGGGGTTTGGCTGGGCCCGGACGATGAAGTGGAGCGCCTCCAGCCGTGGTTTGCTCAACTGCCGCTGATCGCCCTGGATTTCCCGAGTTTCCGGGATGGACGCGCCTATAGCCAGGCGTACCTGTTGCGCACCCGATTGGGCTGGAGCGGCGAATTGCGCGCGGTCGGCGATGTGCTGCGCGATCAGCTCAGCCACATGCGCCAATGCGGTTTCGACAGCTTTGCGGTGCGCGAAGACAAGTCCGCTGAAGATGCGCTCAAGGGGTTGGCGGGCATGAGCGTGCTGTATGGGCGTTCCGTGATCGAGCCGCGTCCGTTGTTCCGGCGGCGATAAGAGCCGATCAAAAGATCGCCGCCGCCGGTAGAAGGTGTACGCCAGACTCTGTAGGAGCGAGGCTGCCCGCGAAGCTTTTTCAGGCGACCGGAATGATCGGCAGGTTCAAGGTTTCACCCCCGGTAAACCGCACCGTCGACCCGGCGATGGACTCATGTGGCACACCCTTCGCCACTGCGCTGACGCCATCCAGTCGCGACAACTGGTCGGCACTCAACTGCACATTCAACGCGCCCAATGTCGCATCCAGCTGCTCACGCGTGCGCGAACCCAGGATCGGGATCAGCGCCGTCGTCGATTGCCTGGCCTTTTCCCGCAGCCAGGCAATGGCCACATGCGTCGGGCTGGCGCCGAGCTCTGCCGCGACGGCGAGCAAGGTGTCGAGCAGGGCGGTTTCGCGGGCACTTTTCTCGATGTGTACCAGCATGCCCAGTTTGGCGGCGCGATTGTTCTCGTCGCTGGAGCGGTATTTGCCGGTCAGGAACCCGCCACCCAGCGGCGACCATAACGTTGCGGCCAGCCCCAACGCTTCGGCCATCGGCAGTTGCTCACGTTCGGCCGTGCGTTCGGCGAGGCTGTACTCGACCTGAAGGGCGGCAATCGGCGCAAAACCGCGAACTTCGGCCAGCAGGTCGGCCCGGGCGATGCGCCACGCCGGGAAGTTCGACAGGCCGGCGTAATGAATCTTGCCGGCGCGCACCAGATCATCAAAACCCCGCAGGATCTCTTCCATGGGCGTGACACCGTCGCTCATGTGCGCCCAGAAGAGGTCGATGTGATCGGTCTTGAGCCGTGTCAGGCTTTCTTCCACGGCGCGAACCATGTTCTTGCGGTTGTTGCCGGTGTGGGAAATGCCCGCGGCCGGCGTAGTCCCCAAGGTGTATTTCGTGGCGATGACCAGGCGATCGCGCTCCGGGGCAATGAACTCGCTGAGCATGGCTTCCGACTGGCCACCCTGATAGCCGTTGGCGGTGTCGATGAAATTGCCGCCGGCCTCCAGGTAGCCATCAAATATGCGTTTGGCTTCATCGCGCTCGGCGCCATGGCCCCAACCCGTACCAAAGTTACCGGCGCCCAGCGCCAGTTCCGAGACACGCAAGCCGGTTTTTCGGCCGAACACTGTGTAATGCATGGGATGACTCCTGAAGGAAAGACGCGGCGACTGAATATAAATGTCGTATGACATTTATTAAAGATGATGTCAGTCATGTATTTCGTCAAGACGATTTTTCAATCGCGGCAATAGGGCCGACCACCGAGCACTTCGCTACTGCCACTTTCTGACAGGGGCCTCTGCTAAGCTCCGACCAATTTTTCGGAAAGAGCCCGCCGATCGTGTCTCGCACCACGCGTTTACTGACCCTGCTGCAAGTGCTGCGCGGCAAGAGTCGCCCGGTCACTGCAGCGACCCTTGCCGGCGAACTGGAGATTTCCGAGCGTACGCTCTACCGCGACATTGCGGAACTCACCGCACTCGGCGCGCCGATCTACGGTGAGGCCGGGATCGGTTACGTGTTGCGCAGCGGTTTGTTCCTGCCGCCGTTGATGCTCAACGCCGACGAAACCGAAGCCATCGTGCTGGGATTGCGCTACGTGGACCAGCGCGGTGATGAGGTGTTGAGCAAGGCCGCCGCCGACGCATTGGCCAAGATTGCCGCGGTGCTGGCGCCCGAGGCGCTGGACGCATTGCGCAACCCGACGGTACTGCCGGGCCCGCCTGGTTATGGCTTTGCACCCAACGCCGTGGCACTGAATGTGTTCCGCCAGGCGATCCGCGATCAGGCCAAGTTGCACATCGACTACGCGGACGCCCGGCAAGTGCCCAGTCAGCGGCTGATCTGGCCGTTGGCGCTGGGGTTTCTCAACGAGGTGCGGATCATCGTCGCCTGGTGTGAATTGCGCGGCGCCTATCGGACGTTTCGTACTGACCGGATTTCGGCGGCGGACGAGCAGGGCGAGCGTTATCCGGGGCGGCGCGGTGACCTGTTGCGCACTTGGCGCAAGCAGATGCAACTGGATGAAGCGGGGCGTTTCACTCCTGACAAGAACTGACACAGGCATGTTTTAGCATGGCTCCAGAATCAACCAACAAGGAGTTATAAACATGTCCAGTCCCGCCTCTTCGCTGGCGCCCGCCATCGCCGCTTACCTGGCTGCCGCCAATGCCCGCGACACGTCGAGGGTTGCCAGTTTCTTCGCTGAGGATGCCAATGTGTTCGATGAAGGCCGGCATCAGATCGGCGCCCAGGCCATTGCCCAATGGATGCAAGACACGGCCCGGCGTTATCAGCCAAAGGTCGAGGTGCTCGATGTGCAACTGCGCACCGGCAAGGTACTGGTGCATAACCGGGTGTCCGGCACGTTTCCCGGCAGCCCGCTGGAATTGCGCTATATGTTTCGTCTGAACGAGCAGGGCAAGATCGCTCGACTGGACATTTCACTGTAGAGGCCGCGTCGCAATGGCATACTGCCGCGCATGAATGTCGACTCCCCGTTAAGTGCCTGGCAACACGCCATCGAACAGAAGGGCTTCGTCCAGGACGAAGCCCAGGAACATGCTGTCTGGGCGCTGCAAAAATGCTACGAAGCGCTGCATGAAGGTCGCACGCCCGTGATGGGCGTTTACCTCTGGGGCCCGGTCGGGCGGGGCAAGACCTGGTTGATGGACCAGTTCTACCAAAGCCTGCAGGTCCCGGCCCGACGCCAGCACTTTCATCACTTCATGGGCTGGGTGCATCAGCGCTCGTTTCAGCTGACCGGTATTGCCGACCCGCTGAAAGCGCTGGCCCGGGAATTGAGCGAAGAAGTGCGCGTGCTGTGCTTCGACGAACTGTTCGTCAATGACATCGGTGATGCGATCATTCTCGGGCGCTTGTTTCAGGTGATGTTCGACCAGGGCGTGGTGGTGGTCTGCACCTCCAATCAGCCGCCTGACCTGCTGTACGCCGATGGCTTCAACCGTGACCGCTTCGTGCCGGCCATCGAAGCGATCAAGCGGCATATGCAAGTGATTGCGGTGGATGGTGGCGAAGATCATCGCCTGCATCCCGGCGCCGGTTTGCAACGCTATTGGGTCGCCGCGCCCGGTCAGCCCGGCGCGCTGGGTGATGTGTTCAAGGTGTTGACTGCGGGCCAGTCGGTTTCCCATGAGCCGATCAAGGTCGGCTACCGTTCGCTGAATGTGGTGCAGGCCAGCGAAACCGTGCTCTGGAGCCGTTACGCCGACCTCTGCGAACAACCCTTTGCCGCCATGGATTTCATGGCCCTGTGCGACACCTACAAGGCTATTCTGTTGAGTGAAGTGCCCAACCTCAGCGCGCAAAAGCGCGAAGGGCGCATCGCCCGTGGCACCGAGGACGGTGTCGAACGGGTGGTGGCGGGCGATCGCGAATTGCCGCAATTGTCGGTGCATGACGACGGTGTGCGGCGTTTCATCGCGTTGGTGGACGAATGCTACGACCGCAAAGTCCCGTTGTACCTTGAGGCGCAGGTGCCGATGGAATCGCTCTACACCGAAGGCTATCTGGAATTCCCGTTCCGTCGCACCCTCAGCCGATTACAGGAAATGCAGCTGCAACGTTTCGCCGACGCTTGAACCCAAGGAACCGCGAACATGAATCAGCCCTTGTCCCATCATTTGTTGACCATGGCCTATCAGAACGCCTGGGCCAATCATCGACTGGCCAAGGCCTGGGGACAATTGAGTCCGCAGGACCTGGCGGCGCCGCGAGTCAGTTTCTTCCCCAGCCTGCGAGCGACCCTCAATCACATCCTGACCTGCGACTGGTATTACGTGGATGCATTGGAACGGGAGTTGCGCGGGGATTCGCCGCACCCGGATTGCGACGTGTTTTTCACTGACGACGAGCCGCTTACCGCCGCTGTGGACCTCAAGCGCGAACAGGCCCAGGTGGATCGCCGGTTGATCGCTTACTGCGAGCAGATGCGCGACGCGGACCTGGGCAAGATCGTGACCATCGCCCGGGACACGCCGCAACACGAGAGTCGGTTGCGCATGCTGTCGCACTTGTTCGAGCATCAAATTCATCACCGTGGACAGATTCACGCGATGCTCAGCGGAACGTCGATCGCACCACCACAACTGGACGAGTTTTTCTGTGTCGGTGAGTCGGGTCTGCGGGCTGCGGATTTCGCTGAGCTGGGATGGACCGAAGCGCTGATCTGGGGCACCTCAGTTTAAAGATTGCAGGATGAGCAGGACTCGCGATAGGGTCGCTGGGCCTTGCGGCGCGGTCTGCGCGCCGGGGCTATTTCACGTGTGATCGAGGATGGAAATGGAATCCGCAGAAATTCTTGTACTTCAGGCCAGCTACACCAACCCGGTGCATGCCGAGGCTGTGCGCCTTGTGTTGAATCATTACGCTGAAGATCCGATGGGTGGCGGTCATTCCTTGCCCGCCGAGGTGCTGGAGCACCTGCCGGAAGAACTGGCCAAGCGTCCCCATGCATTCAGCGTGCTGGCTTTCGTCGGTGGCGAACCGGCAGGGCTGGTCAATTGCTTCGAAGGTTTTTCGACGTTCGCTTGTCGGCCATTGGTCAACGTGCATGACGTCGTGGTGATGAAGGCATTTCGCGGGTTGGGCCTGAGCCAGAAGATGCTGCAAAAGGTCGAGGAAATCGCCCGCCAGCGTGGCTGCTGCAAAATCACCCTGGAAGTGCTGGAAGGCAATGCCGTGGCCCAGTCGTCCTACGCCAAATTCGGCTTTAGCGCCGGCATGTTCGATCCGGCGCATGGCCGGATGCTGTTCTGGACCAAGGCGCTGTAGCATCGCGCTCTTCGTAGGAGCCAGGCTTGCCGGCGAAGGCGTATTTGAAATCGCCTTCGCCGGCAAGCCCGGCTCCTACATCTAGCGTTTGTAATGCTCCGTTACCTGCGCCGTTTGATCGTCCGGAACCCGGACCTCGGTGGTTTGCTGACTCTGATTCTCCTGTTGGCTCAGCCGCAGGCTCTCGTAGTAATAGCGCATGCGTTCCGCGCCACCTTCGGCAAATGCGCTGGCCGAAACGAATGTCATCAGGCCGGCAACGATCAAGGGTGTACGTTTCATGGTTCGCCTCCCACAACGGATATCGGGTGCCTTTCTTCCATGAAGCAATGTCGCGCGACCATTATCTGCCGATTTCGTTAATTGGGAATTAACTGCGCCTAGAGTTTCCAGTCCAGGCTCAGGGTCACCGTTCGCGGGTCACCCCAATACACGCCGTTGTAGAAACCGACGTTGTCGTAATACTGCTTGTCGAACAGGTTTTCGACGTTGAGCGAGGCAGACAGGTGCGGGTCGAACTCGTAACGTGACATCAAGTTGACCACGGTGTACGCCCCTTGCCGGATGTTGGTCTTTTCAGTCATCACGCTGCCAGCGGCGTTGCGTCCGACCGGGCGATTGGCAGCGCGGTAAACGTCACTTTGCCAGTTCACTGCGCCGCCCACGGTCAGGGCCTGCCAGTCGCCAGGCAAGCGATACGAAGTGGACACCCGAAGCAGGTTCAGCGGCTGACTGGTATTGGTGCGTTTATCTTCACCATTGACCGAGTGGGTGTAGGTGTAACCGGCGGTCATGTTCCAGTGCGGCATGACCTCGCCGGAGAGCTCGGTTTCGAAACCCTGAACCTTGTTGCCCTTGCCGCTGGATGTGTAGAACTCCTCGCCGGTGACCGGGTCCGGCGGCACCGAATCGTCCCGTTCGGCGACGTTGTCCTGTTTGCTCCAGAACAAGGCAGTGGCGAGGTTCAGCCGCTCCTCCAGCAGGCTGCCCTTGAGGCCCAGTTCATAGTTGCTGCCCACCACCGGTTCGAGGTATTTGCGGCTGCTGTCGCGGTTGGTTTGCGGCTTGAAGATATCGGTGTAGCTGATGTAAGCCGTGTATTCGGGCGTCAGGTCGTACAGCAGCCCGGCGTACGGCGTCCACTGGTCGTTGTGTTGCTGGCGGGTCACTTCGGACTCGCTCAACTGCAGATTGTCGTTGTAGCTGTTGGCCGTTTTCGACGCTTTCCAGCTGCCATAGCGGCTGCCGAGGACGGCGTGCAGTTCGTCGGTCAACGTCAGGCGAGTGGCCAGGTAACCGGCCTTTTGGCGGGTGTTGTCGCTGGAGCCAGGCAGGCCGGTGACGGTGTCGGGGAATTTGGGGATGCCGCCCATGTACTTCCAGTCGGGCACTTTTTCGTAGTCCTTCGGGGCGCCATCGACGGTGTAGGGGCTTTCGTCACTGCGTTCGGCTTCGCCATACCCGAGCATCATTTCGTGCTCACGCCCGAACACTGAATACGGTCCGGACACGTTGAAGTCATAGGCCTTCATTTTTTGCGTACCGATCATGTGGCTGACATTGGCGATCATGCCGCGGCGGTCCGCCTCGGGGAAGCCGCCACCGCCGTAGTAAATTTTGCCGTCGGTGTCGCTTTCGCGATGGGTGTAAGCCGCCTTGAGGTGCCAGCCCATCCCCAGTTGTTGATCCAGCGTGGCGAACGCGGTCTTGTCTTTTAGCGGCCAGGAACTCCAGGGTGTGGCCATGTTGGTGGAGCGACCGAGACTGGCTTTGCTGCCGTCCGCGTTCCAGTAGGGCACGGTGCCCCAGGAGGTGCCCTGCACCTGTTTGTCCTGATAGTCATAACCCACGGCGAGCACCGTATCGTCGGTCAGGTCGGCTTCGAGAATCCCGTAGCCGACTTCCCGTTGCAGCTGATACTTGTCGCGCACTGAATGGCTGTCGCGATAGGCCAGCACGCTACGCCCGCGCAGGCGTCCGTCGAAGGCCAGCGGCCCGCCGACATCGACGTAACTGTAGTAATCGTCATAACTGCCGCCGCTGACACCGGTTTTGGCTTCCCACTGCGCCGTCGGACGTTTGCGCACCATGTTGATGGTGGCCGAAGGGTCGCCTGCGCCTGTGGTCAGGCCGGTTGCGCCGCGGACGACTTCGATGCGGTCATAGATGATGGTGTCGGAATCGGACTTCATGTAGTTGAAGGTGTTGAGCATCCCGTCGATCTGGAAATTGTTGATCGTGTAGCCGCGGGAGGAATAGACGACCCGGTCCGAGTCGTTGTGCTGAACCACCACGCCCGTGGTCTGGCGCATTGCGTCGGAGAGCGTATCGAGTTTGAAGTCGTCCATTTGCTGGCGCGTGATCACGGACACCGATTGTGGCGTTTCCTTGATCGACAGGTTCAGGCGGGTGGCGGTGCTCATGGCGCCGGTGGTGTACGAGCCGGTGTTTTCGGTGGTGCTGCCCAAGCCTTGGGCCGTGATGCTGGTGGCACCGAGTTCCAGGGCGGAGGGTTGTTTGTCCGGGTCGTTTTCAGCCAGCAGGTCCGGGCTCAGCGCGGCACTGCAAAGCCCAAGGGTAAAGGTCATGGAACGGGTGATAGGCGCGAACATCGCGGCCGACTCCTTGTCGTCAATGGAAAAATTCCGTTTGTTCAAAGACGAAGGAGGGCGAGGGTATTTAGCGATAAACGAGAATAATTATTATCTTTGCGAAACAACTGTAGGAGCGAAGCTTGCTCGCGAAGGTATCAGCTCAGCCAACATAACTGTTGAACATGCAGTCCTCTTCGCGAGCAAGCTTCGCTCCTACACGATTACTGTTGAACGATGCCCGCAGGGTTCGGCTTCGCCTTGGGTTTGATCAGGCTGAAGTCGATCAACGCCTTCTGCTCGCGCTCATAAGGATTGCCGATCATCAATGGGCGAGGCTTGAAGCTATCGCTGACCAGGCTCTTGCTGCGATCGAGTTCATCGAAACTCAAACCTGCCAGATCGGCCCAGGTATGGATCAGGTGCGAGCTGCTGTACGGCCGCCCGAGGTCTTCGGCGAAGCTCCAGTCATGGCTTTCGCGCCATTTCGGCGAGGCCCAGGCCATGAACGGAATGGTGTACATCGGCGCCGTCGGCTTGGCTTCATTGCGACCGAGAGTGTTATGGCCCGCCGAATCGAAAACGTCTTCGCCGTGGTCAGAGAGGTACAGCAGGAAACCGTTCGGATCGGATTTGGCGTAGTCCTTGATCAGGCTCGAGACCACGAAGTCGTTATACAGCACTGCGTTGTCATAGCTGTTGTAGGTCGGCAGTTGATCGTCACGCACGCCGGCGGGAACGCCGTTGCGGTCCTTGAACTTGTCGAATGTCGACGGATAGCGGTACTGGTAGCTCATGTGCGTGCCGAGCAGATGCACGACGATCAACTTGCGTGGCGCCGCGTCGGCCAGGGCCTTGTTGAACGGTTCGATGACATCGCCGTCGTACTGGGCGGCATTCTGGTTGCGGTTGTTGTTCAGGTACACCTGCTCGTCGGCCTGCTCGGAGAAGGTCGTGAGCATGGTGTTGCGCTTGGTCATGGTCTGCTGGTTGGTGATCCAGAAGGTTTTGTAGCCGGCCTGTTTCATCATGCTGACCAGCGATGGGGTCGAGAGGTACAGGTCCGGGTTTTCTTCGTCGGCGAAGGTCAGCACCTGCTGCAACGCCTCGATGGTGTAGGGGCGCGGGGTGATGACGTTATCGAAGACCGCCAGTTGATCCTTGAGCTTGTCCAGTTCCGGCGTGGTTTCACGCGGGTAACCGTAGAGGCTCATGCGCTGACGGTTGGTGGATTCACCAATCACCAGCACCAGGGTGGCCGGCTGGTTGGCCATCGTATCCTTGAGGTTGTTCAGGGGTGGAATCTTGCTCGCACTGTCGAGCATGTCCTGCATGCCGGCGAGGGTGTCGAGGTAACGGTGATAGGCCACCGCCATCTGCCATGGCACTGCCGGTTCGATGCGGGTTTCGAGTTTTTCGAAACCTTCGGCGAGGCTGCCGGTGCGGACGGTCTGTTTGATCATCGGATACCCGACCACGGCCACCAGAATGGCTGTCGCCGCCACCAGCGCGCGAACGCGGGGCATGTACACCGGGCGCAACCGCGTCCACAGGAAATACGCGAACAGGGTGTGGGCGAGGAACGCTGCCACCATCCACCAGGCGAAATACTGGGTCATGTACTCGCCGGCTTCAGAGATGTTCGACTCGAACATGATGAAGATGACGCTCTGGGAGAATTCCTGCTGATAGATGAAGAAATAACCCAGGCTCGCCATTGAGCAGGCCCACAGCACCACGCCGATCAGCGCGGCCAATACACGGGTTTGTCGGGGGAACAGCAGCATCGGCGCCAGCCAGATGGCGCTCATCACAAAGGCCTGGCGGAATCCGGTGAACCCGGAAGTGCCCGTCAACTGGATCAACAGTTGGGTGATGCCGGAAAAATACCAGAAGAACAGGAACAGCCAGAGAAACCCTGCCCAATCAAAACCTTTCGCAGACGAACTGCTGCTGCGTTGAAACAAAGCCATTGCGCGCTCCAGCCAGAATCACTTTCCACCGCCGGGACTGGAAAGTCGCCGACGAACGGGCGCCGCGCGGAGACCGGGCGGCCATATGGGGCCGGAGTATCAACAAGGGGGTGTGAAAGTTTTGTGAGCTGTGAACGCTGGCGAATCAGAACGACGTAACGGAAACAGCGCAGGGCTGCTTCCGATTCAGGCGAGGGGATCAGGCGTGGGGAGCGCGCAGTGTGACAGGCTTCGGCTGAGCCTGGAGTCCTTGCGTCAGCAGCCGTAACTGCTCGACTTCCTGCTTCAGCTGGTCGCGCTCGTCTTTCAACTGGCGCAATTCATCGCGACGGATCGTGACGTAAAGGGTTTGTGCTGGCCGTGCTGCTTGTACTGTGCCCATTGCTCACCTCGCAAATGGCTGTCTCAACTGTAAATCCGCCCCGACATCGGTGCTTATTTACTATCGGCACTGATTTTGATTTCTTTTGCCCCGTAAGGGAACTTTTTTATTTTTCATGGTCGTTGTGTCTTTGGCACGATTCCAGACGTTATCAGTCAGGATCGGGCACAATGCCCGGAAACTTCACGCCAACGCTCTGGACTAACCCACATTAGTCGCGTTGGGCTATAACCTTTGACACACATTTATTTGTAGTAGGGAGCATCAGCACATGCAACTCGGGATTATTGGACTGGGCCGCATGGGCGGCAATATTGCGCGGCGCCTGATGCTCAACGGGCACACCACCGTTGTTTACGACCGCAATACCGCCTTCGTCGATACCCTGGCCGCCGAAGGCGCCAAAGGCGTCATCGACCTGCCAGCCCTGGTCGCTGGCCTGGCCAAACCACGTGCGGTCTGGGTCATGCTGCCGGCCGGCGCACCGACCGAAGACACCATCGACACCCTGAGCACCTTGCTCGAACCCGGCGATACCATCATCGACGGCGGCAACACCTTTTATAAGGACGACATCCGCCGGGCGAAAACCCTGTCGGAAAAAGGCCTGCACTATGTCGACGTCGGCACCTCTGGCGGCGTCTGGGGCCTGGAGCGCGGTTACTGCATGATGATCGGCGGCGAAGCCGAGGTGGTGAAACGCCTCGATCCGTTGTTCGACAGCCTGGCACCGGGCCTGGGTGATATCCCTCGCACCAAGGACCGCAAGTCGGACGACGATCGCGCCGAACGCGGTTACATCCACGCCGGTCCCGCAGGCTCTGGTCATTTCGTGAAGATGATCCACAACGGCATCGAATACGGAATGATGCAGGCCTTCGCCGAAGGCTTCGACATCCTCAAGACCAAGGCCAGCACCAACCTGCCGGAAGATCAGCGCTTTGATCTCAACGTGGCCGACATCGCCGAAGTCTGGCGTCGCGGCAGTGTTGTGTCGTCCTGGCTGCTCGACCTGACGGCTGACGCGCTCGCCAGCGATCCGAAACTCGACGGTTACTCAGGCTCGGTCGCTGACAGCGGTGAAGGTCGCTGGACCATCGAAGCGGCCATGGAACAGTCGGTGCCCGTGCCGGTGTTGTCGAACTCGCTGTTCTCCCGCTACCGTTCACGCGGGCAAGGCACGTTTGGCGACAAGATTCTCTCGGCCCAGCGCTTCGGATTCGGCGGCCACGTGGAGACCGCGAAAAAATGACCCGGTTGATCCGCAATAAATCCAAGGCAGAACCCGCACCACCGACCACGCTGTTCCTGTTCGGTGCCCACGGTGACCTGGTCAAGCGCTTGCTGATGCCGGCGCTGTACAACCTGAGTCGCGACGGTCTGCTTGGCGATGGATTGCGGATCATCGGCGTTGACCACAACGCCATCACCGATGAGGCCTTTGCGCAGAAGCTCGAAGATTTCATTCGGGCCGAAGTGGCGAGCAAGGTCGGCAAGGGCGATCAAGTCCTTGATCCGCAGTTGTGGGCCAAACTGGCAAAAGGCATCAGCTACGTCCAGGGCGACTTCCTGGACGACAGCACGTATCAGGCGCTGGCGGCGAAAATCGCCGACAGCGGCACCGGCAACGCGGTGTTTTATCTGGCCACCGCGCCACGTTTCTTCAGCGAAGTGGTGCGTCGTCTCGGCGCCGCCGGTTTGCTGCAAGAAACGCCGGAAGCCTTCAGAAGGGTGGTAATCGAAAAACCGTTCGGCTCCGATCTGCACACCGCCGAAGCCTTGAACGCGTGCTTGCTCAAGGTGATGACGGAAAACCAGATTTACCGGATCGATCACTATCTGGGCAAGGAAACCGTACAGAACATTCTGATCAGCCGGTTCTCCAACAGCCTGTTCGAAGCCTTCTGGAGCAACCATTACATCGACCACGTACAGATTACCGCCGCGGAAACCGTCGGCGTGGAAACCCGTGGCAGTTTTTATGAGCACACCGGCGCCTTGCGGGACATGGTGCCCAATCACCTGTTCCAGCTATTGGCGATGGTGGCCATTGAACCGCCGGCCGCCTTCGGCGCCGATGCGGTTCGCGGCGAGAAAGCCAAAGTGGTGGGGGCGATTCGCCCCTGGTCCACTGAAGAGGCGCGGGCCAATTCGGTGCGCGGCCAATACGCCGCCGGCGAAATCGATGGCAAGCCGTTGCCGGGTTATCGCCAGGAAACCAACGTATCGCCCGACAGCACGACCGAAACCTATGTGGCGCTCAAAGTCATGATCGACAACTGGCGCTGGGTCGGCGTGCCGTTCTACCTGCGCACCGGCAAGCGCATGAGCGTGCGCGACACCGAGATCGTCATCTGTTTTAAACCGGCGCCTTACGCGCAATTCCGTGATACCGAGGTCGATGAGCTGCAACCGACCTATCTGCGGATCCAGATTCAGCCTAATGAAGGCATGTGGTTCGACCTGTTGGCCAAACGGCCTGGGCCGGCGTTGAAAATGGCTAATATCGAACTGGGTTTTGCCTACAAGGATTTCTTTGAAATGCAGCCGTCCACCGGCTACGAAACCCTGATCTACGATTGCCTGACCGGCGATCAAACGCTGTTCCAGCGCGCCGACAACATCGAAAACGGTTGGCGTGCCGTACAACCATTCCTCGATGCCTGGCAGCAGGACGCGAGCGTGCAGACTTACGCGGCCGGTGAGGACGGACCGGCGACGGCAGAAGACCTGCTGACTCGCGATGGTCGCGTCTGGCATGGCCTCGGATGAGTGAGGTCACGCAACACACCATCCGTTTTCTGCTCAGTGACATGGACGGCACATTGTTGCTGCCGGACCACAGCCTCAGCCAGCGCACCATCGAAGCCGTCCGTTCGTTGCGCGAGGCGGGCGTGCTGTTCAGCCTCGCCACGGGCCGACCGCCGAAAGCCATGTTGCAGCAGATCGAAGCCCTGGGCGTCGATCTGCCGACGGCAGCATTCAATGGCGGCACGATTGTCCATCCCGATGGCAGTTTGCTGGTCGCGCATTACTTGCCGGCCACGGCGGCACTGATTACGTTGACGCTGTTTGCCGATCTGCCGGACATCGAGGTCTGGGTGTTCAGCGGTGGTGACTGGCTGGTGAAAGACCCGACCGGGCCGATGGTTCCTCGAGAGCAGCACGGCCTGGGGTATCCGCCCGTAATGGTGGAGAGTTTTGAGCCGTACCTGGAACACATCGACAAGATCGTCGCGGCGAGCAATAACGCGCAGCTGTTGATTGAGCTGGAGGCGCAATTGCTGCCCAAGGTCGAGGGCCAGGCGCAGGTGTCGCGATCGCAACCGGTGTACCTCGACGTGACCGCGATGCAAGCCAACAAGGGGGACGCGCTGGAGACACTGGCCGCGTTCCTGGGCGTGCCGCTGGAGCAGACGGCGGCCTTGGGCGATGGCGGCAATGACCCCGCCATGTTTCACCGCGCGGGTTTGTCAATCGCCATGGGGCAGGCGGAAGAGGCGGTGAAGCGTCAGGCCGACGTGGTGACCGGAGCCAACACCGAGGACGGCGCGGCGCAGGCAATCGAGCGGTACATCCTCAACGCAGGTTAACCGCGTTATCGTTCTTCGCGGGCAAGCCTCGCTCCTACAGACGGTGAGTTCCTGTAGGAGCGAGGCTTGCCCGCGAAGGCGTCAAACCTGCTTGTTCAAAGCCAGTAACTCACCGCATACCACCCAAGAACACCCATCACCACCGTATACGGCAACGCCATCCACACCATCCGTCCATACGACAGGCGAATCAGCGGTGCAATCGCCGACGTCAGCAGAAACAGAAACGCTGCCTGGCCATTGGGCGTCGCCACGCTCGGCAGGTTGGTGCCGGTGTTGATCGCAATCGCCAGGGTCTCGAAATGTTCACGGCTCATGTGGCCGGAGATGAACGCCTGCTTCACTTCGGTGATGTAGATGGTCGCGACAAATACGTTGTCGCTGATCGCCGACAGCAAGCCGTTGGCAATAAACAGCATGCCCGGTTGCTGATCCGCCGGCAGCGCCAGTACCCACTGGATCAGCGGCGTGAACAACTGCTGATCGTGAATCACCGCCACCACCGCAAAAAACACCACCAACAGCGCCGTGAACGGCATGGCGTCCTTGAACGCAGTGCCGAGGCGATGCTCGTCAGTAATACCAGTGAACGCGGTAATCAGCACGATCACCATCAAGCCGATCAGGCCCACTTCAGCCACGTGGAAGGCCAGGCAGCCAATCAGAATCAGCGCCGCCAGCCCTTGAACAATCAGCGCAGCGCGTTGGCGCGAAGTGCGTTCGGCGTTGTCTTCGGCGGCATAGTTGGCCAGCACGGCGCGCACGTTGTCCGGCAGGAGTGTGCCGTAACCAAACCAGCGCAACTTTTCCAGCAGTACGCAAGTCACCAGGCCCGCCACCAGCACCGGCAGCGAAACCGGGGCGACTTTCAGGAAGAATTCAGAAAAGTGCCAACCCATTTCGTGGCCGATCAGCAGGTTCTGTGGCTCGCCGACCAGGGTACAAACACCGCCCAATGCCGTGCCTACGGCGCCGTGCATCAACAGGCTGCGCAGAAAGGCGCGGAACTGTTCGAGGTCAGCGTGATGGAGTGTTGGCAGGTGCTGGTCATCGCCATATTCACTGTCCTGACGCGGATCATTGCCCGAGGCGACGCGGTGATACACCGAGTAAAACCCTACAGCCGCGCTGATGATCACGGCGGTCACGGTCAAGGCATCGAGAAAGGCCGAGAGAAACGCCGACAGAAAGCAGAACATCAACGCCAGCAACGCCTTGGAGCGAACCCCGAGCAGCAGACGAGAAAACAGAAACAGCAGCAGGTCTTTCATGAAGTAGATGCCCGCGACCATGAACATCAGCAGCAGGATCACCGGGAAGTTGTGCACCAGTTCGTCATACAGTGCCTGGGGCGTGGTCATCTTCAACAGCAGCGCTTCGATCAGCAACAGGCCGCCGGGCATCAGCGGATAGCACTTGAGCGCCATGGCCAGGGTGAAGATGAATTCCAGCACCAGCAGCCAACCGGCCGCGACCGGACCCACGGTCCACAGCACCAGGGCGTTGAGAATCAGGAAGCCGAGAATGCAGGCCTTGTACCAGCGAGGTGAATGCCCGAGAAAATTATGCGCGAACGCCTGGGCCATTGAGCCGGACATCGGCTACTCCTTGTATTAAGAAGCGCGCAAGTTGCCGTAAGCCGAAGGGAAGATCAAGCGTAGGAAATATCGGCGCACCTATCCCAGATAGCGTGTGACGATTGCCCGGTGGTTGCCATCCAGTGAATAGCCACCTACGACAATGTTGCCATCGGACTGCACGGCCAGCGAGGTCGCGGTATCCGGGCCGCGACTCAGGCGGGTGCGGACCCAACCGACGCCATTGCCAAAGCTTCCATCGAGCTGTCCGCCGGGCAGATACCGGGCCAGAATGAAATCAGCTTCGATGCCCCCGACCGTGGCGCCAACGGTTAGCACGCTGCCGTCCGCCAGGACCTGGGCGGCGGTCCACTGGCAGCCGCTGCGGCCAATCTCCAGTAATTGCGGTTGGCCGCCGTTGCAGTGAATGTCCGGGCGACCGTTGCTGTGGACTTTGAGGGCCATGCACTGCATCGGGTCGCGGCTGCTGCCAACACACTGCAGGTCGCCGTTGTGTTGCTGGACGATCTGGCTGACCTGAGCATGACGTCCCTGTGCCATGAAACTCATGAAACCATCCACGGCGAAACTGTCGTCGAGGCTGCCGTCGCTGTGATAACGCGCCAGCAGCCCTTCTTCAGGAAAATTGATCGAGCCGCCCACCAGAATCCGACCGTCAGGTTGCACCAGCAGACTGCTCAGCCAGGTGTTCATCAGCAAGTGCCTGACCAGCACGAAGCCGCGACCGTTGAAGGTGTCGTCCAGTGAGCCGTCAGGGTGAAGCCGTACAAGTACGCCGACATGATCGGCCAGCTCGAAATGATGATTGGCCAGCAAAAGGATTCGCCCGTTGTCCTGTACATAGACATCACATGCTTCGGCGCCCGGCACGCCAGGTGGCAACCAGGCATCACGCACGCCTTGGGAAAGATTGCCCGGCAGGCGCACGACACAGCGTCCGTTGTTGCCAAATGACTGGACCGGTTTGCCCTGTTGATTGAACAGCGCGAAGGCGGGCAGTGTGCGATGCGCACTTTCATAGTGCAGGCCGGCCACCAGAATGCGCCCATCGGCGAGTAGCAGGACTTTGCCGGCCATGGCCTCGAAACCGGGCTCGAACTGGCTGATGACACTGCCTTGTTGGCCGAAGGCCAGATCCGCCGAGCCGTCCTCGAGCAGGCGTGCCAGGCCAAAGCGGCTGCCGCCCGGGGTGCCGACCTTCGCGGCGATCAGCAACCGGCCCGCGGAATCAATCGCGACGCCATTGGCCATGCTGGAGGTGCTACCGGGGAAATACACTTGGGTTTTGCCGGTGCCGGCAAAGGACTCATCGAGCTTCCCGGCGTCGTTCAGCGCGGCGGGTAAGGCGAAAGCGGTCTGGATTGACATGCACGCATCTCCTTGCGAGTCGTCGTGATCCAGGAATCGGGGAGGTGGCGACTGGTGAAATATTCAACGCCTGAATGACCGGCTGCACAACTGACAGAACTAACAGGCGGAGGGTCGCTTTGTGCCAGAACAGTGTCTTTTCGAACCACTGAAAAGCCGGCCAATTAATTGGCCTTCGTAAGTTCGAATAATCGAATGTCGCCAGTGCTGGTAATAAGGCCAGTGAACTACCGATCGAGGGGGGAGGGTGCGGATTACCGGAAGTAATCCGCAAAACGCTTTAGTGCGGCATCGACCACGATTGCAGCGTGTAACCTTCCTGGCTCAGCTCTTTGCGGGCTTCTTCCAGAACATGTTCAAGTTGCGCGGGATCGGTATAGGCGCTGCTTGGAATCTGCTTGCGGCCAATGCGGGTATTGGTGCGGTCGATGACGGTCAGGCTGAGTTCGCCATTGCCGTCCTGTGGGGCCCAGGCCACGCATTGAAATGGCAGGAATGCGCGGTCGGCAATCAAAAGAGCTTCGTTGATACGGAGCGGGGCGGTCATGGGATCTTCTCTCTATATGCCCAATCAAGTGATGTGCCGTCGGTTGGGCTTACCGTTCGGCTGGTTACTTGTACTGATGCCCGCAACCGGTGGGTGGGTCACATACAATTAAAAGAAATTTCAACTTTCTTTCATCGGTTCAGGGTTCTGGCAGGCTTTGAAAGCTGAATGAAAGGTTCGACTCGTTAGGTAACTAACAAAGTTACTTCTTATAACTGCTTACGCGACCTTCCTATAGTCAATCGATACAAGACAACGTCAAATTATTGCTAATGTTACAGTCAGGTCTGCCAAATGACTGTTTTTAATAATATTTCCTACAATTTGGCGCCAAGGAACAGTCATGATCGAAGCGCCCGCGTTACGACGTCTGTTAGTGGTGGACCCGTGTGACGACTGCCATCGTCTGCTGCCGGGGTTGCGCGCTGTAGGTTGGGACGTTGATAGCTGTACGCTGGAAAATGCCGCCGACCGAACATGCGACGTCGGTCTATTGCGTCTGCAGCCGTTTCATCTGGAGCGCCCCGAGGCCGTCAAGGAGCTGATCAGCCGCAGCGGCACCGAGTGGATCGCCGTGCTCAACCAGGAAGTCCTGCGACTGCAGAATGTCGGGGACTTTGTCTGTGAATGGTTTTTCGATTTCCACACCTTGCCGTTCGATGTGTCCCGGGTTCAGGTGACGCTCGGCCGGGCGTTCGGCATGGCGCGCTTGCGTGGCCAGGGCACGGTTCACATCGATCAGCCCGAACACGAGCTGCTCGGCGACAGCAAGCCGATTCGCGAGCTGCGCAAACTGTTGAGCAAACTGGCGCCGACTGAATCTCCGGTGTTGATTCGTGGTGAGAGCGGGACTGGCAAAGAGCTGGTCGCCCGCACCCTCCATCGACAATCCCAGCGGCACAGCAAACCCTTTGTCGCGATCAATTGCGGCGCGATTCCCGAACACTTGATCCAGTCCGAACTGTTTGGCCACGAGAAGGGGGCCTTCACCGGCGCCCATCAACGCAAGGTCGGGCGGATCGAAGCCGCCAACGGCGGAACCCTGTTTCTAGACGAGATCGGTGACCTCCCGCTGGAGCTGCAAGCCAACCTGTTGCGGTTCCTCCAGGAAAAACACATCGAGCGCGTGGGCGGCAGCCAGCCGATTCCTGTGGATGTGCGGGTATTGGCGGCGACACACATTGACCTGGAAGCCGCCATCGAGAAGAAGCGCTTCCGCGAAGATTTGTACTATCGCCTCAACGTGCTGCAAGTGGTCACCGCGCCGCTGCGTGAGCGCCATGGCGATCTGTCGATGCTGGCCAACCACTTCTCCCATTTCTACAGCCATGAAACCGGCCGTCGTCCGCGCAGTTTCAGCGAAGACGCGTTGATTGCCATGGGCAAGCATGACTGGCCGGGCAATGTGCGTGAACTGGCCAACCGGGTACGCCGCGGGCTGGTCCTGGCCGAGGGGCGGCAGATCGAGGCGCGCGACCTGGGGCTGATCAGCCAGCAGACGATCGCCGCACCGATGGGCACCCTCGAAGACTACAAGACTCGCGCCGAACGCCAGGCGTTGTGCGATGTATTGAACCGCCACAGCGACAACCTGAGTGTCGCCGCCCGGGTACTGGGCGTGTCGCGGCCAACCTTTTACAGACTGCTGCACAAGCACCAGATCCGTTAGGGCGGGGCGAAACGAAAAGGCCCGCTGCGATGAACTCGCCGCGGGCCTTTTCCATTCAGGTGAAGCGGTTAGAAGTAGTACGGGAATTTCAGGCTGAAGGAAAAGTCTGGCGCGTCGTCGGTCAAGCCGATGGCCAGGTTGGGAACGATCGTCAGGTTATCGGTGGCTGCCAGGGTCATGCCGATGTTGAAGTTAGCCGCGTTGTAATCGCTGTTGGAAATCGATTGCCAATCGCCACCGTCCGGTCTGATCTTGCTCTTGCGGGCGAACTGATCGGTGAACGAGAACGACATACTCATCTTCTCGTTCAAGGCGAATGCAATGCCGGCTCCGACCTGCCAGGAATCGCCCAGTTTCACGTCCCCTTTCACCTTGGCGCCGACCTGAGGGCTGATGTCGCTGAAAGAGTCCTCCATGTTGTAGGTGTAGGCCAGGGAGCCGAACAGCACGGCCGGGTCGAAGGTCTTGACCAGCGAGATACCTGGGGTAATCGACCAGACACCATTACCGGTTGGCAAGTCCTCGGGGACCGCGAGGTTATCGTTGTTCGGATCCTCAATCAGCTTGATGCCGTAAGGATCCTTGCCGGTCGGTGCCTTGATGCGCAGTGTAGCCACCGCGTCGGGCAGATTGGCCGACTCATCCAGAAACTTGTAGGCAACGCCCACGTTCACGTCGCCGATGGTTGGGTCGCGGGTAACGGTTGCGTCCGACGTCACAGGGCCTGCGCCGCCGGCGCCACCGGAGGAATACGTTGATTCGCGATACACCACAGGGACGTTAATGTCGAACTGCCAGCGTTGCGCCACGTTGTAGCGGGCAGTCAGGTCCAGTGTCCAGTTGTCGGCCTTGATGCGGTCGAGGTTGATGTTGCCGAGGAAAATCGAGTCCAGCGCCAGAAAGCCATTGAGCGTCAGCGCACGTGTATCGAAGTGCGTGTAGGTCAGGCCGGTTTCGACACTGAATTTGCCGCCACCGAAGAATCCGCTGGCTTCGTCATACAAGTTGGAAACGCTTTGCGCAGGTTCGGAATCATCCTTGAGCGATTGGCCATATGAACTGCCCGTGGTTCCCGGCGCACCGGCGGCCACCGTCTGGCCACCCCTGCTCGGTTCGGCAGGGGATTTGGTCAGGCGTTTGGGAGGAGGGGTCGCCGGTGTTTCTTCTACTTGTCGAACGCGCTGCTCGAGGACCATCAGCGCGTTCTGTTGTGCCTCATAACGCTGTTTCAACTCCATGAGTTCTTGTTTTAGTGCTTCAACCTGGGGGTCCGATGCTGCGTAAAGCATTGTGCCCGGTGCCAGGCTACTCAAACAAACGATAGCTCTGAGCGTTAACGATCGGTGCATGTTAGCCGTCCCTTCTGAGTGCATCTGATGAGACTGAGCGTAGATCAGAATCCTAGAGCGCGAAGACCTTTAAGTTGATCCAGGTTGCCATTCAACGAACTGGTCGACGGCAGGTTATCGCGCAGCACAACGTTGATCGACATCAGGTTGTTGACCTGATTGCCACCACCGAGCAAGGTCGCGTTTTGCATAAGCCCGCCCTGGGCAAGGCGCTGCACAGCGCTGCCCTGGTTGTTGTTGGCCATGATGTTGAGCTGCACGCCCGCGCCGGAAGAGGAAATGCTCAGCGCCCCGGCACCATTGGTGTGGGTCAAGGTTGTACCCGCGGCCAATACTTGCCCCTGATTGTTCATCTGTTGCGCCTGGCCGCCTTTCTGGACGTTGAGATTAACGTTGTTGTAAGCGCTGTTGTTGTCACCGGCAGCGCGCACCACTTGGGTGACGCCCTGGGTCGTGCTCAAACCGTTACCGCCGCTGACGGTGCCGGTGCCCTGAGAAACCGCCGAGCCATTGCCTGTTTCGTCGATCATCGACACATAGAACTGTGGCTGGATAGTCGTTTGTTGAATTTGCATCGAGGACGTCGCCCCAATCACTTGGCCGCTGGAGTTTTGCCAAGTGCTGGTCATCACAATTCCGAAACTGACGATCCGTCCCGGCATGACATAGCGGCCTCGCAGGCTCGCCAATTCCTGATCATTCAGTTCGATGGGTTTGAATATCTGTGCCTGGGTTGGCAGGCTGGCGGCCAGGCAGACTACGGCCAGCCAGATTGGAGTCTTCATTGGATGCTCCCGGAGCGTCGTGCTCCCTTGTTATTAGAAGAAGTCGCTTCGGATAAATCCGAAGTCCAACAACTCTGCGTCTTGCACCGGGCTGAAGGTGTTGATGCGGTTCTTGGCAGTCAGTGGCAGGGGTGGATCGAGCAGCGCATTGGCTTTGTCATAGCCCTGGCCAATGACGGCAAAGATGATGCCGTTCCAGCCTTTGACAAAGTCGTCGACTTTGAAACGTTTATGACCCAGTACCGGATCTCCGACATAGACCCAGCCGTTATGGACTTTTTGCAGAACTACAAAATGTTTGTAGCCACGGATGTCCATGAGCACCACGACTGGAATTCTGATATCGCTCAACGTTTCCGCTGCTACCCGGTAGCCACGGGCCCGCATGCCGATACTTTCCACGTAACGCTTCATGTCGAGCATGGAAAAGCCCTGGACGCGGACAACGTCTTGATCGGCGTGTGCCAGCATGCCTTCGATGATCTGGTCTTCATTCACGTCCAGCCAATAGGCCTGGCGCAAGATGGTCGCCAGCGCTGCTGCGCCGCAACTGAAGTCGGTTTTCTGTTGCACCAGGTCGGCAAATTTACGCTCGCGTACGCTCTGGATCGGCTTGTACACCACCGCGCCGCCAGGCAGGACGGAAAGCGGCAGTTGTGCAGCCTCGATCACACTGGCCACGCAAAGCAAAACTACCAAGGCGATAATGCGCATGGTGGGACGCCCTCTGGTCGTGTTGGAAAAAGGCCCCCGTGAGGGGGCCTCCAGAGTCAGCCATCAGAACGATTGGTTGGAAATGGCCAGCGAGTTGCTTTGTTGGTTGCCCACACCGGCAGCCACGTTCACGCCGAGGTTGCCACTGCCGCCATTCACCGAACCACTCAGGGTTGCAGTGTTGGTCACAGGGTTAGCCCAGCCATTTGGGGTCAGGATTTGATAGGAAACGGTGTTGCTCAAATCCCATGTATTGCTTTCGGTGTAGCCCTTCACTTCGTGTTTGGTAGAAGCGGACGATTTCTCGCCTGATTTCTCGAACGAAGAGTCATACGATTTTGTGAAGGAGGAATTGAACGCTTTTTCGAACGAAGAGTCGGTCGAGTTTGTGTGCTCTGTATCGACAGATGCATTGAGCGACGCGTTAAGCGATGCGTCGAACGACTTGCTGTTGGTGCGATCTCCATGGCCATAATTAACGGTAACGGATTTGGAACCATCCGCCGCTGCTTCCAGGGAAGCGATCACAGAAGCATGGCTGGTAGCGCTGTTATCGGTGCTTTTTGAACCGTTTGCATCAAAGTGATTGGTGCCGCTGGCGTCATAACTGCTGACACCGCTCTTAGCCCAGTTGCTGGAAGCGCTCTTATCAATGTTCAACTCGGAGTTATGGCTGAAAGAGGCACTACCGGTGTTGGTTGTGGTCAGCGTCACCGTAGCCAGGGCGACGTTCTGATCCGCCCTGTTGTTCACTACCAGACCAGGACCGTTTTGTTCAGCAGAGGCGGTGGCTGTTGCATTGCCGAGCGGAGCATTGGAGTTGGCAATTGCCATGGTGTTTTTCTGTTGGTTAAGGTCGCCACCAGCAATGTTGATCCCCATATTGCCGTTGCCGCCATTGCCCGACTGACTCATCACGGCAGAGGCTGTGGTGTTGTAATTGTCGACCTTGTTATTGTTGCTGTACTGCTTGACGCTGGCAGTAGCATTGGCAACGCCGAACACGAAGCTGTTATCGAGAGCGGAGGTGGCACCAGCGTTCGCGATGGCAGCAGCGTTGTCCTGTTGGTTGCCGTCGCCTGCCGCGACGTTGATACCGACGTTGCCGTCGGCGCCTGTGGCAGAGCCGCTCATCTCGGCGTTGTTAATAGTCCCTTGGTTAAGGATGCGGTTGCCGGTACTGCTCTGTTTGTCGTTGGCATTGGCAGTCGCGTAGACAGGGATCTTTGTAGGAGGAGGAGTGTGTTGACCGTTGTTGTTATGACCATTGTGGTGGTCATCGTGACGACGATCGTTGCCAGCTTGTACAGCAACAGCCATGAGCGCAGCAATTGCGAAAACCAGAGGCTTGAGTGCCATCGAAGGTTTCATGGTGATTCTCCGTACTTATTTTAGGTTAAGTGTTGTTTCCTACCTTTTTTGGGTCAGTCCGCGACCCGTACGCTCAGGGTATTGGCCATTCGGTTTCCTACCCCGGCGCTCTGATTCAACTGAATCACCCCACGGCTACCGGTGAAAGCCTGGTCACTGGTAGTGACCTGGCGGAGGCCGGGTGCAGAGTCAGTTGGAACGGAGTTGTTGAGCAGCGCCACGTTCTGTTGCATGAGGACGCTGTCGTCGATGCTTTGCGGCTGTTTGCTGATGCTTATCCGCAGGGCATTGGCTTGCTGGTTGCTGGCACCCGCGCTCTGGTTGACGCCCAGAACACCGTTGCCGTGACTGAAAGAGTCGCCTTGAATGCTGGCCCGAGCATCCATCCTGGGGTCGACCTGCGTATTCAGTCGTTGACGAATCTGGGTGGCCGCGCTGGCTGAATCACCAATGGCGATGGCCCGGGCGTTGGCCTGTTGCTGCTGATCGCCTGCAGCCTGGTTGACCGCGAAGTTGCCTTGGTACTGGCTGCCCGAACTGTCGATCTCGGCATTGTTGATGATGGGCGGTTGAGCGAAGCTCGATGCACTGCAGAACATGGCGACAATCAGCAGTTTGTGATTCATTTCAACGGCCTCCCGTAATGACGTTCAGACCGCTCAGGCCTCGCTGGACGCTTGAATTGACCAGGTTGGAAATACCGTTGCCCCCTCCCGAACGCCCGGCGGGGAGGTTGGAAATCTGGTTCTGAGTGGTGATATTGCCGCCCAGATTGGTGTTGTTTAAATTGACCAGGCGTGAGATGCCCGCACCACTGGCGACGTTGGCAAAATCGCCGTCGTTCAGTTCGTTCGTCTGACTGAGGATTAGCCTGGAGGGGTTGGCATTGACGGTCGTAGGGTTGGGGTCGGGAACCACCGGGGCTTGCACTGCGTTCCGCACCTGGACATCACGTTTGATAATGATGATGCCGTCGTCAGCCTGTACAGGGCAGAGGCTTGAGCCCAAGGCGATCAGCATGAAGCTATAGATGCTGGTATGAAATTTCCCCACGGCGGCAATTCCTTCTGTAGAGAACGCTGGCCCTTATTAGCGTTGCGAAGGAAGAGAGCAGAAGCTGTGCCGGTTTTTGTTTTTCTTTTAAAAACAATTAGTTGGATTTAATTGTCGAGGTGGTCAAAAAAATTTTGTAACGCTACTGAGACAGAGCTACGCAAATCGCCGTCCATTGCTGGCGCAATTGCTCGCTGCGGGTGCTGAAGGGTGATCTGTATCAGTGCCTTAACAATTTCTGACAGGCGCGCACGGGCCGCTCTAGCCCGCGGGTTTTCGCAGGGGAGGGTGTTTCAGGAATGGACATTTACGACGCCTGTCAGACGTTGAGCAGGCGTGTCACAGCTTCGAATGCCGCGTCCTTGCGTTGATTCCAGTCACCTTGCACGACTTGGCAAGGTTGACGATGCAGGTCAAGCCACTGGTGGCTGGCCTGGAAAAACGCCTTGCGTTCTGCCAGTTGCGGTTGGCAACGTTGCCCGTCGTCATGCCAGGCGACAGTTTCGGGGCTGAGCAACAAATGCAGGTCATAGCGCCTGGCTAGCAATGCTTGCTCGATCCACGCCGGGCAAGCGCCAAATAACGTGCGGCTCCAAAGGATATTGCTTAAGAGATGCGTATCGAGAATCAGCAGTCGCGGTTGTTTGGCTCGTGCTTCATCTTCCCAACGCAGCTGGCCAAGTGATATTGGCGTGATATCGTCGTAGCAAGTTACACGGGCTTCAGTATCGATGAAATACCGAACGTACTCGCCGACCAAAATGCCGCCAAAGTTGGCGTAAATCTCACTCGAAAGCCAGCTCTTGCCGCTGGATTCGGGACCGGTCAGCACCAGGACTTTCATGTGCGCAACGCCGGGTCGGCGCGCCATTCTCGCCAGCCTTCTACGGCAATCACGGTGAACAACCCATAGAGCCCGGCGGTCAGGTACATGCCCTTATAGATGAAGAGCCCGACGAAAATCACATCCAGGGTGATCCACAGCGGCCAGCACTGAACGCGCTTTTGCGCCATCCAGACCTGCGCCACCAGACTGAAGCCCGTCAACGCCGCATCGAGCCAGGGTTGGGCGGCATCGGTCCAGTGCGCCATGGCCGCGCCGAGCAGCAGACTGCCGATGGCCCCGATGGCCAGGCCTGACACGATCGATTCCCCCTTGAGTTGGCTAACCTGCCGCCCCTGCCGCGCTGCCCCCGCGCGCGTCCATTGCCACCACCCATAGAGCTGCAACGCGGTGTAGATCACCTGCAACAGCATGTCCGAATACAGCTTCACTTCAAAAAACACCCAACTGTACAGCGACACCATGACCAGGCCGATCGGCCAGCACCAGGGGTTCTGTTTGACCGTCAACCAGACGGCAATGACACCGAGGGCGGCGGCAAACAGTTCAAGCCCGGACATGGAGGTTCCTTGGGGAAATCGTAGAGGGAGCGGATTGTACCGAGTTTGTACTGACGAGGCTTCTGTGGCGAGCGAGCTTGCTCGCGCTGGGGCGCGTAGCGGCCCCAAAATCTTGCGGCTGCTTCGCACCCGAGCGCGAGCAAGCTCGCTCGCGACAGGGGTTGGTGTTTGGCTTTAGACGCGGAACTGCTTGAGCAACCCGTTCAACTGCTCGCTCAGATCCTTGAGACGCACACTCGCCACGCTCGACTGTTCTGCCGCCAGCGCCGTGCTGTGGGACAACCCGGCAGCCTGGGTGACGTTCTGGTTGATGTCCTCGACCACGTGGGCCTGTTGCAGGGTGGCGCTGGCGATGGAGGTGTTCAGGCCGTTGAGGTTGCGCAATGCCTGGCCAATGGCATTCAGGCTTGCACCGGCAAGGCCGGCCTGTTCGATGGTCAGCTGGGACGCGCGGCTGCTGTCGCCAATGACCTTGACCGCCGCTTCGGAGTGGCCTTGCAGACGTTCGATCATCGACTGGATTTCGGCGGTGGACTTCTGGGTACGCTGGGCCAGCAGGCGTACCTCGTCCGCCACGACGGCAAACCCGCGACCTTGCTCGCCGGCCCGGGCGGCCTCGATGGCGGCGTTGAGGGCGAGCAGGTTGGTCTGCTCGGCGATGGAGCGGATCACCTCCAGCACGCTGCCGATCTGGGTGCTTTCGGTGGCGAGGGTGCGGATGACTTCCACGGCCTGATCAATGGTGCCCGACAACTTGTCGATCTGTTGCAGGCTGCTGTCGATGTTGACCTGGCCCTGCTGCGCCTGGGATTCGGCATCGCGCATTTCGCTGGCCGCCTGCTCGGCGTTCTTCGCGACATCCTGCACGCCGTACGTCACTTCATTGATGGCCGTGGCCACCAGTTCCATCTGCTGGGATTGCTGCTGACTGCGTTGCTGGGCCTGGGCGGCGTCGTTGCCCAGTTCGCTGGACGACTGGCCCAGCGCGCTGGCGGACACCTGCAATTGACCGATCACCATCCGCAGTTTGGCGGTAAAGGCATTGAAGTGGCGGGCCAGTTGTGTCACTTCATCCTGGCCATGGGTATCGAGGCTGCGGGTCAGGTCACTTTCGCCGCTGGCAATGTTGGCCATGGCGTTCACGGTGTCCTGGAGTGGGCGAACGATGCTGCGGGCAATCAGGATCACCAGCAGCGCCATGATGGCGGCAATCACCAGCCCGACGACTGTAGCTTTCCAGACCTGGCCCATGAACTCGGCTTGCATGTCATCGATGTACACGCCCGAGCCGATCACCCAGCCCCACGGTTCGAACAGTTTGACGTAGGACGTTTTTGCTACCGGCTCGCTGGCGCCTGGTTTCGGCCAGCGATAGTCGATCGGGCCGGCGCCCTTGGCTTTGGCGAGGGCGACCATTTCATTGAACACCGCAAACCCGTCCGGGTCGCGGATCGCCGAGAGGTTCTGACCATCGAGTTTCGGGTTCGCCGGGTGCATGATCATCACCGGCGTCAGGTCGTTGATCCAGAAGTAGTCGTTCTGGTCATAGCGCAGGCCGCGAACGGCGGTCAGTGCCTGTTTTTGCGCGGCTTCGCGTGTGAGCGTGCCGGCGGTTTCCAGGCCGTGGTAATAGGTCAGAATGCCGCTGGCAGTCTGCACCACGTGCTGGGTTTTCTGGGCCTTGGCGTGATACAGGTCTTCGTGGATCTGCTTGAGCATCAACACGCCCAACGTCAAAAGCATCATGACGGCCACGATCAAAATGAGCCACAAACGGCGGCTGATCGACATATTTCGCAAGCTGCTCATAACGCTGTCACTCCAGTTTCTTTTTCTTGTAATAAATGATCGCCAGCATCCAACCACACTTTGCCGATCGGGCATATCCGACCCAAGTCCTATAACGTGGCAGCGTTAATCAGGCTTGTCTGATAGGATTTCGGCCCCGCACGGAAAAACCTGAATCCAAGTCGATGTTTCACGGAATTTTTACGGTTCCGTCCGGATTCTGTGCGCGCGGGCCTTTTCGCTACGCTGACTGTTTCTGAAAAAATATTAACGGGGCATGCCGTCGCGCATTGCTTTTTGGGGGATTGATGGATCTTTGGACTGCCGTTTCGGCATTGATACTTGGCGTTGTAGAAGGGCTGACTGAGTTCTTGCCCATTTCCAGTACCGGACACCAGATTATTGTGGCCGACTTGCTCGATTTCGGTGGTGAGCGGGCAATGGCGTTCAACATCATTATCCAGCTTGGGGCAATCCTGGCGGTGGTGTGGGAATTCCGGCGCAAGATTTTCGATGTGGTGGTTGGCCTGCCAACGCAGCCAAGCGCCCGGCGCTTTACCGCCAACCTGCTGATTGCCTTCCTGCCGGCCGTGGTATTGGGGGTGATCTTTGCTGACCTGATCCACCATTACCTGTTCAACCCGATTACCGTGGCCACGGCATTGGTCGTTGGCGGCATCGTGATGTTGTGGGCGGAACAGCGTCAACATGAGGTGCATGCCGAAACCGTTGACGAGATGACCTGGAAAGACGCCTTGAAAGTCGGCTTCGCCCAGTGCCTGGCGATGATTCCCGGCACATCGCGCTCCGGCTCGACGATCATTGGCGGTTTGCTGTTCGGGCTGTCGCGCAAGACCGCCACCGAGTTTTCGTTTTTCCTGGCGATGCCGACCATGGTCGGAGCAGCGGTGTACTCGGGCTACAAGTATCGCGATTTGTTCGTGCCGGCTGATTTTCCGGTATTCGCCATCGGCTTCGTCACCGCATTTATCTTCGCGATGATTGCCGTCAGAGGCTTGCTCAAATTCATCGCCAGCCACAGCTACGCGGCGTTCGCCTGGTATCGCATTGCGTTTGGTCTGGTGATTCTGGCCACCTGGCAGTTCGGCTGGGTCGACTGGACCGCGGCCAAGCCATGAATGATGCCAGCGGGCGCAACGGCCCCGGACGCCGTTCCGGGGGTGAGATTCACAACCCGCGACTGAAACTGCTGGTGTTCGCGGTTGTGTGCGCGCTGCCGTTGACAGGCTCGTTGTCGTTCTGGCTGCGAGGGATTTCACTGATTCCCCTGGCAGCCTACGGCATCGTCAGCGTGTTGGCGTTCTTCCTTTATTGGAGTGACAAGCGCAAGGCCCGCACCGATAGCTGGCGTACGCCCGAGAACGTGTTGCATGCGGTGGAACTCGCCGGTGGCTGGCCGGGCGCCTTGCTGGCCCAGCAAGTGTTTCGGCACAAGACGCGCAAAGTGTCGTTTCAGCTGCTGTTCTGGATGATCGTGCTGCTGCATCAAGTGTTCTGGATTGATCAGCTGTTCCTGGGTGCAAACCTGTTGGCGTTGTTCTAAAGCAGCAGCCCGACCTGAGTGCGCTTGGGCAGCCTGCTCACCACCAGTTGATGGGAACGTTGCAACAGGCTTTGCAATTCTTCAGCGCCCAGCGGGTAGGGCGTTTGCATGATGATCCACTGGGCCCGCGCCAGGTACGGCGCCGGATGAACGCCCGGGCGATCGCAATGCCCCAGGAACAGGTCCTTGTCGACCTTGAAGGCGAGGGATTCGCCCCGCAGGTTCTGCAGGGCGAACATCTTGTTCCCGGCAATCGAAAACACCCGCACACCACCCCACTTGTAGTCTTCCCGCGCACCTGGCAGTGCCAGACAGAACTGTGCGACATCCTCTTCGCTCATGCGTCCAGCCTTCATATCAGTCGGTCCCCACAGGCATTGAATGATTCGATCAAATGATCGAGCCAGGCGCGGACCGCCGGCATGACGCCACGCCGGTGAGGGTAGACCGCTTGCAGCCAGCCGCCAGGCAATGACCAGTCGGGCAGTATCTGCACCAGCGCGCCGCTTTCCAGTTCCTGCTCGCAATACATCATCGGCAGCATGGTAAAGCCCTGTCCGGCGAGGGTACAGGCCCTGCGCACAATGAAATCGTCGATGCCCAGTCGGGCTTCGAGCGCGAGTTCATGACTTTGGCCCTGCTGGTCGAGCATGCGGATGTGCACCATGCGGTCGGCTTCAAGGGCGCCGAGCACCGGTAAGCCCTTCAGGTCTTCGGGGTGGTTGATTTCCCGGCCTTGCAAAAAATCGGGACTGGCCACCAGCCACAGCTGCGCCTGACGCAAACGTCGGGTGACCAGTAAAGGGTCTTCATCCCCCAGCTCCCGCACTCGCAACGCCACATCGACGCCCTCGGTCACCAGATCGACCCTGCGGTTGACCAGCATGACCTCCAGTTGAACATGAGGGTATTTCTCCAGGAATTTACTGATTACCGGCGACAACATTTCATGGGCGAGGCCGACGGGAGCGGACACCCGCAAGCGCCCGCGAGGCTCGCTGGACATGCTGGCCACGGCTTCATCGGCCATCTCGGCTTCCAGCAGCATGGCCTGACAGTGCCGCAGGTAACGCTCGCCCACGGCGGTCAACTTCAACTGCCGTGTGGTGCGTTGCAACAAGCGCGCGCCAAGGCGTTCTTCCAGCTCGGCGATCCGCCGCGACAAGCGCGACTTGGGAATGCCCAGCAAGCGCCCGGCTGCGGCGAAACCGCCGGCTTCGACCACCTTGGCGAAGTAGTAGAGGTCATTGAGGTCTTGCATGGTCTTAACCCGATTGTTCTATCAGTGAGACGAACTATCGCATTGTTGCGGTCTAATCAGCTATTGGTTTCCTCTGTAGGATTGTCTCCATCAGATCGCCCCGTGGCGATCCTCACCTGGAGATCCCACATGAAACTACTGCATATCGATTCGAGCATTCTTGGTGACAACTCGGCTTCCCGTCAGCTGAGCAGTGAAGTCGTCAAAGCCTGGCAAACCGCCGAGCCGAGCGCCGTGGTGACTTACCGCGACCTGGCCAGCGATGCCATCAGCCATTTCTCCGCCACGACCCTGGTCGCCGCTGGCACCACCGCCGAACTGCGCAACGCCGCCCAGCAGCATGAAGCCGAACTGAGCGCCTCGACGCTGGCCGAATTCCTCGCCGCCGATGCCGTGGTCATTGCCGCGCCAATGTACAACTTCAGCATCCCGACCCAACTCAAGGCCTGGATCGACCGCATCGCCGTTGCCGGTCAGACCTTCCGCTATACCGAAGCCGGCCCTGAAGGCCTGTGCGGTGGCAAGAAAGTCGTGATCGTGTCGACTTCCGGCGGCTTGCATGCCGGTCAGGCCACTGGTGTGGCTCACGAAGATTACTTGAAGGTACTGTTCGGATTCATCGGCATCACCGACATCGAATTCGTCCGTGCTCACGGCCTGGCTTACGGTGACGAAGTGCGCACCAAAGCCATGGGCGATGCCCATACGCAAATCAGCGAGCAACTGTTCGCCGCCGCGTAAGGCTTGCGTAAAGATGTAAATCAGCTCGGGCAACACCCCAAAAAACTCTGTATTCTGATCACGCAAGTGTCAGATACGGAGTTTTTTGTTTCTGACTGTTTCTAGTAGTTTCCTGAATCGTTCATGTTGTGGCCCAGGTTATGCAGTCGAGGGTTTACGTCCCTGTTCTGTAACGACCTTGGTGGCCGCCATTGCTGGTACAAGGCCGCTTCCTCGGTAGTCGATGGAGAACGGGCTTTCCGGTCAAGTAACAAAGGTGAGGCATCCCATGGTGCGTCTTTGTGCAACGTTACTGATTTGCCTGCTCAGCAGCCTGAATTCAGTGCACGCCGCGCCTGCGCCACATCCTCACTGGAGCGTCGGCTTCCATGAGATGAGTTTTCTCGACCCGCTGGACCTGCAACCGATGCGCGCCATCGCGTTCTACCCCTCCAGCGACCGGGAACACACCAGCAAACTCGAGGGCTACACAGTCGAAGCGGGCGAAGACACCCGCGTCGCCATCGGCCGTTTTCCGATGTTGATGCTGTCCCACGGCAACACCGGAACGCCGCTGGCCCTGCACGACCTCGCCACGTCGCTGGCGCGCAAGGGTTTTGTGGTGGTGGCGGTGATTCATCCCGGCGACAACTCCAAAGACCATAGCCGTCTCGGCACCTTGAGCAACCTGTACGGTCGGCCGATCCAGATTTCTGAAGCCATTACCGCCACCCTGGGCGACCGCATGCTCGCGCCGTTCGTCAATGCCAATCAGGTCGGCGTGATCGGCTACTCGGCGGGCGGGGAGACGGCGCTGATCCTGTCCGGCGCGACGCCTGATCTGGATCGGTTACGTCGCTACTGCCAGGAACGCCCGGACGACCGCGATGCCTGCAACACCCAAGGCGAGTTGATCGTCGACCGTGATGACCTGCAACCGGTAGCGGATCCACGGGTTCACGCGCTGTTGCTGATGGCGCCGCTGAGCCTGAAGTTCGGCCGGCACACCCTGGCCGACGTTCATGTGCCGGTACTGCTTTACAGCGGCGACGGCGACAAACTGGTGGCGTTCGACAAAAACGCCGCGGCGCTGGCGCGCAAGCTGCCGATCGCGCCGGACTTCAAGCTATTGGCCGGGGCAGGTCACTTCGTGTTCCTGGCGCCGTGCAACGAAGAACAAATCGCGGCCATGCCGGCGCTGTGCACCGATGCCGACGGTGTCGACCGCGAAGACATTCACCGCAACATGATCTCCGAAGCCGGGCGGTTCTTTTCTCATGCGCTGGGCGTGCCGACCCGTGCCGGTATGCAAACCGCCGATCAATAGCCTGCGCATACTCTGTGGGAGTGAGCCTCTGTGGCGGGGGAGCTTGCTCCCGCTGGGTCGCGAAGCGGCCCCAAAAACTTTGCGACTGCTTCGCAGTCGAGCGGGAGCAAGCTCCCTCGCCACAGGGCTAGCTCCGACCTTGGTTTTTCGTGTCAGGCCATTGCCCGGCGTTTCAGTAGCAGGGTCAAACCCAGGCCAGTGATCGACAACAACGCCGCACTGAAGAAAATCCACGAATACCCCAGATTCAACGCCACCGCGCCCATCACCGGCCCGGCAATCGCCAGCGCCAGATCGAAAAACACCGCATACGCACTCAGCCCCGCACCGCGACTGGAGTTGGGCACCTGTTTGATCGCCTCTACCCCCAGCGCCGGGTACACCAGCGACAAACCGAACCCGGCCAGACCCGCCCCGACCAGGGCAAAACCGGTCGAAGGCGCAAGCCACAGCAGCACCAAACCCGCCGTTTCAATGCTCATGCAGGCAATCGCCGACGTGAACCCACCGAACCGGCTGATGGCCGAAATAAACAGCAAACGCGCCAGAATGAAGCAGATGCCGAACACCGTCAGGCAGTAAGCCGCGCCGGTCCAGCCACGGCTGAGGTAATACAGGGTAATAAAGGTGGTCAACTTGCCGTAGCCGATCGACGCCAGGCTCAGGCTCGCGCCGAATGGAGCAATGCGCCCGAACACCGCCCAGAACGGCAGGCGTTCACCGCGAACCACCGGCACCGAGGGTTTGTTGCGGATCAGCAGCAGCGCCAGCGCCGCCAGCAATGACAGCGCGATCCCCAGACTGGCAAAGCCATATTCCGCCACCATCACCACGCCCAGCGGCGCGCCAATGGCGATGGCACCGTAGGACGCGATGCCGTTCCATGAAATCGAGCGCGCTGTGTGTTCAGCGCCCACCTGGCCCATGCACCAACTGATGGTGCCGACGCCGATCAAGCCCTGTGCGATGCCCAGCAACAAGCGGCCGGCGATGAGGATCAACAAACTCGTCAGCGGAAAGCTTTGCAGCAGCGTCGACAACAACGTCAGCGCGCCGCTCAACACAATCCCCGACAGCCCGTAAACAATCGAACGCTTGGTGCCGACGCTGTCCGACATGCGCCCGGCCATCGGGCGGCTGAGCAGGGTGGCGAGGTATTGCGAGCCGATGGTCAGCCCGGCCACGACCGCACTGAAACCGAGCTGCTCGTGGACATAACCCGGCAACACCGCAATCGGCAGGCCGATGCAGAGGAAGGCAATAAAGGTATAGAAAACGATGGAGACGATCTGCAGGGTGATCGCCATGGAGCTTTGCGGTGGCAGTTGCTGCGCAGACATGAGGGCTCGTTCGCGGGCGGCGGTGGGAGAGCTGCATCATGGCGCGGGTTGGAAATAAAAGGAAGCAGGCTAACTATATTCGTTGAGCCTTAGGGCCTCTTCGCGGGCAAGCCTCGCTCCTACAGGATTTGCGTCGTGCTCATTTGTTGTGGACGACTTTGATTCCGTAGGAGCAAGGCTTGCCCGCGAAGAGGCCCTCTGCACCGAAAAATATTCAGCCCTGAAATGCAAAAAGCCCCATCACAAGGACAGGGCTTTTCATTTTCAGCAGCTATTTAGAACACAACACCCTGACTACGCAGGTAATCATCATAAGTGCCGCTGAAGTCGATCACGCCGTTGGCGCTCAACTCGATGATGCGGGTAGCCAGCGACGATACGAACTCACGGTCGTGGCTGACGAAGATCAGCGTGCCCGGGTAGTTTTCCAGCGCCAGGTTCAGCGCCTCGATGGATTCCATGTCCAAGTGGTTGGTCGGTTCGTCCATGATCAGCACGTTCGGCTTTTGCAGGATCAGCTTGCCGAACAGCATGCGACCTTGCTCACCACCGGAGATGACCTTGACCGACTTAAGAATCTCGTCGTTGGAGAACAGCATGCGACCGAGGGTGCCACGAACGATTTGCTCGCCGCCCTGGGTCCATTGGCCCATCCAGTCGAACAGGTTGCAGTCGTCTTCGAAGTCGTGCGCGTGGTCCTGGGCGTAGTAGCCCAGTTCCGCGGCGTCGGTCCACTTCACGGTGCCGGCATCCGGGGTCAGTTCGTTGACCAGGGTGCGCAGCAGGGTGGTTTTGCCGATACCGTTCGGGCCGATGATCGCAACGCGCTCGCCAGCTTCAACCTGGAAGCTGAAGTCCTTGAACAGTGTCTTGCCGTCGAAGCCTTTGGCCATGCGCTCGACGATGACCGCTTGACGGTGCAGCTTCTTGGTTTGTTCGAAACGGATGAACGGGCTCACACGGCTCGAAGGCTTGACCTCGGCCAGCTGGATCTTGTCGATCGCCTTGGCGCGGGAGGTGGCCTGCTTGGCTTTCGAGGCGTTGGCCGAGAAGCGGCTGACGAACGATTGCAGTTCCGAAATCTGTGCCTTCTTCTTGGCGTTGTCCGACAGCAGCTGCTCGCGGGACTGGGTCGCCACGGTCATGTACTCGTCGTAGTTGCCCGGGAACAGACGCAGCTCGCCGTAATCCAGGTCAGCCATGTGGGTGCACACGCTGTTCAGGAAGTGACGGTCGTGAGAGATGATGATCATCAGGCTGGAGCGCTGGGTCAGGATGTTTTCCAGCCAGCGGATGGTGTTGATGTCCAGGTGGTTGGTCGGTTCGTCGAGCAACAGCACTTCAGGATCGGAGAACAGCGCCTGAGCCAGCAAGACGCGCAGTTTCCAGCCTGGGGACACCTCGCTCATCGGGCCGAAATGTTGCTCGATGCCGATACCCAGGCCCAGCAACAGCTCGCCGGCGCGGGATTCGGCGGTGTAGCCGTCCATTTCGGCGAACTCGGTTTCCAGCTCGGCCACGGCCATGCCGTCTTCTTCAGTCATTTCCGGCAGCGAGTAGATACGGTCGCGCTCGGCCTTGACCTTCCACAGCTCTTCGTGACCCATGATCACGGTGTCGATCACGGTGAATTCTTCGTAGGCGAACTGGTCCTGGCGCAATTTACCCAGGCGCACGTTCGGCTCGAGCATGACCTGGCCGCCGGACGGCTCGAGGTCGCCACCGAGGATTTTCATGAAGGTCGACTTGCCGCAGCCGTTGGCGCCGATCAGGCCGTAGCGGTTGCCCGCGCCGAATTTGACCGAAACGTTTTCGAATAGCGGCTTGGCGCCGAACTGCATCGTGATGTTAGCTGTAGAGATCAAAGGTTTTTCCTGCGAAGCATTCAGAGTAGCTAGGGTTGCGGCAGTACCGATTCAGTACCCGTTTCCGGTTTTCGAACCACGGGAAATACATCCCGGTCAGAAGCGGAAGGTCCATCTGGCAATAAGTGGACAGCAGCATATGGAGCGCTTGGCCCGAGTCGAAGTGCGCTGAGACGGGGTTCATTCCCGTCATCAACCAAGGGGGGCGCGTAATGTTTGGCGGCGATTGTACTGGTCTGGCTCTTTAAACGATAGAGCGTTGAGGCCCCGCGGGCGCTTTGGCGGCACCAGCGGACAGATTTTCACATCCGAACGTTAACTATTGGTTACAAATCGTGGCTAAAATGCCATCTTTCGAACTGATGCCGACAGGCACGGACGCAGTTTGTTCACTTCTGACGTGTGACGATTTCCGTGAAACTCATCATTGCCGCTATTTATGTTGTATCGATTGCCTACGTCCACCTGCGCGGCCGGGTGCGCCACAAACTGGGCCGGCAACTGAGCGATCACTCGACGTTTCTGGCACCGATCAATTGCTTCCTTTATCTGTTTTCGAAAGTTCCCAACAAGCCTTATCTCGATCCGGCCGATTTCCCGGACCTGAGCCCGCTGCAGGCCCATTGGGAAGAAATCCGCGCCGAAGGCCAGAACCTGCTCAAGGCGGGTGAGATCAAGCGTTCGAACCAGTACGACGACGTCGGCTTCAACTCGTTCTTCAAGACTGGCTGGAAGCGTTTCTACCTCAAGTGGTATGGCGCCAGTCATCCTTCGGCGATGAAGCTCTGCCCGCGCACCACCGAACTGGTGCAGAGCATCGGTTCGATCAAAGCCGCGATGTTCGCCGAGTTGCCGCCGGGTTCGAAACTGGTGCGTCACCGCGATCCGTATGCCGGTTCCTACCGTTATCACCTGGGCCTGGAGACGCCGAACGACGCTGGCTGCTACATCAACGTCGATGGCGAAAACTATCACTGGCGCGACGGTGAAGCGGTGATGTTCGATGAAACCTTCATTCATTACGCCGAAAACACCACGCAGCAGAACCGCATCATTCTGTTCTGCGACGTCGAGCGGCCGATGAAGTACCGCTGGGCGGCGGCGTTCAACGGCTGGTTCAGCCGTAACGTGATGTCGGCGGCGGGCGCGCCGAACGATGTGGGCGACAAGACCGGTGGTATCAATCGTCTGTTCGCCAGAATCTACAAGATTCGCCTGCGCGGCAAGGCGTTGAAGAAGCGTAACCGCAAGCTGTATTACCTGGAGAAGTGGGCGATTTTTGCCGGGTTGCTGGCGTTTTTTGTCTGGATCTGAATTCAGCGTTGCCGCTTGTTACGCCATCGCGGGCAAGCCCGCTCCCACAAGTTTCAGCGTTTGCCATCGATCGTGTAACTAACGCTAAACCCTGTGGGAGCGGGCTTGCCCGCGATGAGGCCGGTAAACTTCCCAACAAATTTTCGGGTACCCCACCATCGATCAACCACTCGACCGCTTGGTCGCTTTTTTCGCCGCCGCCGGTTTATCCGCTGCCTTCGGTTTCGCAGCCGTCTTCCCGCCAGCCTTGCCCCCCAAACTGCGTTTCAGCAACTCGGTCAAATCGATAACATCCGCCGTCTTGCGCTCTTCCTCGCCCGTCGCCGTCTCGACATCCTCGATCTTCCCTTCATTCGCCTTCTTCTCGACCAACGCCATGATCTTGTCTTCAAAACCGTCGCGATAATCGTCGGGGCTCCAGTCTCCGCTCATGTCCTGCACCAGGCGTTTGGCCATGTCCAGTTCACCCTTGGCCAGTTCCGGTTTGGTCACCTCGCTGCCCAGTTCCAGCGTGTCGAGGCTGCGTACTTCCGCTGGCCAGCGCAGCATTACCAACACCATTGCCGAGTCCAGCGGCATCAGCGCGGCCAGATGCTGACGGGTGTGCAAAACGACATGGGCGAGGGCGACCTTGTTGGTTTTGCTCAGGGTTTCACGCAACAGCGCATAGACTTTGCCACCGCGTTTGTCCGGCGCGAGGTAGTAGGGCGTGTCGATGTTTTGCAGGGGGATTTGATCACTGTCGACAAAGGAAAAAATGTCGATGGTCTGCGTGGACAGTGGATGCGCCGATTTGATTTCCTCTTCACTGAGCACCACATATCGACCCTTTTCGTATTGCACACCTTTGACGATGTTCTCCTTGGTCACTTCCTTGCCGGTCACCTTGTTGACGCGCTTGTAACCCACCGGGTCCATGCTGCGGCTGTCGAGCCAGTCGAAATCCACCCCTTGCGAAGACGTCGCCGAGACCAGCGCCACAGGGATATGCACCAGCCCGAAACTGATTGCGCCTTTCCAGATTGCCCGTGCCATGGTCGTCTACTCGCGAGTGATGATCAGGTGACCCGTGGCCCGGCGCAAAAGTTTCAGCGGCGTGTGGCCCAGGCCCGCCGGGGGATCAACTTCGTGTTACATCTTGCCGGGGAGGTTTTGGTTAACAAATCCGAACCCTGGGCGTAGCGTGCTATCGAAGGCTGTAATCAAGTAGAGAGGCTGCCCATGAACCGATTTGTGCTTGGCGTCACCGCGATGGCATTGAGTGGCGTGCTGGGCAACCTGGCTCAGGCCGATATCGCATTGCCATCCATTCCGTTGCTGCTGGCCCAAAGTCCGACGGGCAGCACCAGCAACCCTTACAACAGCCCGATTCGTCGGGCCAACCCCAACAGTATGCAAGGCACGCAACCCGGCGCTCCGGCCATTCGCGGGCCGAACACCGTGCCCGTACCGCGACCGCCGACACTCGATAACGGCGGCATCGGCAATCGCTATCCCCAAGACCGGACAGCGCCCGCCAGCCCTCCGAAATTCATCCCGAATCCGCCCCATCGCGACGCGGACACCAGCAACCGTTGAGCGGCAGAACACAATTACTGTCAGCCATTCAGACGACAAAAGGAATCGTGCATGTTGCGTAAGACTCTCTTGGCCACAGTCTGTGCCAGCGCACTCATCACCACAGCCGCTGCGGTTTTCGCGGCGCCCGCCCAAGAACTGAAAAGCGAGCAGGGCACCCTTGAGGTCACGCCGATCGTCCAGGGGCTGGATCATCCCTGGGCCCTGGCGTTTCTACCGGATCGGCAAGGGATGCTGGTGACCGAACGGCCCGGCAACCTGCGTGTGGTCGGTGCGGATGGCAAGCTCTCGGCGCCGCTCAGCGGTGTACCTAAAGTCTGGGCCAAAGGCCAGGGCGGTTTGCTGGATGTGGTGCTGTCGCCCGACTTTCAGCAGGACCGCACGGTGTATCTGTCGTATGCCGAAGGCGGGGGTGAGGGCGACAAGGCCGGTACGGCAGTCGGTCGCGGGCAGCTGTCGGAGGACCTGACAGCGATCAACAATTTCAAGGTGATCTTCCGCCAGGAACCGAAGCTCTCGGTCGGCAATCACTTCGGCTCGCGTCTGGTATTCGACCGCGATGGCTATCTGTTTATCACCCTCGGCGAGAACAACGACCGGCCCACGGCCCAGGATCTGGACAAGCTGCAGGGCAAGGTTGTGCGGATCTACCCGGACGGCAAGGTACCCGACGACAACCCCTTTGTCGGTCAGTCCGGCGTACGCCCGGAAATCTGGTCCTACGGCCAGCGTAACCCGCAAGGCGCGGCGCTCAATCCATGGACCGGCGTGCTCTGGGAAAACGAGCACGGCCCGCTAGGGGGTGACGAGGTGAATATCATCGAGCGCGGCAAGAATTACGGCTGGCCGCTGGCGACCCATGGCATCAACTACTCCGGCCAGCCGATTCCGGAAGCCAAGGGCAAGACCGCCGAAGGCACCGTCCCGCCGCGCCACGTCTGGGAAAAATCCCCTGGCCTGAGCGGCATGGCGTTCTACGATGCAGACCGCTTCAAGCCCTGGCAGCACAACGTGTTTATCGGTGCGCTGGTCACTCAGGAACTGATTCGCCTGCAGTTCGACGGCGACAGAGTGGTTCACGAAGAGCGCTTGATGGGCGAACTCAACAAGCGCATTCGCGATGTGCGGCAGGGGCCGGACGGGTATTTGTATGTGCTCACTGATGAGGATGATGGGACTCTGTACAAGGTTGGCCTGAAGTAACCGATGCCTTTTGTGGCGAGGGAGCTTGCTCCCGCTGGGGTGCGAAGCGCCCCCCTTGCAGGCGTCTGCTTCGCAGCCGAGCGGGAGCAAGCTCCCTCGCCACAGGTTACTCTCGGCGATAGAGAATCACCGCCGCCCGAAGTTTGCCCCGCCCGAAACTGCACATCTTCTCGAACTCCCCATGGCTGACCGGCAGATGCTGACAGTCCATGGGTTGACGATGCTGGCTATGGTCGACATCCGGGTCGTGCAGGTAGACGAACTCTTCATCGCAATCGGTGACGGCCACCCAGTGCGGCGATTTGGAACGGGTCAGCCGATAACTGCTGATCAGCACCAGCGGCTGCCCGCCATCGGCCAATAATCGTGGCAGGTCCAGCGGCCCGCCGAGCACCTGTTCGACGTCTGTGGCGTTCAACTGTGCCGCGAACTCATCGTGCACCAGGCGCATGACATCTTTTTTATGCTCATCGCGCACGCCATCGAGAAACAACGGCCCCGCCATGCTCACTTGCAAGCGCACGCGAAACCCGCGCCGCGCTGCCGCCAGTGCCAGACCTTGAGGGCTGCAGCCGCCGTGGCCGGAGGTCATGAACACGGTGGTCGCCTCACGCCAGATCTGCAGTTCTTCGCGGCGCTCCAGCACGCGATCGGCGTGCAGGGCGCCCATGGCCATCAACAGGCACGCCGGGCCGCAGGTGAAATCGGTGGTCTGCGCATACCACGGCACTTTGATGCTGCGGGCATCGCGATGCTGAAGGATGCGTTTCTCCAGGCGCAGCGCATCGGCGTGGTCCTGGTAATAATCGTGAATCAGTGCGAAACGCCGATAACCGTTGCGCTCATACAGGGCAATCGCCGCAGGGTTGTCGATGCGCACCTCCAGCCGCAAGTAAGCGCAGTCATGCTCAAGGGCACATGCCTCGATGCGCTCAAGCAATTGCTTGCCCAGTCCGTTGCCTCGTGCCTGTTCAGCAATGGCAATCGAGTAGAGCCGCGCCAGCGACGTGCCCCGGTGAAACAGCACCACCGCGTAACCCAGCAATTGCCCGTCGCGTTCAGCCACCAACAGCTGCCCGTGAGCCCGGGTGATCATCCACTGAAAACTGCGACTGGTAAGCCGGTCCGTGGTGAAGCATTGCTGTTCGAGTGCCAGCAACGCGGGTAAGTCTTCAACTACCGCCAAGCGAAAGACAGGATTCATATGACCGCCGTAAAAGTTGCGTAACGAAACGGGACTTTCGAAAAAGTTCGTGCTTAATAGGAAAGGTCTTGTTCTCCAACGGATCAATCACTATGTCAGCGGTACAGGGTCATTGGCGCGAAGTATCCGAGCAAACTTTGCCGGCGGCAACTTTTTTAAATGACACGGTTAGAACTTCCAGCCAGTTGATTATCATCGTCGAACGCAAGGAAGACTGGGCGTCCTACTTCCCCAGCGAAGACATCGTCACGGCTCAGGAATACCTCGAGCAGACTCGCGACAACGAGCAGGGCAAACGGGTCCAGGTGATCAACCTGTGTCGCAGCTACAAGTACCTGGGGCACGGGTATTACTGCTCGCTGCTGGCTGAAGCACGGGGGCACAAGGTCATTCCGTCGGTGCGGACCATCAGCGAGCTGACCAAAAAATCCCTCTACGGTCTGGCCCTTGATGATCTGGACAAACCGCTGGAAAAAGCCCTGAGCAATCATCTTTACAGCGATACCGAAGGCTTCACTCTGACACTTTACTTTGGCCGGACCAATATCGAACCGTTGCAGGATCTGGCACGACAGTTATTTGAAGTCTTTCCATGCCCGATATTATTGGTTGAGTTCCGTCGAACTAACGGCTGGCACATTGAAGGCGTCAAGTCGGGTGCGCTGCACAAGTTGCGCGAAGATCAGGAAGATCAGTTTGCCAACTCGCTGGACAGTTTCAGTCGCAAGATCTGGCGCATGCCGCGTTCGCGACGATTGGCCCGCTATGACCTGGCGATCCTGCACGATCCGCAGGAAGCACTGCCGCCGTCCAACCCCAAGGCGCTGGACAATTTCGTACGCGTCGGCAAGACATTGGGCATCGATGTGGAGCTGATCGAGCGCAAGGACTACGCGCGCATCGCCGAATACGACGGCCTGCTGATCCGCGAGACCACCAGTGTCGACAACCACACCTACCGCTTCGCCAAGAAAGCCGAGAGCGAAGGCCTGGTGGTGATGGACGATCCGGCGTCGATCCTGCGCTGCACCAACAAGGTCTACCTGACTGACCTGCTCAAAAGCCATCAGCTGGGCATGCCCGCCACCGAAATCCTCTACAAGGAACGACCGGAAGACTTCGAACGGGTCG
The DNA here is from genome assembly GCF_018502625.1 of Pseudomonas hormoni. Lineage (NCBI taxonomy): Bacteria > Pseudomonadati > Pseudomonadota > Gammaproteobacteria > Pseudomonadales > Pseudomonadaceae > Pseudomonas > Pseudomonas hormoni. The sequence continues at coordinate 2,271,298 of NZ_CP075566.1, forward strand.
GTGAGCGTCTGGGATTTCCGCTGGTGTTGAAGATTCCCGACGGTTGTTTCTCCCGCGGCGTGATCAAGGTCGAAAGCCAGCAAGCCTTGCTCGAAGCGACGGCCGAACTGTTCGAGCACTCAGTGCTGTTGCTGGCTCAGGAATTTTTCTACACCGAGTACGACTGGCGCATTGGCGTGCTCAACCGCAAACCGATCTTTGCCTGCCAATACTTCATGTCCAAGGGCCACTGGCAGATCTACAACCACAAGGCCAAGGGTCAGGACATCAACGGCGAATGCCGCACGCTGGCGGTTCATGAAGCGCCGCGCGCCGTCGTGGAGCTGGCGGTGAAAACCGCCAACCTCATCGGCGACGGCCTCTACGGCGTCGACCTCAAGCAGTCCGGCGACAAGGTGGTGGTGATCGAGGTCAACGACAACCCGAACATGGACGCCGGCATCGAAGACGCCTACTTGCAGGACGATCTGTACTCGCTGGTGCTGGAAGAGTTCGTGCGCCGACTGGAACTGAAACGTCGCGGCCAGGCCTGGTGAGCGGCCGATGATCAAGAGCTTTCAACTGACCCACGGCGCGCTGCAAGCGGTCGAACGGCTGGACGCCGAGGTGATGCTGTTCAGCAACCCCGATGCGGCCGAGCGCGACTTGTTGCACAGCCATTTCAAGCTCGATGAACACGCGCTGGCCTCGGCGCTGGACCCGGACGAGGTATCGCGTATCGAGTTTCACCCCGACAATTTGTTTCTGATCTGGAAGCGTCCGGAAAACTATTCCGGCGCCGGCAGCCTGGCCTTTGAAGTGTCGTCCTGCGGTTTGCTGTTTTCTACGCAGAGTCTGCTGGTAATCGCCACCGACGATTCGCCCCTGCATGGGCTCGGCACCCGGCAGAAGTTGAACACGCCACTGGATGTATTGCTCGACCTGCTGTTCAACAACATCCATCACTACCTGGGCCACCTCAAGGTGATCAAGCTGGTCGCGCGGGAGTTGCAGCAGAAATTCAACGCGTCGATGCAGAACCAGCACCTGATTCAGATGTTCAACCTCAGCGAAAGCCTGATCTATTACATCAACGCGATTCACAGCAACGGCGCAGTCCTGACCCGGCTGCGCAACCACGCGGAAAAACAGCGCTTCAGCGCCGAGGCCATCGGCCTGATCGACGATCTGATCATCGAAAACAACCAGTGCTACAAACAGGCGGAAATCTACTCCACAGTGTTCTCCGGGCTGATCGATGCCCGGGGCAACCTGATGAACAACAGCATGAACAACCTGCTGCGCAAACTGACGCTGATCAACGTGGTGTTCCTGCCGTTGAACCTGATTGCGAGCATCGGCGGCATGTCCGAGTTCAGCATGATGACGGCGGGCACGCCGTGGTGGGTTTCGTATCCGTTGTTTCTGACGGCGATGATGCTGGGGGCGGGGGTGATGGTTTTGGGGCTCAGGCGGTTGGCGAAATGATCTCGGCGTCAGTGATGCCGCCATCGCGGGCAAGCCCGCTCCCACAGTGATCTGCGGCGTTCACAAAACCTGTGGGAGCTGGCTTGCCAGCGATGACAATCTCAACACCACCGCAAATCCAGAATCAGGCTGCTTGTTCGGCGTCGACAGGCTTTTTTCTGTCCTGCAGCCCACGAACAACGAGGTACAACAACGGCCCAACCGACACAAAAACCGCAGTGAGCAAAAGATAGGGAATGACGGAAAACGCCGACCGCCCACGCTGGCGCGCATCGCGGTACATCCACACCCCGGCCAGCGTCGCCAGCAGGTATAGATCAATCACCACCTGTGCCGTATCCGGCCGCGACATCAGGCTGATGCCAAATTCAATCAACGACTGTTCAGCCTGGAGCATCACCGAAACGGTGTAGCCAGCAAAGGCGAGCAGGGCAGTCAGGGGCAGGGCGACAGACTTCATGGTTTCCTTCCTTGGACAATGAGCGGAATCCCGAGCCTACCGAAGCTGAAGGAAATTGACCATTGACTTGCCCCCCATGCCCGGCTAATTTCCAGCCATGACTTCCACCGTATTGCGCTGCCAGCCAAGCATTATTACCGCCATTCCTCATTTGGCGGGCTAGCTCACGACTGCAGCACCCAACCCGCCCTCGAGGCGGGTTTTTACTTTCTGTCTCCTGGGTTCTGATCAACGTCAGGAGACGACCATGGATAGCACACCCGCCCAGCAGGCCTTGCTCGAGCACTACGTCAAAAAGATCCTCGCCGCGCCGGTGTACGAACTGGCGGTGCGCACGCCATTGCAAGCGGCGCCGGCGCTGTCCGAAGCCCTTGGCAACCAGATCCTGCTGAAGCGTGAAGACTTGCAGCCGACCTTTTCCTTCAAGATCCGCGGCGCCTACAACAAACTGGTTCAGCTGAGCGATGCGCAAAAGGCCCGTGGCGTGATCACCGCTTCCGCCGGCAACCATGCGCAAGGCGTGGCGCTGGCAGCACGTGAGTTGGGGATTGCCGCCACCATCGTCATGCCCGCCACAACGCCGGAATTGAAAGTGCTCGGGGTCCGCAGTCGGGGCGCCGAGGCAGTGTTGCACGGGGAAAGTTTTCCGTTTGCCCTGTCGTACGCATTGAACCTGGCTGAGCAAACCGGCCGAACCTTTGTCTCGCCGTTCGACGACCCGGAAGTGATCGCCGGGCAGGGTACCGTCGCCATGGAAATCCTGCGTCAGCACCAAGGGCCGCTCGACGCGATCTTTGTGCCGGTGGGCGGTGGCGGCTTGATCGCGGGCATCGCCGCATACGTCAAATACTTGCGCCCTGAAGTCCGCATCATCGGTGTCGAGTCGGAACATTCCGCGTGCCTGTCCGCCGCGCTACAGGCCGGCGAGCGTGTTGTCCTGCCGAACGTAGGCACATTTGCCGATGGCGTCGCCGTTGCGCAGATCGGCGCTTATGGATTTGAAGTCTGCCGGTTTTGCGTGGATGAGGTGGTGACCGTCAGCAACGACGAACTTTGCACCGCGATCAAGAATATCTACGACGATACCCGCTCGATCACCGAACCTTCTGGCGCGTTGGCCGTGGCGGGCATCAAGAAGTACGTGGCGCAGACGGGCGTGCGTGGCCAGACACTGGTGGCCATCGACTCCGGCGCCAACATCAATTTCGACAGCTTGCGCCATGTCGCCGAACGCGCCGCATTGAGCGGCACCCCGGCATGAGCGTACGCAGAAGGCCAATCGGAGTAAGACTTGCACACCCAATCCCCTGTGGGAGCGAGCTTGCTCGCGATGACGGTTGTACATTCAACACGGGTGGTGCCTGAGCGTCCGCTATCGCGAGCAAGCTCGCTCCCACAGGTTTTGCATTTGCTGGTTATTCCTGAACAGCTTTTTCGACCTTGTCTGACGCCGACCAGACCCGATAACGGACCTCAACATCCTTGGGCACATAAAGCACGATCGGCAGCTTGCTGTTGTAGCGCAACATGAAACCGTCGCCGACCACCGGGACGAAGTCCTGTGTGCTTTTGCCATCCGGGCAGGCCATCAGCGTGCTCATCGGGCCGATCACTTTTTCCAGGCGGTAGAACGGATAGCCCCAGCCCTCGAGGTTCTTCTCCTCGAGCATGCCGCCCAGGCGCTGGCGATTGCAGTCCACGCTCAAAGTCTTGCCGGCAAGAATCTCGACCTGGTAGCTGTCTTCCTGCTTCTGTGGCGCCAGGTGAATGACCTGGCGTGTAAACCCTTTTTCGGCTTTGGGGAAGGGCGCGACGTCTTCGAGTTTCGCCGCATGAGCGACGGTCGATAGCTCGGCAACTATCAGCCCGACGGTAGTGATATAGGTCAATGAACCCATGATGCCTCCTTGCGTGTGAGTAGGGTCAGCGGATACTGAATGAACGGGTCGCAATTTTTACTGCCATGGGCGGCCAATGCAAACCCGGACTCATCAGGTTGCAATTTGCAGGGACGAGAACCGGGTTTTTTGCAAATTGCATGAGCCTGTTTACTTGAAGACACATTAAACCCTTGATTTGCCGATGAGCTGCACGGCGAAATCCGAGGCATGTTTTATGCTGTAGCTGGTCCTGAAGCTGACCGCGAATTTATTGAGTCGGCATTGATAGCTGATTGGCAATCTCACAATTAAGGAGAGGGTCGCCATGTTTCTTTCTGCCTTGGAACTCCGCAACATCGTAGAAAGCAGTTTTCTGCCGAAACGTTGTCAATGCACGCTGTCGCCGGACCTTAAAATGACCGTCAAGGTGTATTCGGACGGTGAAACCGATCAAGTAGAGCTGTTGAAAACCGGCATCGATGCCAATTCGCTCAATGGATGTCGGGAAATACAAGACCTGATCAGCGTATTGCGCTCCGACATGGAGCATCAGGCCAGCACCCAGACACTGCACCCCGACCGGCAAGCACTGTAACTCGCTGTCGTCACATTCCGGGTCTGGCCATGAAGCCAGACCCGCGTTCGTTGTTTCCGATCAATTCTGATAACTGCATGCATCGGACAGTTTGCGATACGTGATCTCTGCGGGTTTGCCTGACGCATCAATGTACTTCATGTCCGCCGTGATGACTTTGCAATCCAGGGTCGAAGGTTCGGTCAGCGAAACCACCTTGGCTACGTGCAGCGGCATGCCGTATTCATAGGGCACTGCTTGCGAAGAAGCGGTGTTGTTGGCCTGGGCCAGGCCGGTAAAACCGGTGCAGGCGAGGGCGGCGGTAACCAGCAAAGTGCGCATGTTCATGAGCGATCTCCAGTGCAGACAGAAAGTGCGCTCGACGTAACGAGCGTCGAGCCTGCCGCACTGGGCGTCAGAAAAACCTGAGGGCGTGCGGTCCAGTAAAGTTTTGGACCGCAGCGTTAAGCGATGGTTAACCGGGCTGAATGCCGCCTGTCGTGACGGGGAATTCTGTCAGGCGTTTCGTAGGGGTAAGAATCCTCAGTAGCTTCGGCTTCGTCCTACAAGGATGGATGCTTTGTCGACTTTCCGATGGTGGGCGTAGCAATTACTGTTTGGGCTCGCTGCAAAATCAGCGAACAGGTTTGGTCACCTGATAACACTTGTGCATAGATGTGCGATCATTCGCGCCGCAGACTTTTGAGTCTTGTAGTGCGTTGCAATGGTGGCTGTGTGCAGGACGCCTTCGGGCGAGCCGTTTGAGTGTTACCGGTTGACCAAGCCTGTACACAGCCGCCTCCATCGTTTGGTCACGGTGCTGGCGATTACTAATTAATACTCGAGTAATTACTATGCAATCGATCAATCCATTCCCCGATCGCTACCGTTCAATCAAAAGCAGCGTCACCGCTTCATCCCCCTTGGTCATCGACACAGAAGCCGACCCTCAAGACATCCTCGAAGCCGCCCTCCAGCGCGTCCGCGCCTCCAGTGATTTACTGGAAACGCTCCATATTCAATGTTTCAAGGACGGCGACGTGCAGGACATTCCGCATATTACCCATGCGCTTTACCTGCTGACGCAGGACGGTTGCGATCTGCTGAAGGTTGCTCAGCAACGGATGTTGAGTTGGAAGGCGCCTGTCTGACGTTAGAATTCACAGACAAATCCAGCGCCTTTTGGCGCTGGATTTTTTTATGGACGGTGTTTTGATCTATTGGTAACGCAACTTGAGGGCGTCGCGTCAAGGCTTAGAGGTGTTCAGTTCTATCAACGATTCACTGGGCAGGGTCGCTGGAAACTCATCTAATTCGAGGAAAATCCCGTCTTTTCCGTAGCTCAAATATTTGTGCGAGCTTTCATTACCCGTATTCTCAAAAATCACCTGCGCTCCCTGCGAGGAAATTTTTACCCAGCGAGGACGGTTTCTTTCGGCGAAATCGATACGTTGGATTTTCCCATCCGTTGAATCGAAATAGAACAAAGCACCTTGCAGATAGTTAGAAGCGAATTCGCCCGACACTACCAGTACGTTTGTATTTTTTTGATCTGATGCACATTGCCATTGCACGTCGCTCCCTCGAGAGGCCTCTGCATCGTCGTATATGAACCGGGTGATTTGACCGTAGCGGGTTTTGTAAATATAGGAATCGACGATTGGCGAACCACGCAGCAGCGAAATCGTGTGTTGTGATTCTGCCAGTTCACAATCAACCATCGTTTGTAGCGACGGTTGATCAGCAAACACCTGAACGCAAAAAGTGGCAAGTCCAATGCCAAACACAAAATTTTTCATTTGGTCTTGCCAGACGGACGATGAGGCCAAGCGATCGAGTGAAGTCCCATTCGCGGTCTTCGCCGGATTCAAAATGCGGCCGAGTTCGGTACGCGACTCAGAAACAGTTTCAGGCCTTGTTGATACAGCTCAGCGTCCATGGCATTGCTGTGTTTGGGGATGACATACGCCTTTCCCTTTCGATCCAGTTCGGCACAGGCAACCAAGTAGAAATCGGGCGTTTCCCTCACTCGCACAATTTGTCCCCACGCTAACCCGCTCTTGATGCCCTTGGGCCTGATCATGGTGAAACCCTGATCATCGAGTTGAAGGCGATAAGCTCCTTCAGCGGTCTTGAGGTTTGTGCGTAGCCTGGCTTCGATAAGGCGCTTGTTCCATCCGCGGAAAGTTGTGCGCGGCTTGGCACGGTTGGCGACGATACGAGTACGCAAATAGCGAATCAAGCGATCAGAGCCGAACCAACAGAGTAAGACCAAAGTCACCGCGCACAGAGCTAGGGAAATGACCTTCTCGGCTGTTATCTCGCGATCGGGCAAATAGAGCGCCAGCGCACCGGCAACCAGACAGAGGGCAAACAACAAAAGCGTGAGCCAGCGGTCCTGCAAACCGTCGACGTGGTCCTGCATGTTGCTGAGCTGCTGATCATTCTAAAGCATTTCGCGCTCCAGCAGTTCAGCCAATCGGGTCTGGGTTAGTGCGGGGGTTATGGTGAAATGAAGTTCCATGAGCTGAGTTCGACGTCCGTTTCTGAAAAGGGCACTGGCTTAAATATTTGCGATTTATGGGTGACCGTTTCCGACGGGCCATAGTCCCAATCTGCCGCAATGCTTCTTCTATACAGGGTCTATTCTTCGCCCGACCAATACCAAAGTGTATCTCCCCACTTCGAGTCACTGATGCTCGGCATGATCTCACCTTGCTGGAAGTGGCGTCTTGAGTTGCCCTGTGCCGGTGTAAACCAAAAGCCCGGTTTACTGCACGGCTCACCGGCAACAATACGATTAACTTGAGAGTCCGTAACTCCTTGGTAGTTTCTAGCGTATTCGACCAAGTCCTTTGGATAAACCATATGGTCAATTTTGCTGTCGTCTATGCCGTACAAAAATGCAACCGCACCAGCTTCAAAGGCCCAGTAACCCACATAGATTCCTTCCTCTCCTTGAAGGTGAGTGTCGTGCCAAGGAGCTTGTTTGAAAGCTGGATACCATTGCTGGCAATATTTTTTCAGAAGTTTTGGCGGTTCTTCTTTTTCATCGCTGTAAATAGCTTGAATAAGTGGCGTATATACATCGTGATACCACTCGTCAACATCGTGCCGATTAGGCATTACCTTGTTCAGTAGGGCTTCGTAAAGCGTGTCGTCACCCGCATATCCTGCGTCATCCATGAGCTTGACGAAGCGTGGGAGCAAGTCAGTCCGGTGCAAAAGTATGCACAAACTGATTACCTGGACGGCTTCTTCATATTGGTTAGGCCAGTCGTCTATTGCCAATGGCGATATATTTGGGATGCCCTGATACTCGGCAAGTGTTTTTTGGCGGATTTCGTATTTTTCCACCAAATCTTCAAGGAGAGTAATAAGGGTTTCTATATTCTCACCTGCAGTGTAAGTGGCGAGTAACTTGTCTAAAGCGAGCGTCTGGAAGTATTTGGCGCGCTGAGAGGCTTCTTCTAGAGCGGAGTCAGATTTGAATTTGTTTATTTTGAAAAATTCGATTAGCTCATCATGTTCTCTGAGAAAATTCTCATAGTGTTTTTGACTAAAAAATTTCTGCCGCATGTTCATAGCTGTCAAGCCTCAATCTTTAGGGTGTCCAATGCACCATATTTTTTGGTCAGGGACTTTTTGCGCTTGTTTACAAACGCTTTAACCTCTGCCTCATTGTAATGAAACGCTTTGTGAGCGTGGTGTTCGCTTTCATTTGCATTTTTTAATCTGGCCTCAGCATGCTCTTTAGGGCTGGAGCTAGGGTGGTAGAGTGGGGAATAAAATAAATGACGACTATAAGAAGTTTCTACTTGGGCGGCGAGTATTCGATTGCCGACGGCTTTTTGAAGATTAAACAGTATCCATTCCACGCTCATCTGTACGAGAACGTCTTTGGGTTTGGTGGTCCTGATTTTTGAGTTTTTGGAGGGCTGTTTTTTTGATCTGCCGGTGTTCTTGGCGCTCGGGCTTTTTTTCTCACTGGCATCTTGCTCGTTTTCGATGGGTTCAAGCAGCGTACTTGGATCGCCCAATCCTGAGACACCTAGCTTCGAGGCAACTCCAGGCTTACGCGTATTGTTCGGCTTACGCATAAATTTCGGCGCATCTTCATCTTTGCTCGCCTTCGCCTCAACAATGGCAAATTTTTCGCCGCCATTATTGGCCGGGTTCGCTCGCCAAACCGCATCTATCCCCGTTCCGTTAGCGCCATCAGACAGTTTGTAGAGAACGTGCTTCGCCTTAGGACTCCCACCCGCAGAAAGCTTCCCCGATTTACTCGCACTCGGCACACCCTCCAGCCACTTCCCATCCGCGCCCTTATCGTGGCCATCCCAATCCTGACCCCAACCAAACTCCACCGCGCAGATGTAGTCGGCAATATGCTCCCCGCTAACCCCCAGTCCTTCATTCAAAATACTGGCAGGCGCCTGAAGGCCAACTTTGGAAGCTTCAACCTGGTTGGAATGGGTGCCGCTCGCACCCTCGGTTCCTTTCGCCGCAACGGCGGAGTCTTTATTGGCAGGCTTTTCCGCTTTTTTCGGGTGGCTTGATCCGGAGGAGGCCGCAGAACTATTGCGTTGCATCCCTTTCCACTTAACCAACCGCTTCTCAACAATCCCCACCATGGCCGGCATGTTGTCGCGGGAGGCGGCGAGGACGGTGACGACTGATGTTTTTGCCCAGTTCGGCAGGCTCTGGAAAGTGGATGAGCCTTTTACGCCGGTGATGATCTCATCAAGCTCAGCGCGCAGTTTTCCTGCATCGAATATCTGTTTGAGCAGTTCTTCCGGGCTGGTTTTAACTCCGCACTCTTGCAGTACGAAGCGAAGCAGGTCGAACAACACCGGGGCGTAGCGTTGCGGGTCTTTGTTGACGATTCGCAAGCTCTTCTTCAGGCCGTCACCCGGTCCAGGCACCCAGCCGATGACGGCCATCAGCAGGTCAAATTGTGCGTCTTCCTTTCCATCCGTCGACTCTGCGTTGTAGAGGACGATGGAGGATTCGATGGTGTCGTAGGCGTCGATGGCTTGGCCCAGAAAGGGCACGGCGCCGAGCGCGATGCCTTTGGCCAATTCAACCGCTGCCTCTTGATAGGCGGCGCTACGGTCTTCGCCTCCGTCGTTTGCGCTCTCAGCTACTGCCTCGCTCATGTCAGCCTCCCTGCGGCTTTCTCCACCAATGCTTGTAAATCAACCTGGTCCGGGTCCAGACCGAGCTTGCGTAAATCTTCGTTAACCTTTTCGTCCGAGTTCTGCACCACCGTTACGGTTTCACGGTTGAACGGCCTTGGATCCTCGCCGTAGTAAACCATGGCCGGTCCTTTCGGGACGTCCTCCAACCGGGCGAAGCCGTCGTCATCCAGCACGCCTTCACGCGTGGACCCGTCTGCAAAGTCAACGCGATACGACGCACCCGGCACCGGCTCAAGGTTGTCGTAATGCAGGTTCAATTCCAGCCAGGTCGGATTGGCCTTGGCTTGTTTCATCAGCTGCCCGGCGATATCGGCAGCGGCGAGTCCCGGAATAAGCGGAGCAAGGATTCCAATCCCGGTTCCTGCCCCCGGCGCACCGCCCGAGTTCGCCTTCACCTCAGCACCACTAATGGTCACGCCACCCGCATCAACCTTGACGAAACTCCCCCCAGCCTTCGCCGTCAGTTCCATCCCGCCTTCAACCACGACCTTGTTGCCCGCGTGGTAGTGAATCTCCTCACCAGCTTCAACAAACTGCGCTGTGCCGACTTTGACGTGCTGAGTCACGCCCACCGTGAGGTGATCATCCGCCCGCGCTTCGGTCTTGCGGTCCAGATGCGTGATCCGGTGCTCTTCCACCTTGAACTCGCTGAACACCTTGGCCTCGACCGTGTCATGCCGTTCGTTGCCGATGCGGATTTTCTGGTCGTGCTCGATGTTTTCGTCCCAATCGCGCTGGGCGTGCAGGTAGATCTGTTCCGCGCCTTTTTTGTCTTCGATGCGGAATTCGTTGTAGCCCTTGCCGCCCGGGGAGCTGAGGGTCTTGAAGGTGCTGCGGGTCTTGTTCGCCGGCAGGTCGTAGGGGACGACGTTTTCCTTGTGGTACAGGCAGCCGGTGATCAACGGTTGGTCGGGGTCGCCTTCGAGGAAGGTGACGAGTACTTCCATGCCGACGCGCGGGATGGCGATGCCGCCGTAGGCGCTGCCGGCCCAGCCGGTGGCAACGCGCAGCCAGCAGCTGGTGTTGTCGTTGGCCTGGCCGTCGCGGTCCCAGTGGAATTGCACTTTGACGCGGCCGTACTCGTCGCAATGGATTTCTTCACCCGGCGGGCCGGTGACGATGGCGGTCTGGCTGCCGAGGACTTGCGGTTTCGGGTGCTCGAGGGCAGGGCGGTAGTGCGCGTCCCACGGTGTGGCGAGGAAGCGGTTGCGGTAGCCCTGATGGAAATCGTCTTTGTTCTGGGTGACGTCGCTGGTGACGTTTTCGCCCAGCACTTGCGGCTGCTTGCCTTCGTGGACCACTTCCAGCAGCAGCCAGAGGTCGTTCCATTCGGCGCGCGGGTGTTCGCTCAGGGCCATGAAGTGGCCGCTGACCAGCGTCGGCTGATCGCCTTTGCCTTCCGCGAGTTTGTAGTCGCTGCGGTGGCGCTCAAGGGCGCGGGTTGCCAGTTGCTTGCCGCGGGCCCGGTCGGTGAATCGGCCTGGGTAGTCGTAGTCTTCCAGATCAGGCGCGAACGCGCTGGAAGCGGCGCCCTCCGGGAGGATGCGGGGTTTTTCGAAATCGTAATCGCGACGGCTGACGCGGGTGGTGCGGGTTTCCAGGCGCAGGTTGAAGCGCTTGATCACCGGTTTCTCGGCGGCCATGCCCGAATCTTGCTGATAGGCCACGGGCGCGAGTTTGCGGAATACCGTCTGGTCGTCGCCGAACACCAGTTTGTGGCCGCTGCTGCTGTGCTGGAAGTGGAAGTGAATGCCTTCTTCCTCGCACAGACGCTGGATGAAATGCAGGTCGGATTCGTCGTACTGCACGCAGTAGACGCGCTCCGGGTAGATCGCGCCGAGCTGGAAGCTGTAGGCGTCGGCCAGGATTCCCCTGTCTTCGAGGACTTGGGCGATGATCTTCGGCACCGTCAAATGCTGGAAGATCTGCTGGTCATGGTTATGCCGCAGATACGCCAGTTGCGGCACCAGGCTGATGCTGTAGCGGGTCAGGCTTTTGCCGGAGTCGCCTTGCTCGATGCGATAGACCAGGCCGTGAATGATGCCTTCGCCGGTGGCGCCGAACGTCAGGCAGCCACGCTTGTGCAGCAACTCTTCGAGCTTCAGGTCGGGGCGGGTGCTGACCAGTTCGATGTCAAAACAGAAGGGCTGATTGAGGGCTTCGCGACCGACGAAACTGAGAACCTGAAGGTCAACGGAAACGCCTTCCAGCGTGAGGGAAATATGGATTGCGTTTGCGTCCAGCATGCCTTGAATTCCGTCCTTTGGATAAGCAGATGCGGATGGTGCAGGATTAAACCGCCTCGTTCAAGGCGCAAATGCCGTAGGCGATGAGGCAGGGCTGCATCGGGGAAACCCTTAATGGTATGGTTTTGGTCGTCAAGCACCCCATCATTTTCAGCGTCTGGACGTTAGCTATCGCGGGCAAGCCCGCTCCCACAGTGGTTTATGTCGTACGCAAATTCTGTGTACGCCAGAAAACCCTGTGGGAGCGGGCTTGCCCGCGATGAGGCCATCGGCTTTAGCCAAGATCCAACTGCCGCCGATACGGCAAATCCGGCCCGGTCTTGCTGCACGTCAGCGCCGCCGCTTGCACCGCAAACCTCAACATCCCGTCGATCTGCTCGCGGGCCAGCGATTGCACGCCTTCCACCGAATCCAGCTGCTGCTCGGTCAGCCAGGTAATCAGCGCCGCCTGAAAGGTATCGCCAGCCCCCACGGTGTCGGCAATCTTCACCGAACAGGCCGGCACCGACCACGAACCATGCTGGCGGCTGAACACCGTCGCACCCTCGCCACCGCGGGTCAAAAACACCAACTGACAGCGATGCTGCAACCAGCCTTCAATCACGCGCTGCGGATCCTGCTCGGGATACAACAGGCTCAAGTCCTCGTCGCTGACTTTGATCAGGTCGGCCAGCTCGACCAACGTGGCCACGCGCGAACGCCACAGGTCGATGTTCGGTTCAGGATTGAGCCGCACGTTCGGATCGAGGCTGATCAGCCGTTTGCCGCTTTCCCGCTGCACCAAGGCCAGCAATGTGTCGGCAATCGGCTGCACCACCAACGAGAACGAGCCGATGTGCAAGCCGCGCACCTCCGGGCCTAACTCCGGCAGATGCTCAGGTTTCAATTGACGATCCGCGCAGCCTTCGCCACGGAAGCTGTAATGCGGCGAGCCATTGGCGCCGACCGCGACCATCGCCAGCGTGGTCGGTGCCGCGAAGTCCACCAGGTAATCCGGACGCACGCCTTCATCCTGCAGCACTTGCTGCAAACGTCGGCCAAGGTAGTCGGTCGACAGCCCGGCAAACAGCGCCGCATCCACGCCGAGCCGGCGTAAACCGACCGCGACATTGAACGGTGAGCCACCGGCAATCGCCTTGAAATTCACTTTTGAAGCCAGGCCGCTGGCGTCGTCTTCACTGAAGAAATCGAACAGCGCTTCGCCACACACCAGGTACATAGTTATTCACTCTTTAAAGGGTTGCGACATGCTGTTGATAGCGTTCATAGGCCTGCTGACAGGCCGCCACGTTTGCTGCGATCGGCAGGGTTTCACTGGCGAGGTCAAGCTTCACGCAACGCTCGCACAGGTCCGCCAGGCTGTCTTCGTGGCCGTTTGCCCAGGACTTGCACCACGCGGCCTGAATCGCCGCGCCGAGGGCGGCGGCTTCGCTTTGTTCGGTGCAGATCACCGGGGTGTTCATGATGTCGGCGACGATCTGCCGCCACACCGGGCTTTTCGAGCCGCCGCCAATCAGGCAGATGCGCAGGCTTTGTAAGCCATTCTGGCGCAGCTGGTCCAGTCCGTAACGCAAACCGAAGGTCGTGCCTTCGACCACGGCGCGGCACAGGTTGGCTTGCGTCAGGTTAGTCATGGTCAAGCCCAGCAGGCTGCCGGTGGCGTGGGGCAGCGCGGGGACGCGTTCGCCGTTGAGGAACGGCAGCATGCACACGCCTTCGGCACCGATCGGCGCTTGCGCCACGAGGTCGTTGAACCGTTCGATATCCAGCTCGAACAAATCGCGAACCACTCCGGTGGCGTTGGTCAGGTTCATGGTGCAGATCAGCGGTAGCCAGCCACCGCTGGAGGCACAGAACGTCGCGACCGAGGCGTCCGGGCTGACTTTGGGTTGATCAGCATAGGCATACACCGTGCCCGAGGAACCGAGGCTCATGGTGATCGCGCCGGGTCGGATGTTGCCGGTGCCGATGGCGCCCATCATGTTGTCGCCGCCGCCGCTGGAGACCAGCGCCTTGGGGTTAATGCCCAAGTGTTCGGCGATGCCCGGCAGGATCGTGCCGACCGCTTGATGGGCGTCGATCAGCTCCGGCAGCGCGGCTTGCAAGCGTCCGCTGGGGTCGATGTCGCGCAACAGCTGCAGGTCCCACTGGCGGGTGCGCACGTTGAAATAACCGGTGCCCGAGGCGTCGCCGTACTCGCTGCAACTGCGGCCGGTGAGCCAGTGGTTGAGGTAGTCGTGGGGCAGCAGGATGCGGGCGATCCGGGAAAAAACCTCCGGGTGTTGTTCTTTGGTCCAGAGCAGTTTTGATACCGTGTAGCCCGGTGCGATGACCACGCCGAGGCGTTCCAGCGAGCCTTTTTCACCGCCGAGATGGGCGAGCAGGCGGTCGTTTTCCGCGGTGGATTCGGTGTCGCACCAGAGCTTGGCGGGGCGCAGCACCTGGCCTTGATCATCGAGCAGGACCAGGCCGTGTTGTTGGCCGGAGACGCCGATGCCGAGGATCTGCTGGCCGTCGACGTTGGCAGCGAGCAAGGCACGGCGAGTCGCTGAAGTGAACGCTTCAAGCCATTGCGATGTGTCCTGCTCACGACGGCCATTGGCGCCGCTGATCAACGTGTGTGCGGCAGCGCCCTGGCCAAGGACCTGACCGCTGACCGCATCGAGAACGATGGCCTTTGTGCCTTGGGTGCCGCAGTCGATGCCGAGGAAGAGTTGATGGTTTGCCATGGGGAGGTCCTTGGTGCGTCAGGTTGATATCAGCCCGCATTCAACATATTTGGAGGCTGACGGTCAGCCATCGCGGGCAAGCCCGCTCCCACATTGGCCCGTGGTGGAACACACATTTGTGAACGACATTGATCCCTGTGGGAGCGGGCTTGCCCGCGATGACGGCAAGGTTTCACCGTCGTCCTTAAGCCAGCACCCGCTCCAGGGTCCGCGTCACGCCCACCTCCCGCAAACTGTTGCAGCACCACTCAAACGCCGCGACAAACTCTGGCGAACGCGGAATCGCCGTGCCAAAGATCTCCTCCACCGCCAACAGCCGCTGCGTGATCAACGCATCATCCGCCACCAGCGCCTGGCAAAACGCGGCGCGCGGATCGGGAATCGAGTAGGTCTCGCCATTCTCATCCACCCCCTTCAAATACAACGCCCACGCCGCCACCACCAATGCCGCACGCCGGGTCTCCCGGCCATCGGCAATCAATCGGTTAATCGTCGGCACGGTGAACTTGGGAAATTTCGATGAACCATCCGAACACACACGCTCCAGCTGATCGGCAATCGCCTGATTGGAGAAGCGCTCCACCAGCGTGTTCTTGTACTCGGTCAGGTCGATCCCTGGCACGGAAGACAGCTGCGGCGTGACGTCCAGGTCCATGTAGGCGCGCATGTACCGCACAAACAGCGGATCGTTCATGGTCTCGTGAACGAAGCGATATCCCTTCAGAAACCCGAGATAGGTCAGTGCCAGATGACTGCCGTTGAGCAGTTTGATCTTCATTTCTTCATACGGCGTGACGTCATCGGTGAACTGCACGCCGACCTTTTCCCAGGCCGGACGGCCGTTGACGAACTTGTCTTCCAGCACCCATTGCACAAACGGTTCACAGACCACCGGCCAGGCATCGTCGACGGCATGTTTGTCGTGCAATTGCAGCTTGTGTTCGGTGCTGGTCATCGGCGTGATGCGGTCGACCATGGCGTTGGGAAAGCTGACGTGCTCGGCGATCCAGTCGCGTAGGTCCGGATCGCGTAAAGCAGCGAAGGCCAGCAGCGCCTTGCGGGTGACCGCGCCGTTGTGCGGCAGGTTATCGCAGGACATCAAGGTGAACGCCGGGGTGCCGGCGGCACGGCGTTTGGCCAACGCGGCGCAGAGGAAACCGAACACGGTTTTCGGCGAATCCGGGTGCGCGAGGTCGTGCTGAATCTGCGGCAGATGAGCCATGAATTCGCCGTTACTGTCGTCGATGCAGTAACCGCCTTCGGTGATGGTCAGCGAGACGATGCGAATCTCGGGGCTGGCCAGTTTGTCGATCAACGCTTGCGCGCCGTCCTCTGCCAGCAGCATGTCGCGGATCGCGCCAATGACCCGGACTTCAGTGTCGTCGGTGTCGCCCAACTCGAACAGGGTGAACAGGTAATCCTGCTCCTTCAGATCGTCCCGGGCGCGGCGGTCTTCGGTGCGCAGGCCAACGCCGCAAATCGCCCAGTCCAGGCCCTCGCCGGTATTCATCAAGGCGTCGGTGTAGTACGCCTGATGGGCACGGTGGAAACCGCCGACGCCGATGTGCGCGATGCCTTGGCGGGTGTCGCTCAGGGCGTAGGCGGGCATGACCACCTCGGGAGCGAGGTGGTGCAGGTTCTGTTTATTCAGTTTCATCACAGGCTCTCTGAAATCAGGCCGCTGCGCGCAACGGGCGGGTCAGCGCCACGCCGTCGGCATCGAATAAATGGCAGTGTTCGGCATCCAGGTGCAGGCTCAGGGTTTCGCCATAACGGCTGGCCAGGTCGCCGCGAACGCGCAGGGTCAGCGCTTCAACGGACGAGGTCAGCACGTGGCAGAAGGTGTCGCTGCCCAGGCGTTCGCTGACGTCGGCGGTGACTTGCAAAGTGCAGTCGCCGGGTTGCGCCAGTTCCAGATGTTCCGGGCGAATACCCAGGGTCACCGCGCCGCCGACGCTCAGGTTGGCGCCGCTCAACGGCAAGGTGATGCGGGTGCCCGCATCGAGCGCCACTTCGCAGCTTTGGCCGTCGACACGGGTAACTTTGCCCTTGAGGAAACCCATTTTCGGCGTGCCGAGAAAACCGGCGACGAACAGGTTGGCCGGCTGGTGATACAGGTCCAGCGGCGAACCGACCTGCTCGATCTTGCCGCCATTCAACACGACCACTTTGTCGGCCATGGTCATGGCTTCGACTTGATCGTGAGTCACGTAGATCATCGTGGCTTGCAGCTCTTTGTGCAGGCGCAGCAGTTCCAGACGCATCTGCACGCGCAGGGCGGCGTCGAGGTTGGACAGCGGTTCGTCGAACAGGAAGATTTTCGGATTACGTACGATGGCGCGACCGATGGCGACGCGTTGACGCTGGCCGCCGGACAGTTGCTTCGGCTTGCGCTCCAGCATCGGCCCGAGTTCGAGGATGCGCGCCGCTTCGCCGACCTTTTTTTCCACTTCGGCTTTCGGCATGCCGGCCAGATCGAGGGCAAACGACATGTTTTTGCGCACGCTCATGTGCGGGTACAGGGCGTAAGTCTGGAACACCATCGCCAGGTCACGCTTGGCCGGGCTGACTTCGGTGATGTCGCGGCCATCGAGTTCGATGGTGCCGCCGCTGACTTCTTCCAGGCCGGCGATCAGCCGCAGCAGGGTGGATTTACCGCAGCCCGACGGGCCGACGAAGACCACGAATTCCTTGTCGTTCACTTCCAGGTCGATGCCTTTGATGATGGAAAAGCCTTCGAAGCCTTTTTGCAGATTCTTGATTTTCAGGTTGGCCATGGTGATGGGCCTCCGCTTGTTGTTATTCGTTTACGTCGGACGGGCTTTTTGTGTAGGAGCCAGGCTTGCCGGCGAAGGCGATCTCAAGGGCGCCTTCGCCGGCAAGCCTGGCTCCTACAAAGATCGTGTCCGGCGGACGTTACGGTGGTTCGCGTTGGGTGGGCGATCCTCATTTCACAGCGCCAAACGACAGGCCGCGGACCAGTTGTTTCTGGCTGATCCAGCCGAAGATCAGGATCGGCGCGCAGGCCAGCGTGGACACCGCCGACAACTTGGCCCAGAACAGGCCTTCGGGACTCGAGTACGACGCGATCAACGCGGTCAGTGGCGCGGCTTTCGACGAGGTCAGGTTCAACGACCAGAACGCTTCGTTCCAGCACAGGATCAGCGACAGCAGCACCGTGGAAGCCAGACCGCCCTTGGCGATCGGCAGCAGCACCCGGACCATTTCCTGCCACAGCGTGGCGCCGTCGAGGCGTGCGGCTTCGAGGATGTCTTTGGGGATGTCCTTGAAGTAGGTGTAAATCATCCAGACCACGATCGGCAGGTTGATCAGCGTGTAGATCACGATCAGCGCAATCCGCGTGTCGAGCAGGCCAAAGCTCTTGGCCAGCAGGTAGATCGGCATCAGTACGCCCACCGGCGGCAGCATCTTGGTGGAGAGCATCCACAGCAGCGTGCCTTTGGTGCGCTGGGTTTCGTAGAACGCCATGGAGTAGGCCGCCGGCACCGCAATCAGCAGGCACAAGGCGGTGGCGCTGAAGGAAATCACCACCGAGTTCCAGGCGAAACTGAAGTAATCGCTGCGCTCGTTGATGTGCAGGTAATTCTCCAGCGTCGGGGTGAAGATGAACTGCGGTGGCGTGGCGAACGCGTCGATTTCGGTTTTGAAACTGGTCAGCACCATCCAGAAGATCGGGAAGAAGATCAGGATCGCGATGGCCCAGGCCAGGGTGCCGAGCAGCAGGCTTTGCAGGCGGCGGGATTGTTGAAGGGTCATGGCGCAGGCCTCAGGCTTTGTCTGTCAGGTTTTTGCCGATCATCCGCACCAGCACGATGGCCGCGATGTTGGCGATCACCACCGCAATCAAGCCGCCGGCGGACGCCATGCCGACGTCGAACTGCACCAGCGCCTGGTTGTAGATCAGGTAGGCGAGGTTGGTCGAGGCGTAGCCGGGGCCACCGTTGGTGGTGGTGAAGATTTCGGCGAACACCGAGAGCAGGAAGATGGTTTCGATCATCACCACCACCGCGATGGGACGCGCCAGGTGTGGCAGGGTCAGGTGCCAGAAAATCGCGACAGGGCCGGCACCGTCCAGGCGCGCGGCTTCTTTCTGTTCCTGGTCGAGGGACTGCATGGCGGTCATCAGAATCAGGATCGCGAACGGCAGCCATTGCCACGAGACTATGATGATGATCGACAGCAGCGGGTAGTGCGCCAGCCAGTCCACCGGTTGCGCGCCAAACAGTTTCCAGACGTAGGCAAGAATCCCCGACACCGGGTGGAAAATCAGGTTCTTCCAGATCAGCGCACCGACGGTGGGCATGATGAAGAACGGCGAGATCAGCATCACCCGCACGATGCCGCGACCGAGAAACTCACTGGCCTCCAGCAGCGCGCTGATCAACACCCCGAGCACCACGCTGATCAGCAACACGCTGCCCACCAGCAACAAGGTGTTGGTGGCGCCGGGCATGAACCCGGAGTCCGTCAGAAAATAGGTGAAGTTCTCCAGCCCGACGAACTCGTTTTCACCGGGGTTGAGCAGGTTGTAGCGGATCATCGAGAAGTACAGCGTCATGCCCAGCGGCACGATCATCCACAGCAGCAACAACGCCACCGAGGGGCTGACCAGAAACCAGCCGGGATTGGCCAACCGGCTTTTACGCACCGGTTGGGGAATGTCCATGTGAGCTTTGGCAGTTGAAATATTCATGGCGTTAAAACCGATTGGGAACAGACAAATGAAGACCTAATTGTGGGAACGGGCTTGTGTGGCGAGGGAGCTTGCTCCCGCTGGGTTGCGAAGCGACCCCAAAAGCTTTGCGACTGCTTCGCAGCCGAGCGGGAGCAAGCTCCCTCGCCACACAAGCGGTTCCCATAATGAAATGGCGGGTTACTTGGGATAACCGGCGCGCTTCATCTCACGTTCGGTGGTTTGCTGGGCGGCAGCCAAGGCCTGATCGACCGTGGTCTGGCCGATCAGCGCCGCCGAGAACGACTTGCCTACTTGAGTGCCAATCCCCTGGAACTCGGGAATGGTCACCAGCTGAATGCCGATGTATGGCACGGGTTTGAGTGTCGGTTTGCTCGGGTCCGCCGCTTTCAGCGATTCCAGCGTCACCTTGGCGAACGGCGCGGCGCTCATGTAGGCGTCGCTGTAGGTCGAGGCCCGAGTGCCTGGCGGCACGTTGGCGATGCCGTCCTTTTCTGCGACCAGTGCGCCGTACTCCTTGGAAGTCGCCCAGGCACTGAAGGTTTTTGCCGCGTCCTTGGCCTTGGAGCTGGTCGGAATCGCCAGCGCCCAGGAATAGAGCCAGGCCGAGCCTTTGTCGGTGGTCTGATGCGGCGCGTAGGTGAAGCCAACGTGTTCGCTGACTTTGCTCTGGGTCTTGTCGGTGACGAACGAGCCGGCGACGCTGGCATCGACCCAGATCGCACACTTGCCGCTGTTGAACAGCGCCAGGTTTTCGTTGAAACCGTTGCTCGACGCGCCCGGTGGACCGGATTTCTTCATGGTGTCGACGTAGAAGTTCAGCGCGTTTTTCCACTCGGGACCGGTGAATTCAGGCTGCCATTTCTCATCGAACCAGCGTGCGCCATAGGCGTTGGCGACGGTGGTGATCAGCGCCATGTTCTCGCCCCAGCCGGCCTTGCCGCGCAGGCAGATGCCGTACTGTTCTTTGTCCTTATTGGTGAGTTTGCCGGCGAATTCGCCGATCTGTTCCCAGGTCGGGCGCTCGGGCATGGTCAGCCCGGCCTCCTTGAACAGGTCGGTGCGGTAGTAGGTGATGGAGCTTTCGGCGTAGAACGGCAGGGCGTACAGCGAACCCTTGACCGACAAACCTTCACGCACCGAAGGGAACACGTCGTCGAGGTCGTAAGTGGCGGGCAAATCCTTCATCGGTTCCAGCCAGCCCTTGGCGCCCCAGAGTGCGGCTTCGTACATGCCGATGGTCAGCACATCGAACTGTCCACCCTGGGTGGCGATGTCAGTGGTCAGGCGTTGGCGCAGGACGTTTTCTTCGAGCACCACCCAATTGAGCTTGATGTCCGGGTGCTCGGCTTCGAACGTTTTCGAGAGCTTTTGCATGCGGATCATGTCGCTGTTATTGACGGTGGCGATGGTCAGTGTCTGAGCGCCGAGGCTGACGCTGCTGAGGGTCATGCAGGTGAGGGCTAGCAGAGCTTTTACCGAAGGTTGCATCGTGCACTCCTTTTCTGCACCCGGTGGGGACAGAAGGACAGTTATTGTTTTTGTGTCTTCCGAGGCAGGAAGAATGTGCACTGATTACAGCCTTCAATTGAGGATGAGACAAATCATCCATCGCACTTGGATCGATACTATTTTGCACTGGGGTTAGAGGGGGGAGATGCAGGAACAGGCTTCGCAGGGGTGAGAGGGCATTGAATTTGTACAGGTTTTGAGGGCCTCTTCGCGGGCAAGCCTCGCTCCTATAGTGGTTTTGTGTCGTTCATTTAATCGTGCATCAAACCCCAATCCCGTAGGAGCAAGGCTTGCCCGCGATGGCGATCTGAAAAATCAACACATAACCCGCGCTTTCATCCAAGGTTCTGCTCGGTCAACCGCTGCACCGCCAGCCGCCGGTAATGCGAAGGCGTCATGCCCTTGAGCTGTTGAAAACGCCGGTTGAAATTGGAAATGTTGTTGAAGCCTGACTCGAAACACACATCGGTCACCGGCTTGTCGCCATCGGCGAGCAATTCGCAGGATTTGCTGATGCGCAGTCGGTTGACGAACTCGATGAAGCAGCGCCCGGTGGCTTGCTTGAATACACGGCTGAAATAAGTCGGCTTCATGCCCAGGTGCTCGGCGACTTCTTCCAATGGCAGCTCCCGGGCGTAATGGGCAAAGATGTAATCCACCGCCCGGTTGGTGCGATCGATATTGTGCTCGTCCGCCAGTTGCGGCGTCGTGGCACCGGACAGCAACTGGTAGTCGTCGGACGCTGCGAGCAATTCCAGCAGTATGAAAAAATGCCCGAGCCGGGTTACGCCCTTGGTGTCGGCAATACGCTGCATCAAGGTCATGGCCTGGCGGATCGTGCGTTTGCAGCGAAACTCGATGCCGTATTGGGCGCGCTCCAGCAAGGGCGCAAGCGTCTTGAGCTCGGCAAACACCTGATGGCCGCTCTCGAACAACTCGTCGGTGAAATTGACCAGCATGTCGCGCTTGGGCACCACTTCGTCCTCGGCTACCTGGCTGATCCAGTTATGGGGCAGGTTGGGGCCGGTCAGAAACAGGGTTTCCGGATAGAAGTTGCCGATGTAGTCGCCAATGAACACCTTGCCGGAACTGGCGACGATCAGGTGCAGTTCGTATTCCTTGTGGAAATGCCAGCGTACCAAGGGGCAGGGGAAACCGTGCTGGCGATAGATGATCGACAACCCGTTGTGGTCGTCCATCAATTCGTAGGAAGGATCGGTGACTCTGGCAGTCCGGGTCATATCAGGGCGCTTATTTTGTTATTGCACCCTGATCATGCCTCTTTCCGGACGCTCAATACCAGTCTTTGACGCAAGCCCTTGCACGAGTTAGCGATTTGTACCGTTTGCCTTAATGATGTTGGCCGTCCGGCAATGCTTTACCAGGTTTGACTTTTCGAAAAAGTCCGCATTGATAATGCTGCTCTTCAGGGGCCAGTCACTGATCGCGGGATCAAACCATTGATCAAGAAGCGCCTCGATAGAGACTGGCCCCATATGAATAAGGTAGCTGGTCGCAGACAAGGACCATGGCAGCAGGTCGCTCGGCGGGTATTTCATTACCCGAGTGATGTGCGCCTTCAGTTCATCGGTGTTGGTATCACCTATACCACTCCATTCATGTTTGAGTTGACGGCAAAAGTACGTTCTGTCGATCTCCGGGTGAGATTGCGCCGCCACCAGTACACGCTGACTACGACTGATCTGCTTCAAGCTTCCCAGTGTCAGGAGAGCGTTTTCACGCGGAATTATCCGGTCACCCAGATGGGTCACCAGCAATCTGTTGAACTCTTTGTAGTTGAAGTACTGGTTGCCGGCCCTCAACTCATGAAAATCAAGCACGATGAACTCATCGGGGTTTTCCTGAAGAAACCGGATCACGTTCATGATCAGGTTTTCCAGTGAACGCGAAGACCGCCATCCTTTATGGTGAAACCAGAAGGTAGTGCCGCCGTTGCGTCCGGTTTCATCCTCCAGCCGAAGATCAAGTGCGCGTGCCCCGTGAGTCAATTGATAATAAAAAGAATGGTTCTGGCAGGCTGCCCAATGACTGACGCCCGGTCCTATATAGGAGGCTTTCCGGTCCGCTCCGGCATTGTGGGCGCCCGGTAGTACAAGCTGTGTAATTGTTAAAGCATCTATAATCGGGATATCGCTCATCCATCGGTTGAGCTTTAAGTCTTGGGCGATATACGGGAAGTTGGGAAGTTCTGTATTTCGTTCGCTGTTCATTGATGCATCCTTGCACATGGATTAAAAGTTATCCGGGGTTAGTTATTCGGATCAGTGCAAGTTAAACTTTTAGGTATCCTCTTTAAATCGGTTTTTTGCTTCAATCCATTGCGACATATATTGAGTGCTTTTGTGTTGATGATGACGCAACATGCTGCCGGTGAAGTTGTCTCGCCTTAGTTGCGAAAGATGCTGTTGGTAATACTCAAGTTTTGCAATCAATGCCGGGCCGTGTACTTGCTTCTGATAACGTTGGGCCAACAACTGTAAACCGACGGTCTGGGCGCTAGACCATTGCGACTGGTCTTTATAGAGTTGCACCGCGCTATCGGCGAAGTCCTGAGCGGTCCGGGTGATCGCGCCTGGCCATTGCTCCTGGCCATGCATGGCTTCTGCGCCAATTGGCGTGGTGACATTCGGCGTGCCACAGATCATTGCATCAACGAGCTTGCCCTTGATGCCCGCGCCGAAACGTAACGGCGCCAGACACACTCGCGCCGCCGACATGACCTGCAAGGCGTCTTCTGCCCAGTTCATCACGTGGAACCCTTGAGCCGCATTGTGCAAGGCAGTCGCTTTTGGGGGGGTATAGGCCCCGTAGATGTGCAATTGAGCAGTGGGCAACTGCTCGCGAATCAGCGGCCAGATCGTGGTTTTCAGCCAGAGCACCGCATCCCAGTTGGGCGCATGGCGGAAGTTGCCAATATGGATAAAGTGCCCGCGATCTTCGAACGGTGCGGGCGGGCTGTCGGGTACATCGACCATCAACGGGCACCAATGCAACAGACTGCGCGGAACGTTGAACTGCTCGACCAATAATTCGATTTCCACTTCAGAAATCATCAGGTTCAAATCACTGCGATACAACGCCGCGATCTCGCGTTTGGCCAGGTCGGTGTCAGCCATCAGTTCGAATTCTTCACGCAAGGCCGGCGCGAACAGGTCGCTGAAGTCATTGGCATCATCACTGGCCTTCAGGCGATCCTTGAGCCGTTGATGCCGGGCATGACGCAGGCTTTGCAAATCCTGGGTGCCCAACACGCGCAAGGCATCAGGGCAGTGCTTTTCGACGCGCCAGCCGAATTGTTCTTCCATCATGAATTGTTCGAACAGCACGATATCCGGTGCCAGCTCGCTGACAAAAGCGTCGAAACTGCTGTTGTTCAGCTCGATCGGCACTTCGCGAATGCCCAGCGCTGTCAGGTCTTCCTGGTGTTCGCCAGCACCAGCGGGGCTGCTGAATGTCACGTCCCAGCCTTGTTGCAGGAAAGTCCCAAGCAGTTGCATCACATACCCGCCGGCCGCTGAAGACCGAGGCTCGGGCCAGACGTAGCCGATGGCCAGGACTTTGGTTGCGCGGGGTTGATTCATGAAGGGCGATTCCTTGAAGCGGGGCAGGGATAAAAGCGGGGCGCAATTAAACCACAGCCGGGCGATTACCGAGCCCGCTTCAACGCGGACTAGCAGTTGTTCAGAATGCCTTTGACCTTGTCCCGCAACTGATCAATGGAAAACGGCTTGCCAATCACATGCATCCCCGCGGGCACATCAATGCTTTCGGCATAACCACTGGCAAACAGGATCGGCAATTCGGGGCGAACCATGCGTGCCTGTGTGGCCAGTTCACGGCCATCCATCACCGGCAACCCGACGTCGGTCATCATCAAATCGATGTATTGATCTTCATCGTTGAGAAACTCCAGCGCCTGTTCACACCCGTCAGCCTCCAATACCTTGAATTCCAGCTCCTCGAGGACATCGACGATCAGCATGCGCACGATGTCGTCGTCTTCGACGACCAGGATGATGGATTTTTCGGCGGACATAATGGGGCTCTCAAAAATTGAATTCGCGGTGGCCGGTCGATCAAAAACGCCGGGCTCTAGCATGAGTAAGTGACGGAACCCGACAAGTTCCCAACCACGCCATAAAAAAGAATAGCCGCACACGGGCCGGCAAGGATAACCGCTCACTTGCGCTGGAGCAGCTGAATGTAGGATTTTGCGCGAAAACACGTCAGAAAAATGGATCAATCCGGCTGATTTGGGGCAAACTCCTTGGTTTTCAACAGTTCGACAAGGCCTCCCCATGACCACCGCGTCTTCGGTTGATGAGCAACGATTTCGTAAACTCCTGAGCCGCAACGTCAGTCTGCCATTGGGCGTCGGCGTACTCAGTGCGGTGTTCTTTGTCTCGCTGATCACTTATCTGCTGTCGGTGATCCAGTGGGTCGAGCACACCGACCGGGTGATCAATAACGCCAATGAAGCGGTAAAGCTGACCGTTGATCTGGAAACCGGCATGCGCGGCTTCCTGCTCAGTGGCGACGAAAAATTCCTTGAACCCTACGAAACCGCCAAGCCGAGAATCGCGGTAGCGGTCAATACCTTGCTCGAACTGACCGCAGACAACCCCGTGCAAACGGATCGGCTGAAAAGGCTGCAGGCCTTGCAGAATGAGTGGGCCACGTATGCGCAGACCATGATCGACCTGCAGCGCGCGAGCGGCGATTTCCGCAGCGCGGTCAAGGCCGGGCGCGGCAAACGCCTGACCGATGAGATTCGCAAGCAGTTCGAAGACGTGATCGACATGGAGCAGCAGTTGCGCACCGCGCGCAACGAAGACGTGCGCCGTACCACGATCTGGAGCATCAGCCTTTATCTGTTGTTCATCGCCGGTATCAGCGCATTGCTGGCTTACATCGGCCGACGGGATTTGCTCAACCTGTCGCAAAGCTACAGCGCCACGCTGACCGCGCAACAGGCCAGTGCCCAGCGCCTGGAACAGCAAGCCTGGCTGCGTAATGGTCAGACCGAACTCGCCGAGCAGGTGCTGGGGCAATTGTCTCTGAATATGCTGGGTCGCAATATTCTGCAGTTTTGCGCGCAATACCTGGGCACAGCCGTTGCGGCTATTTATGTGCGTGAAGAACACGGTGGCCTCAAGCGGGTAGCGTCCTATGGTTTTTCCCGCGAGCAGGAAGAGCGCGATCAGCAGATTTACAGCGATGAAGGGATTGTGGGCCAGGTTGCACAACAGGCGCGCTTGATCCGGCTCGATCACGTTCCCAACGACTACTTCAAAGTCACCTCCGGTCTCGGTGAAGGCCTGCCGCACAGTGTGCTGGTGGTGCCGACTAGCGATGACGATCGGGTCAACGGTGTGATCGAACTGGGCTTTCTGCGTCCGTTGAACGACCGCGACACCGAACTCCTCGAGCTGATCGCCGGCAATATCGGCACCTCGATCGAGGCGGCACGCTATCGCCAGCGCTTGCAGGAAGTCCTGGCCGAAACCCAGCAGCTCAATGAAGAACTGCAGGTCCAGCAGGAAGAGCTCAAGACCGCGAATGAAGAGCTGGAAGAGCAGTCGCGGATTCTCAAGGAGTCCCAGGCGCATCTGGAAACCCAGCAGGTCGAGCTGGAACAGACCAACGAACAACTCGCCGAACAGGCGCAGATCCTCGCCGAGCAACGCGATGCGATGGACCTGAAAAACACCGAGCTCAATCAGGCCCAGACGCAACTCGAAGAACGCGCCGAAGAGTTGCAGCGCTCGAGCAAGTACAAATCCGAGTTCCTCGCCAACATGTCCCACGAGCTGCGCACGCCGCTGAACAGTTCGCTGATCCTGGCCAAGCTGCTGGCGGAGAACCCCCAGGAAAACCTCAGCGCCGAGCAGGTCAAGTTCGCCGAGTCGATCTATTCGGCGGGTAACGATCTGCTGAACCTGATCAACGACATCCTCGACATTTCCAAGGTCGAGGCCGGCAAGCTTGAAGTGCGCCCGGAGAACACCAGCGTCGCGCGTCTGGTGGACGGTTTGCGCGGGATGTTCCAGCCGATGGCCACGGACAAGAAGCTGGATTTTCAGGTCGATCTGCAGCCCGGTGCGCCGATGATGATCTTCACCGACCGTCAGCGTCTGGAGCAGGTGATCAAGAACCTGCTGTCCAACGCGGTGAAGTTCACCGAACGAGGTTCTGTCAGCCTGACAGTGGCCAGTCAGCCAAACGCAGGCATCGCATTCATCGTCCGCGATTCCGGAATCGGCATTGCAGCGGATCAGCAGGAAAGCATTTTCGAAGCATTCCGTCAGGCCGATGGCACCACCAATCGTCGTTATGGCGGCACCGGCCTGGGCCTGTCGATTTCCCGTGACCTGGCGGCCTTGCTCGGCGGTTCCATCAGCGTCACCAGCGAGCCGGGGCAGGGCAGTGTGTTTACTCTGGTCCTGCCGCAGCAGTACGTTGAACCGGGCGACTCGCCGATCGAGCCGATGAAGGCTTCACCGGTGGCCATGATGCCGAAAGCGGCACCCGCTGCGCCTGTGCCGCTGATTGCCGAAGTCGATATCCCGCGCTTCAACGATGACCGCACCAATGCGCCGTTCACGACCCGCTGCATTCTGGTGGTCGAGGACGAGCCGAACTTTGCGCGCATCCTCTACGACCTGGCGCACGAACTGGGTTATCACTGCCTGGTAGCCCATGGCGCCGACGAAGGCTACGACCTGGCCAGGGAATACATTCCCGACGCGATCCTGCTGGACATGCGCCTGCCGGACCATTCGGGTCTGACCGTGCTGCAACGCCTGAAGGAACACGCGGAAACCCGGCACATCCCGGTGCATGTGATCTCGGTCGAAGACCGCGTCGAGGCCGCCATGCACATGGGCGCCATCGGTTACGCGGTCAAGCCGACCACCCGCGAAGAGCTCAAGGACGTGTTCGCCCGCCTCGAAGCCAAGCTGACCCAGAAGGTCAAGCGCGTGCTGTTGGTCGAAGACGACGATCTGCAGCGCGACAGCATTGCCCGGTTGATCGGCGACGAGGACATCGAAATTACCGCCGTCGGCCTGGCGCAGGATGCGCTGGACCTGCTGCGCACAACAATTTTCGACTGCATGATCATCGACCTGAAACTGCCGGACATGCTCGGCAACGACCTGCTCAAGCGCATGTCCACCGAGGATATCTGCTCGTTCCCGCCGGTGATCGTCTACACCGGGCGCAACCTGACCCGCGACGAAGAGGCCGAACTGCGCAAGTATTCGCGCTCGATCATCATCAAGGGTGCGCGCTCGCCGGAGCGTTTGCTGGATGAGGTCACACTCTTTCTGCACAAAGTCGAATCCCGGTTGTCCCATGAACGGCAGACGATGCTCAAGACCGCGCGCAGTCGTGACAAGGTCTTCGAGGGTCGCAAAGTGCTGTTGGTGGACGACGATGTACGCAACATTTTCGCCCTCACCAGTGCGCTGGAGCAAAAGGGTGCAGTCGTGATCATTGGCCGGAACGGTCGGGAAGCGATTGAAAAATTGAATGAAGTGGAGGACATCGATCTGGTGTTGATGGACGTGATGATGCCGGAGATGGACGGTTTCGAGGCAACGAGCCTGATCCGTCAGGACCCGCGCTGGCGCAAGCTGCCGATCATTGCGGTGACGGCCAAGGCCATGAAGGACGATCAGGAGCGCTGCCTGCAGGCCGGCTCCAATGATTATCTGGCCAAGCCCATCGACCTGGATCGCCTGTTCTCGCTGATTCGCGTGTGGTTACCGAAGATGGAACGCATTTAGTGGAACGCATGTATTCAGTGGAGCGAAATAGCGAAATCGAATTGCGGTTGTTGATCGAGGCGATCTACCTCAAGTACAGCTATGACTTTCGCGATTATTCCGGCGCGTCGATCAAGCGTCGCGTCCACCACGCGTTGAGCCAGTTCGAGTGCGCCACTATTTCGGCGCTGCAAGAGAAGGTGCTGCACGATCCAATGGTGTTCATGCAGTTGCTGCAATTGCTGACGATCCCGGTCAGCGAGATGTTCCGCGATCCTTCGCACTTCCTCGCCATTCGCAAGGAAGTGGTGCCGCTGCTCAAGACCTATCCCTCGATCAAGATCTGGATCGCCGGTTGCAGCACCGGTGAAGAGGTCTACTCGATGGCGATCCTGCTGCGCGAAGAAGGCTTGCTCGATCGCACCATCATCTACGCCACTGACATCAATCCGCGTTCGCTGGACAAGGCCAAGCAGGGGATTTTCTCCATGGAGAATGTCCGCGCCTACACTCATAACTACCAGCAGGCAGGTGGCCAGCGTTCGTTTGCCGACTACTACACGGCGGCGTACGGCTATGCGATTTTCGACAAGAGTCTGTGTGAAAACGTCACCTTCGCCGACCACAGCCTGGCAACCGACAGTGTCTTTTCAGAAACCCAGTTAATTTCGTGCCGTAATGTTTTGATTTATTTCAATAAAAAGCTTCAGGACAGGGCGTTCGGGTTATTCCACGAATCCCTTTGTCATCGTGGTTTCCTGGTGCTGGGCAGCAAGGAAACGCCGGAGTTTTCGGCCTTCGGCAATCAGTTCGAGCCGTTGGTCAAACAAGAACGGATCTACCGCAAATCATGAACAAAGCAGCAGAGTTGCCTTCTGTGGAGGCTATCGTGATCGGTGCTTCAGCCGGTGGCGTGGAGGCGTTGCTGAGTATCCTGGGCCCTCTGCGTGAAGGCTTCGTGCTGCCGATCATTGTGGTGCTGCACCTGCCGGACGAACGTCGCAGCCACCTCGCCGACGTATTTGACCGACGCGTGGCCATGCGTGTTCAGGAAGCCCATGACAAAACGCCGATCGAAGCCGGGACGCTGTATTTCGCCATGCCCGGCTATCACTTGTCGGTGGAGCAGGACCGCACCTTTTCCCTGAGCCTGGAAGACCGCGTGCATTATTCGCGGCCGGCCATCGATTTTCTGTTCGAGTCGGCTGCCGATGCTTACGGCCCGAACCTGGCCGCCGTCCTGTTGACTGGCGCCAACCGCGACGGCGCGAGCGGCATGGCCAAGGTCCAGCATCTTGGCGGCCTGACCATCGTGCAGGACCCGGACGAAGCCCAGGTTGCGACCATGCCCCTGGCGGCGCTGGATACCCACCAGCCTGACCACATCCTCCCTATACGCGGCATCGGCCGTCTGCTTGTCGAGCTGGAACGAATAGCATGCTAAGTAACATCCAAGCCAAACTGCTGATCGTCGACGATCTGCCGGAGAACCTGTTGGCGCTTGAAGCGCTGATCAAGCGTGAAGACCGCACGGTCTACAAAGCCTTGTCCGCCGACGAAGCCTTGTCGCTGCTGTTGCAACACGAATTCGCCATGGCCATTCTCGACGTGCAGATGCCCGGCATGAACGGCTTCGAGCTGGCCGAATTGATGCGCGGCACCGAGAAGACCAAGAACATCCCGATTGTGTTCGTCAGTGCCGCCGGCCGTGAATTGAACTATGCGTTCAAAGGCTATGAAAGCGGTGCCGTCGACTTCCTGCACAAGCCGCTGGATATCCACGCGGTCAAGAGCAAGGTCAACGTATTCGTCGACCTGTACCGCCAGAGCAAGGCCATGAAACAGCAGGTCGAAGCACTGGAACAGAGCCGCCGGGAACAGGAAGCGCTGCTTAAACAGTTGCAGAGCACTCAGCAGGAACTGGAGCAGGCAGTACGCATGCGCGATGACTTCATGTCCATCGTCGCCCACGAAGTGCGCACGCCGCTCAACGGCCTGATCCTTGAAACCCAACTGCGCAAAATGCACCTGGCCCGGGACAATGCCGCGGCGTTCACCCTGGACAAGATGCACGCGATGGTCGACCGCGACGAACGGCAGATCAAAAGCCTGATCCGCCTGATCGAGGACATGCTGGATGTGTCGCGCATTCGCACCGGCAAGTTGTCGATCCGCCCGACACGCTTCGATCTGTCGGCGCTGGTGCGCAACTTGCTGCAGAATTTCGCCCCGCAGATCGATGCTGCCGAATCCTCAGTCACGCTGGACGCCGAGCATCCGGTGCACGGCAACTGGGATGAATTCCGCATTGAACAGGTGATTTCCAACCTGCTGACCAATGCGTTGCGTTACGGCGCCAAGAGCCCGATCAGCGTGAAGGTGTACAGTGAGCACGATCAGGCGCTGGTGGAAGTGCGCGATCATGGGATCGGCATTGATCAGGAAAATCAGAAGCGTATCTTCCAGCAGTTCGAGCGCGTTACGGCCAGGCATGCCGTTGCCGGGCTGGGCCTGGGGTTGTTTATTTCAGAACAGATCGTAACCGCCCATGGCGGTTCCATAACCGTCGAGAGCCGGATTGGCGAAGGCGCCTTGTTTCGCGTTTGTCTGCCGCTGTAGGAAAACAGCCGGAGAAACGCAACCTCTGATCGACCCCGGGGTCGTATCAGCAGCTATTGACCGAACAAAGGCTTCCCATGAGTGAAGATGCACAAGACGTCGTATTGATCGTCGAAGATGACCCCTCGATTCTGATGGTGCTGTCGGCCTATCTGTCGGGTGAGGGCTACCGGGTGTTGCAGGCCGAAAACGGCGAGCAAGCCTTCGAGATCCTGGCGAGCAAGCCGCACCTGGACATGATGATCACCGACTTTCGCCTGCCGGGCGGAATCTCCGGCGTGCAGATCGCCGAACCCGCCGTGAAGCTGCGACCGGAACTCAAGGTAATTTTCATCAGCGGTTACCCGCAGGAAATCCGCGAGACCGACAGCCCCATCACGCGCAAGGCGCCGATTCTGGGCAAGCCGTTTGATCTGGATGTGTTGCAGGAGTTGATGCAGGACATGCTGTCGTAGGCATTTCGCGCATCCAACCCCGGACCTGTAGGAGCAAGGCTTACCCGCGAAGGCGTCCGTGAGGCCGATGCAAATCCTAAGGGCCTCTTCGCGGGCAAGCCTCGCTCCTACAGGGGACGGGGCTGCGTCAGATCCGGATCATTTCCCTGACCTTCGCCGTCAACAGGTCGAAGGTAAACGGCTTGGTGATCATCTGCATGCCCGGGTCCAGAAATCCGCCGCGCACCGCCGCGTGTTCGGCATAGCCGGTGATGAATAACACCTTGAGATCGGGCCGGTACTGCCGGCCGATTTCCGCCAGTTGCCGACCGTTCATGCCGGGTAGCCCGACGTCGCTGATCATCAGGTCGATGCGTTGCCCGGAATCCAGAATCGGCACCGCGCTGTCGGCATCGCCGGCCTCGACGAAGGCATAACCCAGGTCACTCAGCACTGTGCTGACCAGCACCCGCACCGCCGGATCATCCTCGACAATCAGCACCGTTTCGCCGTTCTGCGCGAACAGCGCGTGCTGCACGTCCGACGGACAATCCTGAGGCAGGTCACCACTGAAACGTGGCAGAAACAGACTCACCGTAGTGCCTTCGCCCACTTCACTGTGAATGGCGACGTGCCCGCGTGATTGTTTGCTGAAACCGTAGATCATCGACAAGCCAAGGCCGGTGCCCTGGCCGATCGGCTTGGTGGTGAAAAACGGATCGAAAGCGCGGTTGATCGTGTTTTGCGGCATCCCGCACCCGGTGTCTGTCACGCTGAGCACCACGTAGTCTCCGGGTTCGAGGTTGCTGTGGGCTTCGGTGAAATCGCTGTCCAGAAACTGATTGCCGGTGCTGACCACCAGATTTCCACCGTCGGGCATGGCATCCCGCGCATTGATCACCAGATTGAGCAGGGCGCTTTCCAGTTGATTGGGATCGGCCTCGGCCACCCACAGTTGCTCGTTGAGCTGCATGTCCAGGTGAATGCTTTCATTGATACTGCGCTGCAGCAGTTCACCCATGGACACCACCAGGGTGTTCATTTCCACGGGTTTGGAGTCCAGCGACTGACGACGGGAGAACGCCAGCAAGCGGTGAGTCAGGCCCGCCGCGCGGTTGGCCGAGGTCACGCCCAGGTCGATCAGACTGTCCAGATCCTCGATGCGTCCGCGTGCCAGGCGCCGGCGCAGCAGTTCCAGACTGCCGATGATCCCGGTCAGCATGTTGTTGAAGTCGTGGGCAATGCCGCCGGTGAGTTGGCCAACCGCTTCCATTTTCTGCGATTGGCGCAGGGCTTCTTCATTGTGGCGCAACTGCGCGGTACGTTCCTCGACCTGCTGTTCCAGGGTTTCGAGGGTGGTTTGCAGGCGCAGTTCACTTAGACTCAAATCGATCAGCCGATCCCTGGCTTCATACTGTCGTCGGCGACCGCGCAACGCGGTGGTCACCAGACTGATCAGCGTCACCGGATGAAAAGGGCGTTCAAGGAAGGTTACGTTGCCCAATTGCGGGCCGAGACGTGAAGCGGGGTTCTGTTCGGGGCCGCCATGGTAGGTCATCAGCACGATGGGCAGGTCCGACCACGCCGGCTGTTGCTCGATCAGTCCGAACAACGGTTGGACATCACTGCCCAGCAAGGCCTCGGAAGAAATCAGCAGCAACCCGGCGCCATGCTCCAGTTCGGCGCAAAGGCCGATCAGGTCGCGGGTGATGACGCCGTCGAAACCCGCTTCATTGAGCATCATCAGGGCAATCTGGCTGTCACGTCCCAGCGGCGCGAGGATGATCGCGCGCTCGGATGTCGCTTCCTGGACCATCACCGGATTTCGTCCCCGAGCAATGGATTACTCGCACCCAGATAAGTCGGTACACCACGCAATACACCCTGGAACGCGTCCAGTGGTTCGCCGATGGTCATGCCCTGCGAGCTGATTCGGTATTCGCGAATGGTCGATTCATGGCTGCCGGTGCGTTTCTTGATGATCGAGATCGCCCGGCGAACCTTGCCCAGCGCTTCGAAGTAGCGCAACAAAATGACCGTATCGGCGAGGTAGGTAATGTCCACGGGCGCTTGCATGTCAACGACCAGCCCATGCTGGGCCACCGTCATGAAGGTCGCGGCGCCCCGGCGATTGAGGTACAGCAACAATTCGTGCATGTGCAGCACCAGGGCGTTCTCTTCGGGCATTGCGGCTTGATAGCCGTTGATGCTGTCGATCACCACGGTTTTGATATCACGCTCATCGACGCAGCGACGAACCCGGTAGGAAAACTCGCCAGGGGACAATTCGGCGGCATCCACTTGTTCAATCAGCAGGTTGCCAGTGTCTTGCAGGGCCTGGAGGTCAATCCCCATGTTTTTCATGCGTTCAAACAGCAGGCCCAGCTCTTCATCGAAAATGAACAGCGCGGCTTTCTCGCCCCGGGCCACGGCGGCCGCGGCGAAGATCATCGAGATCAGCGATTTGCCGGTGCCGGCCGGGCCGAGGATCAGGGTGCTGGACCCGGTCTCGATGCCACCGCCGAGCAGGGCGTCCATTTCCTTGATGCCGCTGGTCAACTGCTGGCGAACATACCCACCACGATGTTCCGCGGCCACCAGACGCGGGAACACATGCACGCCGTCGCCCATGATGGTGAAGTCATGGAAGCCGCCACGGTATTTCTGGCCACGGTACTTCACTACGCGGATGCGCCGGCGCTCGGCGCCATAGTTGGGGGTCAGTTCTTCAAGGCGAATCACGCCGTGCGCCACACTGTGCACGGTCTTGTCGAGGGACTCGGTGGTCAGATCGTCCAGCAACACCACCGTGGCGTCATAGCGCACGAAGTAGTGTTTGATCGCGAGGATCTGGCGACGGTAGCGCAGGGAGCTTTGTGCCAGCAGCCGGATCTCGGACAGGCTGTCGAGCACTACGCGAGTCGGCCTGACCCGCTCGACAGCTTCGAAAATCTGCTTGGTGGCTTCGCCCAGCTCAAGGTCCGAGGAGTACAAAAGGCTCTGTTGATGCTCGGCATTGAGCAGGCTTTCCGGCGGCGTCAGCTCGAAGATGTGGATGTTTTCATCCAGCTCCCAGCCATGGGACAAGGCCCCTTGGCGCAGTTCGCGTTCGGTTTCGGACAGGGTGATGTACAACGAGCGTTCGCAGGCTCTGGCGCCGGCCAACAGAAAATGCAAAGCGACGGTGGTTTTGCCGGTTCCGGGTTCGCCTTCCAGCAAAAACAGATGACCGCGGGACAGTCCACCGGCCAGGATGTCATCCAGACCTTCGATGCCGGTGGCGGCTTTTGCACTGAACAACTCGTTAGATGTAGACAAAAAATGCCCTCTCAAGACCAGGGGAAGTGAGGCAGCAGGCCTGAAGTGCCTGAATGGACTGCCTGATCACTTGACCATTGGCCGTGATGGGGGTTCCAACGTTTTGCGTAGATCTTGCGGGCCTCTTCGCTGGCAAGCCAGGCTCCAACAGAATCGGGGGATCTTCAAATCAGGTGAACGACGCAACATTGTAGGAGCATGGGTTGCCAGCGAAGACGGCCTGAAGAACAACGAAGCTTTAAAGGCCTTGCTGAAGCGCCGGGTCGTCGGGGTTGAGTTGTTCAAGTTGCGCCAACAGGATCTGTACGTTTTGCAACTGCCCGCTTTCTTTCCAGTAGTTGATCAACAGGACCCGGGCCTTGCGATCGGAGGGGTGGCGCTGGACGATTTCCTGCAGTTGTTTCTGCGCCGCTTCAAGCTCTTGTTCGCCATGCAGCGTGGTTGCCAGGTCGTAGCGATAATCCTTGTTGTCCGGTTCAAGCTCCACGGCTTTGGACAGGCCGAGCAGGGCGAACTCACTCTGACCGTGGTGCAGCAACCACATCCCCAGGGCATGTTGCAGGTAGGCGGAATCGGGCTGGGCCTTCAACTGTTTGGCCAACAGCAGCCGGGCGGCTTCGCTTTGTCCTTGCCGGTCCAGCACTTCGATCTGCATCACCAGTGCGGGCAGATTGTCGGGGGCCAGGCGCAAGGTATTTTCAAGCGCCTGTTGCGCCGCTTTGAATTCACCGTTGTGCAGGTGCAACCGGGCCAACTGATACTGGTTGTCCGCGCTTTCAGGCGCTTGGGTGAGCACCTGTTCCCACGCATCGATGGCTTGCTGCAACGGTCCGAAATACAAACCCAGATCATCCGGCGACAACCCCAGCAACGCGTTCACCGCGGCAAACCGGACACGTTGTTCGCTGTCATCGAGCAATGGCGCCAGCAGCAGACTGCGCTGACCGGTGGGTACCAGCCCACTGATGCTTTTGATCGCCGCAATGCGCACGTCTGGCGACTCATGTTGCAAGTCCGCATCCGCCAGTTTCAGCGCCACGGAGCTTGGGTAATTGGGCAACTCGGCATGCAGCCAGATGCGGCGTTTGGGCGAAATGTCGGGACGCCCCAGTTGCTGGTAAAGCACCCGCGCTGCGCCCGGTTGACCGGCTCGCGCCTGCGTCAGTGCTTCGCTGTAACCGCGCTTGATCGCTTCCGGCACCACGGGGGTCGCACTGCGCAGGAAAAGCCAGGCAAGGCCAATGGCAAACAGGACGCAGACGCTGATGATCAGGTAACGGCGGGACTGGGGCATGCAGGAATCCGGGAGCTGGCAGGCTTTTGCAAGGTTGCCAGCTTCGGTCAGGTGGGGCTGTGAGTCAAATCCCGAGGCCATTCAGCAGCGGATCGTCAGCGTCTTTCCTACAAGTCCTGTCGACACTGAAACCCCGTCGAGCCACCGAAGCAGTGACTACGCTTGCAGGAGATGACTCGATGAGCACTTTCATGCAACCGCTGCTGCAATACTTCAAGGCAATACTCAACCCTGGGCCGGGGGTAGCGCTGTTCGCCATGCGAACCATCGCCGCCGGGCTGTTGACGCTGTACCTGGCGTTTCTGTTTGACCTCGATCAGCCCAAGTGGTCGATCATGGCCGTGGTCATCGTCAGCCAGCCATTGGGTGGGATGGCGCTGGCCCGCAGCTTCGGCCAGATCATCGGTACTACCCTGGGCGCGGTGGTGGCCGTGGTGATCATGGCGATCTTCCCTCAGGCGCCGCTGCCTTTCCTCATCACGTTGTCCCTTTGGCTGGCACTGTGTACCGCCGGTGGCACCTTGCTGCGCTACACCAGTTCCCAGGCCTTTGTGCTCAGTGGCTACACGACGGTGGTGGTGGGGCTGCTGGCGGTCCCGGATCAGGACGGCACCTTCCTGCTGGCCGTGACCCGTGTGACCGAAACGTTGCTGGCGGTGGCCTGCGTGTGTGTCGTCAGCCTTCTGACTGCGCGCCCGGAGGCCGTGGCCAAGGATTACTTCGCCAGGATCGATCAGGTGATCAAGCTGCTGGCGACCCATGCCAGCGCCGCGATTCGTACCGAGGAAAGCGAGGCCGATTTCCACCTTCGGCAAATGCAGCTGCTCGGCCAGATCAGCGCACTGGAAGGGGTACGCCGGCATCTGTATTACGATGCGCCGCGCTTGCGCAGTGCCGATGACCTGGTGCAATTGCTCGGCAATCAACTGGTGCTGCTGACCGCGCGGCTCACCGCGTTGCGCCATCAGAGGCAGTTATTGCTTGAGCGTCTGGAAGGCGAGATTCCCCAGGAGATCCAGCGTTTGCTCGCCGAAGAAGTCCTGTTTCTCGATCAACTGGCGCAGCTGGGACGTGCGATGCCCAATGAACAAAGGCGCCAATTCGCAACGTTGCAGAAGCGTTTCGATGAACTGGCTTACCGTTCGGAGCAACTCATCGAGCCCTTTGCGGCGATCTTGCGCTCGCTGTCATGGTCGTTGCGCTGGGAGCAGGCGCGTCTGCTGCAGCAGTTTGAAATGATTCTGGAATTAAGCGATGCCATCCAGAGCGGGCGCAAAGCCAGCAGTCTCTATCGCGGGCAGAAGAACCCGCTGCACATGGACTACACCCTGGCGGCGATGAACGCGATCCGCGCCTTTTGCGCACTGATGGTGGCCGGTCTGATCTGGATCGAAACCGGTTGGGACGGCGCACGGGGCGGCATGATCGTCGCCGGGATTCTCTGTTCGCTGATGGCGACGTTTCCTCGACCACTTCTGGCCGCCCAGAGCTTTGCCCGGGGCCTGGGACTGGCGCTGGTGGTGTCGGCGGTTCTGCAATTCGCGCTGGTGCCGATGATCAGCAGTTTCGAGCTGTTGGCGCTGTTGCTGGCGCCCTTGCTGTATGCCGTCGCGGTGGGGTTGTCCAGCCCGCCCACCACGGGTACGGGGATCGGGCTCGGGTTGTCGACCTTTCTGTTGCTTGGCCCGCAAAACACCGGGTTGGGGCAGAACACCGCGATCCAGTGGTTTGAATTTGGCGGCTCGTATGTCTGCGCCGCCGCGCTGGCGTTGAGTGTATATGCCTTGATCTTCCCCTTCAGGCCCGTACTGCGCATTCGCCGGCTGCACCAGGAGAATTGCGAGCAGGTCTACGCCTTGTTGAAAATCCCGGCCACCGATGAAAACCAGTTTGCCTTCGAGAGTCGCATGGTCGACCGCCTGACCATGATGCTGGGACTGTTGCCGTCCATCCAGGACAAGCCGGCGCGTGACTTGTTCGATGTCAGCCTCGGTTGCATGGCGCTCGGCATTGCGATGAACCAGCTCAGGCAACAGGGGCAGAACAACGTGTTGCTGAGCCCGGAAGTGCAAAACCGGCTGTTCGCTACGGTTCGGGAAACCGGGCGATTGGTCGCCGGCCGGGCCGACTTTGAAGTGGATCGCGTGCTCGATAGCCTGCATGCACTGGGCGATGAACTGGATGCGCTGCATTCCGGCGTCCATGAGCATCTGTGGTCGGTGTTTCGTATGCGCGTGGCGCTATTGATCGTGGTGTCGTTCCTGGAACGTCACCGTGGCCACTTTGAGCCTGCAACGCCACAAGGAGTACTTGAGATTGCCCATTGATCTGGAAATAGGCGGTGTCTACCTGCCGCCAATTGCTCAGGCGCTGCTGCTGGGCTTGCCGATTTATCTGCTGCTGGACTGGATTCTGCGGCGCCTCGGCGTATTGCAGTTTGTGTGGCATGAAGCCTTGTTCGAGGGCGCGTTGTACGCCTGCGTGTGTGCCACGTTGATTCTGCTGATGGGAGCCTGAGGCATTGAAGAAGATCCTCGCCCGACTCACGACTGTGGTCGTGGTAGTGCTGGCCTTTGTGCTCGGCTGGTTCGCCTGGGAACACTACACCCGCGCCCCCTGGACCCGGGACGCCCGGGTGCGTGCCGATGTGGTGACCTTGTCCGCCGATGTCGCGGGACGCATTGTCAACCTCGGCGTGCAGGACAACCAGCATGTGGAGAAGGGGCAGTTGCTGTTGGAAATCGATCCTTCGCGCTACGTCCTGGCGGTGGAGCATGCCAAGCGTTCGGTGGAGGTGGCGAAGGCTTCACTGGGGCAATCCGAAGCGACCATTGTGGCCAGTCAGGCGCTGCTCAAACAGCGTCAGAGTGAGG
Source organism: Pseudomonas hormoni (assembly GCF_018502625.1). Classification (NCBI taxonomy): domain Bacteria; kingdom Pseudomonadati; phylum Pseudomonadota; class Gammaproteobacteria; order Pseudomonadales; family Pseudomonadaceae; genus Pseudomonas; species Pseudomonas hormoni. Next base: position 2,310,409 of record NZ_CP075566.1, read on the forward strand.
AGCGCCGTCGCCGTACACTTAAGGAACGCGCGGCGATTTCCGGTGAAGAGTGGGAAAAATCCAGTACCGATGTCTCGGTGGCCCAGGCCGATTTGCTGCGCAACCAGGCTAACCTGGGTTTTGCCCAGGCCAACGTGCATCTGGCCATCGCCGCATTGGCCGAGGCTGAACACGACCTGGAGCGCACCCGGGTCGAGTCGCCGGTTAGTGGCTACGTCACCAATCTGCTGACCCGACAGGGCGACTACGCGACTGCGGGTGGTCCGTTAGTGGCGCTGGTGGACAGCGAATCCTTTTACATCAGCGGCTATTTTGAAGAAACCAAACTGCCGCGAATCGGGGAGGGCGACCGGGTCGACATTGAATTGATGAGTGGCGAACGTTTTGGCGGCACCGTGCAAAGCATCGCTTTCGCCATTGCCGACCGGGAAAACTCGCCCGGCGGCCGTTTGCTTGCCAACATCAACCCCAGTTACACCTGGGTCAAACTGGCGCAACGGGTGCCGGTGCGGATCAGGATCGACGCCGACTATGCCGGCAAAGACAAACTGCGGGCGGGGACGACGGCCACCGTGACCATCCAGGAAACCCAAAAATCCCAAGATCACCGCTAACCCCTGTAGGAGCAAAGCTTGCTCGCGAAGATGGCAGCACATTCAACATCGATGGCGATTGGCCCACCGCTTTCGCGAGCAAGCTTTGCTCCTACAGGGGGCGTAGTGGATTCAGCATTGCGATCAGGCAAAAAAAAGCCCCGCGACCGAATGAGGCGCAGGGCAAAAAAATCTGGTTGGTTGCGGCCAACCAAAGGAGCTCGCTAATGCGTTACTTGCTGGCGACCGTCTCTGGTTGCCAGCCGCCACCAAGGGCCTTGTAGATCGCGACGATGCCGCGATACAGATCGACTTCGGCCTGGGCCTGGGTGTCTTCCGCCGCCAGACGTTCGCGCTGGGCATCGAGCAGGACGAGGAAATCCGACGACCCTTCGCGGTAGCGAATTTCAGCCAGGTCGGCTGCCGCGCGGCTTGATTCACTCTGACGAATCAGCGAAATCAGGCGTTGCTGGCGTTTTCCGTAGTCGCTGAAGGCGTTTTCCGATTCTTCCAGGGCCAGCAGCACTTGCTGCTCATAGGTCGCCAGTGCGCCTTCGGCATCCGCGTCGGCACCGCGCAAGCGAGCTCGAACACTGCCCAGGTCAAACGCTGCCCAGGTGATGCTTGGGCCCAGCGCCCAGGCGTTGGCCGCCGAAGAGCCGATCTGCGAACCGCGCCCGGCGGTAAAGCCGAGGAAGCCACTGAGACTCACCCGTGGGAACAGGTCAGCCTTGGCCACACCGATACGCGCCGTGGCCGAAGCCAGTTGGCGTTCGGCGCTGAGAATGTCCGGACGACGTTGCAGCAGTTCGCCCGGATCACCGATCGGCAGCGCCTTTGCAATCGCTGGCAATTCTTTCGGACTCAGGTCCACCGTCAGCTTGTCCGGACGTTCACCCAGCAGGGTGGCTATCCGGTTTTTCTGCCGAACCTGTTCCGCCTGCAACTGCGGCACGCTGGCTTCGACGGCCGCCAGGCGGGCATCGGCGCGGACCACATCGAGCTGATCGCCGACGCCGGCATCACGCAGGCTTTCGGTGATCTTGCGCGATTCCTGCTGGTTGTTCAGGTTGGCCAGGGCAATCTTTTCCCGCAGTTGCGCACCGCGCAGTTGACCGTAGGCATCCACCAGTTCGGCAATCATGCTGACTTGCAGCTGGTACAGGTCGGCTTCGGCCGCTTGCTGTTCGGCGTCGCTGGATTCCAGGTTGCGCTGGATGCGACCAAACAGATCCAGTTCCCAGGCCATGTCCAGACCCAGGTCATAGCGTTCGCTGTTGACCCGTTTGGTCGTCTCGCCCGGAATCTGACCTTTGCCCAGATCACTGCTTGCGCGGCTGGTAATGGTCGGCATCGCGTCATTGCTGGCGTCATCGCGGATCGCCCGGGCCGCTTTCCAGCGCGCGAAGGCGACGCGCAAATCGCGGTTGCCTTGCAGGGATTGCGTCACCAACTGGTTGAGGGTCGGGTCTTCAAACTGCTGCCACCAGATACCTTCGAAACGCGAACGGTCGAAGTTTTTCTGACCGGCAGCGCCATCGGTGGCGGTCGTGATGTTGGCCGGTTCTGTGGCCGGGGTCTTGTAGTCCGGGCCCACGGCACAGGCACTCAGGGCCAATACCAGCAGGCTCGGCAGGAAGGCTTTCAGGCTCATTGTTGCGCCTCCAGTTTCAGGGCCTTGGCCGCTTTGCGTTTCTCACCGCGCTCTACAAAGTTACGAATCAATACGTAGAACACTGGCGTCAGCAACAGACCGAAGAAGGTCACCCCGAGCATCCCGGAGAACACCGCCACACCCATGGCGTGACGCATTTCGGCACCGGCACCGCTGGAGAACACCAGTGGCACAACACCCATGATGAACGCGAAGGAGGTCATCAGGATCGGACGCAGACGCAGACGGCACGCTTCCAATACCGCAGCGAGCGGGCTGAGGCCTTCGTCCTGCTGTTTATCCTTGGCAAACTCGACGATCAGAATCGCGTTCTTACACGCAAGTCCCACCAGTACGATCAAGCCGATCTGGGTGAAGATGTTGTTGTCACCTCCCGAAGCAATCACACCGGTGATGGCCGACAGCAAGGTCATCGGTACGATCAGGATCACCGCCAGTGGCAGGCTCCAGCTTTCGTATTGAGCCGCGAGTACCAGGAACGCCAGCAAAACACAGAGCGGGAACACGAACAGCGCGGTGTTGCCGGACAGAATCTGCTGGTAGGTCAGGTCGGTCCATTCGTAGGTCATGCCGTTCGGAAGTTCTTCCTTGAGCAGTTTTTCGATGGCGGCCTGTGCCTGGCCGGAGCTGTAGCCTGGGGCTGCCGCGCCGTTGATTTCAGCGGTGATGAAGCCGTTGTAGTGCATCACGCGGTCCGGGCCCGAGGTGTCGCTGACCTTGATAAAGGTCGCCAGCGGGATCATCTCGCCTTTGTTGTTACGCACTTTCAGCTGGCCGATCTGGTCCGGCTCGAGGCGGAACTGTTGCTCGGCCTGAACGTTCACCTGATAGGTACGACCGAAGCGGTTGAAGTCGTTGGCATACAGCGAACCCAGGTAGATCTGCAGGGTGTCGAAGATGTCGCTGACAGCCACGCCGTGGGTCTTGGCTTTTTCCCGGTCGATGGCGGCATCGACCTGCGGCACGTTCACGGTGTAGCTGGTGAACAGCGCGGCCAGTTCCGGCACGTTGTGGCTCTTGGTGATGATGTTCATGGTTTCTTTGTACAGCTCGTCGTAACCCAGGTTGCCCCGGTCTTCGATCTGCAGGCGGAAACCACCGATGGTGCCCAGGCCTTGTACCGGCGGCGGTGGGAAGATGGCCATGTAGGCTTCCTGAATCCCGGCGAACTGGCCGTTCAATGCACCGGCAATCGCACCGGCGGACATGCTTGGGTCTTTACGCTCGTCGAACGGTTTCAGGGTCACGAACACAATGCCGGCGTTCGGGCTGTTGGTGAAACCGTTGATCGACAGGCCCGGGAACGCTACCGCACTTTCCACGCCAGGCTGTTTCAGGGCCAGGTCGGACATGCGTTTGATCACGTCTTCGGTACGGTCCAGGCTCGAAGCGTCCGGCAGTTGCGCGAAAGCCACCAGGTATTGCTTGTCCTGGCCGGGTACGAAACCGGTCGGGGTGTGGGCGAAACCGAAGAAGGTCAGCACCATCAGGCCTGCGTACAACAGCAGGGCAATACCGCTGCTACGGATAACCCGCGCTACGGTGCCGACATAGCCATGGCTGGCGCGTTCGAAGAACCGGTTGAACGGACGGAACAGCCAGCCGCCCAATAGTTTATCAAGCACTTTGGTAAAGCGATCTTTCGGCGCACTGTGGCTCTTGAGCAGCACGGCGGCCAGGGCTGGGGACAGTGTCAGCGAGTTGAACGCCGAGATCACGGTCGAGATGGCAATGGTCAGAGCAAACTGTTTGTAGAACTGGCCGGTGAGTCCGGAAATGAACGCCGCCGGGATAAATACTGCACACAGCACCAGCGCCGTCGCGATGATCGGCCCGGTCACCTCTCGCATGGCTTTCTTGGTGGCTTCGACGGGCGTTTCTCCCAGCTCGATGTGCCTTTCCACGTTCTCCACCACCACGATGGCGTCGTCCACCACGATACCGATGGCCAATACCAAACCGAACAATGACAAGGCGTTCAGCGAGAAGCCGAACAGGTGCATCACGGCAAACGTACCGATCAGCGAAACCGGCACCGCCACCAATGGAATGATCGAGGCACGCCAGGTTTGCAGGAACAGGATCACCACCAGAACAACGAGGATCAGTGCTTCGAAGAGGGTGTGAACCACCGCTTCGATGGAACCGCGCACAAAGATCGTCGGGTCATAGACGATGCTGAAGTCCATGCCTTCCGGGAAGCTCTTCTTCAGCTCCGCCATCTTGTCGCGCACTTCGTTGGAAATTTCGATCGCGTTGGAACCCGGGCGCTGGAAGATCGGGATCGCCACCGCCGGTTGGTTGTTCAGCAAGGAACGCAGGGCGTATTGGCTGGAACCCAGTTCGACGCGCGCGATGTCTTTCAGACGAGTGATTTCACCGTTGTCGCCGGAGCGAATGATGATGTTCTCGAACTCTTCTTCAGAAACCAGACGACCTTGGGTGTTGACCGACAACTGGAACGCCGTGGCGTTCGGGGCGGGCGGGGCGCCCAAGGCACCGGCAGCCACCTGACGGTTCTGCTCACGAATCGCGGTCACCACATCGGTGGCGGTCAGGTTGCGCGAAGCGGTCTTGTTCGGGTCGAGCCACACTCGCAGCGAGTAATCGCCCATGCCAAACAGCTGCACGTCACCGACACCGCCCAGACGCGCCAGCTCATCCTTGATGTTGAGCAAGGCATAGTTGGACAGGTACAGCATGTCGTAGCGTTTGTCCGGCGAGGTCAAGTGCACAACCATGGTCAGGTCGGGCGAAGCCTTGTCCACGGTGATACCGATGCGCGTCACTTCTTCTGGAAGTTTCGGCTCAGTCCGGGTCACGCGGTTCTGCACCTGCACCTGTGCGTTGTCCAGGTCGGTGCCCAGCGCAAAGGTGATGGTCAGGGTGATCTTGCCGTCAGCGGTGGACTGCGAGGACATGTACAGCATGTTCTCGACGCCGGTGATGGCTTGCTCCAATGGAGCGGCCACGGTTTCACCGATGACTTTTGGGTTGGCGCCCGGGAAGTTGGCACGGACCACAACGGTCGGCGGCACGACTTCCGGGTATTCGCTGATCGGCAACTGGAACAGCGAGATGGCGCCGGCGATCAGGATCAGCAGCGACAGTACCGCTGCGAAGATCGGCCGAGAAATGAAGAATTGGGAAAAATTCATCGGAGTTGTTGTCCCTTAACCGCGTGGAGTCGCAGCAGCCAGTTTCACAACCGAACCCGGCGCGACCTTGGCAGGCGCGACTTGGGGCAGGTTGCTGGCTTCCAGCGCTTGTCGTTGTTGTGCGAGTGCCGCGAGGGTTTGTTCGCTGGCCATCGGGATCACTTCAGGGGTGACTGGCGAACCGGGACGTACCCGTTGCAGGCCCTTGACGATGATCGTGTCGTCCTTGTTCAGGCCGTTGCGCACGATGCGTAACCCTTCGATTTTCGGACCCAGCTCGACCGCGCGGTATGCCGTTTTGTTGTCGGCATCCATCACCAATACGAACTTTTTACCCAGGTCGGTACCGACCGCTTCGTCGTTGATCAGCACGGCGGAGTAGGTGCCGCTGCCAACCAGTTTCAGACGGGCATACAGGCCAGGGGTGTAGGTGCCGTCGGTGTTGTCGAACACCGCGCGACCACGGATGGTGCCGGTTTTCGGGTTGACCTGATTGTCGACGAAGTTCATCACGCCCTGGTGCGGGTTGCCATCTTCGTTGGACAGGCCGAGGTACACCGGGGTGGTGGCGCCGCGTTTGCCCTGGCGAGCGAGCTGGGTGTACTTGAGGAACACACGCTCGTCGGCATCGAAGTAGGCGTAGACCTTGTCGGTGGACACCACGCTGGTCAGCGGTGTGGTATCGGCGGTCACCAGGTTGCCGGCGGTGATTTCCGCACGGCTGACGCGGCCGCTGATTGGCGCGGTGACGCGGGTGAAGCTCAGGTTCAGTTTCGCCAGATCCAGCTGTGCTTGAAGGGCACCCACTGCGGCGCGGGCTTCCTGCGCAGCGCTAGTGCGCGAATCGGCCAATTCGGCGGAAATCGCGTTGCTGGTGCGCAGACGCTCACCGCGCTGGGCTTCATTTTCGCTGCGGGTGGCATTGGCGCGGGATTGGGCAACCAGTGCTTCGAGGCGGCGGACCTCAGCCTGGAAAGGGCGTGGGTCGATCTGGAACAGCAGGTCACCTTTCTTGACCAGCGCGCCTTCAGTGAAGGCAACGTCATCAATCTGGCCGGAGACCCGTGGACGAATCTCTACCGTTTCCGGCGCTTCAAGGCGCCCGGTGAATTCGTCCCACTCGTTGACCGGTTGTTCCAGCACCTTGGCGACGCTGACTTTCGCCGCAGGCATGGTCGCGGCCGACTGCGGAGCCTTGCCGCACGCGCTCATCACCAGCACGGCCAACAAGGCCAATGGGAAGCGCAAATGTTTGAATGACTGTTCCATGGATGCATCCGCCAATGTATAGAGATGGGCGGATGATGCTCGGCGAGGTGGCATCGCACGAATCGAATGAAGCGAAGGTAACTATCATTCGGAATGATATAAGCTCAAAGCTAGCCCTCTAGCATGCGCCTCCTGTGTAAGGGCGATCAATTGGATTGATGACAATTCAGTGTTGCGTAGCGTGCAACGGTCGCGTCGACTGAAAGTCTGTTTTGCCGAAACAAAAAGACGGCCCTCAGGCCGTCTCTTTAAACGTCTTGCGAACCTGAATTCAGACAATCCCTTTAGGGTTCGGTCCGAAGCGGTTGTCGCCGCGTTGACTGTCCTGGGCCAGGAAGACAATGTTGACGATAGGCAGCAACAGCCACCAGCCACTGCGATCGGTATCGTGCATCCGGCGAACGCCTACAGCGATACTGGGAATAAACATGGCCAGGCTGTAGCTGTTCGAAATGAACCCTTTGCCACCCAGCAAGCCGTCAACAATGCCCAGTCCTACAGCAATCAGAAGGTTGATCAGGATAAACATCCAGTACTCTCTGCGGCTGGCGCGGCCAGTGAATACCGCATATTTTTTCAGCACTTCAATGTACGGATTGCCACTGGCAATTGCAGCGCTTTGCGCCGTTGCTGCCTGCTGGACAGCCTGAGGGGCGCCACATTGGGGGCAGGCCACTGCACTGTTGTGGATTTCCTTGGCGCAACCACGACAAAAAACCATGCTCATATTTTTTCCCTAAAATTAGTTAAACGACAATCCTAAGAAAATAAGTGTCGTAATCGCCGACGTGATAACACCGGCGATCGCTAGGTTATTTCCTGATCTTTTTTGGTTAATGCTGATGATCCCGCAAATGAGACCTGCAGTGGAAAAGGTACCCAATCCAAAGACGGTATCTCTATCCCATTCAGAATTATCAAACAGGCTGAGTACGCAGATGACGCCCAACACTAACGAGAGAATGGCCAACCAGGGCGAACCGGCACCATTCGTTGCGGCTATGGTGAGTTGTTGGTTTGCTCCGCATTGGGGGCATGTTGGGGCTGTCTCGTGAATTTCCTTGGCGCATGCACGACAAAAGACCATTGCCATCGTTTTCCTTAACCTGAATGCTGAGTACCCACGTCGTTATCGACCGGGCGCAGCGTAACTTTAAGACTATCCGAACTGTTTTTTACAAAGTTTGTGCGCAGTTACTGGAGGCTGTCCGGATCCCCGAAGAACATCTGAATCCGCGACCTTAGCCACCGCTCACCCGGATCATTGTCCTGCGACCCACGCCACGCCATGTGCAATTCAAAGCTACGCACCGGCAACGGCGGATCTTCCGCCCGCACACCACCGGCTGCCGTCAATGCTTCGGCTGTGTAATCCGGCACGGTGGCGACAATGTCAGTGCCGCTGATTAGCGTACTCAACCCGTTGAACTGGGGCACAGCGAGCACGACATGCCGTTTGCGCCCGAGTTTTTCCAGTTCTTCATCTATAAAGCCGCTCAGGTCGCCGGCGAATGACACCAGCGCATGGGGGCGCTCGCAGAAGTCGTCCAGGCTCAATGGCCCCGGCACGCTGTCGGCGCGCAACAGTTTGGGCAGGCTGCGGCGCAGCACTTTGCGCTTGGCGTTGGCCGGCAGGTCGGCGGTGTAGCTGACGCCGATTGAAATCTCGCCCGAGGCGAGCAGGCTCGGCATCAGGATGTAGTTGGCTCGACGCACCACCAGCACAATCCCCGGTGATTCGGCGCGCAGGCGCTTGAGCAGCATCGGCAGCAATGCGAATTCGACATCGTCCGACAAGCCGATGCGGAACACCGCGGTGCTGGTCGCAGGGTCGAATTCCGCCGCACGGCTGACGGCGGTGGAAATCGAGTCCAGGGCCGGAGAGAGCAGGGCGAAGATCTCCACCGCCCGGGCGGACGGTTCCATGCTGCGTCCGGTTCGCACGAACAACGGATCATCGAACAGCCCGCGCAGGCGCGAGAGCGCCGCACTGATGGCAGGCTGGCCGAGGAACAATTTCTCCGCAGCGCGGGTCACACTGCGTTCGTGCATCAATGTTTCGAAAACGATCAACAGGTTCAGGTCGACACGACGCAGGTCATTACGATTCATCTGGAGTCCTGGCAGAGTCATCAAGCTTGACGAGAGCGGCCATATGAGAACAATGGCCGGCATGAATATTACGGGGAAAGGCTGCTACTCTGCACCGAGTAATTCAGTTTTCCTACAAAGGCTGCTTCGGTTTCTTACGACACTGGAAGATGTCGCCGGCGCTGCGGAATCAATGACAGGCATGTCGACTATTAATAGCCACTGATAGTCTTGGGTAGAAAGCCCAGATAGAGTTCAGGGCATTAGAGGTTTCTTTGACGAGGTTTGCGATGTCCCGCACGATCCGTTTTCACAAGTTTGGTCCAGCCGAGGTGCTCAAATGCGAAGAGCATGCGGCCGCTCTCCCTGCGCCGGGCGAAGTGCAGGTGCGCGTCGAGGCGATTGGCATCAGCTGGTACGACATTCTCTGGCGCCAGAACCTGGCCTCGTCCCACGCTCGTCTGCCTTCAGGCCTCGGCCATGAAATGTCTGGCGTCGTGACGGCGGTCGGCGAGGGCGTCGATGACCTGGCTGTCGGTGACAAGGTCGCCAGTTTCCCGGCTGAAAGCCCGAACGACTATCCAGTCTATGGCGAGCAGATCGTTCTGCCGCGCTCGGCACTGACCCGTTATCCGGACGTGCTCAGCCCGATTGAAGCAGCAGTGCACTACACGCCGCTGTTGATTGCCTACTTCGCTTATGCCGACCTGGCACGGGTCAAGCCCGGGCAATTCGCCCTGGTCACCGACGCCAGTCACTGTGCCGGACCTTCTTTCGTCCAACTGGGTAAAGCCTTGGGTGTACGGGTGATTGCCGCCACGAAGACGGCCGAAGAGCGTGAATACCTGCTGTCACTGGGTGCAGAGAAGGTCATCGTCACCGAGGAAGAAGATCTGCTCATGCGGATCAACAAAATTACCGATAACCGCGGTGTCGATGTGGTGTTCGATGGCCTGGGTGGCCCACAGATGTCGCTGCTCGGCGATGTGCTGGCCCCGCGCGGCAGCCTGGTGCTGTACGGCCTGCAAGGCGGCAACCAGACGCCGTTCCCGGCCTGTGCAGCGTTCCAGAAGAACATTCAGTTCTTTGTGCACTGCATCGGCAACTTCACCGGCAAGCCGGAACTGGGCATCATTCAGGACCAGGTCGCACTGCAACGTGCCTTGCGCGACATCAACCAGATGACAGCCGATCGCGTTCTGCTGCCGCTCAAGACTCGGGTCTTTCCGTTTTCCGAGTTTGTCGAAGCACACCGCTACATGGACGAATGCCCATGCCGCGAACGGGTTGCCCTGCAGGTCGAGCCTGCGTAACACCCTCTGAAAAAGTCCGTGCCTGCACGGACTTTTTTTTGCCCTCTGAAAACATCAGGCGCCCCTGCCGATGGGGTCAGTTCAGCAACTGAACTGGTTTTTGCTCTCGATCTGTATCTTCTAATCGCCATTTAAGCCCTGATAATTGAATGATTACTTTCATCTCAAGGAAAGAGTCATGGCTGGGTATCGGTTTGATACTTCTCAATGCACATCGTTAATATATTTCCGACAAACCGTTGTTCGTTGCGCAGTTGCCAAACAGTCATGTGCGACTTCTTTCCTTATTTCTTGTGCTAAATGTCTGTGGGATGTTGTCGGACATTTCCTAGGATCTCTCTCGCAGCCCCGAGGCGCCGGTATTACGGGGCTTGGCGGTGGTCTGTCTGTCGCCACGGCAACTGCGCTGCTCAGGCATTTCAAATAATTACTAAAAGCTTAAGTGTTAGCATTTGGGAATAACGTCCAGCACTTCAATCGTGGCAGGCAATCGGTTTGCGCATTGCATGTCGTTGTTTGCGCGCTGTTGAACTTACGAGTATCAGGTAAATAAAAATGACCCTTATCCATGACCAGGCGATGAATTATGTCTATCAGCAAATGCTGCAACGCTTGCTGAGTTTCTTTTCCCGGGCCGAACGCACGGCATTGCAGCTGATGATTCAGCGGTTGGTGGTCACCGCCGGCGGCATGGAGCGCATTGGCGATTACAAGGTGCTGGCCATCCAGTCCGGGTCCCGGGACAGTTGCTACACCCTGGCGCTGCTGCGCGCCGCGCAGCTGAGTATTGCCGGCAGGTCACCTTCCACGTTCCAGCTGCGCGTCGCTTCATTGCGCATGAACGGCGTCAGTTCGACGGCCCAGGACAACATTCATCGCAGCTACAGCGCATTGTTCCTCTACGATGATCCTCGGGTCGAAGTATTGATGGCCGATAATCGGCAGGTTTTGCCGTTCAGGCACCTGGCACCGATCTCGGAGGAGGGCCGCGAAGCCAGTCGGCTCAATCTGCTGATGGTGGGGCATCGTCGTCCCCTGGACGGGCCGATCGATCTGTGGGACGACGGCTATCTGGCCACTGGCGAGTTCGTTGGGCAAATTGCCCGGTGGCACAGCGGCGTCGATGCATTGATCAGCAGTGACACGCTGCGTCAGCAGAAACAGTTTCTCGAGGGCTTGAAGCGGGCGGCCGCGAAGGCCGGGCTCAAGACGTCGAATCATCCCGGAACGGGCTTTGACGAGCTGTTTGCAGTGCTCGACGAACTCGGCAGCGATTGTTACCGCATGTTTTATGACGGGCAAGGGCAAGGGCAAGCGCAATGGCGCCCGGCCGAACAGTTTGAAGCCTGCCGCCGCGCCACGTTCATCGACATTCACGACCTGCTGGTCAGCAACCGGGAAGAGCGATGGCCGCTGCTCACTGAGTTTCTGGGTTTTCAGCCTGACGAACTCACGGCCCAGCTCAGCGACAACGAATACGTCAGCCCTTCGATATCTGCCCATGTCCGGGGGCTGCATGCGTGCTCCGTGCACGGTCACAGCTATGAGTCGGGCGTCGCCGAATACTTGCAGCGAGCCTTGGTGATGATGCGCCGCAAGCAACTGCCGGAGCGCCTGTGCGAACAAGCCGTGGAGGCCTTTGGCAACCCGGCGAGGGTTTCCGATCAGCGCGCACTGGCAGCGGCCGAGGCACAGAAAAGCCTCGGGTTGAGCGAGGCGCAGTTGGTGTGCCTGCTCTTCGCGCCTTTTATCGAAAAAGGTGCCGGGCTTGAGCGTTTCCTGCGTCAGTGCCATCCGGGCATGCTGGTGGCGATGCCTGACTTGCACAGGGCGATGCAGGGCAACCCGGTGTCGGAACAGATTGCGCATTGGATGGTCGACGTCAGCGGGCTGCCCGTCAGCCTGATCGGCAAGCTGTACCGTATGGGGCCAGTGCCTGACGCCGAGGGCAGGGTGACTGACGGCGCGGACGGGCAATCCGAAGCCGCCGATCATGACCACGATGCTGCGGTGGCGGGTGAATGGTCAGCGGGACATTGAAAGGACCTCGCGAGACTGACTTTGCCTATCAGGCGGTGTACCGATACCTGACCCACCTGATCAACGAGCCGGTCAGCGACACGAGTGTCCGCTTGCCGTCGTTACGCCAGTTGGCGAATCGTCTGAACGTGTCGATCTCGACCATTCAGTACGCTTATTCGCTGCTGGAGAAAGAAGGGCGTGTCTATTCGGTGGCCAAGTCCGGCTACTACGCGTTGCCGGTGTCCTCGATCAATATGCCCGGCAGTGGCAACGACCTGCTCGAAACTGTCTATGTCAGCGCCAGGCGCCCGGGCATGCTGGTCTTCAGCGCCGATGAGCCGGCGCTGCTGCAGCCCCTCGACAGTCCGTTGTTGCTGCTGGAACGCGAACTGCTGCGCCAATACCCGCGTCTGCCACAACCGCCTTCACAACCTTGCGGCGAGCTCGAACTGCGCACCGCACTCGCGGCGCGTTACACCACGTCGCCGGTGCGCTGCTGGCATGCCGATGACGTCTATGTCGGCGCAGACTTGCGCGGAGTCCTGGAAATATTGATCGTTGTACTGGGTCTCAAGGACGCAGTGGTGGTCGTCGAGTCGCCGTGTGACTGGACGATTTTGCGCTTGCTTCAGGCCGCGGATGTTCAAGTGATCGAATGGCCGGTGCAAGCCAATGGCAGCCTGGACGTCGAGCGACTCAAGGAGCTGCTGGAAACCCGGCCGGTGCGGCTGGTGATGCTGTCATCGGGGTTGAGCGTGCCGCGGGGGAGCCTGCCGCCCGACGACAATCGATACGCCATTGCGCAGTTGCTGGAACAGCATGGCAGTTGGGTGCTGGAAAACGACTGTTATGGCGAACTCGAATTCGAGCCGGGCGGCTTGCGATTCCGCGACCTGCTCGACCCCGGCCGGCTGATCGTGTTCTCCACATTCGAGAAAATCATCGGTCCGGAAGCGCCGTACGGCTATCTGCTTTCGCGGCATTTCAGCGAGCAATTGCAGCGGCACTTTCTGCTACGCTCATTTCGCCTGTCGCCGATTCGCCAGAAAGCCATTGCCCGTTTGTACGGCAATGGCCGGATCGATCAGCACCTTCAGGTGCTGCGCAGGTTGCTCAAGGACCGCAAGGTGCACATGACGCAGCTATTGCAGGAGCGTCTCGGGGACGCCCTGCAGGTCGTCGATCCTCAGGGTGGGGCGACAATCTGGGCGCGCTCCCTGCGTCAGGTCGATATGCGTCGAGTGTTCCAGCGCTTGCTCAAGCATCATGTGGTGATTGCGCCGGGGGAGCTCTTCAGTCTGCAGGGCCTGCACACGCAGCACTTGCGCTTGAGTCATGCGTTCGGCGTAGATCATGACATCGGTGCTGCGTTGGGCCTGCTGGGGGATGCCTTGCGGTTGGAGTCGGTGGACTGAACACGGCCGTAAACATCCTTTGTGCCCGTGGATCGATCCCATCGCGTTGCGGTCAAACTGCCAGTAAACTGCGGTCCTATTCCTGAACCACTCTATTCCAGAGGTTTTGCATGACACTCAGTCCTTTTGCGGGCAAACCGGCACCGGCAGAATTGTTGGTCGACATCCCGCGACTGGTAACGGCCTATTACACCGGCCAGCCCGATGCCGCCATCTCCACCCAGCGCGTCGCCTTCGGCACGTCCGGGCACCGGGGCAGCTCGTTCGACCTGAGTTTCAACGAATGGCACGTCCTGGCGATCAGCCAGGCGATCTGCCTGTACCGCGAAGCCCAGGGCATTGATGGCCCGTTGTTCGTCGGCATCGATACCCACGCGCTGTCCACCCCGGCCGGCGCCAGCGCCCTCGAGGTACTGGCGGCCAATGGCGTGACGGTGATGATTGCCGAGGGTGACGAATACACCCCGACACCGGCAATTTCCCACGCCATTCTCTGCTACAACCGCGGCCGCACTTCCGGGCTGGCGGACGGTATCGTCATCACGCCGTCCCACAACCCGCCGCAAAGCGGTGGCTACAAATACAACCCTACCAACGGTGGCCCGGCCGATACCCACATCACCAAGTGGATCGAAGCCAAGGCCAACGAACTGCTGGGCAACAAGCTCGCCGGCGTCAAACGCATCAGCTTCGAACAGGCGCTGAAGGCCAGCACCACCCATCGTCATGATTACCTCAACACCTATGTTGCCGACCTGATCAACGTGATCGACTTCGATGCCATTCGCGATGCCAAGCTGCGTCTGGGCGTTGATCCGCTGGGCGGAGCAGGGGTGCGCTACTGGTCGGCGATTGCCGAGCATTACAAGCTGGACCTGGAAGTGGTGAACAAGCAGGTCGATCCGACTTTCCGCTTCATGACGGTCGACTGGGATGGCCAGATCCGTATGGACCCGTCGTCCAGCCACGCCATGCAAGGCTTGATCGGTCTGAAAGAGCGCTTCGACGTGGCGTTTGCCTGCGATCCGGATCACGACCGCCACGGCATCGTGACCCCGTCGGGTGGGCTGCTCGCGCCGAACAGTTACCTGGCGGTATCGATTGACTACCTGTTCCAGAACCGTCCGCAATGGCGTGCCGATGCGGCCGTGGGCAAAACCGTGGTCAGCAGCGGTTTGATCGATCGCGTGGCCAAGCGTTTGGGCCGTCGCCTGTACGAAGTGCCGGTCGGCTTCAAATGGTTTGCGGACGGTCTGTTTGACGGCTCGTTGGGTTTTGGTGGCGAAGAAAGCGCCGGCGCGTCGTTCCTGCGCAAGGACGGCGGTGTCTGGAGTACCGACAAGGACGGTTTGATCCCGGCGTTATTGGCTGCAGAAATGACCGCTCGTACCGGTCGTGACCCGAGCCAGGCTTACCGCGCATTGACTGACGAACTGGGCGAACCGTTCTCGGTGCGAGTCGATGCCAAGGCCAATCCGCAACAGAAAGCGCTGCTGAGCAAGTTGTCGCCGGACCAGGTCACCTCGACCCAACTGGCAGGCGAAGCGATCCAGAGCATCCTCAGCCATGCACCGGGCAACGACCAGGCCATCGGTGGCCTGAAAGTCATGACCGAGAACGGCTGGTTCGCGGCGCGTCCGTCGGGCACCGAGGACATCTACAAGATTTACGCCGAGAGTTTCGTCAGTGACGAACACCTGAAGCAGTTGGTGGCCGAAGCTCAAACGCTGGTGGACAGCGCTATTTCAGCGAAGTGATCGAGGGCCCTGTGGCGAGGGAGCTTGCTCCCGTTCGGCTGCGAAGCAGACGCAAACCAGCCGGCACGGTGTATCTGTTACACCTCGCCAAGCGATTTGGGGCCGCTTCGCGACCCAGCGGGAGCAAGCTCCCTCGCCACAATGGGTAACTGTCTAGTCCTGAAAGAGGTGTAAACCACATTCAGGTATAAAAAAGGGGCGACCATTTCCGGTCGCCCCTTTTTTCGTCCTGCATTTACCCAATCAAGCCAGGTCCACCAAAACAATCTCACTGTCCTCAATGGCCGTCACCCGCAACACCTGCTCATCAGCCACTGCAACACCGTCTCGAGCTTGTGCACGTAACCCATTGACTTCAATCACGCCCGTGGCCGGTACCAGATAAGCACGACGGCCGCTGTCCAGCCGATATTCGGCAGACTCGCCAGCCTTCAGGTTCGCTGCCACCAGCCGCGCATCCGCGCGAATCCGCAGGCTTTGGTCGTCGCCGCTCTTGCCGCTCGCCAGGGTCACAAAACCTTCGCGCTGGCCTTTAGGAAACGGCTTGGCGCCCCACGATGGTGCCAGGCCGGTTTCGTTCGGGATGATCCAGATCTGGAAGATTTTGGTTTCGGTGGCTTCCAGGTTGTACTCGCTATGCGCGATCCCGGTGCCGGCACTCATGACCTGAACGTCGCCCGCTTCGGTGCGGCCCTTGTTGCCGAGGTTGTCTTCGTGGGTAATTGCGCCTTCACGAACGTAAGTGATGATCTCCATGTCCCGGTGAGGGTGTTTCGGGAAGCCGGTGCCGGAGGCGATCACGTCATCGTTCCACACCCGCAGGTTGCCCCAGTTCATGCGTTTGGGGTCGTGGTACTCGGCGAACGAAAAGTGGTGATGAGCATCCAACCAGCCATGGTGGGCGCCGCCCAGGGAGTTGAAAGGTCTGAGTTCGAGCATGATCGTCTCCTGAAATGGGTTTTGATGGCGAGCATCATCCATCAGGCACTGATCGATAAAAAGCGTAAAAAATGCCTCAATAGCATCGAATTAATTGATGTTAAATAACCTCGAAACATTCTCACCCAGCCTTCACTTCATCGCATAAGCCAATGACCTGTAAGCATTTCACTAGAACTGAAAGGCAAATGCAGACACCATAGCCTTCAACAGCCTCACACCCTGGAGTCAGCCCGCGTGCCGCAACACACCCCCGATCTTCCTCCTGAACTTCGTCCCCTGGCCGAGATCCCGCTGCTCAAGCGTCTTGCGGCCCGGTTCTTCGGCCATGGCCTGACCCGGCTGCGCGCGCAGCACCGCGCGTCATGGTTGCATGGCCAGGCCGATGGCTTTCGCAGTGGCCACAGTGCCGGGGTGGATTATGGCTATAAGGAAGGCAAGCTCGAAGGGTTGGAGGAAGGTCGGCAAGTGTTGCTGATCCGTGACTCGCGCTCGACCGAACACCGCCCGCCCAACGTCGACGACAACCTGTTCGATGATTGGCGTCTGCCATTGAGTGCTGACTTGAAAAAGCGCATGAAGGCCGACGTCGCCCGGTTACTGCCAGCCCATGCCCAGCCCAGTGCCTCACAGTGGAAGATGATCTTCAGCGACACGCCATCGACGTCGGTAATCGCCGGCGCGGGTGCGGGCAAGTCCACCACGCTGGTGCTGCGTATTTTGCTGCTGACTCACTACCTGGGCTTCGAACTCGATTCGATGACCGTGGTGACGTTTACGCGGGAGTCGCGCAAGGACTTCATCAATAAGCTGATCGAGCTGTTTGCACTCTGGGGCCGGGCACTCAGCTTTAAAGAAGCACGGGATCTGGTGCGCACCTTCCATTCGCGAATCCTGCCAATGGTGCGCAGTCTGCCGGGCTTCGAACGGCTACAGGCTTTCGAAAATCTCAGTCACCGCCCACAACATGGCGATGAGGAAGCCGACAGCAATCCGTTCGACCTGCGTATCAATGACGCCCAGCGTCAGCAGCTCAACGCCTGTTATCACAGCCTGCACACCCGCGATGAGCGTTTCCGCGAGCTGATCAAACCGTTATCCCGCCATGCCTTGCAGCTCAAGGAATTGGAGCGCGATCACCCGGACGTGCAAAAGCGCATGGCTGTGACCGAACTGGCGGCCAAGCGTGATGAAGAGTTGTGCGATTTCATCGAGGACTTGTGGTTTCGCGCCGGTGCCTGGCCGATCAAGGGCATCGAGCCCAATCGTCAGTCGTTCGATATCAACGGCTCGACGTTTCATTGTCATGGCTATATTCCAAGCCTGGACGCCTGGGTGGTGCTGGGATTCGATCCGCGGGAAAACCCGCAGGTCAGCCGCCCGAATGCCAAGCTCAGCGTTCGCGCCGAGTGGGCGGTAAAGCGAACCCTGTTTCAAGCTTTCTGTCGTAAGCCATTGATATGGCTGGACAGTTATGAATCATCAAAACGAGTCTTGGCCTCGCTGGCAGGGGATGCCAGCGCCGGGCCGGGGTTCGATTACAAGGTCAAGGGTGAACTCGGTTCCGCGCCGTTGCTCGACTGTTTCGTCGCGGCGGCCGGGTTTATCGAGAACCTGGGCGTGGATGTCCCGAACGCGGTTGGCCAGATGAGTTTCGCCAAGGACGACCCGGACCGTTTTTTCTTTGAGGCCCTGAGTCTTTACTGGCGTGCCCTGGAAGATCATCTGCTGGATCAGAAACCACCGGTGATGACCTACAACCGCATGTTTGCCTTGTTCAGCGAGCACTCCCCGGAAAATCAGAAACTGCTGAGCGACGAATTGCTGCGACCACTGTCGCACCTGATGATCGACGAATTCCAGGATGTCTCGCCGCAGATCGTTTCCTGGATTCGTGCCAGCCTGGCCGAGATTCGCAGTCGTGGTCCGGCCATGCACGTCGGTCGCGGAGCCCAGCGTTCGTCACTGCTTTGCGTGGGCGATGACTGGCAGTCCATTTATGGATGGCGCGGCAGTTCACCCACGTACTTCATGGAGTTCAACAAGGAATTCCCGTCGCCGAGCACCACCAGGGTCATGCTCAGTGACAACTACCGCAGCCATCAGCACATCATCGATGCCGCCGAACATATCGTCCGCGCCGCGCCGGCCATCGCCGGGAAAAAGGCCAGGGCCAGCGGCGAGCCCAAGACGCTGCTTCCGGTCAATGTGCTGGATCGCGACGATCAGGGCATGGCCAAACGCCTGATGGAGCACTACAGAAAGGGTGATTCAATCTTGATGCTTTATCGAAAAAGTAGCGATAAGTCATTGATAGAAGAGCATATTCAATCTGTAGTTAATGTGGATTCTAGCTTGCCGTACGAAAGCCGACGCCTGAAGCAACTGACCTATCACAGCGCCAAAGGCCTTCAGGCGGATGCCGTATTCTTGCTGGGGGATTGTCAACACCTGACCAGTTCGCCTTACAAGAATCAGGTCTACCGCATGGCCGGTCTCGGCAAGCCTGGCGACAACGAGGCCTACGACAACTCACAGAAAGACGAGATCTTGCGGCTGGCGTATGTCGGCATCACGCGGGCGGTGAGTCATTGCTATTGGTACGTCGATGGCCAGGACAGCCAAGCGGCGAACATGCCCAAGGCCTCCGACCGGATCGGCAAGGGCAAGCCGTTCTTTGTCGATCACCGCGTGGGCAAGGCCGTTTAATCCCGGACAAGAAAAAGCCCACATGACGTGGGCTTTTTTTATTCGCTGACTCAGCCTTCAGACATAGCTCCTGAGGGCCACCGGTGGAATGAAGGACTCGAGCTCATCCTCCACCGCTTCGATTATTCGTTCCACATCCGCGGCATTCATGACCGTTGCGCATGGAATACCGGCGATGGCGATCATGGTCTCGCCACTGGCGCGGTCAAACAGACGGGCGATCATACTGCCCGGGGCGTCCATGCTCGCCTCAAAACCCATGGGATGAAAATGCCAGCGCATCAGCTGGCAGGCGTTTGGAAAGGTGACCTTACTGAACCCTTTATTCATATGTTGCCCGCCTTCTTCATCGAGCGCTTCCGTTAGCTCATGTTAGGAGGGAAGAGCCTTCATTGGCTCAACCGGTGATTGCATTTAAAAGTAGCATCCGGATGTGAAAACAATGTGGATTTTTCAGGCCGTTTAGCGATTGGTTCAGTTTTTTTTGATTCAGGTCACAGCGCCATGGTTGTTAGGCAAAAGGCCAGTACCGAGTCAACGTTGAAGCCGGTGCTGAATTTCGGCAAGCTCGCTTTTTTCTCATCGAGATATCTATGCCCGCCGATGATGATGGTCCGCTGCAAACCCAAGCCACGAGCGAGACGGTCATGCGCTATCACCTGCGCTGGAAACACCGGGACCTGGACGGGGTCATGGCGCTTTATCACCCGGATGTTCAGTACAACGACTTTTTCCAGAACCGTGTGATGGGGCTCGACGAGTTGCGCGAGTACGTGCGCAGCAGCATGCCGCGCGATCCTGATGAAGCGCTGGAGCATTCGGACCGCATTCGACTGGACGGCGACACGGCATTCATTCAATACCGCATCACCCTGCGCGGCGGTGAAGGGTTGGTGTCATTTCGCGCCAGTGAAGCGATTACCGTGCGCGACGGGCTGATCTGGCGGGTCAATGAATACGCCTCGCTGGTGCATGAGCGGCCCGTCAGCAAAACCGCCAACAATCAGCGTCCGGCCGCCAGCCGGCTCGGGTTGTCGCCGCGTCAGCTGAGTTTCATGGCGCAAGACCTGCAACAGTATTTCCAGCGTCAGCAGCCCTATCTGGATCCGGAGCTAGACCTGCAACGGGTGGCGAAAGAGTGCGGCTACACTCGCAATCAGATTTCCTATCTGCTCAATCAGGTGCTGGGCCAGAGTTTCTATCGCTACGTTAACCAGGCGCGGTTGCAGCATCTGCTCGCCGCGCTGGACACCGCCACGCCGCCGCTGCGGATCGATGAGCTGGCGTTTGCCGCCGGCTTCAATTCGCTGTCGGCGTTCTACAGCTGTTTCCGTCAGCACACCGGCCTGTCGCCTAAGGCCTACGCCAAACAAATTTCTTTGCGTGCACGCGCGCAAGACAGCCTCTGAGCCCACGCACTAGGATCAACGCCATCGAAACTTGAGTGGCGGAGTCTTGCATGCCGGCGTGGCGCACTATCAGTTTGTGGATGGACCAGCTCGACGAGCCCTTGTTGGCGCGTCCGGCGCTGGAGCAGAATCTGGACGTCGACGTCGCCATCATTGGCGCGGGGTACACCGGACTCTGGACCGCGTACTACCTCAAACGTCTGGCGCCGGGCCTGGACATCGCCATCATTGAAGCGCAGACCGCCGGTTTTGGTGCCTCGGGACGCAACGGCGGCTGGCTGATGGGCAACATCCTCGGCGAAGACCGCTTGCTGGCCGATCTATCGGCCGAACAACGTCGCGCTTCTTATGATCTCTTGCACAGCATTCCAGACGAAGTGGAGATTGTCCTCGAACGTGAAGGCATCAACTGCGATTACCGCAAAGGTGGCGCGCTATATTGCGCTGCGCGCTATCCCGAGCAGGAATCCAGCCTTCGACACTATCTGGACAAGCTCTACCAACAGGGCCTGACCGAAAGCGATTACCGCTGGCTCAGCCCTGAGCAGTTGGCGCAACAGATCAGAATTGCCAAGCCTTATGGCGGTATCTATGCGCCGCACGTCGCGACCCTTCACCCGGCAAAGTTGGTGCGAGGTCTGGCCCGGACGGTAGAACGCATGGGCGTCAGGATTTACGAAAACAGCCCGGTCACTCACTGGCAATCGGGCAGCCTGCGCACGGCGAAAGCTACCGTGCGCAGTCGCTGGATCGTTCCGGCGGTAGAAGGTTATGCGGCCACCTTGCCACCGCTGGGTCGTTACCAGTTGCCGGTGCAAAGCCTGATTGTGGCGACTGAGCCGCTGTCCGCTGCCACTTGGGACGAAATCGGCCTGAGTCGCGGCCAGGCGTTCGGCGAAAGCAGCCGCCAGGTCACTTACGGTCAGCGCACGGCGGATAACCGTCTGGTGTTCGGCGCGAGGGGCGGCTATCAGTTCGCCGGCAAGCTGCGCCATGACTTCGACCTGACCCGCAACGAAGTGGAGTTGCGCCGTTACCTGTTCGGCGAGTTGTTCCCGCAACTCAAGAACGTACGTATCACTCACGGCTGGGGCGGCAACCTGGGCATGTCCCGGCGGTTCAAGCCGCACATGCTGTGCGATCAAGCGAGCGGCATTGCGATTTCTGGCGGTTATGGCGGGGAGGGCGTCGGCGCCAGCAACCTGGGTGGGCGAACCCTGGCCGATCTGATCCTGCAACGCGATACCGAGCTGGTTCATCAGCCGTGGGTCATCCCTCAAGGTGGTCTCGATGCGCTCAAAGCCTGGGAACCGGAACCCTGCCGCTGGCTCGGCTACAACGCGATCATCCGCAGCTTCGTCCACGAAGACCAGACCCTGGCCAACCCGGCCACCGCGCCCTGGCGGCGCAAACTGGCCAGCGGGGTGGCCGGGTTCATGGAAGGTTTCATGCAGTAAACGGCGCTCTCTACATCGAAAGGTATTCCCATGAGCATCACGCAATTCAAGAACACCGCAACCCTGAAACTGGACGAATCAAACCCGGTCGCCGTGCCGCTGGGTACCCCCGTGGCGGTGGCGTCCACCACCAGCGTCGAACGCGACGATGGCGTCGAAACCGGCGTCTGGGAATGCACCCCCGGCCGCTGGCGCCGGCAGATCGTGGCCCAGGAATTTTGTCATTTCATCCAGGGGCGCTGCACCTTCACCCCCGACGACGGTGAAACCCTCTACATAGAAGCCGGCGATGCTCTGATGTTGCCAGCCAACAGTCTCGGTATCTGGGACATCCAGGAAACCGTGCGCAAGACCTACGTTCTGATTTTTTGATCCTCTGATTGCCTGCCAACAAAAACAAACCACACAGGAATCCACTCATGATCCGAAAGACCCTGGCACTGGCCCCACTGGCGCTCGTCGTGTCCTTCAGCCACGCGGCCGACACCGTCAAGATCTACAACTGGTCGGACTACATCGCACCGGACACCACCAAAAACTTCCAGACAGCGACCGGTATCGGCTTCAGCTACGACGTCTACGACAGCAACGAAACCCTCGACGGCAAGTTGATGACCGGTAAATCCGGCTACGACGTGGTGTTCCCGTCCAACCACTTCATGGCCCGGCAGATTCAGGGCGGGGCGCTGAAAAAACTCGATAAAAGTCAGTTGCCGAACTGGAAGAATCTGAATCCGGTCTTGCTCACGGCTTTGCAGACCAACGACCCGGGCAACGAGCACGGCTTCCCGTATCTATGGGGCAGCACCGGCATCGGCTACAACATCGCCAAGGTCAAAGCCGTATTGGGCGATAACGCACCCGTGGATTCCTGGGACCTGATCTTCAAGCCCGAGAACATGGCGAAGCTGCAGAAGTGCGGCGTGGCGATCCTCGACAATGGCCCGGAATTGCTCCCGGCGGCGCTGAACTACCTGGGCCTGCCGCATCACAGCAAAAAGCCGGAAGACTACAAAAAGGCTGAAGCGCTGCTGATGAAAGTCCGGCCTTATGTCAGCTATTTCCACTCGTCCAAGTACACCAGCGACCTCGCCAACGGTGACATCTGCGTGGCTGTCGGTTTCTCCGGCGATATCCTGCAAGCCGAAAACCGCGCGAAGGAAGCCAACAACGGCGTGGACATCGGCTATGCGATTCCCAAGGAAGGCGCCGCGATCTGGTTCGACATGGTCGCCATGCCCGCCGATGCCCCGGACGAAAAAGCCGGTTACGCCTTCATGAACTACCTGCTGCGCCCGGACGTCATGGCCAGCATCAGCAACTACGTGCATTACGCCAATGGCAACGAACAGTCAGACAGTCTGATCGACCCGGCGATCAAGAACGACACCAAGGTCTACCCGAGCCCGGAAATGATGGGGAAATTGTTTGCGCTGGAAGCGATGCCGCTGAATGTAGACCGGATTCGGACGAGGGTGTGGAACAAGATTCGCACCGGAAGCTGACAGGCTGGATCAGGCCAGCGGGACAGGATGTCCCGTTGCGTGGTCAGCCGGTCGGCTCGACCGTGCAACTCATTTGTTTCGATCCCGGCATCTGGAAAAAGGCCTCGTCGCCGTCTTGCAAGAAGCTGTAGCTCCCCCGGGAGTCCTTGGCGCTGTATCGGGTCGCGGCAACATTCGGCACCTGGATAAGGGTGACAGCGGTATTCGCCCATTTCAGGTACATGACACGCGGCTCGACATTGAAGAAAGTGGCGCCAATCAACGCGTTGAACCCCTCACAACGCAAGGCTATGGGGCCATCGGTGAGTCTGCTCGGGTCCTTGGTTCGCGCAATCGCCGAGCCCTGACGAAGCTGATGCGCTCGCTCGGCATAACTTCGGATCGTGCATGCCTTGGGCTCTGCACCGGCGGCACACTGATTGCGGGCGTCGGTCCAGAACCGCTGTTCGATCTCGACTTTGTCAGGACTCGGCACCGAATGAACGTCCGTGAGCGTCAGGCGATAGAGGCGCGTCAGTTCAATATCCATCTGCTTCAGTTGAGGGTCGCGACAGATTAGCTTCTCGACAGCTGCGCTGGCCGTGGCGCAATCGAAGCTGGTCGCCAGGACCGTAGAAGTCTCGGACTTTGCACAAAGGCTCGTTGCCGCGCATGCGCTGGCGGCGATGAGAGCGGCCAAAAAGGGCGTTACCATTTTCATGTCGGCTTCACCCGGATCATTTCGTGAGTCCCGCGAAGAACGATAAGTCGGTATTTCAGTGTGGTCACATTCCTCGAAAAGTCTAATTTTCCCTGATCGAAGTGTGCGAACCCAAACATGAATAGTCGGACGATTCCGGCCTGAATAACTTACTTTTATTTAATATTTAAATTGTCGATTGTCAGACAATAACGGCGGCTCCTTATTTTTACATTCAACTTCTCTCAAGGTGCCTATTGTTTCCGGGCGCTTTCCGAAACACACAAACATGACGCCAAAAAAGTAGTGGACGATTGATTTCAAATTGTGTCAGTTTCTTTTCGCCTTCATTGGGCGAGTGATAGGACGATCTCGCCAGAGATTGTCGCTATCTGACTAAAACTGTTCCATAGCAATACAAGGAAGTGTGTTTATGTCGAAAGTAAAAGGTAACGCTATTGAGAGTGCCGAACTGGCCTTTCAACCTTTGCAAGCATTGGCTGCCCCCAGTTCTGCGTTCAATCAGATCAATAGTTTCAGCCATCAGTACGACCGTGGCGGCAACCTCACGGTCAACGGCAAACCGTCGTTCTCCGTCGACCAGGCAGCCACCCAATTGCTGCGCGACGGCGCTGCCTACCAGGACAAGGACGGCAGCGGCAAAATCGAACTGACTTACACGTTCCTGACCTCGGCCTCGTCGAGCACCATGAACAAGCACGGGATCACCGGGTTCAGCCAATTCAGTGCCCAACAAAAAGGCCAGGCTGTGCTCGCCATGCAATCCTGGGCCGACGTGGCCAACGTCACCTTCACGGAAAAGGCCACTGGCGGCGACGGTCACATGACCTTCGGCAACTACAGCGGCGGTCAGGACGGCGCGGCGGCATTCGCTTACTTGCCTGGCACGGGCGCAGGTTACGACGGGACTTCCTGGTACCTGACCAACAGCAGCTACACGCCCAACAAAACCCCGGACCTGAACAACTACGGCCGGCAAACCCTGACCCACGAAATCGGTCACACCCTGGGCCTGGCCCATCCCGGCGACTACAACGCCGGTGAAGGCGCACCGACCTACAACGACGCGTCCTACGGGCAAGACACCCGCGGCTACAGCGTCATGAGCTACTGGAGTGAAAGCAACACCAGCCAGAACTTCAGCAAGGGCGGTGTCGAAGCCTATTCGTCGGGCCCGCTGATGGACGATATCGCGGCCATTCAGAAGCTCTACGGCGCCAACACCACCACCCGGACCGGTGACACCACTTACGGTTTCAACTCCAACGCCGGTCGCGATTTCCTGAGCGCGTCCTCGTCGTCGGACAAGGTCGTGTTTTCGGTGTGGGATGCGGGCGGCAAGGACACCCTGGATTTCTCCGGATTTACTCAAAACCAGAAGATCAACCTCAATGAAGCCTCGTTCTCCGACGTTGGCGGCCTAGTGGGTAACGTGTCCATCGCCAAGGGTGTTACCGTCGAAAACGCCATCGGCGGTTCGGGCAATGATCTGCTGATCGGTAACGGTGTAGCCAACGAGCTGAAGGGCGGTGCCGGCAACGACATCCTTTTCGGCGCGGGCGGTGCAGACAAGTTGTGGGGCGGCGCCGGTTCGGACACCTTCGTGTTCGCGGCCAGCAGCGACTCCAAACCGGGCGCGGTCGACCAGATCCTCGATTTTGTCAGTGGTCTGGACAAGATCGACCTGACCGGCATCACCAACGGCGCAGGCCTGCATTTCGTGAGCGCATTCACGGGTGCGGCGGGCGATGCAGTGCTGACCAACTCCGGTGGCAACAGCCTGCTGTCGGTGGACTTCTCCGGGCATGGCGTGGCTGACTTCCTGGTCAGCACCGTGGGCCAGGCGGCGTTCTCGGACATCGTGGCCTGATTCAAGGCAAAAGGAGGGCGGCGCCTAAAGCGCCGCTCTTTGCCCCTTGAGCCACAACCCTGAGAAAAACGCCTTATGATCCCTGACGCTTTTACCTACAAAGCAACCGCGTGGCTGTTTGCGACGCTCATGATTTTTTTTGGAGATGTAGCCATGGCAAGTAGCCTGAAATTGGCAGACCCGTCGGAATTGGCGGGAAAGTGGCGGGTGACGCAACAGGACAACCCGTCGAACGTTTGCCCCCTCGAATTCAAAGCTAACCAGACTTTGGGCGACGGCACCGAGTGCCTCGCTGGATGGCTGGGAGAGCAGCCGATCAGTTGGTTTCCTGAGCCCGACGGCATCGCGCTCACCGGTAAGGAAGGGTCGAAGATTGTGTTTTTCAGTCGTCAGCGTGACGGACTGTATCGAGGCACTTCGAAGACCGGGCTGGTCATTACACTTGAGCACCCGCTGCATTAATCGAAACCCTATGAGTTGTTATTAAAGTGTAAGTAACGACCTCGCCAGGCAGGCGAGGGATAACACCTCAGGAAGAGCGCATGAAGATGGCTAAGAACCCGGTCACCGCGCCGTTAATTATGGCGCTGGGTGATTACAAGAGCATTCTGGTCAGCGTCGGCTGTTTCACGGCGCTGATCAACATTCTGATGTTAGTGCCCTCTATTTACATGCTTCAGGTTTATGACCGGGTATTGTCCTCACAAAATGAAACCACGCTGGCCATGTTGTCACTCATGGTCGTCGGGTTCTTTGCGTTTATCGGTTTGCTGGAGATTATTCGCAGTTTCATCGTCATTCGTATCGGCAGCCAATTGGAGCGACGCTTCAACCTGCGGGTGTATCAGGCCGCTTTCGAGCGCAACCTGTTCAGAGGCGAGGGCAACGCCGGGCAGTCGCTGGGGGATCTGACGCATATTCGCCAGTTCGTTACCGGCCCGGCGCTGTTTGCCTTCTTCGATGCACCTTGGTTTCCGGTGTACCTGTTCGTGATTTATCTGTTCAACGTCTGGCTTGGCGTGTTTGCCACGGCGGGCGCGGTGTTGTTGATCGGGTTGGCATGTCTCAATGAGGCGATGACCAAAAAGCCGCTGGGTGAAGCGGCGGTTTTTTCCCAGAAGTCCAGCCAGATGGCCACCAGTCACCTGCATAACGCGGAAACCATTCAAGCGATGGGCATGCTCGGTACCTTGCGCCATCGCTGGTTCCAGGTGCATTCGCGCTTCCTCGGCCTGCAGAACCAGGCCAGTGATACCGGCGCGGTCATCAGCTCCCTGAGCAAAACCCTGCGCCTTTGCCTGCAATCACTCGTGCTGGGGCTTGGCGCATTGCTGGTGATCAAGGGCGACATGACGGCCGGGATGATGATCGCCGGCTCGATTCTGATGGGGCGTGTGCTGAGTCCCATCGACCAGTTGATCGCCGTGTGGAAACAGTGGAGTGGCGCGAAACTCGCCTATCGGCGTCTCGACGCGCTGCTGCAAGCCTTTCCACCGAGCGACGACGCCATGGCGTTGCCGGCGCCCAAAGGGCAGATCACGTTCGAACAGGTCAGTGCCGGTCCTCCCGGGCAACGGGGCGCGACGTTGCATCTGGTCAGTTTCCAGCTCGGCGCTGGCGAAGTGCTAGGCGTGCTGGGTGCTTCCGGTTCCGGCAAATCGACGCTGGCCCGTGTACTGGTCGGCGTGTGGCCGACCCTCGGCGGCACCGTGCGGCTCGACGGTGCCGACATCCATCGCTGGAATCGCGACGAACTCGGCCCCTTCATCGGTTACTTGCCGCAGGACATCGAATTGTTCAGCGGCAGCATCGCGCAAAACATCGCCAGATTTCGTGAGGCCGATCCGCAAAAAGTCGTGGAAGCGGCGCATCAGGCGGGCGTCCATGACTTGATCCTGCGCCTGCCTCAGGGCTACGACACGGTGCTTGGCGAGGATGGAAGCGGTTTGTCCGGCGGTCAGAAACAGCGCGTGGCGCTCGCACGAGCCCTGTACGGCAAACCGAGCCTGGTGGTGCTGGATGAACCTAATTCCAACCTCGACACCGTCGGCGAAGCCGCATTGGCCGGCGCTATTGCGCAAATGAAAGCCCAGGGCACCAGCGTGATTCTGGTGACTCACCGTTCTTCGGCGCTGGCCCAGGCTGACAAATTGCTGGTCCTCAATGATGGACGGTTGCAGGCGTTCGGCCCGAGCCAGGACGTGCTCAAGGCGCTCGCCGGCGCTCAGGAATACAAGCCCGCGCAGGCACCGGCCGGGCTGAGCATGAGCCGGCAATATCAGTCCTCGACAAGGAATTCGGGCGTATGAGCAGTCACAGCGAAGCCACCCTGGAACACGATTACATCGCCGAGCGCCCTGAACGCGATGCGCGCTATTTCGCCCGCGTGGGCTGGATACTGGCGATTGTCGGCGCTGGCAGTTTTTTTACCTGGGCCAGCCTCGCGCCGCTCGACCAAGGCATTCCCGTGCAAGGCACGGTCGTGGTCTCCGGTAAACGCAAAGCCGTGCAATCGATGAGCAGCGGCGTGGTCAGCCAGATCCTGGTGCGCGAAGGCGAGGTGGTGAAGCAGGGCCAGCCGTTGTTCCAGCTCGATCGCACGCAAGTCGCCGCCGACGTGCAATCCCTGCGCGCCCAATACCGCCTGGCCTGGGCCAGCCTGGCGCGCTGGCAAAGCGAACGGGACAACCTCAAGCAGGTGAGTTTCCCTGCCGAACTGAGCAACGATCCTGACCCGCGCCTGGCATTGGTGCTGGAAGGTCAACGGCAGTTGTTCAGCAGTCGCCGCGAAGCGTTTTCCCGCGAACAGGCCGCCTTGCGCGCCAGCATCGAAGGCGCCGGGGCGCAACTGGCCGGCATGCGCCGCGCCCGCTTGGACCTGACGGCCCAGGCCAGCTCGCTGCAACAACAGCTGGGCAATCTTCAGCCGCTGGCGGACAACGGCTACATCCCGCGCAACCGGCTGATGGAGTACCAACGTCAGTTGTCGCAAGTTCAACAACAATTGGCAGAAAACGCCGGTGAAAGTGGGCGGGTGGAGCAGGGCATCCTCGAATCGCGCCTGAAGCTGCAACAACACATCGAGGAATACCAGAAAGAAGTCCGCACCCAACTGGCCGATGCGCAGCTCAAAAGCGTGACCCTCGAAGAGCAGCTGACCTCCGCCGGATTCGACCTGCAACACAGCGAGATCATCGCCACCGCCGACGGCATCGCGGTCAACCTGGGTGTGCACACCGAAGGCGCCGTGGTCCGTCAGGGCGAAACCCTGCTGGAGATCGTCCCGCAAGGCACACACCTGGAAGTCGAAGGGCACCTGCCGATCAACCTGATCGACAAGGTCGGCACGCACCTGCCGGTGGACATCCTGTTCACCGCGTTCAACCAGAGCCGAACCCCGCGTGTGCCGGGCGAAGTCAGCCTGATTTCCGCCGACCAGATGGTCGATGAGAAAACCGGCGTGCCGTATTACGTGCTGCGCAGCAGTGTCAGCGATCAGGCGATGGAAAAACTCAACGGCCTGGTGATCAAGCCCGGCATGCCCGCGGAAATGTTCGTGCGCACCGGCGAGCGCTCTCTTCTCAACTATCTGTTCAAACCGCTGCTCGACCGCGCAGGTTCCGCGTTGACCGAGGAATAAGGATGTTCCGCTGTATGAATAAGCTTTCCCTTTTCGCAGCGAGTCTCGCGTTGCTGACCTGCAACGCGTCAATGGCCATGGGCCCGTTCGATATTTACGAACAAGCGTTGCGCAATGATCCGGTGTTTCTCGGCGCCATCAAGGAACGCGATGCCGGCCTGGAAAACCGCGCCATCGGCCGCGCCGGGCTGCTGCCACACCTGGGTTACACCTACAACAAGGGCCGCAATACCTCCAAGGTCACCTACCTCAACGAGCGCGGGCAAAATCAGCGCGATGATCGCAACTACAGCAGTTACGGCTCGACGCTGACGTTGCAGCAGCCCTTGATCGATTACGAAGCCTATGCGGCGTACCGCAAAGGTGTGGCGCAATCGCTGTTTGCCGACGAAGCCTTCCGCGGAAAGAGCCAGGAATTGCTGGTGCGCGTGCTGGAAAACTACACGCAGGCGCTGTTCGCCCAAGACCAGATCGACATTGCACTGGCGAAAAAGAAGGCCTTCGAGCAACAGTTCCAGCAGAACGAACACATGTTCCGCCAGGGCGAGGGCACGCGCACCGATATTCTCGAGGCCGAATCCCGCTACGAACTGGCGACCGCCGAGGAAATCGAGGCGCGCAACGAGCAGGATGCGTCCTTGCGGGAACTCGGTGCGCTGATTGGCGTGCCGGCAATCGACATCGCGGACCTGGCGCCGCTGGACCAGAACTTTCAGACCTTCACCCTGCAACCCGCCCGTTACGACACCTGGCACGAAATGGCCGTGGCGAACAACCCGAACCTGGCTTCACAGCGCCAGGCCGTGGAAGTGGCGCGCTACGAAGTCGAACGCAATCGCGCCGGGCACCTGCCGAAAGTCAGTGCGTACGCGTCGGTGCGGCAGAACGAATCGGAAAGCGGCAACACCTACAACCAGCGCTACGACACCAACACCATCGGCATTGAAGTCAACGTGCCGCTGTATGCCGGCGGTGGGGTTTCCGCCTCGACCCGCCAGGCCAGCCGCGCCATGGAGCAGGCGGAGTACCAGCTAGAGGGTCAGACCCGGGAGACGCTGATCGAGCTGCGCCGGCAATTCAGTGCGTGCCAGTCGGGGGTGAGCAAACTGCGGGCCTATCAGAAAGCCCTGACGTCCGCCGAAGCCCTGGTGGTCTCGACGAAGCAGAGCATCCTTGGCGGTGAACGGGTCAACCTCGATGCGCTCAACGCCGAACAACAGCTCTACACCACACGCCGCGACCTGGCCCAGACCCGGTACGACTATTTGATGGCCTGGATCAAGCTGCATTACTACGCCGGAACGCTGAACGAGCAGGACCTGGCCAAGGTTGACGAGGCGTTTGGGCAAGGCCCGGAGTCACGCCGCAAAGATCTTTGACACCAGTGAAATACCGGCGGGCACCCACATCTGTGGCGAGGGAGCTTGCTCCCGCTTGAGTGCGTAGCACTCACAAAAAATCGGCAATGGCTGTCAGATTTTTGGGGCCGCTACGCAGCCCAGCGCGAGTAAGCTCGCTCGCCACAAAGGTATGCACTAGGTGACCAGCATTCCAACAAAAAGAGAGGCTTTACCATGGGTGTGTACGACTACAAAAACTTTGGCACGGCAGATTCAAAGGCGTTGTTCACCGACGCCATGGCGATCACGCTGTATTCCTATCACAACCTCGATAACGGCTTTGCCACCGGTTACCAGCACAACGGCTTTGGCCTCGGCTTACCGGCGACGCTGGTGACTGCGCTGATTGGCGGCACCGATTCCCAGGGCGTGATCCCTGGCGTGCCGTGGAACCCGGATTCGGAAAAAGCCGCGCTCGACGCGGTGCACAAGGCTGGCTGGACGCCCATTACCGCGACTCAACTGGGCTATGACGGCAAGATCGATGCCCGAGGAACCTTCTTCGGCGAAAAGGCCGGCTACACCAGCGCCCAGGTGGAAATCCTCGGCAAGTACGACGCCCAGGGCCATCTCAGCGAAATCGGCATCGCCTTTCGCGGCACCAGTGGGCCACGGGAAAGCCTGATCAGCGACTCGATCGCTGACGGGATCAACGATCTGCTCGCCGCATTGGGGCCGAAGGATTACGCGAAGAACTACGTGGGCGAAGCGTTTGGCGACTTGCTGGGCGATGTCGCGGCATTTGCCCGGGCCAATGGCTTGTCGGGCAAGGACGTACTGGTCAGCGGCCACAGCCTCGGCGGCCTGGCGGTCAACAGCCTGGCGGACCTGAGCAACGACAAGTGGGCCGGGTTCTACAAGGACTCCAACTACATTGCCTACGCGTCGCCCACTCAAAGCAGCACCGATAAAGTGCTCAACGTCGGTTATGAGAACGATCCGGTGTTCCGTGCGCTCGATGGTTCATCCTTCAATCTGTCGTCGGTGGGTGTGCACGATGCCCATCAGGACTCGGCGACCCACAACCTCGTCAGCTTCAACGATCATTACGCCTCGACGGCGTGGAATGTGCTGCCGTTTTCCATCCTTAATATCCCGACCTGGATTTCCCACCTGCCCACGGGTTATGGCGATGGCATGTCACGGGTGCTGGAATCGAAGTTCTATGACCTCACCAGCAAAGACTCGACCGTCATCGTCGCCAACCTGTCCGATCCGGTGCGCGGGAACACCTGGGTCCAGGACCTCAATCGCAACGCCGACCCCCACAAGGGCAGCACCTTCATCATCGGCAGCGACGGCAACGACCTGATCCAGGGCGGCAAGGGCAACGACTACCTGGAAGGCCGCGATGGCAATGACACCTTCCGCGACGGCGGTGGCTACAACATCGTGCTGGGCGGTAAGGGCAGCAACGTGCTGGACTTGCAGCAGTCGGTGAAAAACTTCGATTTCGCCAATGACGGCGCCGGCAACCTGTACATCCGCGATGCGCAGGGCGGCATCAGCATCACCCGCGACATTGGCAGCATTGTTACCAAGGAGCCGGGGTTTCTCTGGGGGGTGTTCAAGGATGACGTGAGCCACAGCGTTACGGCTAACGGTTTGGCGGTGGGGAATAACCTGACTCAATACGCCTCGACGCTGAAGGGCGGAGCGGGCGCCGATACGCTGAAAGCTCACGTCAGCGGTGATTGGTTGTTTGGCCTGGAGGGTAACGACCATCTGATCGGAGGCCAAGGCAACGACGTGTTTGTCGGCGGAGCGGGGAATGACCTGATGGAGTCGGGCGGCGGGATCGATACGTTCCTGTTCAGTGGTGCGTTTGGCCATGACCGAGTGGTGGGCTATCAGGCGAATGACAAGCTGGTGTTTCTCGGGGTTCAGGGGGTGGGGCCGAACGATGACTTTCTGTCCCATGCCACGGTTGTGGGGCAGGATACGGTGCTGACGTTTGGCAATGATTCGGTGACGCTGGTCGGGGTGGGGCTGGATAGCCTTTCCGGTGCCGGT
This sequence comes from Pseudomonas hormoni, assembly GCF_018502625.1. NCBI lineage: Bacteria > Pseudomonadati > Pseudomonadota > Gammaproteobacteria > Pseudomonadales > Pseudomonadaceae > Pseudomonas > Pseudomonas hormoni. Next base: position 2,343,344 of record NZ_CP075566.1, read on the forward strand.
ATTGTTATTGCCTGAAGGTGATGTGGCGCCGGCAAGGGCCTCATCGCGGGCAAGCCCGCTCCCACAGGGATCATGGTCGAGCACGAATTGTGCATTCACTTCAGAACCTGTGGGAGCGGGCTTGCCCGCGATGAACGATAACTCGGTCTTCAGTCTTCCTTGCGCACCGTGGCCACGTCATCAACCTTGACCTTCACCTTCGTCCCGGAAATATCTTCAAACTCGTAAAAACCTTCCTTGTTATTGGCTTTCGGCATGTCCTTGGTCAAATACTGGGTGCCGTTCTGCAGTGTCACCACTGTTGGCGTCGAGCAACCGGCGAGGGCCAGCAGGGCCGCCACTGCCATGGGCAAACCCAGAGTCTTGATATTCATAACCACCTCTCATCCTCCAAAAAACAGCGCGACTGCTTCGAATCCTTCAATCGTCACTGTACCTCTAACGCGGTTGGTACGATGGATTGCGGGAAAGTTCGACTGGCAGGCGAAATATTCCCGATCGCGCCGCCGCTTATCCTTTTCCGTTTGCGCCGGACAGGGCGTTGCTGGTATCTGTACGCATAACCAGTACTCGCTCCCCGTGGCCCTGCTTTCCTGTGACCCAGAATCCGCTCGACGATCCGTTCTATTACTTGAACAACTTCATGCAAGTGCTTGATTGGCTTGAGCATCGCTATGCCGATGTGCTGACGCTCGAGGAGCGAACCTTCATCCGTGAATTCAACCGGTTGCCCCGCGAATCCAGGGCGCTGCTGGTGCGGATGGTGATGCGCAAGGGGGTTCACTTCCGGGCGAGCAAACTGCATTACCTCGAGATTGGCGACATCGCCAGTGCCGCCAAGCCGTTGCTGGAACTTGGCTGGATCGATGATCAGGCGCCGCTGTCGCTCGAAACGTTATTCGACGTGTTGCTCAAGGCGGAAATCGTGCAGTGCTTCGGCACGGCCATTGATAAGCCCAAAGGCAAAAAGACCGACTGGCTTGCGACCCTGAGCGAGCGGTTTCCCGAAACGCTCAGTTTTACCCATTGGTGCGCCCCCCTGGAGGACCGGTTGTTCAGTCTGACCATCATGGGTCTTTGTGATCGTCTGCGCCTGATGTTCTTCGGCAATCTTTATCAGGACTGGTCGGAGTTCGTGCTGGCCGACCTCGGCATCTTTACCTACGAAAAAGTCGAGTTTTGCGTCGAATCCCGAGGCTTGCGCAGTCGCGAGGATGTGGATGCCTGTTTCTTTCTTCACGAATGCCAGCAGCGTTTGGAGGTGGGTGAAGCGGTGGCGGAGGTCGTCGAGCAGATCAACGGGCTGACACTGACCAATCCCTGGTTGCAAAAACGGCGCAGCAAGCTGTTGTTCCAGATCGGTCAGCACTGCGAACGCATGGCGGATTTCTCCAATGCGCTGAGCATTTACCGCGACTGTGCCTGGCCCGGTGCGAGGTCGCGGTTGATTCGGGTGCTGGAGCGCTGCGGCGAATATCAACTGGCCATGGACCTGGCCACGGTTGCCGGCCAATCGCCGGAAAGCGCTGCCGAACAACAGCAACTGCTGCGTGTATTGCCCAGGTTGCGGCGTAAGCTCGGCGGGCCGCCAGCAAAACGTCCGTCCCCAAGGGAAATGCTGCGCCTGGACCTGCAACTGCCCAGAATCGATCCCACGCTATCGGTGGAGTTTTACGTACAGGCGCATCTGGCGGAGGATTCGGCACCGGTGCATTACGTCGAAAACAGCCTGATCAACTCGCTGTTCGGGTTGCTGTGCTGGCCAGCGATCTTCGCGCCCTTGCCGGGGTCGTTTTTTCACCCGTTCCAGCGTGGGCCGGTGGATCTGCTCAATGAAGACTTCCAGGCACGGCGGGCCGATCTGTTCCAGGTCTGCCTAGCCGAGCTCGATGATGGGCGTTACCTGCAGACGATCCGGGAGCGGTATGCCGCCAAGTGGGGCGTGCAATCGCCCTTTGTGTTCTGGGGCGCGTTAAACGAAGAATTGCTCGATCAGGCGCTTGATTGCCTGCCGGCCGAGCACCTCAAACACTGGTTCAACCGTTTGCTGCTGGACATCAAGGTCAACCGCGCCGGGATGCCGGACCTGATCCAGTTCTGGCCGCAGCACAAGACCTACCGCATGATCGAAGTCAAAGGCCCTGGCGATCGCCTGCAAGACAATCAGTTGCGCTGGCTCGAGTTCTGCCATGAACACCAGATGCCCATTGCCGTCTGCTACGTGCAATGGGCGGAGCAGAGCGCTTGAGCTACAGCATCGCGGTGCGGGCGTTGTGTGAGTTCACCGCCAAGGTCGGCGACCTCGACCTGCGCTTCACACCCTCGCCGACTGCACTGGAAGGCATCGTCGGCCACCGGACGGTGGCGTCCCGGCGCAGCGACGGTTATCAGAGTGAAGTCGCGCTTGAAGGCCTGTATCAAACGTTGAAGGTCAAAGGCAGGGCGGACGGCTACGACCCGGTGCAAAACTGCCTGGAAGAAGTCAAAACCTACCGCGGCGACCTGAGCAAGCAGCCGGCCAATCATCGTCAACTGCACTGGGCGCAGGCCAAGGTCTACGGCTGGTTGATGTGCCAGAAACTGGACCTGGCGCAGATCAACCTGGCGCTGGTGTATTTCGACATCGTCAGCGAAAAGGAGACCTGCCTGGTCGAGGCTTTCAGCGCTGACGCACTGAAGACGTTCTTCGAACACCATTGCCAACTGTTCCTGCGCTGGGCCGAACAGGAAATGGCCCATCGCGAAGCACGCAACGCTGCGGCGCAGCAACTGGCGTTTCCCCATGTCGATTTTCGTCCGGGGCAACGGCATCTGGCGGAGTCCGTGTTCAAGGCCGTCAGCACTGGCCGTTGCCTGATGGCCCAGGCGCCGACCGGTATTGGCAAGACCGTCGGCACGCTGTTTCCGATGCTCAAGGCCCTGGCACCGCAGCAGCTGGACAAAGTGTTTTTCCTCACGGCAAAAACCCCCGGGCGCAAACTGGCGCTCGATGCGGCGCAGGTCATTCTCGACAGCGCCGCTGCGCCACCGTTGCGGGTCCTGGAAATGATCGCCCGGGACAAGGCCTGCGAGCATCCGGACAAGGCCTGCCATGGCGAATCCTGCCCGTTGGCCCAGGGTTTCTATGATCGGTTGCCGGCCGCGCGCCAGGCCGCCAGCGAGCTGACGCTGTTGAACCAGAACGCCTTGCGCGAAGTGGCCCTGAAGCACAACGTCTGCCCTTATTACCTGAGCCAGGAAATGGCCCGTTGGGCCGACGTGGTGGTTGCTGACTACAACTACTATTTCGATTTCAGCGCGCTGTTGTTCGGGCTGGCCCAGGCCAACAACTGGAAAGTCGCGGTCCTGGTGGACGAAGCCCACAATCTGGTGGAGCGCGGGCGGCAGATGTACAGCGCCAGCCTTGACCAGTCGGCGCTCAACGGTGTGCGCAAAACCGCTCCCGAGCCCTTGAAGAAAACCTTGCAACGGGTCAATCGCGAGTGGAACGCCCTGCATAACCTGCAACTCGCGCCGTACCAGGCCTACGACAAACCACCGGAGAAACTGCTCCAGGCATTGTCGTCATGCAGCGCGAGCATCGGCGACTACCTCAATGATCATCCCCAGGGCCTGGACAGCGCCTTACAGACTTTCTATTTCGACATGCTGCAATTCTGCCGCGTCGCCGAGCTCTTCGATGAGCAGTTCCTGTTCGACATCAGCAAGCGCGACCTCGACCGCCAACGCAACCTGTCGCAACTGTGCCTGCGCAACGTGGTGCCCGCCGGTTTCATCCGCCCGCGCCTGACGGCGGCACGCAGCACCGTGCTGTTTTCCGCGACGTTGAGTCCGCGCCATTACTACGCCGATTTACTCGGAACGCCGGCGAACACAGTCTGGATCGACGTCGAGTCACCGTTTCACGCTGACCAGTTGAAGGTCCATATCGTCAGCCAGATTTCCACGCGGTTTGTCCATCGACAGTCTTCTCTGGCGCCGATCGTCGAGCTGATCGCCAGGCAATTCAGCCAACGCCCAGGCAATTACCTGGCGTTTTTCAGCAGCTTCGATTACTTGCAGCAAGTCGCACAGTTGCTGGCCGAGACCCATCCACACATCAATCTCTGGTCGCAATCCCGGGGCATGGGGGAAGGGCAGCGTCAGGACTTTCTCGATCAGTTCACTGCGCATAGCCAGGGCATCGGTTTCGCGGTACTGGGCGGGGCATTTGGCGAAGGCATCGACTTGCCCGGTGCCCGGTTGATCGGCGCTTTTATCGCCACCCTCGGACTGGCGCAACTCAACCCGGTCAATGAACAGTTGAAACATCGGATGGCAGCAATTTTCGGAGCCGGTTATGACTACGCCTACCTGTTTCCCGGCGTGCAGAAAGTAGTTCAGGCGGCCGGACGCGTGATCCGCACCCAACAGGATCAAGGGGTGGTGATGTTGATCGATGACCGGTTTGGCGACAGCAAGGTCAGGCAGCTCCTGCCGCGTTGGTGGTCGGTCGGGGACTCACGCTTGTGCATTGGAGCAACCCCATTGCCATGAGGTAACCTGATCAACACACACGCCAGGGTCTATTTTCGTGCTTTCCAATTCTTCGGTTTGTCCCATACTCCAAAAAAACATTCCTGACGTGAGGGCGCAATGAGCGAAGATCGAATCAAAGCCAGCCCCATCGAGGACGGGCGTTTTCGCCTGTTGATCGATGCGGTGATTGACTATGCGATCTACATGATTGATCCCGACGGCATCATCACCAGCTGGAATTCCGGCGCCAAGCGCTTTAAAGGGTATGAGGAAGCCGAGATTCTCGGTCAGCACTTCTCGCGTTTCTACACCGAAGAGGATCGTCTCAAAGGGTTGCCCCAACGGGCGCTGGATACGGCGATCCGCGAGGGACGGTTCGAGGGCGAAGGCTGGCGGGTTCGCAAGGACGGTACGCATTTCTGGTGCCACGTGGTGATCGATCCGATTTTCGATGCGACGGGCACATTGTTGGGTTTTGCCAAGATCACCCGGGACCTGACCGACCGCAAGATGGCCGAAGAAGTCCTCAAGCAGAGCGAGCAGCAGTTCCGGTTATTGGTGCAAAGCGTCACGGACTACGCGATCTACATGCTCGACGCTGATGGACGCCTGACAAACTGGAATCCTGGTGCCCAGCGCATCAAGGGTTACCTGCCAGAAGAAGTGATCGGCAAGCATTTTTCGATGTTCTACACCCCGGAAGATCGCGAAGCCGGCGAACCGAAACGCACCCTGGACATTGCGGTTCGCGAGGGGCGATTCGAAAACAAGGGCTGGCGACTGCGCAAGGACGGCACACGGTTTATGGCGCATGTCGTGGTCGACCCGATCTGGGGCGACACCGGCACATTGCTCGGTTTCGCCAAGATCACCCGGGATATCACCGAAGCGACCCTCGCCCAGCAGGCCCTCGAACAAACCCGCGAGGCGCTCTTTCAGGCGCAAAAAATGCAGGCCATCGGGCAACTCAGCGGAGGCATTGCCCATGACTTCAATAACCTGCTGACGGTGATCCTTGGCAATCTGGAAATCGTCCGCAAGCGCGTGGGCGAGGATCCGAAAATCACCCGGTTGCTGGACAACGCCGCTCAGGGTGCCTTACGCGGGGTTTCGCTGACCCAGCGCATGCTGGCCTTTGCCCGGCGTCAGGAATTGAAGACCGAGTCTGTCGAAATACCGAGGTTGGTAGAGGGCATTACCGGTCTGTTGCGCAGTTCCCTCGGACCTTCCGTGGTACTCGAAACCCGTTTTCCGCAAGACATCGAGCCGGTGGTGGCAGACGTTAACCAGCTGGAACTGGCGGTCCTGAACCTGGTGACCAACGCCCGCGATGCAATGCCCCACGGCGGGAAAATCCTGATCAGCGCCAAGTCTGAGGAAGCCGGGGATCATTCCTCGCTCTCGCCAAAGTCAGGCCGTTTTGTCTGCCTGAGCGTCAGTGATTCGGGGGAGGGCATGGATGAGGCCACCCTTGCCTCGGCGATGGACCCGTTTTTCACCACCAAGGGGGTGGGCAAAGGCACGGGGCTGGGATTGTCGATGGTTCATGGTTTCATCGAACAGTTGGGCGGGCGGTTCATTCTGAAAAGCCAAAAGGACAAGGGAACCACGGCCGAACTGTGGATCCCCGTCGCCACAAACGGTTTGGCTGCCAAGCCTGCCCAGGAGGAGGCCGCACCGCCGGTGTCGCGCCTGTGCGTGCTGGTGGTGGACGACGACAGCCTGGTGCTGACCAGTACCTGCCTGTTGCTTGAAGATTTGGGGCACCGGGTGATCAGTGCGGTATCCGGGGCTCAAGCGCTGAAAGTGTTCGACAGCGAGCAGGCCATCGACCTGGTCATTACCGACATGGCCATGCCGCAAATGGATGGCGCGCAACTGGCGCAGGCGATTCGAAACATCAAGCCGGACCTGCCGATCGTCCTCGCCACGGGTTATGCCGAGCGACTGGAAGGTTTTGCGACCAGACTCCCACGCCTGTCCAAACCTTTTACTCAACTCAATCTGGTAGAAATCATTGCATCGACGATGAAATGACTCATTGTCCGGTCGCGGAGCCTGCGTTCTTTTTGAAGCCGCGCAGGTTCATGGCGCACAGGCAAAACTGCAACACGATCAACGCGTAGGCCTGGGACTGATACCCCCAGATCACCCACAAAATGTTGCTGAGGATAAAACAGATGAACCCCCAGACCCGACGCCTGGGGGCTCGTGAACCGATCAGCCACGCCGCCAGCACCGTCACCAGCATCGCTGGCCATTGCACCCAATCAAGATCGTCCATTGCAGGCCCCTTGCAGTGTTAATCCAGCTGAACTTGTCAGTAGGCGTTTCTTCTAAACGTTTTCCATTATGTGCGTGACTCCCTTGCCAAGAATACTGACTGAAGCGACTGCTGAAGAAGCCCTGACCGAACACAATGCCAAGATGTTCGGCTCGCCCAAGGAACGCCTGGATTTCTACCGGCGGGAAATCCAGTACGAAACCAGCATTCTGGCCAATCGCACCGACGCCTACCTCGCGGCGCAATCGTTTCTGGTGATTGCCTTCGCATCGTGCATGGCCAACCTCAATCCCGAGTGGGGCAAACTCTTTACCCTGGTGGTGCCGCCGTTTCTGGCGCTGTTGGGGCTACTCAGTTCCCTCAACGCCTGGCCGGGCATTCGCGCGGCGTACGACATCATCGATCACTGGCACTTCAAACAGAGTGAACTACTGCGCAGCGAACCCTTGATGGGACTGGCCTACGACGAGTCGCCGCTGTTCAGCGAGATGGAGTCGTCCCACAAGGGCTACCGCAAGTCGCTGTTGTTCTCGGTGCGCACTCCCTGGATTTTCGCCACGTTCTGGGTGTTGCTGGGTAGTTACGCGTTTTATATCCAGGTGACCAATCCTGGCGCATGAGACGCAAAAGCAAAAAAGGCCCGGCAAACGCCGGGCCTTTTTTACGCCTGCCACTTAGATCAGGCCGCCAGATTGGCCGCACTCATTTCTTTCTTGTACTGGGCCTTGAGGCTTTCCATTTGCGCACCCAATTCTTCGAGGGTGGCTTTGCCCAGCAGCTTTTTGGCCTGAGGAAACATTTCCGTTTCTTCCTCTTCGATGTGGTGCTCCAGCAGCTCCTTGACCACTTTCACGCGCCCGGCGAATTCCACAGAGGACGGGTCGGTGACTTTCAAGTCAGGCAGTACCAGAGAATCGACGGTGCGGTGTTCTTCCTTGGCTTCGTAATACATGACGTCCTGTTCTTTGCCACCCGCTTTCTTATACGCAGGGTACAAGACTTCCTCTTCGAGTCGGGTATGGATGGTGATCTCCATTTCAAGCTTGGCCAGCAGCTCGGTGCGTTTTTTAACGCCACGTTCGGTGGATTCGCTCAGTTGGGTCAGGATGCCTTTTACGCGTTCATGGTCGGCTTGCAACAGGTCAATGGCGTTCATGGTCGAGTCTCTCAAATAGTCACGGGGATGAGCGCGAACGGTCTCGAGGCCGAAGGTCGCTGATAGTCCTTGAGCATTTGTTGTGCCGATAAGTTGCTGAAGCAAGCGCCTTGAAAATCAACGGGTTGGATTGGCTGATGGCGAACTGCGGTCATGCAGGCTGCATGAGTCCGGATTTTGACTCATGCAGTTCGCGGCTTCGGATTTCGTGAAAACTCACCGCCATCAAATCAAGTCTTTTGCTTTTTGCGCTGTTCGTACCAAGCCAGCATTGGTTGCGTGCTGATGCCATGGACGAGAATGCTCAGCGCAACCACCGACAACGTCAGGTCGGTGCAAAGCGCTGCGATTGAAGGCGCGAGCCCATGGTTCAGGGCATAGAAAAGGTAATACAGGCTACCGATCCCGCGAATGCCGAACCAGCCGATCAACAGGCGCTGGCGACCGTCCAGCAAGCCACGCCAGGGCAGGGCGACAACGCTTAGCGGTCGAATCAGGCAAAACAACACGCCGCCGATCAGCAGCGCTCGCCAGTCCCAGTGCCCAATCAGCACGACACCGAGCAGCGTCACCAGAAACACTTCCATGGCACGTTCGACCAAGCTGCCGAACGCGAGCATGTCGCCCATCATGATGCCGGCGGCGACCTGCGTGTCTTCGAGACCTTCGGTATCGCCATGGACGGCCTCGTGCGGCTCGACGTTCTGATGGCCGACCACCGGCTGTACCCGATGCTCGGCCGGCAGTTCGTCATCGCCGGTGGATTTGACCTCTTCATGACGCAGACCCAGGCCCGCCGCGAACACTGACAGAAAACCGTAGCCATGAACCGCTTCGGCGCCGACGTACGCCAGGGCAATCAACGCGAGGGCCAGGTAATCGTTGGGTGAAAGGGTGCTGTCGTCATTTTTGATCCGCAGCGCCAACGTCAGGCGACCAATGCCACGCCCCATCGCATAACCCGTGAGCAAGCCGGCAGGGACGGCCCAGAGCAGGCTGCGCAGCGCCCAGTCGCCCAGCCAGCCGGGGTTGCCGTCGTGTTGCAACAGCAGCAACCCGAGAATCACGAACGGAAAGGCAATCCCGTCATTGAGCCCCGCCTCACCGGAGAGGCCGAAGCGCACACTGTCGTCATCCCGGGCGTCGTTGACTTGTACCAGCGCGGCGAGTACCGGGTCGGTGGGTGCCAGTATCGAGCCAATCAACACCGCGGTGCCCCAGGACAATTCGAAACCGTAGTGCAACAGCAGGCTGACACCGGCAATGGTCAACACCATCACCGGTCCGGCCAGGCCGACCGCGATGCGCCAGTTTTTATCCTTGAAGGGCGAGCGTAACTTCAGGCCGCACACAAACAGCGAAAAGAGCACCGCGACTTCCGTCAGGTGCTCCATCCAGATCGAGGCATCGTTCATGTCCAGCTTCAATAGACCGAGCGCTGACGGCCCGATGGCGACCCCCAGCATCAGGCACACCGCCGATGTCGTCACCGGCATCCAGCGCAGGTACGAGGACGTCAACGCCAGAGTCAGCAGCACCGCTCCCAATACCGCTACCCAAAGAATGAAGCTCATGGGTGGCGAGGCTGGGCTTCCTCTTCCTTGCGGATATCCGTCCACGCGAAGTTCGGTTGGGTAAACAACTTGACGATAAGTGCGGACATGACGACCTCCTGATCGGGAGCGGCCCCGTGACAGGGGCCCCTGAACGTATTGAGGGGCGAGCATTGTCAGGGGTTCACTTTTTCTCGCCGCAGACGGACGTGGTCCAATAGAGGGAATGTTTGCAAAGGGGAAGGTCAACCGAGCAGCTCTCTGTCGGGAGAATTACCATGAGCGTCAGCCAAACCGTGGTCGAGTACCTGCGTGAGCACGATTTACTGCTGACCACTGCAGAGTCCTGCACCGCCGGAAAAATCGTCACGCTCCTTGCCGAGGTGCCGCACAGCGGTGAGTTGATCGAAAGCGGCTACGTGGTCTATTCCCCCGAAGCGAAACAACGCTTGCTCAACGTCAGCCCTTCGACCATCGAAACGTTCAACCTGACCAGTTGTGAAGTCGCCCGGGAAATGGCGGACGGGGCGCTACGCGACAGCACTGCCAATGTTGCCGTGGCGACCACCGGCATCCTTGGGCCGGAAGACGTCGATGGCATTCCGGCCGGCACCATCTGTTTTGCCTGGGCCTATCAGACCCCTCACGGGCGCAGTGTCTTCAGTCGACAGAAGCGGTTTTTCGGCACACGGAGTCAGGTGCAGCTGATAGCCGCAGAACATGCCTTGAAGCTGCTGCCTGATTTCCATCAGCGTGCGTTGGCCAGCGGGCCAGGCCAGGGAGAAGGTCATGAGCGATGAATCCGCTCAACGCGATTACCAAAGTCGCGACTATCCCGTGCAGGACGACATGGCGTACCAGGTCAAAGTCTGGCGGTTTGAACGTGTGGGCTGGTACGTCCTGGTGGTGTTGGTTTTGCTGGCGCTGCTCGGCCTGTTTTCCCACGGGCCGTTGAGCACTCGGGACGTCTCCGGTGGCGATGGCAAGGTCCGGGTGCAGTACGAGATGTTCCACCGCAATGGCTCGACCAACGCGATGCAGATCAGCGTGATCGGTGCGCCGGATGCCACGGTCGAACTGGAGCTTTCGGCGGCGCTGCTGGACGGATTCAGCATCGAAACCCTGCAACCGCAACCCGTTCGCGCCCTGAGTGCGGGGCAGGGCATGAAGCTGTGGTTGCAAACCGATGCGCAGGGACAGGTCAACCTTTATCTGACGTTACGCGGCGACGGGCTCGGGTTGTTTCGCAGCCGTATTTCTTCCCCCGGTGCCATGCCGGTGCAGCTGGATCAATTCATTTTCCCTTAGGTGACCTATGGATTCGGTATTGCGCGCGGCAGTGATGTATCTGGCCCTGATGGTGCTGTTCAAGATTGCCGGCCGGCGCTCGCTGGCCGAATTGACCACCTTCGATTTTGTGCTGCTGATGATCATCGGCGAGGCGACGCAACAGGCGTTGCTGGGCGATGACTTTTCCCTGACTAATTCAATGCTGGTCATCGTCACGCTGATTGCGATTGACGTTGGGCTGTCGCTGCTCAAGCAGCGCTCGCACTGGTTGTCCCAGCTGATCGATGGCGAGCCGACGATCATCGTCGAGAACGGCAAGGTGCTGCACAAGCGCCTGCGCCACGCACGTTTGATCGAGGCCGACATCATGGAGGCCGCCCGTTCGAGTCAGGGCATCGAAACCCTGGATCAGATCAAGTTTGCGATCCTTGAACGAAACGGCAAGATTTCGGTGATTGCCCAAGACTCGCCCTGAACCGCTTTCTGTGGCGAGGGAGCTTGCTCCCGCCGGGCTGCGCAGCGGCCCCTTTTGTGAGCGCTGCGCACTCAAGCGCGAGCAAGCTCGCTCGCCACAGGATGCTCATTCAAAGCATAGACTTGCCGCCGGTATCCCGCAGCGCTGACCGGTGGCAAGATTCCTGTGATTTCTCAAGAGTCACCCTAAGCCGTTTTTGTGGCGAGGGAGCTTGCTCCCGCCGGGCTGCGCAGCGGCCCCTTTTGTGAGCGCTGCGCACTCAAGCGCGAGCAAGCTCGCTCGCCACAGGATGCTCATTCAAAGCATAGACTTGCCGCCGGTATCCCGAAGCGCTGACCGGTGGCAAGACTTCGGTGATTTCTCAAGAGTCACCCTAAGCCGTTTTTGTGGCGAGGGAGCTTGCTCCCGCCGGGCTGCGCAGCGGCCCCTTTTGTGAGCGCTGCGCACTCAAGCGCGAGCAAGCTCGCTCGCCACAGGATGCACATTCAAAGCATAGGCTTGCCGCCGGTATCCCGCAGCGCTGACCGGTGGCAAGATTCCGGTGATTTCTCAAGAGTCACCCTAAGCCGCTTTTGTGGCGAGGGAGCTTGCTCCCGCCGGGCTGCGCAGCGGCCCCTTTTGTGAGCGCTGCGCACTCAAGCGCGAGCAAGCTCGGTCGGCACAGGATGCTCATTCAAAGCATCGGCTTGCCACCGGTAATCCCGTAGCGCTGACCGGTGATGTAGCTGGCCTCATCCGACGCCAGCAGCACATAAATCGGCGCCACTTCGACCGGTTGTCCTGGCCGTCCCAGCGGTGTTTGCCCGCCAAAGTTCTGCACTTCCTCATCCGGCATGGTCGAAACGATCAGCGGCGTCCAGATGGGCCCCGGTGCCACGCAGTTCACCCGGATGTTTTTCGGCCCCAGCATCTGCCCCAGGCCGGCGGTGAAGTTGGCAATCGCGCCTTTGGTCGTGGCGTAGGGGAGGAGGGTCGGCTTGGGCATGTCCGAATTGACCGAACTGGTGTTGATGATCGAACTACCGGGTTTCATGTGCTTCAGTGCCGCCTGGCAGATCCGGAAAATGGCGGTGATGTTGACGTCGAAGGTCATCACCCATTCTTCGTCCGGGATGTCCTCGAAATTTTCGTGGGTCATCTGGAATGCGGCGTTGTTGACCAGGATGTCGATCCGGCCAAAGCGTTCGACGGTCTTGTCGACCAGCGCCTGGCATTGCGCTTTCTGCGCGATGTCACCAGGCAGCAACACGCACTGACGCCCGGCCTGTTCGACCCAGCGCGCGGTTTCCTGCGCGTCTTCATGTTCATTGAGGTAGGCAACGGCGACGTCCGCGCCTTCACGGGCGAAGGCGATCGCGACGGCGCGGCCGATACCGCTGTCGGCGCCGGTGATCAGGGCGATCTTGCCGTCCAGACGGCCGGAGCCTTTGTAGCTCTGCTCGCCACAATCCGGGTACGGGTCCATTTTCTTCTGGGAGCCGGGGACGGGCTGGCCCTGCTTCTTGAAGGGTGGTTTTGGATAGTCAGTCATCTGGAAATCTCCGTTCTCAAGGCAGAAGAGTCAAAGGGTGGACCCTGCTCTTTTGGCTTGAGTTCGGTTGGATTTCGGACGGTTGCTGAAACCTTCAAATCAACCCGACCTCCTGTGGGAGCTAGCCTGCTAGCGATGGCGGAGTGTCAGTCGACATAGACGCTGACTGATCCGACGCCATCGCTAGCAGGCTAGCTCCCACAGGGGGATTGTCTTTGCCTTGAGATGGAATCAGGCCTTGAGATTGATCAGGCTGCGCTCCATCCGTGCAATCCCTTCCTCCAGCAACGCACGCGGGCAGCCGAAATTCAGGCGGACGAACTGTTTGCAGTCATCGCCAAAATCCAGGCCTGGGCTGAGCCCGACCTTTGCTTGTTCAAGGAAGAACTGCTGCGGATTCTCCAGACCCAGCGCCGAGCAATCGAGCCACGCCAGATAAGTGCTCTGCGGTACATTCATGGTGACGCCCGGCAGCCGGGTGCGAACCGCATCGACCAGGTAATCGCGGTTGCCTTGCAGGTAACCCACCAGCTCAGTCAGCCACGGCCCGGCTTCGGTATAAGCAACCCGCGTCGCTTCCATGCCCAGCGGGTTGACGCTGTCGACCATGCCGCAACGAGCGTGGTTGACCCGCTCACGCAAGGCCCGATCCTGGATGATCATGAACGAGGTCTTCAGACCTGCGATGTTGTAGGCCTTGCTCGCCGACATCAGCGTGATGGTGCGCCGGGCGATTTCCAGGCTCAACGACGCGGTGGGAATGTGTTTGCGCCCGTCGAAGCACAGTTCGGCGTGGATTTCGTCGGAGATGATCCAGGCGTCCTGTTCCCGGCAGATGTCCGCCACCGCTTGCAGTTCGTCCCGTGGAAACGCCTTGCCCAGCGGGTTGTGCGGATTGCTCAGCAGCAACGCGCCGCCACCGGCCAGCGACTGGCGCAAGGCGTCGAGTGGCGTGGCGTAGGTACCGTCAGCCAGTGTGTCGAAATTCAGTTCAACCTTGTTCAGGCCCCAATGGCCGGGGGCATGCCGCAGCGGCGGGTAGTTGGGAACCTGGACCACGACGTTCTGTTGCGGTTGCACCAGCGCGTTCAGGGCCATGTTAAAACCCGATTCCACGCCCGGCAGGAAAATCAGTTCCTGTGGCTCGACGCGCCAGGCGTACTTGTTCCACAGATCGTTGACGATGGCGTGGCGCAAGTCATCCTGAGCCACGCTGTAGCCGAGCAACGGGTGTTCCAGACGTTTTTGCAGGGCCTGGATGATCACCGGTGGCGCGGCGAAGTCCATGTCGGCGACCCACATCGGCAATACCTCGGCCGGGTAGCGGCTCCACTTGGTACTGCCGGTGTGGTGGCGGTCGAACACCTGATCAAAATCGAAAGTCATGCTCATCTCATAAAGGCCGGGATTAATTCGGCAGACATGATAAGCGCCAAGCCGTGTGGGAGCGAGCCGTGTGGAGAGGGGATTTTGTGGCGAGGGGATTTATCCCCGTTCGGCTGCGAAGCAGTCGTCAACTCTGTACACGCGGTTGGCCTTTGAAATGCTGGGGCCGCTTCGCAGCCCAACGGGGATAAATCCCCTCGCCACAAAGGTTCGGGCTCTACAGGCAGTGATGTCCAAATCTTGTCCGGCGGTCGGTTTTCACACAGCCCGCAACAGCATTGTCTAGAGTTTCAAGTGTCGGTAGCCACGCTGCCGCCACCGTGATCGTCCAGAAAAACCCGGCAAAAGTACCGGGTCTTCACCTGATCAGGAGTGCACGATGGACCTCAACCGTCGTCAGTTCTTCAAGGTCGCCGGTATCGGCCTTGCAGGCTCGAGCCTGGGCGCGCTGGGCATGTTCCCGGCGCCAGCCTTCGCCGAGCAGGTGCGCCACTTCAAGCTTGCCCACACCCATGAAACCCGCAACACCTGCCCGTACTGCTCGGTCGGTTGCGGCTTGATCATGTACAGCCAGGGCGATGCCGCCAAGAATGTCGCGCAAACCATCATCCACATCGAAGGCGATGCCGACCATCCGGTCAATCGCGGCACGCTGTGCCCGAAAGGCGCGGGCCTGCTGGACTTCATTCACAGCCCCGGCCGCCTGCAATACCCGCAGGTGCGCAAGCCGGGCAGCAGCGAATGGACGCGGGTGTCGTGGGATGCTGCGCTGGATCGCATCGCCGACCTGATGAAGGCCGACCGCGACGCCAACTTCATCGAGAAGAATGACCAGGGCCAAACGGTGAACCGCTGGCTGACCACCGGTTTCCTTGCGGCCTCTGCGGCGTCCAACGAAGCGGGCTACATCACCCACAAGGTCATTCGCAGTCTCGGCATGCTGGGGTTCGATAACCAGGCGCGTGTCTGACACGGCCCGACGGTGGCAAGTCTTGCCCCGACGTACGGCCGTGGTGCCATGACCAATACCTGGACCGATATCGCCAACGCGAATCTGATCCTGGTGATGGGCGGCAACGCAGCAGAAGCGCACCCGTGCGGTTTCAAATGGGTGACCGAAGCCAAGGCGCACAACGCCGCGAGGCTGATCGTGGTCGACCCGCGATTCACCCGCACCGCGTCCGTGGCCGACTATTACGCGCCCATCCGCACCGGCACCGACATTGCCTTTATGGGCGGACTGATCAATTACCTGCTGACCGAGGACAAGATCCAGCACGAGTACGTGCGCAACTACACCGACGTGTCGTTCATCGTCAAAGCCGGGTATGGCTTCGAGGACGGAATCTTCAGCGGGTACGACGTGGCCAAGCGCGCGTATACCGACAAGTCCGGCTGGGGTTATGAACTCGGTGAAGACGGCTTCGTCAAGGTCGACCCGACCCTGCAAGACCCGCATTGCGTCTACCAACTGATGAAGCAGCATTACAGCCGCTACAACATCGAGCTGGCCAGTCAGATTTGCGGCATGCCCGTGGAGGCCATGCAAAAGATCTGGGATGAGATTGCCACCTGTTCGCAACCGGGCAAGACCATGACGATCCTCTATGCCCTGGGCTGGACGCAGCATTCGATCGGTTCGCAGATCATTCGCAGCGCCGCCATGGTGCAGTTGCTGCTGGGCAACGTCGGCATGCCGGGCGGGGGCGTCAATGCCTTGCGCGGGCACTCCAATATCCAGGGGCTGACCGACCTCGGGCTGCTGTCCAATGCGCTGCCGGGCTATCTGACGCTGCCGCAGGACGCGGAGCAGGACTACAACGCCTACATCACCAAACGCACGCAAAAACCCTTGCGGCCGGGGCAACTGTCCTACTGGCAGAACTACAGCAAATTCCACGTCAGCCTGATGAAAGCCTGGTACGCCGGCAACGCCACGATCGAGAACAATTGGGCGTATGACTATTTGCCGAAACTCGACATCCCCAACTACGACATTCTCAAAGTGTTCGACCTGATGGGGCAGGGCAAGGTCAACGGCTACATGTGCCAGGGCTTCAACCCGATTGCCGCGCTGCCCGACAAAAACCGGGTGATGGCGGCGCTGGCCAAGTTGAAATGGCTGGTGGTGATGGACCCGCTGTCCACCGAAACCTCGGAGTTCTGGCGCAACGTCGGTCCCTACAACGACGTGGAAACCGCGGGCATCCAGACCGAAGTGATTCGCCTGCCCACCACCTGTTTCGCCGAGGAAGACGGCTCGCTGGTCAACAGCAGTCGCTGGCTGCAATGGCACTGGAAAGGCGCCGACGGCCCTGGCGAAGCGCGCACCGACGTACAGATCATGAGCGAGCTGTTCCTGCGCCTGCGTCAGCGCTATCAAGCCAATGGTGGTACTTATCCCGACCCGATCCTCAAACTGTCGTGGCCCTACAAGATTGCCGACGAACCGACGCCGGAAGAGCTGGCCAGGGAAATTAACGGCTACGCCACGACCGACTTCACCGATGCGACGGGTGTGGCGATCAAGGGCAATGCGCAACTGGCCGGCTTCGGCCAACTCAAGGACGACGGCAGCACCGCGTCAGGCTGCTGGATTTTCTGCGGCAGCTGGACCGAGACCGGTAACCAGATGGCCCGGCGCGACAACAGCGACCCGTACGGCATGAAACAGCATCAGGGATGGGCGTGGGCCTGGCCGGCAAACCGACGGATTCTCTACAACCGCGCCTCGTGCGACCCGCAAGGCAAACCGTGGGACGAGAAAAAACGTCTGGTGTGGTGGAACGGCAAAGTCTGGGGCGGAACCGACGTGCCGGACTTCAAGGCCGACTCGCCACCGGAAGCCGGCATGAACCCGTTCATCATGAACCCCGAAGGCGTGGCGCGGTTCTTTGCCGTGGACAAGATGAACGAAGGCCCGTTCCCGGAACACTACGAGCCGTTCGAAACGCCCATCGGCATCAACCCGCTGCACCCGGATAACAAGAAAGCCACCAGCAACCCGGCAGCGCGGATCTTCGATTCGGTGTGGGATTCCCTCGGCGTAGCCAAGGACTATCCGTACGCCGCCACCAGTTACCGCCTGACCGAGCATTTCCACTTCTGGAGCAAGCATTGCAAGCTCAACGCAATTGCCCAGCCGGAGCAGTTCGTCGAGATCGGCGAGGTGCTGGCCAAGGAAAAAGGCATCGTTGCCGGTGACCGGGTGCGGGTCAGCAGCAAGCGCGGGCACATCGAAGCGGTGGCGGTGGTGACCAAGCGGATACGTCCGCTGCAGGTCAACAATCAGGTGGTGCACCAGATCGGCATCCCGTTGCACTGGGGATTTACCGGGCTCACGCGTCACGGATACCTGACCAACACCCTGGTGCCGTTCCTCGGCGATGGCAACACTCAGACCCCGGAATCCAAGTCATTCCTGGTCAACGTGGAGAAAGTCTAAATGGCCAGCCAAGACATCATTGCCCGTTCGGCCACCACGACGGTTTCGCCATCGGTGCGCAATCAGGAGGAAGTGGCCAAGCTGATCGACACCACCAAGTGCATCGGCTGCAAGGCCTGCCAGGTCGCCTGTTCGGAATGGAACGAGTTGCGCGACGACGTCGGTCACAACCTCGGCACTTACGACAATCCCCAGGACCTGAGCGCCGAAACCTGGACCCTGATGCGCTTCACCGAGCACGAAACCGACGCCGGCAACCTCGAGTGGCTGATCCGCAAGGACGGCTGCATGCATTGCGCCGAGCCGGGCTGCCTGGCGGCGTGCCCGAGTCCAGGGGCGATCATCAAGCACGCCAACGGCATCGTCGATTTCGATCAGGACCATTGCATCGGCTGCGGTTATTGCATCACCGGCTGCCCGTTCAACATCCCGCGGATCTCGCAAAAGGATCACAAGGCCTACAAGTGCACGCTGTGCTCCGACCGGGTCGCGGTGGGCCTGGAACCGGCCTGCGTGAAAACCTGCCCGACCGGAGCGATTGTGTTCGGCACCAAGGACGACATGAAGGAACACGCCGCCGAACGCATCGTCGACCTCAAGAGCCGCGGCTTCGCCAACGCCGGTCTGTACGACCCCGAAGGTGTGGGCGGCACGCACGTCATGTACGTGTTGCATCACGCCGACACGCCGGTGCTGTACGCCGGTTTACCGAACAGCCCGACGATCAGTCCGCTGGTGGAGTTGTGGAAAGGCGTGAGCAAACCCTTGGGTCTGTTGGCCATGGGGCTGGCGGTGCTGGCCGGGTTCTTCCATTACGTGCGCATTGGCCCGCAGATTGTCGAGGAAGACGAACTTCCGATCCTCAAAGACTCTGCGGTGCATGAAGTCGACCCGGCGGTGCACACCTTCGATCCGCGCGGGGAGGACAGACCATGATTCGCAAACAGATCCTGCGCTACACCTCGAACCAGCGCACCAACCACTGGCTGGTGGCGATCTCCTTCTTCATGGCGGCGCTGTCGGGGCTGGCGCTGTTTCATCCGGCGCTCTTCTGGCTCAGCAACCTGTTCGGCGGCGGGCCGTGGACGCGCATCCTGCATCCGTTCATGGGCGTGGTGATGTTCGTGTTGTTCCTCGGTCTGGTGATTCAATTCTTTCGGGCGAACTTCTTTATCAGCAATGACCGCTTGTGGCTGCGCCGCGTCGGGCGGGTGATCCAGAACGAGGAGGAGGGCGTACCGCCGATCGGCAAGTACAACCCGGGGCAGAAGCTGCTGTTCTGGACGTTGCTGCTGTGCATGCTGGTGCTGCTGTTCAGCGGGTTGGTGATCTGGCGCGCGTATTTCAGCGAGTATTTCGGCATCACCTCGATTCGCTGGGCGATGCTGCTGCATGCCTTGGCGGGATTTGTATTGGTGTTGAGCATCATCGTGCACATCTACGCTGGTATCTGGATCAAGGGCTCGGTCAGCGCCATGGTGCATGGCTGGGTCAGCCGCGCCTGGGCAAGGAAACACCATGAACTCTGGTACCGGGAAGTGACGCGCGACGAACACCCCGAACGGCCGGTCAGTAAAAAAGGATAAGCACCTTGGCGACGATTCTTGAGCCTGGCGAGATTGAAGCGGCGGCAAGTTCACCGCCGTTTCTGCACCTGCCGCCGAACAACCTGTTTGCGTTGCGCGCGCGGCGACTGGAACGGTTGGCCGAGGGGCATCCTTTGGCCGATTACCTGCTTTTGGTGGTTGGGTTGTGTGATGTTCAGCAGCAGTTGATGGACGCTCCTCCCGTCGCTGCGTCGCCGGACCCCGAACGCCTGCTGGTTTGCCAGCAGCATGGCTTGCCGCCGTTCGCTGCCGACAGTCTGGTGCGCGAGGACGATTGGTTGCCTTGGCTCGATGCGCTGTTGCGGCGTTATAAGCCACCGGCGCAACTGGAAGTCGAGAACGCGATAATCCGTTTGCGCAATGCCAGCGTCGGCCAACTCAAAGGCTGGGCAATTGCTTTGGTCAGTGGCCAGTTTGCGTTGCTGCCTGCGGCGTTGGTGCCGTTCCTGGGCGCGGCATTGCAGGTCGTCTGGAGCCATTGGTTGCTGAACACGCCTGATCTGGTCTTGAAACCTGGCGACAGCCTCAGCCAGTGTCCGGCCTGCGGTTCGCCGGCGATGGCCGGGGTGATCCGGCATCGCGGCAAACACAATGGCTTGCGCTATCTGGTGTGTTCGCTGTGTGCTTGTGAATGGCATGTGGTGCGGGTCAAATGTGTGTATTGCGAGCAGAGCAAGGGACTTGAATATGTCAGCCTTGATGATGACCGCCATGCCGCCAATCAGGCGCCGTTGCGGGCTGAGGTCTGTCCTGGCTGTCGCAGTTACCTGAAGTTGTTGTATCTGGAGAACGATGCTGATGCTGAAGCGCTGTCGGGTGACTTGACTAGTCTGATGCTGGATATGCGCTTGGAGCAGGAAGGGTATCAACGGCTAGCGCCGAACCTTTTGTTTGCGCCTGGGGGGGATTGAGTCTGTCTTGTTGGGGAATGCTGGGGGGGCATATCCGTTTCTTCGGTAACGGCGGCTATTGGTTTCGCCCTTACGGCGAGTCACTTGGAAAAACGGAACGCCGCCCGGCGCAAAGTAACCAAGCGCTTTTGCCCCTTTCGTTCGGTGCCTCGCTAATGCTCGGCATGCCCTCGCTCCGGTCCTGCTCCGTGGGCCCGCCGCCATCGGGCATCCATGGCCGGGGGCGGCTACCGCGGCATCCTTGCCGCGGTGCCCACCGCGCAGAACCTCCACTCGGCCTCTCGATATAGGTTGCGACTACCGCCACAGCACCGCGAGGCGGCCTTACCGGCCGGCCTGGCTCTTTGATCGAACGCATTCCCCCTGTGGGAGCTAGCCTGCTAGCGATGGACGTTAACGTTAACGCGTGAGGTCTGAATGAACGCGGTGTCTGGACGTCCATCGCTAGCAGGCTAGCTCCCACAGGTATGAGTTCGCTCCAGTTGTTGATCTGGCTTTAGCTTTGGCTTTTGATCTGGTTTTTGACCTTGATCTGCCCCGTCGGAAGGCCGAGCGCAGGTTCTGCGCAGTGGGCAACCCGGCATGGATGCCGGGTTAGCCGCCCCCGGCCATGGATGGCCGATGGCGGCGGGCCCACGGAGCAGGACCGGAGCGAGGGCATGCCGAGCCATAGCGAGGCACCGTACGTCAGGGGCGCTGGCGCTTGGTTACTTGGCGCTCTTCCAAGTAACCCGCCGTAAGGGCGGAACCAATAGCAGCCGTTACCGCAGCAACGGATATGTACACCATCAAAACCTACGTCTCCTGATACACCGTCATCGCAGGCAAGCCAGCTCCCACAGGGTTTCGGGTACATCCGCGAGAACAGAGGTCGTCTGTCAGGCCGCCTTCGCGAGTAGGCTCGCTCCCACAGGGGTTCCGGGGACATCCGCAAAAACCGGTCGGCTGTCAGGCCGCCATCGCAGGAGCGCCAGCCGTACGCAGATCCATTGCAGGCGCGAGCCCGCTCGCAAATAACCTCACCGACTACACTCAGGCGGTCAGCCGTTTACGGGAGCCCCTGATGTCCTCCAGATCCGCCAGCCCGGCCTTGCGGCTACCTTCCATCGACCGTTTGCTGCGCCATCCGGCCTGTCAGCCACTGGCCGAGCGCTACGGACGCGAGGCGCTGCTGGCCAGTTTGCGGCAACTGCTGGATGACCTGCGTGAACCGGTCATTTCAGGGCAACTCGACGCCCTGGAAATCACCCCCGAAACCCTCGCGGGCAGGGCAGGCGAGCGCCTTGCCCAACGACATCGCAGCCATGTCCGTCGCGTATTCAATCTCACCGGCACCGTGCTGCACACCAATCTCGGTCGCGCGTTGTTGCCACAGGAAGCGATTGACGCGGTGCAGATGGCCGCCCGTTATCCGCTCAACCTGGAATTCGACCTGCACAGCGGCAAGCGCGGCGACCGAGACGACCTGATCGAAGGCCTGATCCGCGAACTGACGGGTGCCGAAGCCGTGACCGTGGTCAACAACAACGCGGCCGCCGTGCTGCTGACGCTCAACAGTCTGGGCGCGCGCAAGGAAGGGATCATTTCCCGGGGCGAACTGATCGAAATCGGCGGTGCGTTTCGCATTCCCGACATCATGGCGCGGGCCGGGGTGAAGCTGCATGAAGTCGGGACCACCAATCGCACCCACGCCAAGGATTACGAAGCCGCCATCGGCCCGCGCAGCGGTCTGGTCATGCGCGTGCACGCCAGCAACTACAACATTCAGGGCTTCACCACGAGCGTGCCGACCGCTGAACTGGCGGAGCTGGCGCACAAGCATGGTTTGCCGCTGCTCGAAGACCTCGGCAGCGGCAGCCTGCTGGACCTGACTCGCTGGGGCTTGCCCGCCGAACCAACCGTGCGCCAGGCATTGCTCGACGGTGCGGACATCGTCACCTTCAGCGGCGACAAACTGCTCGGCGGCCCGCAGGCCGGGCTGATTGTCGGCCGTAAAGAGCTGATCGCGAAGATCAAGAAGAACCCGCTCAAGCGAGCATTGCGCGTCGATAAACTGACCCTGGCCGCCCTCGAAGCCGTGCTGGGTCTGTATCGCGATCCGGATCGCCTGGCGGAACGCCTGCCGAGTTTGCGCCTGCTCACCCGCCCGCAGGCAGACATCCTCGCCCAGGCCGAACGCCTGCAACCATCGCTGGCCAGGGTGTTGGGCGAGGGCTGGAGCGTCAGCGCAGTGCCGGCGCTGGGCATGATCGGCAGCGGCAGCCAACCGGTGGCGCGCCTGCCGAGTGCGGCGTTGTGCCTGCGACCGGATGTCAGCAAGCGCATACGCGGTCGGCGGTTGCTTGATCTGGAGGCTGCCTTCAGAAAACTGGCCATTCCAGTGCTCGGTCGCCTCGATGACGACGCACTGTGGCTGGATCTGCGGCAACTGGACGACGAGCCGGCGTGGCTGGCGCAACTCGATCAACTGCAGGTGCCCGGGTGATCGTCGGCACCGCCGGGCACATCGACCACGGCAAGACCGCCTTGCTGCAGGCCTTGACCGGCCAGGCGGGCGACCGTCGCCGGGAAGAGCGTGAGCGGGGCATGACCATCGACCTCGGCTATCTGTATTGCGCGCTCGAACCCGGTGCAGCCCTGACCGGTTTTATCGACGTGCCCGGCCATGAACGCTTCACCCACAACATGCTGGCCGGGGCGCAGGGCATTGATCTGGTGTTGCTGGTGGTGGCCGCCGACGATGGCGTCATGCCCCAGACCCGCGAACACCTGGCCATCGTCGAACTGCTGGGCATTCCTCGGGCACTGATAGCGATCACCAAATGCGACCGGGTCGATCCTTCGAGGGTTCAGGCCGTGCGGGAACAAATCGCCACCTTGCTGGCGCCCGGTCCATTTGCCGGTGCGCTGCAGATTGCGGTGTCGAACACGACCGGCGAGGGCATCGAAACGCTGCGTCAGGCCTTGCTGGCTCCCCAAAAAAACGTCCTCCAGCGCAGTACCCACGGCGGGTTTCGGCTGGCGATTGATCGGGCTTTCAGCGTCGCCGGCGCGGGAATTGTGGTGACCGGCACGGCGTTGTCCGGGCAGGTGACGGTCGGCGACACGCTATTGCTCGGTCCGCAGGGCAAACCGGTGCGGGTACGGGGCCTGCACGCGCAGAATCAGGCCGCCGACAGCGCAACGGCGGGCCAGCGCGTGGCGTTGAACCTGAGCGCCGAGCGTCTGGCGCTGGTGCAGATTCACCGAGGGCACTGGTTGTTGGCCGAGTGGCTGTATGCGCCGACCCAACGCGTGGATATCGACATGCATTTGCTGGCCAGCGAACCCAGGGCATTCGAACATTTTCAGCCGGTGCACGTGCACCTCGGCACTCAGGACGTAACGGGGCGAGTGGCGTTGCTGGAGGGTTCCAGCCTGGCGCCGGGTGAGCGAATGTTCGCGCAACTCCTGCTCAATGCCCCCGTGCATGCGGTGAACGGCGACCCTTTGATCCTGCGCGATCAAAGCGCTCAACGCACCCTCGGCGGTGGCCGGGTGCTGGACCCGTTCGCGCCATCCCGACAGCGCCGAAGCCCAGAGCGACTGGCGCAATTGCAAGCACTGGCCGCGACGACAAATCTGGAAGACGTCTTGCCGGCATTGCTGGCCAACAGCGACACCGGGCTTGACCCGCAGCGTCTGGAGCGCCAGTTCAACCGT
This sequence comes from Pseudomonas hormoni, assembly GCF_018502625.1. Taxonomy (NCBI): domain Bacteria; kingdom Pseudomonadati; phylum Pseudomonadota; class Gammaproteobacteria; order Pseudomonadales; family Pseudomonadaceae; genus Pseudomonas; species Pseudomonas hormoni. The sequence continues at coordinate 2,367,202 of NZ_CP075566.1, forward strand.
CCGCGCGGCACCTGGAATTTGCCCGATGATATGCGCCTGATCGACACACGTCAGGGACAACTGTTGTTCAGTACGCTGCGTTGGGAAACACAAAAAGCCCAGTTGCAGGAGCATTTGATACGCTTTCATCAATTGGAACCGGATCAAATGGGCCCGGACCGGGATCGCCTGCGCCGGTTCACCGGCACGGCGCTGGACCGCGCGACGTTCATCAGCCTGATCGACGAACTACTGGCAAGCGGCGTGATTATCGCCAGCGGACCGTGGCTGCATTTGCCCGGCCATCAGGTACGTTTGAGCGAGGAGGACGAAGCCCTGTGGCAACACCTGCAACCGTTGTTCGAGCAGGCCGGATTCGATTCGCCGTGGGTGCGTGATCTGGGCGGCGATGAGGTGGCGGTGCGCTTGCTGCTGCGCAAGATGGCGCGTCTGGGCCTGATGCATCAAGTGGTCCGTGACCTGTTTTACACCGATGCGATGCTGCGTCGCCTGGCGGCTATGCTCTTGCAACTGGCGGCGCAAAACGAGGTGATTCAAGTCACGGCGTTTCGCGATGCGGTGGGCCTGGGGCGCAAACGCAGCATCCAGATCCTCGAATACTTCGACCGCATCGGCCTGACCCGACGCTTTGGCGACAAGCGCCATGTGCGTCTGGACAGCGCACTGGCCCAGCCAACAGAGCACTGAGTTCATGGAAGGCAATCGCGCCCGGTGGCGCGGCCGGGCTTCAAACCCGGTTGGGGACGGCATCCGTTCCCGGGCAGGTTCGACTCCCGCTGCCTTCCGCCATTCCATCAGAAGCGCCCGAAGTTCAACGGGTACTCGATGACCACGTAAACCCGGTCGATATCATCACCGGCCTGGGCGCTGTTGGCCCGGTGCGAGACATGGGACAGTTGCAGTGACAAGCCCTTGGCCGAACCGGACTGCACGATGTAGCGCAAGTCGATGTCGCGCTCCCAATGCCGTCCGCCATCACCTTGTTGCGGCACGTTCGTGCCCAGCGATTCATCGAACGGGTTGTAAGCGCCGCCTTGGGGTGCATGGGTGCCATCAATCTGGCTACCCCTGACATACCGGGTCATGAATTTCAGACCGGGGATGCCATAGGCGCCCAGATCCAGGTCGTAACGCGCTTGCCAGGATTGTTCGTGGGCGCCGTTGAAGTCGGCGTACTTGATCGAGTTGGCGAGGTAAATGGAATCGCCGCCGACGAAATCGAACGGTGTATCGCCGTTGACCTTCTGATAGGCCAAGGTGAAGGCATGGGCATCGACGGTGTATTTGCCCGACAGGCTGAACGCTGTGTTATCGATGGCGCCGGCAAGTGATCGGCCGGTGTCCTGGGTGTGATAAAGATTGGCGTCGAGGAACCAGCCGGACTGTTTGAGGTGCAGATTGCCGTAGTACTGATGCCAGGTGTCGGTCAATTCCGATGCGTACAGGGCTGCGCCGAGAGGGCTTTGCGTAAACAGGTCGGCACCCAGCAATGAAATGCCGCCCGCCTCGGTGTTTGCGCCATAGCCGTAAAAGTTGCCCTTGCCCGAAGAGCCGTCCTGGTTCTTGAACGCCGTAAAGTGGCCGGCGACCAGGTTCATCCCGTCGATTTCGCGACTGTTCAACAGAAAACCGCTGGCGTATTCCGGTTGCAGACGTTTGTCGGCGGTGTCGAAGACCGGGGTTTCGACCATCATTTCACCGAAGGCCAGGGTGGTTTTCGAGGCCTTGATCTTTAATGCGCCGCCGCCACTGGAGTAGTTGTCTTCGCTCCTGCCGTCACTGTCCAGCGGCAATAATCCTGTCCCGGAATGGCCCTTGCCGCCATCAAGTTTCAGCCCCAGAAACCCGTGGGCATCGAGGCCAAATCCCAGGGTGCCGTGGGTGAACCCCGATTCGAACGAGCTGATAAAACCCTGGGCCCATTCCGCCTTGTAACTCTTGCCGGTGGGCGAGGGCGTGCGGTAATCGCTGTTGAGGTAGAAGTTGCGGCTCAACACGTCGACCTTCGAGCCTTCAAGAAAACCTTGCGCCGAGTCATCGGCACGGGCGGCTCCAGTGGTGCTGGCTAAAAGCACGGACAGGCACAATGGCAACCTGACCCGGAGGTCTTGCGAGGAATATTTCATCGGTCAATCACCGCGGGGGAAAGCGACTCCGCAGGCCGCGGAGCCGCTGGTATTGCTTAGTGGCCTTCGGAAGCACCAAACATAGTCTTGGCGTAGATCAGCCCCAGACCGTAGGAGCCACCGTTGGCAATCGAGGTTTTCACGGTTTCATCATAGGTCTCGGTACGTGCCCAGTCGCGCTGCAACTCAAGCAGGTATTGCAACGAAGTCATCGGCCGCGCGCCGATCTGGATCATGCGTTGCATGGCCATTTCATGTGCTTCGGTGCTGACGTCGCCGCAGGCGTCAGCAATCACGTAGACATCAAAACCCTGGTCGATGGCCGACAGCGCCGGGCCGACGATGCACACGGAGGTCCACAGGCCGGCGAGGACGATTTTCTGTTTGCCGAACTTGTTCACTTCAACGGCGATGCGCTCGTCTTCCCAGGTGTTCATGCTGGTGCGGTCGATGACGTTGTGTTCCGGGAACACCGATTTGATTTCGTCGAAGATCGGACCGGAGAAGCTCTTCTCGGCAACCGTGGTGAGGATGGTCGAGACCTTGAAGCCGCGAGCAGCCTTGGCCACCAGCGCAGCGTTGTTGCGCAGGGTCACGGCGTCGATCGACTTGGTCGCAAAGGACATCTGCGACTGGTGGTCGATCATGATCAGCGTGTGGTCGGTCGGGGTCAGCAGGGTTTTGCCGGGAACTGCTTTTGCGATAGCCATGGCGATGTCCTTACGGGTGAGTGAGGAGGCCATGGTTGCGTAAATTCACGCGGGGATATTGAACTGGTGTGCTGTGTTTTGACTTTCTTGCGGGGCGAGATCACCGCGCCGCCCCGCGCAATAAAAGCTATCGCGCGGGACAGTCCGTCATTGCATCACGTAACGACCGGGTGCCGATTCAAGTGCAGGGTACTGCGCGTTGCCGGTGTGCAGCGCCGAAGGCTGGCGTTCACCGGCGTGTTCGGCCAGCCAGGCGAACCAGTCATTCCACCAGCTACCGGGATGTTGCTCGGCATTCTTGAACCAGGTGTCGGGGTTTTTCGTGACCCGGTTGTTGGTCCAGTAATTGCGCTTTTCCCTGGCGGGCGGGTTGATGACCCCGGCGATATGCCCCGACGCGCCCAGCACGAAGCGCTTGGTGCCGGACAGCAGTTCGGTGCTGGCGTAGGCGCTTCGCCACGGCACGATGTGATCGTCATGGGTGGCGAGGATGTACGCCGGCGCGTCGATGGCGCGCAGGTCGAGCTTGACCCCGCAGCAGTCCAGCTCGCCGGATTTCAGGTCGTTCTGCAAATAGGTGTGGCGCAAATACCAGCAATACATCGGGCCTGGGAGGTTGGTGCTGTCGTTGTTCCAGAACAACAAGTCCAGCGGAATAGGCTTCTGACCCTTGAGGTACTTGTCGACGTTGTAGTTCCACCACAAATCATTGGGGCGCAACAGCGAGAAGGTGTTGCCCATGTCCTCGCCCTTGAACAGGCCGATGGGGCCGTCAACGCCACCGATGGTGCGCTCGCGGTAAGCCACCAGTTGCTCGTCGACGAAGATGTCGATTGGGCCGGTGTCGAGGTAATCGAGGAACGTGGTCAACAGGCTCACGCTGCCGATTTCCTTGTCACCGCGCGCCGCCAATACGGCCAGCGCCGAACTCAGCAGCGTGCCGCCAATGCAGAAGCCGACGCAGTTGGGGCGTTGTTCGCCGCTGATTTCACGGGTCACTTGCAGGCCTTTGATGATGCCGGTTTCGATCAGGTCATCCCAGGTGGTGCCGGCATGTGCCTGATCGAAGTTGCGCCACGACATCAGAAACACCGGATGACCTTGTTGTAACAGATGGCGAACCATCGAGTTGTCCGGGCGCAGGTCGAGGATGTAGTACTTGTTGATCGACGGCGGGACGATGAACACCGGGCGCCGATACTGGGTTTCGCTTTGCGGGTAGTACTGAATCAGCTGGAACAGTTCATTCTCGAACACCACTTCGCCAGGGGTGTTGGCCAGATCGACGCCAACCTTGAAGGCGCCGCTGTCGCACTGGCGCATCTTGCCTTCCTGCAGGTCGCTGGCCAGGTGCAACAGGCCTGAGAGCAGGCTGCCGCCTTGAGTGTCCGCGGCCCGCTGCAGAGCATCGGGATTACTCACCAGAAAATTGCTCGGCGCACCCGCGGCGATGGCTTGCTCCACGAGGTACAGCAGGCGCTGGCGGGGTTTCTTGTCTTTGATCGGCAGTTTGTCGAGCAGTTTGAGCAGGAACCCGGCGTTGAGCAGGTAAAACGCGGCGAGGGAGCCGAACAGCGGCTGGCTCCAGTTGCCACTGGCGAAACGTCGATCTTCAAAGGTGAAGGGTTGGCCGGTCATCAACCGTTGGCCGAGGTCCGTCCATTGCAGCTGATAGTCCGACTGAAGGCTGTCCAGGGTGCCGCGCGGCAGGTCGAACCACTCGTTGTATTCCTGCCCGGTAAACCATGGATTGGTGCTGACCCATAAACGTAATTGTTGCACTGCAAAGGAGGCAATGAACGGAACCTGACCGGACCAGAAGGTGTTGAAGGTGTGCGCGTTAGTGTTCATGGAACTCCTTGCCCACATCAGTAAACCGGGCAGAAAAAAACCGCGGTGCCGGAATTCGGCACCGCGTCAGCAGTCAAGCAAGCAGTCCTGTGTTTCTTATTTTTATCGTTCGATGACCAGGCTGACGCCTTGGCCGCCACCGATGCACAACGTGGCCAAGCCTTTTTTGCCGTCACGGCGAATCAGTTCGTGCACCAGCGACACCAGAATCCGCGCGCCCGACGCGCCGATCGGATGACCCAGCGCAATCGCGCCACCGTTGACGTTGACCTTGCGGGTGTCCCAGCCCAGTTCTTTGCCGACCGCCAGTGATTGCGCGGCGAACGCTTCGTTGGCTTCGATCAGGTCGAGGTCGTCCAGGCTCCAGCCGGCTTTTTCCAGCACCAGACGGGTGGCCGGTACTGGGCCGATGCCCATGATCGACGGGTCGACGCCCGCGCTGGCGTAAGCCTTGATGCGTGCCAGCACCGGCAAGCCGAGGGCCTGGGCCTTGGCGGCGCTGGCCAGCAGCAACACGGCGGCGCCATCGTTGAGGGTCGACGAGTTGCCGGCGGTCACGCTGCCGTCTTTCTTGAACGCCGGTTTCAGGTTACTCATGGCTTGCAACGTGCCGCCCGGGCGCGGTTGTTCATCCGTATCGAACACCAGCGGATCGCCCTTGCGCTGAGGGATCAGGATCGGCGTGATTTCACGCTTGAAGTAGCCCGCTTCGATGGCGGCAGCCGCTTTCTGTTGCGAGGCGGCGGCGAAGGCGTCCTGATCTTCGCGGCTGAGGCTGTACTGAGTGGCCAGATTCTCAGCGGTGATGCCCATGTGGTAGTCGTTGAAGGCGTCCCACAAACCGTCCTGAATCACGCTGTCTTGCAATTGCGCATGACCCAGACGCAGACCGGTGCGTGCCTTGGGCAGCACATAAGGTGCCAGGCTCATGTTTTCCTGACCGCCGGCAATCACCAGTTCGGCGTCGCCGCAACGGATCGCCTGAACAGCCAGTTGCACGGCCTTGAGGCCCGAGCCGCAGACCTTGTTCAGGGTCAGGGCAGGAGTGGTAAAGGGCAGGCCAGCCTTGATAGCCGTCTGGCGTGCCGGGTTTTGTCCCGAGCCTGCGGTGAGAACCTGGCCGAGGATCACTTCATCGATCTGCGCACCGTCCAGACCGGTCTCTTCCAGCAGACGGCGAATCACTGTGGCGCCCAGTTCGGTGGCTGGAATCGCGGACAAGGCACCTTGAAAACTGCCAATGGCGGTACGAGTAGCGGCAACGATTACGACTTCGTTCATGCGTGACCTCATTAAGATTTTGTCCAGCGGGAGCAGGGCATCCTTGCCCTGATCGGTCTACTGCATGTTCATGCCGCCGTTCACCGAGAAGTCGGCGCCGGTGCTGTAGCCCGATTCATCGGAAGCCAGCCAGGCAACGATCGAAGCGATTTCTTCGGGTTGGCCGAGGCGCCCGACCGGGGTGGCTGCAATCATGGTGTCGAGGATGTCCGGGCGGATGGCCGCGGTCATGCTGGTCTGGATGTAACCCGGCGAGACGGTGTTGACGGTCACGCCCTTGCCGGACACTTCCCGTGCCAGTGCCATGGTGAAACCGTGGATGCCGGCTTTGGCCGCGCTGTAGTTGGTCTGGCCGAACTGGCCACGCTGACCGTTGATCGAGGAGATATTGATCACTCGTCCCCAGCCTTTGGCCAACATCCCTTCAATCACCTGCTTGGTGGTGTTGAACACGCCGCTCAGGTTGGTGCCGATGACCGCGTTCCAGTCCTCGGGCGTCAGCTTGCGAAAAGAGGCATCACGCGTGATGCCGGCGTTATTGACCAGCACATCGATCGGGCCGAATTGTTCGCGCGCCATCTCGAAGGCCTTGCGCGTCGACTCCCAATTGGTGATGTCGCCGTAGATGCACTCGAACTGATAACCCGCCGCCAACTGAGTGGCAATCCAGTCGTTCTTGCGGGCGGAATCAGCGCTGCAACCGACGATGACCTTGAATCCTTCCTTGTACAGGCGCTGGCTTATCGCCGTGCCAATCCCACCCATACCACCCGTGACCAACGCAATACGACCAAGCGACTTCATAAGCTCCAATCCTTTTTGTATTTTGCGCTGCAAGATGAGGGAGGATTGTTCGGTATTGGCGCGGGATGCGGAAGTGTTGGGAGGTGACGGGCTGGTGTCCAAAGGTGCCATGTCCGGTTTAGTTGCATCTGGGCGACGAATGGCCTGAAACATGGCTAAAAATGAGGATTACCTATACTGGGATCAATATTGGCAACTGAACTACCCGTTAGTCTTTGATTTATCGCAGATCCGTATGGCTCCGGACAGGATGTTCGGTTCCACAGGTCATTGAGGACGCCATGTATAGAATGAGTTCAGGCTATGCCAGCGTGCTGGTAAATACGCTCTCGGCTCAAGGACTGGATGTTGCCAGTCTGTGTCGGGAGGCTGGACTAGACGTTAATCTCGCAAACAAACCAGGAGAGTTTTGCGAGCGAAAGGCCATCTATCGACTCTGGGAACTGGCCACTGAGGCCTCGGGCGATCCGGACATTGGCTTACGGGCCTATGGCAGTTTCCACCCCGGCAGCTTTCAGATCGTCGGCTACACAATGATGTCCAGCCTGAATCTGAAAAAAGCCCTTGAACGCCTGGTCCGTTTCAGTCCGTTGATTGGCACCGGGTTCAGCCTTTTCTTCACTTCGGAACAGCAACATTACCGTCTGTCCGGGCTCGACCATCAGCAGCAGGGTTCGGTCAAACCGCGCCAATACACCGATGCCGGGCTCGCGTCATTGCTGGGTTTCTGTCGCAAGCTGTCGGGCGGCAACACACCGCAACCCTTGAGTGTCGAATTCACCTATCCCAAACCTGAAGACATCTCCGAGCATCGACGGCTGTTTGGTTGCAATCTGCATTTCGACGCGCCTTACGACAGCATTTTGTTTGACGGGCAGGAGCTGATGCGGCCGCTGAGCATGGCCAACGAAGCGTTGGCGGTGCTGCATGACAGTTTTGCCGAGGCGCAACTGGACCTGCTGTTTGGTTTTTGCATTGTCGGCCGGATTCGCGCGCTGGTTACCGAGCGCTTGAGTCAGGGGCAGGGGCAGTGCGACATGGAGTCGATCGCGGCAGCCTTGAACATCAGCAAGCGAACGCTGCAACGTGCGCTGGAAAAGGAAGGGACACAATTCAAGGATGTGCTGAACGCGGTGCGTCGACAACTGGCCGATTTCTACCTGCGTCATTCTCACTTCAACATGAAGCATGTCGCGTATCTCCTTGGTTTTCATGACCACAGCAGCTTCAACAAAGCCTGTAGCCGCTGGTTTGGCATGACACCGGGTCAGTACCGCTCCGATGAATCGTTCGAGATCGAGGAAGCCGCACCGGTGTGATGCGGTGCTTGTCAGTGCTTGAGCCTGGTCCACCATTTTGTAAGCAATGAATCCCCTGTGGGAGCGAACCTGTGTGGCGAGGGAGCTTGCTCCCGCTGGGTCGCGAAGCGGCCCCAAAGCTTTGCGACTGCTTCGCAGCCGAGCGGGAGCAAGCTCCTCGCCACAGACATACACACAGGCTCGATCACACAGGTTGCTCATCATGGTGCAGGCGGTTTCTTCGCGCCTTTTTTGCCCTTCGCGGGTTTGCGCGTTTTTGTCGGCGTTACCGGGGCAGTCGGCTCAGCGACGACGACCGGAGCTTTTTGCTTGACCGGCTCTGGAACGACGACCGGGGCTTTTTGCTTGACCGGCTCTGGTGCGACGACCGGAGCTTTTTGCTTGACCGGCTCTGGTACAACGACCGGAGTTTTCGGCTTGATCGGCTCCGGGGTTATCGCCGGGATTTTCTCCACGACAACATCGGCTTCACCTGAAGGCTGAGTCAGGCTGAACCCCGGCAGCGGCACATCGAGCAGTGTGTGCAATTCACACCAGAACGGGTTGTCTGCGCCGCTGGTCAACAGTTCCGGCAGCAAATTGGCGACGGCCGCCAGCACTTGTTGGCGTTCTTCGGGCTCAACCAGCATCAGGGGCAAGCTGTGCAGGCTTTCCTGCGGGTGGGTGGCGACCAGCAGTTTTTGCAGGCGAAGGGTTTCGCGCAGGTCCAGCGGCTCGGCACTGTAGTCCTGCAGCAGCACTTGCAATTGCAGGATCAGTTTCTCGACGCTTTGCTTGCCCGGCTCATCGCTGTCACGGCCCAGCAGGAACAGGATCCGGATCAAGGCTTCCATCAAACCGCCAAGGGGCAGGGCGTCCTGAAGGCGTTGGGTCAGAACTTTATCGTGCTGCCTGGCATGCGCCTGGAGATCTCGCCCCGGGGTATTGCCGGCGAGGCTATTGAGTACGCCATACACGCCGTAAAAACTCATCTCCTGAGCGGCATCACGCAGGTCCCGATAGCCATTCAAGGCATCCTGTACCTGGTTGGAAAACAGTTCCTGCCAGGCCAGCAACGGATTGGACGGGCTGGCGGGATGTCGATCCTTGCTCACTTGAGCGGCACTGCCTGCCAGCCACCAGAGCGCCGGGTTCAGGCTGTTCCACATCACTTGTTGCTGGTGGAACGGATGGGCCTTGCGCATCATTTCGGCGGTCGGCTCGTTGATCAACTGACGCAACCACGGCCGTACAAATCCGTCATAAAGCGTGTTGTTGAAATCAGAGGCACGTTCGACCAGTGCGAATTCGCGATCGTCGTCACGGGGCGGCTGCACTTTGCCGTGGATGTCAGCGATACGCCGTCGCTCGAAACGCACGGCGTACGGCGTATCCGAGTTTTCCGGCAGGTCATCGATGAGCATTTCATAGAGCCCGCCCGGCAGTTCATTGATCGTGTCGACCGCGCCCAGCAACTCACGGTGTTCACGCCGCGCCACTTCACCCGACACGAAGATGCCCAGATGACCGATGCTCGCGTGCCGCAGGTAAACGATAGTGCGACCGGCATTTTGCAGGGCGAGATCGCTGGGATAGACGTCGGTGATCCAGTCCAGCGCCTGCTGCGGCGAGGTGATGTTGTCGCCATAGGAGCAGAACACCACCACCGGCACTTCGATGCGTTTGAGGTCGAGCCCGCTGCTCTTGCGCCCAAGGCCGCCGGACAGCTGATTGCCGATGAACAGATCGTCGACAATCATCTCGATCTCTTCACCATTGAGCAGGGTCGGGCTGCCCCACCAGCGTTCGAAATCCAGAAAGCGCGGTGCTTCGCTGTCGACTTCGCTGAACAGGTGGTAGTACTTACCCCACCAGGTGTTGGCCGGGTCGAGGCTTTCGAAATTGCTCACCAGCCAGGTGCCGTCGAAACGGTCATTGCCCAGGTCGCTGCCCAGGCGCGCCATCCAGCCGCCACCCAGCAAACCGCCGGTGTAGCGCATCGGATTGCGCCCATTGACGCCGGCCCAGTACGACAAAGGCGCGCCATTGACGATGATCAGTCCTGGCAGTTCCGGGCGGGTCGCCGCCAGGCCCATCAATGCCCATCCGGCCTGGCAGTTGCCGATCACCACGGGTTTGGCGCTGGCGGGATGTCGCGCGCTGACCTCTTCGAGGAACCGCGCCTGGGCTTCAACGATGTCCGCCAGGGTTTGCCCCGGGCGTGGCGAATGGCTGAACGAGATGAAATAAGTCGGATGGCCGGCGCGCAGGCTTTCGCCGATGACCGAATCCTGTTTGAAACCGCCAATCCCCGAGCCGTGACCGCCGCGCGGGTCAATGATGATCACCGGCTGTTTTTTGCTGTCGAGCCGTTGCCCGGGGCCCGCGAGGATCTGCAGCAACGAGTAGTTGACCGGGCGAAGCAGGTCTTCACCGGCGACCAGGGTTTCATGATTGAACTTGAGCAGCAGCGGATACCCGGCGCGTTCGTGGGCCAGGGTGTTGTCACCGCGCTGACGCAAGGTGTCCCAGAACAGCACGCTGCGTTGGCCCAGGTCGGTGACGTATTCCTGCCAGTCAGCGCCGGTCGGCTGTTTAAGCAGCCCAAGGCTTGAAGGCGCGTAGGTTTTGGCCTGGCGCTGTTGAGCGGCGTCGAGAACGTTGAGGGTGTTGAGGCGCTGGAGATGGTTCAGGTGCTCAAACAAACCGGACGGAGCTGAAAGCCCTTCATCTTGCAGCGCAATATTTTCTTCCTGACCCATCGTGAACTCCTGACGCCATGCGTGGGAATGTCGTCCTGACTAATAGAAGCCAAGCCGGCCATTTGATTGTCACGAGTGTATAGGGAATATCAGCCGAGGAAGCGAACTTTATTGTGCGCCGCACAAAATAGGCGTTGCCAAATAGTTTTGTGCACTGCAATATCAAACCCAGCGCGATGACTGGCAGGATCGCTATCGCGTCCTCAGGCCCATCCGGGCCTTCCAGTACCAGGAGATTCAAGCATGTCTTTTTTCAACCCGGAAAATCTGCAAACTGCTCAGAAAGCCAACCTCGACCTGTTGCAGCAAATCAGCGGCAAAGTGTTCGCCAGCGTTGAACAGCTGAGCCAGTTGCAGTTCAAGGCACTGCGTGACTCCACCGAAGAGCACTTCGAAGGCGTGCGCAAGCTGCTGGCCGTCCGTGATGCACAAGGTTTTGCTGATTTGCAGGCGTCGTTCACCCAGCCGAGCGCGCAAAGCGAACGCCTGGCGGAGTTCAATCGCCAGGTTCAGGCGCTGATCGTGGGCACGCAGTCGGACATCGCCAAACTGACGTCGAGTCAGGTCGAGGCGGGCACCCAGCAGGTGAATGAGTTTATTGAATCGATCAGCAAGAATGCACCGGCCGGCTCCGAGCCTGTAGTGGCTGCATTCAAGTCCGGCCTGGCGAATGCCAGTACCGTGTTTGAAAGCGCACAGAAAGCCGTGAAACAGGCTTCAGATGTGGCTCAGAACAATTTTGACGCCGCCACTGCCGCTGCCGCCAAAGCAGCGCCAGAAGCCAGCGCCAAGGCCACCAGCGGTAACAAGTAAGTCAAATCAGGCTGGCAGCACCGATGGCGACGGGTTTATTCCCCGTCGCCATTTTTTTTCGTGCCGTTTTCGCTTTCAGGTTTGCCGGTGAACAGGCCAAACATGTTTTGCGTGTTCAGGTAGAGCGCCTTGGACTGGTCGACATACTGGCGCATCAGGTCCTTCATGACCGGGGCCTGCTGGTGCATGAAAGTGCTCCAGGCTTCGGAGGATTGCGCGCCGGTCTGGGACTGGATATCGATCACGGTCTGAATGCTTTTGTCGAGGTAGCTGCCCAGCACACCCTGATAAGGACCGTAGAACTGGATAATCCCCATCAGCATCTCGCTGGTGAAGATCGGCTCACCGCCGCTTTCCGCTTCCAGAATCACCTGCAGCAGGATGCTGCGAGTCAGATCCTCGCCAGACTTGGCATCGACCACCTGAAACGAAACCTTATCGACGACCAACTGGCGTATGTCCGCGAGCGTCAGGTGACTGCTGGTGTGGGTGTCATACAGTCGGCGATTGGGATACTTCTTGATCAGGCGGGGAGTGTTCCGACTGTTATCTGGCATGCGGGGCGTCTCGTGGCGAGCCTGGTTTGCAGGCATCTTAACCTACTATGGCTGCGGCCGCGGGATGGTGTCGGGGGAGGGAAGCCAGGTTCAGCATCTTTAGTGCTTCTGAGGCCGTCTTCGCGAACAAGCCCGCTCCCACAGGGGATTTGTGAACACTGAAGATCCAATGTGGGAGCGAGCCTGCTCGCGATGAGGCCCGCCGTCACAATGAAAATCCACAATAGAAAAGAGGACTGCGCCGTCGAGCGAGTCCTCTTTTTTAAACCTGAATCGAGTTACCAGATCGGCAACGTGTAACTGACAATCAAACGGTTTTCATCGAGGTCGCTGCCAAAATTGGTCGAGCGCACCGTCGCGTTGCGCCACTTCACCCCGACATTTTTCAGCGGCCCGCTCTGCACGACATACCCGATGTCGGTATCGCGCTCCCACTCCTTGCCTTCCGGGCGGTTGCCGCCCAGGTCGATATTGTCACCAGTGATATAGCGCGTCATGAACGTCAGGCCCGGCACGCCCATCGCGGCAAAATTGTAGTCGTAACGCGTCTGCCAGGATTTTTCATCCTTGCTGGCGAAGTCGCCGATCTGCACGAAGTTCACCAGGAACGCATCGGTGCCATTGACGTAGGCATACCCGGTGTCGCCGCTCATGCCTTGATAACCCAGGCCGAACGCATGCCCGCCGAGGCTGTAGGTGAACATCGCGCCAATCGCGTTGTTGTCGACATTGCTGCCGCCGTCGTCGGTGGAGCGGGCGAAACGCAAGTCGGTCTTCAGCGACTGGCCGGTGGTGACCGGCAATACGTAGGTCAGGTTGACCAGGTGCTGGCTGTAGAAATTGTCGAGGTGACCGTAGCTGTAACCGGTGGCGAGGTTACTGGTCCATTTGTAGTTGAGGCTGGCGAAATCGAAGCTGTCGCTGTCCAGATGACGGCTGGTGATGCCTTTGGCGCCGGTGCGGGTGATGCCCATGTCCTCGTAGTCCGAGGAGTCGCGCTGGTTGACCTGCGTCAGTCGTCCGGCATCCACGCTCAGGCCTTCGATTTCCAGGGAGGTCAACTGACCACCCTTGAACGTTTGCGGCAACAGCCGTGAATCGTTGGCCAGCACCGTCGGCAATTTGGGCAGCAACGTACCGAGTTTCAGGGTGCTTTTGGAGGCGCGCACTTTGGCGGTCAGGCCCAGTTCACCGTACTCGTCCTGAGCACCTTTGCGCGTGTCGCGATGGCGCTGGAGCACACCGGAACCGGCGCGATCCGGACTGGAGTCGAGTTTGACGCCCAGCAGGCCGATCGTATCGAAGCCGACCCCGATCAAACCCTCGGTAAAGCCGGATTCGTAGCGCAGCAGGAAACCCTGCGCCCATTCCTCCTGTTTCGATTGCGCCGCGTTGGCCTGACGGTAGTCACGGTTGAAGTAGAAGTTACGCAGCTCGAGGCTGGCCTTGCTGTCCTTGATAAAGTCAGCAGCGGCGGGGGCCGAGAGGCTGATGACACCGCCGGCCAGCAACAGTCGGGTAGCGAGAGTTCGGGTGTTGCGATCCATGTGAAGCCCCTTTGTTTTTATTATGGAATGACGGTTTGCGCGACCCTCGCCAACCGGGCGAGGGCTTATCAATAAAAAACGCGGGCACCGAAAAGAGAGGAGCGTGGCGCCGCGTGCGGTTCAATCGTTAGAACTGCTCGGCGCTCAGACCGAACAACGAGGCACTGCCGGCGCGAATCGACTGTTCAAGGCTCAAAATGCGCGGCAGCAAGCGATGGATGTAGAAGTCGGCGGTGGCGATTTTCGCGCCGTAGAACGCTTCGTCTTCGCCGCGTTTTTGCTGGGCAACCTGCGCCATGCGCGCCCATAGCCAGGCGTAAGCGACGTAACCGAACAGATGCAGATATTCCACGGAAGCGGCGCCGACTTCGTTGCGGTTGGTCGCCGCCCGGTCCTGCAACCAGTCGCTCAGGTCTTCCAGACGCTGCACGGCATCGAACAGCTGCGCGGAGTAGGGCGCGTCAGGCTGGTGGGCGAAATGGCGGATCTCGCCGGTGAACTGACGCAGCGCGGCACCGTTATCAGCCAGCACCTTGCGGCCGAGCAGGTCCAGCGCCTGAATGCCGTTGGTGCCTTCGTAGATCTGTGCGATGCGCACGTCGCGGACCAATTGTTCCTGGCCCCACTCGCGGATGTAGCCATGGCCGCCGAACACTTGCTGGCCGTTGATGCAGCTTTCCAGGCCAGTGTCGGTGAAGAAGGCCTTGGCAATCGGTGTCAGCAGGGCGACCAGGGTTTGCGCGGTGTCGCGTTCTTGCGCATCGTCGGAGAACTTCGCCAGATCGAGCTGCTGCCCGACATAACTGGCGAACGCGCGGCCACCTTCGGTCATGGCTTTCATGCTGAGCAGCATGCGGCGCACGTCGGGGTGAACGATGATCGGATCGGCGACTTTGTCCGGGGCCATGGCGCCCGTCGGAGCGCGGCTCTGAATGCGTTCACGGGCGTACGCCACGGCGCTCTGGTAGGACGCTTCGGCGCAGCCAATGCCCTGAATGCCGATGGACAGGCGTTCGTAGTTCATCATGGTGAACATCGCCGCGAGGCCTTTGTTGGCTTCGCCCACCAGCCAGCCGCTGGCGCCGTCGAAATTCATCACGCAGGTGGCCGAGGCCTTGATGCCCATCTTGTGTTCGATCGAACCGCAACTCACAGCGTTGGCGTCACCGAGGGAACCGTCGGCATTGAGCAGCACCTTGGGCACTACAAACAGCGAGATACCTTTCGGCCCGGCCGGTGCATCCGGCAGTTTGGCCAGTACCAGATGGACGATGTTCTCGGTCAGGTCCTGATCGCCACCGGTGATGAAAATCTTGCTGCCGGTGATGCTGAAACTGCCGTCGGCCCGAGGTTCGGCGCGGGTGCGGATGAGCCCCAGATCGGTGCCGGCATGGGCTTCGGTCAGGCACATGGAGCCGGCCCAGCGACCTTCATACATCGGCGGCAGGTACAGGTCTTTCAAACTGTCGCTGGCGTGGGCATCCAGGGCCAGGCAGGCACCGGAGCTCAATGCCGAGTACAGCGCGAAGCTTGAATTGGCGCCGTACAGCATCTCTTCAAACTGCACGGCCAGCATCTTCGGCATGCCCATGCCGCCATACTCGGTATTACCCGAGAGGCCGACCCAGCCACCTTCGATGTACGTGGCATAAGCCTGTTTGAAGCCGATCGGCGTCGTGACCTGGCCTTCATGCCACTGCGCGCCTTCCTCGTCGCCGCTGCGGTTCAAGGGGGCGATCAGGTGCGCGGTGACTTTCCCCGCTTCCTCAAGGATCGCGTCGGCGATGTCGGTATCGATGTTGTCAGCCAGGGCCGGCAGGCGTGCCCACAGGGCCGGGGCGTCGAACACTTCATGCAGGACGAAGCGCATGTCGCGCAGGGGGGCTTTGAATTCGGGCATAACGTGAACCTCAACAGGACGGTTGTGCACGGCGCCGCTACGGCGCGCCGTGCCTTTCAATCAATGACTGGAAGCGCTGGCGGCACCGAGGCCGGTCTGGGCGCGCACGAACTGGTCGGCGTAGGCATCACGTTCCTTGTCGGCCCGCACGCTGCGGTCGAGTCGGGACACCAAGACGATCACCAGGAACGCCAACGGCATGGAGAACAGCGCCGGGTGGTCGTACGGGAAGATCGCGTGAGCATGACCGAGCACGGTCACCCACACGGCCGGGGAAAGAATCACCAGCACCAGGGCGCAGATCAGGCCGGCAAAACCGCCGATGATCGCGCCTTTGGTGGTCAGGCCTTTCCAGTACATGGCCATGATCAGCACCGGGAAGTTGGTCGACGCGGCGATGCCGAACGTCAGGCCGACCAGGAACGCGACGTTCATCTTCTCGAACAGAATGCCCAGCAGAATCGCGATGATGCCCAGGCCAACGGTAGCCAGGCGGGTCACGCGCATTTCCTGTTTCTGGGTGGCTTTGCCTTTCTTGAACACGGTGGCGTAGAGATCGTGGGAAATCGCCGACGCACCGGCCAGGGCCAGCCCGGAGACCACCGCAAGGATGGTGGCGAAGGCAACGGCCGAGAGGAAGCCGAAGAACAGGTTGCCGCCCACCGCTTTGGCCAGGTGCATCGCGACCATGTTGCCGCCGCCGATCAAGGCACCGCCGACTTCGCCGTTGACGTAGTACTGCGGATCGGTGCCGATGATCACCATCGCGGCGAAGCCCAGGGTGCAGACCACCAGGAAGAAGAAACCGATGAAACCGGTGGCGTAGAACACCGATTTACGCGCTTCCTTGGCGTTGGGCACGGTGAAGAAACGCATCAGGATGTGCGGCAAACCGGCGATGCCGAACACCAGGCCGAGCGACATCGACGCGGTGTTGATCGGGTCGGCGAGCATTGAGCCGGGGCCCATGATGTTCCAGCCGCTGGCATGCGCCTCGACTGCTTTGGTGGCGAGGGTTTCGTAGCTGAAACCGAACTGCGACATGGCCATGACCGCGAGGGTTGTGCCGCCGGCGAGCAGCAGCACGGCTTTGATGATCTGCACCCAGGTGGTGGCGATCATCCCGCCGAAAATCACATACACCAGCATCAACGCGCCAACGATCATCACCGCTACCGGGTAGTCGAGGCCAAACAGCAATTTGATCAACTGGCCGGCACCGACCATCTGCACGATCAGGTAGCAGCACACCACCGTCAACGAACCGAACGCGGCGAAGATCCGTACTTTGTTCTGGTCCAGTCGATAGGAAACGATGTCGGCAAAGGTGTAGCGCCCCAGATTGCGCAGACGCTCGGCCATCAGGAAGGTGATGATCGGCCAGCCGACAAAGAAGCCGATGGTGTAGATGAATCCGTCATAACCCTTGGCGAACACCAGGCTCGACAGCCCCAGCAATGTGGCGGCGGACATGTAGTCGCCGGCGATCGCCAGGCCGTTCTGAAACCCGGTGATGCCACCGCCGGCGGTGTAGAAATCCGACGTGGATTTGGTCTGGCGTGCGGCCCACCAGGTGATCGCCAGCGTACCGAGGACGAACACGAAGAACATGCCGATGGCATGCAGGTTCAGCGGTTGTTTTTCTATGGCACCCAACGCGGGTGCGGCGAACACAGCGGAGGCCGGCAGCAGGCACGCTGCGGCGAGGATGAGGTTACGCATCACTTGCTCTCCTCAAGAATGGCGGCGCCCAGTGCATCGAAGCGCGTGTTGGCGCTGTAGACATACCAGCCAGTCAGCAGCCAGGAAAAAATAATGATCGCCGCGCCAACCGGCATGCCCAGGGTCAACATCCGATGCTCGCCGAGCGGTGCGTGCAGCCACTGCGGGGCAAACGCCACCACGAGCATGAACAGGTAATAAGTGCCCAGCACGGCAGCACTCAACGACCAGGCCAGGCGCGAACGGCTGCTGACCAATTGAAGGAATTTCGGGTTGGTCCGAATACGTTCACAGCGTTGGGTATCGGTTGCATGGATGTCGATCATGGTGCGCTCCACATTGTTGTTGTTATCGGTGTGAGGGGGCAGGGCAGGCCGAATTCGGCCTGCACGAGCCCGAAGCGGCAGGTAAGACACCTGCCGCCTGATAGGTGAAACGTGGGTGAGGGTTAGAGGGCCTTGGCCCTGTCGCGCAGCACGTACTTCTGGATCTTGCCGGTGGAGGTCTTCGGCAGCAGGGTGAAAATCACCGTGCGCGGGACTTTGAAACCGGCCAGGTGTTCGCGGCAGAAACTGATGATGTCGGCCTCGCGAACGTCCTGGTGATCAGCCTTCAAGGTGATGAAGGCGCAGGGCGTTTCGCCCCATTTTTCATCGGGACGGGCGACCACGGCGGCTTCCATCACGCCCGGATGGCGATACAGCACGCCTTCGAGTTCGATGGTGGAAATGTTCTCGCCACCGGAAATGATGATGTCTTTGAGGCGGTCCTTGATCTCGACATAACCGTCGGGATGACACACCGCCAGGTCGCCGGTATGGAACCAGCCGCCCTCGAACGCTTCGGCGGTGGCCGTCGGGTTTTTCAGGTAGCCCTTCATCACGGTGTTGCCGCGCATGAACACTTCACCGATGGTCTGGCCATCGCGCGGGGTTGGCTCCAGGGTCTTCGAATCGCCGACCATCACGCCTTCGAGCGTCGGGTAGCGCACACCCTGGCGGGACTTGATCTGCGCCCGTTCTTCCAGTGGCAGCTCATCCCATTCGGCATGCCAGGCGCAAAGGGTCACCGGGCCATAGGTTTCGGTCAGGCCGTAGACGTGGGTGACCTTGATGCCCATTTCTTCCACGGCGCCAATGACTTTGGCCGGCGGTGCAGCACCGGCGACCATGGCGTCGACCGGGTGATCGATGGCCGCCTTCGCCGATTCCGGCATGTTGACCAGCGCATTGAGCACAATCGGCGCGCCACACAGGTGGGTGACCTGGTGTTCGCGGATCAGCGTGAGGATTTTCTGCGGATCGACGCGGCGCAGGAACACGTGCACACCGGCCAGCGCGGTGATGGTCCACGGGTAGCACCAGCCGTTGCAATGGAACATCGGCAGGGTCCAGAGGTACACCGGGTGATTGCCCATGGCCCAGGTCATCTGGTTGCCCAAGGCGTTCAGGTAAGCGCCGCGGTGGTGATAGACCACGCCTTTGGGATTGCCGGTGGTGCCGGAGGTGTAGTTCAGCGAGATGGCTTGCCACTCGTTGACCGGCCATTGCCAGGCGAACGCCGGATCGCCTTCGGCCAGCAGGGCTTCATAGTCCAGGTCGCTGACGGCCTGGCCTTCGCCGTATTCCGGGTCGTTGACGTCGATGACCAGCGGCGGGTGATCCAGCATGCCGATGGCGGCGTGAATCACGTTATGGAACTCACGGTCGGTGATCAGCACCTTGGCCTCGCCATGCTGCAGCATGAAGGCAATGGCTTCGGCATCCAGGCGCACGTTGAGCGGGTTGAGCACGGCGCCGATCATCGGTACGCCAAAATGCACTTCGAGCATTTCGGGGATGTTGGGCAGCATCACCGCCACGGTGTCGTTCTTGCCGATACCGCGACCGGCCAGTGCCGAGGCCAGGCGTCGGCAACGGGTGTAGGTCTGCGCCCAGGTACGGCGAATGGAGCCGTGGATGACCGCGGGGTAGTCGGGGTAAACGTTGGCCGTGCGCTCGAGAAAGCTGAGCGGAGACAGGGCGATGTGATTGACAGCCGAAGGGCCTAGCCCTTGTTCATAGATCGACATGTGCGGGTACTCGGTGGCTGATTGTTAGCTCTATCGGTGGACTTTCAGCGTAGCCGCTGAGGTCACCTTTATGTCCGGTCTGCTTTATATAACAATCTTCCATCAATATGGAAGTACAACCTATAGCGTATAGGATATATACTATATTGAATTCTTGTTGATCTAAATGACTGCAGTCATATCGCCAAGGCCGGTATATCCTTGGTTTCCCTAACGAAGCGGACCCGTGATGACCCTGACTCCCGTTCGATTGCACAGCTGGTTGCGCCTGCAGCGCGAAGGCGTTTCTCTGGCTGCCCGGGCCGATGCGTTGTGTCGGGCCTTGCAGGATTGCCCCGAGGTGCGTCGCGCGGTTTACCTGAGCTGGCAACCCCAGGCGCGGATCTACAGCCACGAAGGCGCCGCCCAGCATTTTCCACCGGGCCAGGGCGACCCGTCGCAGGCCAGCGACCAGTTGTTGTTCGAGCGGCTGCTGGAAGCGGGGCGCCTCGATCTGGCGCAAGTACGGCAACTGGATTGCTGGCTGGCCGGTCGACTGCGCCGCGCCGCGATCAGCCATGGTCAGGTGTTTGATCTGGCGTTGACGCCTGGGCAGGCGGGCCTGTTGCTGGTGGAAGTGTGCGAGGGCGTGAGTTTCGATTGGCTGGGTTGGGTGCAGGATCTGCTGACGACTTTGCTCAGCAGCGTCAACGGCATGCTGCGCGGTTCGCCGCTGTTGGGCCACGATCCGCAGCCGAGCCTGTTGCTCGACGCGCAGGGCAGGCCGCAGGAATTCAATGCGGCGTTGCTGGCGCTGCTGGCGGAAAAGCCGCTGACCGACGTGCTGGGATTTCTGCCGGTCAATCATCGGGTGCTAGTGCGCGCCTGTCTGGACCAGCAACGCGCCATTGAAGGGGTTGAAGCCCAGTTCGAAGCGCAGATCCTGATCTGGACGTTCATTCCCGATCCCCAGGACAACCGCGTGCTTGCCCGTTGCCGCGACGCCACCGTGCAGGTGCTGGCCGAACGCGAAGCGACCCAGGCGCGGCGGCTGTACCGGTTGATCATCGAGAACACCACCGACCTGATTTCCCGGCACACACCGGACGGCCGTTTTCTCGATGCTTCGCCCGCCTCGTGGACATTGCTCGGTTACTGGCCGGAAGAATTGCGCGGGCAAATGGCCCAGGGTCTGTTCCATGGTCAGGACCTGGCCAGCCTGGTGCAGCGGGCCCGCGATGCGCTGGAGCAGGACGGTTATCACACGATGACGTATCGCATTCGTCATCGGGACGGGCATTACCTGTGGTTCGAGACCGCCAGCCGGGCGATTCGTGAAACCTACACCGGCACGGTGGTCGAGGTGGTCAGCGTCTCCCGGGACATCACCGCCCGGGTGCAGGCCGAAGAGAACAAGCGGCGCCTGGCCGAAGTCGTCGAGGCCAACATCGACCCGGTGCTGTTTATCGACCCCGAGGGGCAAGTCACTTACCTCAACCCGGCGGCACGACGCATCCTCGGAATCGGCGAGCAACAGCCGATGCCGACCCTGGCGGAACTGTTCGCCAGCGCTGACTTGACGCGTCTGCAGCGTGACGGCTGGAGCGGCGCCGAACGTGACGGCGTCTGGAGCACCGATGCGCGCTTGCAACCGCCGGGCGGTGGCGCGTCGGTGCCGGTGTCGTTGGTGCTGTTGGCGCACCGTTCGGCTGGCGGCGAGCGCTACTATTCCCTCGTGGCGCGGGACATGACCGAACGTGAGCTGCGCGAAGTGCAACAGCGTCGCCATCAGGATGAACTGGCGCACACTGCGCGCCTGGTCACCCTAGGTGAACTGGCCTCGGGCATCGCCCACGAAATCAATCAGCCACTGGCCGCGGTGGTCAATTACGCCAATGCCAGCCAGCGCTATTTGCAGACCGTGGATTCCAATCCGCAAGCCGCCGCCCGGGTGGCGCAAGGCCTGGAGCGCATCACCCACCACGCCACACACGCCTCGGAAGTGATCCGCCGTTTGCGCGCGTTTCTGCGCAAAGGCCAGCGCCGCATGCAGGCACTGAATGTCACCGATGTCGCCCGCGAAGCCGTGCGTTTGTGCGCCTGGGAGGCAAGCAATTGCCAAGTGACAATCGAGGATCGACTGCCGGATAATCTGCCGCCCGTTTATGCCGACCGGGTGCTGCTGGAGCAGGTCCTGCTCAATCTGTTGCGCAACGCCATCGATGCCAATCGCGAACAACATCCCGGCCAGCCTTCGCTGATCGTGATGACTGCGGGGCAGGGCAATGCTGCCACCCTGGACATCAATGTGCAAGACCAGGGCCCCGGCGTGAGCGAGCCGGAACTGGAGCAGATCTTTACCCCGTTCTATACCAGCAAGGCCGATGGCCTGGGGCTCGGGTTGTCCATGAGCCGCAGCATCATCGAAGGTTTCGGCGGCGAATTGCAGGCCCGCCGCCAACCGGTCGGGCTGCTGATGTGCTGTCGCTTGCCGCTTGCCGGCCCAACAAAACAACAACAGGAATAATGCAATGGCGGGTGTGACGGAGCACGTGGTGTATGTGGTCGATGACGATCAAGGCATGCTCGATTCAACAGTCTGGTTACTCGAGTCGGTCGGCCTCAAGGCGTTGCCGTTCACCAGTGGCGTCGAGTTCCTCAATGCCTGCGATGCCAGTCTGGCGGCCTGTGTGCTACTGGATGTGCGTATGCCTGGCATGGGCGGCTTGAACGTGCAGGAAGAAATGCGTGTGCGCGAACTGAATCTGCCGATCATCTTCGTCAGCGGTCACGCCGATGTGCCGATCGTGGTGCGTGCATTCAAGGCCGGTGCTCACGACTTCATTGAAAAGCCTTATAACGAGCAATTGCTGCTGGACAGCGTGCAACAGGCTCTCAGCAACTGCGCGACCCACCGTTCGGGCAATCAAGGGCATGAAGCGTTGCAGGCTCGCTTGCTCACGCTGACCCCACGGGAACGTGACGTCTTGCTGCCGCTGGTGCAGGGTTACACCACCCGGGAAATCGCCGAACAACTGGGCGTCAGCGCAAAAACCGTCGACCTCTACCGCTCACGCGTGATGAAACGCATGCAGGCCAATACCCTGCCGGACCTGGTCGGCATGGCCATTGCCGCCGGATTGGTTGATCCATTGAAACTGCGTTGAATCCTCGCGTTTTCCGCCGAACGACTATGCTGGGCTAACCGATCCCGTACCGTTGCAGTGATCAGGGAGGCATCCATGGAGCCCACGTCCTTATCCGAAAAAACGCTGACGCGCACGCTGCTCGATGTTTTTATCCGGGCCGGGTTGATCGCCGTTCTGGTGCTGTTCTGCTTCGAGATCTTCAGCCCGTTCCGCGACCTGATGCTGTGGTCGCTGATCCTGGCGATCACCCTTTATCCGTTGCAAGAGCGACTCAAAGGACCGCTGGGGCAAAAGGAAGGGCGCATTGCGACGCTGATCATACTGGTCGCCATCCTGATCCTGATGGTACCGATCTATCTGATGGGCACCTCGATTGCCGACTCGGTCGAGCATGCCATCAGCGTGATCAAGAACGGTGGCTTCCACATTCCGCCGCCCGCCGATTCAGTCGCCGAATGGCCATTGGTGGGCAAGCCTCTGTCGGCCCTTTGGCTACAGGCTTCCACCGATCTTCCGGGCCTGACAGAGAAGTACATTCCGCAGATCAAAGACGTCAGCCTGAACCTGTTGAGCAAACTCGCCGGTGTCGGCATGGGTTTCCTGATGTTCATTTTCGCCTTGATCATCGCCGGGATCTTCATGGCCTATGGTGAAAACGGTTACCGCAGCTCGGTTCAGATAGCCTCCCGCATCAGCGGCCCGGAAAAGGGGGCGAAAATCGCCGGGCTGTGCACCGCAACGATTCGTGCGGTTGCACTGGGGGTGGTCGGCATCGCCTTCATCCAGATGCTGCTGGTAGGCCTGGGTTTCGTGGTCAAGGGTGTTCCCGGTGCCGGGTTGCTGGCACTGGGGGTGCTGCTGCTCGGAATCATGCAGTTGCCGGCGACGTTGATTACGCTCCCCGTGATTGCCTTTGTGTTCGCCACGGAAGGTGCCAGCACGGCGACAATCGTGTTTGCTGTCTATGTCTTCGTTGCCGGCCTGGTGGATAACGTACTCAAGCCGTTGCTGCTGGGGCGCGGTGTCGATGTGCCGATGCCGGTGATACTGATCGGCGCCCTTGGCGGCATGGTCACTGGCGGGATTCTCGGCCTGTTCATCGGCCCGGTAGTGCTGGCGGTCGGGTACCAATTATTCTGGCAATGGGTACAGGATCGGCATCCGGAAAGTGGAGGGCCGCCACCATGAGTGCACCGTGTCATGAACTGCTGGACCAGGTACTGATCGCCCACGGTGGGCTGGAACGCTGGAACAGTTTCAATCAGGTACGCGCGACAATCGTGACCGGTGGCTCGCTCTGGGCAATGAAAGGGCTGACCCAGGACAGCGCGCCACGGCAGATGACCGTGTGGCTGCATGAACAACGGGCTTCGGTGACGCCCTTTGGCGGAGCCGATCAATTCACCGCCTACACCCCGGATCGAATTGCCATCGAAAATACCGCCGGCAAGGTGATTGCCGAGCGAGCAACGCCGAGGGAATCCTTCCTCGACCATGGGGAAAACAGTCCATGGGATCCCCTGCATCGTGCGTACTTCAACGGTTACGCACTCTGGTCCTACCTGACCATGCCTTTCCAGTTCACCTGGCCGGGTGTCGTGACCGAGGAAGTCGAGCCCTGGCAAGAGGGTTCACAACGCTGGCGACGCTTGCGAGTGACCTTTCCCGAGAGCATCGCCACGCACTGCGCGGTGCAGGATTTCTACTTCGGTGACGACTTTCTACTGTGTCGACACGACTACAACGTGGACGTCAGCGGTGGCCTGTCTGCCGCCCAGTACGTGCATGGCTATGTTGAAGCCGATGGCTTGCGCATGCCCGGCAAGCGGCGTGCCTATCGCCGCAAGGCTGACGGCCAGGCGGACAAGGACGCCTTGCTGGTGGCCATCGACCTCAGCGACATCGGCTACTCGTAATGCACTGCGGAGGAATGAATCATGACCCTGCATTCCTGGGAAAAACTCTATCTCGATGACCTGAGCCTGGGTCAGGAATTTGAAAGCGACCCTGTTCGCGTCCACCGGGAAGCGATGCTGGCGTTTGCTCGCGAATACGATCCGCAACCCTTCCACCTGAGCGCCGAAGAGGCCAAGTTGAGTCTGTTCGGCGGCCTGGCTGCCAGCGGCTGGAACACCGCGGCCCTGACCATGAAACTGCTGGTGGCCAGCGTGCCCTTGGCGGACGGCATCATTGGCCTGAGCATCGAGCTGAGTTGGCCAACGCCGACCTATCCGGATGACGTGTTGCGCCTGTTCAGCACGGTGCAGGCCATCGATCCGTCTGCCTCCAAACCGGATCGGGGCGTGGTGACGCTGTTCATGGAAACGCTCAATCAGAATGACAAAGTGGTGCAACGCGCGACCGGGAAGTTGCTGGTGTTCAGAAGGCCGGCAGAGGATTGAATTAGCTGGCCCCGGCTTCAGGTGTTGGGGGCCGGCGCACTGTCTATACGTTTTCCACACACATGACCTGCTTGGGTTTCTCCCGGGCCGGACGCCATCAGACAAAAGCCCGGAGCACCGCCGGAGCGCCTTCGACCTGTACATTTCGCGCCAGCCTCAGGCATGGATCACGTAGCAGGAGACCAGCGACATTTGAATGCTGTGATCGGCCGCAGTGTTAAAAAATGTTATATAGAAAAAATACTTCACATAATCCGCTCATTGGGGGATGATCTGTGCAGCCGGTATGACAACTTGCTAACAAGATAAAAGCAGGACTGCCTTGATGTTCGATGAGATCTCGACTCACGTGCTGAACGACAGCGCTCCTCAGCTGGTTTATCCGCTCGGTGCTGATCCTGACTGCCGCGCCCCTATCCAACGCGCCCGCCGTCTGCGCCTTACAGGCGTGGAAGCAGTCGCAGCTTTCCTCTGGAGTACGCCATGAATAACAAGAATGTCGGTGTTGTCGGTCTGGGCGCGATGGGACTGGGCATTGCCCGCTCGTTGCTGCGCAGCGGTTTCAATGTGCATGCCTGTGATGTGCGCGCTGCCGTAACAGAACAGTTCGCCGGGGAGGGCGGTGTAGCTTGCCCTTCGCCATCGCACATGGCCGCTGAGTGTGACGTGATCATTACCGTCGTGGTCAACGCCGAGCAGACCGAAACCGTATTGTTTGGTGAGGGTGGTGCCGTGGCCTCGCTACGGCCGGGTAGCCTGGTGATCGGCTGCGCCACCGTGGCCCCGACCTATGCCGTGGAACTGGGCCAGCGCCTGGCCGCGTTGGGCCTGCTGTATCTGGATGCACCGATTTCCGGGGGCGCCGCCAAAGCTGCCGCTGGCGAGATGACCATGATGACCTCGGGTCCAGCCGACGCCTATGCCAAGGCTGAGTCGATCCTGGCGG
Source organism: Pseudomonas hormoni (assembly GCF_018502625.1). Taxonomy (NCBI): domain Bacteria; kingdom Pseudomonadati; phylum Pseudomonadota; class Gammaproteobacteria; order Pseudomonadales; family Pseudomonadaceae; genus Pseudomonas; species Pseudomonas hormoni. The sequence continues at coordinate 2,393,120 of NZ_CP075566.1, forward strand.
GCATGGCCGGCAAGGTTTATCGCCTGGGTGACGTCCATGGCCTGGGTTCGAAGGTCAAAATCATCAACCAGCTGCTCGCCGGGGTACATATTGCCGCCTCTGCCGAAGCCATGGCGCTGGGCCTGCGTGAAGGGGTCGATGCCGATGCGCTGTATGAGGTGATTACCCATAGCGCCGGTAATTCCTGGATGTTCGAAAACCGCGTACCGCACATTCTCAAGGCTGACTACACGCCGTTGTCCGCGGTGGATATTTTCGTCAAGGACCTGGGACTGGTGCTGGATACCGCCCGGGCCAGCAAATTCCCGCTGCCGCTGTCGGCCACCGCTCACCAGATGTTCATGCAGGCTTCCAGTGCAGGTTTCGGTCGTGAGGATGATTCGGCGGTGATCAAGATTTTCCCGGGCATCGAATTGCCGACTGCCAAGCCTGAGTCCGTTTGAGGAACACACCATGACTACCTCCACCGCACGCCCGCTGTTGGGCTGCATCGCCGACGATTTCACGGGTGCCACGGACCTTGCCAACATGCTGGTGCGCGGCGGTATGCGTACCGTGCAAAGCATCGGTATCCCGAGCTCGGAAGTTGCTGCCGGGCTTGACGCCGATGCGATCGTCATCGCCCTGAAGTCGCGTACCACGCCGGTTGCCGAAGCGGTCGAACAGTCTCTCGCTGCGCTGGAATGGTTGCGCGAACAAGGCTGCGAGCAGATCTTCTTCAAGTACTGCTCGACGTTCGACTCCACCGCGGCCGGCAATATCGGCCAGGTCAGCGAAGCACTGCTGGGCGCATTGAGTAGCGACTTCACCCTGGCCTGCCCGGCATTCCCGGAGAATGGCCGGACGATCTTTCGCGGCCACTTGTTTGTGCAGGATCAACTGCTCAGCGAGTCGGGTATGCAGCATCACCCGCTGACGCCGATGGACGATGCCAATCTGGTTCGGGTGCTTCAATCGCAGACCCGCCTGAATGTCGGCCTGTTGCGCTACGACACCATTGCCCGCGGTATCGAGCCGGTACGTGCGCGAATCGCAGAGTTGAAGGCTCAAGGTGTCGGCATGGCAATCGCCGATGCCTTGTCTGACAGCGATCTGTATACCCTCGGTGCCGCTTGCGCCGATCTTCCATTGTTGACGGGTGGTTCGGGGCTGGCATTGGGCTTGCCGGAGAATTTCCGTCGTGCCGGCAAGTTGCGCGACCTCGATGCCTCGAAACTCCCGGCAGTGTTCGGTGGAGAAGTGGTGTTGGCCGGTAGTGCTTCGATCGCCACCAATGGGCAAGTGGCGGCCTGGCTTGAAGCCAGTCGGCCAGCCTTTCGGATTGATCCGTTGGCCTTGGCTGCGGGTGAACCGGTGGTGGCGCAAGCCTTGACCTTCGCCCGTGATAACGAAGAAACCGTATTGATCTACGCCACCAGCTCACCGGAAGAGGTCAAGTCGGTGCAACAGCAACTGGGTGTGGAGCAAGCTGGCAGCCTGGTGGAAAACGCCCTTGGCGAAATTGCACAAGGTCTGCGCCAGAGCGGTGTGCGCCGCTTCGTGATCGCCGGCGGTGAAACGTCGGGCGCTGTGGTTCAGGCGCTGGGCGTACAACTGCTGCAGATCGGCGCGCAGATCGATCCGGGTGTGCCGGCGACCGTCAGCAGCACTGACGAGCCTTTGGCGCTGGCACTCAAGTCGGGCAACTTCGGTGGCCCGGACTTCTTCACCAAGGCCTTGAATCAACTTGCCCAGGCCGGAGGCGCGCAGTGAGTAACGAAAACGCCCTGCGCGAAGAAATCTGTGAGGTGGGCCGCAGCCTCTACCAGCGCGGTTACACCGTCGGCAGCGCCGGCAATATCAGCGCGCGCCTGGACGACGGCTGGTTGATCACCCCGACTGACGTCTGCCTCGGGCGCCTCGATCCGGCGACCATCGCCAAGGTCAATCTGGCCGGTGAATGGGTGTCCGGTGACAAACCTTCAAAGACCCTGGCGCTGCATCGCCAGGTCTACGACCGCAACCCGAGCGTTGGTGGCGTGGTACATACCCACTCCACCCATCTGGTGGCGTTGACGCTCGCCGGTGTCTGGCAGGCGGACGATATTCTGCCTCCACTGACGCCGTATCAAGTCATGAAAGTCGGGCATATCCCGTTGATTGGCTACCAGCGCCCCGGCTCGCCGAAGGTGGCCGAGCAAGTCGCCCAACTGGCCAACAGCGTTCGCGGCGTAATGCTCGAACGGCTGGGCCCGGTGGTCTGGGAGAGTTCGGTATCCAGGGCCAGCTACGCTCTGGAAGAACTCGAGGAAACTGCGCGGCTGTGGCTGATGAGCAATCCCAAGCCCGAACCGCTCGACCAGGCAGCGCTGGACGAGCTGCGAGAGACCTTTGGCGCGCACTGGTAGAGCGCTGGTTCAGCACGACAGAACTCGATAGATCGAAAACGCAGGCCTTGTTTGGGAGACGCGCAGCGACTCCCAACGACCCCGGCTTGCCTGAAAAATACAATAACAAGAGGACATCCAGGTATGACTCACTTTCACTGCGGCATTTTTAGAACAACCCTTTCGCTCTCCCGGCACGGAGGGCTTCTGAAATGAGCCCGTTAATCCTTTTGGTTACAGCGGGGTTAGGGATCGCTCTGTTGTTGTTTCTGGTGCTCAAGTACAAGTTCCAGCCCTTCGTGGCCTTGATGCTGGTGAGTATTCTGGTGGCGCTGGTGGCCGGGGTAAAACCGGCCGATCTGGTCGCTACCATCGAAGGAGGCATGGGCAAGACCTTGGGCCATATCGCGATCATCATTGCCTTGGGCGCGATGATCGGGCGGATCATCGAACTCTCCGGTGGTGCCGAGGCGCTGGCCAAGACACTGATTTCCCGTTTCGGCAACCGGCGTACTCCCCTGGCGTTGACGATTGCCGGCTTCATGGTCGGGGTGCCGGTGTTCTTCGAGGTCGGTGTGATCATCCTCATGCCGCTGGCCTATGGCGTTGCCCGCAGTGCGCGTAAGCCGCTGTTGGTGTTCGCGCTGCCGATGTGCGCGGCGTTGTTGACCGTTCACGCCTTTCTGCCGCCACACCCGGGCGCAGTGGCCGCTGCCAGCCAATTGGGCGCAGATCTGGGCCGCGTGCTGATGTTCGGGCTGCCGATGACCGCGTTCCTTTGCTATGTCGGTTACCGCGTGGCCGGGCGCATGACCCGTCGCGTGTACCCGATGACCGACGATATTCGTGCCGAGGTCTATGGCCCGCATGTCACCAACGAAGATCTGGCCGCCTGGTCCAATGGCAACGACAAAAGCTCTGAACAGGCGGCTGTCGCTGTGTCGCACATGGGCCTGGAAGAATCCACCAGCAGCATCGTTTCCAAATTGCCGCCGGCACCACCGCCGGGTTTTGGTCTGATCGTCAGCCTGATCCTGCTACCCATCATTCTGATTCTGTTGGGAACACTGTCCACCTCATTGCTGCCTGCTGAATCGACCCTGCGCGGCATCATGACCGTGCTCGGCGCTCCGCTGGTGGCGTTGCTGATCGACACCTTGCTGTGTGCCTGGTTGCTGGGTTCACGTCGGGGCTGGAGCCGCACTCAGGTGTCAGATGTCATCGGTTCGGCCTTGCCCGGTGTGGCGATGGTGATTCTGATTGCCGGTGCCGGCGGTGTGTTCGGCAAGGTGCTGGTGGATACCGGAATCGGTGCCGTGGTCTCCGATATGTTGCGCACCACCGGTCTGCCGGTGCTGGCGCTGGGCTTTCTGCTGACCATGCTCTTGCGCGCGGTGCAGGGCTCGACCACGGTGGCGCTGGTGACCACTGCCGGCATCATCAGCCCGCTGATTGCGACCCTCAGTCTCACTCCGAACCACATGGCCCTGCTGTGCCTGGCGATGGGTGGCGGCGGGTTGGCCATGTCCCATATCAATGATGCCGGTTACTGGATTTTCACCAAACTGGCCGGGCTGAATGTGGCCGACGGCTTGCGCACCTGGACGGTATTGACCACCTTGCTCGGCACCCTGGGTTTCTGTATTACCCTGTTGATCTGGCCCTTTGTCTAACGAACTGTCGACCTGTAGGAGCCGAGCTTGCTGGCGATGGCGATCCCAAGGACGCCATCGCCGGCAAGCCGTGATGCCGATCAGTTAAGCGAAGGTGATGCACTGTAGGAGCAGCCGGTCGACGCCCGATTGCTCGCGATGGTCTTTAACGAAAACGCGTGTTTACTGGCTAAACACGGCGCTCTTGAGTCCATCGTCGGAACGCCGCCCGGAGCAAGCTCGCTCCTCAAATTCTCTTAACTGACAGGCATTACGGCAAGCCGTGCTACTGCAATAACGCCATCTATAGGAGCTACCATGCCTCGTTTTGCTGCCAATCTAAGCATGCTCTACCCGGAGCATCAGTTTCTGGATCGTTTCGCCGCCGCAGCTGCCGATGGTTTCGAAGCGGTGGAGTACCTGTTTCCCTACGACTACAGCACTCAAGAACTCAAGCAACGCTTGAGTGACAATGGCCTGGTACAGGCACTGTTCAATGCACCGCCCGGTGATTGGGCGGCGGGCGAGCGGGGGATAGTGTCGTTGCCCGGTCGGGAGAGTGAATTTCGTAGCGGTTTTGATCGCGCACTGGAATACGCCGGCGTGCTGGGCAATTCACGCATCCATGTCATGGCCGGCCTGCTGCCCTCCGAGGATGACCGGGTGCGGCATCAAGGTGTTTACCTGGACAACCTTGCCTACGCCACTGCACAGGCGGCCAAGGTAGGCGTCACAGTATTGCTCGAGCCGATCAATACACGGGACATGCCGGGCTTTTTCCTCAATCGACAGGATCAGGCTCAGGCCATCTGCAAGGAAGTGGGCGCCAGTAACCTGAAGGTTCAGTTCGACTGCTACCACTGCCAAATCGTCGAAGGTGACCTGGCCACTAAACTGCGTCGGGACTTCGACGGAATCGGCCATATCCAGATCGCCGGCGTGCCTGACCGGCATGAACCGAACCTGGGAGAAATCAACTATCCCTATCTGTTCGAGCTGATCGACCAGTTGGGTTATGACGGTTGGGTAGGGTGCGAATATCGGCCGCGAGGCAACACGTCTGCCGGCTTGCAGTGGTTGCGGGACTGGAAGGCGCGCTAAGCGCAGCACAGGAGGGGAGACGGGCTCTGCCGGATGCGGGAGCCCGTTGTTTCAAGCCGGAATATTGTTCGACGGCAGCAACAATTCGACACCCTGCTTGCGGATGCCATCGGCTGCGGCAGGGGCCAACGCGTCATCGCTGAGGATGATGTCGAACTGCTCGAGCCCGGCGATCCTGTACATACTGAATGTGCCGTATTTCGAACTGCTGGCCACCAGCACCGCTTGCGAGGCCGATTGCATCGCGGCTTGTTTGACCTCCACCTTCAGCGCCGAAGGCGTGGTCAGGCCTCGGCGCAAATCCCAGGAACTGGTCGATATGAAGGCGATATCAGTAACGACTTGACGCAAGGTGGCAACCGCCAGGCTGCCCACGCACGATTGATTCGAGTGATCCAGCTGCCCGCCGGTATGAATCACCGTGACATGGGGTGCGTCGATCAGTGCCTGGACAATACCGAAGTCGTTAGTCACCACGGTCATGCCGGAAAGCGCCTTGATGTGGGGGACGATTTCCAGTGTGCTGGTTCCCGCATCCAGGTAAATCGTCATATCGGCATGCAGTAACCCGGCGGCGAGCCTGGCCATGGCCTGCTTCTGTGGCAACTCGACCACCGCCTTGAACTGATGGCTGGGCTCACTATGGAGCTGGCTGGCGATCCGCACCCCACCCGTTACCGAGTAAGCACGACCTTCCTGCTCCAGCAACGCGATGTCGCGGCGAATGGTCATGTGCGAACAGTCGAACATTTCCATCAATTGATGAACGCTCAGCACCTGATGCTTGCGCAACTGTCGCAGCATCAATTCACGGCGCTGTTCAGGGATCATCGGTGCGCCGTTTTCGGTGGCGATGTCCTTTTGACTAGGCATTCGGACTCCAAAGTGAGGAAAGCTGACGGTAAAGGAAACGGACAAACATAGTAGCGAATCTGCGGCTGGATCAGTAGCTCGACGATGTGACGGACCCTGCTCAGTCAGCAGGTAGTTGAGGTGATTCGCCAATGCGAGGACAGCTCAACGATAGCGTCGGGGGGCTAGAAACTGAACCGCTGCAGAATTACGCCCAGTCCGTCGGACATTGCCTTGAGTTTCTGGGTTGTGCTAACGATCCCGCCTTGGGCTGTGGCGTTCTCTTCCACGCTTTGCGCCACTCTTTCGACGTTGCTGGCGACCTGTTCACTGGCGGCGCGTTGTTCCTGGAGCGACAACGAAATGAAACTGACGGCTGCCAGGGATTCGTCCAGTGCTCCCTTGATCCTGCCCATGGAAAGGCCCGCGCTTTCGACCAGTTGCTGGCCATGGGTCACGCGCTCACAGCCGGCGGCCATGCTGTCTTTTGCTTTGACCATGCCGCTTTGTATGGCATTGACCAAGGCCACGATTTCCGTGGTGGATTGGGCGGTGCGGGCGGCCAGGCTGCGCACTTCATCGGCGACCACGGCGAAGCCGCGACCTTGCTCCCCCGCGCGTGCCGCTTCGATGGCGGCATTGAGGGCCAGGAGATTGGTCTGTTCGGCGATGCCCCGAATCACACCGACAATCAGGCTGATGTCGTTAGACTGAATCGCCAGTTGATCGATGTCCGATGAGCTTTGTGCAACCAGATCGGCAATCTGGCTCATTTCCTGGATGGATGCTTGCATGACCTCCATGCCTTCGCTGGTGATTTCGCCCGCTTTCTGCGCGGTGCTCTGGGCCTGTCGAGCATTGTCGGCGATGTGAGTGATGCTGACGGAAAGCTCTTCTACCGTGGCCGCCATGGAAGAGGCTGTCTCGCTTTGCATGGCGGCGCTGCTCAATCCTTGTTCGGAGGACGCAGACAATTGCAGCGCGGCACTCTCGATCTGCTCGGAGGCCTGGCTGATCTTGCCGATCATGTCGCTCAGGCTGTGGCGCATCGCCTGGACGGAGTGCAGCACGCCCGTCGACTGCTGTTGATCAAACTGTGTAGCGGCCAGTTTCCCTTGGGCGATGTTCGAACTGATGGCGGCAAGTTCTGCCGGTTCGGCACCGAGCTGGCGACTCAACAGTCGGGTGAACAAAAACGTGTAGGCCACGCCCGCGATCAACGCCAATGCCAGAATCAACAGGCTGAGCTGGAGACTGGAGGTATAGGCGATCTGGTTCTGCTCGAACTGGGACTTGGCCTCAACCAGTTGAACCTCGATCAACTCGGAAAACTTGGCTGACAAGGGATCGATCAGTGGATACAGCTGGTCTGTCGCGAAACGTGCGAGACCGGCGTTGTCGTTCTGGCGCAGCATGCCCTGCAGGTTTTGCAAGGGCCCGCGGGTGGCTTCCATCAGCGGGTTGATTTGCGCGATCAACCGGGTTTCTGCGGGGATCAGTGTTGTCGATTGGTACGCTTGCCACGTGTGATCGATTTCCCGCTGCGCTTGCTCTATCCGGCTCAATGATTCAGCGCTGGTGAAGTTGCCATTGCGTGCCTTGTGGGTGGCATCGACGATGTCCACGGCGTACAGGTCAGCGATTTTTTTCAAGTCCCGCAGCGGCACGACTCGATCGAGGTACACGGTCTCCAGATTGTGTACAGCGGATTGCATTCCCAAGAGTCCAAGCCCGCCGACACACAACAAACCCAGGAGCAAAGTGCTGGTGAGCACAAGCAGGTGAGTCCTGATTTTCCAGTTTTCCATAGTCCATAATTCCTGAGTCAGCTAGTCGATGGGCGATCGAGAGGTCAGCGTAAGCTGCAATGAAGGCACATTGGCATCATCTACGGAGATTAAGGAAAAAAAGATCGTGTGACCGGCGAGAATTTATGAATTTGCGACGTTTGATAACTACTCTGCTTGTTACCCCTGAGGGCTAAAGTCCCATGAGCGATTCGGATGCTCCGCCCCCCGTTCCTGAACCGGGTCGGATTACGCGCAGGCATACTGGCGATCTAACCAGCTGGAGCCGTTGGATGCCGGGGCTGCGGACGTTGGGCCGCTATAAGATGGCATGGTTGCAGCACGACATTGTGGCCGGACTCGTGCTCACCACCATGCTGGTGCCCGTCGGCATCGCCTACGCGGTGGCATCGGGGGTGCCCGGCATTTATGGCCTTTACGCGACCATTGTTCCATTGCTCGCTTATGCGTTATTCGGCCCCAGCCGAATCCTGGTGCTGGGGCCGGATTCCTCATTGGCAGCCGTCATTCTCGCTGTCGTTCTGCCGCTGTCCGGCGGCGACCCGCATCGCGCGATTGCCCTTGCCGGCATGATGGCGATCGTTTCGGGGACGGTGTGCATCCTGGCCGGCATAGCGCGGCTGGGTTTCGTCACCGAGTTGCTTTCCAAACCGATCCGTTATGGCTACATGAACGGCATTGCACTGACGGTGTTGATCAGTCAACTACCCAAGTTTTTCGGCTTTTCGATCGAAACCGACGGACCGTTGCGCAACCTGTGGGCCATTGCCACCTCGGTGATGGATGGAAAAACCAACTGGACCACCTTCATGATCGGCGCGGCCACCGTGGCGGTCATCTTGTTGCTCAAGGACAAAAAACGCGTGCCCGGGATTCTGATCGCCGTGGCAGGAGCCACCGTCGCCGTTGGCGTGCTGGACCTTGCAGCCCACGATGTGGCGGTCCTCGGTTCTCTGCCCCAAGGCTTGCCTGCGTTTGCCATCCCCTGGATCAGCAGCGCCGATATCGTTCCTGTGCTGATCGGGGGTTGCGCCGTTGCGCTGGTCTCGTTCGCCGACACCAGTGTGCTCTCGCGTGTCTATGCGGCGCGGACCCAGACCTATGTCGACCCCAACCAGGAGATGGTAGGACTCGGCGTCGCCAACCTTGCCGGCGGTTTGTTCCAGGGCTTTCCCATCAGCAGCAGTTCGTCACGGACGCCCGTGGCCGAGGCCGCGGGCGCCCGAACCCAACTCACCGGCGTGGTGGGAGCGCTGGCTGTTGCTTTATTGCTTTTGTTTGCCCCGGATTTGCTGAAGAACCTGCCCACAAGCGCATTGGCGGCGGTGGTCATCGCATCGGCTATCGGCCTGATCGAAGTCGCCGACCTGCGACGGATTTATCGTATCCAGCGCTGGGAATTCTGGTTATCGATCGTTTGTACGGCAGGTGTGGCCGTATTCGGCGCCATCGAGGGCATTGGCCTGGCCATCGTCATAGCTGTGATCGAGTTTCTATGGGATGCCTGGCGTCCGTATTCTGCGGTTCTGGGCCGCGCCAAAGGCATCCAGGGCTATCACGACATCACGCGTTATCCAGATGCGCATCTTATTCCCGGTCTGGTGCTGTTTCGCTGGGATGCCCCGTTGTTTTTTGCCAACGCAGAACTGTTCCATGACCGAGTGCTGGATGCCGTGGCGACATCGCCCACGCCGGTTCGTTGGCTGGTGGTCGCTGCGGAACCGGTCACCAGCGTGGATGTGACTTCCGCCGACATGCTGGCCGAACTGGACGAAACCTTGAACGCGGCTGGCATCACATTCTGCGTGGCCGAGATGAAGGACCCCGTCAAAGACAAGTTGAAGCGATTCGGACTTTTCGAGCGGTTTGGCGAAGCTGCGTTCTTTCCGACATTAGGCGTCGCCGTCAGCAGCTATCTAAAGGTCCATCCGGAGGACTGGAAGGAAGGGCAGGGCGAGGGTCGCGAGTAGACAACGGTGCGTGCACGCTGTCGGAGCCGGCGCGGTAGTCCGGCCCCGACGCAATCGGGCTGGCAATCCCGGTCACTTGCGCACGTTCTGGTACAGCATCAACCTTGAGGTTTCATGCAAGCCGCGGGTCAGCTGCACCAGGCGCGTGAACTCTTCAGGGTTTTGCCGGGCCACGTTGTCCAGCGGCGTCCGTGAGGCCAGGTCGTGCAGCGTCGGCGAGCTGCCGTCGTGCTGCATCTGCACCATGTAGTGTTGAGTGACGCCCGCAATCAACGGGAACGTGCCTTCACGCAGCACCAACGGCACCACGCGTTCACCCTCGGGCGAAGGCTGCTGGATATCACGCCCCAGGCCGCTGTTGCGAAACTCAAGACCGGCCATACCCGCCACGGTTGGCAACAAGTCCACCAGACCGACGGCTTCCTTGACGGTCCGCGTGCCGAGCAGGCCCGGTGCGTGGATGATCATGGGCACCGCGTTGCTTTCCAGACCCAGTTGCTCATAAGCCGGTGCCAGGAAAGGGATCTGGGCGATACGGGTGTTGTGGTCGCCAAACAGCACGAAAATGGTGTTGTCGTAATAACCACCTTCCTTGGCAATTTCCATCAAGCGTCCGATGTTGAAGTCCAGCAAGCGCACGGCGTTGTACTGCTCGACACTGCGCGACCCTGCGGCCTGAACTTCCGCGAGGGTAGGGTGCTTGACCTCGAATCCGTCATTGCTCTTGGGAATCGTGAAGGGACGATGGTTGCCGGCCGTCTGCACATAGGCAAAGAACGGTTTGTCCTTGGGCAGTGCCTGCAGGATCTTGTCGGTTTCCTTGAACAGGTCGAGGTCTGAAATCCCCCAGACATCCACGACCGGGGATTGCCAGTCCCGCTCTTCGAGCAAACGAACCCCGTCGATACTTTGCCGAATCAAGGCGTTCATGTTGGCCCAACCGGAGTTGCCGCCAATGGTGTAGATCTTCTCGTAACCGGTGAAGGCATTGATCAATGTGTGCTGCTTGGTGATCAGCGGATTACGCGTCGCGGTTTCCTGTCGAGTGACGTCTGGAACCCCGCTGATGCTGGCCCATACGGTTTTTGCAGTCCCGGTGACCGGAACATAGAAGTGCTCGAAGAACCAGCTCTGCGTGGCCAGGCGATCGATATTGGGTGTCGGATTGATCGGGTTGCCATAGGCGCCGACGGCACTGGTACCCAGGGACTCAAGCATCACAAACATCACGTTCGGCGGCCGTGTGCTCGATACTTTGTAGGGTTGTGGCGATTGATGACGGACGAAATTCAGGGTTTGCGGGTCGGGCTGGTCGACCCCCAGGTACTTGGCAATCACGGCGTAGTGTTCACGCACCTGCGCTTCGTCATAGCGCGACTGGCCGACCTTGACCGTGTCGTAAAGGAAAATCACCGGGTTCAGGCCCAACGCAGCGACCTGGTTATTGCCGGAGAAGAACGCATCGCTCCAGCGCAATGGCACAGGGTTTTCAAGGTTCATGTTCTCGACACGGCCCAAAATACCCAGCAGCACCAGCACGACCATCAACGCGCCACCCCATGTGGCGGAGAGCGGGTGGATGGCTTTGCGGGAGCGGTCCAGTGTCACGCGTTCCAGACGCACCAGGGCCAGCGTCACCAGTGCAACCGTTGCCAGCCACCCCAGTGAAATCCAGATGACCGGGTAGGTTTGCCAAACCATGTCACGGGAAATTTGCGCGTCTTCGATGAAGCGCAGCACGGTTGCGTTGATCCTTACGCCCAGGTAGGCGTAATGGCCAAAATCGACGATATAGATCAGCAGCAGGGCGCCCATGGCGGCTGACACATACACACGTGCCAATCGACGAAGCAGGCGGCTACTGACAAGATTCCAACGCGGAATCCAGGCCAGCAACGCCAGTGGCAACATGACCAGGATGGCCAGGCGCAGATCGAAACGAAAGCCGATGCCCAAGGTTTCGAGGACTGCATGGTCGTCGCTCAATGCTCTGGCGTCAAAACCGGAGAATCCGAAAAAGAACACCACCCGTAGCACTGCAAACAGCACAAACGCAATCGCTGTTGCGCCTAGCCAATAGTGCAAACGTCTTGATTGCAGCCAACCCATCCCTGTTCCCCTAATAAAAATGTCGTTGAATCTCAAACGGATCCGGAGTCTTTCACTGAGCCACGCCGCGTGTTTAGCCAGCCATACGTCCAGCGCACCGCAAGCATCAGCAGTGCCGCGCAGCAATACAGGCCCAGCAGCGGATCAACCAGGTAATCCCAATAGTTTTGCGAAGGTTTTATCCCGGCGATGAAAGCCAGGGTCGCACTGGCCAGCATTACGACGGCCAGGTAACTGCGCAGGTAAAACAGACCTGCCGTGAGCAGTGCGACGAAGATCAGCATCGGGCGCGGGCTGAAGCCAAACCGGTAAGGGTCCAGATAGCTCAATCCCAGCGTCGCCGGATAGAGCACTAGCGCCATCGCGGCAAAGATGATCAACACGCCGGTTGCACCTTGCTGCGCAAACGGCAGTAAATTCAGTCGGCGTAAACAGCCCCACGCCATGAACACCAAGGTCGTGACCGCAAGGTCATCAATGTGGCTGCGTAAGTACGCAGCCAACGACAAGCCATCCAGCGGTATGAAGCTGGCTGCCAGCAATGCGACCAACAGCGCGATCCGCGCGGCCCTCTTTAAACCAAACGAAGGCAGCAACAGGAAGATGATAATGGTGAAGCTGATATGGGCTTGCCACAGATTGATCATTTGGCACGCTCCGACAACCATGCATCGTTGAAGGTGACGTGCTTGATGAAGGTGTTGTTCCAGGAATAAACCAGGTGATACATACCGTCGGGACTTCGGATGAAGTACGGGTATTCATATTCGAAACTGCAGGCCTGGTCTTTGCAGACTCGGCTGTCTAGGTTGTTCAGGAACTGAGCCTCCAGCGGTTGGCGAAGTGCACCACTGGATCCGCGAAACTCTCTGCCGATGATTTCCTTGTACGCCTCGGGTGAAAACGTATCGCCCTCTGGGTCAGGTGATTTGTCGAGATCCCGCAGCGAGCGCCAATCATCCATTTTTGCGTCGGTACCATAAAGACTCAGTTTGAAGCGCCCGTCCTGCAAGTCATTGAGCGCCACCAGCAACCCGTGTTCGGGTGTTGCGATGGCCGCCAACGAAGAATTCGGATTCGAGGGGTCGAGCGGATAAGGCTCGCTCCAGGTTTGCCCGGCGTCTTCAGTGCGGGTCGCCAGCACACGGTGGTGGGTGTTGCCGGCATAGCGCAACAAGGCGATACCGCGCTGGCCATCCAGTGGAACGACCGTGGGTTGCAATGAGTTATTGCCGTGGCTGATGCGGAATTTGTCGATCACATCACCGTCTGCGCTCAGGTACAGGTACTCGGCAAACTTGCCCAGAAATTCGTGATAGACCGGTAAGCCGATGGATCCGTCGGCATGGAACACCGGGGCCGAACGTACCAGGGTGCTGATATTCAGAAAGGGTGAGGTGATCAATTGGCGTGGCTCGGACCACTGGCGACCATAGTCGTCAGAGACCATCACGTTGACCGCACTACCGGCCCAGCCCCCCATGGAGACGGACACGTAGAACAACCAGAGGCGGTTGTCCGGTGCGAGCGCAATGACCGGGTTACCCAATTTGCGTATGTATTTTCCAGTGCCCTGTTGGGTCGAATCCCGCGTCGCCAATACCTGTTCCGCGCCCCATTCGCCGGTTGCCGCGTCGAAGCGGGCAGAGCGCACCTGCACGTCGGCCGCACCCTCGCGAGTGCCGGCGAACCAGACCGCCATCAGGCTGCCGTCCGGCAAGGCGGTTACCGCCGAGGAATGCACGAAATCCACCAGCCCGGATGAGGCAAACCGACTGGTATAAATGGGTTGAGCGACTTGATCTGCCACAGCCCTCACCGGATTCATCTGGGCAAAGGAAGCATGCTCGGGAGCGGGATGGGTGAACCAAGCGGTCGCAAAAAGGCAAGAGAGGGCAACATAAGCCCCGAAGGCAGGGAGGGTGGGTAGGTGGATGCGCATCATTGAGGCTGTGCATCTCATGGCCAGGTCAGGCAGCTCAACCTATCACTTGTAGCTATAGGCTCGGTGTTTAGCGAGCTGCTGCTTTGTAAGCAAATGTTTGTAGCCTGTCATTCGAATCGGTACGCAGTAAAAACAGTCAATCTATCAATAGTTTGCAAGCCTCATTAGGCGTCAGACCGTTAATCGAAAATCTGGTTACCACGGTGGATGACTCGACTCACCCCCTCGGTACACTTGGAGGCCATCGGTAAGGCCAGTACCGGTTGGCGATAGTATTTGAAGTGCCAATTTTGCGGAAATACGACTAATTGATTGTTCACTACGACGAACAATCAATTCAAGTTATTGCCGTAGTCAGGGCGATAACTGCTGCCTACTGTGGAGGTGAAATTTAATTTCATTCACCGCAGCGAGACTGTCATGACCCATGTTATCGACAACAAAGAAATTGCCCAGTACATCCACGGCGCCCACGTCGTCGGCAGCGGTGTACGCACTCAACCCGTTTACAATCCGGCCACCGGCGCCGTCAGTAACCATGTGCGCCTGGGCACCTCGCAGGACGTAGACGCCGCAGTGGCCTCCGCCCAGGCTGCCTTTCCTGCCTGGTCGAACACGCCGCCCATCCGCCGTGCCCGGGTATTGTTCAAGTTTCTGGAACTGTTGAACCAGAACAAAGACGCACTGGCGCATCTGATCACTGCCGAACATGGCAAGGTCTTCACCGATGCTCAGGGCGAAGTGGCCCGTGGTATCGACATCGTTGAATTCTCTTGTGGCATTCCGCAATTGCTCAAGGGCGACTTCTCCGATCAGGTGTCCACCAACATGGACAACTGGACGCTACGCCAACCCTTGGGTGTCGTCGCCGGCATCACGCCGTTTAACTTTCCGGTGATGGTACCGATGTGGATGTTCCCGGTGGCGATCGCGGCGGGCAACACCTTCATTCTCAAGCCAAGCCCGACCGATCCTAGCGCCAGTCTGTTCATGGCTGATTTGCTGAAGCAGGCTGGTTTGCCTGACGGCGTGTTCAACGTGGTTCAAGGCGACAAAGAGGCCGTGGATGCGTTGCTGGTCCACCCGGATGTGAAAGCGGTGTCCTTCGTCGGCTCCACGCCAATCGCCAATTACATCTACGAAACCGGTGCTCGCCACGGCAAGCGCGTGCAAGCCCTGGGCGGTGCGAAGAACCATATGGTGGTCATGCCTGACGCTGATGTCGATCAGGTCGTTGATGCACTGATCGGCGCGGGTTATGGCTCGGCAGGCGAACGCTGCATGGCGATCTCGGTTGCAGTGCTGGTCGGCGACGTGGCTGACAAAGTCATGCCAAAACTGCTGGAGCGTACCAAGGCCCTGAAGGTCCTCAACGGCAGCAACCTGGCGGCTGAAATGGGTCCGATCGTCACCCCGGCTGCCCATGCCCGTATTACCGGATATATCGAGCAAGGCATCAACGAAGGCGCGCAATTGCTCGTCGATGGCCGAAATTTCAATAGCGCGGACGCTGGCGAAGGCTGCGAGGAAGGCTTTTGGATGGGCGGCACCCTGTTCGACCATGTCACCCCGGATATGCGCATCTATAAAGAAGAAATCTTCGGCCCGGTGCTTGCGTGCATGCGCGTGCCTGATTTCGCTACTGCGGTGCAGTTGGTCAACGACCACGAGTTCGGTAACGGCGTGGCCTGCTTCACCCGCGACGGCAACGTGGCACGTGAGTTCAGCCGTCGCATCCAGGTCGGCATGGTCGGCATCAACGTGCCGATCCCGGTGCCCATGGCCTGGCATGGCTTTGGCGGCTGGAAAAAGAGCCTGTTTGGGGACATGCATGCTTATGGAGAGGAGGGCGTACGCTTTTACACCAAGCAAAAATCCATCATGCAGCGCTGGCCGGAAAGCATCGGCAAAGGTGCCGAGTTTGCGATGCCGACCGCGAAATAAAGCCGCTGTTTCAACAGGAGGGATGCGAGCGTGAGAAATCAGTTGATTTATAAAGACGATCTGTCTATTAATCGACGCATGACGAACATTACTGCTATCCCTCGCAAGCGCGGTCGCCCGGCGAAAGCCGCAGGCGACTTCCGGGAGACACGCGAAACCCTTTGCCGTGCCGGGGTTGCCGCCTTGACCGAGAAGGGGTTTTCGGCCACTGGCATTGACGAAATACTCAAGTCAGTCGGCGTGCCCAAAGGCTCCTTCTATCATTTCTTCGCGAGCAAGGAAGCGTACGGCAGTGAGCTGATCACGCTGTACGCCCGTTATTTCGTGCGCAAGCTTGATCGGTATCTGCTCGACGAGAGCCTGACACCGCTCAAGCGCATCGAAGCCTTTTGCCAAGAAGCAGAGCACGGCATGCAGCGATTCGATTTCCGCCGGGGTTGCCTCGTCGGTAACTTGGGACAGGAAATGGGAGCGTTGCCGGAAGCCTTTCGCGCACAACTGACCGATGTCCTTCTGGACTGGCAGGCCCGGTTCGAGCGCTGCCTGGACGAAGCCAAGGCAGCGGGCGAAATCTCCACGAATGCGGATAGCGCGCGTTTGGCGGCGTTTTTCTGGATTGGCTGGGAAGGTGCTGTTCTGCGCGCCAAGCTTGAGCGCAACGGCGAGCCGTTGCGGGTTTTTGCAGATATTTTTTTGATGAGCCTGAGGTCTTAGGCTCTTTTTTTTCACCCTTTATATACGATCGGTCTAATTAATATGAAAGACTTTGAATCGTTCGTTAGAAGTGAGGCGTCCCAATGAGTGAGCCAACTTTCGACTACATCGTCATCGGCGCCGGCACGGCCGGCTGCTTGCTGGCCAACCGGCTCAGTGCCGATCCAAACCATCGGGTGTTGCTCCTCGAGGCCGGCGGCCCGGACAACTATCCGTGGATTCACATCCCCGTGGGTTATCTGTATTGCATCGATAACCCGCGTACCGACTGGCGTTTCCGAACGGCGCCATCGGCCGGCCTCAATGGCCGCGAATTGCTCTATCCACGCGGCAAGACACTGGGCGGAAGCTCAAGCATCAACGGCATGATCTACATGCGCGGCCAGGCTCAGGACTACGATCACTGGGCAAGCGTCACTGGCGATGAAGAGTGGAATTGGGAAACCTGCCTGAAGGACTTCCGTGCTCACGAGGACCACTATCGCCTCGATGCAGCGATGACCGAGGGCGAAAACAGCCAGGCCGCACGCTTCAGAACCTTGCACAGCAACGGCGGCGAGTGGCGCGTTGAAAAACAGCGCCTGCGCTGGGACATTCTTGATGCCTTTGCCAAGGCAGCAGAGCAGGCAGGTATTGCTGCGACCGATGACTTCAATGGCGGGGACAACCGCGGTGTCGGTTACTTTGACGTCAATCAGCGCAGCGGCTGGCGCTGGAATGCCTCCAAAGCGTTTCTTCGACCGATCCTCAAGCAACGCACGAACCTCACTGTCTGGACCGGCGCGCAAGTCTCTCGTCTGCGATTTGAACCGCGTGAAGACGGGCAACAAACCTGTTGCGGCGTCGATCTGATTCACGAAGGCGGGCAACGTAAAGTCCGGGCCAACCGCGAAGTGATTCTTAGCGCCGGCGCCATCGGAAGCCCACAGTTGCTGCAGCTTTCAGGTATCGGCGATGCCGCCTTGCTGAATGATCACCAGATTCCGGTGGTCCGGCATTTGCCGGGCGTGGGTGCAAACCTGCAGGACCATTTGCAGATCCGTTCGGTGTACAAGGTGCAAGGTGCGCCTACCTTGAACACCAAGGCGACGTCTCTGCTGGGCAAGGCCGCTATCGCCCTTGAGTACGCACTCAAACGCAGTGGACCGATGAGCATGGCGCCTTCGCAACTGGGCATTTTCACCAGCAGTGATGAGTCCTATGCCCAACCCAATCTCCAGTACCACGTACAACCGTTGAGTCTGGAAGCGTTTGGCCAGCCGCTACACACATTCCCCGCCATCACCGCCAGCGTCTGCAACATCCACCCGACCAGTCGCGGCACGGTGTCGATTCGCAGCGCGGATTTCCGCGACGCGCCAATCATTGCACCTGAGTACTTGAGCACCGACGAAGACCGTCGCGTGGCCGCTGATTCGCTGCGTGTGACACGTCGCATCGCGTCACAGCCGGCGATGGCGGGCTTTAGCCCCGAGGAATACAAACCGGGCATCCAGTACCAGACCGACGAGCAACTGGCACGCCTGGCGGGCGACATTGGCTCGACGATTTTCCATCCCGTTGGCACGGCGAAAATGGGCAAGGCCTCCGATCCGATGGCCGTCGTGGACAGCCATCTGCGAGTGCACGGCATCCAGGGCCTGCGGGTCGTCGATGCGAGCATCATGCCGACCATCACCGGCGGCAACACCAACAGCCCGACGCTGATGATCGCGGAGAAAGCCGCACGCTGGATCATCGCCGGTCACTAATCCATCTAAAGAGGAAATAACATTATGGATTTCTCGCAAGGCCTGCCTGCCAAGAAGGGGCCTTTGGACGGCATCACCGTCCTTGATTTCTCACGCGTTCTGTCAGGTCCGTATTGCACGATGGTGCTCGCTGACCTCGGCGCCCGCGTAATCAAGGTCGAACGACTCGCCACTGGCGACGACACGCGCGCCTTTGGCCCCTTTGTAGAGGATGACTCCGCGTATTTCACCTGTTTCAACCGAGGCAAGGAAAGCATTGCGCTGGACCTCAAAAGTCCTCGGGACCGGCAGCTGGTCGACCGCATGCTTGCCGAGGCCGACGTCTTGGTAGAAAACTTCCGGCCGGGGGTAATGGACCGTCTGGGCTACGGCGCCGAGCGGCTTGCGCAGTCTCATCCGCACCTGGTTTATGCCTCCATTTCGGGTTTTGGCCAGACCGGCCCGATGAGTGACCTGCCGGGCTACGACATGGTGGTACAGGCCATGGGCGGCATCATGAGCCTGACCGGTTGGCCCGATGCACCGCCGGCTCGCGTCGGCACCAGTTTTGGCGATCTCAGTGCCGGGCTGTTTGCAGTGATCGGCATCCTGTCATCACTGTACAAGCGAACCCGGGACGCGCAGGGCTCTCGGGTTGATATCGCGATGCTGGACTGCCAGGCGGCACTCATGGAAACCGCGTTGGCGACTTACGACGTGGAAGGGAAGGTGCCAACACGCACGGGCGACGCCCATCCCTCGCTTTCGCCGTTTGAAGCTTATGACGCGCAAGACGGGCGCTTCATCATCGCGGCAGGTAACGACCAGTTGTTCATGTTCATGGCCGACGCACTTGGCAGCCCGCAAATGGCGCTGGAGCCGCAGTTTCTCAGCAACGCCCAGCGTTGCCGCAATCGCCCGGCGTTGATCGAGGCGATACAGGCGATCACGCGGACCGCCCCCATCGCACACTGGATTGACCGGCTCAACGAAGCAGGGGTGCCGTGCTCACCGATCAACACCATCGACAAGCTGTTCGAGCATCCGCAACTGGCCGCACGCAACATGATCATCCAGGTGCAGGGCGAGGGCGGTCGTGCTTTCCGCACCGCCGGCAATCCCATCAAGCTCAACGCCTATGCCGACATCGACGTCACCACGCCGGTGCGCGCGCCGGGTCTGGATGAGCACCGTGAACGCATCCTCTCGCAGCTGATGTCACCCACCGGAGACTACGCGCCAGCCACGGGTGCCTTCGACGAATCGCTGCTGAAAGAAGCTATCTAGCACATCGACTCACTTTTCATACCTGCCCATTTCCCCAGGAGAATTCTCCATGACAGCCGCAACCGTTCCAGCCACCCAAGACAAAAAATCGGCAACCACCAACATCAAGCTCAGCAACGAGACAGAGACCCGGAGCGCATCGACACCTCGCTACGAATCGATCCTGGTCGAACGACGCGAACGCGTCGGGCTGATCACGCTGCACAGACCCAAGAGCCTCAATGCACTGAGCGTGGCCATGTCCCGCGAAGTGGTCGCAGCGCTGCACAGCTTCGATGTCGATGACAATATCGGCGCGATCGTTATCGCCGGCAGCCCAAGGGCATTCGCCGCAGGTGCGGACATTGAAGAAATGGCTGAGAAGACCTTCGTCGAACTGCAGCAACACGACGTCTTCGCGGCATGGTCGCAATTGCACACAGTCAGCAAACCAATCATCGCAGCCGTTAGCGGCTATGCACTGGGGGGCGGTTGCGAACTGGCGATGATGTGTGACTTTATTATCGCTTCAGAAGACGCACAGTTCGGCCAACCGGAAATCAAGTTGGGTATCCTGCCCGGGATCGGCGGCTCGCAGCGCCTTACCCGATCGGTCGGCAAGGCGCTGGCGATGGACATGATCCTCACCGGTCGCACCATCAACGCCATCGAAGCCAAGGCAGCCGGGCTGGTTGCCCGAGTCGTCCCTTCGGCTGATCTGTTGCAAACCGCGCTGGAGGCCGCTCACACCATCGCCGGCTACAACGCCCCCGCCGTGCGAATGGCCAAAGAAGCGGTCAATCGCGCGCAGGAAGTGAGCCTGACCGAAGGCATGCTGCACGAGCGCAGATTGTTCCAGGCTGCATTCGCGACCGACGGCCAGAAGGAAGGCATGCAGGCGTTTCTCGCCAAGCGAGCTCCGGTTTTCCGGCATCGCTGAATGAGGGGGGCAGGGGAGCCATTGAGTCTGTTCCCCTGCAACGCCTGTGTGCGGATCAGAGCTCGCCCGTCAGAAACTGTGCCCGTCCATTGCCGAAACTCCAGTCGGCATCGTCGTTGATCACAATGGAAACGATCACGTCGCTTGGCTGGATATTGCAATGGGTGTGTAGCTCGTGAGTGAGCAGCTCGTAGAATTTGATCTTCGAGGCTTCACTGCGCGGTCTGCTGGTGACGCTGACAATGATCACGTCTTTCGTTCTCGGGATATCCAGCCCGGTATCTTCGACGATCATACGGCTGGGGCGGTGTTCATTGACGATCTGATAACGATCACGTTCGGGCACTTCAAAAGCGACGACCATCGCACGATGCGCAGCATCCAGTAATGCGTTGAGCTGCGCATCATCACGACCTTCTACGACATCGAATTTCATCAGGGGCATGTGGGTAATCTCGAGTATGGAGGGGATGCCTGCGTCGCAGGTCTTGATGTCCACACTAAGCGGTTGCTTTGTTCATGACGAGGCGCAAAAATCGAATTAATTGTTTCTACAGGAGAACAATCAAATCATGCTGAAAGTGGAAGTCGAAAGACTCTGGACCCATCTTCACTGGTTGGCGATCCTTGCAGAGCAGGGCACGTATACCGCGGCGGCGATCCGATTAGGGGTGAGCAAGTCAGCGGTGAGCCAGCGAATTGCCGAACTGGAAAAAGCCACGGGGCTGAGCCTGGTGTTGCGCACGACGCGCAGTGTGCGGTTGACCGATGCGGGAAACGCTTTGGTACGTGACGTGCGCAGCGCATATGAGCACATTGCCCGCAGTTTTTCCGATGTTCGAGACTCGGCAGGTGTGGCACGGGGACTCATACGGCTGACGGCTCCGGTCGCGTTTGCGCGCCAGCAATTGATTCCGGAACTGGCCGGGTTCTTCAAAAAATATCCCGAAGTCAAAGTGCAGCTTGACGTTTCCGATCATATTTCCTCCATCGCCTCGGAGGGGTTTGATCTGGCGGTTCGGCATAGCAATCAGATCCCGGATACCCATGTCGCCTGGAAGTTGTGCGCGACTCGGTCGGTGCTTGTTGCAACCCGCAGCTATCTGGAGAGATTCGGCGAACCTCAACGTCCGGAAGATCTCGTCGAACACAACTGCCTGTTCTACCCACGAGGCAACGATACGCCTGCCTGGGCTTTTGAAGGCATCGACCTCGCGCACGGAGAGGAGAAACGGTTGACTGTTCCTATCGGCGGCACCTTTGCAACCAACAATAGCGAAGCGTTGCGTGATGCGGCCTTGACTGATCTGGGTATAGCGCTTTTGCCCGACTTCAGCGCCCAAGCAGGGCTCAAAAATGGAGGACTGGTGCAGGTGCTGCCAACGTGGAGAGTCGTAGGAGCCTTCCCGGAGGACATTTATCTGGTGCGTCCTTATTCCGCCCATGTGCCCAGAGCTGTTAGCGTTTTTGTCGACTACTTGCGCGGGCGGTTTACGACCGGTTTTATCTGAGAGCCTTTGATTCAGGATTTAACTTACGGGCGACGACCGATGTCATAAGCGGCTATAACCCCGGATTTTGAGACCCGTTAGCCAAAAACCAAGTTAGAGTGTTCATCAATGTCTGCTCATCAGGTCCCTCCACTCGATTCGCGTAGTCGCGCCAAGCGGTTCCAGCGAACGAACCGGGCAAAAAAAACCGTATCTCAATCGTTATGTGAAGAATGAATCGTCCGCTGTTTGTTTCTCTAGATGGGCCCAAGGGAGCCGGCAAAACCACACTGTTGGAAGCCGTGACGAAAGTACTGAGGGCAGACAACAAAAAGGTGATCCGTCTTTGCGAGAAAAAAAGCGATCCCTATAGAGGGGAAACAATGACCCTCGTTAACAAGCTCGTCAGAAATCCCACCCGGGATCTGGAGTTGAGGGTTTGTGAGCGCTTTGCCGATAGCCGTACCTGGATTTCCCGGCACGTGCTGACTAAACAGCCACCAGACAGCATCATCCTGATCGATCGCTGGTACCCGTCTGATGCCGCATTTCGCCGGTTAGTCCCGTTTGCAGAAATACTACAGTTGAACATTGATCGAAACGTGCAAGTGCCAGACCTGCATGTCGGGGTTGTCACCGCCCCTGAAATTTCGTGGGCAAGGGCTGCAGCACGAGGGCGTGGGCTGGGCAGTACTGTGATCCATAAGCTGGAAGAACATGTCGCTTGTACCAAGGCGTTCGAGCAAACAATTGCAGATCACGGCTGGGTTTTATGCCGTAACGAAGGAACGATCGAAGACGCAACGATGCAGGTTGTTTCCGAGATCTATAGAGTCCTTCGGTGCCCGTAGGCGAAGCTCGCTGCGCCGGCCTTGATCAGACGCTCTTCATATTGATGCGCCATAGCCCTCAATCAGTAACTTGATGGGTGGTCACCTATTATCAAGCCGCGAATAGCGTTGATGGCTCGTTCGCGGGCACTTTTCAGCAATTGTGGAGAAAGGCCTGGTGGCTGGATAAGCCCTTCTGACAAGGGCATCACGCCCAGTGCGATATGCGCCTGCTCGAATTGTCGTTCCCGCCTTATCAATCCGCCCGACACGAGTTTGAAATAGAGTCTGCTGAAGCCCTCCTGCTGCTTGGGCGTGCCACGTACCCCTGTTGTCCGGTCAATTACCCCCAGTCGTTGTTCCAGTGCGTGGCGAAGCCGGGCTTTGCCCCTGCGTTGGATGGGCAACGGAAATACCGCAACCGGACGCCCGGTCATGCAGGCCTCAGTCAGCATTGAAAGGCTGTCGCCGGTGACGATAAATCCATCCGCCAGCGCGAGAAATGCGGGATAAGGATTATCTTGCGTCTCACCGAATCGATACGACCAGCATGGGATGTCAATGGCAGACAGCAACGTATCGGTGGTCGTTGCAGATGAGCGAGGACTGGTCGATAACAGGATCGAGCCACCCATGGCTTTGACCGCAGCATTGGCTTCACGGCCGAGTCGAACCTCTGCATCCGCGTCCATACAATAGGGTGAGGCGCTTGCTCCCACGAGGACGGCGATCCAGGGACGAGGCAGTGAAGTGAAGCGCTGTCGCCATAACTCCAGTTGCGCCTGATCCAGCGTGCGCGGGTTCATATACGGGGCAGGGAGGTCCACTACATTGTCTGCCAGGGCAAGCCCATATTGCGGAGTCGACAAGACCAGGTCGAAGCGCCACAACGGGACCTGGGCACGTCCCACATGGGCCAGTCGTGTCGTGCCCCTGGAGCGATGCTTGATCCATTGGGCAACCTGGGCGCAACGCCGTCCCGAACTCAAGACCAGGTCTGGCCAGGGCGCGCTCAGGCCCGGTACTGGCTGTCTGGGCAACCTGGTGCCCAGCAGGGCGTCGAGCAGATAAGGACGGGGAGGTGTGGTTATACGTTTGCATTCGTAGGGCCAGCCCAACGCGTCGGCCATCGCAATCAGCTGTGCGTTGTCGCCCGCATGTTTGCTCAGCAACACCCAGACCTTGGGGCTATCAGCCGTCTTGACACGCAACGCATAGTCAGCGACGAAGCGCTGCGTGCGACCCTTTTCATCCTCGCAATCGAGCTGCCAGCAACGATCCGGATAGCGCCGTGCGATGCGCCGCAGGAGTCGGCGCCAACCGCTTACAGAGCTGATCATCGAACCATCGCCACTGAGCCTTGCCTGAATGTAAAGCAATCGGGTGGCCAGACTGAACAGGCGATCCATGACCCAGGGCAGATCTTCCGGAGCCAACTTTTCAAGACCATGGGCCGCGATGAAATCCTGAGGGGGTAAATCGACCTGGCGAAGCTGGTCAATATCGATCTGCCTGACCGCCGGGCCGAGTGTCTTCGCTTGTTGCCAGGGTCCGATCAGCCCGAGCTTCGCGCACTGCAGCTTACGACTGAGCAGCTTGACATCTTCCGGGATAAGCGCCGGGTGCGTAGTGACTTCCCGACTGGAGTGAACGAATCGAGGACTGGGCTGCGCTGCCGTGTAGAGCTCATACCCGCTGGCATCTGCCGCCTCCTCAAGGCTGAGAAAAATTTCGGCGTAGGGATGGATCTGATAGCTGTATTGGGCGGGCAGCGGTCTCCAGGGCTGCAGATGCAGCGTTGTGTAATGCAACAATCGGGATTCGCCGTGTTTGTATTCCAGATCCCGGGCGTGCCAGATGGCATCCAGTATCCCGAAGCAGCCCGGTATTTCGGCTGCAAGCGCGTGCAATTTTTTTTTGCTGGTCGTGGTGGCTGCTTTCATATTCCAGCAGCGTTGCATCCGCTCGCAGTCGATGAGCATGACAGCCGTTTCTCTGGGAGAGAGCGCCAGGTAGCCGTGCTCGCCCATCGGTTGGTCGAACAGAGGGGCCGGGTCGGCGGTATAGAGTTGATCGACGTCGTTATATAGAGCGCGACCGTGGCGCCCCGCCAGGTCCGGGATAGCGAAGCGATAATTGGTGAAGCCGGTACGCCAGCCCGCCTGGGCGAAACCGGGCAGGCCCGTCATCCGGTAAATCTCATAGCGGCGGTCCGGGTTTCGCACCTGCTCCAGCGCATAGACAAACATGCGCTCGGCGCGGTGTTGCGCAGGTTCGGTACCCAGAAATATGCGCACGGCGGGTGCCTGCGGTGCCCCGGCTCGGGCTACCAAAACTATCGGCTCGATGCGGGGTATCGCGATTTGTTCCCCTATGTCCCCTGAGGCGACGGGGTCGCAGGTATCGATGCTTGAGGATGACTGTGCTGAACCCTCCAAGCGCATGAGCGTTTCCTCGGCGAATTAATCCCCAAAGCATAGAGCGAAATACGAGAAGTCGAGGACAAAGTTTCCGTGCGGTGCTTTTTTGAATCGAGGCGATGGGCGGGTGTCGAAAGGTTTAACTGAGCGAATGGATTGTTCTAGTCTACCAAGCAAGTATTTAAATGATCGCAGGGTCTTGCTAGTTCAAATCCTTAGACAGGAGCCCGGTAGAAAATGGGTCTATTCGAACAACGCACTCGTACAACTGCAATCCTATTGAGCGCCGGGCAAGGACGACGGCTTCTTCCCTATACGACGAACACTCCCAAGTGCCTGATCGAGGTCGGTGGCCAGCGGGTTATAGAATGGCAGATTGATGCACTAATGGCCGCCGGGATAAGCCGGATCACCGTTGTGATCGGCTATGGTGCAGAGCAGGTCGAACGGGTGTTGAACGACCGTTACGGGCCAGGCTTCATTTCTACGATTTACAACCCGTTCTTTGAGGTTGCCGATAATCTGGCCAGTTGTTGGATGGCTCGGCAAATCATGCATGACGATTTCATCCTGCTTAATGGCGATACGTTATTCGACCAGCCAGTCCTGGAGCGACTACTTGATGCTCCTGCCAGGGCGATAACACTCGCGGTCGACAGGAAACCGGCTTATGACAGCGACGATATGAAAGTCCAACTCATCGGTGATCGAATTAGCGCCATCAGCAAACTGATTCCGCTCGATTTTGTCGACGGGGAGTCTATTGGCATGATGCATTTTCAGACAGGGGGAGGACCGCTGTTTCGAAGTGCGCTGGAAGAAAGCATGCGCCGCCCTGAAGCCTTGCAAATGTGGTACTTGAGCATCATCGATTACCTTGCAGGGACTACTGGACAGGTTTTCGCACAGTCAATCGAAGGGTTGGGCTGGGTGGAGTTGGACTTTCCTGCCGACCTTAGGGCAGCGCAGGAACTGGTCAAGCCTTGGGCCGACCGCGAGCCTGGCACGGAACTCTCCCTTGCTCAGGGCGAGAAACCACGGTCCTGACGTGGCGACGCAGACAGCACACAGTCACAATGAAATTCGGCGCTGCGCTCAAAGGCAGCGCGGGAGTCAGAATACTCCCAGCGCTCGATAGCGACTTGCCTTGTTCGTTTGTCCAGATAAAGTCGATTGAACGAATTGGGGGAATTGCCGCGTATACGTGACGAGAGGGTCGTTCCCGCCTGCACACCCCAGATTTCCTTGGACAGTCCGGCATATTGCGTGCTGAGTGCCAGCACATAGGGAAGATGTATGTGCCCCCCCATCACCAGATCCAGCCCGGACGAGGCCCAGCGTTCCAGTGCAGCCCTTGCACCGATCTGCAGATTGCGTCGGTCGGACGCGACGATTGAGCCGAACGGTTGATGAGCGACGACGATGCGCAGCTTTTGCGGATCGCACTTCTGTAGCCGCTCAGCCACTTCCTCGACTTGCCGGGCAGTGACCTTGCCTGCTTTGCGGCGTGTAGGGTGCGTTGTATTCAAACCGATGATCAATGCATCGTCATTCTCGAAAATGGGTGCGAGATTGCTGTCGATGTACCTGCGATAATTCCCGTAGGGTGAAAATATGCGCGCGAGCAGGTTGTACATGGGGATATCGTGGTTGCCGGGTATCGTCAGGACTTGCGGTACTCCGTAGTCCTTGATGCGCTTGATGAATGCCTGCGCCGAGGCGAACTGCTCACGTCTGGCGCGTTGCGTGATGTCCCCTGTAAAAAGTACCAGATCGGCGCCATGAGCCTTGACGTGCGTTTCGAAAGCTTGCATGACAGGGGGCTGTTCTGTGCCGAAATGCGTATCGGAAATATGCAGAAGACTGGTCATCGTTGCTGGAAATCCTCTATACCCGACAGGGCTCTGCGCTTCATTTTTCGTCCGTTGGCGCCGCTATGGTTCAAGACCACGCTCCCAGGCACGATGGTTGCGGCGCGCGTCCTGAATGAATGGCGACCAGCGAATCAGACGAAGCACGAATCTATTGAGCAGTCTGCCCCGTCGGTTGAGCGGTCGTTCGACGTCAAGAAACAAAATCACCCGGGTGCCCGTCGTATCGTTCCACACTTGATGCCGGTATGTGTCGTCGAATATCAGGCATTTGCCGCTTTCCCAATGGCGGATTTGATCGCCGACCTGAATTCGACATCTCTCTTCAGGTTCAGGCACCACGAGCCCTAGATGCACGCGCAAAAGCCCGTTGTAAGGGCCTCGATGGAGGGGGATATGTTTGCCTGGGGCCAGGATCGAAAAGAACGCGGTAAACATGCCCGGTATCGCTTCTACCACTCTCGTGGTGTCAGGGCACCCGGCACAGTTCTTATCCATTTTGTAACCATAGCCGAAGAGGAAAAAAGTTTTCCACTTGTCGTCCTGGGTAATGTTGCGCTGATCTTTGGAGATGTCTTGAAAGTTGGGCAGCCGGTCGCGGTCATGGAGGACGGCTTCAAGTTCCTTGAGAATGCTCGGCCAGTTCGCTTCCAGCTCGGCAACCCACGCAAACTGTCGGGGCTCGAAGAAAGGGCTGTCGCCCACTGTGGAATATCGCAGGATGGCCTTTTCAAGACACTTGATGATCCACAAGCCGAGCGCCACGCTAGGGCGATGCTTACGCTTTGCTGGTCGATCTTTGCCTCTATTCATGGGTTGCCTCTGTTGTTCGCGTTGGCGAGGAGCAACGTCATCAGCGTAGCCGGCGGCTTTTCAACAGGCGCCAGAGCAATGGCCATCCAAAGACCAACGGAAAGCGGCGCAATCGATGGGTCACCACGATGGGCTCACCCAAGTGGCGCTCGAGCTTCCAGATGAGATAGTCGACGCCGTTTTCGAAGGTGAAAAAAGATTTGACCAATCGCGCTACGTTCAAGGTTCTTCCCTGGATTCGCCTGAGTCTCCACTGTCGTTCGTAACCTCGGCGCGTTGCGGGCGGGCAAAGGTTGCGATAACAATTCTCTTCGCCCGCACAGGCTGCAATGTGCTTCACAGCAGGCGCGGCGGCTCGGGTAATGCGCGAATAATAGGCTTTGTCATGCCTGACGAGTTGCCCGGGACGATCGGCTGACTCGGGACGCAACTCGGCTCCGTAGGTCAGCGACAGTGCTCTTTCCCATAGTGTAAAGCTGTCGAATCGATCCGGTAGATTGGCGACGCAGCGACCCATCAGCGTCATCACGGCTTGAGCCAGTGCGAAATGGATTCGCTTGTGCGCCTCCTCGTCCTTGAAATAAACGAGCCGGCACGGTTGGGCAAAACGGGCCCAGAGGTAGCTTTGAAACCACGAACCGGTACCCGCCTCGAAGTCCTGCAGCGAGAGGATGGCGCATTTGGCATGGAGTATTTGTCCATCGGGCGCAGGAACCCTGACGAGGATCACGGTAGGCGGAAGCCATGCGTTGGCGAGCTGCTGAAAGCGCTTGTGATGAGCGTGAGCGTAGCTATCGACCAGCGCATAAAAGTCGACCATGCCATCGGTGAGATCGCCGTTGCGCAGGCATGAACCGTAGACCAGCAGCGCCACCAATGCATCGCCCAGGCGTGTGTGCAATGCCTGGACAATCCCATCCAGCTCGCCGGGCATCGGTTGCATGCATTGCTCCCTGACCTGTTCAAGCAGGTCCGCGGGGGGCGGCATGGAATCAGAAGCTCGCATCGATCTCAATTGTCCTAAAAGGTCATGAAGCGGATCGGGTCCGTGGCGGCTAACGTGATCGTGCCTTGTGCTGCAAAAATTTCACCGTCCAGCACGTACTCGTCAGCACCACCGAGATCCATCCGGGTGAAATTGTGACTGAAGTAACCATCCTGCTCTTTGATCATCGAGATGGCCCGCCCGCAGAGCAGGAACGGTAGGATGAGGGCCAGTCGTTTGGGCCGATGTGCGATGGCGGTCAGATGAATGGGCTCCTGTTCGGTGCCCCAATAAGGTCTGCTCCCAGCCAGGAGCCTGTTCAGGGTGGTGGCAAACACCACCAGCCAGTCGCCTTCCCAGACACCATGTTGGGTGCCCAGGCGAGCAGGCAATGCCCGGAACAGATCGTGCGGCAAGTTGTGCAGCGCTGAAAGCAGCATTCGGCCGAAGGCCAGCGACGGTCCCAGCGCCCCGGGTACGCGTTTGGGCCGCAGCGTTCGATGGTAGTAGCGCACCCCGTTCACAACAGCGCCAATGCCGAAGAACATCCCGAATCGCGGTCCGTGGCACAGCGGGTCATCAACCCGAAGTGCCGCGCGGGATACGATTTTTGGCGTGGCGACGTTCCCGGCGAGCCAGTTGGATAAGCTCATCAAGGCCTTTTCGACGCTCAGGTGCGCGCCCAGATCGATCGCGCTCATGTTAGTGGTGCCCCCCGGTACAACCAGAACGATGGGTAGGCTTGAAGGCTCGCGGCTCAGCAGACTGGAGATGGCGGCTTGCAGCGTTCCGTCCCCACCCAGGATGACCAGCAGGTCACTTTCCCTGAGCTGGAAGTGGCGCACGGCGTGGGCGATCTGCTGGGGGGTAGTCGCTTCGAGTACAGCAGCGCCGCGTACGTTTCGAGCGAGCAGGCGGAACTTGGGCAAGGCGCGTCGAATGGTTCCGCTGCAAGGGTTGAGCAAGATTCCGACTTTCTGTGGCCGCGAGCAGGCGTCATGCATCATTGAGGCCGGAGCGGGGCGCGAACATCCGCACAATCAAACGGTCGCTTTCGGCGGCCATGTCGATTCGACTAAGCCAGGGCTGTGGCGGGTGACCTCGGTGCTTCAAGACAATGGCGGACATCGTGCGAACCCCCAGCACCAGGGTCGAGACGCAGGTCCAGACGGCCACCCAGATCAACCCCGTGTCATGGGCATCCACCGCCCATAAGCAGGTCAATATGAGCAAATTGGGATTGCGTCGCGCGGTCACCAGCCTGTTGAGTGAGTCGAAGGGGCGCCAGAGAAACAGCGAAAAAGGCGCGGCGAACCTGAACGCAACTTCGCACAGCCGACCTGCGACATAGCCCAGGCAAATGGCCCAGAGCACAGGGCTGAGGGGGATATCCGAGTCCCAGGTTGCCTCATACCCCATTCCCCACGCGATATACCAGAGCGGTGGGTGTATCAGGTCCAGGCCATGGTCGAAAATGTTTCCGAAACGAGTGGAGGTCACGGTGACGCGTGCCAGCTTGCCATCCACCGTATCCAGAAACGTCATCAGCCAGCCGGCGACCAGGCCCGCGCCAAAATGCCCATGCCAGAACAGAATGCCTGCCAGGATGGCCAGGACATAGCTGGCTGCCGTGACCTGATTGGGACTGAGCCCCAGCCGCACGCACCAGACGGTGGCCCAGCGAGCCGGGACAGGCCAGATCGCGCGGGTGATGAAGTCGGTGACGCCTTTGTAGGAACCGTTGAACAGAGACTTCTCGAGATGTGCCTGATTGGCAGCGGTGATTTGCGCGACCCACGGCGGATCGAATTTGCGCAGTTGTGTCTGCATCGCGGTGGCCACGGTGCCGGGAACCACTTTGCGTAATCCGGCTACGGCGTCACTGTCCAGGCTGGGCAAGTGTGCGAGCCGGTCGACACTGGCGTGGGCTGCGACGATGGTACCGGTCCGCGGATCCTGTAGAGCGACCTCAGGCGTTGCCATCAGCCCCCGGAGCACGCGGTCATCGTAAAGGTAATCCTCGCGCAGCAGGACGACTTCACCTTGTGCCGGCAACGGATCGTCTGCATTGCAGAGATGGGCGTTGGGAAGCTTTGCGAGCATACGGCCCACTCGCTCCCTGGACGTCAGGCCCCACAGCCGCACCGGGCTACTACAGATCAGGTATACGGGAGTCTTCATTGTTCCGCCTGCGCCGAATCACATTGATTGAAGGAGCGGGCGGCAACGCCCTGTCCATTGAATAGCATGACCGGTTTCAACGACTGCCCCGGTCCAGATGTCCCACCATCACAATAGCCACTGCGAGCAAGACCAGTGCCGGCCCCAAAGTAGTAATCAGGATGTTCATCTTTAGCAGTAGACCGAGGTTTACGATGATCTGATTACTTACATAGACCATTAACCCGACGAGCGCACCCAATGCCAACCGCGCCCCCAGGTTGGGCGAGCGCGGTTGTGCAAAGGCAAACGGGATGGCGAACAGGATCATCGCCAGGGTCAGGATCGGTCGCCCGAGCTTTTGCCACATCGCCATTTCGTATTGTGCCGAGGGCTGGCCCGAGCCTTTGAGGTACGCGATGTAACGGTAGAGCTGGCGGGCAGACAGGCTTTCGGTCGGCAGCGTGATGTCGCCCAATCGTGCTCCGCCAAAAATCGAGTGCCAAGGCATATGATCGAGTTGCTGCGTAGTTTCGGCGCCCTGGTCCCACTGTTTCACCTGGACATTGTTCAAACGCCATTGGCCTGCGTCCTGTATGTCCGCCGTCTCTGCAAAGATGTAGGAAACCAGTGAACGGTCATTGTCGAACCTGAAGATCTCGATATTCACCGGCAACCGTTTGTGCTGAAGATTGCCAATACGTACGATCTGATCGTCCTGTCGAGCCCATACACTCCCTTGATCGTTGCTGGACTGCGCGCCGGCGGCCATTGCCTCGTTGCGCAGTTCCAGGCCATTTTGCTGGAGGGGAGAGGCCACCCATTCATCCAGCGCCGCCCATGCCAGCGCCAGCGCGAGCCCGGCCAGCGTCGCCGTGAACCCGATCCGGGCAATCGACAGCCCGGTGGCGCGCATGACCGTCAGTTCCCGGGTGGCTGACAGTTGACCCAGCGCAGCAATGCCACCCAGCAGGGCGATAAAGGGTCCAAGCTCGACAACACGGCGTGGCAGCGTCATGAATACGACTTCGATGGCCTGGCTCAACCGGTATCCGCCAGGCGTTACGTCGTCAAGTTCACCCACCAGGTCGAGGGTGGTGAACAGCGGTAGCAGCAGCGCCGCCGCCGCCGCGAAGCCGAAGAACACATGACGGGTAATGTAGCGGTCGAGGATTTTCATCGGTAGCCGAACCGAAAGTTTGCCAGATCGCGCGCCAGGAAAATCAGCAGGGCCAGGCTCATCATTAGCGGCACTGTCCACAAACCCGGATACAAGGGCAGGGTGTCGTTGCCCACCATCGTCTTGCAAATGTCCGCGGCGTAGTAGATCAAGGCGAAGACGGCGGTCACGGGCAGCAGGGTAGCGAATCGTCCCTGCCTGGGCCGGGTGCGGCTCAACGGAATGGCGAGCAATGCAAGTACCGTCGCGCTTACGCCCCGCGTCTGGCGCCATTGCAATTCGGCCTTGTCCAGAGGCGCGCTGGAAGCCTTCAGCACTTCGTTGGAAGCCGCCTTGCGCTTACCCTCGGCGGCCCGTTCGATGGGTAGCAAGTGCAGCCGCATATGCTCAAACTTTTCCCAAATGTCCCGTGAAGCACTGTGCTTGAGCAAATAGGAATGGCCTTGCGTCAGCTCCACGATCGGATCGTCTGGATCTGGATCCAGGATGCGGGCTTGCTCGGCGCGAAACACACGGGATCTCGAGTCACCCGGATCATAGATCAGCACGTCGTGGAGCCGGCCATCAGTCCGGTCGATCCGTTCTGCCAGAATCATCCTGCCGTTTTCGTTGTTCAGGTTGAACCGTTGCGCTTGCAGATGATTGACGTCCAGATCTGTTCGGGATTGCTGTTCCAGTACATAGGCCTGCGTATAAGCCCAGGGGCGCCCGTAGAGCGAAAGCATTGCCACCGCCAGCGAGATTGGAATTGCCAGCAGCAGGACAGCCCGATAGATCCGCAGCGGGCTTGCACCCGAGGCCGCTATCGCAATGACTTCGGAATCATGGCACAGGCGTCCAACCGCAAGCGTTACCGAGGCATATAAAGCCACCGGCACCAGCATTTCTAGGGCAATCAGTACCTTGTAGAACACCATCTCCAGTACTGCCTGCAAAGCGAGAGTGCCCTCGACTGCGTCAGAGAGATACCGCTCTGCGGAATAGCTGGCAAAGATGAACACCAGGATGCTGACCATCACCACCACCGGCCGCCGGATTTCGGCGATCACGTAGCGTTCGATCAGGAACATATCCCGGTCCCTGACCTTTCGCCATGCCAGCACTGCACTCGGGCGATCGGGCATTTCTGCCGTCCGGATTCATCAGGTATCGCTCGGTATCGATTGATATCTCTGGGCATGAAACCTCTCCACCATTTGATAATCCAGCGGCGAATCGACATCGATAGCGGCCTCCGCAAAGGGCATGATCACCGCGCCGATACTCACCCCCAACCTGCCGGAAAGCTGTTGCAGCGCCTGTTCCAGGGTTAACCGCCCCAACAAATAGCGCAGTACTCCCTGAAGGCCCAGAGCGCCGGCGATGACCCGCCCGGGATGCTTGCGATCCTGTTCGAGCCGTTGCCAGAAGCTGGCGAGGCGTCGAGCATCCTCGGTCATGAAGGCGAACAGGTTGCTGCCGCAATACGGGCCGCCGCGAAGCCGAATGCTGGTTCGGCGGGTTCCTGGAAAACGAGCCAGAACCGTGTCCAGTGGTGTCACCGCCACCACAAAGTCATGGCTGCCTGCAGTCGCTTGCTGAAGAAAATAGTCGACCATTTCCCGGCAGAGCAGCGCATGATCCGCCGTAGTCACCAACACTGGCCTGTCTGCGGGTTGACGCACCAGCGCCCGCGCCGCACTGGCACTGGGGGAGCTGGCGGGTTCCAGCCAACTGACTCTGGCGGTGTCCAGCAGTTGCGTCATCGAGGCATCTTGCGCAAGTAAATTCCGTGCAGGGCCTACCAGTACGATTCGGTCGATCCGGTCACAGGTCTCCAGCGCCTCGATGACGCGACGGACCATGGGTACCCCAGCCACCGGCGCCAGTGCCTTGCAGCCTGTCCCGGCCATGGCGGCAACGGGATCGGCCGGGCCCCTGTCAGCAGCCAGGACCAAAGCGGTGAACTGTCTCGCCTCAGATTCGCTTTTCATAAATCCGGTAGCGCTTGTAAGAGGTGGCACCGATCTGATCGAGGATCTTGCGCATGACCGCATTCGATTCCAGGATCCAGGACATTTCCAGGGCTTCTATACCGCGTTTGACGAAGGGCGGCTTGAGCGCTTCGATCAATAGCAAGGCAAGTGTGGGTCCCAATCGGCTGAACTGGTAAGCCTGTTTGACGCCCATCAGGGGCACGCGCGCAGTCCGCGTGCCCTTGACATACAGCCGCCACAGCAGCCGCAGCCAGCCAAAGGGCAGCAAGTGCCCCTTGAGGGAAGCGATCGCCTCGTTGATGTTGGGTATGGCCACGATAAACGCGCAGGGCTCGCCGTCGACTTCGGCGATGTACAACATGTCTTTGGGGACCAACAGCCTCAATTGGCTGCCAAGCTCAAAAAATTCGGATTCGGTGAAGGGTACGAAGCCCCAGTTGCGGCTCCAGGCATCATTGAATATTTCTCGCAGGATTCGCATGTCCCGCCGGAACTGACGGGTGTCCAGGGGCCTGATCACAACGCGTTTTCGCTCACGCGCCATCATCGCCGACAAGGCCGGTGGGAAGTGCAATTGGTCGGTGCGCATCCAGTAGGCGAGCAGATCCTTGGCTTGCCGGTAGCCCAGGGCGGCGAGCCTTTGGTCATAATAACGCTGTCCGTGTCCCATCATGGCGGACGGGGGACGATCGAACCCCTCCACCAGCAGCCCGCTTTCCTGGTTGATGGTCAGGTTGAAGGGGCCTGTGATGCGTGCAGCGCCATGTTCACGCAGCCAGGCCTCTGCAGCCGCGAACAGGCTGTCGAATACGGCGGGGTCGTCCACGGCTTCAAGCATCCCGAAGTGACCCGAATCATGGCCGTGCAATTCCCGGTGAAGGTTGTCGATCTGTGCGGTGATACGCCCCACGACTTCCGTTCCCGACCAGGCCAGCCACGCCTGCCATGTCAGATGGGGGGAGGCGGGATTCTTTTCAGAAAGGAGTTCATGGCGCTCGTAATGGATCGGCTCGATCCAGCAAGGATCGTTGCGATACAGGGTGCCGGGGAAACTGATGAATGTCTTGAGATCCAAACGTGTGAGGACGGGTCGAGTAATGATTGGTAACTTGTTATCGATCATCGTTGGCCACAAAAGTCCGTAGCAGTTGAACTAGCATCTCTTTTTCAGTACCTGAGAAAGCGTAGCTGAAGTATTGGAGCAGGGCAGGGGGTGCTGCAAACAATGGTCCAGTGCCCTGGATAAACCGGGCCTTTGCGACAAATGTTGCGTTTGAGAACGAAGTGCAATTGCTACATTCGATAATCGCCAGTCGTCGCTCACCCGGGAAAAAATTTGCGATCACCCAGATGCCGATTAGTATTGCGTTAGGCTTTGTAATTAATTGAAAAGGCCGAGCCGGATATCCTTGGGGCCTGAACTCCATGAAACGGATTTGAGGGCAGTAAAACGGCACGTTCTTTACTGGCGCCGCTGATCAACCCGCTATTTGACTTATCCTTACATGGGCTAAATGGATGGGTTTTTTTATGTCTGCGACCATCACAAATCAGATATTGGCCCAACGTCTAGCCGACTTTTCCACGCTAGTGGAAGCACTCGATTATGCCGCTTCAGGTCAGACCGGCATGAACTTCTACGACAGGCATTGCCACTTGAGTACCTCGGTTGAATACGCGACGCTCAGAAGTAATGCTGTCGCGATTGCTCAGCGGCTACTTGGGCTCAAGTTGAAGAAAGGCGACCGGGTCGCGCTCATCGCCGATACGCACCCCAGCTTTGTCGAGTCCTTTTTCGCCTGCCAATACGCCGGCCTGATCGCCGTTCCTCTTCTGCTTCCTTCCAGCCTGGGAAGCCATCGTTCCTACGTGGACAAGTTGAAAGGGCTGTTCGCCAATTGCGCCCCGGCGGCCGTTTTAGGGTTGGAGGAATGGCTTCCCTATATCCGCGAAGCGCTGGAGGACACCCGGCAGGTATTCGTAGGAACCGTTGAGCAATTGGGCGAATTGCCCGCGGTGCAGACCCTTCCCACCGTCTTTGCGGAGGACATCGCCTATTTGCAATACACTTCTGGCAGTACCCGCTTTCCTCGTGGCGTAATCATTACCCAGCGCGCGGTGATGGCCAACGTCAGAGGCATCGTCGTGGACGGGGTCGGCGTTCGTCCGGGGGACCGGTGCGCCTCCTGGTTGCCTTTTTACCATGACATGGGGCTGGTGGGTTTTGTCCTCGCGCCCATGGCGGCGCAACTGACTGTCGACTACTTGCAGACCCGGGATTTCGCCACTCGGCCCGGCCAATGGCTCAAGCTTATCAGCCAGAATCGGGTGACTGTTTCGGTATCTCCGCCGTTTGGCTATGACCTTTGTACCCGGCGAGTCAGGGCCCAGGAAAAAGCGACGCTGGATCTCTCCTGCTGGCGTGTCGCGGGGATCGGCGCCGAGCCCATTCGTGCATCGGTGTTGAGCCGTTTCGCGGATTGTTTTCTCGACACCGGATTCGATCCGGCCTCATTCATGCCTTGCTACGGTCTCGCGGAAAGCACACTTGCCGTCAGCTTCGCCCGCCGCGGGATATTGGTGGATCATGTCGATCGCCAGGTATTGGAGTATCAGCTCAGGGCGCAGAAGTGCGCCGCCGATGATCCGGGAAGCTGTGCCTTTACCAATTGTGGCGCACCGTTGCCCGGCCATCGCGTCGAAATCCGCAACGCTGCGGGGCTTGTGGTTGCGGAGCGTGAGGTAGGGCAGATATTCGTGCAGGGGCCCAGCGTAATGTCAGGTTATTTCAATGACCCGCAGAGCACCCAGGCAGCCTTGAAAGATGACTGGCTGGACACCGGTGACCTGGGCTATCTGTCACAAGGTGAACTCCATATCACCGGTCGGCGCAAGGATTTGCTCA
The DNA here is from genome assembly GCF_018502625.1 of Pseudomonas hormoni. Taxonomy (NCBI): domain Bacteria; kingdom Pseudomonadati; phylum Pseudomonadota; class Gammaproteobacteria; order Pseudomonadales; family Pseudomonadaceae; genus Pseudomonas; species Pseudomonas hormoni. The sequence continues at coordinate 2,430,147 of NZ_CP075566.1, forward strand.
TCGTCCGCGGTCGAAACATCTGGCCGCAGGATATTGAATACCTGGTGGAGTCCGAACCCGAACTGAGGCCCGGCGATGCCATCGTATTTGTCGTTCCCGGCGATGATGTGCCAAAAGTCGTGGTCCAGATTCAATGCCGTATCCGTGAGCCGGAAAGTCGCGAGCACCTGGTCCGTACCCTGGTCGCGAAGATCCTCAGTGAATTCGGTCTCGCTGCTGACGTACACCTTGTACCTCCTCACTCGCTGCCTCGAACCTCCTCTGGCAAGCCTTCCCGTGCCGAAGCCCTAGAACGATTCATGGCCCAGGCGAACACCGATCTTCCTTATCCAGCACTGGAGGAGACGTGAGCGCTCGCGTTGTTTCGCTCACTGGCGCGACTGGCTTCATCGGCAGCGTCCTACGCGAACGACTCGTCGCCCGTGGCGTGGAGGTCCGTGCCTTGGCTCGCTCCAGGGGCGGGACGGCAGAGGATGGAACAAAGTGGATCAAGGGAACACTGGAAGATGAACATGCCCTCGCCGAGCTCACCAGAGGGGCGGATGCCGTCATTCACTGCGCAGGCAAGGTCAGGGGCAGGGACGCCCGAGATTTCGATGCGGTCAATGTGCAGGGCAGCAAGCGCTTGATGGAGGCGGCGCGGCTTGGCGGCAGTTGCGAGCGTTTTCTGCTGATCTCGTCCCTTGCGGCCAGGCATCCGACGTTGTCCTGGTACGCCGCTTCCAAGTTCGAAGGCGAACGGCAGGTCAGGGCCGTTGCGGGGGCGATTCCCGTCTGTATTTTCAGGCCGACCGCCGTGTATGGGCCGGGCGACCGCGAGTTGCGTCCCGTGTTCGAATGGCTTCTGCGCGGCTGGCTGGTGACCCTTGGTCAAGGCGATTCACTGCTGAGCTTTCTCCATGTGGACGATCTGGTCAGTGCCGTCATGCAGTGGCTGGATGCACCTGTCGTGCAATCGCAGACCTTTGAGTTGTGTGACGGCCAGGCGCAGGGGTACAACTGGGCAAGCCTGGCCAGCATCGCCTCCGACATCCGCAATGCACCGGTACGGCAAGCGGTAATGCCTGCCGCGGTATTGAAAGGGATCGCACGAGCGAATCTGGTGCTGTCGCGTTTCACCCGGCGTGCACCCATGCTGACCCCCGGTAAAGTCAATGAGCTGATGCACCCTGACTGGACCTGCAGCAATGCCCTCATCAGCGCGACATTGGGCTGGGAGCCCCGGATTCTCTTACGGCAAGCGTTGCGCAATCACCTGTTCTGAGCGGGCAAAGAGCCACTGAACTCAAGGAGACCCATGATGATCACACAAGAAACGATACTCGAAAGGGTGATGTTACTCATCGGGCGGCTCGCACCACCAGGAACGCCAATCAACCCGAATACCGACCTGGCCCAGGACCTGGGGATGGAGTCGATAAAGGTGATGGACATGCTGATGGAACTGGAAGACGAATTCGACATCTCGATCCATCTCAATATTTTGATGGATGTGCGCACGCCTGCGCAGTTGTCTCACGCCATTCTTAACCTGATGGAGCATGCCGATGGGACTGTTTGACAAATTCGGCAAGCTGGCAACCGAGCGCGCCAGTCTCTCGGATTCACAACTGCATCCTTTTGGAATTCGCATCGACGAGATGTATTCCCCGACCGAGGGCAGTATTCAGGGACAAAGGGTCATTCTGGCCGGCACCAATAATTATCTCGGGCTGACTTTCGACCCCGATAGCATCAAGGCGGCGCAGCGCTCACTGGAGCTTGAAGGAACCGGCACCACCGGCTCTCGCATGGCCAACGGCAGTTACGCCGGGCACAGCGCGCTGGAGGACGAACTGGTTGATTTTCTGGGGCGCCGTTCTGTCATTGTGTTCTCGACCGGGTATGTCGCCAATCTGGGTGTCATCGGAACGCTGGCGGGTGCGCGCGAGGTGGTGCTGCTTGACGCGGACTGCCACGCGAGCATCTACGACGCTTGCAAGCTGGGAGGGGCAGAGATCATCCGTTTTCGCCATAACGATGTCGCTGATCTGGAACGGCGCATGGTCCGGCTCGGCGACCGCGCGCGGGAAGCGATTATTCTGGTGGAAGGGATCTACAGCATGCTGGGTGACCAGGCTCCGCTCAGAGAAATAGTCGAGGTCAAGCGCCGTCTCGGAGGTTACCTGTTAGTTGACGAGGCGCATTCCTTTGGTGTCCTGGGGGCCAACGGGCGAGGGCTGGCCGAGGAGCTGGACGTGGACTCGGAGGTGGACATTCTGTTGGGCACGTTCAGCAAGAGCCTGGGCGCCGTCGGCGGATTTGCCGCCTGTCACGACGCGCAAATGGACCTGCTTCGCTACGCCAGCAGACCTTATATTTTTACTGCTTCACCAGCCCCCTCGGCGATAGCCTCGGTAAGGTCGGCGCTGGCAGCCATCAAGAAACGCCCGGAGTTGCGGCGTCAGCTGTGGTCGAACGCCCGGCGGCTTTATCAAGGTCTGGCAGAGTCAGGCTACCAGTTGGGGCCGCAAGCCAGTCCGGTGATTGCCGTCATGCTGAAGTCGCCTCACGAGGGCCTGGCCGTCTGGCGGGCGCTGATAGAGAAGGGCGTCTATGTCAATCTGGTCCTTCCTCCCGCGACACCCGGCGCCGTTACCCTGGTGCGTTGCAGCGTCAGTGCGGCTCATACATCTGAACAAATAGACCAGATCATCGAGGCCTTCGCTTCATTGCGTGGCCCGATGGGCCTCGTCACAGTGGGCGCTTGATGAGTGTCGCGAGCTGTTGGTGAGTTAATCTTTACCTACGTCATAGTGAACGACACTCATGCGGATTATTTTTGCCTTCGGCCGCTCCTATCCGGCCCGCACCGTCCTGATGCTGCTGAGTCTGCTGTTGGCAGGGGTGGTTGAAAGCATCAGCCTGAGCACGATGCTTCCCCTGATATCGGCCGTGCTTGAAGACCAGCCCCATTCAAAGCTGGCGGTCCAGGTCTTCGGGATAATGGACACGATTGGCCTGGAACCCTCGATCCCGAACATGCTGGTGATCATTGTCGTGGGCATGACGCTGAGCAACCTGCTGATCCTGCTGGGCAATCGACAGGTCGGCTACACCGTGGCGCATGTGGCAACCGACCTGCGTATTGACCTTATCAAAGCGTCGCTGGGCAGCCGCTGGGAATATTATCTACGCCAACCGGCCGGAGCACTGGCCAACGCCGTGGCAAGCGAAGCCTTCCGCGCTTCTACCGCCTATGAGCATGCGGCCAATATGCTGGCGCTGGGTATTCAGGCAGCAGCCTACGCAATCATTGCGCTTTTTGTCTCCTGGCAGGCAGCGATCCTGTCGCTGCTGATCGGCTTTGTTTTACTGGTGGCCGTGCGGGGACTGGTGAAGACATCGCGACGCGTGGGGAAAAGCCAAACCCGACTGATGCGCGAGCTGCTGGTCTACCTGACGGACACGCTTGCTTCGGTGAAACCGCTCAAAGCCATGGCCCGAGATGACATCGCCGATTCTCTATTGCGTCGTCATGCCGGCGAGCTCAACGCAGCATTAGAGCGCGAAGTAATGAGCCGCGAAACGCTGAGAGCCTTGCAGGAGCCCATGCTTGCGATCCTTGCCGCAGCGGGCCTCTACGCGGGGCTTGTCATCGGCGGACTGCCGCTGTCTTCGGTGATGGTGCTCATATTCGTGGTGGTGCGCATGCTGGGGCTGCTGCACAAGGCGCAGCAGCGCTATCACCGGATGGCCGCGCAAGAGAGCGCCTACTGGGCCATTAAAGAGTCGATCGACAACGCTAATGCCGATGCCGAGCCTGCTGGAGGGACCTGCGCTCCTGCCTTGAAGCGGCATATCGTTTTCGAAAATATCAACTTTGGCTACGGGGGGCGGCAGGTTCTTGACGACGTGTCGATGAGCTTTCCGGTCGGTTCATTCACCACCATGATCGGTCCTTCCGGTGCAGGCAAGACCACCGTGCTCGACCTGATCTGTTCGCTGCTCGAGCCACAGTCCGGACGCATCAGAGTAGACGAATGTGACTTGCATGACCTGGACAGGAAGGCCTGGCGCCGCATGATCGGCTACGTCACACAGGAAACCTTGCTGCTGCACGATAGCATCCTGGCGAACGTCACCTTGGGCGACAGGGCCCTGAATGCTGCCGACGCAGAGCGCGCGCTCCGTCAAGCCGGTGCATGGCAGTTCGTGCAGGAGTGTCCCGGCGGGCTGCAATCGATCGTAGGCGAGCGCGGTGCCAAACTTTCCGGAGGGCAAAGGCAGCGTATCGTCATCGCGCGTGCCTTGGCGCATCGCCCCAGGCTACTGATCCTGGACGAAGCCACCAGCGCGCTCGATCCGGAATCGGAGGCCGAAATATGCCAGGTGCTAAAGAATCTGACCCCTGGCATCACCGTCATTGCGGTGTCCCATCGTCCTGCCGTGATCCGCATTGCAGACCAGATTCTCGAGGTGCGAGATGGCAAGATTTCGCCCATACACAATGCCGTCGATCCTGACGGCACTCGGACTGACGAGGCGAAAGCCTGAAGTATGCGTATCTATAGAGCAATACATGATTTAACATAATATACATTACACGTAACAAAATGTTTCGAGGCTGGCCCCGTTGCACGCAGATCTTGTGACGATCAGCTAAAAATTGGACTGAAGGCGCATAAAAGCTGGAATCCTAGCCAAGTCAGCCTCTTACGGCGAAAAGCTGATTTTAGGTAGAACTTATGGAAAAGAGTCCTGCGAATCTTTTAAGGCTCACAAACGAAAGCCCATCCGGCAGACATACCATTTTAGAGCGGTTACCTGCGTTGCTGGCGGTCTGATGCAGTTAAAGGTTGGAAGATGCGGTTTCATTCAACCTTAAGCGCTGCGCCTGCTTTGGGCGAACTTCGGACGAATTTATAGAGATCAATTGTAATTTGGATTGTCCGAAACAGACCGATTAAACGTTGGGTGAAAAGGTGTGACGACTCACAAGTCACGGACAATAATTCTTGAGTCACCGGAATCCCCGCAAAACCATAAAGAGGCACGCTCTGGCTCGTGGATCAGAATTATGAAGCTACAAACGAATTCTTAAACCGCCGGAAAAACATGAAATTCACCGAAATTATCGGAAATGAGCTACCCGACTTTACCGATTAAGGCTTCGTTACGCCCGTACCAGAGGAGTCGCCAGGATAGTTCCCCATGCCTTGATGCAGCTCTCGCAGAACCTGTGAGGGTTGAATCAGCGCAAAAAAAATGGAGCGATACCGAACGTGGTTTAATAGATAAGTCGATAATATATACACGCAACGCTCAATAAGGCTCGCCCTTCACCGAAATCAACACAGCCACATTCTATACTTGCAGTTTCTAAGCTTTGCCAAAATGGTGCGACTTGATTTTCCAACTACCCGTCGATACCATCCGTCTGATGAGCGCGAAATCGGCTCCGAGGTTAATTACACTAAACAGCTATTTAGTTTAGTTAACTTTTATTTTGATCGTATGCCTGTTTCAGATCGAGGCCTTCAACTCAAGTCTATATCCGATAACTGTTATATCCGGATATTCATTGCCCTAAGTTCATGCTTTGTGTAGGTCGTCCCATGCCTTCGTTACCGCAGCCACTGTTTGAAAGCTACCGCTGCTTCCTGGAGGCAAGCAAAACCGGCTCTCCTGTCCTCACCACGGTCGCACTGGAAGGCCGCTATGGGTCGGTTGCCGCCTCACGCAACAGGCATAAAACGGCCAGAAGTTGCCTATCATCAGGCGGTCGCGCGAAAAATAAGTGACCGGTGAAGCCCTTAATACGGCTGGCGTCATTGTGTTCCAATGTAGTGTAATTTCTGACGAAATTCAGCGCAGATAAGGAGATTTCAGCGGAACCTTTGACTGAAATCAATCCCCCCTATGATCGGATAGTATAGAAAAACAGACATTGTTTACTTTTCCAACGACTACACTTGTAAGTTAAGTGACTCAATGAATTTTTATACCTGTATGTTGCTCCCTTGAAAACAGCGCCCTCCCCTTTGATCTTACTAGCGGACTTCACATGAAGATTGAAATTCTAAAACAAGCGGTTATGGACTCACGGGACGGTATCACCATCTCCGACAATTGCATTGACGATAATCCGTTGATTTTTGTAAATCCTGCTTTTGAGCGCATGACTGGCTACTCGTTCGAAGAAATTACTAACATTAACTGTCGATACCTACAAAGAAACGATCGAAAACAACCTGAGCTGAAAATTGTTCACAATGCCGTTAAAAAAGGCGAGTACTGCCTAGTAACCTTGCGAAACTACCGCAAGGATGGAACTATGTTTTGGAACGAGTTAAGCATATCGCCAATTCATGATGAGAACGGAGCTGTAACCAACTTTATTGGAATCCAAAAAGATGTAACACCTAGAATGATAATACAGCAGCAACTTCGCGACGAGCATCAGTCTCTCGAAAAAATGAAAATACACTTTGAGCAACTATCCATAAAAGATGGACTCACCGGCATTTACAATCGCCGCTTTTTTGATACACAGTTAGAAATTCAATGTAAAATTGCATGCCGCAATGGTGACTCATTGACTCTTGCCATTATTGATGTTGATCACTTCAAATCATTCAATGATATTTATGGACATCAAGCGGGCGATGAAGCGTTAATACGTGTCGCAGATAGTTTGAATAAGTCCTTCCAGCGAGGCTCTGATTTTGCAGCCAGGTATGGCGGCGAAGAATTTGTGATTCTGTCCAATGGCATGGCGAAAGACCAGGCAGCGCTGTATGTCAAGTCGCTATGCCAACGAGTGCGAGATTTGAGAATACCGCACTCCGCTTCCAGCACAGGCTACTTGACTATAAGCATCGGTTATTCAGTTCATACATTTGGTCCACTGCACCCGTCTAACGTACTACTGGCGCAAGCTGATAAAGCTCTCTATGTAGCTAAAGAACGGGGAAGAGATCAATTTTTTAGTCTTTAGGTTTTGTACGAAAATCTGGAGACAATGGCGTTTGTATCACCATCATAACGCTGGGATTATGGCTCTTCCTGAGCGGGAACTGTCACCACAGGGCTGGGAAATGCAGTTTGCAACCAACTGCCTTGGACCTATTGCTGCGAATGTCCCTGACACCAGGAAGCCCAGCAAGACATTTGTCAGGAAACGCCCGTACCCACGCAGGTCTGGAACAACTACGTGCAGGAGGAAATCTGATTCGCCAGACATCAGGAAAGCTGACACCACCTCTGCAAGCGCCAGAACCGTCACTCGAAATTTTCGGGCCTCCAACCTCATGATGGCTTTCGACTTTTACTCCAACGAACACCGTCAGCCCCAACCCCACCGACTCTGCATCTAGCGTTGCCTGATAAACACCGAGCTTTATTTAAGGATTTCGAAAATTTGGCATACACAAACCTTTTATAAACATTTAATGGCATAAACTGCCAAAAAAACCAGAGTATTGAGTTCAAAACGCAACCACCTGCCCTCCCCCTTGGACCTAGAATTTATCTCCCTCACCACTCACTGAGCCGCTTCAGAATGGAAGATAAAGCGCTGTATCTCTTAGCCCTTTCAATGATCTTTTTAATGCCCGGCCCGGACATGATCCTGCTGCTGCAAACCGGCGCAAAACAAGGCAGAACGGCCGCATTGGCAACCGCACTGGGTTTGGCATTTGCTCGTGCCTGCCACGTCACATTGACCGCTTTGGGGCTGGCAACGATGTTCAAAGTTTTTCCTTGGACATTTGATGTCGTTAAATACGCAGGCGCTGCTTATCTACTCTGGATAGGGTTACAAATGTTCAAAAGCAGTGGCGCAAGCTCGCCAGCAGCAGCTGAGAATCCCGTTGCATCGCCATCCTTGAAGGCAGCTTTCCGGCGTGGTCTTCTGACGAATCTGCTCAATCCGAAAGCGTTACTGTTCAGCTCAATATTGCTACCACAATTCATTGAGCCCAATCGCTCCTCCGTATGGGAGCAATTTGCCGTGTTAGGTATCGTCCTCGTAATTACAGGGCTTCTGTTCGACAGTATTTTTGCAACCGCCAGCGCATGGGTAGGCCGCTGGCTTGAACGAAGCGCGCTGGCGCAACGCATTCAGCAGTGGCTATTCGGTACTCTTCTCATAGGATTCTCCGTAAGGCTGGCACTGGTACAGCAAGCCTGAAACCCAATTATTGAAGAGCTTTTTCATTGGCCTCTGTGGTACCAGCACATTCGCTTCGATACCGGCGTGAAATCGCTGCCTTAACAACTGGGGCGACTTTCAATTGGGCTAACCTGCCCAGACAGGCGATCCAATTGCCTGCTCTTGGATTCAACTGCCAGCTGTACGGCTAAGCTCCGGATTGAGAAGGGTTTGGCTGCATATCAATGGACAGAATCAGGCGCAGCAGCTGAATGCAGGAGATGCAGTGTTTTTGTTGCGTGATCAGGATTATCGGCTGTCCAGTGCCGAAGAGGCTGATGGCACGTGTCGGGCTGACTGCCGTTTTGTATGCAAAGTTAGCGGGAGGGAGATTAGGGATACCTTCTGATACAAACCCTTCGGGCAGGTTCGGCTCAACCAGTGCGAGTGGCTTTCGGATGAATCATCGATTCGGATTGAGCTCGATCTGCGCCCCGAATAATACTGAAGTATGAGACGCCCATATACAGTGACTACCGGCTACAAACCTATGCACGACTGATTATTTCTCTCTGGAAAGATACTCTACTTTCAAAGGTTCCAGAGGACTTCATCATGAACAAGCTACTGATGAAAACAATTGGCATTGTATCCTCCCTGGGTTCGATCTATTTGAACTCGGCAGTCGTCAATATGGAATGTGGATCAAACGTGAATGACCCGTTTTTTGAAAACGGTTCCCATGCCTGCAACGCTAATAGTGCGCCAACACCATGGGATGCAAACTCAAAGCATGCAGCCTTCATAGTCCGCGACCCTGATCACCTGAGCGCAGGATCGCACCTGGTGAGTCCGCGCAAGTTCTATGTTCATCACGGCATCTACCTTGGCGATGGCAAGGTCGCTCATTACTCTGGATTGAGTGCATCGCTGCAAGCCGGCCCGATCGAAGTCACTGACCTGGATCGCTTCGGCAACGGCAGTTCCATCTGGGTACATCACGAACAATGCGCTTTTTCCAGCGACGAGATCATTGTACGGGCCATGTCGAGAGTCGGAGAATCACAGTACAAAATCATGTCAAACAACTGCGAACACTTTTGTAATTGGTGCATCAACGGCAATAGCTACAGCGCACAAGTTGCCGAGTACCTCCATCGCCCGTTCCGCCTGGTGCGCATGCTCTTCTCGTCGAAGACAGGTTTGATTGCCTAGTATCTGACATACGTTTCCCCAACTTTACGTTAACCGTCTTCACTCATAGAAACACGGGAGCGACGTCGTTTTTCGGTAGGAACCAACACGCTTCGCTTCCGATATGGGTTTTGCTTGCTGCAATTTCGCCAGGGGTGTTCACTGCAATCACCCGTGACGAATTGCATTCCCAGCAGGCCTATTGATTGATATGAAAATCTCAATTGAACCGACGGTAGCTGTAGAAAACCCCGAGCACCCTACCCCTCATACGCACCTCCAGAGATTTGGCGCCGCCACGCTTGCAGGCGCCATCTTCATCATCGACACACTCACTTCGATCCATATCGCCATAGCGGTGCTCTACGTCGCCGTGATTTTGATGTCGGTGAACCTGTTTTCCCGGAAAGGTGTAATTGGCGTTTCGCTCTCCTGCTTTGGATTGACGTTGGCCGCGTTTTTTATTTCCCATGGCAGCGACTTCAACAGCTCCGCGTTCGCCCGTTGCCTGGTTAGCCTGTCCGCGATCGGTATCACCACTTTACTGGCACTGAAAAACAAAGCAGCCAATGACGAGTTGCAGGAGCAGGTGCGGATGCTCGCGCAAACCCACGACGCCATCATCGTTCGAGACATGGATGGCATCATCACTACGTGGAGCCCGGGCGCCGAAGCCTTGTATGGCTGGTCCAAAGCACAAGCTATCGGTCAGGATTTTCGAAAGCTTCTGCGGCCTCAACTGACGCTCACCTGGGAGCAAATGATGAACTCGCTGATTGAAACCGGCCGATGGGAAGGTGAAGTTGTGGAACACCGACGTGACGGAACACCTGTGACGGTTGTAAGTCGTTGCTCCCTGTCACGGGACGAGAGCAATCAGCCAAAAGCGGTTTTGGCCACTCACAACGACATCACCGAGCAAAAAAGGGCCATCAATGCCCTGCGACGCAGCGAAGCGTTTCTGGCCGGTGCTCAATGGCTGAGTCAGACCGGGAGCATTGGTCTGAAAATCCCAAGTGGCGAGATGTATTGGTCCGACGAGGCTCGGCGGATATTCGAGTTCGGCGACGACGAGGAACCGCTGCTGTCAAACGTCCTGAAAAAAACCCATCCAGATGATCTGGACCTGGTCAAAGTATCGATCAAGCACGCCTATCAGAAAGAGCCTCACATCAAGGTGGAATACCGGCTTTTGATGACAGACGGGCGGATCAAGCATGTGCAAATGTTGGCTCATCCCGTTCAGGATGCCACCGGGAATTTTGAATACATCGGGGCGCTGATGGATGTCACTGATGCAAAGCTGTCGGAGGAAGCACTCCATCGCTCGCAGACAGAATTGGCTCACGTGACCCGAATCACAACGTTGGGTGAGCTGGCGGCATCGATAGCACATGAAGTCAACCAGCCATTGGCCGCCGTTACCACAAATGGCACTGCTGGTTTGCGTTGGTTGAACCGCGAGGTGCCTGACATCGACGAGGTGCGCAGTGCAATGGAGCGGATGATGAGCGAGACCCATCGAGCGAGCGAGGTGATTCGCCGTATCCGGGCAATGTCACGTAAGACCGATCCTCAAAGCGTCCCGGTTGATCTCATGGAAGTCATAGAAGAGTCATTGGCGCTGGTCGACAGGGAGGTCAGACGGAACAAAATTGTGCTAGACCATCAATACGATACTGAGGTGGCCCAGATTATTGGTGACCGCGTCCAACTTCAGCAGGTCATCATCAATCTGATCATGAATGGTGTGCAGGCAATGTCCAATACCAAAGGTAAACATCGCACACTCCATTTGCACCTTAGGCGTTCTGATGCGGGCGAACTGTGCGTTGATGTCAAAGACAACGGCCCCGGTATATCGCCGCAAAGCATGCCCAAACTCTTCAACGCTTTCTACACTACCAAGCCCGACGGAATGGGTATGGGGTTATCCATTTGTCGATCGATCATTGATGCCCATGGTGGCCGCATCTGGGCAACAAGTGAAGCAGGTGAAGGCGCGGCATTCCACTTGTCCTTCCCCTCCAGCAATGAGGAGCCTGCGTGAACGAAGATATTTCTTCCATGGATAAGGGGCCCATGGACAAGGGCCCTGTTGTCTTTGTGATTGACGACGAGGCCCCCATGCGCGAAGCGCTCAGTAGTCTCTTTCGTTCGGTGGGGCTCCACGTGCAGACTTTTGCCTCGCCGACAGAATTTCTACAACTACCCGATCCCGATGCGCCCAGCTGTCTGGTCCTCGATGTACGGCTTCAAGGCGCCAGTGGCCTGGAGTTCCAACATCAGTTGGTGGAATCGAAGATCGCATTGCCCATCATCTTCATCTCGGGACATGGGGACATCGCCATGTCAGTCAAGGCGATGAAGGCCGGGGCCGTGGATTTTCTGGTCAAACCGTTCCGCGATCAGGATTTGCTGGATGCCGTAGCCGCTGCTCACCACAGGGATGCCAAGCGTCGGAAAATCGACCAGCAGGACGCCGAAATGCATGCCTGCTACCAAACGCTGACAGCACGTGAGCGAGAGGTCATGGCCCACGCAGCCAAGGGTCTGATGAATAAACAGATTGCGGGAGAAATGAATCTCAGTGAAATCACCGTCAAAATCCATCGCGGGCATGTGATGAAAAAAATGCACGCAAAGTCGTTTGCAGACCTGGTCCGAACGGCACAAACCCTGGGGATCGGACCAAAACGCTGAGCAACACATACGTGTGTATGATTTCTTTTAAGGGTATCGGCAAATAGAGTGGAATTGGCGCGATAGCTTTTCAGCTGTTTCGAATCCATTGATGTCGCGCCAGGATCTGCGCAATGAATAAAGTCCCTGTGATCTCCATTGTCGACGATGACGAATCTGGTCGAATTGCACTCAGTAGCCTGGTGCGTTCCATGGGCTGTGAACCCAGTCTTTTTTCCTGCGCCGAAGATTTTCTCGCCTGCGCCAAAAGCTACGGCACGGACTGCCTGATCTCGGACGTTCAAATGCCGGGCATGTCTGGCCTGGATCTGCAATCTGAACTCCTCAGTAAAGGGCACGACATCCCCATTATTTTCATCACCGCATACCCGGAGGAGTTGGTTCAAAAACGTGCAAAATCCGCGGGAGCGATCTGCTTTCTCAGCAAACCATTTGATGGACAAGTAATGATTGACTGTATTGAGCAAATTCTGAGAAATAGAGAGACAGGCCTTATCGTAAACTGACAACCGCGATGCGCCCTGTCAAACCTCGCTATTTAACTAAAAAATATTAATTGTTTCTTATTCGACGCACTCACCCAGCCCACTTAATTAACACCCCTTATACTCAAGTATTAGCCACTACCACTTATACCCTAGAAAAGTGAAACCTACGTAGAAGTGCTAATCAAGTCATCATCATTCACTATACATCCAAGCCAACGAAGCGGAATTTCAATTAAACACTGGTCTTCAAAGCTGTTTAATTGATTTGATCATTACCGTCCGCTTAGAGGCTCACAGGCAATGAGTCAGATGCCCTTTGAACATCGCTCTTTGCGCGCTGAAGCACAATGACGGGCCGCAACCCTTTTGGTGATGACGATGAATAGAAACGATCTTCGCAAAATCGACTTCAGTCTTTTGATCGTTTTCGAAACGCTGATGCACGAACGAAATCTTACCCGTGCCGGTGAGAAATTATTTCTCTGTCAATCGGCAATCAGTGCCTCCTTGAATCGTTTGCGTCAGTTTTTCGATGATCCGCTGTTCATTCGGATGGGTCGAACCATGGAGCCCACGAGCAGAGCATTTGAAATACAACTCACGTTGACTCCGGCGCTGGACAACATGGCGGCTGCGCTGAGCAACATTAGCGAATTTGATCCCACAACCAGTACCAACATCTTCAGAATTGGGCTTTCCGATGATGTTGAATATTCCTTGCTGCCAGGCCTGCTTCGCCAACTGCGCATGGAAGCGCCTCAAGTCAGTTTCATCGTGCGCCGTACCGACCATTCATTGCTGGCCAACCAGCTGGCTACAGGCGAGGTGTCACTGGGCGTGTGCCACTGCCGGGAACTCCCTGCCAATGCCAAACGAAAATTTCTGCGCAGCATCCGACCGACTGTTTTAAGTGCCAACACCATAGCGGGTCTTCTGGACCTCAACGAGTACTGTAATCGCCCACATGTCTCTGTTTCGGTCAACGGTGAAGCGTCCGATTACATTGACCGAGCGTTGGGATCTCTGGGGCGGCAACGCCAAATCATCCTGGCAGTTCCGCAATACAGTGCGCTTAAAACACTGCTTGAGGACACGCAGATGTTGGCCGTCGTACCCGATTACGTGGCCAAGGCCATGATTCGACAAGGTGGTCTACGCGCGGACCCCGTTCCGATGACTCTCCCGACCCTCGATCTATCCATGTCATGGAGCGCCACGCTGGACAACGATCCAGGCGAGCGTTGGTTACGCTCCCGCATAGCTGATTACTTGAGCGAAAAAAGTAGAACTTTGCTCGAGATTAGTGCAAAAAAAGAAGCGGCTTAAAATTTCAGTCAATAATTCAGGTTAACCAAGCCTAATTATTGCAGTAATTGATAAGCGAAGTCACGATTTGCCCTTCAACCAGCATGAGCGTTCAACAGCATTAGATTTATCCTATATAACAAATAAATCATTGCTCCCTCTTATTCTTGGACGATATTTAGTCAGGCCTCTAACATCGGTCTTCGCAATTTCACCCAGACGCTTAACGCCGGAACTTGCACATGAAAGCACTCATCGAAGGTTTCATCAAGTTTCAAAAAGAAGTTTTTCCTCAGCGAACGGACCTTTTCAAATATCTCGCCACTACTCAAAACCCAGAAACGTTATTTATCACGTGCTCCGACAGTAGAGTCATTCCGGAGTTGCTCACACAGCAAGAGCCCGGAGAGCTATTCGTTATACGCAACGCTGGAAACATAGTTCCATCCTATGGACCACAGCCGGGTGGTGTCACCGCCTCTGTCGAGTATGCCGTTGCGGTACTTGAGGTCCATGACATCGTCATTTGCGGTCACTCGGATTGCGGAGCAATGACGGCGGTTTCCAGTGGCAAATCATTGAATCATTTACCGGCAGTGGCGGCCTGGATGAGCTATGCGGAGTCGGCGAAGGTAGTGAACGCGACCCGTACCCACGCATCCGACAAAGAACGTGTCAGCTCAATGGTTCGGGAAAATGTTATCGCTCAGCTCTCCAACCTGAAAACCCACCCCAGCGTCAGATTGGCTCTGGAACAGAAAAAGCTGAATCTGCATGGTTGGGTCTATGACATCGAGACAGGGTCCATCGTCGCGCTCGATGGCAGAACCAACAAATTCGTTCCATTGGCGGAGTTTCCAGAAACAACGGCATAGGGCTCACCTGCTCCCTAAGCACATTGCCTGCTTGACCACGATGTCCCCACACGTTCGGAGTGAAAATCATGGCTGAATCTGAAACCCGTCCCCCACTACCCCCTTTCGATCGCGAATCGGCAATTCTCAAAGTCCGGCTTGCAGAAGATGGCTGGAACTCCCGCGATGCAGAAAAAGTTTCACTGGCTTACACAACTGATACCAAGTGGCGAAATCGAGTCGACTTCGCAGTAAACAGGGCTGAAGCCGCAGCATTCCTCACCCGAAAATGGAACAAAGAACTGGACTATCGACTGATCAAAGAGTTGTGGGCATTTACCGATAACCGCATCGCGGTACGTTACGCCTACGAATGGCACGATGACTCCGGTAATTGGTATCGCTCATACGGAAACGAGAATTGGGAGTTTGCTGAAAACGGACTGATGGCTCATCGGTTTGCCTGCGTCAATGACATGCCAATCAAAGAGTCGGAGCGAAAATTTCGTTGGCCGTTAGGCCGTCGCCCTGACGATCATCCGGGTCTTTCTGATTTAGGCCTGTAACAACCGGCGTTCGACAGACGATGTAGCGAAACGAGGACGTGAAGATGGTCAAGATTCTGGTTCTCTATCATTCGATGTACGGCCATATCGAAACTATGGCGCAGCATGTAGCTCAGGGTGCTAGCAGCGTCCCTGGGGTTGAAGTCACGGTAAAGCGTGTTCCTGAAACCATGGACCCTGAGGCATTCAAAGCGGCACATGGCAAAACTGACCAGGCGGCTCCAGTGGCAAACCCTGCTGAGTTGTCTGGCTATGACGCCATCATATTCGGCACGCCTACCCGCTTTGGCAACATGTCAGGACAGATGCGCAACTTCCTCGATCAGACTGGCGGCCTGTGGGCTAGCGGAGCACTGGTTGGCAAGGTCGCAAGTGTATTTACATCAACGGGTACTGGCGGTGGCCAAGAGATGACCATCACCTCGACGTGGACGACACTTGCTCATCACGGCATGGTCATTGTGCCTATCGGTTATTCCGATCCAGCCTTGTTCGATGTATCGCAACCAGGCGGCGGTACGCCCTATGGGGCATCCACCATTGCAGGTGCTGATGGCTCCCGCCAACCGGACTCGCGTGAATTAGGTATTGCTCACCACCAAGGGCAATACGTCGCAAAAATTGCAGCGAAACTGAAGGAATAGGTCTTCCCCCAATAGCTCCCAGGCTCCCGCAAAGTGGTGCCTTTTGGCTGAGGTGATTGCTAGTCAGTGCCACAGAAATATCCGTGTTATTTGATGCTCAAGAAAGGTTAGGGAGCGATTTATGTCAGTCGCTCATGATGATCAATATGGTAGGTACCGGGTGCTTGCCATTCGGAGGCAGCATGAAAAACCTAAGTGTTTTAACCGTTATTGTCGGACTTTCACTTTTCAGCGCAGGTACAACGCGAGCCGACGAGGTCCTCTCACAAACTGGTGACACCACAGCGGGCGCCGCATTTGGTGCAGGCACTGGAGTATTAATTGGAGGTGCTGTCGGCGGACCTTTAGGAGCGTTGATCGGAGCAGGATTAGGATTGTTGGGAGGACGTGAGGTCCAGACAGCAAGCGGTCTGGAGGAGCGCGCTTACACAGTTCGGAGTAATACAGGCGAAGAACAAGTAGTGCGTTCTCCGCGCGAAGAGTTTGCCATCGGCCAACAGGTAAGTGTCAAAGGCAGACGACTGCATGCCGTTACTCCCTAAAAATTTACGGCTGTGGAAGTAGATTACGCCAGTCCCTGACTTTTACCTCTGCGACTTACACAAAGCTTCGCCTCGTCGGCCAGATCGAGGCGAAAGCTTTCACCATCCCCACCGCAGCACTAATAGCCTCGCCAATGCCTCTGGCAGATCGCTTAGCCAATCCCGGAAAGGCCGGACCGTTATCGATTCAGGATCATGGTCATGAGATTGCGTGGTCCAGACCACATCGTAACGAGCGAGGATCTCAATCATGTCGCTGCGTTGATAAGCCTTTTGAAGGGCGGCCACCGCAAGTTCTCGAAAGGCTTGTTCGACCGCACCTGGCCATAACACCGCACCGACAGTGCTCGCCACCGTTCCACACTGATGGATGCGGTGAGCGATCCCGGGGTCGAGTTTTATAGCCTCGCCTTCCTGAAGCAACGCGATTCGCTGTCGACCGGCACGAATATCCAGTTCGCCCTTGAGCGCCACCACCAGTTTGGTTTCCTGACGATGCATCAACGGTAGGTTGTGAGCATGTAAGGGCAATACAAAGCGCATCGCCGTGCCCGCCCCTCCAATGCTTGCCTGAGCCACGTCAATCCAAACCGGAAAGCCGTTGGGGATCAATAGCAGCGCCTCTGAGTTTTCAACGTTCATGAACGCTCCGACCTGCATCTATAGGAACGACTTATGCGCAGGATTGTATATCGGTCTTGGACGCTATCGAGCAAACGGCAGAAGATTGCTTCACACCCAAGCAACACCAACCTGGCAACCGCCACCAAGCAAACCCGATAGGAGAAACACCATGCAACAGTCCCACGCTTACAACGACACCAGCCTCGAGCTGACCGCGAAAATCCTGGACGCCAAGGCGCGCAAGAATCTGTCCTTCGAACAAGTGACCGAAGGCACCGGCCTTGGCCTGGCTTACGTCACCGCCGCCCTGCTCGGCCAGCATCCACTGCCTGAAGCCGCTGCCAAAGTGATTGGTGAAAAACTGGACCTGGACGCCGATTCGGTCGCCCGCCTGCAAATCATCCCGCTGCGCGGCAGCCTCGATGGCGTCCCTACCGACCCGACCATCTACCGCTTCTACGAAATGATCCAGATCTACGGCACCACCTTGAAAGCCCTGGTTCACGAGCAGTTCGGCGACGGCATCATCAGCGCAATCAACTTCAAGCTGAACATGAAGAAAGTCGAAGACCCAGAAGGCGGTCACCGTGCAGTGATCACCCTCGATGGCAAGTTCCTGCCACTGCGTCCTTTCTAAGGATGCAACCGGACCTGTAAATCGGCCCGCAGCCTTGCGGGCCTGCTTCAAAAAATTTCTAAACCCTTTTCGATCAATCACCACATTTGAATGGAGGATTCGTCATGAAAAAAATTCTGTTTCTCGCCCTGTCACTGACCGCTTCGCTGTCGGCTTACGCCCAGCCAGCCGTAGTCGCACCGGAGGCCGTTCCATATGCGTATGGCATGCACCTGGATATCGCCAAAGTCATTCACATCACCCCGACGGCTGATGTCTGCGGCCCGACACCCGTGCAAATGACTTACCGCGATTCGCACGGTGAAACCCACATCCTGGAATACAGCGTGATCGGTAGCGGCTGCACCAACTAATTGTCACTCACTCAACACTCAATGAAAGGTAAAACATCATGAAAGCGCTCATCGAAGGTTTTTTGAAGTTCCAAAAAGAAGCATTTCCACAACGCACTGACCTGTTCAAACACTTGGCCACCACGCAACATCCAGGCACGTTGTTCATCACCTGCTCCGACAGCCGTGTTGTACCGGAACTGCTGACGCAGCAAGAGCCTGGCGAATTGTTCGTAATCCGTAACGCTGGCAACATTGTGCCGTCCTACAGCCCGCATTCCGGCGGTGTGTCGGCCACGGTCGAATACGCCGTCGCCGTACTGGGCGTGACCGATATCGTGATCTGCGGCCATTCCGATTGTGGTGCCATGACCGCTGTCGCCAAGTGCAAGTGCATGGATCATCTGCCTGCGGTCGCCGGCTGGTTGCAACATGCCGAGTCGGCGAAAGTCATCAACGAATCGCGTCCTCACGCCAGTGAAGCCGCCAAAGTCAGTTCCATGGTGCGTGAAAACGTCATCGCCCAACTGGCCAACATTCAGACTCATCCAAGCGTGCGCCTGGCTCAGGAAAAAGGTCTGGTGAATCTGCATGGCTGGGTCTACGACATCGGGACCGGTTCAATCGACGCCTTGGACGCCGACAACAAGACCTTCAAGTCACTGGTCAAGCATCCGAACACCGTTGCCGTTCATGCCCGTCCAGCAAAAGCTGTTGCCTAAATCAGCCTCTAATTTTCAGGAGTCCTCAACATGATTGAAGTCACTATGTACACCACCACGACCTGCCCCTACTGCCGTAATGCCAAGCGTTTGCTTGATGCCAAAGGGGTTGCGTACAAGGAAATCGATGTACGCTCAGTCGACGTGAAGAACGAAATGGTCAGCCGAAGCGGTCGCCGTACCGTCCCGCAGATCTTTTTCGGCAACTGGCACGTTGGCGGCTTCGATGACTTGGCTCAACTTGAAAGCGAAGGCGGCATCGACCAGGTACTCAACCCGCGCATGGCGGGATGAGCACCGATGACGCCAGCTCACAAATCCAGCACCAGGGGGGCGTCGCCCTCCTTGGCTTGCGCTGGCACCGCACAGCAAATCAGTACCTCCCCTTCGGCCGGCATCTCAGCCGGCAGGTTCAGATAATGCACCTGGCCACTGACCAATCGGGTCCGGCATGTACCGCACGATCCGCCCCGGCAACTGAAGTCCGGGTTCAGGCCACGGCTCTCGGCCAGTTCCAGTAAACTCCCGCCACCCGGCTCCCAACGAGCTTCCTTCGCCGACGCCGAAAACAGCACTTTGACCGGGCTGCTTGCCGCGGGTATCTGCTCGACCGCCGGGGTTAAATGATCCCGTTGGCGAACCAGGGTCGAAGGACCGAAAGTCTCCGCGTGAATACGATCATCGCCAATACGCAACTGACGCAGGCCGTCGTAAAGCGCCTGGGTAAAAGCACCAGGGCCACACAGGTAAAAGTCGTAATCGTCCAGCGGCAGCAATGCCTTGAGCAGTTCGACATCCACCCGCCCCGCCACCTCAAAATCCTCACCAACACGAGCATGAGTTTCCGGCTGACTGAGCAGACGTAGCGCACGAATTTTATCCTTGGCACGGGTCGCCAGTTCGTAAAGCTCATCGCGAAACCCGAGTTCACCCAGGCTGCGCGCACTTTGGATGAACCAGGTGGGTCGAGTGCGACGGATACGTTCGCCTTCATAAATCACTTCACGCAACATCGACAGCAGTGGGGTCACGCCCACGCCCGCGGCCAGCAAAACCAACGGTCGATATTCATCGGCTTGCACCGTGAAGCGCCCTTGAGGGGCACGGGCTTCAACCAGATCCCCTACCTGAACGCGGTCGTGCAGATGCGACGAGATGAGTCCGTCACGCTTGACGCTGATGCGGAAAAAACTGTCCGACGGCGCACTCGACAGGCTGTAGGTTCTGACCAGAGGCGCCTGTCCTTCAGCAAGGCAAAAGCGCACCGGCAGATGTTGGCCAGCCTCAAATCGCGGTATGCCCGCGCCATCGGCCGGTTCAAAATAGAAGGAGCGAATGGAGCTGCTCTCGTCAACGATCCGCGTCACCCTCAGCGGTCGCCATTGATCGCGCAGGTTATCGGCTTGCAATCGGCCCTCAGCTTGCTCCCAACTGCCCGTCATCAGGCTGTTAGGCGAAAAACCTTCAAACCGCCAACGGAGGGCCAACACAGCCTGACGTCGAACCACCTGTTCCACGGTCAGCGTCCAGAGCCGCTCAGCCCCCTGAAAGGCGGCAATCTCCGGCCCCTCGAGAATGATCTCGGTACGCCCGCTGACTTGCAGCATGTCGCCTGTTTCAAAATCGATGAACACCAGCCCCGCGCGCGGGTTGAGCAGGAAATTACCCAAGGTGTTGAAGTGCAGGTTGCCGGCGAAATCGGGAATCGTCAGCACGTTGCCTTCGATCCTGACGAAACCTGAATTGCCACCCCGGTGAGAAACGTCCACCGAGCGCCGGGATGCATCGCCATCCAGGTCGACATAGCTGGCGATGAAAAAGGTATCGGCCTTGCTGATGGCCGCCTTCGCGGCTTCATCCAGTTCGCTGAGACATTCGGCCGCAACATTTGCTGAGGCTTGGCCAAGGCTGACCGGCTCAACGCCTCGCAACTGAATGTATTGCGGGCAGTTGCCGAAAGCGTGCACCACAGAAACGGCAAAACCGCCTGACGAGGCGGTGCTGATGTTGCCGTTCATGCGATTGCGCCTTCGGGTCTTCAGGTCAATGCCCAGCAGTCCCACCGCAGCGCCTTGCTTAAGGGCCGCCCTGACCGGATCACCCTCGGCGGGCAGGCGGTCGAGTTGCAGCATTCGCGGATCGGGTGAATGGATGAAGCCAGGGGGGCCTTCGATCAACGTGGCCCAAGGCATCCCTTGTTCATCGACCGCGCCCACCACCAGGTAAGGCAGCTGGTTGTAAAACAATCGATGCTGATCAGGCATGAAGTCACGTACGACCTTGCGTCCGAATACCTCCATTTGATCGGCGACGCCGACGCTTTCCTGCAATTCACGCTCACCCGCATGCCAAGGGGATGTTCCTGGCGCGTCCGACTGATTCATGATCACCTCTACGCATTCGTAAACAGGTGCCCTTCACCCGCCGCCCGGCGAGGAATGGTTGAATCCCCGGCAGCGGGGTCTAATACGCAGTTGCCGGTGATCATCAACTCTGCGCTTTGCAACCTCATGAAGCTCGAGACAGACCCTGCACGCACTCGAGCAACCTGGAATCGACTAAGTTGTAGCAACCCCGCTATGGAAGCCCATAAAGCTTTTTTCTGTCTTGATCAGTTTGACCAGATGGACGAATTTGCTCCCCTTTAGCGTAGGCCCGAACCACTGCTGGGCGCATGCTGATCTTTTCTAGCCAAGCGGCGACGTTAGGATAACCATCGAGCGTCATTCCTTGCTTGTCATGTTGCAGCACCCAAGGATAGATCGCCATATCGGCAATGGAGTACTCGCCGGCGACGTAAGGTCGTTCGCTCAATTGCTGCTCCAGAACGCCATACAAACGTTCGGTCTCTTTACTGAACCGTGCCACGGCGAGCGGCACATGTTCAGAGGCGTAATTAAGGAAGAACACTGCCTGTCCCAATATCGGCCCCAGGTTCGCCGCTTGCCAGAACAGCCACTGCATGACTTCAGCCGCCCCTTTCGCATCGTCGGGGATGAATTGCCCGCGGCGCTGAGCCAGGTACAACAAAATCGCCCCTGACTCAAAGACCGATACACCCGTCTCTCTGTCGACTATCGCTGGAATGCGCTGATTAGGTGAAATTCGGGTGAACTCAGTGGAAAATTGCTCACCATTGCTGATATTGACGGGATGCGCGACGTAGGGATGTTCCGATTCCTCAAGAAAAATGGCGACCTTCTGCCCGTTGGGGGTTGGCCAGTAGTAGTAATCGACAGCATTGGAAAGATTGAACATTGGGTTACCTTTTTCGGCAGCAGAATGAAAACCTAGGCCACATACTCGTCAGTGCTCAACACTTCGGCGTACCCGAACTTCAAAGCGGCCATGAACGCCGCATGCACCAGATGTGCAGGAACCTTGACGTCGTTGAATTCCAGGTCGTGGGTCGTACAGGCATCGTGAATAACTGTCGCCTCAAACCCGAAGTCGTCAGACGCGCGGGTGACAGCATCGATGCACATGTGGCTCATGTTGCCGACCACGGTGACCCGTTCAATCTCGTTGTGTTCAAGCACTTCGAGCAGTTCCGTTTCGCGGTATGGGTTCATGAAGTGTTTGACGATGACCAACTCGTCCCCAAGATTGCGCACCTTCTCGTGCAATTGCGCGCCGTCGGATCCTGGGACAAAAAACGGTGCATCAGGGGCTAAAGTCTCGTGACGGATATGGATGACCAAGTCACCCCGCTCACGTGCTGCTCCAATCACACGAGCCGCATTGTCAGCGGCCGAATCAGTAGCGTTGAGTTCCCATTTGCCGCCGGAAAAATAGTCGTTCTGAATATCAACGACGATGAGTGCTGTGTTGGTCATATGGTTACCTTGGTAAAAAGTCGATCGGAGTTGGTGGATTCATTTCAGGGCACTTGCGGCGTTTCGTACCAATCACGGTCGGGGGTGGCGAAGCGCATCTTCTTGCGGATAAAAGCGGCATTTTCGACGCTCGTTATTTTTTCGAGCAGTACGAATGCAACTTCGGTGGCAGTCCCCGGCCCGCTTGAAGTGATGATCTGGTCATCGACAACCACGGGACGATCGACAAAGCGTGCACCGGTTTCCAACAGTTGGTTTTTCCGCTTGCCGCCCTCCTGGTGGTAGGTCGTGGCGTTCCTGTCACGCAGCACGCCGGCCACGCCCAGGCACACGGAAGACACGCAAACGCTGGCAACAGGTTTACCGGCTTCGACGAATTGCCGGATGGCCGCCAGGAAGGGTTCGCTCAAGGCTTCCTCGTAAAAACCCGACGGTTCAAAACCACCCGGCAGTGCCAAGGCATCGAAGCTGCTCACGTCCAGATCGCTCAATAAAAAACTCGGATTGAGCATGAGACCGAAGGTGGTCACGATCTTTCTGCGAAGGCCGGCGTTGACCAGTTCCACAGGGTAATCACCCAGCAGGTTGGCCCAGCCAAGCACATCGGTAAAAGCGGCCATTTCCAGGGGCTCTACGCCGTTGGCCAGTAACATAAGCACGCGTTTCATCGGTCATGAGCCTCTGCTGTACAGCATGGAAGAGTGTGTGTGCTTATGCTCCGCCTTAACCGCGATGTAGAGAACGACCACAAAATACAATCCACTATTTCGCTCACTGAAATGCCCGAACGGCGTTTATAGCTCAGGCGATTTCAGACGTATTTCCATGCGCCGGGCGGGCAAATCAGACACATACGAGACACAGCTTCTGGAAGAAGACGGCTACCCGTGATCGCGGCTTCCTCGAGCGAACCCGCGTGGAACACCGTTCCGTCGTACTTCGTCTATGGCGACAAGGACAAGAACATCCCTGCGCATGCCCAGGTGTTCATGGCTGAGCGGGCACACGCCAAGAAGACTGTCGTAGTCAAAGACGCGTCCCATGGGGTGATGGTGTCCAATCCGAAAGTCGTTGCCAGCCTGATTGAAACAGCTGCCACTGCTAAGTAATGACTAGCAGTGACCTCAGCTGTTGCATGCGCTGCAAGCGTTCAAAGAACATCCGGCTGCATGGCCGGATGCTCGCGCAGGCCATCGACGATGTGGTCAACAAAACTGCGCACCCGCATCGAGGCCTTGCGCCCTTCGCGGTACACCACGTGCACCGGCAGCGCCGGTAACTCATAGGGCTGCAACACACGCCGCAATCGCCCAGTGTTCAAATACTCGTACAACGGATAGCTCAGACAACGGGTAATGCCGGCGCCATAAGCGGCTGCATCGATGGCCGCCTGTACCGTCGCGCAACTGATCCGTGTACGGGCTTTTAAGTGATTCACCTCACCGTCGTGTTGGAAGTCCCACTGGACTCTGTCTCGATAAGCATGGGTGGCGACCAGTCGATGATTTTGCAGATCCTCAGGTACGCCGGGCTCACCGTGAGTAGCCAGATAAGCGGGGCTGCTGCATACCATCGAGCGTACGTAGCCCACCTGTCGTGCGATCAATGACGAACTTGGTAGATTGCCGACCAGCACCGCCACATCGATGCCCTCTTCATTCATGTTCGGAAAACGATCATGGTATTGCGCAAAGACTTTTACCTCGGGATACAGACTCATGTAGTCCGTCAGAATCGAGGTCATGACATAACGGCTGAACAGCAAAGGCATCAGCACCGTGAGATTGCCTTGGGCCTGAACGTGCAAGCCCTTGGCCGAAGCCTCTGCGTCTTCGATGGCCCTGAGAATGCGTGAACAATCGGCCATGAAGCCGGCGCCGGCCTCGGTCAGCGACACCCCACGGGTGCTTCGAAGTAACAAAGGCACGCCAAGACGTTCCTCCAGCCGTGCAATGGCACGAACGACCGTAGGTCCGGACACATCCAGACGACGGGCCGCAGCAGCCAGACTGGGACGCTCCGATAACGCTTCGAACATCAGCATTTCATGGTAGCGATCCATCAGTTGGAACCCTTCACCACAGCCTTGAGCGCCGAATCCTTGCCGAGTCGATCCGCGAGAAAATCCACGAAGGTACGAACCTTTGCCGGTATTCGGGTGCTCTTGAGGTAGACCACTTGAATGGGCAGCGCAGGTGGTTCGAAGTCCTCCAGCACCAATTCCAGTTCGCCAGCCGCCACCTGGTTGGCCACCTGATAGGACAACACCCGCGTGACGCCCCAGCCCAGGCTGGCGATATTGATCGCGGCCTGATTCGCGGTGACCACCAATCGCGGTTCAAATCGAAAGCTCAGTGCATTGCCGTCATTGACGAATTGCCAGTCGCTCAGCAAATGGCTGGCCGAAGACATGACGATGTTGGCGGTACTGAGTTCACCGGGATGACGCGGCCTGCCGTAGCGCTCAAAATAATCGGGGGTACCGCAGATCACCTGACGTACTTCGCCAACTTTGATGGCGTGCTGATTAGCCTCATGCAAGTGGCCGATGCGTATGGCCACATCGATACCCTCGTCAGCCATGTTCACGACACGATCCACCAGCAAGGCATTGAGGTGCACCGAAGGAAACTGGTCCACG
The DNA here is from genome assembly GCF_018502625.1 of Pseudomonas hormoni. Taxonomy (NCBI): domain Bacteria; kingdom Pseudomonadati; phylum Pseudomonadota; class Gammaproteobacteria; order Pseudomonadales; family Pseudomonadaceae; genus Pseudomonas; species Pseudomonas hormoni. Next base: position 2,455,369 of record NZ_CP075566.1, read on the forward strand.
TAGTCGGCCAGCAGCGGCGCGATGTACAACTCGCCAAACAGCACCGACGCGGTCACGGTCAAATGCCCGCAGGGTATCGAGTAACTACCGGCAGCCGCCTCCTCCGCCTCGTCGATATCACTGAGGATACGCCGACAATCCTCGAGATAGCGTTGACCCGCTTCGGTGAGATGCAGGCTGCGAGTGGTTCGAGAAAGGAGCTGTGTGCCGATTCGCTCCTCCATCGCGGCAATGGCACGGGTCACGCTGGGGGGAGAGATATTCAACAGGCGGGCGGCGGCGGCAAAGCCTTCTTCCTCGGCTACTGCCATGAATATCTGCATTTCTTGAAAACGATCCATAGTCGCCCCTGTCTTGATGAGAGGACAGCGAGGTATCTGGCCGCTAGCGCGGGAAGACCTGATTGCCAGTATCGTCGGCTACAGCGACTTTCGCACGCGCCGTCGGGCTGGCTGCATGTACGTACAGCGTCCTGGGAGAACCGCGAGACAAATGAAAAGGAACTGGCCGGAATTATTCTCCCGGCAAGCTCCTTCAGAATCGAGTCAAGCCTCTTGCAAGCCTACAGCAGTACGTTGCATGCCAACGAAGTTCGGCAACCCTTCGATGCTGCTCAACCAGGCACGGACATTCGGGTAGTCAGTCAGCGCCACGTTACCTTCCGGTGCGTGGGACACGTAAGTGTAGGCAGCAACATCGGCGACGGTCGGCTTGTCGCCGGCCAGGAATTTACTCTGACCCAGCTCCTCCTCCATGACCTTGAGCAGGGCATGAGAACGTTTGATCGTATCTTCGGCGTCATAACCGGCACCAAACACGGTGATCAACCGCGCGGAGGCAGGGCCCGAATTGATTTGACCGGCGGCCACCGACAACCAGCGTTGAACCTTGGCTTGCTCTGCCGGATCGGTCGGCAGCCATTGGCCCTTGCCATATTTGGCGGCGAGATAAACCACGATGGCGTTGGAGTCTGCCAGGACGGTGCCGTTGTCATCGATCACCGGCACTTGGCCAAAGCGGTTGAGAGCCAGGAAGTCAGGCGCTTTGTGCGCGCCCTTCATCAGATCCACGAATACCAGTTCGGTTGGCAGTCCCAGCAGGGACAGCATCAGTTCGACCCGATGGGAGTGGCCAGACAAAGGGTGACGATAAAGTTTGATCGCTTGCTGGGACATGACGTGCTCCGATGTTGTTTGAGTTCGACCCGGTGATCGCGTCGATGGAGTTATCTTCCCCTCCTCTCATAAACAGCGGAATGACCAGCAATTACAATCCAGCATTTCACTGCGTGTAATGATCATTTTTTTTTGCCGAAGCTACTGCCCCACCGACACTCCCAACATCAGGTCCATAAAGGCGACTGACGCCGCGCTGTGATAGTTGTTTTTACGCCGTAACAGGGCGGCTCCGCGCCGTGGCCCCTTGTCCAGCAGCGCGATCCTGCGCAAGGCTCGGTCCTGGGTAGCGATGGGCTCCGGAAGAATAGTGGCGACCGCAGTGTGCCGCATGACTTCCAGCAAAGTGTTGACCGAATTGACCTCGATCACCACCTTGGGTGTGATCTGCGTCTTGGCGAAGTACTCGTCAATACAGATGCGGGTAGCGAAGTCGGGAGTCAGCAACGCAAAGTCCAGTTGAGCGACCTGCTCGGCGGTCAACGGTTTCTTACAGTCGTATAACGGATGATCCCGCCCCACCACCAGCCCCAGGGTTTCAATAAAAGCCGGGATCGTTTCGATGTCCGGGTTTCTCACCTCATCAAACGCAATGGCGATATCCAGCGAGTCATCCGCCAGGCCGGTTTCGATATCGGCCATGGAGAGTTCAAAGATCTCAAGATGGATATTTGGATAGAGAGCCTTGTAGTCGCGCATCAACGGTCCTACCAGGTACGCCATGAACGTCGGTGTCATGGCCAGGCGCAGGGTGCCGCGGGACAAATCCTTCACATCGTGCAATGCGCGCTTGCCAGCTTCCAACTCAACCAATACACGACGTGCACATTCGATGTAAGCCTGCCCCGCATCGGTAGGTTTTACCGTGCGCGAGGTCCTGTCGAACAGCACAACGCCTAGGGTCTCTTCCAACTGTCGGATCTGTTGCGACAAGGTCGGCTGGGAAACATGCAGCGCCTCGGCGGCGCGGGTGAAGCCGGAGTTATCGGCAACAGCCAACAGATATCGCAAGTGTCGTAGCAGCATGGGATTTCTCCTCTATAGGCCCCGCTTATGCGTTGCATTGTATATCGGTCTTGGACGCTATCGAGCAACCAGCAGAACATTGCTTCACACCCAAGCAACACCACCCTGGCAAACAGCCAACTAGCAAACCCGATAGGAGAAACACCATGCAACAGTCCCACGCTTACAACGACACCAGCCTCGAGCTGACCGCGAAAATCCTCGACGCCAAGGCGCGTAAAAACCTGTCCTTCGAAGACATGGCTCAAGGCACCGGCCTCGGTCTGGCTTATGTCACCGCCGCGCTGCTCGGTCAGCACCCACTGCCTGAAGCCGCTGCCAAAGTGATCGGCGAAAAACTCGACCTGGACGCCGACTCGGTCGCCCGTCTGCAAATCATCCCACTGCGCGGCAGCCTGTCGGGTGTTCCAACGGATCCGACCATCTACCGTTTCTACGAAATGATTCAGATCTATGGCACCACCCTGAAAGCCCTGGTTCACGAGCAGTTCGGCGACGGCATCATCAGCGCGATCAACTTCAAGCTGAATATGAAGAAAGTCGAAGATCCAGAAGGCGGTCACCGTGCAGTGATCACCCTCGATGGCAAGTTCCTGCCACTGCGCCCTTTCTAAACGGATACCGGCCCGCAGTGCGGGCCATCACCCACAAACTCCACGGAAAAGACTATGAAAACCATGAACACTTTTTTTGCTTTGTTCCTGACCGTAGCTGCTGGCAGCGCGTTCGCCGCTAATGACGTACAGACTGGGCGCACCGGCGTTCCATTCGATGTGACAAAAACCATCAGCATCTCCGATACCAGCCAGGCCTGCGGGATTGTGCAAGCCGAGATGGTGTATGAAGACTCCAAAGGTGAGCGGCATATCGCAACGTACTTGGTCGAAGGAGGTGGTTGCAGCACGGGCTGAGAAATCACAACGCTACAACACCCAGCATGGTTGTAACCTTCCCGGCAGTTTTACCCTGTAATTGGCACACACCGCCCGGATCGGGCTGCGGTTACAAATTTCATTACCCAACATCCACATGGCACCTACACTGCAAGATGAGCAAAATTTCGTATAGGGAGATAACAAACCGGCAGGCTTAAAACTGGAGTCACGGACGCTACAGAGTGAGCTGCCTAGGTAAGTTCATCTATAGTCAGTGACGCCCATGAATACGGCATCAGCTATCGACTCGCTTATGCGGTCACTTTACCGAAAACCAGCGTGCCAGGTCGCACGAGCTTGCGAATCATGAACGGGTCAGCGAGCGACTCTTCGGACACTCAATGTCCCCAGTCGATCACCTTCGGCCAATTTCATCTGCTCCCTGCCCAACGACTGTTATTGAAAAACGGAAAACCGATTGAACTCGGTAGCCGCGCTCTCGACGTCCTGATTGCACTGCTCGAACATGCGGGTGAGGTGGTCAGCAACCGCGATCTGATCAGAATGGTCTGGCAGGACGTGATTGTGGATGAGAGCTGCTTGCGTGTGCATATTTCCGCATTACGCAAAGCTTTGGCCTGTGCCGAAACAGACGTGAGCTATATCGCCAACGTTCCTGGTCGCGGCTATAGCTTCGTGGCCTCCGTTACCCGTGATTGTGATTCTGACACTGCCCAGGTGTCGCCTACGACCTCGATCGGCGCGCTGCCGCCGCGCCTGCTACGAATGGTAGGCCGCGATGAAACAGTGCCCGCCATAGCGCAGCTGATCAAACTCCACCGTTTCGTGACGATCTGCGGCCATGGCGGTATGGGAAAAACGACGCTTGCGCTGGCAGTAACTCATCATTTGGCAACGCATTTTGGAAGCCTGGTTCTCTTCCAGGATATGAGTTCCATTGCCGATCCTGCTTTGTTGCCAGGCATTCTGGCGTCTGCTTTAGGCATCCAATATCGGGGGATGGACCCCCTTCAGGAGCTAATGGCTTTTTCACAAGAACAGCGATTGTTGCTGGTGCTTGATAGCTGTGACCACATCATCGTTGCCGCCACTTACCTTGCAGAAAAGCTGTATGGAGAAACCGAACACGTACATATTCTGGTGACCAGTCGCGAGCCATTGCGGGCTGAAGGTGAGCATGTCCATCGATTGTGTCCTTTGACCTGTCCGCCGGAGATGTGTGGGTTGACGGCAACTGACGCGTTAACGTTTTCGGCGGTGCGATTACTTGTCGAGCGAGTTCATAACAATGATAACGCGTTCATCCTGAGCGACAACGACGCGCCGATGGTTGCGCATATTTGTCGCAAACTCGATGGCATGCCTTTAGCGATAGAACTGGCAGCTGGCCAAGTCGAGGCCTATGGGATTCAGGGCATTGCCGAGTTACTGAATAATCGTGTCAGCCTTTTTTGGGACGGCAGGCGGACAGCGCTGCCACGCCATCAATCGCTAATGGCTATGTTCGATTGGAGTTGTGACCTGCTATCTGAAACCGAAGCTATGGTGCTACGACGGTTGTCGGTTCTCAGCGGTGTTTTTTCCCTGGAAATGGTCACGGCAATCGTCAAATCGGAAGTCGATGAGTCATTGGTTATCGACGCGATTGGACGCCTGGTCACGAAATCTTTGATTCTGGTTGAGCGTGCTGGTCGGTCGATGCGTTACAAGCTGCCACATACAATGCGGGCCTATGCACTGGAAAAGCTACGTACCAGTGGTGAAGTGGATTTGACGATCGAACGTCATGCCATTTACTTGTTATCAATGCTGGAACGACTGAACGTGCCAGGGGAAACGCTTCCTGAATACGAGCGAATTCAACTGTACATTGAGCACTTGGGGAACATTTGCTCAGCATTGGAATGGGCGTTTTCCAATCATCGCAACCTGCTGCTCGGTATCCGTCTCGCCGCGGCATCCGCACCACTATTCCTTGGTTTATCGATGCTCGATGAGTGTCGACGGTGGAGTGAGCGAGCCTTGGCGGCACGGGCCGAAGTAACCAATGGAGCGCCACCGCTCGTAGTGCAGCATTGGCCACGGTCAATCCCTCCGATGATGACGTCAGGGACCCAACATACCTTGCCGATCAACCATCACAAGGGAATTGAATCCGTCGCAAATCCAGACGACAACCTACTTCGTCAATCGCAGAATTTTGATCTTCCTGGATCTGAGGGGAAACGGAGCCCTCATGATATCCAGTGGCAGAACCTAAATCTCAGTACGCGAATTACTGAACCGAAAATTATCGCCATGATGCAGTGGACGCTGGAAAACAGTGGGCGTCCTGCCGGCGTGCCGGGGTTCTCGTTCCGAATATGCAAAGCGAATTCAGACCTAAAGCCGCCGCTCGTGAACGAGGACGAATTTTCCTTCGGTTATGACTATCGCATTCGAGCACTGGCATCTTTGGCTAGAGTTTTATGGCTACGCGGATACCCGGATCAAGCTGCCCGAATTGGACGACAAGCTTTGGGTGACGCCTACAACTTGCGCCATCCCGCGACCATCTGCCTTTCGCTCATTTATGTGGCAACGGTTTTTTTATGGGTGGGTGATTGGAACAATGCCGAACAGACAATTGATAAACTCATCTCGACGGCCGAAGAGCATGCCTTCGGGCACGATCATGCCGCGGGTATAGGTTTAAAAGGCATTCTGCTGATCGGCCAAGATAGAGTGGATGCAGGCATACACCTCTTGCATGACTGCTTAAACGTGCTGAGCATTGAGAACCATCAGGTGCTCACCACCATGTTTGTAAGATGCCTTGCAAAGGGTGTTGCGGCCAAAGGCCGATATGACAATGCGATCGAAATCGCCAGCGGCGCACTGGAAATGGTCGAGAACGTCGGAGAAACATTTGATACCCCAGAAATTTTGCGGGTGACCGCAGACTTGTATGCGTATCGACCGAGCCCAGACCTGGCCCTGGCCGAGCAATACTTGAATCGCTCACTGGCCTGCGCCGAACGTCTATCGGCCTTGGCTTGGGAACTGCGCACCGCTATCTCTCTTACCCGTCTGCATCTTTTGCAAGGCCGGGACGCCGAGGCAGGCCAGCGACTTCAGAGCGTCTACAACCGATTTTCCGAGGGCTTTGATTCAGCTGATCTGCGTGCTGCAAAACAATTGCTGAACTCATTGAACAAGCAAAGCGCATTGAAACTCACCCCAAGAGGACATCCTGCCACGAGGCCGGACTCAACCCCGTGACATGCGGCTCAATCAAACCTTGCCACCCAACATTCCGAGTACTTCTTCGGTAGTCCATACGGCGTTTGCCATGAACCGGTAGTTGATTATCGCTGCCAGATAACCATCACCTTCAGGAAGTTTCGGTCCCGCCACGGCATCACGCACCACCGCCACTTCGAACCCCTGTTCGAGCAGCTCGCGCATGTGTGATTCAACACATAGATTAGCCAGCATCCCCGTCAGAATGACCTGGTCAACGAGCTGCTTGCGCAACTGGAGAGTCAAGTCGTTGACCTGTGGGCCGTACAGCTTGTGAGGTGAGCAAACGAAGGTTTTACCGTCCTCAATATAGGGCTTGAACTCCGGCATGAAGTCGCTTCCCGAGTTGGCAAACCCCTCCAGATCGATGGCACTCTTGCGGTCAAAAAGTTTCATTGAGTGCTGCATGACTTCCACGGGAGCCTGGATCTTCCAGTTGTGATCAGTGGCCCAGTAGTAATGCGGTGAAATGGCGACGGTGATACCTGCCGCCTTGGCGGCCTTGAACAAGCTCAATAGGTTCGGGACGAGATTCTGTTCCGTCACTGATTCCCCCGTCATTGGCCACGCAAGGCCCTTGGAACTCATGAAATCGATCTGCGGATCGATCACCACAAGAGCTGCCCGGGATAGATCCAGCTTCATAGTCGATTTCGGCAGCGCTGGATTTTTCGGAGCGGCGTATTTCTCAAGTCCTGCGGGTGCAGCTTTTTCGGCGCCGAATGCAGGCATTGCGCCTGCTGCCACGGTTGCAACAGCACCCATTACAAATGAGCGCCTACCGATGGGATAGAATTTCTCAGACATGATTTCTCTCCAGTCAGTTATGACCTTCAACTGCGTAGAAATGCCAATAGATCCTTGTTGAGGTGTTCTCTATGGGTTTCCGTCAATCCGTGGGGCGCCCCCGGATAGACCATCAGGGTTGCATTAGGAACAAGCTTTTTCGAGGCTCGGCCGGCGGCATCGATCGGCACGATCTGGTCATCGTCGCCATGGACGACCAGGGTCGGTTTATCGAATTTTTTTAGATCTTGGGTGAAGTCAGTTTCCGAAAAAGCCTTTATGGAATCGAAGGTGTTTTTAAACCCACCCACCATTCCCTGACGCCACCAGGAATCGATCATTCCCTGGGAGGTTTTGGCCCCTGACCGGTTGAAACCATAGAATGGGCCCGCTGGAATGTCCCTGAACAACTGCGAGCGGTCGGCGATCATCCCGGCACGAATGCCGTCGAATACATCAATAGGTAAACCGCCTGGATTCGCAGCAGTTTTCAACATCAGCGGGGGTACGGCAGATATCAGACAAATTTTCGCCACTCGCGATGTGCCGTGCCTTCCCACATAACGAGCCACTTCGCCGCCGCCAGTGGAGAAACCCATGATTGTGGCGTTTTTCAAATCCAGGGTATTGATCACCGTGGCCAAGTCATCGGCATAGTGATCCATGTCATTTCCGTCCCACGGTTGGCTGGAGCGACCATGTCCCCGGCGATCATGAGCAATCACCCGGAATCCCTGATTTGCCAGGAAAAACGCTTGACCATCCCAACTGTCGGAGTCGAGAGGCCAGCCGTGACTGAGGGTTACTACCGGCCCGGTTTTTGGGCCCCAATCCTTGTAGTAAAGAATCACACCGTCGCTGGTGGTGATCGTGTTGGATGTGACGTTGTGCGATTTTGCCGGCTCAGCTGTTTGTGCTTGAGCGGACTTTGGCAACACGGTGGTAATGGCTGCGCCTAGGCCGATTAGCACGAGGCTACGGCGCGTCGCCTCATCAGGAGAAAGCGGAGATTGGTCTGCCATTTTTCAACTCCGTGGGCTGGCAACGAGATCAGTGACACCTGATCATGTTATGAGCGGGAGAAGGGAAAACTATGAGCGTCCGGAGACGTGGCAACGAGTAAAGAGATGTTAAACGGTGTTATGAAATGCAAAGCACCAAACTGGGTCCACGCACCAAAATGGGTATGGTTGGACTAAGGATCCTGCCGAAGGTTATTCCGGCAGATGGATGTGCGACGCGAAAAATAAACTGGACTCCAGTCGCATAAAAACGTTTTTACACAACCTCAATCGAGGTTGTGTAAAAACGCCAAAGAGGGATTTTGAATGTCAGATCCAAGCTTATCGAAGGGTGACGTTCCGTCGTTGCGTAGGGCAAAATTTCTTCGATCACCCTACAAATTATTGCGGTGGTGTGGCCTTGAAGCTGGGCAGTTCCTGAATTCGTGTCCACCAGTCAGCGAAGCCTTTGGTGGCAAATATTTCCTCTGCGTCCGGCGTCATCGATAAGTAAGCACATGCCGGTGCCAGGTACAGGTCGCCGATGCTCAATGCGGGCCCGCCCAGAAACGGATCGTTACCTTTGATCTTCATCAACTCGCTGAGCACCAGTTTCGACTTCTCGATGCCTTGAAGGCGAGAGGCGTCGTTCTGCCCGCCAATGAAGTCGGGGAACAGGTAATAACCGAAGACGGAGGCCATCGAACCATAACCATAGGAATCATAGATCGCCTGGGCCATGTGGCTCCTGGCGCGGTCCCGAGCAGTTTTGGGCGTCAGTGAAATGCCAGGCAGGACTTCATCCAGGTAGCTCATGATCGCACTGGTTTCAATCACCCTGAAATCGTCGTGATCGATGACCGGCACTTTCCCGAACGCATTCCGTGCGAGGTGTTCCGGCTGATGCGGTTCACCTTTCATCACGTTTACCTGTAACTGATTGAATTCCGCTCCTTTTTCCTTCAGCAGCATTTTCACCGTACGAACGTATGGACTGCCGTCAAAACCGTAGAGAGTAAGGCTCATGACGCGTGCTCCAACATAGATGGACGTTATCGAGCCCCTGGCTTGTAAGCAGTGTTGCGATGCCAGAGGAATCGAGTCTGCAACACATCAAAACGAGCTTGTCGGTATACGGGAGCAACGGCGGCAGGCAGGCCGCGAGGGAGGTCAACGTCAATTTGACGGTGCTGTAACCGATGTTGGTGGTGACGTACACCTAGGCAAGCCCATTCAATGTAGACCAATCCAATGACAAGTGAACGGAGTGTTCACGACCCTATTTATCGACATACGCTCTCCCCTGCTCCGCTCAAACCAATTCGAATTTCAAGCAAAAGCGCGAGGCTGATTCCGTTTGTTCTTCTGTGCGAGCTTACCCACAACCCGAATGGCAATTGCCGAAAACATGATGCCAAACGGCAATACATACCAGGCGCTCAGGGGGATGCGTTTGAAGTTGGAGTAAGCAAAAACTGCTGCTAGCACCCACATGCCGGTGAGGTGCAAGGCCTTCCAGGTCTTGCGACCAATCAGACGTGTGGTGGTCTTGAAGGACGTAATTGTCATCAACAGGATAAACAAATAGCCAAGCGTGCCAGGGATGTTGGTGATAGTGCTTCGACCGGGCCAGAACTCGGTGTTCAGCTGACCGTACTTGTAGATCAATACCGCATGCAGCAGGTGAGAGAACGCGAATGCCAGACCAATGAAACGACGCTCGCGCACAAGCGCTTTGGAAAACGAGGACGGTACCAAAACAGCGAATGCAGAGGCGGTGAAAGCCACAAGAAACAGAGCAAACGAGGTTCGCGCGGTGGCGCGGATTGCGCTACGTAGACCTTCAACTAAATCTGGATTCAGCGCCAGTATCAACGCCGTCATCACCAATATCAGCAAACACAGCAGACCGAACAGCGACCAGCCTTCGTAACGAGGTAATTGAACTTTCATAACAACGCTCTTGAAAAAGTATTTGGATTGGCCGTCTGCTGTCATCTGCCAAGGACAGGTGTACGCAGGGTCACAAATTCCTCTGCCGAGGTCGGGTGCACGCCGATGGTTTCATCGAACAGGCGCTTGGTCGCACCCGCTTTCAACGCGATGGCCAGCCCCTGGATGATGTCTCCGGCGTCGGGCCCCACCATGTGCGCGCCCAAGACCCGATCAGTGACAGCATCCACCACCAGCTTCATCAAGGTCTGCTCAGACGAATCCGTGAGGGTCAGTTTCATCGGCTTGAATCGGCTTTCGAAAACGGTCACATTGTGGCCATTCTCCAGCGCCTGTTCCTCAGTCAGCCCAACGGTTCCAATGTTGGGCTGGCTGAACACAGCAGTGGGAATGTGGCGGTAATCTACTGGACGATATTCTTCAGGCTTGAACAATCGACGAGCGACCGCCATGCCTTCCGCCGTGGCGACTGGGGTCAGTTGCACTCGGCCGATCACATCACCCAACGCCAGAATCGATGGCTCGCGGGTTTCGAAGTTGTCGTTGACGTCGATGTAACCCTTTTCATTGAGTTCGACTCGGGTATTTTCCAGGCCCAGATTGTCGAGCATTGGCCGGCGGCCAGTGGCGTAGAAGATGCTGTCGGTTTCCAGTTGACGACCGTCGTTGAGTGTCGCCAGTAGACTACCGTCAGACTGTTTATCGATCTGGACGATATCGGTGTTGAATTCCAATTGCAGACCGCGTTTGGTCAGCTCCTGCACAAGGTGCGTACGAACCGATTTATCGAACCCGCGCAGGAACAGATCACCGCGATACAGCAGGCTGGTGTCGGCACCCAGGCCATTGAAGATGCCGGCAAATTCGACGGCGATGTAACCGCCGCCGACTACCAGTACTCGCTTGGGCAATTGCTCCAGAAAGAATGCTTCATTCGATGTGATGGCATGCTCGCGACCTGGAATATCCGGAATTTGTGGCCAGCCGCCTGTTGCAATCAAAATGCGTTCGGCGCTGAAACGCTGTCCATTGATTTCCACATGATGCGCGTCGGTCAGTCGTGCATGACCTTCGAGTAACGTTACGCCGCTGTTGATCAGCAGTTTGCGATAAATACCATTGAGTCGTTCGATCTCACGGTTCTTGTTGGAGATCAATTTTTCCCAGTCGAATTGAGCCTTGCCGGCCGTCCAGCCAAAGCCCTCTGCCTGTTCAAAGTCGTCAGCAAAATGGGACCCGTAGACCAGCAGTTTCTTCGGTACGCAACCGACGTTGACGCACGTACCACCGAGGTAGCGACTCTCGGCAACTGCCACTTTCGCGCCGAATCCTGCGGCAAAACGCGCTGCACGGACACCGCCGGAACCTGCGCCAATCACAAACAAATCAAAGTCGTAGGTCATCTCAATTCTCTGCAAGGTCGCACAACACATGTGCAGCCAAATATCGTTAAAGGGGAGAAAAACGAGTTTTCAATGCACGCAAAATCGGGCCGCACAGTTTCAGGACCGAAGCCTTGTTCTGACGCGTGCTGGATCTGTGCGTGACAGGAGCCGCTATGAATTCGCTAGCCAGCGCTCCCATCAATTGGGGCAGCAAAAAGCCGCCTTCGTATTCGGTAAGGGCCATGGCTGGAGTATCCAACCAAGGGTTACCGTCGCAGGAATAAGCGACATCAATCATGTGGGAACTCCCTGGATGGACACTGCATTAACCCGAAATGGGTCAACTGCTTCTGCGTTCAGTCTCACCATGTATGGGCAATTAGAGAACCAGCAGGGATGTCATGACTTAATTGTGCTGAGTGAAATAATCCAGAGAGGCGTTACTACGGAAATACTGATGAGGCTCGAACATCAACGTCTTATGCGAGATTATTGATAGCCAGCCTGAAAATCGTCGACGACCTGGACAACGCCATCGCCTTGTTCGACCGCTCCAGCCCGCAGTTCACTGTGTCGCTGATCAGCGAAGATGCGACGACTCAGGAGCGTTTCTACAACGCGGTCAACGCGCCTTTTGTCGGCAACGGGGTCACCCGTTGGGTCTACCGCCAGTACGCCCTCAACAAGCCGGAACTGGGCCTGTCGAACCGGGAAAGCGGGCGTTTGTTTGCCCGCAGCGCGATTCTCTAAGGCGATGGCGTGTTCACCATTCGCAGCCGCATGACGCAGGCCGGTTTGCCCGTCAAACGTTAAGGCACAAAGGCATTCAGCGTACGTCTCGGTAGCATCAGGGCGTGCGCTCTTCGTTACTGCTTGATCAGGAACTGTCGGGTAAGGTCGGCGACCTCATCCAGCCGGGTATCCATCACAAAATGCCCTCCGTCGAGGATAGCGATCTTTGCGTCGGGCAAGTCTCGACTGAATGCTTCAGCACCTGCGACAGTGAAGGCCAGGTCATGCTTGCCCCAGATAACCAACGTAGGCAGGTGATGTTCACGAAGCCATTGCTGCCAACTTGGGTAGGCCTCCAGGTTGGTGCGATAGTCAAAGATCAATGCCATCTGAATCGCACCTTCACCAGGGCGATTGAGGAACGCTACTTCGTCTTGCCACAGATCAGGGTTGTACGCTAACACGTCCGGATCACTCCCGATGTGGCGCTGCCGGGTCACGTCAACGGACAGATGTGCCGCCTGAAACTTGGCCTCATACGCGTTACGGTCGGCCCAGTAAGCCTTACGGCTGTCCCACATCTTGCCCAAACCTTCCGCGTAGATATTGCCATTCTGAAACACCATGGAAGTCACTGCGTGCGGCCTCGCCATCGCCAGCCGCATACCGACCGGTGCACCGTAATCCTGCATGAATAGGCTGTATTTCTTAAGCCCGACAGTATCAGTGAAGTGTTCGATCAACGTTGCGAGATGATCAAACGTATAGACAAACTTATCCGGTGTAGGCGCATCGCTGTTGCCAAATCCGGGGTAGTCCGGTGCGATCAAGTGAAAGCGGTCGGCTAACTGCCGCATCAGTCCGTCATACATTCGTGATGAGCTGGGTACTCCATGCAATAACAGCACTGCGGGGGCGTTGACGTCGCCGATTTCTCGATAGGCGATATTCACACCATCAACCAACACTTGGCGATACATCATTTTCGGCATTTCGGCTTGAGCATCTCCGAAGCCAAACATGAACGGCAATGCTAGCAGCGTCAGGTATTTGAATAGGGACATCACCGGTGCTCCAGAGTCGTGCAGAGTAAGTCTGCTGAGAGGTTCAAGTCAGAGCGCTGTATCGCGCTCACGTGAATACTCAACACACCGGCAACTGATCGGAATGACTACCTATGACAATGCGGTATTTCACCGGGTGAAAGAATGGTGCTCAATAACATGTCGACCTCACAGATGGAAACCACCTGGACACCTTCGCGCCAGCGGTCAATGGCGTTATTGGTCATTTCTGGGTTTTAGTCGCTGGGCATTGCGAGCAATATTTCACTTGGCCGCCCTACCCCAAAATGTGGGCCATTGGGCGGCATTTGTTTTGTATCTATGTGACGATCAAACGCGACATTCGCGGAGTAATTGCCGAGCGGAGTCCGCCATCACCGGCAGAGAGCCAGCGAGCATCAGCACGTCCTTGAGTACCAGGCGACCGCCACCGGAAAGGTAAGGAAAACCGTGTTGGGCGTCACCGAGAGCCCCCACCCAGGCTTCGGGTGTAGTGATCAGAAAGCTCAAAGTCACCAGTGGCGTACCGAAAGCCAATGCACCACCGAGCAGCCCCATGCGTCGCGAGATCGGATTGGACAGCACTAACAAACCAATTAGGAGTTCGACTCCGCCCAACCCGATCGAGAACCCGTAAGTGTTGTTGGCAGCCTGCCAAGAACGCTTCTCGACGTTCAGTTCACCTTCATGGGTCAGGTGAGCCTTGTACTCTTGCGGGTGTTCGTAGAAGAACGACATGAAGGGGCTGTTGGCGACAAACGGTGTGATGCTGTCCGCCTCATACGGGACGAACTTGAGTGCGCCGATCCACAGGAAAACGATGCCGATTGCCAGTCGCATGAGCGATGCGCCAAAAGTATCCACTTTACTGAGGAACCGTAACCAGGTTGCAAATGAGGTGAACATGAGACTTCTCCAGAAAATTAAATGTGGAGCAAGTCTGCGGGTTTATCGAACGGCGCTTTTGTTCGTCATGCTCAAGTTGTTGCTCGATCGTCTCAATGTGACCTTCACGTTTCAATGACGTAAAAAAGCCCCGGCACTTTGCAGTGTCGGGGCTGCGGGTGAACGCGATGGCGGACTAGCTCTTCAACGTATCAAATGCTTCAAGCGTTCGCAGCGAATAGATGTACGCAGCACCCGCGTTCATCGAGATAGCCGTGGCCAGGGTCGCCGCCACCTCTTCGCGGCTCGCGCCTGCCTTGATCGCTGCGTTCGTATGTGCGGCGATACAACCATCGCAACGAGTAGTGACAGCGACGGCGATCGAGATCAACTCGCGTGTCTTGACATCCAGCACATCGTTTTCGGCAGCGGCTTCACCGAGTGCCATGTAGGCTTTGACCATCTTGGGGTTGCTCTTGCCCAGTGCGCCGAAGGCTTTCTGGATAGTGGGCAATAATTCGGACCAGTTATTGAACATAGCGTTAATTCCTGAACAGGTTGAGTGTACTGTTTCGACACACTCAGTTTTCTCCAGTGGCGCGATTCAGGTTTGTTCAATCGGCTCAGCTTTTATTGCGAAAGACTCAAAATGAATTCAATCGATAAACTCATCAGCTTGGCCAACGTACGCGGCAGCCTGGATTTGCGCTGCCAGTTCGAGGGGGATTGGGCACGCGAGCATGAGCAGGAAGCCTTGGGCAAGGCGCCCTATCACATCGTGCTGGCCGGAGAGTGCCGGGTATATTTTCCCGATGGCCAGCGTGTTCCCATGAAGACCGGGGACATTTTGCTGCTTCCACGAGGCGCGCCGCATGTCATGCACAGCCCAGGCAAAACCGTAGCGCCGACCGTGCCGAACGTTAGCGAAGGTGGTGTCGTGCCGATGCATCGTATTGGCGGGGCCAGTCGCGATTTCGACATGCTCTGTGGCGGGTTTCACTTCAATCGCACGTCACTACTATTCGCCGCGCTGCCCGAGTATCTGGTCATTCCGCCCACCGACAGTGGGCAGCTGCCTGCGCTGGTGGAGATGCTGCGTGGCGAAGCGGATGGCGACCAGGTCTGCTCCAGATTCATGCTCGACGCGCTTTCCCAGGCGTTGTTCACCTTGATCCTGCGAGCGCACCTTGCAACCGAGGGCCAGACCACCGGCTCATTGGCCTTGCTCAGCGATAAACGGCTCGGACGCGCCTGGCAGGCGATGCTGGCCGACCCTGCATTCGAGTGGACCGTTGAAGGGCTGGCGGAAATGGCGAGCATGTCCCGCGCAACTTTTCTGCGCGCATTTGCACGTGTGGCTGGCGCATCACCCTGGGTGCTGTTGACTCAGGTCCGCATGGAAATGGCGTTCAACCTGCTGAGCCACTCCCATCTGGGGCTGAGCGATATTGCCGTACAGGTGGGATACCAGTCGCAGTCGGCCTTCAGCAAGAAATTCAAGGAGTTTTACGGGGAGGCGCCGGGAAAACTGCGTCGCGGGATTTAGTTCTACGGCAGCTTCCACCTCACCCGCAATTTCCCAATGGGCGTTTTCAGCAAACAGGAGTGCGAGCGCCTGAGCGTCGCCGCTACCCAGTTTCTGCGATTCCCGCTCTGGTGGAACAGGATGAGCAGCTTCCATTTTCCGCCGACGAGATTGAGCACTGCTTCGAGACCGCACCCGAATGGCGCTTGTGTCATACCGTCATCTCCACATCAAACCTTCGATCAACTTCGCCAACGTCCCGACCATTGCAGCCGCTGAAATGCTGGATTGTAAAAGCTGGTAATTCCTGACTTTCATGCCAACTGGGAAGATGGCCCGTCGACGCGATTAGCGTGTCGACTGCCCATATGCACTCGATATCGCACGTTGTCAAAGCGAATAGCCGCCTCAACAACACGCCATGATTTTTGGAGACTGCCGTGGAATTTCTGCTCTATCTGGCTCTTGGCGCATGCGCTGGAGTGCTGGCTGGTCTGTTTGGGGTCGGCGGCGGCCTCATCATCGTCCCGGTCCTCGTGTTCAGCTTCACCCTACAGGGCTTTGACGGTTCGGTGCTGACTCATCTGGCGGTTGGCACTTCGCTGGCAACTATCATCTTTACAACCATCCTGTCTGTCAGAGCCCATCATCGTACGGGGGCGGTGTATTGGAAGGTATTCGGATGGATGACGGTCGGCATTCTGATCGGAGCCGGTTTGGGATCAGTCACCGCCAGCTTCATTGCCGGTCCGCATTTGCAAAAAATCATTGGCATTTTTGCCATTGTGGTGTCGATCAAGATGGCTCTGGACTTCAAACCCAAAGTCACCCGTGGCTTGCCTGGCAAACCTGCCCTGACTCTGGCCGGCATGGTGATCGGCTGGGCGTCTGCGATTTTTGGCATTGGCGGTGGTTCCATGACTGTGCCGTTCCTGACCTGGCGCAGCCTGACCATGCAGCAGGCGGTGGCGACCTCCTCCGCTTGCGGCTTCCCAACAGCAGTGGTGGGCACGATCAGTTTCATGATTCTTGGATGGCACGATCCATTGCTGCCAGAACACAGCCTCGGTTTTGTCTACTTGCCGGCAGTGATCGGCATTGCACTGACCAGTATGGTCTTCGCCCCGTTTGGCGCGAACCTGGCACATAGACTGTCACCCAGGATCCTGAAACTGCTATTCGCCCTGATGCTGGTGTTGGTGGGAATAGACTTTTTGACGTGATTCGTCTGCTTGTGAGCATGCTCGGCACTGCCTTATCGTCTGAACTGCTACGCTTTCCACAATTGCAAAAAAAAGTCATCCGTCCCGTGTCATGTTCATAACGGCAGAGCGGATCAGTTTTCAATCAGCGCCGACGACTCAGGTGCTTTTATGAAAAGAAAAACTTTGCCCGCCGCGATCATGCTCGCGAGCGTCACATTCGGGGCCAATGCCGCAGACACCAAGGCGCATGGGTTCTTCGAGGACAGTCAGACGACTCTCAGCTCTCGCACCATGTATTACAACAATGACAACCACGACGGTGGAGCCGACCAGCGTGAAGCGGCCACCGCGCTCAAGTTCGGGTTCGTGTCGGGCTTCACTGAAGGCACGGTCGGTTTTGGCCTCGACGTGTCCTCGCTGGTTGCCATTCATCTGGATGGCGGTAAAGGCCATCACCCCGACGCCAATACGTTCTTCCCTAGCGACACCGATGGCTCGGCCTCTCATTCATGGAGCCGAGCCGGCGCCAACGTCAAAGCACGCTTCTCAAAAACCGAGGTCGCTGTAGGCAATGTACTTACGCCCAGCCTGCCGATACTCGTTGCCACGGATTCGCGGTTAGTCATTCAAAACTTCGGCGGCGGCATCATCACGTCCAAGGAAATCGACGACCTTACGCTCACCGCTGGCAAAATTGATCAGTCCTCCGGTAGAGCTACAAGTAACTCTACCGGACTGGCAGTTGCAGGCGGCACGAAGGATTCAAACGACTTCCGCTTCGCAGGCGGTGACTGGAAAATAACCAAGGATCTGATGCTTCAGTACTACTTCGCCAGACTTGAGAACTATTACAAACAGGACTTCCTTGGCCTGGTTCACCTGCTTCCTTTAGGCAATGAGCAGTCATTCAAGACCGATCTGCGCTACTTCGACAGTAGCTCCGACGGAAAAAACGGCGAGATCGGATACCGTTTCAATAACAACGGAGGTTATGCCAAAACACCTGGAGAAGTGGATAACAAAACCTGGAGTGCCATGTTTACCTATAGCCTTGGAGGTCATGCGTTCATGCTGGGCCACGAAAGTGTCAGCGACGACGGAGGGTTTGTATGGCTCAACCAGGGCAACGTCGTAGACGGCCGGAATCGACCGGAGGGGAACGGAGGTACGGCGTTCTATCTGTTTACCGATGCCATTGTCGGCAACTTTTCCCGGGCAGGTGAGCAAACCAATTTTGGTCAGTACTCCTATGACTTCTCAAAACTGAATGTGCCTGGGCTGAAGGCATCGGTCGCCTACCTCAAAGGCGATAACATCAAAGGTATCAACGGTGGAGGCGATCTTTCGGAATGGGAGCGTGACATGAGGGTCGACTACGTCATCCAAGCTGGGCCGTTGAAAGGCTTTGGGACTACCTTGCGCCATGGCACCTATCGTAGTGACAACGCTGCGGTTGCAAACCAAGATCAAACCCGCCTTATTTTCAACTACAGCCATTCTTTGTAGATACCCACGGCGGTCACGATCTTCAAGGAAACCTCCCCAAGCCGTTTGCCTCTTCGCGCCGCCCTCGCAAGAGTATTGTGCTAGACCTTAGATATGATTGCGATGGCGTCGAAGTCGTAGGGAGACCACATCCAATTGCGCCAGGTGATCAGCCATTTGCTCATCAATGACTTGCAGTCAATGACAGATTCCACAGTAAGGCTTCCCGCCTTGTACTCGAGCCTTAGACCATGGGTGGTTTCTGAGCCAGGAGACACCGCCGCTTTCCACTTGTCGTTACCTACCTGGGAGGAGCACATGTGAGTCAAGAATCTCTCTCTGATTCGCCTCTTGATAATGGACCCATAGTCTTCGTTGTTGATGATGATGAGTCCGTGCGCATCGCATTAAACAGTCTTTTCCGCTCGATGGATGTGCGGGTCGAGACGTTCGCCTCCGCGGCCGAATTCATTCGCCGCCCCGACCCTCAAGCACCGTGCTGCCTGGTGCTGGATGTCCGCCTCCAAGGATCCAGTGGCCTGGATTTTCAGCGAGAGTTGCTTGAGTCAGCGAATAAGTTGCCCATCATCTTCATATCCGGGCATGGCGACATCGCGATGTCTGTTAAAGCGATGAAGGCTGGCGCCCTAGACTTCCTGGTCAAACCATTTCGCGACCAGGACCTCCTGGACGCGGTATCGGCTGCACTCAGGACAGATACAAAGCGCCGTGAACTGGCCAAGGAGGATGCCGGATTGCATGCATGTTACCAGTCACTGACTGCGCGGGAACGCGAAGTCATGGCTTATGCCGTGAAGGGCCTGATGAACAAACAGATCGCCGGCGAGATCTCTATCAGTGAAGTCACTGTCAAAATTCACCGTGGTAACGCGATGAAAAAAATGAAGGCGAAGTCGTTTGCTGATCTGGTACGAATGGCTGAATCGCTAGGGATAGGAGGTAAGCACTGAATCAATTTCATGCGTACTGTGTACTTAGAAGCAATACGCTCATGGAGTGTCAGGCAACTGCCTATCTGCATCAGTGCCACCGTCCGTCCGCTCTCCTATCCCTCCCACTCATACTCCACCAAATCTCGCCCAGCTGAACGCCGGCAAATCGTCCGGTACAATTAAAAAATCAAAATCTCGATGCCCACCACTAATACTCCAGTATTAGTCCCTACCACTCACGCGCTAAAAAATTCGACCTTATGTCGAAGTGCTTATCAACTGCGGCAGTCCTATGCTGTGTTCAAGCAAACGAAAACACTGCACCAGTAGACACCAGCGACAGAAGCGACCAGCTCCAATTAATACAGAACAAGTTCGGCGAATTTGAATGGAGGCTCAAACACTACCAACAGTTTTGGCAATGATCACCTAATACTAAAATGACACTAATCCAAATCATCAGTTAAATTATCTCGACTGGAGAAATGCCATGACACAGTCACACGTTTATAACGAAGTCAGCATTGCATTGACGACCGAGATTCTGCAAGCCAAAGCAAGCAGAAACCTGTCATGGCAGGACCTGTCAAACGGTACCGGATTGGGCCTGGCTTACGTCACCGCAGCCCTCCTGGGTCAGCAACCGCTGCCAGCAGACGCAGCCAGAATCATCGGCCAAAAACTCGGCCTGAACTCCGAGAGCGTGGCTTTGCTGCAAATCATTCCACTACGCGGAAGTTTGTCAGGGGTCCCAAGTGATCCAACCATCTACCGTTTCTACGAGATGATCCAGATCTACGGAACTACGCTGAAAGCTCTGGTCCACGAGCAGTTCGGCGACGGCATAATCAGCGCAATCAACTTCAAGCTAAATATGCAGAAAGTTGAAGATCCAGAAGGTGGCCACCGTGCGGTGATTACCCTTGACGGTAAGTTTCTGCCGCTGCGCCCTTTCTGAAAGTACAGCAGACATTACGGCCCGTGGTCCATGCGGGCCAACTAAACACCTTTTAAAGGTTGCGAGTCCACACCCGTCAAACTGGAGATCAATCTCATGAAAAAATTCCTGTTTCTCGTCTTGTCCGTTACGGCCTCGTTATCAACATACACACAAGAAGCCAACGCAGCTCCAGCCGTTGACACTTATAAATACGGAATGCATCTCGACGTAGCTAAGGTGGTCAAAACTTCACCGACAGCTGATGTCTGCGGACCCACACCAGTGCGAATGACATACAACGACTCGCACGGCGAAGTACACATCTTGGAATACCGCGTCATTGGCACCGGATGCACTAATTGAGGCGTAATCTAATCATAAGATCTCGAGGATTATGAAAATAAAAACACCTCATTGAAGGCTTTTTGAAAAATCGCTGATAGCACACCTGACGACCTGCGCAGTACCCGCTCGCCCTACCAGCGTTGCTGCGTGATACAAGCGCCTGATTGGGAAGAAATCACTATGGCGTAAGCGCTAGGCCAGTAAGAGGGCAATCGAATTTAAGCGCTGAAACTTCGGCCATTTCACACAGTGAAATATTAGATTGTTCTTTTTGGTCGTTCTCACGCAATAGATACAAGCAGACCATGATCCACGCAGTCGATCGATTCGTTACAGGTATAGATGTCTGTGCTCGATGACCCGTGGGCTTCTTGATGGCGTAAAAAAGGTTCTGAAACGCTCTATAGACGTTGCGCCAGCTCCCTACCAATGAAGGCGCAGACGGTTCTGCACCCGTTTCAAATTTACCTGACTGCGTCAATCTTCTATACACAGGAACATTCGATGAAACAGTTATTTGCAGGGCTTGCTCTCGCAGCAACAATGATCAGTTCGACCGCTGCAATGGCCGCTCCGGTCAAACCAACCGTTGTGTTGGTGCATGGCGCCTTCGCCGACTCCAGCAGTTGGAACGGTGTGGTAAAAATTCTTGAAAAAGATGGGTATCCGGTAATCGCGGCCTCCAACCCTCTTCGCTCGCTCAAGGGTGACGCACAGTCGGTAGCTGATGTGTTGGCGAGCATCAAGACTCCAATCGTCTTGGTCGGGCACTCTTATGGCGGTCCGGTCATCAGCGAAGCTGCCTATGGAAATGCCAACGTCAAAGCCTTGGTTTACGTCGCAGCTATTGCACCCGAGGCAGGTGAGTCCACCGCAGACCTGGCGGGTCGCTTCCCAGGTAACACACTTGGCCCAACCCTGGCGCCACCGGTTGAATTGGCCGACGGTGGAAAGGACCTCTACATCCAACAGGACAAGTTTCACGATCAGTTCGCCGCGGATGTGTCGTACGCCGACGCCAAGGTGATGGCTGCGACCCAACGCCCTGTGACCGTAGAGGCGCTCAACGAAAAGTCGAGCGAGCCAGCGTGGAAAACCATTCCTTCATGGTTCGTTTACGGTGACAAGGACAAAAACATCCCTGCGCAAGCCCAGGCGTTCATGGCTGAACGAGCGCATGCCAAACGGACCGTGGCGGTCAAAGGCGCGTCCCATGTCGTGATGGTGTCCAATCCGAAGGTCGTTGCCAGCCTGATTGAAGCGGCTGCCACTGCCAAATGACGATTGCTTGCAACCGTCATTGGAACGGTCGCGGCATTCGTTCAACTTGCATCTGGCCGAAAGGCCGGATGCACTTGCAGACCCTCGACAATGTAGTCGACAAAACTGCGTACACGCATCGTTGGAGAATTTGTGATGACTTCAAAATTGCTCGTTCTAACCGCGACCGCCAGTATTCTCTGCGGGTTAGCTTTCTCAATTGTTGCATCCGCTGATTCAACCCCTGGTCCAGCCGCAGAGGGATCGCCAGTTTTCGGTGTGACACTCCCACCGGGCTACCGGAACTGGCAATTTGTCAGCATTGCTCATGAAGAAGGTGATAAACCTGACATCCGTGTAATTCTGGGAAATGATGTCGCCATGAAAGCGTTTAGGGATGGGAATCTTCCATTTCCAGATGGCACTATCATCGCTCGACTCGCTTATAAATATGAATCCTCCGCGCAAAACAATGCTGTGTTTGGTCGAGACCAGTCTTTCATCGCGGGCGAGCCCACGAACGTCCAGATCGAAGTCAAAGACTCCAAGCGTTACGCCAGTACAGGCGGATGGGGTTACGGGCAGTTTGAAAACGGCAAGCCAAACCCCAGTGAAAAGATCATCAATGGCTGCTTCGCTTGCCATACGAAATTGCCCCCTGCGACGGACCTGATCTTCACAAAGTACTCCGAATAACTGACCGTCGCATGCACTCAGCTTGGTATCGATGGCCAAGTAGAAGATCACCAAATCTCATATCTTCAGCATGCTGAAGACTTACCCGGGTGGCCCAGATATCTCCTACTCGGAGCGGGGGCTTTCTGCCCGCCAAGTTTTGCATTGTTCCAGGGCAAATGAGTACTTCTAATGATTGTGTTCACGTCTTGTCCTTCACGTTGAGGGAGGACAAGGATGGGTCGGTCAGGTGGCGGCACTATTCGCCCCATAAAAGCCCGCCGCCGTAGGCTCTGCTCGCTGGTAGTTAAAAATCTAACCATGGTTATGGCGAATGAGCAATTCACGCGGAAAATTGTGCCCTGCTCCAGCGTTCACCGGACCTCGATCTTTCCGCCATGGCCTTCGAAACTCAGCTCGGCTACCCCATTTCTCCAATTGGCAATTGGGTCGATTCCTACCCGTCACGACAGGCGGCAATCGGCCAAAAGCGGATGCTCAGCGGTTCGGCTGAACAGCGGCTTGGACAATCATCACGACCTTATGTTTCTTTGGATCAAGAGCGTGTCAGGTGCGGGAGGCCAGCAACTTTATCCCAGCGGCTCCGAACACTATGGCCAGGGTACCTTCGATGTATCGGCGCGCCCTGCGATACCCCCTGATCATGGGTTCGGTGGAAAAGACGATCGCATAGCCACAGAAGATAGTGACACTCAGCATCGCGCATCCAGCCAGAATAATCACAACCGTTGTTGGCGTAGCTTCCGGCCCCAACCCGAGCGTCATAGTCGCAATCCAACCCAGCAACGCTTTGGGGTTTGTAAGATGCATGAGCAATCCGCGCTGGTAGAGGCTGAAGCCGGAAACTCTCGGCGCAGCCGCTATCCCCTTCCCTAGATGCTCATCGGAAGTAAGCGCCGATCGACCAGCCTTGAAGGCGAGGAATAACAGGTAGCCCCCTCCGACCACTTTCAAGACACCGAGCGCTTGCGCGTACTGTGCCAGGATGGCTGAGACACCCGTAGCGGCCATCGATCCCCAAAAAAACGAACCACTGATAACGCCTGCCGCAAGAAGCAGCGCTGGCTGCCTGCCTTGGTGCATCGCGACGCCCATGATCCGCATATTGCTAGGTCCTGGACTCGCCGCTCCAACGATATAGGCGGTGAATACGAGCAGCAGATGGTGAGAATCAAACGACATTGAAAGCCCCTTAGCAAAGTTAGATGCCCGTCAGAAGAAGCCTGTGCCGTCTCGCTTATTCATTAGTTGGCTCCTGGGCCGATGAGCACACTCTCAATCTGCACACCGGGCATCATTAGTTGCAAACCTTCGATCAGCTTGTCACCCGCTTCCGTTAACGCTTCAAGGGGCATGGCCGGCAAACTCTCCAGAATAAACCACATATGCTTTGCATCTGCGCTCAGCCGTGTTCTCACGCCTTGCCGCCAATTCCAACGACGACAAGTCACACCTTTATCATCCCGCCAAATAACTTCGCCGGGCTCAGGAAACTCAAGGGCAGCGGAGCCCTCTCTCATAGTGTCAAACGGTTCCGATCCATCAGCAACAGAAAGTCGCGGTAAGCCCACATAGGCTTCAACGTTTTCACCGCCGACAGGGACTGCATACTCAATGCTAATCGCGTTGTAGAGATCAACCACTGGATCGATACTCGGCAGGCTGCCATCACGCAGGACCCGTTTGCGCAGAGCTTCAGCCGAGCAAGGTGTGCGCTGCGGCTTGGCACCGAACGCTCGGAAAAGATCCGCCCAAGCTGTCAGGTGAGCCTCAGCCCATAGTACGCCACCCGCCGAAACCGATTGGCAGGCTCGAGCCAAAGCATCTTTGCCAATATCCGGATTGGCGATCGGGGCAGCTTCGACCACAATACTCAGCGCTCTGAACTCAGGCGCCAGTTGGACTACATGCTGGTCAATTGACGGTAGTACGGACAGCATCAGAGAATCCCCTCAACCTAAATTTCACTGCATACTAGGGATCAATGACCAAAATAGTCAATATATCGACCAATACAGGCGCTGACGTTCAGACGGTTAGCGAAGCGGTTTCCCGCAAGCTCAAACAGGAGCGAAAGAAGCGGAGAATCACTCTGGACGAGCTTTCCCGTCTCTCCGGTGTAAGCAAAGGCATGGTAGTCGAGATCGAGAAATGCACTGCCAACCCAAGCATCGCGATTCTTTGCAAAATCGCAGGTGCCTTGGGCCTTTCTGTTGCGGATGTCGTCAACGTGTCCGACGCCCCATCCGCTCACCTCATTGAGCGCCAGAACATCCCCACGTTATGGACCGGTAGTTTGGGGGGAACAGCACGCCTGCTTGCAGGGACCACTGGCCCGAACATGATTGAACTATGGCGATGGGAGATGTATCCAGGCGAGACATTCGCTTCATCAGGACACCCTCAGGACACTGTTGAGCTATTTCACGTGGAGAAAGGAATTCTCAAGCTCACAGTGGGTGAGACCGAGTTATCCGTTTCAGAAGGTTGTTCTGCCGTAGCAAAAACCGATGTTCCACATTCCTATTCCAACGGCGGGAAATCCAAGCTGATATTCACCATGTCTGTAACAGAATTACATCTCTCCGCCCCCGAAATATAAGGACATCGGATGGCGCGTATCTGCTTCGGGATGTTTGCGGCCCTTTGCCACGGTCAAAGAGGACTCCTAGCGTTGATAGTCGCGCCTATTGGCATGTCTGGCTGCACGCCCCAACCTATCGACACCACAGACTGCTACGCTTTCTTCTCCACAGAGGAAATGCAATGCCAAACTCAGATCTGCTGCCGTCCCTGCTTTTTAAGATCAACGAAAATCAGCTTGCCTTGGAGTCTGCCATATTGGAGCTTTCAACTTGGGTAGAGAGTCGCGGTTCGACTGAAGTGACAGACAACATTCGTGGAGCCCTGGCTGCGATAGACTGAAACGAAGAATTCATCAAAATGACTTTGGCTGTGATGATGACTCCGGAGTGACTGCCGCCAAAAGCGGACACTTCTTCTAAAAGCTTCAAACCATCAAGGATGGCCAACCCTTGTGATTATTTGGTCACGCCCTCTCTGCTCCATTCAACGTATCTGAGAACTGGCTCAGTTACAGCCGGCACTCCAAATGTCACGTCCAGCAGAGCGTATGCGCCGCTCAATTGATCGTTTGAGCAGCGCATCGCCTCGGCGTTCGTCTACGACAGCTCGACCTACGAATTAAGCAAGGTAGCCGCCGTTCACATCCAACACGGAGCCGGTGATGTAACTGGCTGTTGGTCCCGCCAGGAACAAGATACCCGCTGCAACTTCTTCGACGGTCGCCATGCGGCGAATGGCATGTACATCCATCAGGCTTGGTGGCAAACCATCTTTCGAGGCAGCAGCCATGTCTGTAGCCATCAGGCCTGCCTGGACGACGTTGACCGTAATGTTGCGTGCACCCAAATCGCGGGCGGCACCCTTCGAGTAGCCAATTACAGCGGCCTTGGTGGCGGCGTAGTCAGCAGTTCCAGGAAATCCGGCACGGGTACCGAGACCGGAACCCACTGAAACGATGCGACCGCCTTCTGGCAGATGCTTCACTGCGGCCCTGATATTGGCGACCACGCCTGCGACGTTGATTTTCCATTGGCGATCCATTGCATCGTTGTCAATACTTGGGTCATCCAGAGTCTTGCCTTGCCAGGCTACGGCTGCGTTGTTCACCAACACATCGAGTCGACCGAAGTGTTTAACCACCTCTGCCATCAATGCGTCAGCTGTTTCAGGGGCGCCTTGATCCGCCTTGATCGCACGGGCCTTGACGCCTCTCGACTGTAGATCCGCCACTACCGACAACGCCTTGCCTTCGGACTCGACATAGGTGATTGCGATATCGGCGCCTTCGTCAGCGAACGCCCGTGCAGTGGCAGCGCCAAGACCGCGGGAACCGCCGGTAATCAGTACAACCTTGCCGGTGAAAATCTTGCTCATGGAACACCTTCTCTACTTCATGGGTACAACGATGGGATTGGTTTTCGAATCTTTGCTCAAACCATCCAGCAGCAACGCAGCGATCAAACAGAGCACCCCGGCAACAATCAGTGTGTCGCTGGGCCCAATCCAATCGATCATCAGTCCACCGCTTAAGGCGCCCAGGGCTAGCGCGATTTGCGCCACGCTCACAAACAGAGCGGCACCGCTTTCGTAATTGTCGGGAGCGGCTTGGTACATCCAGATCTGCATACATACCGGGATCGCGCCAAAAGCGAAGCCCCATACTGCCGAGAACAGGTAAGCGGACAGAGGGCCCAGCACGAGCAATCCGCCGAGCAAAATGGTTGTTCCTAACAACACCGACATAGCGATGAACGCTCGGCGAATGCTTTTGTCAGCTGCTATTTCGGCAAAGAAATTTCCGGCAATGCCGAATAGGCCATAGGTGAAAAGCAAGCGAGTCAGGGTCAATTGATCGACACCCGTGAACGTTTTCAGAAAAGGTTCCAAATAGGTGTAGCCAGCGAATTGCCCAGCGAAGAGAAACAGCGTGGTCAGCAAGCCCAGCCGTGCCTGCGTGACGGTAAACAAGGCGCGCAAATGGTGAAGACCAATGGATTGATGGACCGGTAAAGAGGGCACCAACACCAGCTGGCTCATCAGCACAATCATCCCCAACCCTGCATTTGCCAGAAATGCCTGGCGCCAGCCCAGCCACTCGCCGAGTTGGGATCCGGCTGGAACGCCGAGAATCATGCCGATCGATATGCCCGCTGAAATCAGAGCGGTAGCACGAGCACCTGATGCGTGTGGGATCAGCCTTCGACCCGCGGATACGGCAAACGTCCAGAAGCCACCAACTGCCACGCCTAGAAATACCCGCCCTACTAACAGCAGTGTCACGTCACTTGCGAATGCGACGATCAGGTTCGACACGCAAATCAGCACGGTCATGCACAACAGCTTCAAGCGGCGATCCAGACGCCCCGCCAGCAATGTCAAAGCAGGAGCTGCGAACGCCGCGACGAAGCCTGGAGTAGTGACGCTCAGGCCGGCGATTCCTTTGGTGATATCGAGACTGTCTGCTATCGGCGTCAGGAGGCCTATCGGTAAAAACTCACTGGTGACCAGCAGGAATGTACCCGCGGCGACCGAGAGAACGGCCAGCCAAGCCTGCCAGGTTGTCGGTGGACTTTCTATGTTCTCGCAGGATGAAGGCATGGAAAGGCTCTAATAAATACCGATCGTTATGCTAACGAACGGTATTGAAAGCCAGAGCCAGAGTCAACAGATTCAGTAACGATCTGTATTTTTTCTAGGCATCCACGAAGTTTATGGCGGATAATGAAACGTCTTTTTTTCAGGAATCGATATGGGACGGCAGAGAGAATTTAGCCCCGACGATGCACTTGACGCAGCTCTGACCGAATTTTGGAGCAAGGGCTATGAAGGCACATCCTATGCAGACCTCAGCGCAGCGACCGGCGTCGCTCGCCCCGGCTTGTATGCAGTTTTTGGTAACAAGGAGGAGCTATTCTTCAAAGCGCTTGACCGCTACGAAACGCTCTACATGGGATTCATGGGGCAATCGCTTGCATTGCCCAAAGCAAAAGCCGTAATTGGGGCGATCCTGAGTGGCTCGATCAATCTGCAAACTGCGCAGGAAACTGCAAAAGGCTGCCTTGGCATCAATGGCGCGATCGCCTGCACTGAGCCCTCGGAGCCCGTCCGCCTGGAGCTTGTCCGGCGCCGCAAGCAGTCCGAAAAGGCTTTGGCCGTACGTCTGCAACAAGCCAAGGATGAGGGAGATCTACCGCCAAGCGTCGTGCCAAAAGACCTGGCACGTTACGTAATGACGGTGACTCAGGGCATGGCTGTACAAGCTAAAGCCGGGGCAAGCAAAGCTGAATTGCGGCGTGTAGCGGACATTTTGCTAGCACAATTGCCGTAGGCGTCAATCGGCACGGAAGTGTTGGCAGAGCGATTTCTGAAAATGTTCCAACAGAAAATCGATGAATACCCGAGTTTTGGCCGGCAAAGATTTTTTGGAAGAGTAGTAAACCGAGACCACGCCTAGATCTACATACCAATCAGGCAATAATCGAATCAGCTCACCGCGTTGCAAGCGAGGCCAGGCGCGATCCAAGGGTAGCAGCGCGATACCTAGCCCCATCACAGCACAGCTACACAGCGCTTCTGGGTCGTTCATGATGGCTGCTGGTTTTAGATTGAGGTCAAACCGCCCTTCCCCGGAATCACGAAGCGTCCAGTTCAACAAACGCCCTGAGTTGGTCGAACGCATGACGATGCCATCAACCCCCTGCAACTCGCTGGGCGTAGTGGGTAGCGGCTTGCCTTCCAGCCATGACGGAGCAGCGACAGCCACGAGATGAAGTTTGGCCAGTTCTCGTGCCACAACACCAGGTGACAATTCCATGCCGCCACCAATAGCGACATCAAACCCTTCACCTATCAAATCCACGCGTCGGATTTCTAAATGCCAATCTGGCACCACAGCGGGGTAACGCTGCTTGAAGGTCTTGAGCAATGGCAATACATAATCGTAAGCCAAAGACGGTGACAAATTGACCCGCAATCGTCCTGCGGGGACTTCTCTGGCTTCGCCTATCTGGTTGATGGCCCCCTGGATGGTTTCCAGGCCTTCTGCGACCTGTTGGTAAAACAACTCTCCCGCTTCGGTGAGGGTGAGACTTCGCGTGCTGCGGTGGAACAACCGCGTACCTAGATTGGCTTCAAGGCGCGCCACATTTTTACTGACAGCGGCTGCGGAAACTCCCATGCGCCGTGCGGCTTCGGAAAAGCTGCTGGCTTCCGCGGCACGGACGAAGGATTCAAGATTACCTAGGGTTTCCACGATCATCTCCAACTTTTGGTTGAAGCTAATTCTACCTATTGAAGACTAATTTATCTTTGAAGCTTTGGTCATGATGGGCTTCCTCCTGGTTATCAAGATTGGAAAAAGCATCATGGCAAAAATTCTCGTTACTGGCGCGACAGGTAGATTGGGCAATGCTGTCTTGCGATCACTGGTTCAAAAAATCCCAGCATCAGATGTTGTGGCAATGGCACGTGATGTTGAAAAGGCTGAGCCTCTGGCTGCATTAGGTATAGAAGTGCGCTACGGGGATTACACCGATTACGATTCGTTGGTGGCGGCATTCGAAGGAATAGAAAAAATCTACTTGGTGTCAGCCGTAGCGTTCAGTGATCGTCTTGCCCAACATAAAAACGTGATCGTTGCTGCCGGCCGGGCGGGTGTTCGCCATGTGGTTTACACCAGTATTCAACGGGTCAACGATGAGCTGGCACCTATTGAAGGAGTGACGGAGAGCGATATAGCTACCGAGCGATTGCTTAAGAAGTCGGGCCTCACGTACACGATTATTCAACATCCGCTATACGCCGACGATTTGCCCTTCCTCATCGGCACCAATGCGGCAAAAGAAGACTTCAGCGCCCCAGCAGGTCAAGGTCGAGCTAGCTTCGCCACTTTTGCCGAGCTGGCAGAGGCCGGTGCCGCACTGTTAACCGAAACAGGGTATGAAAACAGCACTTGCCTGCTGAATGCGGGACAGACGTGGTCATTCCAGGACATCGCTGACGGGTTGGCTCGACTGACGGGGAAGCCGGTTGATTACCAACCAATTTCCGCTCAAGCATTCATCGCCGCTCGAGAGGCTGATGGCTGGCCAACATCGCTCGCAAAATTCCTCAGCGGCTGGGGTAATGCCATCGATAAAGGCGCTTTCGACCAGAGCAGTCGTACACTTGAAAAACTGTTGGGACGCAAGCCGAAAGATCTTGAGGGTATTCTACGGGTGGCTTTCGCTCTCTAACTATTTGTTCTTCGTTCCTTCCCATGCCGTTCAGGCAGATTGGCGTCTTGGTGGGAGGCTCCGTGTTGAGGCTGGTGAACTGCCGCCTCAACCCACAATAAGACATCAGAGTAAATGCGTGCTCTAGTCTTCACCTCACAGCTGATTTCCCCTCAGCCCTCATTCTATTGTCAGCTGTTCAATCAATGCCGAATGCTCGGGAAACTCCCCACAGAGCTTTTGCCTGTCGCCCATCTGCATATCCGCGAAATCAAATCCTGGCGATACTGCCTCACTGATCAAACCGAATCCTGCCGATCCATTCAAAAGCTGCGAAGCTTTCCAGATGCCGCCCGGTACATGCAGCTGCAATAATTCTCCAGCGATGACGTTGCTGCCCATCACGACAGTTCTCAGTTCGCCGTCCGGAAAAATCAGGCTGTACCGAATGGCATCGCCCAGATGGTAGTAATGCACGATATCGGATTGGTTAAAGTGAAACTGGCCAATTGGAGAATCTGTGGTCAACAGGTAATAAATGGACGTCATCAGGTAACGTTGACCACGAACCGTCTCGACCAGAGGTTGCTGATCCGCCTGAAAAGTTCTTCGGTAGTAGCCACCCTCAACGTGCGGTTCCAGGTCAAGCGCCGTCACGATTGCTTCACTGTTTAGCCGCACTTGTTGCTCCATATACCTTGATGGCAAATAGCTATACTCAATAGCCCTTTAGTTAATTTATTCAATCATCACACCGCACTTGTGTTCACGACCCTTGCTGTGCGAATGAACAATGCGCGCACCTTCTCCCAGAAATTTCCGCCCAGTACAAAAAAGCTGCCGATCAACATCAGGTCGCCCAACAACTGCAATTGCCAGATATTCGGCCTGAGTCCAGGCCAGACACTGTCGACGTAGGGCTCCAGAAATGCCGAAACCAGCGGCAGACAAAACATCACCACGCCGATCCGATGACGCCACGGCCCAACTTCGGTGTCGACTGTCGGTGCCAGTGAAGACACGTAGCCAAATATGCTGCTTTTTAGCTGCTGAAACCCCGCCTTGCCCATGACCGCGATGACGATAATCAGCAGCACCTTGTTACTGATAAACAGAACGCCTGTCAGCGCCGCGATCCTCGAACCCGACATACCCGCTGCCGCTACGATGGGCACCATCAGCCATGAGCCGAGCATCAGGCATATGATCGCGATGCCCAGTTTGAAGCGCCATCCAGCGGTATTCGGTGCATTCATGGCTCTCGTTCCTTTTTGACGGGTCAGATTGAAATGTGATGACGCTTGAAAAGCTTAGCAGTCAGTTGATCATCAGGGCGTCTATGCTCCTGTGAACTTAATGGACTGGAAAACATGCATGCATTTGACGCGATCAGGCCAACTGTTCCTGCTGGGCGTGCTCGGCCTGAGTGGTTGCGTGCGCCTGGGGCCGGATTTTCAGTCACCGAAGCAAGCGTGGATTGACCACTGGAGCTCCCCTGCCCTTGAGCAATCCAGCCAGCGCGACCTGCATCCTGATCTGCGGCAGTGGTGGCAAGTCTTCGGCGATCCGGTACTCGATCGCCTGATTGCCGAAGCGGATGCCCACAATTCGGATCTGAAGATTGCCGGTCTGCGAGTGATGGAGGCCCGAGCCCAACTGGGTATCGCTCAAAGCGGACGCTACCCGCAATTGCAGCAAGCCAGCGTCGACAGTCTGTACTTCAACCGCAGGCAATCCGGCGGGAACAATCCGCAGGACAGCCATTTCTGGCAACACAGCGCCGGGTTCGACGTTGGCTGGGAGCTGGATTTCTGGGGTCGCTTCAGTCGTGCCATCGAATCGGCCGATGCCGGTTACTTCGCCGCACAGGCCAACTATGAAGATGTGCTCGTCCTGCTGCGTGCCCAAGTGGCGGACACCTACTTTTCGTTGCGCACCACCGAGGCGCGTTTACGCGTTGCGAGGGAAAACGCCAAGCAGCAACAGCGTAATTTCGAGATCACCGAAAAACTGTTCAACAGCGGCCAGCAAGCCGAGCTCGACCTGCAACAGGCCAAGACTCAATACCTGGGCACCCTGAGCACCATCCCCAGCTTCGAAGACCAGGTGCTGCGTACCCGTAATGCGTTGGCGGTGTTGATCGGCCAGCCACCCGGTGCGCTACCGCAGTTGCTTGAAAATGAAGGTTTGATTCCGTTGGTAGACCGCGCCGTGCTGCAGGATGTGCCCGCCAATCTACTGCTGCGTCGGCCCGACGTGCGCGCGGCCGAACTTAATGTCGCGGCCCAATCGGCGCTGATCGGCGTCGCCGAAACCGATTTCTACCCATCGTTGACCTTGCTCGGCAGCATCGTCTGGTCGGCCGACACGCTGAACGGCACCTCCAGGAGCCTGGACTTGATCGGTGGCCCCAGCCTGCGCTGGAACCTGTTCGACCATGGCCAGATCAGCAATAACGTACGTATCCAGGATGCGCGGTTGCAGCAGTTGATCGAGGCTTACCGCGACAAGGTTCGCCAGGCGGCACGCGAGGCTGATGATGCTGCCAGCGGTTTGATCAAATCCCTTGAGCGCGAACGCATCCTGAGTGAGGCCGAAGTCGCCGCCAAACGCTCACTGGTGCTGGCCAGTGCGCAATACCGTGAAGGTTATTCGGATTTCCAGCGGGTGCTGGATGCGCAACGCGCCTTGCTGGAGCAACAGGACAATTACCTGGTCAGCCGCAGCAATGCCGTGAGCAATGTGATCGCCCTGTACAAGGCCTTGGGCGGTGGCTGGTACAGCGCGCTGCCGAAAATCGATGCGGCGACCCGCCGGCAAATGGAGCAACGCACGGACTGGGGCGATCTGCTGGATGAGCCTTCAGCTGCGCAAGCCAAAAAGGTAAAAGACCATGAGTGAAGCCGCCCCGCCCTCCCCAAAGCGCCCGAGCCGCCCGCCGATCCGGCGAAAAAAGGCATCAAATGGGTGTCGCTGGTCATCGT
Organism: Pseudomonas hormoni; assembly: GCF_018502625.1. Lineage (NCBI taxonomy): Bacteria > Pseudomonadati > Pseudomonadota > Gammaproteobacteria > Pseudomonadales > Pseudomonadaceae > Pseudomonas > Pseudomonas hormoni. The sequence continues at coordinate 2,488,746 of NZ_CP075566.1, forward strand.
CCTGAGTCTGGCCTGGTACCTGTCGGCTGACCGGTTCACGCCTTATACCCAACAGGCCCGGGTGGGCGCCTTTGTCATTCCGGTGGCCGCGGAAGTCGCCGGTCGGGTTATTCGCGTCAACGTGCGCAACAACCAGGACGTCAAGGCCGGAGACGTTCTATTCGAGGTCGATCCCCAGCCGTATCAAATCGCCGTCGACCGTGCACGCGCAGACCTCGAATCGACACGCCGACAAATCGGCGCCAGCACCGCTGGCATTGCCTCGGCACAAGCCAATTTGCGCGCCGCCCAGGCCAACGAACTCAAGGCGCGCCAGGACAATCAGCGTCTTGAGGGGCTGTATCGCGATGACCCCGGAACCATTTCCGTGCGCCTGCTCGAAGTGTCTCGTGCCAACCGCGAACAAGCCGTCAGCCAGGTCGCCGCCGCCCGGGCCGAAGTCCAGCGTGCGCGTGAGCAGGAAGGTGGCAGCGAGGAAGATAACGCACTGCTGCGCAGTGCCGCCACGGCGTTGTCGAAAGCCGAGCTGGACCAGGCCAATACGCAGATTCGCGCGCGTTCGGCGGGTTTGATCACCGACCTGCGCACCGATGCCGGACAATTCGCCGCCGTCGGTACTCCGGTCATGACCCTGATCGCCATCCACGATGTCTGGATCAGTGCCGACATGACCGAGAACAACCTCGGTCTGGTCAGGCTCGATACGCCGGTGGCGATCGTTCTGGATGCGATGCCGGGCGAAGTGTTCGACGGGCGCGTGCGCAGTGTCGGCTATGGCGTCAGTGTCGGTCAGACGCCGGCACCCGGTACGTTGCCCAGTGTGCAGAACAGCCGCGACTGGTTGCGTCCGGCCCAGCGTTTTCCAGTGATCATCGAGTTTTCCGAGGAATCCAAAGCGCGGCTACGCGACAGTCGTGCGATGCGTGCCGGCGGCCAGGCTGAGGTCATGGCCTTCCCTACCCAAGGCAATCCGTTGAACCCGCTAGGCCGTCTGTTTCTTGGCCTGATGAGCTGGCTGTCCTATGCCTACTAAACGCACGCCTCGGGCTCAACGCGCACTGCGTCTGGCCACTGGCACTGCGTTGTGTCTCACAGCGAGTTTCGGTTTGGGCTTGCCGATACCCTTTATCGCGCCGGTGCTTGCGCTGTTGCTCCTCGCCACCGTCAACCGCCCTTTGCCGTTCAAGGCCGGAATTGTTCTGGCCGTAGTTGCGATGTTGACCACCGGCGTCGGCCTGTTGTTGATTCCGATCCTGCGTTACTACCCGGTCAGCGGTGTACTGCTGATCGGCGTATGTCTTTTCCTGGTTTTTTGCTATGGATTGCGCGGCGGCAACAACCTGATCGTCACCTTCCTGGTGATCGGCCTGACCATGATTTCCTCGGCCGGTATCGCCGAGTTCGACCTCGCGGCGATGGTTATCGGTGCGCTGGTCAAAGGATTGCTCCTCGCCGTGATGGTGGTGACGGTGAGTCACTGGTTGTTTCCCGACCCGCCCAACGCGCCGTCGCCACCCGCTGCCCCGCTGTTACCGGCGGAAGAAGTCAGCCGGGTTGCGCTGCGTGCAACCCTGATCGTGCTGCCGGCGTTTTTGCTGGCACTGATCGATCCGGCAAGCTACCTGCCGATCATTCTGAAGGCGGTCGGCCTGGGTCAGCAGAGTTCCACAACGGCCCGGAACGCCGGCCGCGAACTGGTCGGTTCGACCCTGCTGGCCGGCGTGTTGGCGGTGCTGTTCTGGAGTGCGCTCAGCCTGTTTGTGCACCTTTGGATGTTTTTCCTGTGGATGCTGCTGTTCGGTCTGATCCTGGCGCGCAAGCTCTATGCGCTGAGCCCGACCAGCTTAAGCCCGGGATTCTGGCTCAACAGCCTGATCACGATGATTATCCTGCTCGGTCAGTCGGTGCAGGACAGCCTCGCGGGCAAGGACGTCTACACCGCGTTCGCCGTGCGCATGGGGCTGTTTATTCTGGTGACACTGTATGCCTGCCTGATGGTTTATCTGCTGGACCAGCGACCGCCAAAACGCGCTCAGGGATTAACCTGATAACCCTTGCCTTGCAGGCAACTGGTGTAGGCCGTCGAGCTGGTGGAAGCGGCGGTTTTCTGCTGCGCCCGGCGCTCCTGGCGTTGACGCGATGCCCCCACCACCGCACCGGCGGCGGCCGTCTCTTTGGCCCGGTTCTGCCGATAATCCTGCTTCACGTCGTCATCGACGCGGTCATAAAACTCATCGTGCTGGCGCCCGCGAACCTGAGCGCCAGCGGCTCCGGCAGCGGCACCCGCTGCCGCACCTTTCAGGCGACCACCGGATGGCGGCGGCGTCGTTGAAGTCTGACTGGCGGCGACGTTGTGGCAGGCGTCGATGTCCAGTTGGGTTTGTTGCGAAGTCTGGCCGTTCATCGGGACCACTGTTTCGGCCCATGCCTGCGAGGCGGCAATCGACAGCGCGGCACACAGACCAAGGGAAGACAACCTGTTCATGATGACCTCCGGGCAATTCTCAGCCATCAAAAGTGTAGATCACCCCCGCTCGCCCTCCCCCGACTTAAGACTGACGGCTACGTTTCAGCGTTTCGCTCGGCAACTCTTTGAACAGCGCGCGATAACTGCTGGAAAACCGCCCCAAATGCCAGAACGACCACTGCATCGCCACTTCGGCCACGGTGGTTTCCATAGGCGAGCGGCTGAGCAGTTCGCGGTGGGCGCTGTTGAGGCGGCGTAGGCGCAGCCAATGGGTCGGCGTCATTCCGGTGTACGCCTTGAACGCGTGCTGCAACTGACGCAGTGAAACCCCGGCCACCTGGGACAGCTCCAGCAAATTCAGGGTTTCTTCCGGGGAATCGGCCGCCCATTCGCCGATGCGTTTCATCACCGCCCGCTCTTCAGCGCGGCGCTGCAAACCGCCGCGGTCCAGACAGACACAGGCGTTGTCGAGGATGTACAGACAGTCTTCCAGCAACTGCTGGGTCAAGGCCTCTTTGCTCGGTGGATCGAGGGTCTGCGCCAACCGGGTCAAGGTTCCGCTCAGCCAGCGACTGAACAGCGCGTTCTGCCCCGAATTCAGCGGCGCCATGAACAGCCCTTCGAGCCTGGCGACATTCAGGCCGTGTCGCTGAACGAATTCAGGCCCGAACACCACGGCGATTTCCTGATAGTTCTCCGGCGTGATCCAGATGTTGCGGCTTTCTTCATTCAACACGTACAGCGCGTTGTCGCTGCGATCGAAACAGAACGCCAGTGAACCCTCGGGCGCACTGAAATTCTGCTCGACCCGGGTGTTCATGTGTTCCTCGTAAATCTCTACGCCTTGCAGGTCGAGATACCGCACTCGCCCGGCAAAATGCCCCGGCGACATCTGCTGGTAATGCTGGACCCAACCCGGTGTGGCGCGGATTTGCTCGGCGACATCGGCGGTGTTGAACGCTTGGACCTGTAATGGATTGCACGCTGTCATGGGTGACCTTACGCACTCGTTTGGTGCGTTTTGGTGCTGCTGAAAGTGGATAGATGGAACGTCAAGGCTCGCCCAAGATAGTCGTCAACGCGTCCCAGGGGAAGTGTGTGGCGGATGAAACCACCCTCCCCGGCGTTAATAAAACCAATAACGAGGTCTTTATGAATGCCCCTTTCGATCAGTTACTCACGTGGCTGAAAGATCACAAGATTACCGAAGTCGAGTGTGTCGTCAGCGACCTGACCGGCATCGCACGCGGCAAGATTGCACCCACCAACAAGTTCCTGCATGAGCGAGGCATGCGCCTGCCGGAAAGTGTGCTTTTGCAAACGGTAACCGGGGACTTTGTCGACGACGACATCTACTACGACCTGCTCGACCCGGCCGACATCGACATGGTGTGCAAGCCGGTTTCCGACGCCGTCTACGTGATCCCATGGGCCATCGAGCCTACCGCGATCGTGATCCACGACACCTTCGACAAGTTCGGCAACCCGATTGAACTGTCGCCGCGCAACGTGCTGAAGAAAGTCCTGCAGCTGTACACCGATAAAGGCTGGAAGCCGATTGTCGCGCCGGAAATGGAGTTTTACCTGACCCAGCGTTGCGAAGACCCGGACTTGCCGCTCAAGGCGCCGATGGGCCGTTCGGGCCGGGCGGAAAGCGGTCGCCAGTCGTTTTCCATCGACGCTGCCAACGAATTCGACCCGCTGTTTGAAGACGTCTACGACTGGTGCGAGTTGCAGGGCCTGGACCTCGACACGCTGATCCACGAAGACGGCCCGGCGCAGATGGAAATCAACTTCCGTCACGGCGACGCGCTGGACCTGGCCGACCAGATCACCGTGTTCAAACGCACCATGCGTGAAGCAGCGCTCAAGCACAACGTCGCGGCGACGTTCATGGCCAAGCCGATTGGCGACGAGCCGGGCAGTGCCATGCACATCCACCAGAGTGTGGTGGACATCGCCACCGGCAAGCCGATCTTCGCCAATGCCGACGGGCAAATGAGCGAGCTGTTCCTGCACTACATTGGCGGCCTGCAGAAATACATCCCCAAAGTGCTGCCGATGTTTGCGCCCAACGTGAACTCGTTCCGCCGCTTCCTGCCCGACACCTCCGCACCGGTGAACGTCGAATGGGGTGAGGAAAACCGCACCGTCGGCCTGCGCGTGCCGACCTCCAGCCCCGAGGCGATGCGCGTGGAAAACCGCTTGCCGGGCGCGGATGCCAACCCGTATCTGGCCATCGCTGCCAGCCTGTTGTGCGGCTACCTGGGCATGGTCGAGCGCATCGAGCCGAGCGCTGCGGTGCAGGGCCGGGCCTATGAGCGACGCAACCTGCGTCTGCCGATCACCATCGAGGACGCGCTGACGCAGATGGAAGAATGCGAAACCATCGGGCGTTATCTGGGCGACAAGTTTGTCCGCGGTTATGTCGCGGTCAAGCGAGCGGAACACGAGAACTTCAAGCGGGTGATCAGCTCGTGGGAGCGCGAGTTCCTGCTGCTCAGCGTCTGAAAACCACACGAGATCACCCATTTCTTTGTAGGAGCGAGGCTTGCCCGCGAAGAGGCCAGCACATTCAACATCACCGTTGACTGGTAGTCCGCCTTCGCGGGCAAGCCTCGCTCCTACAGGAATCCAATAACTACAAAAGGTGTCGATATGCGTCTATTGAAATCCGTGGTTCCGGCCGCGCTGGCAGTCTTGTTTAGCGCTGTTGCGCACGCTCAACCACAGGTCAGCGTCTACAACTGGACCGATTACATCGGCGAAACCACCCTCGCCGACTTCCAGGCGAAAACCGGGGTCAAGGTGATCTACGACGTCTTCGATTCCAACGAAACCCTTGAGGGAAAATTGCTCGCCGGCCGTACCGGGTATGACGTGGTGGTGCCGTCCAACCACTTCCTCGCTCGCCAGGTGAAGGCCGGTGCGTTCCTCAAGCTCGATCGCGCGCAGTTGCCGAACTTCAAGAACCTCGACCCGAAACTGCTGGCGCTGCTGGAGAAGAACGATCCGGGCAATGAACACTCCGTGCCGTATCTGTGGGGCACCAACGGCATCGGTTACAACGTCGACAAGGTCAAACAAGTGCTGGGCATTGACCACATCGATTCCTGGGCCGTGTTGTTCGAGCCGGAAAACATCAAGAAACTCAGTCAGTGCGGCGTGTCGATGATGGACTCGGCGGACGAAGTGTTCCCCGCCATCCTCAATTACATGGGCATGGACCCACGCAGCGAGAACCCGGAAGACTTCAAGAAAGCCGAAGCCAAGCTGTTAAGCATCCGCCCCTACATCACCTACTTCCACTCCTCCAAGTACGTGTCGGATCTGGCCAACGGCGACATCTGCGTGGCCTTCGGTTACTCGGGTGATGTGTTCCAGGCCGCCAACCGCGCCAAGGAAGCCAAGAACGGCGTGAACATCGCTTACGCGATCCCCAAGGAAGGCAGTAATTTGTGGTTCGATTTGCTGGCGATTCCTGCCGATGCCAGCAACCCGAAAGAGGCTCACGCCTTCATCAACTATCTGCTGGACCCACAAGTCATCGCCAAGGTCAGCGCCTCGGTCGGCTACGCCAACCCGAACCCCGCCGCCAAGCAATACATGGACGCTGAACTGGTCAACAATCCCGAGGTTTACCCGCCTCAGGCCGTTCTCGACAAACTCTACATATCGACCACCCCGCCCCAGGCGATCATGCGTCTGATGACCCGTTCCTGGAGCAAAGTGAAGTCCAACAAATGAACCAGTACAGCAACGAACATGCGCGCTCCTATTACGCCGCGTCGGCCAATGCGCTGGCACCCTTCCCCGCGCTGGCCGAAGACCTCGTGGCGGATGTCTGCGTGATCGGCGGCGGTTTTACCGGGGTCAACACCGCCATCGAACTGGCGCAGCGCGGGCTCTCGGTGATAATGCTGGAGGCCCGGCGGATCGGCTGGGGCGCCAGCGGGCGCAACGGCGGTCAGCTGATTCGCGGCATCGGGCATGACGTCAGTGGTTTCACCCGGCATGTCGGCGAAGAAGGTGTGCGCTACCTTGAGCGCGCCGGGATCGAGTCGGTGGAGCTCGTGGGCAAGCGCGTCCGTGAGCACCACATCGATTGCGACCTGCGCTGGGGTTTTTGCGAACTGGCGAACACCAAGGCGCAATTCACGGCGTTCAAGGCTGAGCAGGAAAGTCTTGCCGAGTCGGGTTACGCCCATGAAACCCGACTGGTCGGGCCGGAGCAGATTCGGGAGCAAGTGGTGAACTCGGACGTGTATGCCGGTGGCCTGGTCGACATGGGCTCGGGGCATTTGCACCCGCTGAATCTGGTGCTGGGTGAAGCGCGGCTGGCGCAATCGCTTGGGGTGCAAATCTTCGAGCAGAGCCCGGTACTGGAACTGATTCATGGCAGCACGGTGCAGGTTCGTTGTGCCGGCGGCACGGTGCGTGCCGGCAGCCTGGTACTGGCGTGCAATGCGCATTTGGACGAACTGGAACCGAAACTCAGCGGCAAGGTGCTTCCGGCGGGCAGCTACATCATCGCCACCGAGCCATTGGCGCCTGAGGTTGCCGCGCAATTGATCCCGCAAAACCTGGCGCTGTGCGACCAGAAAGTCGGCCTGGATTATTACCGGCTCTCGGCGGACCGGCGTTTGCTGTTCGGTGGCGCCTGTCATTATTCCGGGCGCGATCCGGCGGACATCGCCGCCTACATGCGTCCGCAAATGCTCAAGGTCTTCCCGCAGCTGGCCAGCGTGCGCATTGATTATCAGTGGGGCGGCAAGATTGGCATCACGGCCAATCGCTTTCCGCAGGTCGGTCGCTTGCGCCAGCACCCGAACGTGTTTTATGCCCAGGGTTACTCCGGTCATGGGCTGAACGTGACCCACTGGTGCGCGAAACTGCTGGGCGAAGCGATTCATGCCGGACACAGCCAAGGTTTCGACGTGTTCAGCGCCGTGCCGCACATGACCTTTCCTGGCGGCCCGATGTTGCGTTCGCCGCTGCTGGCTCTGGGTATGTTCTGGTATCGGTTGCGTGAAGTGCTCGGCTGAAACCGAGGCGCAGGGGCAAGGGCGTTACTTGTGGCGAGGGGATTTATCCCCGTTGGGTCGCGAAGCGGCCCCCCTGCATTCTTTCATGTGTACCTCGCAAGCAGGTTTAGCGACGGCTTCGCCGCCGAACGGGGATAAATCCCCTCGCCACAAATGTCTTCTTGGCCTTCCCCCCCCAAATAGCCTTTCGATTTGCTCATTCGCAAGGCACTTCTATATTGAGAAGGTGCTCTGACTTTCCTGTCTCCTGGCGAGTGCGGCCTATGGCTACGACTGACCAACTGATCATCTGCGAGCACTGCGACTGCGTGTATCAAAAAGTCACGCTCGCGAAACATCAGAAAACCCTGTGTACGCGCTGCGGCGGCGTGCTTCAGCGCTATAACGGCCTGTCGGTGGAGCAGCGGCTGGCGTTGACCGTCACGGCATTGATGCTGTGGATTTTCGCCAATTTCTATCCGGTGATGAGCATCAGCCTTCAAGGCTTGAAAAACAGCGCAACGCTGTGGGATTCCGTGATGGCCCTGACGCTGGGCCCGATTACCTTCATTGCCATGGTGGCGGCGATCTCCATGATCATCGCGCCGATTTTCCAGTTGCTGCTGCTGATCTGGGTCCTGAGCTTCGCCCTCGCCTCCCGTCGTTCACCGGGTTTCAGATTCTGCATGCGCTGGCTGGAAACCCTGCGGCCCTGGAGCATGCTGGAAGTCTGCCTGCTGGGGGCGATGGTCGCGGTGATCAAGCTCGCCGGGTTGCTCGACGTGCTGCCCGGCATCGGACTGTTCGCCCTGGCCATTCTCAGCCTGATGATGATCCGCATTGCCGGACGCGATGTCCGTGAACTGTGGGATGTTTTATGACCACGCCTCCCGTCGCGAGCGAACTCAACCTGTGCCTTTGCCACAGCTGCGGCCTGGCCTGTGACATGACCGGCGAACCCCACGAATGCGAGCGTTGCGGTGCACCGCTGCATCGGCGCAAAACCAACGCGCTGACCCGCACCTGGGCCTACCTGCTCACGTCCTTGGTGTTTTACATCCCGGCCAATGTGTTGCCGGTGATGAACACCAAAATGGTCGGCAACGGCGCCGACAGCACAATCATGGGTGGTGTGCTGGATTTTTGGCAGCACGGCGCCTGGGACATTGCCCTGATCATTTTCATCGCCAGCATCGCCGTGCCAGGCATCAAGTTCGTCGCCCTGACGCTCCTCCTGGTGACCGTTCAGCGCGACAGTCAATGGGCGCGCAAGGAGCGGTCGAAAATGTACCGCTTCGTCGAGCTCATCGGTTATTGGTCGATGCTCGACGTGATCGTGGTGGCCCTGGTGGCTTCACTGGTGAAATTTCAAGCCCTGGCCGATATCGAACCGCGCGCGGGCATTCTGTTCTTTGGTCTGGTCGTGGTGTTCACCATGCTCTCGGCGATGAGTTTCGACCCGCGTCTGATCTGGGACCAACACCATTCGAAAAACGAGGAGGTCATGGATGAAGCCGCAAGCCACTGACGGGCCGCAAGCCCCCGGGCAAGCCCCGATCAAGACCCGCCGTTTCAGCGTTTCATTGGTGTGGATCGTGCCGATTGTTGCGGTGCTGGTGGGTATTTCGCTGGTGGTGCACAGCATCCTGCAGGAAGGACCGACCATCACCGTGACCTTCAAGACCGGCAGCGGCCTGACCGCCAACAAGACTGAGGTCAAATACCGCAACGTGGTGATCGGGCATGTGTCCGACGTCGAACTGAGCAACGACCAGAAAAGCGTCAACGCCACCATCAAACTGGCCAAGCAGGCGGAAAGCTTCACCCGTGAAGATTCGCAATTCTGGGTCGTGCGACCGCGTATCGGTGCCGGCGGCGTGTCGGGCATCGATACCCTGCTCTCCGGGGACTACATCGGCGCCGATATCGGCCAGTCCAATGCCCGTTCGAAGAATTTCACCGGGCTGGAGAACCCGCCGCCCATCACCTATGGCGAGCCCGGCAAGCGTTTCACATTGCACACCCCGGACCTGGGTTCGCTGGACATCGGCTCTCCCGTTTACTACCGCAAGATCCCCGTCGGCCAAGTTGTTGCGTATGCCCTGGATGGCGACGGCAAAGGGGTGAACATTGAAGTTTTCATTCATTCACCCAACGATGCCTACGTCACCGAAAACACCCGTTTCTGGAACGCCAGCGGGATCGATGTGAATGTCGGCGCCAACGGTTTTTCAGTGAAGACCGAGTCGCTGTCCTCCATTTTGGTGGGCGGCATCGCCTTCCGCGCCCCGGAATACAGCCCCAACGATAAACCGGCCACCGAGGAAAAAGCCTTCGACCTGTTCGAAGACCAGCAAACCGCCCTCGCCCCGCCCAACGGCAAGGCGCAATACCTGAGCTTGCGTTTCGACCAGGCCTTGCGCGGGCTCAAGGTCGGTGCACCGGTGGAATTCCTCGGCATCGAATTCGGTAGAGTGGTGTCGGTCAATCTGGATTTCGATGCGAAAAAACGCAGTTTTCCGGTCAATGTCGGCATCGTGATCTACCCGCAACGGCTCGGTCAGGCGCACACCAAAATGCTTGAGGCCTTGAAGCATGACCCCAATGACGAAGCCGCTAGCGTTCGTCTGATGGGAACGTTCATCGAGAATGGTCTGCGCGCTCAGGCCCGCAGCGGCAACCTGTTGACCGGTCAGCTGTACATCTCGCTCGACTTCTACCCGAAAGCCGAGAAGGTTGTGTTCGATCCGACCGCACGCCCCGTTTCTATCCCGACCGTACCCGGCAGCCTTGAGCAGTTGCAGGAAAAACTCGAAAGCATGGTCAACAAAATCAACGATCTGCCCATCGGACGCATTGCCGGCAACCTCGACAGCAACCTCGTCGAGCTGCGCAAAGGCCTCGCGCAATTCAACGCCAAGACCCTGCCCGGCGTGCAAACCACCCTGGCGGATGTCAGCAAGACCCTGCAATCGGCCAGTTCGACCCTCGCCGAAGATTCGCCGCAACGCGAGCAATTGACCCAGACCCTGGACGAACTCGGGCGCATGTCGCGTTCCCTGCGTGAGCTCTCGGATTACCTGGGCCGGCATCCGGAGTCGCTGATTCGCGGTCGCCCCGATAACGCCGCGCCAATGGACTTGAAGGCGCCACCGCGCAACTGACCACAGGAGCAACACCCATGGTTTCTTCGCTGAAGATGACGTTGGTCACTGCGCTCATTCTGCTCGCCGCGTGCCGCAGTGAGCCGATTCAGTTCCACACCCTGACGCCGGCGCAATTGAGCGGGACGGCGCGCGCCAACGGCGGGGAAATCCTGATCGAAGGCATTAGCGTACCGCCTCAAGTCGATCGTCCGCAGATCGTCATTCGTCAGGGCAACAGCGGCCTGGCGATTCTGGAGACCGAATGGTGGGCCGCGAGCCTGGTGGATGAGTTGCGCAGTGCCTTGGTCGATCAACTGGCCAACAGCAATCCCCAGCGCAAAGTGTCGGTGCGCGTGGAGGTTCAGCGTTTTGATTCGGTTCCTGGTCAATACGCGCTGATGGACGTCAAATGGCGCCTGCGAAGCCCCGGCGAAGGCGACACCACGCTGGTCAGCTGCCGAAGTACGTTGCAAACACCTTCAGGACCGTCCATCGACGATTTGGTCATTGCCCAGCAAAACAACGTCAAACGCCTGGCCGCGTTGATCAGCCAGGCTGCGAACGGACCACAGAGAGGTTGCCCGGCACCGCAATGAATTGACGTTTTTTTCTCATCCTGCCCCTTACATTTGGCGCCGCCTTAAGCCTGCAAATGATTCGTATTGACCTACAATCATTGACGACCCTTCCGGTCTGTCAGCGTGCACGATTCTAAAAACCACGGAGCCGCCACCGCATGAATCGCCCTATTCCCTCTTTCCTGAAAACCGCACTGCTGGCCACTGCCCTGCTGGGTGCCGGTCACGTTTACTCAGCCGATGCCGACGGCATCGTGGTCTACAACGCCCAGCATGAAAGCCTGACCAAAGCCTGGATCGCGGGCTTTACCAAGGAGACCGGAATCAAGGTCACGGTGCGCAACGGCGACGACACCGAAATGGGCAATCAGATCGTGCAGGAAGGTGCCGCCTCCCCCGCTGACGTGTTCCTGACCGAAAACTCCCCGGCCATGGTGCTGGTGGATAACGCGGGGCTGTTTGCCCCCGTAGCGCCGACCACGCTGGAACAGGTCGACGCGGCCTACCGCCCGGCGCATGGCAAGTGGGTGGGCATCGCCGCGCGCTCCACGGTGTTTGTCTACAACCCGGGCAAACTGCCCGAAGCCGAGTTGCCGAAGTCGCTGATGGACCTCGCCGATCCGAAATGGAAAGGTCGCTGGGCGGCGTCACCGGCCGGCGCCGACTTCCAGGCCATTGTCGCCGCCGTGCTGGAACTCAAGGGCGAAGCCGCCACCCTTGAGTGGCTCAAGGGGATGAAAGCCAACTTCACCGCGTATCGGGGCAACAGCTCCGTGTTGAAAGCGGTGAATGCCGGGCAGATCGACAGCGGTGTGATTTATCACTATTACCGTTTCGGCGATCAGGCCAAAACCGGCGAAAACAGCAAGAACACCGCCCTGCATTACTTCAAACACAAGGACCCGGGTGCGTTTGTCAGCATTTCCGGTGGCGGCGTTCTGGCGTCCAGCCAACACAAGGAACAGGCCCAGGCGTTCCTGAAATGGATCACCGGCAAGGACGGCCAGGCCATCCTCAAGACGGGTAAATCGTTCGAATATGCCGTGGGCAAAAACGCTCAATCCAACCCTGAACTGGTGCCTCTGCAGCAGCTCGACGCGCCGAAAGTCGATGCGTCAAAACTCGACAGTAAAAAAGCCGTGGAACTGATGACTCAGGCCGGACTGCTCTGAATTGATGCCTGAAACGCTACCAGCGGGCGTCGCTGCCGCGATACCCGAGCATTTACGTCGCCGCTCCCGGGGATTGTTCGCGGGGCGCGGCGGTGCGTGGGTGATCGGTTTGTCGGTGCTGATTTCATTGCTGGCGCTGCTGCCGATTGCATTTGTCATCGGCGTTTCGGTGCAGACCGGTTGGGCCACTCTGGCTTCGCTGATGTTCCGGCCACGGGTCGGCGAGTTGTTGATCAACACCGTGTTGCTGGTAGCAATCACGATTCCCTTGTGCATCGTGCTGGGCGTGACGCTGGCCTGGCTGACAGAGCGCAGCGATCTGCCCGGGCGGCGCAGCTGGTCATTGTTGTCGATCGCGCCGCTGGCGGTCCCGGCCTTCGTCCACAGCTATGCCTGGGTCAGCCTGGTGCCGCCGATTCACGGTCTGTTTGCCGGGGTCCTGGTGTCGGTCATCGCCTACTTCCCCTTCCTTTACTTGCCGATTGCGGCCACCTTGCGCCGGCTCGACCCGGCCATTGAAGATGTCGCGGAATCAATGGGGCTCAAGCCCTGGGCGGTGTTTTTTCGGGTGGTGCTGCCGCAGTTGCGCCTGGCCATCTGTGGCGGTGCCTTGCTGGTCGGGCTGCACTTGCTGGCCGAATATGGCCTGTACGCGATGATCCGCTTCGACACCTTCACCACGGCGATCTTCGATCAGTTCAAGTCCACCTTCAATGGCCCCGCCGCCAACATGCTGGCCGGCGTGCTCGCTCTGTGCTGCCTGGTGATGCTGACCGTCGAATCGGCGGCGCGTGGCCATGCGCGGTATGCCCGGGTCGGTTCGGGCAGTGCCCGGGAACAGCGCGTCGTGCGCTTGAAAACCGGTTCGACCGTACTTGCGCTGACCTTGCTGATGGTGACCTGCGCCCTGGCGCTGGGGGTGCCGTTGATCACCTTGGGCAAATGGCTGATCGCGGGTGGCGCGAATGTCTGGCAGATGGCCGAGCTGATGCCGGCGCTGCAACAGACACTACTGCTCGGCGTCGCGGGGGCGGTGCTCACCACCTGCGCCGCCATCCCGATTGCGTGGTTGTCGATTCGCTCGCCGGGCCGGCTGCAACGGGTGCTGGAAAGCTGTAACTACATCACCAGTTCATTGCCGGGCATTGTCGTCGCCCTGGCCTTGGTGACGGTCACGGTGCATTTCGCCCGACCGATTTATCAGACCACGATCACCGTGCTGCTGGCGTACCTGCTGATGTTCTTGCCCCGCGCCCTCGTGAGTTTGCGTGCCGGCATCGCGCAGGCGCCGGTGGAGCTGGAAAATATCGCTCGTAGCCTCGGTCGCTCGCCCGGTCGGGCGCTGTGGCTGATCACCTTGCGGCTGGCCGCGCCCGGTGCTGCCGCGGGCGCCGCGCTGGTGTTTCTCGCGATCAGCAATGAATTGACCGCCACGTTGCTGCTGGCCCCGAACGGCACCCGCACGCTGGCGACCGGATTCTGGGCGTTGACCAGCGAAATCGACTACGCCGCCGCTGCGCCCTATGCCTTGCTGATGATTTTGCTGTCACTACCGTTGACCGGACTTCTCTATCACCAATCCAAACGAACGGCTGGCCGATGAACACGCTTGAACTGCATTCGATCTGCAAATCCTACGGCCCGCAAAGGGCGCTGGAAGACATCAGCCTGTCGGTGCCGACGGGCAGCCGCACAGTGATCGTCGGCCCCTCGGGTTCGGGCAAAACCACCTTGCTGCGCATGATCGCAGGCTTCGAGTTCCCGGACGCGGGACGTCTGACCCTCAACGGTCAGACGTTGGTCGACGACACCCACGAATTGCCTGCGCACCAACGTCAGATTGGTTATGTCCCTCAGGACGGCGCCCTCTTCCCCCACATGACTGTGGCCGCCAATATCGGTTTCGGACTGGCGGTCCGAGGCGTCAGGAAACAGGAGCGTATCGCTGAGTTGATGGACAGCGTGGAACTCGAGGCCAGCATGGCCAACCGTTGGCCCCATGAGCTCAGTGGTGGCCAGCAACAACGAGTGGCACTGGCGCGGGCCCTGGCGCAACAGCCCCGCTTGATGTTGCTGGATGAGCCGTTTTCCGCGCTTGATACCGGCTTGCGCGCGGCCATGCGCAAACTGGTCGCGCGGTTGTTGGCGGACGCCGGTGTCACAACGATTCTGGTGACCCATGACCAGAGTGAAGCGCTGTCGTTTGCCGACCAACTGGCGGTGATGCGCGAGGGGCGTCTGGTGCAGTCCGGGCATCCGCTAGACCTCTACCGCTACCCCAGCGACGAACAAATCGCGCTGTTCCTCGGTGAGGCCGTAGTCATGCCGGCCAGGATCGAGGCTGGCTGGGCCCATTGCGATCTGGGGCGGATACCGGTCAACAACCATCGCAACAACCGCTGCGCACAGATCATGCTGCGACCCGAGCAGCTGCAACTGGCCGGCTTCCTGAGCAGCGCAGTAGAAACCGCGGGGTGTCGCGCCGTAGTGACCGAACGAGATTTCAGTGGCAATACCTGCATGTTGACCGTGGAGTTGGAGCCGTTGAAATCCGGTGACCAGCCGGGGCGATCATTGATGGTGCGCAGTTCGGGCCTGTACGCGCCACCGACCGGCAGTGCGGTTCACGTCTCGACCATCGGCCATGCCCATGTGTTGAGCGAATCTTAAAGATCGAAGCGGTCCACCGCCCGCCGCCGCTCATTGTCATCACGCACGTCGTAGTTGGCCGTCGTCTGGATATTGCTGTGATGGGCGAGTTTCTGCGCAATCGACAAGTCATGCTCCTCGATCACCCGGGTAATGAACGAGCGTCGAAAATCGTGAGGCATGATCTTCACCCCGACCTGCGCGCCGCGTTGCCGGGCGATGTAATAGATCGCGTGCTTGGTGATGCGCTCGCGGGTGATGTGGCTGCCGCGGCGGATGCGATTGAACAGGAACGCATCGTCCACCTCGCCTTCCTTGAGTTGCGAGCGGCGCAGCTCCAGCCAGGCATCCAGTTTGGCGAACGCCCAGGCCGGTGCGTATTTAATCAGCTGTTTGTTGCCCTTGGCGGTCACCCGCAGGCTGCGTTCGGTGAAATCCACCTGATCGAGGTCGAGATTCACCGACTCTGATTTACGCATGCCCGAGCCATACAGAATCCCGATGATCGCCGCGTCCCGCAGGCCTTGTGGCCGAGGATCGGCCGCACAGACCGCCATCATTTCCTGGATCAGCGAACGCCGCAGATTGCGCCCCTGGGACAGTCGTGTGCCGGAAATGCCCTTGACCGAGCGCATTTTCAGCAAGTGTTCCTGGCTGATCAGGCTCATGCGCCAGGCTTCATTCATCACCCCGCGCACGGCGTTGACGTACAGCGAAGACGTGTTGGGCGCGTAGCCGTCCGCGCGCAACGCCGCCACCAACGCAATCACATCTCCGGGCTGCAGCTGGTGCCAGGGAATCTCCTCGACGTTCATGTCTTCGAAGCCCAGGCGGTCGGCGGCATCCTGCAACACATAACGCATGGTCAGTTGGCTGGACGGCGCCAGTCGCGCCAGATACAGGGGCATCGGATTGGTCTTTGCAGCACTTGAATCAGTAACAGGTAAGTCAATCAAAACAAAACGGCCTTGAGTGGTAACAGATCAATAAAACAACTAAGGATTGAAACATTCTTCATATAAAGCGGGACACTTCTGTAGGACTTTTCTACTAAAGACTGCGATGAACGGCAGAAGTCTGAACATTGGCTTAATAACGTTCAGATAAACGATTCCACCACCGGGTTTTGATGTTCCTTTCACAAAAACCGGCCTAACCTCATCTCTACCCGGTGACCCTCGATGGGCTCCCAACCTGCCGGCCATGGCTGCAAAAGTCAAATAAGGCTCGTGCCCGACAGGTCACTAAACCGTTGAAATCCCGTTTATTTCGGCACTCATGCCGAAGGACGGCCTACGCCCCGAGGTTTTCCATGAGTGAGGTTTTTCTACCCTTCTCCCGCCCCAGTATCGGTGATGAAGAAATAGCCGCCGTAGAGCAAGTATTGCGCTCCGGCTGGATCACTACCGGGCCGAAAAACCAGCAACTCGAAGAACACTTCGCCAACTATGTTGGATGCCTCCATGCCGTGGCACTGTCCTCGGCCACCGGCGCCATGCATGTCACGCTACTGGCATTGGGCATCGGTCCCGGCGACGAAGTCATCACGCCGTCCCAGACCTGGGTCTCCACCGCCAACATGATCTGCCTGCTGGGCGCGACCCCGGTGTTTGTCGACGTTGACCGCGACACGCTGATGAGCAGCGTCGAGCACATCGAAGCGGCCATCACCCCGCGCACCCGGGCGATCATTCCGGTGCACTATGCCGGCGCGGCGTTCGATCTCGATCCGCTCTACGCGCTGGCCGACAAACACGGCATCCCGGTGATCGAAGACGCCGCCCACGCGGCAGGCACCCGCTACAAAAACCGTCACGTCGGCGCAAAAGGCACGGCAATTTTCTCGTTTCACGCGATCAAGAACATGACCTGCGCCGAGGGCGCGATGTTCGTCAGTGACGATGAAGCGCTGGCCAACCGCGTGCGCATGCTCAAATTCCACGGGCTCGGCGTCGATGCCTACGACCGCATGACCCACGGCCGCAAACCCCAGGCCCAGGTGATCGAGCCCGGTTTCAAATACAACCTGGCCGACATCAATGCCGCCATCGCCCTGGTGCAACTGGAACGCCTGGATGAGATCAACGCCAAGCGTGCCGCGCTGGCCAGGTGCTATTTGCAGCGTCTGGAAGGCTCACCGGTGCAACCACTGGCCATTCCGCTTTACCCGCAGCAGCACGCGTGGCACCTGTTCATCCTGCGCATCGACGCCGAGCGCTGCGGACTCGACCGTGAAGCGTTCATGAAAGCCCTGCAGACGCAGAACATCGGCACCGGCATCCACTTCATCGCCACCCACCTGCACACCTACTACCGCCAGCGTTTCCCCAACATCTATCTGCCCAACACCGAATGGAATTCGGCGCGCCTGTGCTCGATCCCGTTGTTCCCCGACATGACCAACGATGACGTCGACCGTGTCGTCAGCGCCATCGAACTCACACTGGACACACGCCTGTGAAACCTTATCCGATCCGTTGCGTGTCGATCGTCATCCCGGTCTACAACGAACAAGACAGCCTGCCCGAATTGCTCAGGCGCACCGAAGCGGCGTGCCAGCAATTGCACCATGACTACGAAATCGTGATGGTCGATGACGGCAGTCGCGACAGTTCCGCGCAGATCCTCGAAGAGGCCGCCAGCCGCGAGTGCAGCCCCGTGGTGGCGGTCATTCTCAACCGCAATTACGGCCAGCACGCGGCAATCATGGCCGGTTTCGAGCAGTGCAAGGGCGATGTCGTCATCACCCTCGACGCCGATCTGCAGAACCCGCCCGAAGAGATCCCACGCCTGGTGGCCCAGGCTGAACTCGGCTATGACGTGGTTGCCACGGTGCGCAGCAATCGCCAGGATTCGGCCTTGCGCCGCTGGCCGTCAAAACTGATCAACCTCGCCGTGCAGCGCTCCACCGGCGTCGCCATGAGCGACTACGGCTGCATGCTCCGCGCTTACCGTCGATCCATTGTCGACGCGATGCTCGCCTGCCGCGAACGCAGCACCTTCATCCCTATCCTCGCCAACAGCTTCGCCCGGCACACCACGGAAATCCTGGTGACCCACGCCGAACGCGAACACGGCGAATCGAAGTACAGCCCGATGCTCCTAGTCAACCTGATGTTCGACCTGATCACCTGCATGACCACCACGCCGTTGCGGCTGCTGAGCATTGTTGGCTTCGCCATGGCCGGACTGGGCGTGGCGTTCGCCACCGCGCTGATCGTCCTGCGGCTGGTGTTCGGCGCCAGTTGGGCCGGCGACGGGACGTTCGTGCTGTTCGCCGTGTTGTTCGTGTTCACCGGCGGCCAGTTCATCGGCATGGGCCTGTTGGGCGAATACCTGGGGCGGATGTACAGCGATGTCCGCGCCCGTCCGCGGTTTTTCATCGAAAAAGTCCTGCGCAGCCAGCCCGCCACACCCGCTCCCGTGGTCACCGTTGACGGCCTCACTTCCACTTCTTCAGATCAGGTTCTCTCATGAGCGCAAAAGCTGTTGTTTTCGCCTATCACGATATTGGCTGTGCCGGCATCGAAACCCTGCTCGACAGCGGTTACGAAATTGCCGCCGTGTTCACCCATGCCGATGATCCCAAGGAGAACGCTTTCTACGCCTCCGTTGCGCAACTGTGCGCGCGCCGGGGCATTGCGGTGCACGCCCCGGAAGACGTCAACCACCCGTTGTGGATCGAGCGCATCAGCCAGCTCAAACCTGATTACCTGTTTTCGTTCTACTACCGCCATCTGCTGAGCGAACCGCTGTTGGCCACGGCACGCAAAGGCGCGTTCAACCTGCACGGTTCGTTGCTGCCGCGCTATCGCGGTCGTGCGCCGGCCAATTGGGTGCTGGTCAACGGCGAAAGCGAAACCGGCGTAACCCTGCACCGCATGGTCAAGCGGGCCGACGCTGGCGCCATCCTCGCCCAGAAGAAGGTTGGAATTGAGCGCACCGACACCGCGCTGAGCCTGCACGGCAAACTGCGCGTGGCCGCTACCGACCTGTTGCGTGACACCTTGCCAGCGTTGCTCGCCGGCAAAGTCACTGAAACTCCGCAGGACGAATCCCAAGCCACGGTATTCGGCCGCCGCACCCCGGCCGACGGCAAACTGGACTGGAAGCGCCCGGCCGAGCAACTGTTCAACCTGGTGCGCGCCGTCACCCAACCTTATCCCGGCGCGTTCTGCGCCGTCGGCGAACACAAGCTGATTGTCTGGAGCGCGCACGTCGTCAAGGGCAACGAAGGCCTGGCGCCGGGCCGGGTTATCAGCGTCGACCCGCTGCGCATCGCCTGCGGCGAAGATTCGCTGGTGATCAGCGCCGGTCAGCGTAACGACAACGGCTTGTACCTGAGCGGCCCGCAACTGGCGGGCGAACTTGGTCTGGTCGACGGTTCCGTGCTGCGCGGTGCCGAATCCGGGCGCACGCCACGCCGCACGCGGGTGCTGATCCTCGGCGTCAACGGCTTCATCGGCAATCACTTGTCCGAGCGTTTGCTGCGTGATGACCGCTACGAGGTGTACGGCCTGGACATCGGCTGCGACGCCATCGAGCGTTTGCGCAGCCATCCGAATTTCCATTTCGTCGAAGGCGATATCAGCATCCATTCCGAGTGGATCGAGTACCACATCAAGAAGTGCGACGTGATCCTGCCGCTGGTGGCGATAGCCACGCCGATCGAATACACCCGCAACCCCCTGCGGGTGTTCGAGCTGGATTTCGAAGAGAACCTGAAACTGGTTCGCTACTGCGTCAAATACAACAAGCGGGTGATCTTCCCGTCGACGTCGGAAGTCTATGGCATGTGCCAGGACGGCAAATTTGACGAAGACACGTCCAACCTCGTGGTCGGGCCGATCAACAAGCAACGCTGGATCTACTCGATCTCCAAGCAACTGCTCGACCGGGTGATCTGGGCCTACGGCCAGAAAGGCCTGAATTTCACCCTGTTCCGTCCCTTCAACTGGATGGGCCCGCGTCTGGACCGGCTGGATTCGGCACGAATCGGCAGCTCCCGGGCGATCACGCAATTGATCCTCAATCTGGTGGAAGGCACACCGATTCGCCTGTTCGACGGCGGTGAGCAAAAACGCTGCTTCACCGACATTGCCGACGGCGTGGAAGCGCTGGCGCGGATCATCGACAACGACAACGACGCCTGCAACGGCCAGATCATCAACATCGGCAACCCGGACAACGAAGCCAGCATCCGTCAGTTGGGCGAAGAGCTGCTGCGTCAGTTCGAAGCGCACCCGCTGCGCCACAACTTCCCGCCATTTGCCGGGTTCCGCGACGTCGAAAGCAAAGCGTTTTACGGTGCGGGTTATCAGGACGTGTCCCACCGCAAACCGAGCATCGACAACGCCAAGCGGTTACTGGACTGGACGCCGACCGTGGAGATGAGTGAAACCATCGGCAACACCCTGGATTTCTTCCTGCGTGAAGCGATGCTCGAAATCGCGGACAAAAGCTAATGCACGCGGGTCTTCGGATTGATGTCGACACCTACCGTGGCACCCGTGAGGGTGTGCCTCGGCTGCTGGAAATCCTCGATGAGGCCCAGGTCAAAGCTACGTTTTTTTTCAGCGTTGGGCCGGACAACATGGGGCGGCACTTGTGGCGCCTGATCCGCCCGCAGTTTCTCTGGAAGATGCTGCGCTCCAACGCCGCCGGCCTGTACGGCTGGGACATTCTGCTGGCCGGCACCGCGTGGCCGGGCAAGCCGATTGGCCGCGATCTCGGGTACTTGATGCGTCAAACCCGGGCGGCCGGGCATGAAGTCGGCCTGCACGCTTGGGATCACCACGGCTGGCAAGCCAATGCCGGGCGCTGGAGCGACGCGCAGTTGATCGAGCAGATACGCCAGGGCGTGGACACGCTGAGCGACATCCTCGGCGCAAAAGTCGAGTGCTCGGCGGCCGCGGGATGGCGGGCGGATGAGCGGGTGATCGAAGCCAAACAAGGTTTCGGTTTTCGCTACAACAGCGATTGTCGTGGCCGCAGTCTCTTCCGGCCGACATTAGCCAATGGTGGTCTGGGCGCACCACAGATCCCGGTGGACCTGCCCACCTTCGATGAGGTGGTCGGCCCGGCCGTCGCGGCCAGTGAATTCAACGCCTTCATCCTTGACCGGTTCACTGCGCAAAACCTCAACGTCTACACGGTCCACGCCGAAGTAGAAGGGATTCTGATGGCCAACGATTTTCGTCAACTGCTGGCCGATGCGCGCCGGCGAAACATCCGTTTTCAACCCTTGGGCAATCTGCTGCCCGAGGCGCCCGGCACCCTGCCGACCGGTCGCGTACTGCGTGGCACGCTCGAAGGTCGCGAAGGCTGGCTCGGAGTGCAAGGCGTATGAGCAAGCGCTGGGCATTGCCGCTGCTGCTGGGGATTTTTCTGTTGGCTTACCTGCTGCCGATGGGCAGCCACGGTTTGTGGATTCCCGACGAAACCCGCTACGCGCAAATCAGCCAGGGCATGCTCCTGAGCGGCGACTGGGTGTCGCCGCATTTCATGAGCCTGCGCTACTTCGAAAAACCGGTGGCCGGTTACTGGATGATCGCCGCCAGTCAGGCGTTGTTTGGCCAGAACCTGTTCGGCGTGCGCTTCGCCTCGGCCCTCAGCACCGGGCTCAGCGTATTGCTGTGTTACCTGATCGCCCGCCGGCTCTGGAACGAACCGCGCAAGAGTTTTGCCTGTGCGCTGCTGTACATGAGTCTCACCGTAGTCGCCGGCGCCGCGGGTTACGCCAACCTCGATCCGCAATTCACCTTTTGGGTCAACCTGAGTCTGGTGGCTTTGTGGTTTGCGCTGGACAGCGTCAGCCGTGGCCAGCGCCTGTTCGGTTGGGCGTTGCTGGGCATGGCGTGTGGCATGGGGTTCATGACCAAGGGATTTCTCGCCTGGCTGCTGCCGGTGCTGATCGCCCTGCCCTGGATGGTCTGGCAGAAACGCTGGCGCGAGCTGCTGATCTACGGTCCGTTGGCGATTGTCGTGGCCATCGCCGTGAGCCTGCCCTGGGTCTTGGCAGTGCACGCGCAGGAACCGGATTACTGGCGATTTTTCTTCTGGCACGAACACATTCGCCGCTTTGCCGGGGACGACGCGCAGCACGACGCTCCATGGTGGTACTACCTGCCGTTGCTGGTGGCGTTCAGTCTGCCGTGGGTCGCGCTGTTGCCGTCGGCGCTGAAAACGGCGTGGCAAACACGTCGTCAGGCCAGCATCGGCTTTCTGCTGTTGTGGTTGCTGATGCCGCTGCTGTTTTTCAGCCTGAGCAAAGGCAAGTTGCCGAGCTACATCCTGCCGTGCCTGTTGCCAATGGCCTTGTTGCTGGGCAACGCACTGGCGGATCGCTTGCGGCTGGAGCAAGGCCGGGCGCTGGGCATCAATGGCTTGCTCAACCTGCTGCTGGGCCTGACCACCCTGCTCGCCCTCGTCTACCTGCAACTGAAAAAACCACTGTACGACCACGAACTGCACAGCCTGGTGCTGGTGTTCATCGGCCTGATCGGCTGGATCATGGCCAACTTGCTGCAGGCGTTCCGGCCGTTGCAATGCTGGGCGGCGCCGGCCTTTGGCAGTCTGCTGCTGATCGGCGTTCTACCGGCGGCGATGCCCGAAGCGGTTGTGGCGAACAAGATGCCCGACCAGTTCGTCCTTGAGCATGCACAGGAACTCGGTCAGGCCGGCACGCTGCTAAGCAACGATCTGGGCGCCGCTTCGGCCCTGGCCTGGCGCCTGAAACGTCCGGACGTGGCGTTGTACAACACGATAGGCGAACTGAAATATGGCCTCGCTTATCCTGACGGCGCGCAGCAGCGCGTCGACCCCGATCGCGTGCAGCAGTGGATGCGCGACGCTCGCCAGAACGGTTCGGTGGGTGTGCTGATGCGGGTCAAAGGGGAGGACGAGCTGCGTGAAATCGAACGCTTGCCCAAGGATGGCAAACGCTATGAACAAGGCAACCTTGTGATTTTGATTTTTCCTCAGGGTGCGTCATGAGCCTATTGCTGGTGTTGGCAGCCTGCCTGCTCACCTGCCTGGGCCAGATCGCCCAGAAAAACGCCGTGGAGAACTGGCGTGGCCAGCCGTCGGGCTGGGGCGAAAAACTGCGCTCGCCATGGTTGTGGCTGGCAATCGCCGCGCTGGGCGCGGGCTTGCTGGTGTGGCTGCTGGTGTTGCAGCGCCTTGAAGTCGGCGTCGCCTACCCGATGCTGAGCCTGAATTTCGTGCTGATCACCCTGATCGCCCGCTTCGTCTTCCACGAACCCATCGACCGCCGTCACTGGTTGGGCGTGGCGCTGGTGATTGGCGGCGTAATTCTGCTGGGACTGCACACATGAGCCTGCGCCGTGGCCTCACCTTCGCCCTCGGCAGCGTGCTGCTGGGCAGCGCCGCGCAGCTGGGCATGCGCTGGAGCATGACGCGCCTGCCGTCACCCGAACACTGGCTGACGGCCACCATTGATCCGACGGCTGTGGTCGTGGTGCTGGCCGCCATCCTTGCCTATGCCCTGTCGATGTTCAGCTGGCTCGCCGCCCTGCGCGATGTGCCGCTGGGCCGGGCTTACTCGCTGTTGAGCATCAGCTACGCGCTGGTGTACCTGCTCGCCGCCGCGCTGCCGGTGTTCAACGAAGATTTCAACCTTTCCAAAAGCCTCGGAGTGGCCCTGGTCATCCTTGGCGTCATCACCATCAACTCTCGACCTGCTCATGCGTCCAACTTCAGGAGTGACCTATGAAAATCAGTGTATTTGGTAGCGGTTACGTGGGCCTGGTGCAGGCCGCTGTGCTGGCTGAAGTCGGCCACGACGTAGTCTGCATGGACATCGACGAGAAAAAAGTCGAGTTGTTGCAACAGGGCCACGTGAGCATTTTCGAACCGGGGCTCGCCAGCCTGGTGCGTGAAAGCCTCGAAGCCAGGCGACTGCAGTTCACCACCGATGAAAAACTCGCGGTGCAACACGGCCAGGTGTTGTTCATCGCGGTGGGCACGCCGTCCCGGGACGATGGCTCGGCGGACCTGCGTTACGTGCTGTCAGTGGGCGAAGCGGTAGCCCGTCATCGCGAACACCCGGTGATTCTGGTGGAGAAATCCACTGTTCCCGTGGGCACCGGCGATACCTTGCGCGCGCACATCGACAAATGCCTGATCAAGGTCGGGCGGTTGTTGCAGTTCGAGATCGTGTCCAACCCGGAGTTTCTGAAAGAAGGCTCGGCCGTGGCCGATTGTCGGCGCCCGGACCGTATCGTCATCGGCTGCGAAAGCGATGACGTGCGCGACGTCATGCGCGATCTCTATGCGCCGTTCAATCGCAACCATGACCGGATCATGTTTATGGACCTGCGCAGTGCCGAACTGACCAAGTACGCCGCCAACTGCATGCTGGCGACCAAGATCAGCTTCATCAACCAGATCGCCGAACTGGCC
This sequence comes from Pseudomonas hormoni, assembly GCF_018502625.1. Taxonomy (NCBI): domain Bacteria; kingdom Pseudomonadati; phylum Pseudomonadota; class Gammaproteobacteria; order Pseudomonadales; family Pseudomonadaceae; genus Pseudomonas; species Pseudomonas hormoni. The sequence goes on from NZ_CP075566.1 coordinate 2,513,205, forward strand.
GAACACCTTGGCGCCGATATCGAATCGGTGCGCCTGGGCATCGGCGCTGATTCGCGCATCGGCTATCACTTCATCTACCCCGGCTGCGGTTATGGCGGTTCGTGTTTCCCCAAAGACATGCGCGCCCTGATCCACAGCGCCGAGGAAGCGCATTGCTCCAGTGACCTGCTGCAAGCGGTGGAAGCGATCAACCAGCGGCAGAAACACAAGCTGTTCGAACGCATCAACGCGTTCTACAAGGGCGATCTGCGCGGCAAGACCTTCGCCGTGTGGGGCCTGGCGTTCAAACCCAACACCGATGACATGCGCGACGCACCAAGCCGCGTGCTGCTCGAATCGCTGTGGGCCGCCGGTGCCAGCGTGCGGGCGTTCGATCCGGAAGCGATGCAGGAAACCCAGCATTTGTACCCCGACGAAGCAAAGCTGATGCTCATGGGCACCCCGGAATCGGTGCTGGCCGGCGCCGACGCATTGATCATCTGCACCGAGTGGCAACAGTTCAAGGCACCGGATTTCAACCTGATCCAGCAACGGCTCAAAGCCCCGGTGATCTTTGACGGACGCAACCTGTATGACGCTGATCGCTTGGCGCGCAACGGGTTCATGTACTTCCCGATGGGGCGCGGCGACTCACGCAAGTTACCGATTCCGTATCAGCAATGGCCGGCGGCTTCCGACGTCGCTTGATTGCGTCATCCGGGGTAGCAGCTGCCTCGCCGGTTCGGCAGCTGCTACATTAGCCGGCATGACTATTCATGTACGCCGGGCGCGATCTGCCGACGCCCCTTCCCTCCCCGACATCGAACGTTGCGCGGCTGGATTGTTTCGCGTTGATCCTTCATTGGCCTGGCTGGCCGACAGCCCTGTGCCCGATGCCGAACATCATCAACGGGCCATCGAAACCGGGCAGGTTTGGGTGGCGCAATCGGCCGAGGGTGCACTTGCGGGGTTTCTCTGCGCGGTGGAAGTCGATAACCAACTGCATATTCAGGAACTGTCCGTCAGCCAGCCCTTTCAGGGCCGGGGCATTGGTCGAAAGTTGCTGTTAGCCGCAGTTTCATACGCTCGCGGGCAAGAACTCGCCGGTCTGACTTTGACCACGTTCCGCGACTTGCCATGGAATGAACTGTTTTATCGGCGCATGGGTTTCGCAACATTGAGCCCTGCTGAAACAGGCCCGCGATTAACCCGGGTATTAAACGACGAAATCGCCCACGGATTGCCCGGTGAGCGCCGTTGTGCAATGCGCTTCAGCCTTGAACCGGCGCCTTCAAATCAACCCCCAATGCCTGGGCGAACGCCTTGACCAGCGGACTGCGCACGGTGTTGTGCCGCAGGATCAGATTGAACGGCGTGCTGATGTGGATCAGGTCCGGTCGCACTGCGCGAAATTGCCCCTGGGCGACCATCGAAGCAGCGTAATGCTGCGGTAGAAAACCCACGAAGCGCCCGGTCTTGATCAGCAGCGCCACGGCTTCCACTTGGGTGGCCGAGGCCGAAAAACTGTCGTACCGGGCAAAATTCAATTTGTCGCGGTGGATCGCGTAGCGGTGGTTGATGCACTCGTAATCCTTGAGTACCTGGCTGTCGATTTCTGCCTCCGGCACCGCGAACAACGGGTGACCGACCGCGCAGTAAACTTCCGAGCGTTCTTCATACAGCGCGTAATAATCGAACTCTTCACGTTTCTGATAAACCGGCACGATGCCGGCCACTAACCGTCCCTCTACGACGCCTCTTTCCACTTCATCCAGTTGCGACGCCTGAAGTTGAAACCTTACTTTCGGTGACGCTTCATTTATTCGCTTAAGCGCTGCAACTAACGGCGAATTAACATCGGAAATCGTATTATCAATAACGCCCACGCCAAGGTCGCCGATAAGTTCGTTTTGCGCTGAACTAAGCCGATCGCGAAAGTTATCGACCGACGCAAATAAATCAATCGACGCCTGATACACCAGACGGCCTTCTTCGGTCAGATGAAAGCCCTCGCGGCCTCGGGTACACAGGCGCATACCGATGCGGATCTCGAGGTCGGAAATCTGTTTGCTGATGGCGGCCAGCCCCACATTCAGCTCGTTCTGCGCCGCACTGAAACCACCGGCCTCGACCACGGCCTTGAACACTTTGAGCAGTTTGAAATCCAGCCCGCTGAGGGCCAGCGGCGCCCGTTGCACCGGTTTTGGCGCGGGGTTTCCGGAATTGGAAAGTGGGGTTTCCATAATGCTTATTTACCTCTGGCGCGCTATTCAACAACCTGTGTCCAACAACAAAAACATAGCTGGCCAATAATAATGAACACAGAAAACCAGGCTTGGCAACCGCTAATAATCCCCGTACTTCAGTGCCAACTCACTGATTTCGAACCATTAAAAGCTGACACTTCGATCAGCTCTCGCATTGACGCAACTGCCCTCTTGAAAACTGCTTTGGTCTGACCACGCCCAATTGATTTGCGGCGGGTGTTTGCGGCCCGGCACACCGATTTCAGTTCGCTTTACCGACGAGGAAAACAACAATGTCTCAAACCACCGACCGTCTCTGGGGTGCACGCTTCAAAAGCGGCCCGTCCGAAGCCCTGGCGGCCCTGTCCCGTTGCCCCGAGCGCTACTTTCGCCTCACCCCGTACGACCTCGCCGGTTCCAAGGCCCATGCCCGTGAACTGCAGCGCGCCGGGTTGTTGAGCGAGCAGGAAACCCTGACCATGCTCGCCGCGCTGGAAGGTATCGGTGCTGACTTCAACGCCGGCAGCATCGCACCAACCCTCGACGACGAAGACGTCCACACCTTCATCGAACGCCTGCTGACCGAACGCCTCGGCGCCCTGGGTGGCAAACTGCGCGCCGGCCGTTCGCGCAACGACCAGACCGCCAATGACCTGCGTCTGTTCCTGCGTGACCATGTGCGCACCCTCGCCGTTGAAGTATTGGCCCTGCAACAAGCGCTGGTGGATCAGGCCGAACAACACATCGAAAGCATCTGCCCGGGCTTCACCCACTTGCAGCAAGCGCAGCCGATCGTCTTCGCTCACCACTTGCTGGCTCACGCCCAATCGATGCTGCGTGACGTACAACGGCTGGTGGACTGGGACGTACGCACCTCGCTGTCGCCGCTGGGTGCCGCTGCCATGGCGGGTTCCGCCATCGCACGCCTGCCGCAACAGTCGGCCAAGGAAATGGGCTACAGCGGCGTCTGCGAAAACTCCATCGATGCCGTGGCCAGCCGCGATCACGTCGCCGAGTTCCTGTTTATCGCCAGCATGCTGGGCATCAACATTTCCCGCCTCGCCGAAGAATTCTGCCTGTGGTCGTCGCGGCAATTTCGCTGGGTCGCCCTGGATGATGCCTACGCCACCGGCAGTTCGATCATGCCGCAGAAGAAAAACCCGGACATCGCCGAACTGGCCCGGGGCAAGGCGGGTCGCCTGATCGGCAACCTCACCGGCCTGCTCTCCACGCTGAAATCCCTGCCACTGTCGTACAACCGCGACTTGAGCGAAGACAAGAACGGCGTGCTCGACAGCGTCGACACCTTGCTGCTGGTGCTGCCGGCCATGGCCGGGATGGTCGCGACCATGAAGGTCAACGTCGAAGAACTGCGCCGTCAGGCACCGCTCGGTTTCACCCTCGCCACTGAAGTCGCTGACTGGTTGGCGATGCGCGGCGTGCCGTTCAAGGAGGCCCATGAAATCACCGGCGCGCTGGTTCAGGCCTGTGAGAAGCACGACATCGAATTGTGGGAAGCGTCCCCGGCGCTGCTGGCCGAGATCGATCCGCGTCTCACCCCGGAAGTGCGCGACAGCCTGACCCTCGAAGCTGCCATCGCCGCTCGCAGTGGCTGGGGTGGCACCGCGCCGCAGCAGGTACGTGAGCAGATCGGTCGGTTGAAGACCGCCCTCGCTGCGCAGCAGCAATGGACCGAGAACTATCAGGGCTTCCGTCTTTAAGGCCACACACAAAACCTGTGGGAGCGGGCTTGCCCGCGATAGCAGTCTCTCACCCAACATGGATGGCGACTGACACGACCTCATCGCGGGCAAGCCCGCTCCCACAGGGATCGCGTTTAACACGAAGAACCAGCGGTAAGCCATCAATACCGCTTTGAACCCGAGCACCACGCGCCGCAGTCAATGGGCGGCGTACGGAGAAACAACATGAGCCAGACTCAGGCAGAACGACTCCAGGCGGAGCGCAAACTGGCGGAAAACCAGTTCGATATCACCCAGTACGATCACGTGCCACGGCGTTATTACGGGCGGATCTTTTTCGCCACGGTGATCGTCATCGCGATCATCGGCCTGGTGCGGGCCTTCGCCGAAGGCAAGATCGAATGGTCGTACATCGGCCAGTTCCTCACGTCCCAGGCGATCATGTGGGGCTTGCTCAACACCATCGTCATGGCGGTGCTGGCGATGGGGCTGGGCATTGTGTTCGGGGTGATCACGGCGATCATGCGCATGTCGGCCAACCCGATCCTGCGCTACGTGGCGGTGACCTACACCTGGCTGTTCCGCGGCACGCCACTGATCCTGCAACTGCTGTTGTGGTTCAACCTGGCGCTGATTTTCCCCACCATCGGCATCCCCGGCCTGTTCGAAATGGACACCGTGAGCCTGATGACGCCCTTCGTCGCCGCCCTCCTCGGTTTGAGCATCAACCAGGGTGCCTACACCGCCGAAGTGGTCCGCGCCGGCCTGTTGTCGGTGGACACCGGACAGTACGAGGCGGCCAAGTCGATCGGCATGCCGCGTCTGCAGGCACTGCGCCGGATCATTTTGCCCCAGGCCATGAGGGTGATCATTCCGCCGGTCGGCAACGAATTCATCGGCATGGTGAAAATGACCTCCCTGGCGAGCGTCATCCAGTACTCGGAATTGCTCTACAACGCCCAGAACATTTACTACGCCAACGCCCGAGTGATGGAGCTGCTGATCGTCGCCGGTATCTGGTACCTGGCCACCGTCACTGTCCTGTCCTTCGGTCAAAGCCGTCTGGAGCGTCGTTTCGCTCGCGGCGCCGGCAAGCGTTCTTGAGGAGCCCCACATGAGAAGCATCGTCAAGGCCGTGAGCCTGAACAAGTACTACGACCAATTCCACGCACTCAAGGACGTCAACATCGAAGTCGAGCAAGGCGAAGTGCTGTGCATCATCGGCCCGTCCGGCTCCGGCAAAAGCACCTTGCTGCGTTGCATCAACCAGCTGGAGAAAATCGACAAGGGCGGCCTGTGGGTCGACGGCGAACTGGTGGGTTACCGCATCGCCGGCAACAAACTGCACGAACTCAACGAAGCGCAGATCGCCCGTCAACGCCTGTCTACCGGCATGGTGTTCCAGCGTTTCAACCTGTTCCCGCACATGACTGTGCTGCAAAACATCATCGAAGGGCCGTGCCAGGTGCTCAAGCGTTCGCCCAAAGAGGCGCACGAAGAAGCCGTGGAACTGCTCGCCCGCGTCGGCCTGGCCGACAAGCGCAACAGCTACCCGATCGAACTTTCGGGTGGTCAGCAACAACGCGTCGCCATTGCTCGTGCCCTGGCCATGCGGCCCAAGCTGATGCTGTTCGATGAACCCACTTCGGCACTCGACCCGGAGCTGGTCGGTGAGGTGCTGTCGGTGATGCGCGATCTGGCGCAAACCGGCATGACCATGATCGTCGTCACCCATGAACTGGGCTTCGCCCGTGAGGTTTCCAACCGCATGGTGTTCATGGACGGCGGGCAGATCGTGGAGGCAGGAAGCCCCGAAGAAATACTAATAAGTCCGCAAAACCCACGCACCCAAAGCTTCATTTCTGCCGTTCGAACCTAAACGCCGGCTGGCGTAACAACACTCATAAGAGAACGACCATGAAGAACTTCGTAATCCCAGCAGTACTCGCAGGCCTGATGGCATCCAGCGTCAGCTTCGCCGCCGAATTGCCGGCCAGCATCAAGGAAAAAGGCGAGATCGTCGTAGCGATCATGCCGAACTACCCGCCGATGGATTTCAAGGACCCGGCCACCAATACCCTCACCGGTGTGGACGTTGATCTGGGCAACGCCCTGGCCGAACGCCTGGGTGTGAAGATCAAGTGGCAGGAAACCGGCTTCGAACAAATGATCAACGCGCTCACCACCGATCGCGTCGACATGGTGCTGTCGGGCATGACCGACACCAAAGAGCGTCAGGCCAGCGTGACCTTCGTCGACTATTTCACCAGCGGTCCGCAGTTCTACACCCTGCAGAAGAACAAGGACTTCAACGAAATCACCGACCTGTGCGGCAAGAAAGTCGGCACCAGCCGCCGCACTACTTTCCCGGCTGAAATCGCTGAATACAGCAAGGCCAACTGCGAAGCCGCCGGCAAACCGGCCATCGTGGTGATCGGCACCGAAGGTTCGGCGGATGCCCGTGCGCAACTGCGTCAGAGCCGTATCGATGCAGCGATGCAAGGCAGCGAGACGTTGTCGTACCTGAAGACTCAGGAAAAGGACATGTACAAAACGGTAGGCCAGCCGATTTCCGTGCAGTTCTCCGGCATGGGCCTGAGCAAGAAAAAGCCTGAGCTGAGCGAAGCGGTGAAGGTCGCGTTGCAGAGCATGATCGATGACGGCAGCTACGCCACCATCCTGAAAAAATGGGACCTGGAACTGGGCGCGATCAAGACAGCGACCATCAACGCCGGCAAGTAATGCTTGCCCTGTAGGAGCGAAGCTTGCTCGCGAATGCGGTGTGTCATTCAACATCTTCACTGACTGACACACCGCATTCGCGAGCAAGCTTCGCTCCTACAGGGGTTGTGTTTACCTTTAGATGAATGGAGCGCAAAGATGTCCTCCTCACCCCAACCCACCTGGCCCGACCAGCACAAAGCCTGCCTCGCCCTGGCCTTCGACCTCGATGGCCCGACCGGTGATGCGATGCTCAACGGCTCGATCTGGCACAAGCCCGAGTACTTCGGTTTCGGTGGTTACGGCCCTTACCGCGCACTGCCGCGGATTCTCGATCTGCTCGATGAGTTCCGGATACCGACCACCTTCTTCGTCCCGGCCTGGGTCGTGGAGAACTGGCCGAAACAGTGCCAGGCGATCGTCGAGCGCGGGCATGAGGTGGCGTACCACGGCTACAAACACGAATCCTTTTACGCCCTGACGCTGGAACAGCAAAAGGACGTGATGAACAAATCCCGCGAGGTGTTCTGGAAACACCTGAACATCCGCGCCGAAGGCTTCCGCACGCCGTCCGGCGACTGGCGGGCCGAGACACCGGCGATGCTGGTGGAAGCCGGCGTGACCTATTCCAGCAGCATGCGCGGCGATGACCGGCCCTATCTGGTCAATGTCCCCGGCTTCGAAACACCGCTGGTGGAAATCCCCGGCCGCTGGGAAATGGATGACTACGCCTCCCTCGCCTACACCCGTGCGCCAGACTTCCCCTCGGGGCTGGACCGCACCGCCAGTTATGAGCTGACGCTGGACAACTGGTGCCGCGAATACGACGGCGCCATGAATGAAGGGTTGTGCCTGACCACCCTGTTTCACCCCAAGATCACTGGCAAACCGGGACGCATCCTGTTGCTGGAAAAACTCTTCGAACACATGCGCCAGCGCGACGACGTGTGGTTCGCCACCTGCCGCGATGTCGCCCAGTGGTGGCTGAAGGAGCATCACCATGGCTGATTCCACTCTCTGGCCCAAAGGCTATCGCTGCGCCGTGGTGCTGACCGTCGATTACAACGACATCCACGGCATTCTCACCCAGGCGCCCGAAGTCGCCGGGCGCGACAAGACGCTGTCAGTCTGGCGTTACGGCACACAACGCGGTGTCGACCGCTTGCTTGGTCTGTTCGAAGAGCTGGGTGTTCGCAGCAGCTGGTTTGTCCCCGGCATCGTTGCCGAGGAAAACCCGGAACACATCCGGGCGATCCAGGCGGGTGGGCATGAGATTGCCTGCGCCGGGTATCGTCACCAGCACTACGACACCCTCGATCTGCAGCAGCAGAGCGCCGAGATCGCCCGTGGCTGCGAAGCGTTGGAAGCGCTCACCAGTCAACGCCCGACCGGGTTTCGCATTCCCGCCGGCAACGGTGCGCCGGGGTTCATCGAGGCGTTACGGGATCAAGGCATTCGCTGGTCTTCCTCGTGGCGTGGCGACGATTTGCCATTTGCTCACCCCACGGCCCCCGGCGTGATAGAACTGCCCTTGCACTACGAACTGGAAGACGAACCCTACTTCGCCTTCAACCTGAGCCCGGCGGTGCCGCCGGCGCAATCGCGGATCGCTTCCTACAGCCACACCCTGGGCAACCTGCAAATGGATTTCGCCGGGTTTCACCGCTTCGGGCTCTGTTATGTGCTGAGGTTGCATCCGGAGATCATTGCCACGCCGGGACGGATTGGCGTGTTGCGCGAATTGCTGCAGGGCATTCAGCAGCACGACGACGTGTGGATCGCCACCGGTGCCGACGTCGCTCAATGGTGGGCTGAATCCGCGCCGCCGGTGGCCGAGGATCACCCCGCGTCGGTGTACGAGCGGCACTATCGGGATCACCTCCTATGACCGAACGCCTGCAACGACTGGCGCAGTTTTGCGTCGACACACGATTTGAAGACTTGCCACCGGCACTGGTGGCGCAAGCCACGCGGCACATCCTGGACACCTTTGGCGCGACGCTGGCCGGGGCTGGCAGCGACGTGGCGAAGCAGGCGCGTCAGGTGTTCGAGGGTGAAAGCGGCACCACGCTGGTCTGGGGCACGGAGGTGCGGGTCGGTGCCGCTCAGGCCGCCATGCTCAACGGCGTCGCCGCCCATGCGCTGGAACTGGATGACACCGGTGGCTGCGATCATTCCGGCGCGATGGTGCTGCCGGCGGTGATGGCCGCGGTGTCGATGTCTGCAAGGCCTGTCAGCGGTCGCGAGTTGATCACCGCCGTGGTCATCGGTTACGACGTCGGTCGCCGCGCGCTCGAAGCCTGTGGTGGATATTCGGCGCACAACGGCGCCGGCTGGCACTCCACGGCGACCTGCGGCGTATTCGGCGCGGCGGCCGCGAGTGGGCTCATCCTGGGTTTGAACGTCGAACAAATGGTGTCGGCACTGGGCATCGCCGGCAGTTTCAGCGGCGGATTGTGGGCCTTCATCCACGATGGCTCGCAAAGTAAAAAACTGCACAGCGGTCGCGCGGCCGAGGGTGGATTGCTGGCAGCACGGTTTGCACTGCAAGGCGTCACGGGGCCGACGAAGTTATTCGATGACGTCTGGGGCGGGTTTCTCAAGACCCTGGCCGTTGAGACCGCTCAACCTGAAGCGCTGGATGCGGATCTCGGGACGGTGTGGAAACTCGCCCGCTGTTCGATCAAGCCGTATGCCTCATGCCGAGGGACGCATTCGGCCATCGACGCGTTGGGGCTGTTGCTGGAACAACTGCAGGTCAGCGTCGATCAGGTCGAGGACATTCAGGTGTCGTTGTGCGGTTTCCTGCAGGACATGTGCGGCGGTCAGGACGTGAGCACGCTGGCGGCCGCGCAGATGAGCCTGCCGTACGCCCTCGCCGCCCGGCTGGTGCATGGCCATTGCCGACTGGAAGCCTATGACGATGAACAGCGGCGCGAACCGCGGGTTGCCCAGTGGATGTCGCGCATTCGCCTTGAAGTGGACCTGCAACTGTCAGAGGATGGCGAGCCTGTTGTCAGCGTGCGGACCGTGGACGGTCGGCAGGCGAGTCTTTGTGTCGATCCACCGTTGGGTGCACCGGGGAATCCGTTGAGTGATGAGGCGCTGGAGGAAAAGTTTTTCAGTCTGGCCGAGCGGGTGATGCCTCGGGATCAGGCGGAGGGATTGCTTGAGCAATTGTGGCAGTTGGACACGCTTGAATCGGTGTTTTGCCTGTGCGGGCCTCTTCGCGGGCAAGCCTCGCTCCTACAGGTCATGCGTTGATCATGCGGACACCAACACCCTGTAGGAGCGAGGCTTGCCCGCGAATGGCCGCGACTCGGTACATCGACGAACACCCTGAAATCTGAATAAGGACATTTGCCCCACCGTGGCCACTTACTCGCTCGTTATCCGCCGTTTGATGATCGTCTCGCTGACCATCGTCGTCAGCCGCGCCATCACCAGCCCGTTGCTTACGCTATTCCTGAGCAACAAGCTCGGCCTCAACCAACAGGACGTTGGTCTGCTGCTGGGCATCGCGGTGTTCATCGCCACCCTGCTCGCGCTCTACGGCGGTTACATCATCGACCGCCTCGAAAAGCGCCGGCTGCTGATCCTCGCCATGCTCTCCAGCGCCATCGGTTTCGTGTTGCTGACTTTCGCCGAAAACCTGTATTTGACCACCCTCACCCTGGTGATCACTGAAACGGCGTCGGCGCTGTTCCTGATCGGGTCGAAGGCGATCCTCAGTGAAAACCTGCCCATGGGCCAGCGCGCCAAGGCCTTTTCCCTGCGTTACACCCTGACCAACATCGGCTACGCCACCGGTCCGATGCTCGGCGTGGTGATTGCCGGGGTGTACCCGATCGCGCCGTTCCTGATTGCCGGCGCCATCGCGTTTTTCAGCATCTTTTTAATGAGCGGAATCCCCAGGGACTCGGCGCAGACACCCGCGATCGGTCAGCCACAGAGTTTCCTGAAAACCCTGATCACCCTGAAAAACGACCGCACGCTGATCATGTTTACCTGCGGCTGTCTGCTCAGCACCGTGGTCCACGGGCGTTTCACCCTGTACCTGTCGCAATACCTGCTGGTGACCCACGACTCCAAGCGCGCCCTGGAAACCATGGCCGCCTTGCTCGCCTGCAACGCCATCAGCGTGATCCTGCTGCAATACCAGATCGGGCGTTTCCTCAAGCGTGAACAACTGCGCTACTGGATTGCCGGCGGTACCAGCCTGTTCATCCTCGGCCTGATCGGCTTCAGCCTGGCCGACAGTCTCGTGTCCTGGTGCGTGGCAATGTTCATTTTCACCCTCGGCGAGATGATCATTTACCCCGCCGAATTCCTCTTCGTCGACACTCTGGCACCTGAGGAATTGCGCGGCAGCTACTACGGCGCGCAGAACCTCGCAGCCCTCGGCGGTGCGCTGAGCCCCGTGATTTGCGGTTTCCTGCTGATGCACACGCCGGCGCCGACGATGTTTTATGCCCTGAGCGCACTGACCGCCATGGGCGGCTTCCTGTGTTTCATGAGTGGTCGCCGGGTCGCCTTGCAGCAAAAATAATGCACTCAAGCTGCATTAATATGAATTTGTCAGCATGTGGAATGAACGGCACACTGTGCCTCGTTCCTCCCCCAATTGTTGGAACACCTTCAAGGGCTTGCTGGGTATCCCAGCTAAGCCTTTTTTTTGCCTCGATTCTTTCATGGGTCGTCTGCCAATGCTCGCTCGCTGGTTACCTGCCGCCATCAACACCCGCCCCTCGGAATGGAGCCGCGCCGCCATCGGCATGGCGTTGGGCACGATGTTCAGTGTCTGGCTCTGCTCCCAGGTATTCGGCATCGAAGTCGCACAGCACCTGATCGGACCGCTGGGTGCCTCGGCGGTGCTGCTGTTTGCGGTGTCTTCCGGCGCGCTGGCGCAACCGTGGTCAATACTCGGCGGCTACTTGAGTGCCGGCGTGATCGCGCTGCTGGTGGCTCACGTGCTTGGGCGCACGCTCGGCAGCGCGTGCCTAGCCGCGGGCATGGCGCTGATCCTGATGTGCTGGCTGCGCTGCCTGCATCCGCCGGCCGGCGCATTGGCCCTGACGTTGGTGTTGGCCGATCCGGCAACCATCGCCCTGGACTGGAAAGCCCTCGCTCCGGTGATGCTCGGCGCTTCGACGATGTTGTTCAGCGCCCTGGTTTATAACAACCTGACGCGCATCCGTTACCCCAAGCGCGCCAGTGAACCGGTGGGCGTGGTACCTGCCGATCATCCGCCGATCGATCGCCAGGCCATCACCGCCGAGGACCTGAAGCTGGCCCTGGCGGACATGGAAGCCTTCTTCGACGTCACGCCCGAAGACCTTGAACAGCTGATCCATGCCAGCGAACTCCACGCCAAACGCCGCAGCATTGGTGAAGTGCTGAGTCGTAGTGCCTAGATCGCATTCTGTAGGAGCGAGGCTTGCCCGCGAAGGCGGAGTGTCAGTCAACTGATATGTTGAAAATGCTGACGCCTTCGCGGGCAAGCCTCGCTCCTACAACAGCCATTCATTGAATATTTCACCCTTGCAAATATGCAGAAAGAACCTGCACATATCCCGGTTGTACATCACAAATTTGCACTGTTACGATCCAGCATCGCTCGCGCGCGAGCTTCTCTATAAAGAACAATAAAAGCAGGGAGTTAGTGATGACTGCTCAGGTTTCATCGAAGGGGACTTCGTCCATGGATGCCACGCAAAATGAAGTGCTGGCCGAGGTTCGCAACCACATCGGTCACCTGACCCTCAATCGCCCCGCCGGTCTCAACGCCATTACCCTGGACATGGTCCGCCACCTGCACCGCCAGCTCGACGCCTGGGCGAACGATCCGCAGATTCACGCCGTGGTTTTGCGCGGCGCTGGCGAGAAAGCCTTTTGCGCCGGCGGTGACATTCGCTCGCTGTATGACAGCTTCAAGAATGGCGACACGCTGCATGAAGATTTCTTTGTCGAGGAATACGCCCTCGACCTCGCTATCCACCACTATCGCAAACCCGTACTCGCCTTGATGGACGGTTTTGTCCTGGGCGGCGGCATGGGGCTGGTGCAAGGCGCTGACTTGCGGGTGGTGACCGAGAAAAGCCGTCTGGCGATGCCGGAAGTGGCAATCGGTTACTTCCCGGATGTCGGCGGCAGTTACTTCCTGCCCCGGGTTCCTGGCGAATTGGGTATTTACCTCGGTGTCAGCGGCATGCAGATCCGCGCAGCCGACGCCCTCTATTGCGGGTTGGCCGACTGGTATCTGGACAGCGAAAAACTGGTGATCCTGGACGATCGCCTCGATCAACTGGCGTGGCGCGACACGCCGCTAAAAGACCTGCAAGGCCTGCTGGCGCAACTCGCGGTGCAGCAATTGCCCGATGCGCCACTGAGCAAACTGCGCCCGGCCATCGATCACTTCTTCGCCCTTCCCGACGTGCCGAGTATTGTTGAGCAACTGCGCGAAGTCACGGTTGCCGACAGCCATGAATGGGCGACGGCCACGGCCGATCTGCTGGAAAGCCGTTCACCGCTGGCCATGGGCGTGACCCTGGAAATGCTGCGGCGCGGTCGGCACTTGAGCCTGGAAGACTGCTTCGCCCTCGAACTGCACCTGGACCGTCAATGGTTCGAGCGCGGCGACCTCATCGAAGGCGTGCGCGCCTTGCTGATCGACAAAGACAAGAGCCCGCGCTGGAACCCGCCGACCTTGCAAGCGCTGGACGCCGGGCATGTCGCGAGTTTCTTCACAGGGTTTGACCGGAGCGGGAACTGAGCCATGCACGATATCGAATTGAGCGAAGAACAAGTCATGATCCGCGACATGGCCCGGGATTTTGCCCGCGGCGAAATCGCGCCCCACGCGCAAGCCTGGGAAAAGGCCGGCTGGATCGACGACGGTCTGGTGGCGAAGATGGGCGAACTGGGGCTGTTGGGCATGGTGGTGCCGGAGGAATGGGGCGGCACTTATGTTGATTACGTCGCCTACGCCCTGGCGGTGGAAGAGATTTCCGCTGGCGACGGCGCCACGGGCGCACTGATGAGCATCCACAACTCCGTGGGCTGCGGGCCGGTGTTGAACTACGGCACTGAAGAGCAGAAAAAGACCTGGTTGCCGGATCTCGCCAGCGGCCAGGCCATCGGTTGCTTCTGCCTGACCGAGCCGCAAGCCGGCTCCGAAGCGCACAACCTGCGCACCCGCGCCGAACTGCGCGACGGCCAGTGGGTGATCAACGGCGCCAAGCAATTTGTGAGCAACGGCAAACGGGCGAAACTGGCGATCGTGTTCGCCGTGACCGATCCGGATCTGGGCAAGCGCGGTATTTCCGCGTTTCTGGTGCCGACCGATACCGCCGGTTTCATCGTTGATCGCACCGAACACAAGATGGGCATCCGTGCTTCCGATACCTGTGCGGTAACCCTGAGCAACTGCACCATTCCCGAAGCCAACCTGTTGGGCGAACGCGGTAAAGGCCTGGCCATTGCGCTGTCCAACCTCGAAGGCGGACGCATCGGCATCGCCGCGCAGGCGTTGGGCATCGCCCGTGCCGCGTTCGAAGCTGCGCTGGCCTACTCCCGTGATCGCGTGCAGTTCGACAAGCCGATCATCGAGCACCAGAGCATTGCCAATATGCTGGCCGACATGCACACCCGTCTGAATGCCGCGCGGTTGCTGATCCTGCACGCCGCGCGGTTGCGCAGTGCGGGCAAGCCGTGTTTGTCGGAGGCTTCGCAGGCCAAGCTGTTTGCGTCGGAAATGGCCGAGAAGGTCTGCTCGTCGGCGATGCAGATCCATGGCGGGTATGGGTATCTGGAGGATTACCCGGTGGAGCGTTACTACCGGGATGCGCGGATTACGCAGATTTATGAAGGGTCGAGCGAGATACAGCGGATGGTGATTGCCCGGGAGCTGAAAAACTACCTTGTGTGACCTTTAAAAGCTTCGCGGGCAAGCCTCGTTCCTACAGGTCGTGTGATCTGTAGGAGCGAGGCTTGCCCGCGAAGACGTTGGTGAGAACGCTACATCACTTGCCTTGGAACTCCGCCTCACGCTTGGCAATAAACGCCGCCATCCCTTCCTTCTGATCCTGCGTCGCAAACGCCGCATGGAACACCCGACGCTCAAAGCGAACGCCTTCCGACAGGCTCACTTCAAACGCGCGGTTGACGCTTTCCTTGACCATCATCGCAATCGGCAGCGACTTCCTGGCGATCAACGCCGCGACTTTCAGCGCTTCTTCCAGCAATTCATCCGCCGGCACGATCCGCGCCACGATCCCGCAACGCTCCGCTTCCACCGCATCGATCAAACGCCCGCTCAGGCACATTTCCATCGCCTTGGCTTTACCGACTGCGCGAGTCAGGCGCTGGGTGCCGCCCATGCCCGGCAGCACGCCGAGGTTGATTTCCGGTTGACCGAACTTCGCGTTGTCACCCGCCAGGATGAAATCGCACATCAACGCCAGCTCGCAGCCGCCGCCCAAGGCAAAACCGTTGACCGCGGCGATGATCGGCTTGCGGCGGTTAGCCACGCGATCACTGTCGCTGAACAGATCATCGAGGTAGATCTGCGGGTAGGTCAGCTCGGCCATTTCCTTGATGTCGGCACCGGCGGCGAAGGCTTTCTTCGAGCCGGTCAGCACGATGCAACCGATGTTCGAATCGGCTTCCAGGCCATCGAGGGCGTGGTTCAGTTCGCTGACGATCTGCGCGTTCAACGCGTTCAACGCCTGCGGACGGTTCAGGGTGATCAGGCCGACACGGCCATGGGTTTCCAGCAAAATCGTTTCGTAACTCACAATGGACTCCTTCTTAAAGACTGCGCGAAATGACCATGCGCTGAATATCACTGGTGCCTTCGTAGATCTGGCACACCCGCACGTCGCGGTAGATCCGCTCGAGCGGGAAGTCGTTCAGGTAACCGTAACCGCCGAGGGTTTGCAATGCGGCCGAGCAGACCTTTTCAGCCATTTCCGAGGCAAATAGCTTGGCCATGGAGGCTTCGACCAGCGCCGGTTTGCCGCTGTCACGCAACGCCGCGGCGTAATGCACCATCTGCCGGGCGACGGCGATCTGGGTTGCCATGTCCGCCAGGCGAAACGCGACGGCCTGGTGTTCGATGATCGGTTTGCCGAAACTCTCGCGTTCACGGGCGTAATCCCGGGCCGCTTCAAACGCGGCGCGGGCCATGCCCACCGATTGTGAGGCGATGCCGACACGGCCGCCTTCGAGGTTGGCCAGGGCGATCCGGTAGCCTTCGCCCTCCTCGCCCAGTCGGTTGGCCACCGGCACTTTGACGTCTTCGAACAGAATCTGGCAGGTGTCGGACGCATGCTGGCCGAGTTTGTCTTCAACGCGGGCAACCTTGTAGCCCGGTGAGTCGGTGGGCACGATCAGCGCGGTGATCCCGCGTTTGCCGGCACTCGGGTCCGTCACCGCAAACACGATCACCACCCCGGCATTCTGCCCGGAGGTGATGAACTGCTTGCAGCCGTTCAAAACGTAGTGATCGCCTTCGAGACGGGCGCGGGTTTTCAAACCGCTGGCATCGGAACCGGCTTGCGGTTCGGTCAACGCGAAAGCGCCGAGCATCGCACCGCTGGCCAGCGGCTTGAGGAAGCGCTCTTTCTGATCGTCGTTGCCGTAGTTGAGGATTGGCACGCAACCCACCGAGTTGTGCACGCTCATGATGGTCGAGCAGGCGCCGTCACCGGCGGCGATTTCTTCCAGCGCCATGGCGTAGGCCAGGTAACCGGTGTCGCAACCGCCCCACTGCTCGGGTACCAGCATGCCGAAGAAACCCAGTTCGGCCATCTCGCCGATGGCTTCCTTGGGGAAACGGTGCTCGCGATCCCATTCGGCGGCGAACGGTTTCAGCCGTTCCTGGGCGAATTGCCGGGCCGCTTCGCTGATCTGCAGTTGTTCGTCATTGGGAATCATGGTGAATCCTTAAAAATTAGCCTTCGTACACATGCCTGAAGGTTGAAACGCAGGATCTGTGGGAGCGGGCTTGCCCGCGATAGCGATCTGTCAGACAACATCATGGGTGTCTGGAAAACCGCCATCGCGGGCAAGCCCACTCCCACAGGGATAGGCGTTGGCCTTAGTAAAGGCATTCCACGGCCATCGCCGTGGCTTCACCGCCGCCGATGCAGATCGCCGCGACACCGCGTTTCAGGCCTTTCTGGCGCAGGGCCGAGAGCAAGGTCACCAGAATCCGTGCGCCGGACGCACCGATCGGGTGGCCCAGGGCGCAGGCGCCGCCGTGAACGTTGAGTTTCTCGTGGGGGATTTCCAGGTGGGTCATCGCTGCCATGCCGACCACGGCGAAGGCTTCGTTGACTTCGACCAGATCGACGTCGTTCAGCGACCAGCCGGTTTTCTTCATCAGCCGCTTGATCGCGCCGATCGGTGCCACCGGGAACAGGCCCGGCGTGTCGGCGAATGCCGCATGACCATGAATCACCGCGAGTGGTTTGAGACCGCGTTTGTCGGCTTCGGAACGGCGCATCAGCACCAGCGCCGCCGCACCATCGGAAATCGAACTGGAGTTGGCCGCTGTCACGGTGCCGCCTTCACGGAACGCCGGTTTCAGCGAAGCAATCTTGTCCAGTTTGGCTTTCGGTGGCTGTTCGTCGTTGCTGATCACCACCTGCTCTTTACCGACGGTCACGGTCAGCGGCACGATTTCGTCCTTGAAGCTGCCGTCCTTGATCGCCTGCTGCGCGCGGGTGGTCGACGCGATGGCAAACGCATCCTGAGCTTCGCGGCTGAAGCCGTTGGTTTCGGCGCAATCCTCGGCGAAGGTGCCCATCAGGCGGCCCTTGTCGTAGGCATCTTCCAGGCCATCGAGGAACATGGAGTCGAGCACACGACCGTGCCCCATGCGGTAACCGCTGCGGGCGCGGTCCAGCAGGTACGGCGCGTTGGACATGCTTTCCATGCCGCCGGCGACTACAACATCGGCGCTGCCGGCGACCAGCATGTCGTGGGCCAGGATGGCCGCTTCCATGCCGGAACCGCACATCTTGTTCAGGGTGGTGCAGCGGGTCGATTTATCCAGCCCGGCGCCCAGTGCAGCCTGACGGGCCGGGGCCTGGCCGAGGCCGGCGGGCAGCACGCAGCCGAACAGCACTTCTTCAACGGCATCCGGCGCTAAACCTGCGCGTTCAACAGCAGCACGAATGGCGGCAGCGCCCAGTTGTGGCGCGGTCAGGCTTTTCAGTTCGCCCTGGAAACCACCCATCGGGGTGCGTACGGCGCTGACGATAACGATTGGATCGTTGGAAAGGGTCATGACAAATCCTCCTTACTTGGCGGCCATGCGCAAGGCACCGTCGAGACGGATTACCTCGCCATTGAGCATGCTGTTTTCAATGATATGCCTGACCAGCGCGGCATACTCGCCCGGTTTGCCCAAACGTGGCGGAAACGGCACGCCGGCCGCCAGGGAGTCGCGGACTTCCTGGGTCATGCCGGCCATCATTGGCGTTTCGAAAATGCCCGGAGCGATGGTCATCACGCGGATGCCGAAGCGCGCCAGTTCACGGGCAGCGGGCAAGGTCAGGCTGACGATCGCGCCTTTGGACGCGGCATAAGCCGCCTGGCCGATCTGACCGTCGTAGGCCGCAGCCGACGCGGTGTTGATGATCACCCCGCGCTCGCCATCGGCATCCGGCTCGGTTTCGGCGATGGCCGCCGACGCCAGACGCAGCATGTTGAAGCTGCCGATCAGGTTGACGTTGATCACCTGGCTGAAACTGGCCAGCGCGTGCGGGCCGTTCTTGCCAAGGATCTTCTCGCCACGCACGATGCCGGCGCAGTTGACCAGACCGTTGAGCCCGCCGAAGGCTTTGACTGTTGCCTGCACCGCCGCCTCAGCTGCCGCTTCGTTGCTGATGTCCGCAACCACGCTTTGCGCACCCAGACGTTCGGCCTGAGCTGCAACGGCGTCGGCGTTCATGTCCACCAGCATCACTTTGGCGCCGGCCGCGACCAGCATTTCAGCCGTAGCCGCGCCGAGCCCGGAGGCACCGCCGGTGACGAGAAAAACCTTGTTTTCGATCTGCATCATTGTTTCCTTGGATTCAAGCTGAAACGTTCTTCGCCGCAGCCTCTTGAGCCTTGGCGATTTCCTGGTTGCGCAAGATAAAGCGCTGCAATTTGCCGCTTGGGGTTTTCGGCAACTCGCTGACAAATTCGATTTCACGGGGGTACGAGTGCGCGGCCAGGCGCTTGCGCACGTGTTGGCGCAGCTCTTCGGCCAACTCGGGTGCGGCGCGGTATTGCGCGCTGAGCACGACGAAGGCTTTGACCAGCTCGGTGCGCTCCGGGTCGGGCTTGCCCACCACCGCCGCTTCAACCACGGCCGGGTGTTCGATCAACGCGCTTTCCACGTCGAATGGGCCGACGCGGTAGCCGGAGGTGGTGATCACGTCATCACTGCGGCCGACGAAGCTGATGCTGCCGTCCGGGTTCCACTCGACGGTGTCGCCGCTCAGGTAATAGTTGCCGACGAAGGCCTTGGTGGGCGCGCCTTCATAACCGGCGAACCAGCACATCGGCGACTGAGTGCGGTCGATGGCCAGGATGCCCGGCTGGCCGACGCCCAGTTCCTTGTTCTCGTCGTCGAGCACCACGATGCGGTGGCCCGGCGAGGCAAAACCGGCGGCGCCCATGTGAATCGGATGTTCGAGGGCATGGTGGTTGCACAGGACCATGCCCAGTTCGGTCTGGCCGTAATGGTCGTGAATCACCACGCCGAGGTTGTCGGCAAACCAGCGGATCACTTCCGGATTCAACGGCTCGCCGGCGCTGCTGACGATGCGAAGCTTGCCCTTGATCGATTTCGCGAACTCGTCACCACCGGCAATCAGCAAGCGATACGCCGTCGGTGAACCGGTGAGGTTGGTAATCCCGTATTTGTTGATCACCCGGCAGGTGCTTTCGAGGGTGAACGGGCCATCGTAAAAGGTGATCGGATGCCCCATCGACATCGGCCCGGTAACGCCAAAATAGATGCCGTACGCCCAGCCCGGATCAGCCACGTTCCAGAACGCATCTTCCGGGCGCAGGTCGACGGCGTCACGGGTGTAGCTCTGGAAGGCGACGATGGCCTTGAGCGGCACGGACAATGCCTTCGACGGACCGGTGGTACCTGAGGTGAACATCAGCAGGAAGGGGTCTTCGCCGGTCAGCAGCACCGGTTCGCACTCGGGGGAATAGTTGGCCAGTTCGGCCCAGAAACTGAAATCGCCACGGACAATGCCCTGACCTTTCGCG
The DNA here is from genome assembly GCF_018502625.1 of Pseudomonas hormoni. NCBI lineage: Bacteria > Pseudomonadati > Pseudomonadota > Gammaproteobacteria > Pseudomonadales > Pseudomonadaceae > Pseudomonas > Pseudomonas hormoni. The sequence goes on from NZ_CP075566.1 coordinate 2,533,132, forward strand.
CCGCCGACTGTGACGATGGTCGGGCAATCGGCGACTTCAGCAAGTTTGGAGCGGTTGACCGCGTCGGTCACCACCACTTTGGCGCCGGAACTGCTCAGGCGATGTTCGATGGCTTTGGGGCCGAACGCGGTGAACAGCGGCTGATACACCGCGCCGATGCGCCACGTGGCGAACACGGTGATCAATAATTCGATATTGCGCGGCAGGAGGCCGGCGACCTTGTCGCCTTTCTTCACGCCCTGGGCCAGCAGGAAGTTGGCGAAACGCGTAGCCTTGTCCTGCAGGTCGCTGAAGGTGTACGTCGCGCTGGTGCCGTCGCGGCTTTCCCAGAACAGCGCGATGCGGCCTGGCAATGCATGCCGGTCGCAACACTCGACGCAGGCATTGAGGGCCGTCAGATTGCCCGCGAGTGCGGCGTCGACGGTGTGCTGATAATTGAACTGTGACGTGGCAGACAAGTAATCGCGCATTGCCAGAATCCCTCTGTATTTTTATTAGGTTGGGGGAACCGTAACCAACAGGGAAATACTCGCTCTGCGCGGGGGGTGGGGCAATGGTCAAAGCTATCAAGTTGTCTGACTGGTTTGGCCAAGGTTCAGGAGGTGCGGCGTCTGAGCTGACGCCTTCGCGGGCAAGCCCGCTCCCACAGGGTTTTGTGGCGTGCACAACAATTGTGATCACCGACAATCATTGTGGGAGCGGGCTTGCCCGCGATGGCGTCGGCACAATCACTAAAAAATCCGGATCAGCTCGCCTCGTTCAGAATCAAACTCCGGTAATGCCCCGGATTCGACCCCGACCACTTGCGAAACGCCTTGTAGAACGAACTCGCATCGGCGAACCCCAACCGCGTGGCGATCTCGGCAAAGCTGATACTCGGTTCAGCCAGCCAGACGATGGCCAACTCCTTGCGCACGCTGTCCTTGAGCCCCTGATACGTCTGCCCCTCTTCCGCCAGCCGCCGACGCAAGGTCGAGGCCGACATGCACAGTCGTTGCGCCAGAGATTCGGTCTCCGGCCACTGTTCGGCCGGCAAATGCCGCAGATCCTGCTTGATGCGACTGGCCAGGCTCTCCGGGTCGCGGTACTTGACCAGAATATTGGCCGGCGCATGGGCCAGGAATCGCTTGAGTTCTTCGGCGCTGCGTTTGATCGGCAGATCCAGGCAATCAGCCGAGAAAATCATCCGGGTGCGTGGCCGGTCGAAACGCAGGTTTTCGGAGAACATCACCTGATAGTCATCGCAAAAGTCCGGCGCCGGGCAGCGTAATTCGATGGCCAGAATCGGAATCCGTCGCCCCGCCAGCCAACAGGCCACGCCGTGAACGATCATCCAGTAGGTGAAATAGGTAAAGGCGCGACGCGGGTCCTGGTCGTCTTCCAAAAGCACGATCTCCGCGAGGCTTTGCTGGCGAACCAGCTGCGCGGGCAGGTGTTCGAGCATCAGCGATAGAAACCCCAGCCCCGAGGTCAGGCCGGCGGCGAGGCTCGGCTGGACCATCGAGCAGCGGCACAGAAACGCCAGGCTGCCGGACTTGAGCTTGCGCGGGTCCATGCCAAAAAATTCATCGTCCCGACGCCGGGCCAGTAAGCGCCACAGCCGTGCGTACGCGGTGGCCGGCACGCGGACTGTGGACGATTCGAGCAGCGCCGGATCGATGCCGACCTTGTTCAACACCTCGTCAGTGGCGGCGCCCGGGGCGCAACTTTGCAACAGCGCTTCACGCACCAGTTGAATGGAGATGGTGTCTTTTTCCGACATTGAGCGAGGTGTGCCCTGTTCTTGTTTGAGTGGTGGGCATATTAGCGCATGGCACCCCGATCCTGTAGGAGCGAGGCTTGCCCGCGAAGCAGTCGACTCGGTCTTGCCGTGAAACCGCGTCATCGTGCTTCGCGGGCAAGCCTTGCTCCTACAGGGGCGAGGTGATCTTGAGGTTGTTCAGCTTAGGTTCAGGTAAATGTCAATGATTGCCATTTGGGAATGAGTGTCATTATGTTACAAATTAGCACCCTATCTAATTCCGAGACGGTGCTGAATGCTTGTTCCTTTTCTGATCATGCTGCGCGAAGGCATTGAGGCCGCATTGATCGTTGGCATCATCGCCAGCTACCTCAAGCAAACCGGCCGTGGCCAATGGATGCCCGCCGTGTGGATCGGTGTGTTTCTCGCTGCTGCCCTGGCCCTGCTGGTGGGCGGGGGCCTGGAGCTGGTCAGCGCCGAGTTCCCGCAGAAACAACAGGAGCTGTTTGAAGGTGTGGTTGGCCTGGTCGCCGTCGGCATCCTCAGTTCCATGGTGTTCTGGATGCGCAAGGTGGCGCGTTCGATCAAGCATTCGCTGCACGTCTCCCTCGATCACGCGTTGACCGGTTCCAGGCATCAGGTGACAGCGCTCATCGCCATGGTGTTTTTCGCCGTCGCCCGGGAAGGCCTGGAAACGGTGTTCTTCCTGCTCGCCGTGTTCCAGCAAAGCGAAGGCCCGGCCGCACCGATCGGTGCCCTGCTCGGCCTGATCCTGGCGATCATCGTCGGTTTCCTGATCTACACCGGCAGCATGCGCCTGAACCTCGGCGCGTTCTTCCGCTGGACCGGTCTGTTCATCCTCGTGGTGGCTGCCGGCATTCTCGCCAACTCGGTGCAGGCGCTGCATGAAGCCGGCGTCTGGAATCACCTGCAAACCGTGCTGTTCGACTTCAGCGCCACGCTGCCGATGGATGGCCCGCTGGGTTCGGTGCTGGCCGGCATGTTCGGGTATCAGGATGCGCCGACTGTCAGCACCCTCGGCGCTTATCTGATTTACCTGGTCGTGGCGCTGGTGATGTTTTTTCTCCCCGCGCCGGCACTCGCTAAACAATCTTCCTCCGTTCCCCTGTAGGAGCGAGACCGGCTTGCCGGCGATGGTCGTTAACGATAACGCGTAAAACCAGATGCCCAGCGGCGCCTGTAGGTTTTTCGCGAGCAGGCTCGCTCCTACAGGGGGCGTGCGCCAATGAATTTTTTCCAGTCAGTAAGGGCCCCCATGCCAAATCAAGCCACTCCTCAGGCCTCCCCTCCCCGCGCCTTGCGCTGGGCGGTGGCCGGTTCGGTGATCGTGATGATCGCCGCCGGTGGCCTGTTCTATTACGCCTCGAAAATGGCCGCGGCCAAACGTCAGAGCAACCATGATGAAGTGCTGGTGACCATTCACCCGCACAGCTGCGAGCCGAATGCGTTGACGGTGCCGGCCGGTCGCGCCAGTTTCCGCATCGTCAACCGCTCGGACCGCGCCGTTGAGTGGGAAATCCTCGACGGCGTGCTGGTGGTCGAAGAAAGGGAAAACATCGCGCCCGGCCTTAGCCAGGTGATCAACGCCAACCTGTTGCCCGGCGATTACGCGATCACCTGCGGCCTGCTGAGCAATCCACGCGGCACGCTACACGTGACGCCGACCGCAGCTTCCGATGCTGCGGCCAAAGCCAAACCGTCGATGGTCGCTTTCGTCGGACCGCTGTCGGAATTCCGCGTTTACCTGAGCAGCCAAAGCACCGCGCTGATCAAAGCCGTGACTGCGCTTGAGCAAGCCATCGAAGCCGGCGACCTGAGTCAGGCGCAAGCGTTGTACGTCCCGGCCCGCACCGCATATCAGCGCATCGCCCCGGCGGCACAGCGTCTCGCCGAGCTCGACAACACCATCAACGCCCGCGCCGATTACTTTGAAAAACGTGAGCAGGATCCGGGCTTCAGCGGTTTCCATCGCCTCGAATATGCGCTGTTCCAGCAACGCACCCTCGACGGCCTGACACCGGTCGCCCAGCGGCTGCTGACCGACGTCACCACGCTCAAGCAACAACTGCTCGCCCAATCGCTGCCGCCGGAACAACTGGTCAGCATCGTGGTGCGCAACCTCAACAACCTTGGCGACGTGCGCGCCAGCAGCGGTGAAGAAGAACGCTACAGCCACACCGACCTGAACGGTTTCGTCGGCAACCTTGACGCGGCCCGCAAAGTGGTCGACCTGTTGCGCCCGCTGCTGACCAAGTCCGCCGCCGACCTGCTGCCGCCCCTCGACAGCGCCGTCGCCAGCCTCGATGCCGAACTCAACGGCTTCAAGGTCGAAAACGGCTACGCGAGCTACGACAGCGTCAGCGCCGAACAACGTAAACAGATCGCCGACAAGGCCAAGGCGCTGGCCGACGCACTCGACGGCATCGATCCCGCCCTCGGCCTTTCCGGCCTATAGCAGAAGACGAACTTCAGATGAACGATTCAGAGCAATTCAACCTTCAGCGGCGCCGGGTATTGATGGGCATGGGCGCCGCCGGCGTGGCCCTGGCCGGCTCGGCCTTGAGCTGCCCGGCCATGGCCGCGAGCCCCGCGCAAGTCACAGAAGCGCCGAGCAGCGACAAGACCGAGGACCGCCACGACTTCCACGGCCGGCACCAGAGCGGCATCGTCACCCCGCGCCCGGCGTCCGGCATGCTGGTGTCGTTTGATGTGTTGGCCAGCGACCGCGAAGACCTGGAGCGGCTGTTCCGTACGCTCAATGAGCGCATCGCATTCCTGATGAAGGGCGGCCCGGTGGCGCAGGTCGATCCGAAGTTGCCGCCGGTGGATTCAGGCATCCTCGGCCCGGTGGTTACCCCGGACAACCTGACCATCACCGTGTCGGTGGGCGAATCGTTGTTCGACGAGCGCTTCGGCCTGGCGAACGTCAAACCGAAACGGCTGAGCCGCATGGTCGGTTTTCCCAACGATGCGCTGGAAGCCGATTGCTGTCATGGCGACCTGAGCTTGCAGTTCTGTTCGAACACCACCGACACCAACATCCACGCCCTGCGCGACATCGTGAAAAACCTGCCGGACCTGCTGCTGGTGCGCTGGAAACAGGAAGGCAGCGTACCGCCGCAAGCCCCGGCAAAACCCGGTGTGCCGGCGCAGAGTGCGCGTAATTTCCTGGGTTTTCGCGATGGCTCGGCGAACCCGGATTCCAACGACGCCAAGACCATGGACAGCATCGTCTGGGTCCAGCCCGGCAGCGACGAACCGGCCTGGTCGGCGAATGGCAGCTATCAAGCGGTGCGGATCATCCGCAACTTCGTTGAGCGCTGGGACCGCACGCCGTTGCAGGAACAGGAAAGCATTCTCGGCCGGATCAAAAGCACCGGCGCGCCCATGGGTGGCACTCATGAAACCGAGGTGCCGGACTACAGCAAAGACACGGAAGGCAAACTGACCAAACTCGATGCGCACATCCGTCTGGCCAACCCGCGCACTGCCGCGAGCCAGGCCAACCTGATCCTGCGCCGGCCGTTCAACTACTCCAACGGCGTGAACAAGAACGGTCAGCTGGACATGGGGTTGTTGTTCATTTGCTACCAGGCCGATCTGGAAAAAGGCTTCATCACTGTGCAAACCCGACTCAACGGCGAGCCGCTCGAGGAATACCTGAAGCCGGTCGGCGGCGGGTATTTCTTCACCCTGCCGGGTGTGGCGGGCGACCAGGATTTCATCGGTCGCTCGCTGCTTGACGCTGCATCCCCAAAAACAACCGCATAACCAACCCCCACACGGAACCGTCCCATGAAAAAGTCGCCACTCGCGTTACTGCTGACCCTCGGTTTGCTCAACACCCCGCTTTCGGCTTTCGCGGCGACGGCGCCGCTGGAACTGGTGGGGCCGATCTCGGACTACAAGATCTACGTCACTGAACAACTGGACGAACTGGCCAGCCACACTCAGAAATTCACCGACGCCGTAAAGAAGGGCGACCTCGCCAGCGCGCAAAAACTCTACGCACCGACCCGGGTTTACTACGAGTCGATCGAGCCGATTGCCGAACTGTTCAGTGACCTCGACGCGTCCATCGACTCCCGTGTCGACGACCACGAAAAAGGCGTGAAGGCCGAAGACTTCACCGGTTTCCACCGCATCGAATATTCGCTGTTCTCCGAGAAGAGCACCAAGGACCTGGGCGAATTGGCCGATGGTTTGAACAAAGACGTCAAAGACCTGCAAACCCGCGTGGCCGGCCTGACCTTCCCGCCCGAGAAAGTGGTGGGCGGCGCTGCGGCGTTGCTGGAAGAGGTCGCGGCGACCAAGATCTCCGGCGAAGAAGATCGCTACAGCCACACCGATCTTTACGACTTTCAGGGCAACATCGACGGCGCGAAGAAAATCGTTGACCTGTTCCGTCCGCAGATCGAGAAGCAGGACGCGGCGTTCATTGCCAAGGTCGACAAGAACTTTGCCACGGTCAACAAGACACTGGCCAAGTACAAGACCAAGGATGGTGGTTTTGAGACTTACGACAAGGTGAAGGAAGGCGACCGTAAAGCGCTGGTGGGGCCGGTGAATACGTTGGCTGAGGACTTGTCGACGTTGCGTGGAAAGCTTGGGTTGAACTGAGTTTTTTAGCGTCTGAGCGGGCCCCTTCGCGAGCAAGCCCGCTCCCATATTCGATTCGGGATGACCACTTTCGTGTGAGCATCATAGATCGAATGTGGGAGCGGGTTTGCTCGCGAAGGCATTTTCACTGGCAACACATTTTCCTGATGGATTGCACCGGCCGCGCTAACATCCCCGCCAATAATAAAGCTCACGGAAGACCCATCCATGTCCGCCCCAACCTTCGACCTGCGCCCGCTCATGGTCGCCAACATGGCCTGCACCATGGCAATGATGGCGTTCGTTTCTTTGATCGGGCCCATCGCCCGGGTATTGGGCCTGGCCACCTGGCAGGCCGGTGCGGCGGTGACGGTGTCCGGGGTGATCTGGATGGTGCTGGCGCGTCCGTGGGGTCAGGCCAGTGACCGCTTCGGGCGGCGGCGGATTCTGTTACTCGGCACGGCAGGATTCACCCTCGCCTATTGGGCCTTGTGCCTGTTCATCGACACTTCGTTGCGATTCCTGCCGTCGGCGTTGTTGTCGTTTATCGGGCTGATGCTCGGGCGCGGGTTGATCGGCGTGTTCTATGCCGCGATACCGGTGGGCTGCAATGCATTGATTGCCGACAACGTCGAACCGCAACATCGCGCCAAAGCCATGGCCGCATTGGGCGCTGCCAACGCCTGCGGGCTGGTGATCGGCCCGGCGATAGCGGCCTTGCTGTCCCGTTACAGCCTGAGCCTGCCGTTCTACGCCATGGCTTTTCTACCGTTGTTGGCGTTCCTCGTGCTGCGTTACAAGCTCAAGGCGCAGGAGCTGCATTTGCGCCAGGCGCCGCGCAAGGTTCATCTGAATGATCCACGGCTGCGCCGGCCCATGGCCGTGGCGTTCGTGGCGATGCTGTGCGTGTCTATCGCTCAGATCACCGTTGGCTTTTTCGCCCTCGATCGACTCGGCATGAGCCCGGCCGACGCCGCGCAAACGGCCGGTATTGCCCTGACCATGGTCGGCTTCGCGTTGATCTGTTCGCAATTAGTGGTGCGTCGGCTGGAATGGCCACCGCTGCGCTTGATTCGGGTCGGCGCGGTAGTAGCCGCACTGGGCTTTTCCGGCAGCATCATTGCCGACACCGCGTGGGGTTTGTGGTTGTGCTTCTTTGTCTCGGCAGGCGGCATGGGTCTGATTTTCCCGTCCTTCGCCGCACTTGCTGCCAATGCGGTCGAGGCCTCGGAGCAAGGCGCCACCGCAGGTTCCATTGGCGCCGCTCAAGGTTTCGGCGTAGTGATCGGACCGTTGGCGGCCACGTTGATCTATGGCATCGAACCGCGCCTGCCGTATCTGGTGGCCGCTGCGTTGTTGCTGTTGGTGGCCCTGTGGCCAGGGCCCCGCCAGCGTCAGGCGCTATAGAATGCGATAAAGCAACCGCTCGATCCGCACACGACTCACCCGTTTGAGAAACTTGGCCACCGCTGCCGGGTAATCCGGCAGGGTTTGCAGATCCTGATACCGCTCGATGCGCGTGGTGTGCTGGAAGATCTCCGCCAGCTCACTGCGACGCGGCGCCAGCAATTCCCCTTTCGGGTCATCGATCAGCAACGCATTTTCCAGATCGAGGCGGAACGCTCGCGGGTTGAGGTTGTTGCCGGTCAGCAAGGTGTAACGCTGATCGATCCACATGCCTTTGAGGTGATAGGTGTTGTCGCCGTCCTTCCACAGGTGCAGGTTCAACTGACCGCTGTCGACGCTGCGATGATGACGCTTGGCGAAGCGGCGCAGGCTGATCTCGTAGAGATACGGCAATGCGGCGATTACCTTGAACGGCTCGCTCGGCGGGATGTAGAAGTCGTTGGCGGTCTTGTCGCCGACCACGATGTCGATCTTCACGCCACGTGCCAGCGCCCGGTTGATTTCCCGGGTCACCGCCAGCGGCAGGTTGAAGTACGGCGTGCAGATCGTCAGTTGATGCTGGGCGCTGGCGATCAATTCGCAGATCACCCGGCTCAACGGGTTGTTCTTGCCTACCCCGAGCAACGGACTGACCGACAAACCGTCCTTGGCCGTGCTGCCCGTCGTGGTGTCGTACGCGGCGTGCTTGAGGCGGCTGCGCAGGTCGCCGATGTCGTTGCGCAGGCTGCGGGTGGTCGGCAGGTTCGGCAGATCGAGGCGATGCACCGCTTTCGAAGCGACCAGGCCGTGCTGGACCAGGTGCTGCATCGAATCGGCCAGCGCGCTGTTCTGCAGCAAGTGATAACGGTCGTAGCGGTATTTGTCGAACTTGTGCAGGTAGACGTTGTTGAGACTGGCGCCGCTGTAGATCACGCAGTCATCAATCACGAAGCCTTTCAAATGCAGCACGCCGAACAGCTCACGGGTCTGCACCGGCACGCCGTACACCGGCACAACGCTTTCGTGGGTGCGCGTGGTTTCCTGATACCACGCCGAGTTGCCCGGCTGCTTGCCGGCACCAATCAAGCCGCGCTGGGCGCGCAACCAGTCGACGACCACCACCACGTCCAGTTCCGGACGCGCCAGTTTGGCGGCGTGCAAGGCATCGAGAATTTCCTGGCCAGCTTCATCCTGTTGCAGGTACAGCGCGACGATGTAGATGCGCTGGGTGGCTGCGGCGATTTTTTCCAGCAGGCAACGACGGAACTCGGCAGCGCCAGAGAGGATGGTGACGGCATCGGCGGTCAGCGGAAAACTGCGCAGTTTGGGCAGCAGAGAGCGTTTGAAAAGCGACGGCATAGGGCTCGCAATGGGTCGAATCCGGAGAGTTTGAGAGCTTACACCATGGATGGGCTTGGGTCTTGTGGGTGTCTGTGATGGCCTCTTCGCGGGCAAGCCTCGCTCCTACAAGGGAATGCGATCAACTGTAGGAGCGAGGCTTGCCCGCGAAGGCGATTTCATGGTCGACAAAAATAATAATTGACCAAGGAGAACGATCGTTCTACTGTTCGCCACATGAACGAAATCACTAGCAACGACACACGCGACATCATTCTGGATGTCACCGAAAAGTTGATCTACAAAAGTGGCATCGCTGCCACCGGCATGGACCTTCTGGTGAAAACCGCCGGCGTCTCCAGAAAAAGTATTTACCGCTACTTCGCCAACAAGGAGGAGCTGACCGTCGCCGCCCTGCAACGGCGCGACGTGCGCTGGATGCACTGGTACAGAAGCGCCGTCGACCAGGCCGAAACCCCGGCCGATCGCCTGCTCAACCTGTTTACCGTGCTCAAGGCCTGGTTTGCCTCGGAAGGCTTTCGGGGCTGTGCCTTCATCAACACCAGCGGTGAAACCGGCGACCCGCAAGACCCGGTTCGCCTGGTCGCCAAAGAACACAAACAGAAGCTGCTCGACTACGTGCGCGAGCTCTGCACCGAACATGGCGCCAAAGACCCGGAGACGCTGGCCAAACAGCTGCTGATCCTGATCGACGGTGCCATTACCGTGGCGCTTGTCATGGGTGATCTCAGTGCCGCCGATAATGCGCAATGCATGGCGCGAAAGTTATTGGACCTGTAACACTTTAACCAAGCCCGACAACTTGCTTGAACTTTAATTTGATAGGGAGACTTTAAATGTCTAACGCCGAAGTTCGTCCGCCATTGCCGCCCTTTACCCGTGAATCGGCCATCGAGAAAGTTCGCCTGGCCGAAGACGGCTGGAACTCCCGTGACCCGGAACGTGTGTCCCTCGCCTACACCCTGGACACCAAATGGCGCAACCGCGCCGAATTCGCCTACAACCGTGAAGAAGCCAAAGGTTTCCTGACCCGCAAATGGGCCAAGGAACTGGACTATCGGCTGATCAAAGAACTCTGGGCCTTCACCGGTAACCGCATCGCCGTGCGTTACGCCTATGAATGGCACGACGACTCGGGCAACTGGTTCCGTTCCTACGGCAACGAAAACTGGGAGTTCGACGAGAACGGCTTGATGGCCAACCGGTTCGCCTGCGTCAACGACATGCCGATCAAGGAAAGCGACCGCAAGTTCCACTGGCCGCTGGGTCGTCGGCCGGATGATCATCCAAGTCTGTCCGATCTCGGTCTATAAGCTCACATAGATCTAAATGTGGGAGCTAGCCTGCTAGCGATGACGTCTGAGCATTCAACACATTAGTTGTCTGTCATACCGCTATCGCGAGCAGGCTCGCTCCCACAGTGTTTGGGCGGTGGTCAGGCGACTGCGGCTTGTTTCACGCCCGCCTCGGCTTCCAGCCCCCGCACCAACGGCAACACCCGCTTGCCGAAATACTCGACCTCTTCCTGAAAGTGCAGGAAACCCGCCAGTACCAAATCCACACCCACCGCTTTCAACGCCACAATCCGTTCGGCAATCTGCAGCGGTGTACCGATCAGGTTGGTCTTGAAGCCATCGTTGTACTGCACCAGATCCTCGAACGTCGATTTAGCCCAGTTGCCTTCGCCTTCGGGTGACGCCCTGCCCGCCTGCTTCGCCGCATCGCCAAAGGCATTCACCGCTTCCGGATCGGCCTGATCGATGATCTGCGCCAGCACGGCCCGCGCCTCTTCTTCAGTGTCACGGGCGATCACAAACGCATTCACCCCGACTTTCACCGAATGATTGTTCGCGGCGGCCTTGGCCCGGATATCGTCGACTTGTGCCTTGATGCCTTCAGGGGTATTGCCGTTGGTGAAGTACCAGTCCGACACCCGCGCCGCCATGTCTCGCGCCGCGCGGGAGCTGCCACCCTGGAAAATTTCCGGTTGCCCCAGCGGCTTCGGTTTGAGGCTGTAGTTGTCGAAGCGGTAGAAGTCACCACGAAAGGTGAAATTGTCCTGGCTCCAGATGCCCTTGAGCGAGCGGATGAACTCTTCGGAACGACGGTAACGCTCATCGTGTTCCAGCCAGTGTTCGCCGATCGCCTGGAACTCACCTTTGAACCAGCCGCTGACGATGTTCACGGCCACCCGGCCGTTAGTCAGTTGATCGATCGTCGCCAGTTGCTTGGCCGCCAGTGCCGGTTGCCATGGGCCGGGCAGGATCGCAGCGATCACTTTCAACTTGGTCGTGGCGGCCAGTAGCGCGTGGCTGAAGGCAACCGACTCATGCTGGTACTCGGCACCGTAACCGGCGGTGAAGCGGATCTGCGTCAGGGCATATTCAAATCCCGCTTCCTCGGCCAGTTGCGCGAGTGTGCGGTTGTAGTCGATGCCCCAGTGGGTGCGTTGCTCGATCTTGCTGACCACCAGCCCGCCGCTGACGTTCGGCACCCAGTAGGCAAATTTGACCGCTCGCTGACTCATTGGCGTGTCCTCGGGACGTTGGGAAGTCCTTGGGTGAGAGCAGCAACCGTGCCAGCGTTGAATCTTGAGATGGAGCGATCATTGTGGCGAGGGAGCTTGCTCCCGCTGGACTGCGCAGCAGTCCCATTTGGGGGCCGCTTCGCGCCCCAGCGGGAGCAAGCTCCCTCGCCACGGATGTGGGTGTGCCTGATGCAATTTGCTGATGAACTGTTGGCCTGACAACAGCTGATCCCTTTCGACATTCAGTACGCCCCCGCAAACCCTCGGCCCCAGCGCTCGGCACGGACCCTGCAATCCCCTTAGGCACCCACTGCCGATCCAAGGAGCTGCCCCCATGACCGAACACCAGGTAATCAATCCACTGTCCATTGGCACTGACTATGAAACGCTGGCCGCGAGATTCCGGCCGATCTTCCAGCGCATCGCCGCCGGGGCTGTTGAGCGCGAACAGTCGCGCAGCCTGCCTTATGAACCGATTCAATGGCTCAAGGAAGCCGGTTTCGGCGCGGTGCGCGTGCCGGTCGAATACGGGGGCGGCGGTGCATCCCTGCCACAGTTGTTTGAGTTGCTGATTGAACTGGCCGAAGCCGATTCCAACGTGCCTCAAGCCCTGCGCGGGCATTTTGCGTTTGCCGAGGACCGCTTGAACGCCACGCCGGGACCGACCCGGGATCTCTGGTTCAAACGCTTCGTCGAGGGCGATATTGTCGGGTGCGCCTGGACGGAAATCGGCAGCGTGGCCATCGGCGATGTGATCACCAAAGTCACGCCCCATGGCGACCGCTGGCGGCTCAACGGTGAGAAGTTCTACAGCACCGGCAGCCTGTTTTCCGACTGGATCGATGTGTACGCCCAGCGCAGCGACACCGGTGGCGACGTGATTGCAGCGGTGCGTACACGGCAACCGGGGATCGTGCAAAGCGATGACTGGGACGGTTTTGGCCAGCGCACCACGGGCAGCGGCACGTCGCGGTTTATCGATGCCGAGGTGGACGCCGAAAACGTCATCGACTTCGCCACCCGCTTCAAGTACCAGACGGCGTTTTATCAACTTGTCTTGCTCGCCACGCTCGCCGGGATCGGGCGCGCCGCGTTGCGTGATGTGGCGCATCAGGTGCGGGAGCGCAAACGTATTTACAGTCATGGCAACGCTCCGCGCGCCAGTGAGGATGCGCAGGTTCAGCAGGTGGTTGGGGAAGTGGCGGCGTGGGTGTACGCCGCTGAAGCCAGTGCCCTGAAGGCAGCGCAGCCGGCGCAACGAGCTTATCTGGCGCGGTTTTCCGGGGATGAGGCGCTGGAGCGGGCAGCGAATGTCACCGCCGAAATCGAATCGGCGAAAGCGCAGGTGGTGGTGTCGGAGTTGATTCAGCGGGCGACCACCGAGCTGTTCAATGCGCTGGGGGCTTCGGATATTCGTGAGGCTAAATCGCTGGACAGGCATTGGCGTAATGCGCGGACCGTGTCGTCGCACAATCCGGTGATCTATAAAGCGAGGATTGTCGGGGATTGGGAAATAAATGGGGCTGAGCCGCCGTTTGTTTGGCAGATCGGGAATGGGCCTGCCTCAAAGTGATGTAGCGCCTGAAAGTCAGTCTTCGCGGGCAAGCCTCGCTCCTACGGGTGTTGTGTTGTACGGGATATTTTCACCCGCACACATAACCTGTAGGAGCGAGGCTTGCTCGCGATGAGGCCAGACCAGTCGCCGCAGAAGTTGGATCTAGGTAAGATATCGGCCCTTCCCGCAGCCCCTTGCTGCACCCCGCCGAATAAGCCGATTCCATGCCTTTCGAACTCAGCGTTGACCTCACCACCCTGGCCATTCTGGCCGTTGTCGCCTTCATTGCCGGTTTCATCGACGCCATTGCCGGCGGCGGTGGTCTGTTGACCACTCCGGCGCTGCTGACCGCCGGCCTGCCGCCGCATCTGGTACTGGGCACCAACAAACTCAGTTCGACCTTCGGCTCGGCCACCGCCAGCTTCACCTTCTACCGGCGCAAGCTGTTCCATCCCCGGCAGTGGGTGCACGCCATTGTCGGCACGCTGGTCGGCGCGTTGACCGGTGCGGTGGTGGCGCATTACCTGCCCGCCGAATGGCTGAACAAGATGCTGCCGGTGATCGTGTTCGCCTGTGGCCTCTACCTGCTGTTTGGTGGCACGCCGAAAGCGCCGCTGGACAGCAACGCGCCGATCAAGAAAAAGTGGCAATCGACCCAAGGCTTCAGCCTGGGTTTCTACGACGGCGTGGCCGGTCCCGGCACCGGCGCGTTCTGGACCGTCAGCAGTATGCTGATGTACCCCATCGACCTGGTGAAGGCCAGCGGCGTGGCCCGCAGCATGAACTTCGTCAGCAACATTGCAGCGCTGTCGGTGTTCATCTTTTCCGGGCAAGTGGACTGGATCATCGGCCTGTGCATGGGCGTGTCGGTCATGGTCGGCGCATTCTTCGGCGCCCGCTCCGCCATCAGCGGCGGAGCCAAGTTCATTCGTCCGGTGTTCATCACCGTGGTGCTGGGCCTGACCGTGCGGCTAGCCTGGCAACACTGGTTCAGCGTGGCCTAGACGTCGCGCCACATAAACGTCGATCAGGTAACGGGCAATCGAGCGTGACGCCGGCAACGGCGGCAGCTCGTGCACGTTGAACCACTGGGCGTCCTCGATCTCGTCTTCCTGACAGACAATTTCGCCGCCGGCATACTCGGCGTGAAAACCCAGCATCATCGAGTGCGGGAACGGCCAGCACTGGCTGCCCATGTACTGGATGTTCTTGACCTCGATCTGCACTTCCTCGCGAACCTCACGAATCAGGCAGTCTTCGGCCGACTCGCCCGGCTCGGCGAATCCGGCCAGCGTACTGTAGACCCCGGTGACAAACCGCGGTGAACGCGCCAGCAGGACTTCATCGCCACGGGTGATCAGCACGATCATGCTCGGCGAAATGCGCGGGTAATAACGCAGGTCGCACGGTTCGCAGTACATCGCCCGTTCCCGGACGACTTGCTTCGTGGCCTGCCCGCAATTGCCGCAAAAGCGGTGCTCGCGGGCCCAGGTACCGATTTGCGCAGCATAACCGAGCACCTTGTAGATGGCGTGATCACCTTCGAGCATGAACGCCCGCAGGCCTTTCCAGTTGCAGCCCGGCACTTCGCTGTGACTGCGTAGCTCCAGCAGATACACCGGCTCGCCATCCAGGTGGCCTATGCCATGTTCGGCAAGAATCGACAGGTCCTGACGCTTGAGCCAATCGCGCGGGAACAGCGCGCCATTGTCATCGAACAGAAAGCCTTCGGGGCTGCGCGCAACGGCCCAGCCGCCCGGTTGATCGGTGTCCAGTACTGCAGTGGTCCAGCGTGAAGTCATTTTTCAATCAATCCAGAAATTCGGGTTTCTGTTTGCTCATATGGGCGGCCATGGCCACGCGCAAATCAGTGGATTGCAGCATGGCGGCGTTCCAGGTGGCGACGTATTCGAGGCCGTCGTCGATGCGATGGTCACGCATGTAGCTGATCATTTCCTTGGTGCCGGTGATCGCGATCGGCGACTTGCCGGCAATCTCGCGGGCAATGCCCATGACGCCGTCGAGCAGGCTGGCGGCATCGCTGTAGACGCGATTGACCAGACCGATATTGCGCGCTTCCTCGGCGCCAAACGAGCGACCAGTGTAAGCCAGTTCACGCAGCATGCCGTCACCGATGATCCGCGGCAAGCGTTGCAATGTGCCGACGTCGGCGGCCATGCCGATGTCGATTTCCTTGATCGAGAATTGCGCATCTTCGGCGGCGTAACGCATGTCGCAGGCCGAAATCAGGTCGATCGCGCCACCCAGGCAGTATCCCTGAATCGCCGCCAGCACCGGCTTGCGGCAATTATCGACGGCATTGAAGGAGGCTTGCAGCGCCAGAATCTTGCGCCGCAGCAGGCGCGCGTTGCGGCCAACGTCCTTGCCCAGCTCATTGGCCACGCCGGCCAGCATCATCAGATCGATGCCGGACGAGAAATGTTTGCCGGCACCACTGAGCACCACCACCCGCACTTCGTCGGTATCGTCGATCCAATGGAAGATCTCGATGATCTCCTTCCAGAACGCAGCGTTCATCGAATTGATCTTTTCCGGGCGATTGATTTGCACATGGGCAATTTTATCGACCAGTTCGACGGTGAACGCAGTGTACTGAGACATGGCAGTGATCCTTTACCGGGGCAAAAAAAGAGGCCCGAACTATAACAAGGCATCCCGTTCGGCAGTAAGGCAGCGGTTCGGCCAAAAGCGGGACCGCACAGCGCACCACAATAGTGCGTCGGCGCTACAGCGCTCGCATATTCGTGTGAACGCCATGTTACTTTTTGGGGCTCGATCGCAAAAAAACATGCCCTTCGTCGGAGCGTTGCGGTGTCTATCCGGTACGTCCGTACCTCTTTGAACCGATTGTCGAACAATTTTGCCATATGTCCTTCACCGCTCTAAGTTCTGGCCTAGACTCATTTCCGCGGGGCAAAACCGGTCGGTCACAAAGTGCAAAAAAAATCGAAACTTTTGCTCTTCGTGGTCGGTCCTCTGAAAGGTAGGTGCGTTGCGACTGGTGCAATCCTTGCAACGTCCACTCCAGCCAATCTGCTTCAACGCATGGGCAGCGTTTGCTGACCAATGCGTCGCGCATTTGCGCCCGGCCACAGGAATTGGCCACGAAACACCGTTTGCCAGACCTGAGAATTAGATCAACAACACGGGAGATTCATATGATCAGTGCGGCTTTAGACATTCAGGGAGAACGTGCTCATCAGCAGGTCGGCGAAACGAGCGCCGTGAGCGCCCCAAGTGCCCAATCGATCAACGTCCCGAGCGCCAAGACGCTTACGCCGGTGACCAGCCAGAATCCCAATCGAAAGAAAGTGTTGTTCGTCACCTCGGAAATCGCCGACCTGGTGAAGACCGGCGGTCTGGGTGACGTCTCGGCAGCACTGCCCCGCGCCATGGCGCTATTGCACGATGTGCGTGTGCTGATCCCCGGCTACCCGCAAGTGCTGCACAGCGAAAACCCGATTCATATTATTGGCGAGCTCGGTGGTCATGCCGCATTGCCACCCTGCAAGATCGGGCGCATGGACATGCCTGACGGTCTGGTCATTTACGTGTTGATCTGCCCTGAACTCTACGAGCGCGAAGGGTCCCCCTACGGCGCCAACAACGGTCGCGACTGGCCGGACAACCATATCCGCTTCGCCCGCCTCGGCCTGGCCGCTGCCGATATCGCCGCCAACCTCGCGCAGATCCACTGGTGCCCGGACCTGGTGCACGCCCATGACTGGCCCGCCGGCCTGGCGCCTGCCTACATGCACTGGCGTGGGCAGCGCACCCCGACGCTGTTCACCATTCACAACCTCGCTTATCAAGGCGTGACCAGTCTGGGGTCCTGCCCGGAACTCGGCATTCCCGCGCATGCCCTGCAACAGGAAGGCATGGAGTTCTACGGCAAGATGTCGTTCCTCAAGGCCGGCATGGCTTATTCGAGCCACATCACTACGGTCAGCGCCACCTACGCCCAGGAAATCACCACGCCGGCCTTCGGCTGCGGCCTCGACGGCTTTCTCGCCGCCAAGACCCAGCAAGGCCTGCTCAGCGGCATTCCCAATGGCATTGACGAGAGCTGGGACGCCGCCACCGACTCTCACCTTTTCCACCAATTCAGCATCGGTGACTGGGAAGGTAAAGCAGTCAACGCGGCGCACGTGCGCGACCTGTTTGGCCTGGAGGATTCAGAAGGCCCGCTGTTTGCCGTGGTCTCGCGTCTGGTCTACCAGAAAGGCCTGGACCTGACCGAAGCCGTGTCCGAGTACATCGTCGAATCGGGTGGCCAGATCGCGATCATCGGTCGTGGCGAGCCGGAAGAAGAACAAGCCATGCGCGAACTGGCCCTGCGTTTCCCCGGGCAAATCGGTGTACGCATCGGCTTCAACGAAACCGACGCCCGCCGCATGTTTGCCGGCAGCGATTTCCTGCTGATGCCATCGCGTTACGAACCTTGCGGCCTGAGCCAGATGTACGCCCAGCGCTTCGGCTCATTGCCGGTAGCCCGCAACACCGGAGGTCTGGCCGACACCATCGAAAATGGCGTGACCGGTTTCCTGTTCGACGAATCCACCGTTGAGAGTTATCAGGAAGCCCTGAGCCGGGCCTTCAAGGTGTTTGCCTTCCCCGACCTGCTCAACGCCATGCGTTGCCGCGCCATGGCTGCGCCTTTCAACTGGTGCAAAGCGGTCGAACCCTACGCCGAACTCTATGAACAGCTTGTTGCTAAAGCACTGGGGAAATCGAACAGACAGTAAGAGGTTTTTGAACAATGCCGTTACGGACCCTTGAGACCTGGCCCCACGGCGCAATCATGCTGGACGCAGAACACACGCGTTTTGCCTTGTGGGCGCCAGATGCGTTTTTTGTCAGTGTCGAACTGGAAGATGGACAATCCTTGCCGTTACTGCCTCAGGCCGATGGCTGGTTCGTGATCAAAACGCGTTGCCCGGCAGGCACGCGTTATCGCTTCAACATCGACGGTGAGATTGAAGTACCCGACCCGGCTTCCCGCGCACAGGCCGGTGACATTCATCGGCACAGCGTGGTGGTCGACCCGCTCGCCTACACCTGGCAACACAGCACCTGGCTGGGGCGGCCATGGAACGAGGCGGTGATCTACGAATTGCACGTCGGTGCGCTGGGTGGCTTCAGTGAAGTCGAACAGCACCTCGAGCGCCTCGCGGCGTTGGGCATTACGGCCATCGAGCTGATGCCCATCGCGCAATTTCCCGGTGATCGAAACTGGGGCTACGACGGGGTGCTGCCCTACGCGCCCCAGGCGTCCTATGGCACCCCCGAACAACTCAAGCACCTGATCGACACCGCCCACGGCCATGGCCTGGCGGTGATCCTCGACGTGGTCTACAACCACTTCGGCCCGGATGGCAATTACCTGCATCGCTACGCCAAGGGCTTCTTCAATGAAGACAAGCACACGCCCTGGGGCGCGGCCATCGACTTCCGGCGGCGCGAGGTGCGTGACTTCTTCATCGACAATGCGTTGATGTGGTTGCTGGAATACCGCTTTGACGGTTTGCGCTTTGATGCGGTGCACGCCATCGAAAGCCCGGACTTTCTTCAGGAACTGGCGCAACGCATTCGCCAGCAGACCGATCCGGCGCGGCATGTGTGGTTGACGGTCGAGAACGAGCACAACCAGGCCAGCCTGCTGCAAGAAGGGTTCGACGCGCAGTGGAACGACGACGGCCACAACGCGTTGCACGTGCTGCTGACCGGTGAAACCGATGCCTATTACGCCGACTACGCCGACAACCCCACCGAACAATTGGCCCGCTGCCTGAGCCAGGGCTTCGTGTTTCAGGGTCACACCAACCGCCATGGGGAAGCCCGCGGTGAGCCCAGCGGTCATTTGCCGCCCACGGCGTTCGTGCTGTTTTTGCAAAATCATGACCAGATCGGCAATCGCGCGTTCGGCGAACGGCTGCACCAACTGGCCCATCCCGACGCATTGAAAGCCGCGACAGCATTGTTGCTGTTGTCGCCGATGATCCCGTTGATGTTCATGGGCGACGAATTCGCCGCACAAGAACCATTCCTGTTCTTCACCAGCCATCACGGAGAACTCGCGGAACTGGTCCGCGAAGGACGTCGTAACGAGTTTTCCGCGTTCAGCGCCTTTGCCGATCCGGATAAACGCGAACAGATCCCCGACCCGAACGCGCCGCAGACGTTTGAAGACTCACGCCCGAACCTGACGGCGAGCCGACAATCCACCCTTTACGCGCTGTATCGCCAACTGTTGCAGATCCGTCATGAGCAGATCATCGCGCACTTGCCGGGCGCTCACCCGTTGGGGGCCGACGTGCTGGCGCAAGGCGCCGTGACGGCGCGCTGGCAACTGGGCGATGGCAGCCTGCTGCGCATTGACCTGAACCTCAGCGACACGCCGGTGGTCCACTCCCCACAGGTCGGCACGTCGTTGCTGTTCGAACACCCGCCGAAGTCCGCCGACCTGTTGGATCAGGGCACACTTGCCCCGTATTGCGCGCTAGTCAGCCTCACGGCCGCGGCCCCTTTGCTACCCCCGGATGGAGAGCGCCAATGAGCGATGCGCAACTGGAAATACTGGCCGGCCGAGCTGGCCTGGCAGTCGACTGGATCGACGCCAACGGCCGCCCACAGAAAGTCGCCCCATCAGTGTTACGCAACGTCCTGACCGGACTCGGCCACCCGGCCGGCAGTGCCCAGGAAATCGACGCCAGCCTGCTCGAATTGCAGCAGGTGCAACAGACCCGGCACCTGCCGCCGCTGCTGACCGCAGACTTTGGCGTGGGCCTGAGCCTGGCGCATTACTTCGAGCCGCAAACACTCTGCGAGATCCACCTTGAAGATGGCTCGCGACTCAACCTGAAACTGGATGCCGAGGCGTCGCTGCCCGGTCTGATCCCGGTCGGTTACCAGCACGTCAGCATTGACGGGCAGTCCTTTACGCTGGCCGTGGCACCGACGCGCTGCTACAGCGTCGGCGATGCCGTCGACAGTCCGATCCCCCGCGCCTGGGGACTCAGCGTGCAATTGTATTCGCTGCGCCGTCCCGGCGATGGCGGTTTCGGCGATACCCAGGCACTGGAAGATCTCGCCCGGGTGGCCGGTGAACGGGGCGCCGAAGCCTTGGCGATCAGCCCGCTGCACGCGATGTTCAGAAGCGATACCCAGCGCTACAGCCCCTATTCGCCGTCCAGCCGTCTGTTTCTCAACAGCCTTTACGCCGCGCCCGGTGCGATCCTCGGGGAGCGAGCGATGCGCACGGCGATTGATGCCACCGGGCTCGCCGCTGAACTCAAGCACCTTGAAGCACTGCCACTGATCGACTGGCCCGTCGCGGCCGAAGCCAAGCATCGTCTGTTGCAGGCGTTGTATGAAGGCTTCGTCCAGGGCGAACACCCGCTGCATGCCGACTTCAGCAGCTACCGCCACGCTGCCGGCGAAGCCCTGGAAAACCACTGCCGCTTCGAAGCCATTCAGGAAGCCCGCGCCGCCAAGGGTGAAAACCTCGACTGGCGCGAATGGCCCGAGCAATGGCGCGATCCGCGCAGCGCAGCGCTGGCTGAATTCGCCGAAGAGAATGCCGGGCGCATTGGCTTCTTTGCCTTTTGCCAATGGCTGATCACCCGATGCCTGGAGCGTGCACAAACCGCCGCCCGCAGCAGCGGCATGAGCATTGGCTTGATCGCTGACCTGGCGGTGGGTGCCGACGGCGGTGGCAGCCAGGCCTGGAGCCGCCAGGATGAACTGCTCGCCTCCCTGACCGTGGGCGCGCCACCGGACATTCTCAACCGTACCGGCCAGGGCTGGGGGATTTCCGCG
The DNA here is from genome assembly GCF_018502625.1 of Pseudomonas hormoni. Taxonomy (NCBI): domain Bacteria; kingdom Pseudomonadati; phylum Pseudomonadota; class Gammaproteobacteria; order Pseudomonadales; family Pseudomonadaceae; genus Pseudomonas; species Pseudomonas hormoni. Next base: position 2,554,159 of record NZ_CP075566.1, read on the forward strand.
TTCTCGCCCGAAGGTCTGGTACGCAACGGCTTTCGCGCTTTCATCGAAATGCTCCGGGCCAACTTCGCCCACGCGGGCGGTCTGCGCATCGATCACGTCATGGGCCTGCAACGGTTGTGGGTGATCCCCAACGGTGCAGTACCCGCTGACGGCGCTTATCTCTATTACCCGGTTGACGATCTGCTGCGCCTTCTGGCCCTTGAATCCCATCGGCATCAGGCCATCGTCCTTGGCGAAGATCTCGGTACGGTGGAGGACAGCCTGCGGGAGAAACTCATCGCCCGCTCGATCCTCGGCATGCGCGTGATGCTGTTCGAACAGGACAACGCACACTTCAAACCGATCCTCGACTGGCCGGACAACGCACTGGCGACCACCAGCACCCACGACCTGCCGACGCTCAATGGCTGGTGGCATGGCCGCGACATCGACTGGAACGCCAGGTTGGGGCTGGTCGATGCCCAGAGTGAAATCGAGTGGCGCCATCACCGCGAACGCGAGCGCGAAGGCCTGCGCCGTGTATTGAGCGAAGACCCGCAGAACTTTCGCGAGGAGTCCCACGAAACCGATCAGGTGCTCGACGCCGCCATTCGTTTCCTCGGTCATACCCGCGCGCCGCTGGTGTTGCTGCCACTGGAAGATGCCCTGGGCATCGAGCAGCAGGCCAACCTGCCCGGCACCATCGATACGCACCCCAATTGGTCGCGACGTTTGCCCGGCGACAGCGAAGCGCTGCTCGATCACCCGGACGCCGCCCGGCGCCTGGAACTGCTCGCTTGCGCGCGACTTCAGGCCGCCGAGCGTGACCGATGAATCCGCCACGTACTCAACCGCTGCGCGCGACCTTGCGACTGCAGTTTCATAAAGGTTTCACGCTCGACGATGCGGTGCCGCTGGTGCCGTATTTCGCCAGCCTCGGCATCAGCCATGTCTACGCCTCGCCACTGCTGAGCGCCCGCGCCGGTTCCATGCATGGCTATGACGTTGTGGACCCGACCACGGTCAACCCTGAACTGGGCGGTGAAGCGGCATTGCGCCGGCTGGTCTGCGCGTTGCGTGCGCAGAACATGGGGCTGATCCTCGACATCGTCTCCAACCACATGGCCGTCGGCGGCGGTGATAACCCCTGGTGGCAAGACTTGCTGGAATGGGGACGCCTAAGCCCTTATGGCGAGTTCTTCGACATCCAATGGCATTCGCCCGATCCGTTGATGGAAGGCCAGCTGCTGTTGCCCTTTCTCGGCAGCGACTACGGCGTTGCGTTGCAGGACGGCACCCTGCCCTTGCGCTTCGATGCGCACCGTGGCGCGTTTTATGTCGAACACTACGATCACCACTTCCCGATTTGCCCGATGAATTTTGGCGAACTGCTGAAAGCGGATGACGAGCAACTCAAATCACTGGCCGACCGCTTCAGCACCTTGAGTTATCAGACCGACGCCCACCGTCTGGCGATGCCGTTGAAAGACGAGCTGCGCGAACTCGCCAGCGACCCGGCTGTGCTTCAAACCCTTTCACAGAACCTGAAAGCCTACGACTCGCTCACGCCGGACGGCTTTCAGCGTCTGCATCAGTTGCTGGAGCGCCAGAGCTATCGCCTCGCCAGTTGGCGAACGGCAGCGGACGACATCAACTGGCGGCGCTTTTTCGATGTCAACGAACTGGGCGGCCTGCGCGTGGAGCGCCCGGCGGTGTTCGAAGCAACCCACGCGAAAATCTTCGAGCTGGTGGCTGAAGGCCTGATCGACGGCTTGCGCATCGACCACATCGATGGCCTCGCCGACCCGCGCGGCTATTGCCGCAAACTGCGGCGCCGGGTCGACAGCCTGGCGCCGGATCGGCACTTGCCGATCTACGTCGAGAAGATCCTTGGTGAGGGGGAAACCCTGCACCGTGACTGGTCGGTGGATGGCACCACCGGTTACGAATTCATGAACCAGTTGTCATTGCTGCAACATGACCCCGACGGCGCACAAACCCTGGGCGAACTGTGGAGTCGCTACAGCGAACGGCCCGCCGATTTCCGTCAGGAAGCACAACTGGCGCGTCAGCAGATCCTCAACGGTTCCCTCGCCGGCGATTTCGAAAGTGTCGCCCAGGCCCTGTTGCAAGTGGCCCGGGATGATCTGATGACCCGCGACCTGACCCTCGGCGCGATTCGCCGGGCGTTGCAGGAACTGATCGTGCATTTCCCGGTGTATCGCACCTACATCAGCCCCCGTGGGCGCTCCACTGAAGACGATGTGTTTTTCCAGCAAGCCATGGACGGTGCGCGGCAAACTCTCGGCGAGGCCGATTGGCCCGTGCTCGATTGCCTCGCTCGATGGCTGGGTGGTGAACCTTGGCGCAAACGCCCGGTGGGCCGGCCGCGCAAGATGCTCAAACATGCCTGCGTACGTTTTCAGCAGTTGACGTCGCCCGCGGCGGCGAAGGCCGTTGAGGACACTGCGTTCTATCGCTCGGCGGTCTTGCTGTCGCGTAATGACGTGGGTTTCAGCACCGAGCAATTCAGCGCACCAGTGGCCGACTTCCATGCCGCGTGCCTCAATCGCCTCGAAGAATTCCCCGACAATCTGCTGGCGACCGCGACCCATGACCACAAACGCGGCGAAGACACCCGCGCCAGGCTGGCGGTATTGAGTGAGCGTAGCGCGTGGTTTGCCTGGCAGGTGCCGCTCTGGCAGACGCTGGCCCGGCCGCTGCGCGACGACGACCAGATGCCGTCCGCGGGCGATGAGCTGATCCTGTATCAGGCGCTCCTCGGCAGCTGGCCACTGGATCTGCGCAATGACGATAAAGCAGCGTACGAAAACTACACTCAACGTGTGTTGCAGTGGCACCAGAAAGCCTTGCGCGAAGCCAAATTGCAAAGCAGCTGGAGTGCACCCAACGACGCTTATGAACACGCGGCTCACCAATTCCTCGAACGCCTGCTGCTCAGCCCCGAAGGTGAACGGCTGCGCGCAGCCCTCGGTAAAGCGGCGATGTCGATTGCTGCACCCGGTGCACTCAACAGCTTGGCGCAAACCTTGCTGCGCATGACCGTGCCGGGCATTCCGGACCTGTATCAAGGCAACGAGTACTGGGACTTCTCGCTGGTCGACCCGGACAACCGCCGCCCGGTGGATTACGCCAGCCGTCAACAGGCCATGCAGCGTCCGCTGGACCTGCCTGACCTGCTGGCGAACTGGCGGGACGGGCATATCAAACAAACCCTGATCGCGCGCACGTTGAACCTGCGCGCCGAGCATGCCGAGCTGTTTCAGCGAGGGTCGTATCAAGCGCTGGAAGTGGTCGGCAGCGAGGCACACCGGGTGCTGGCATTTGCGCGCTCGTACAACCAGAAGCAGGCGATCGTGATCGTACCGATACGCTGTGCAGGCCTGCTGGAAAACAGTGCCGAACCCCAGGTCGGCGCGCAGCAGTGGGGCGATACGCGGGTCAAATTACCGTTCACCACCCCTGACGACAATCTAAAGGGACTTTTTTCCAGCGTCGCAGTCACAGAACACAAGGAGCTGATGATTAGCGCCGCGCTGGGGGATTTCCCGGTCAATCTCTTTATCCAAAAACTTTGAGTTCAGTTCAGGAGCATAGCGATGAGTACCGACGAAAAACGCATCCGCGAATTTGCCTATCAGATCTGGGAATCGGAAGGGAAACCCGAGGGCGAGGAATCCCGTCATTGGGAGATGGCTCGCAAGCTGGCTGAAGCCGAAGCCCTCGCGCCGAAGAAATCACCGAAGGCTGCCGGGAGCAAAGCCGCCACCGCCAAACCGGCGGCCAAAGTGGATGGCAAGCTCAACGGTCAGGCCGATGGCAAGGCTACGGCTTCGAAAGCCAAGGCCAAACCGGCCGCGGCGGCTGCGAAAGTAACGCCACCGGGTGAAAAAGCCGCCGAGAAAAAACCGCGCACCACGAAAAAACCACCAGCGGTTTGACGCTTCACTTCATTGCAGCTTGATTGAACTCGTGGCGAGCCCGCTCGCCACCGTGGGCGCGTTCGCCCACTGAAAACTGTAGGAGCGAGGCTTGCCCGCGAAGGCGGTGTTTCAGTAACAGTTGAATCGTCTGACACACCGCCTTCGCGGGCAAGCCTCGCTCCTACAAAAAGCATTACCCTTTTTGCAGGAGCACCTATGACCGATCCGAAAAAATCCGCGCCAGAACCTCAAGCCGAGGCCTCGCGAATCCGTGAAGGCTTGCCCTTCCCGCTTGGCGCCACCTGGGATGGTCTGGGGGTCAACTTTGCGTTGTTTTCCGCCAATGCAACCAAGGTCGAACTGTGCATTTTCGATGACGCCGGCGAAGTCGAACTGGAACGCATCGAGCTGCCGGAATACACCGACGAGATTTACCACGGTTACCTGCCCGACGCCCATCCGGGGCTGATCTACGGCTACCGCGTCTACGGTGCCTATGACCCGGCCAACGGACACCGCTTCAATCACAACAAACTGCTGATCGACCCCTATGCCAAACAACTGGTCGGCCAGTTGAAATGGTCCGAAGCGCTGTTCGGCTACACCATCGGCCACCCCGACGCCGACCTCAGTTTCGACGAGCGCGACAGCGCGCCGTTCGTACCCAAATGCAAAGTCATCGACCCGGCACACACGTGGGGCCACGACCACCGCGTCAGCGTGCCGTGGGACAAGACGATCATTTATGAGACTCACGTGCGCGGCATCAGCATGCGTCACCCTTCCGTCCCCGAGAACCTGCGTGGCACCTTCGCCGGGTTGATGGTCGATGACGTGCTGGAACACATTCGCAAGCTCGGAGTGTCGTCGGTGGAGTTGTTGCCGATCCATGCCTTCGTCAACGACCAGCATCTGCTGCACAAAGGCATGACCAATTACTGGGGCTACAACAGCATTGCGTTCTTCGCCCCGGACCCGCGCTACCTGGCCAGCGGCAAGATCGCCGAGTTCAAGGAGATGGTCGCGCACCTGCACGAAGCCAATCTCGAAGTGATCCTCGACGTGGTCTACAACCACACTGCCGAGGGCAACGAACAAGGCCCGACCCTGTCGATGCGCGGCATCGACAACGCCTCTTATTACCGTTTGATGCCTGAAGACAAGCGCTTTTACATCAACGATTCCGGCACCGGTAACACCCTGGACCTGAGTCACCCGTGCGTGCTGCAAATGGTCACCGACTCCCTGCGCTACTGGGCCACGGAAATGCATGTCGACGGTTTCCGCTTTGACCTGGCGACCATTCTCGGGCGCTATCACGATGGCTTCGACGAGCGTCACAGCTTCCTCGTCGCCTGCCGCCAGGACCCGGTGCTGCGTCAGGTGAAGATGATTGCCGAGCCGTGGGACTGTGGTCCCGGTGGTTATCAGGTCGGTGGTTTTCCGCCGGGATGGGTCGAATGGAACGACAAGTTCCGCGATACCGTGCGCGCCTTCTGGAAAGGTGATGAAGGGCAACTGGCCGACTTCGCCAGCCGCATGACGGCTTCGGGCGAGATGTTCAATCAGCGTGGTCGGCGGCCGTATGCGTCGATGAACTTCATCACCGCCCACGACGGTTTTACCCTCAATGACCTGGTGTCGTACAACGACAAACACAACGAAGCCAACGACGAGAACAACCAGGACGGCAGCAACAACAACTTGTCCTGGAACCACGGCGTCGAAGGCCCGACCGACGATCCGGAGATCAACGCGCTGCGCCAGCGGCAGATGCGCAACTTCTTCGCCACGCTGCTGCTGTCCCAGGGCACGCCGATGCTGGTGGCCGGTGACGAGTTTGCCCGTACCCAGGAGGGCAACAACAACGCCTATTGCCAGGACAGCGAGATCGGTTGGGTCAATTGGGACCTGAGCGAAGACGGCAAGGCGTTGCTGAAGTTCGTCAAACGCCTGATCAAGTTGCGCCTGACCTACCCGATCCTGCGTCGCGGACGGTTCCTGGTGGGCAATTACAACGAGGACATCGGCGTCAAGGACGTCACCTGGCTGGCGCCGGATGGCAGCGAAATGACTATCGAACAGTGGCAAGAGGCCCACGGCAAATGCCTGGGCATGTTGCTCGATGGCCGCGCGCAGGAAACCGGGATTCGCCGCAAGGGCGGTGACGCGACCTTGCTGCTGGTGGTCAACGCGCACCACGACATCGTCAACTTCACCTTGCCGGAAGTGCCGGACGGCGGTTTCTGGACCTGCATGGTCGACACCAACCAACCGTCGATTCGTGGCCAGGAACGCTTCGAGTTCGGTCACGAATATTCCGTCACCGGCCGCTCGCTGCTGCTGTTCGAATTGCAGCATGAGGAAGAAGAGTGAAATGGACCTACAGGCTTTTCTCCATCGACAGTCAGCGGACTACGCCGATACACGGGCGCTAGGCCGGTGCTTGCGGGAGCTGGTCGAGGCCGGTCTTGATCAGCTTCCGCTGCCCGGCAGCGGCCGGACGCTGGAGCGCTTTCAGCGACTGGCCGAAGTCGGCGGGCATGACCTGGGGTTGTGCAAGCTGTACGAGGGTCATACCGATGCCTTGGCGATCATTCAGCAACTCGGCGGTTCGCCCACGCCTTCCAGCACTTGGGGAATGTGGGCCGCCGAGCCACCGGATGCGCGGGTGCGGGTCAGTCCTCAAGGCCAGATGGTTGCGCTGAACGGGCGTAAGGCCTGGTGTTCAGGCGCAGCGGTGTTGAGCCACGCGTTGCTGACGGCGTGGGATGAACAGGACCGCCAGCAATTGGTCGCGGTGGCGCTGGATCATCCGGGCGTGACCATCACCGATCACGGCTGGCAAGCGGTGGGCATGGGTGCCTCCGGCAGCGTTGAAGTGCTGTTCGACGGCGCCGAAGCCCAGGCCATCGGCAACCCCGGCGATTACTTGCAACGCCCCGGCTTCTGGCAAGGCGGGATCGGCATTGCGGCGTGCTGGTACGGCGCGGCGCAGAGTCTCGCCGAACGTCTGCGCAGTCACTGCGGCCATCGCGAAGAACCCCACGCCCTCGCCCACCTTGGCGCCGTCGACAGCGCGCTGCATGCAGCGGCAACCGTGTTGCGATTCAGCGCATTGAGCATCGATGCCGCACCACAGGAAGACGCCGAACACCTCGCTCGCCGCACCCGGGCGGTGGTGGAAAATGCCGTCGAACAGGTGATCCTGCACGTCGGCCACGCCCTCGGCGCCGGTCCTTATTGCAAGGACCGGCAATTCGCCCGACTGATCGCCGACCTGCCGGTGTTCCTCCGTCAAAGCCACGCCGAGCGCGACCTCGCCGCGCTCGGCCAGCACGTCATCAAGGGAACATGGACGTTATGAAAACCAATCCCATCGTAGGCCAGGGCACGCCCTTGCAGCTGTGGCAAACCTCCAGCCACCTGGCGCAAATGCCGGTGATCGACATCCTCGACCTGGTGCCCGAAGGTTCCCGGGCCGTGGTCATCGCCCCGCACCCGGACGACGAAGTGCTTGGCTGCGGCGGTTTCCTGCAATTGCTCGCCGCCGCCGGGCGGCCGTTGCAACTGATCTCGGTCACCGATGGCAGCGCGAGCCATCCCGGTTCCCGGCGCTGGCCGGTCGAGCGCTTGAGCGCGGTCCGTCCGCAAGAATCCGTCGAAGCGTTGCGTCGACTCGGCCTGCCGTTACACAGCCTCAAATGGTTGCGCGGCGGATTCGCCGACAGTCAGGTCGCGGCGCGGGAAACGCAATTGGGTGAATTCATCGAGCGTCACCTGCGCCCCACCGACGTGGTCTTCACCACGTGGCGCGAAGACGGCCATTGCGACCATGAAGCCGTCGGGCGCGCCAGTGCCGCAGCGGCTCAACGTGTCGGCGCAACGGTGCATGAACTGCCCGTCTGGACGTGGCATTGGGCAACCCCTGAAGACAGCCTGGTGCCCTGGCAGCGAGCGCGAAAAATCCTGCTGGCCCCGCCGCTGGTCGCGCGCAAGCGTCATGCCATTCATGCCTTCGCCAGTCAATTGGAGGGCGACCCGAACATCGGCTTGCCGCCGGTGCTGGCGCCGTACGTGCTCGATCGTTTGCTGCAACCGTTTGAGGTGGTGTTTCTATGAGTGTCGAGGATCGCTATTTCGACGGGTTGTTTGCCGGCAGCGACGATCCCTGGGCGTTTCGTCAGCGCTGGTACGAACAGCGCAAACGCGCGATCACCCTCGCCGCGCTGCCCCGCCCCCACTACCGTTCCATCTTCGAACCCGGTTGCGCCAACGGTGAACTAAGCGCCGAACTGGCCACCCGTTGCGACCGTCTGTTGTGTTGCGACACCGCAGCCGCCGCCGTGACGCTGGCCAGAACGCGCCTGAGTCTGTTCGACCACGCCGAAGTCCGCCAAAACCGCGTGCCGGGCGACTGGCCGAACGAACAGTTCGACCTGATCGTGCTCAGTGAAGTCGGTTACTACCTGGACGCCGATGACCTCAAACAGCTCATCGAACACGCGGCACAGTCACTGACCGCCGATGGCCAGCTGCTGGCCTGCCACTGGCGCCCGCCGATCGATGGCTGCCCGCTTAACGCCCGGCAGGTTCATGACTTGCTGCACGAACATCTGCACCTGCCGCGCCTGGTGCTACATCAGGAAGCCGATTTCCTGTTGGAACTCTGGAGCCGCGAACCGCGTTCCGTGGCGGCGCTGGAGGGCCTGCGATGATCGGTATTCTAATCCCGGCGCACAACGAAGAGGACTTGCTCGAAGACTGTCTGCAAGCCGCGCTGCGTGCCGCGCAACATGAGCTGTTGGGCGGTGAGACGGTCGTCGTGCTGGTGGTGCTCGACAGTTGCACGGATCGATCGTCCGACATCGTCGGCAGTTACCCGGTGCACTGCCTGGAAATCAATGCGCGCAATGTCGGCGAGGCCCGCGCTGCGGGTGCGCGGTTTCTGCTGGAGCGCGGGGTGCGCTGGATTTCCTGCTCCGACGCCGACAGTCGCGTGGCTCACGACTGGCTGGTGGCGCAACTGTCGCTCGAGGTGGATGCGGTGTGCGGCACGGTCACCGTGGAAACCTGGGATGAATCGTTCAGCGAATCGGCACAGATTCGTTATCACCAGCACTATCAGAACCGTGAGGGACACCGGCATATTCACGGCGCCAATCTCGGAATCAGCGCCGAGGCCTACCGACTTGCCGGCGGTTTCGAACCCCTGGCGAGCGATGAAGACGTGCAATTGGTGCGGCAACTCGAACGCTGCGGCGCGACGATTGCCTGGAGCCAGCGTCCTCAGGTACTCACCAGTGCACGACTGGACAGTCGGGCCCGGGGCGGCTTCGGTGACTACTTGCGCGACCTGATGCAGGCCGGATAAAACCGATCGAATCGAACATCGGCGCGACGAATAGCCGTTCTTGAGCAATACTCTGCTCGCTGCAATCCAGGGTTCGGAGCGCGGCACTTTGCTATCAACTAGAACAAGGACGTAGCCCGATGAAATCCGTTTCCATCAGCGACAGCAGCCCGTCAGCGCAGGTCTGGAATAGCGCTCTTCAGCTGGACAATGTTCCGGTCATCAATACTCAGACCCTGGTCCCCGCTGGCGCGCGCGCCGTGGTGATCGCGCCGCATCCCGGTGACGAAGTGGTGACCTGCGGCGGTCTGCTGCAATTACTCAGTGCCCTTGGCCATCCCCTTCAACTGATCTCGATCACCGACGGCAGCGCCAGTCATCCGGGGTCGCAGCAGTGGTCAGAGAAACGCCTCAGCGTGTTTCGCCCCCAGGAAAGCGTCGAAGCCTTGCGCCGGCTCGGATTGCCGATGCACAGCCTGAAGTGGATTCGCGGCGGTTTTACCGACAATGCCCTGGCCGAGCGCGAGCTTCAATTGACCCAGTTCATTGCCCGCTACCTGCGTCCTGGCGATGTGGTGTTCACCACCTGGTGCGAGGACGGCAATGTCGACCATGAAGCCGTCGCCCGCGCCAGCGCCAAAGCCGCGGCCTCGGTCGGCGCCGCGTTCAACGAAATGCCGGTCTGGGCCTGGCACTGGCCGTTGCGTGACAGTGGATTGATCCCCTGGCATCGCGCACGCAAGGTCCGTCTCGATACGTGGTCCGTCGCGCGCAAAAGCCACGCCACTCACGCTTACGCCAGCCAGCTCGACGGTGAACCGGCCATCGGTATCGCCCCGCTGCTGCCACCGGTGCTGCTTGAGTGGATGCGGTTGCCGTACGAAATCGTATTCGTCTGAACGACCCCAGCCCTCTGTAGGAGCGAAGCTTGCTCGCGAAGGCGGTGTGTCAGACAACATCAATGTTAAATGGCACACCGTCTTCGCGAGCAAGCTTCGCTCCTACAGAGGGCTGGGGTTACATTCGAACTGAACTGCCCGCGCCGGTTTCAGTCGCATACATAAGCAACCCTGATTCAGAGGAGTGAAAGTGAGCGATGATTCCAAACGGCAATCCGTCGACTCGGTGCCATTGAACACGCCCCCGGCGATTCATCGACTTCGCGTGTTGACGGTCAACACCCACAAGGGCTTCACCGCGCTCAACCGACGCTTCATTCTCCCGGAACTGCGTGAGGCGGTACGCAGTACATCGGCGGACCTGGTGTTCCTGCAGGAAGTCGTCGGCGAACACGAGCGGCATTCTTCCCGTTTCAACAATTGGCCGCAGACCTCGCAATACGAGTTCCTGGCGGACAGCATGTGGAGCGATTTCGCCTACGGGCGCAACGCGGTTTACCCCAATGGCCACCACGGCAACGCACTGCTGTCGAAATACCCGATCCGCGAATACCGCAACCTCGACGTCTCGATCACCGGGCCCGAACGCCGCGGACTGTTGCATTGCGTGCTGGACGTCCCGGGCCACACCGAAGTCCATGCGATCTGCGTGGCACCTGAGTCTGCTGGAAAGCCATCGCCAGTTGCAGCTCGAATTACTCTGCCAACTGCTGGAGTCATTGCCCGACGATGCCCCGGTGATCATCGCCGGCGACTTCAACGACTGGCAGTTGCAAGGCAACACCGCCCTCGCCCGTCGTGACTACCTGCACGAAGCCTTCGAACGTCATCATGGTCGTCCGGCCAAAACCTATCCGGCGCGGTTTCCGTTGCTGCGCCTGGACCGGATCTATCTGCGCAATGCCAATAGTCACGAACCGCGGATACTGGGAAGCAAACCGTGGACTCATCTGTCTAATCATCTGCCGTTGGCGGTGGAAGTGCATTTGTAGCGCTTCCTCACGCCCCCCTCATTTTCGTCAGCACTATTGACAGTAATATTTTGGAATTTTTATTGGCTATTCCGGCGGCCAGTCCTGCTCATGTACCGACTGTCGGCTGCTAAAACGCCTCTGGATCACGGCTTCCATGATGATTTTTCGTACAAACAAGAACTTAGATAAGCACTGAAAAACAATTAGTTGCATTGGCTAAATAAGCTATACCACTCATCGTTCATTTTCTTGACGCGGAGCTTTGAGTCTTCTTAGCTTCACCGTACTACCCCCGGAAGTAACACCTGAGGCAAACCATCAGACACCCGTGAAAACGGGCGGGCGAAGGCTTGCCCCACTCCATTCGGTCGCCCCTCATTCGGGGTAGGAGAGACGCCAGAGCGAGATTCCGCATGCGACTGCAAGGTAGACCTCCATGAAAACTTCTTTCACCTCACAAGAGATCAAAGTCACTCTTTGCACTGTCTCGAGTTCACTCCTGCTGTGCTCATCCATGGAAGTGCAGGCCTCGCCTGCCGAGGAAGAAACAACCCCCTGGTATGACCAGGAGGTCCCGGTGCTTACCTTGCCCGCGCTCGCATCAACCTACCCCGGCCGCTTCAGCGCCAATCCTGATTTGCGAAGTTCACACCTGACGATCGAAGACGCTGCGCCTTCGGCCTGGGATCAGCTTTACGGACAGGCGTCGCGACAGGCTCTAACCGATTACCAGTCCCAGGGCTTCACGTTGCCTGGCGCCAATCAACTCAAAGGTCCGGCGATCCTGACGCTGCAAAGTGGCAGCGGCCATACCCAGCAGTTCGGTCTGATCGGCGGCACCAGTCAGTTCCAGAGTAACGGCAACGGCCTGCTGACCAGTCGCGCCCTCGCCGCCCCCAACACCGACACGCTTAACCTGCAAGGTCAGAGCCTCGGTGCCTACTACAGCTTGACCGGCCCCCAAGGCTGGCACGTGGATTTGACGGCCAGCGGAGGCCGGGTCAACGGCATCAGCCGCAGCGAACAAGGCGCCCGGCAAGTCACCGAAGGCAGCGCAGTCACCTTCTCGGTGGAAGGCGGCTTTCCGATTGGTCTGAGCGACAACTGGGTCGTTGAACCCCAGGCGCAGTTGATCAATCAGCGAATCACGCTGGACACGCCCTACGCAGGATCGGAAAATGCGTCGTCCAGCGACCTGACCTCCTGGAGCGGCCGGGTCGGCGCGCGATTGAAAGGTAGTTACGACATCAACGGCCTCGCGGTTGAACCGTATGTGCGGACCAACTTGTGGCACACGGTGTACACCGGCAATACAGTGACCCTCGATCAGGTCGACAAGATCAGCAGCAGCCGCTACTCATCAACCGTCGAAGTGGGGTTGGGGCTGGTGGCCAGAGTGACACCCGCCGTAAGTCTGTACTTCAGCGCCGATTACAGCAGTGATGTGGATGACAATGATTTGAATGGGTTGATTGGCAGTCTGGGTGTGCGGATGCGGTGGTGAGCGTTTTGCCTTGAGAGATTCGGTGTCGGGTCGAACGTCTTCGCGAGCAAGCCCGCTCCCACATTGGCTCTGTGTACGACACGAATCTAATGTGGGAGCGGGCTTGCTCGCGAATGGCAGCGCTTCGGTACTAGATCAACCCTCCGGCCGCAACATCAACACCGCCAACGGCGGCAGATTCAGCACCAGCGACAACGCCTGGCCGTGGCTCGCCTCTTCTTCGGTAAACGCTCCGCCACTGTTCCCGTAATTCGACCCGGCATACATCGCCGCATCGCTATTGATCACTTCAGTCCACCGCCCGGCAAACGGCACGCCAATCCGATAGCCCTCACGCGGCACCGGCGTAAAGTTAGCCACCACCAACACCGGCCGCCCATCCTTGCTCCAGCGCATAAACGCGTAAACGCTGTTGATCGCGTCATCGCCAATCAACCACTGGAACCCCTGCGGCGCGTCGTCCTGGTCATGCAAGGCGGGCTCTTCGCGGTACAACCGGTTCAGGTCGCCGACGAGTTTCTGCACGCCTTTGTGTTCCGAATACTGCAGCAAGTACCAATCCAGTTGCTGATCGTGGTTCCACTCGCGCCACTGACCAAACTCGCACCCCATGAACAACAGTTTTTTGCCCGGATGCGCCCACATGAAGCTCAGGTACGCCCGCAGGTTGGCAAATTTCTGCCAGCGATCACCGGGCATCTTGTCGATCAGCGAGTGTTTGCCGTGGACCACTTCGTCGTGGGAGATCGGCAGGATAAAGCGCTCGGACCAGGCATACACCAGACCGAAACTCAGTTCGTTGTGGTGATGTGCGCGGTACACCGGGTCTTGCTGGATGTAGTGCAGCGAATCGTGCATCCAGCCCATGTTCCATTTGTAATCGAAACCCAGACCACCCTGTTGCGTGCCCTGGCTGACGCCGGGCCACGCCGTGGATTCTTCGGCGATTACCAGCGCGCCGGGTGCTTCCAGGTTGACCACGTCGTTGAGGTGGCGCAGGAAGTCGATCGCTTCAAGGTTTTCCCGACCGCCGTGACGGTTCGGCACCCACTCGCCGGCCTTGCGCGAGTAATCGCGGTACAGCATCGACGCCACCGCATCGACGCGCAGGCCATCGACATGGAAATGCTTGAGCCAGTGCAGCCCCGAGGCCAGCATGTAGCCGTGCACTTCGGTGCGGCCGAGGTTGTAGATCAGCGTGTCCCAATCCTGGTGGAAGCCTTCCTGCGGGTTGTCGTATTCGTACAGCGCGGTGCCGTCGAATTGCGCCAGACCGTGGGTATCGGTCGGAAAATGCGCCGGGACCCAATCGAGAATGACGCCGATGTCGGCCAGGTGGCAGGCGTTGACGAACGCCGCGAAATCATCCGGCGAACCGTAACGGGCGCTCGGGGCAAACTGTGAGAGCAGTTGATAGCCCCACGAGCCGCCGAACGGGTGTTCCATGATTGGCATCAGTTCAATGTGGGTGAAACCCAGTTCCTTGACGTACGGAATCAACCGTTCGCCCAGCTCATGCCAGGTGTACTGGCGGGCCACTTCGCCCAGATCATCCAGCTCGCACTGCCAGGAGCCGGCGTGCAATTCGTAGATCGACAGCGGTGCACTGGGGTTTGAACGCTCGACCCGGGCCTGCATCCACTCGTGGTCCTGCCAGTCGATATTCAGCGGTGAAGCGACCTTCGACGCGGTGTCCGGCGGCAGCGCGGTGGCCAGCGCCATCGGATCGGCCTTGAGCGGCAAAATGCCGTGGGCACCGAGAATCTCGTACTTGTAGGCTTCCCCCGCTTGCATGCGCGGGATGAACAACTCCCAGACGCCGGTCGGGTGACGGAGGCGCATCGGGTGGCGACGGCCGTCCCAGTTATTGAAGTCACCAACCACCGACACCCGTTTGGCATTCGGAGCCCACACGGCGAAACGCACGCCGTCGACACCGTCGACGTTTTTCAGCTGCGCACCCAGGCAACTGCTCAAGTCACGGTGATTGCCTTCGGCGAACAGGTACAAGTCCATTTCACCGAGCAACGGGCCGAAGCTGTAAGGGTCTTCGGAAACCTGTTCGCCGCCCGCCCAACGCGTGCGCAGCACATACGGCTGCGCCCGATCGAAATGCCCGACAAACAGCCCGGGCGTTTCGGTGGCCTCAAGGCTGCCGAGTTCTTCCCCGGAATCCTTGGCCAACACCTGCACGCTCAATGCGTCAGGCAGATAAGCCCGAATGAACTGCCCACCGGCGTCGTCGCCATGGGGGCCGAGAATTGCAAAGGGGTCTTGATGCTGGGCGCGTACCAGCGCGTCGATGTCCCGCGATCTGGGCAGTAACGCCTCTTTAGCGTGACCCTGTTCCTTGTTCGAGAAACTCATGACTACTCTCCACCAAGATCGGAAAAGGGTTTAAGCCCACTCAATAATCCATATAAACCGTGCAAAGGCACGGGCAACCAGGTGGGCCGATTTTCTGCTTCATAGGCCACCTCATACGCCGCTTTTTCCAGACCGAACAACGCCAGCGCGGCGTCCTCGCCTTCCGGATCTTGCCACGCATGAGCAAGACTAGCTGCCGCCAGCCGATAAGCGTCGACAAATGCCTGTTTCGCCTCATTTAAATAGCGGTCCGAGACCCGCAGCCGTGCTGTCCGGGCATCGGCGGTGTTATCGACGTTGTGCACGTTGATCGCCATGGCCGCCGCGTAGTCGAACGAGCGCAAGACGCCGCTGACGTCCTTGTACGGGCTGTGCTTGCCGCGCCGTTCGGCCAGTGGCCGCGCCGGTTCACCTTCAAAGTCGATCAGGTAAGCGTCGCCCTTGATCACCAGCACTTGCCCCAGGTGCAAGTCGCCATGGACGCGAATGCGCAAACCACCGGTCGCCTTTTTGCCCAATTCCTGGACGTGACCGAGGATGGCTTTTTTGTTGTCCAGTAAACGAGTGACCAGGGTTTTGTCCGCCGGGTTCAGTTCGTTTTGATGCTGCTTGAGTAACTTCAGCGCGTGCTCCAGTTGCGCGGCGACATCCTTGGCCGAGGCCAGGGCATCTTTTTGCGTGGTGACTTGCGGAGCGAAGTCCGGATTGTCCGTCGGCGCTGCCAGCACCTGATGCATTTCCCCCAGACGCTGACCGAGCATGCCGGCGAAGTCACGCAGTTCGCCGAGGGCGTTGTAATGCTGTTCCTGCTCGGACATGGCATCGGCGAGTTCGTCGCGCAGTGCCCGTTCGAGGTTGTTCTGCGTCCATTCCCACGCATCGCCCTGATTGCTCAGATAGCCTTGGGCGATCATCAGCAGGTTGTCTTCGCCCTTGGCATCGCGGCGGACCACCGCCCCCAGCAACGGCGAGATATTGGCGAAGCCTGCACCAGTCAGGTACGCGCTCATTTCCAGCTCCGGGTGCACGCCCGAGGCGACCTTGCGGATCAGTTTGAGCACCAGGCTGCTGCCGATCACCACCGAACTGTTGGACTGTTCGGCCGACAGGTAACGCACTTCCGATTCAGCCGTCAGGCCCAGCCTGGTCAGCTCGGCAGTCGGTTCGAAGCGAATCTCGCCGCCATCGGAAGGCAGCACGGTGTTGTCCTGCATGCCTTGCAAGACTGCGCGGATGAAGTGTTCAAGACTGAATGCATCGGTGATCAAACCCACCTGCGGACCGCGTCGCACCCGAGACAGCGCCAGTTGCTGCGGCAACGCGGGGCCCACCTGATCATCCGCAATGAAGCCGAACGGCAGCTGATAACGGCTGGTCTGGCCGCCGCTGGTGACTTCGATTTCACTCAGCAGCACTGGATGCAGCGCATCACCGAAACGCACGCCGTAGGCCAGGTTGACCTTGTCGATGGCCGCGTCCTTGCCGGCGAACCAGCGTCGGTTCTGCAGCCAGTTTGGCAGGATGCCCTGCTCCAGCGTGCCGCGGGACGGCGTTTCGAGCAGTTCTTCCATACGTTTTTTCAGCACCAGAGTGGTGAAGTCCGGCAGGCTTTGCGCCGGTTCTACGTGCCAGCTAGGCATTTGATTCTCCGTTGCGAGTCCGAACCAGTAAAAACCGTAAGGCGCCAGGGTCAGGAGGAAATTCAACTGGCCGATCGGCGGGAACGCGTTACCGCCCAGCATCTCCACCGGCACCATGCCGACGTAGGCCGACAGGTCCAGTTCCGCCGCTTGCGCGCTACGGGACACGTTGGCCACGCACAGAATGATCTCGTGCTTGCCGTCAGCCCCGGTGAATTCTCGGGTATAGGCCAGAATCCGCCGGTTGCTCGGCGACAGCATTTTCAGCGTGCCGCGCCCGAACGCCTTGGATTGCTTGCGCACGGCGAGCATGCGTCGGGTCCAGTTCAGCAGCGAATGCGGATCACCGGCCTGGGTTTCGACGTTGACCGACAGGTAACCGTATTGCGGGTCCATGATCGGCGGCAGCACCAGGCTGGCCGGATCGGCGCGGGAGAAGCCGCCGTTACGGTCGATCGACCATTGCATCGGCGTACGCACGCCATCGCGGTCACCGAGGTAGATGTTGTCGCCCATGCCGATTTCATCGCCGTAATACAGGGTCGGCGTGCCGGGCATCGACAGCAGCAGGCTGTTGAGCAATTCCACACGGCGACGATCGCGCTCCATTAACGGTGCGAGACGGCGGCGAATCCCAAGGTTGATCCGCGCCCGACGGTCGGCCGCGTAGTAATTCCACAGGTAGTCTCGCTCCTTGTCGGTGACCATCTCCAGGGTCAGCTCATCGTGGTTGCGCAGGAAAATGGCCCACTGGCAATTGGCTGGAATCTCCGGGGTCTGACGCAGAATGTCGGTGATCGGGAAGCGGTCTTCCTGGGCCAGCGCCATGTACATGCGCGGCATCAGCGGGAAGTGGAAGGCCATGTGGCATTCGTCGCCGTTGAGGCCTTTGGCGTCGGTGTCACCGAAGTACAACTGCGTATCTTCCGGCCATTGGTTGGCCTCGGCGAGCAGCATGCGGTCGGGGTAATTGGCATCGATTTCGGCACGGATCTGCTTGAGGACGTCATGGGTCTCGGGCAGGTTTTCGTTGTTGGTGCCGTCCCGTTCGATGAGGTACGGAATTGCATCCAGCCGCAAACCGTCGATGCCCATGTCGAGCCAGTAGCGCATCACCGACAGCACGGCTTTCATGACTTGCGGGTTATCGAAATTCAGATCCGGCTGGTGCGAATAGAAACGGTGCCAGAAGTACTGGCCGGCGACCGGGTCCCAGGTCCAGTTGGATTTCTCGGTGTCGAGAAAGATGATGCGAGTGCCGTCGTATTTCTGATCGTCATCGGACCAGACGTAAAAGTCCCGCGCCGCCGAACCGGGCTTGGCTTTGCGCGCCCGCTGGAACCAGGCGTGCTGGTCCGAGGTGTGGTTGATGACCAGTTCGGTGATGACCCGCAAGCCACGTTTGTGGGCTTCTGAGATAAAGCGCCTGGCATCGGCCATGGTGCCGTAATCGGAATGCACGCCACGGTATTCGGCAATGTCGTAGCCGTCATCACGCCGTGGCGAGGGGTAGAACGGCAGGAGCCAGATGGTGTTGACACCGAGGTCGGCGATGTAATCGAGTTTGGCGATAAGACCGGGAAAGTCGCCGATCCCGTCGTTGTTGGAGTCGAAAAAAGACTTAACGTGAACCTGGTAGATCACTGCATCCTTGTAACAGAGCGGGTCCTTGATAAAGGTGGCAGCCTTGGGTTTCTTCGCCATTTGAAACTCCTGTTGAATTCAATAAAGCCACCCGCCGAAGCACACAGGCTGCCGAAGGAGGCTCTTTTGTGGCGAGGGAGCTTGCTCCCGCTGGGCTGCGAAGCGGCCCCTGCATTCGTTCTGATAAACCGCATCCACAGGATTTACGACTGCTTCGCAGCCGTGCGGGAGCAAGCTCCCTCGCCACAAGAGCGGGCAGTCTGTTTAAACCGTGATCCGCCAGATCCCGAACGGCTGATGCGCCGGGTCGATCCGCATGAACTGGTACTTGCCGTGCCACGTCCAGCGATGACCGCTCATCAAGTCCTCGCCCTGGATACTGGCGTCGTCGGGCAAACCCATTTCCCACAGCGGCAACTCGAAATTCGCTTCCTGAACGTTATGCGGATCGAGGTTGACGGCGACCAGAATGAAGTTGCTGCCATCCTCGCTGCGCTTGCCGAAATACAGGATGTTGTCGTTCCAGGCGTTATAGACCTTCAGGCCCAGATGCGTCTGCAGGGCCGGGTTCTGCCGGCGTATGCGGTTGAGCTGGGCGATCTCGGCAATGATGTTGCCCGGCGCATTGAAGTCCCTCGGGCGGATTTCGTATTTCTCGGAGTTGAGGTATTCCTCCTTCCCCGGTACGGGTGCGGCTTCACAGAGTTCGAAACCCGAATACATGCCCCACAGCCCGGAGCCCATGGTCGCCAGGGCCGCACGGATCAGAAAACCGGCGCGCCCGGACTCGTGCAGAAACGCCGGGTTGATGTCCGGTGTATTGACGAAGAAGTTCGGCCGATAGCATTCGCGCCACGGCGACTCGTTGAGCTCGGTGAAATAGGTCGACAGTTCGTACTTGGTGTTGCGCCAGGTGAAGTAGGTGTAGCTCTGCGAATAACCGACCTTGCCCAGGCGCGCCATCATCGCTGGTGTGGTGAACGCTTCGGCGAGGAAGATCACTTCCGGGTACAACGCGCGCACATCGGCGATCAGCCACTGCCAGAACGGCAACGGTTTGGTGTGCGGGTTGTCGACGCGAAAGATCTTCACGCCCTCTTCGACCCAACCCACCACAATGTCGCGCAGTTCGACCCAGAGGCTGGGAATCGCCTCGACGGCATAGAAATCGACGTTGACGATGTCCTGGTATTTCTTCGGCGGGTTCTCGGCGTATTTGATCGTGCCGTCCGGCCGCCAGTTGAACCAGCCCGGGTGCTGCTTGAGCCACGGGTGATCCTGGGAACACTGAATGGCAAAGTCGAGAGCGATTTCCAGGCCGTGGTCGGCTGCTGCGGCTACCAGTCGACGGAAGTCTTCGCGGGTGCCCAGTTCCGAGTGGATCGCCTCGTGCCCGCCCTCTTCGCTGCCGATGGCATACGGGCTGCCCGGATCGTCAGGGCCGGCTGTGAGGGCATTGTTCGGGCCTTTGCGATAGCTGCGACCGATCGGGTGGATCGGCGGGAAATACAGCACGTCGAAACCCATGTCCTGAATCATCGGCAACCGCGAATGCACGTCGTTAAAGGTGCCGTGGCGGGCCGGATCGTCGGTGATCGAGCGCGGAAACAACTCATACCAACTGGCGAACTGCGCGATCTCACGTTCGACGTCCAGCGGATACTCGGGGCTGAGGCTCAAATAGGCGCGGTGATCGGCCTGAGCCATCAGGTCGGCGCTACGCTGGTGCAGAAACAGCGCCACCTGCTCGATTTCGAGCAACCCGGCCAGTTCATGGTGCAGCGCTGCCAGGTCCTCACTCAGTTGGCCTTCGGTGCGTTCGGCCGCCTGTTGAACCAGGGTGCGACCTTCCTGCAGCTCAAGACTGACGGGCACACGGGCGGAGTGCTTCTTCTCCAGCTCATAGCAGAAGCTGGCGAACTGATCGATCCAGGCCTCGATGCAGAACACATAACGGCCCTGACGCTCGACGCGGAACTGGCCTTGATAACCGTTATTGCCCAGTTCACCCATGACTTCGCTTTGCCAGGTTTCATCGTCGGCAGCACGCCAGCGAGCCCGGACGGCCAGTTTGTCGTGCCCGTCGGCGAAGACTTTGCTCGTGACCACCACGTCCTGACCCACCACCGCTTTAACGGCAAATTGCCCGTTATCAAGGGTCGGCATGGTGTTTTCAATGGCGATACGCGGTAGCAGTAGAGCCTGCGACAGCGGCATATGAGGGTTGTAGTTCAGCTCTGTCGGTTTTTCGGCAGTCATCGAGCATCTCTCCTTTACGCCCCATGGACGCTCTTGTGCGGGGTCGTCATTTGCGCAAAGCCATCGGCCCCGGAATGAACTCACTTAGGTTCCGAGCGACAGGCCTCGGTAAAGTTCACGTGAATTTGCCCGCATCTCCGGTGGAATCAATTCCTGTGTGCAGTGGTCAATCCACTTAAGCACGACTTGCGCCATCTGCCACTGGAGGCTTCAACGATGAGTATTCCAATCCCGGCCGAAACACCCGATCCGAACATCGACAGCCCGACGATTCCGCCCACCGAGCCTGCGCCAGTGCCCGAGCAGGAGCCGCCGGGCACTACCCCGCCACCGAGGGAAGATCCGCCGGCAACCATGCCGCCGGTGATCGTCGCGCCCGAGTAATGTGGCGAGGGAGCTTGCTCCCGCTGGGGTGCGAAGCGCCCCCAAAAACTTACGACTGCTGCGCCCGAGCGCGGACCGGCCGGCGGGAGCAAGCTCCCTCGCCACAATGAGCGGTCCGTCAGGGCTTATCTTCCTGCCCGTTCTTGTCGAGCATCTTCACGATCTTCGGCATCACACTGAATATCGCCAGCGCCAGCAACGTACTGAGCACCGCCGTCGCTTCACGCCCCAACCCAGCCGAAACACCAATGGCCGCAGTCATCCACAACCCGGCGGCGGTGGTCAGGCCTTTCACATGGCCTTCATCGCCTTCCTGGTTTTTCAGGATGGTCCCGGCGCCGAGGAAGCCGATCCCGGCGATCACCCCTTGCACCACCCGACTCATGGCATCGGCCTGGGAGCCGGACATCTGCGGCACCAGCACAAACAGCGCGGCACCGAGCGCCACCAGCATGTGCGTACGCACACCGGCGGCCTTGCCCTTTTGCTCGCGCTCGAAACCGAGAATCCCGCCCAGCACGGCGGCTATCAGCAGTCTCACGGTTACACGTGTCAGTTGTGAAGCGTCGCCGATGTCGGCGAACTCCGCTTGCAGCGTCACCCAAACTTCATGCCACCAGGCATCCATGGTGCAATCCCTGTAAAGATCGATAAAGGATGGACCGCGCCGACCATTAATCGGTTGCACAGAACGATGGCCGCCGGTTGTGCCCTAACCCTGTAGAACCCGCAGAAAAAAGGACCTCTCCATGACTGTGCGCATCGAAAACCAGACCTGCTTCTTCACCACCGAGAACGGCGAAGAAATCCGCCTGTGTCCCGACGTCACCATCGTCACTGACGGCGAAAAAGCCATGTCGGCGGTGGATCTCGAAGGTCAGCGCATCTACATCACCGAAGCAGAAGCCGATGCAATGACCGTAGCAGGCGCGGTGGACGGTCGCCGGCATTTGAAGGCCACGGACAGTGATTCGGTGATTTGACTGACCCGGATCAACACCCCCCTGCGGGCGCGTGTTATAGGCGCCCGCGTCCCGTTGTGGCGGGTGCATCAAGTTGTCGCAGGCAGCGGCTCAGCGCTCATCTGATCCGCTTTTTATTGAGACACCTGAGTCTGTTATGCAAACAGATCGACGCTCATAGTGACCCGGCCTGATGGAGGCTGATGAGCGAAAGACCATGAGCGAAAGAATCCCCGTCCGAACCGTAGAAAGTGCCCCGCTAGTAAACAGCTATGAGCCTTCGCGTCCAAAGATGAAGGCCAAGTCCAGCGACAACCTGATCCACACCCGTAGCTTCACCGGCCTGTTCCGCACCCTGCGCATGAGCGGCGCGGGTTTTCTGTTCCTGCTGTTTTTCGGCACGGTCTGGTTGAATTGGGGCGGCCGCCAGGCGGTGCTCTGGGATCTTTCCGAAAGCAAATTCCACATCTTCGGCGCGACCTTCTGGCCCCAGGATTTCATCCTGCTGTCGGCGCTGCTGATCATTGCGGCATTCGGCCTGTTTGCAATCACCGTGTTTGCCGGACGCGTCTGGTGCGGCTACACCTGCCCACAGAGCTCCTGGACCTGGATCTTCATGTGGTGCGAGAAGATCACCGAAGGCGAACGCAACCAGCGGATCAAACTGCAAGCCGCGCCCTGGGGCCTGAACAAACTGATGCGCCGCGCCGCCAAGCACACCTTGTGGCTGGCGATCAGTTTGCTGACCGGCCTGACCTTCGTCGGCTACTTCACACCGATCCGTCCACTGGCCGAAGAACTGCTGAACTTGCAGATCGGCGGCGTCAGCCTGTTCTGGGTGCTGTTCTTCACCGGTGCCACGTACATCAACGCCGGTTGGCTGCGTGAAGCGGTGTGCATGCACATGTGCCCGTATGCGCGGTTCCAGAGCGTGATGTTCGACAAAGACACCCTGACCATCTCCTACGACGTCGCCCGTGGCGAAAACCGTGGCCCGCGCAAACGTGACGTGAACCCTGTCGAAGTCGGCCTCGGGGATTGCATCGACTGCCAGCTCTGCGTGCAGGTATGCCCGACCGGTATCGACATTCGCGATGGCCTGCAAATGGAGTGCATCGGGTGCGCCGCGTGTATCGACGCCTGTGATTCGATCATGGACAAAATGGGCTACGCCCGTGGCCTGATCAGCTACACCTCGGAGCACGAGTTGCAAGGTGGCAAGACCCATCTGCTGCGACCACGACTGATCGGATACACCGCGGTGTTGCTGGTAATGGTCGGCGCCCTCGCCCTGGCCCTTGTCGAGCGGCCGATGGTCTCGCTGGACGTCAGCAAGGACCGTGGCCTGTTCCGCGAGAACAGTCAGGGGCAGATCGAAAACATCTACAGCCTGAAGGTCATCAACAAGACCCAGCAACGGCAGGACTACCGTTTGACCCTGGTCGACGGCGACGGCTTCCAGCTGCAAGGCAAGACCGAACTGAGCCTGGCGCCCGGCGAGATTGTTGACGTGCCGGTGTCCGTGGCGATGACCACGGAACGGCCGAGCAGCAGTTCGCAGACGATCATCTTCAAGATTGTCGACAGCGATGAACCTGATAATTATAGCGTCGCGAACAGCCGGTTTGTTGCGCCGATGAACCGTTGATCCCTTAGACTGCGGTGCCCTGTGGCGAGGGGGCTTGCTCCCGTTGGGCCGGGCTGGCGCTCCAGTGCGAAGCGCCCCCAAAGATTTACGACTGCTACGCAGCCGAGCGGGAGCAAGCTCCCTCGCCACAACAGCTAATTGAACCCATTCGATTGCGGGACTTAGATGAAACGCTACGAAAAATTCGCCGATGACATCGCTGAACTGATCCGCTCCGGCGTGCTCGGCCCCGGCCAACGCGTGCCGTCGGTGCGCTACGCCAGCCAGACCTACGGCGTCAGCCCGTCTACGGTATTCCAGGCCTATTACCTGCTCGAACGCCGTGGCCTGATCCGTGCCCGCCCGCGCTCCGGTTATTTCGTCAACACCCATGCACCGAGCCCGTTTTCAGAGCCGGTGATCAGCAGCCAGGTCAACGAATCCACCGAAGTCGACGTCAGCGAACTGGTGTTCTCGGTGCTCGACTCGATCAAGGACCCCAACACCGTACCGTTCGGCTCGGCATTCCCCAGCCCTACCCTGTTTCCGCTGCAACGCCTGTCCCGTTCCCTGGCCAGCGCCGCCCGGGACATGGACCCGCGCATGGTCGTCACCGACATGTCACCGGGCAACCCGCAACTGCGCCGACAAATCGCCCTGCGCTACATGGTAGGTGGCCTGATGTTGCCCATGGAGGAACTGCTGATCACCAACGGCGCGCTGGAAGCGCTGAACCTGTGCCTGCAAGCCGTCACCGAACCCGGTGACCTGGTGGCCATCGAAGCCCCGGCGTTCTACGCCTGCCTGCAAATCCTCGAACGGTTGAAACTCAAAGCCGTGGAAATCCCCGTGCACCCGCGCGATGGCATCGACCTCGGCGTGCTCGCGCAAACCCTGGAACGCTACCCGATCAAGGCCTGCTGGTGCATGACCAGCTTCCAGAATCCCATGGGCGCGACCATGCCCGAGGCGAAGAAACAGGAACTGGTGGAGCTGTTGCGCACGCACCAGGTGCCGCTGATCGAGGACGATGTCTACGCCGAGCTCTATTACGGCCAACAAGCACCGAAACCGGCCAAGGCGTTCGATACCGATGGGTTGGTGATGCATTGCGGCTCCTTCGCAAAAAGCCTCGCGCCAGGCTATCGCATTGGCTGGGTGGCTGCCGGGCGGTATGCGCAAAAGATTGAGCGGTTGAAGCTGATGACCTCGCTGTGTGCGTCAATGCCGGCTCAGGCGGCCATTGCCGATTACCTGCAACATGGTGGCTACGACCGACATTTGCGCAAATTGCGTTATGCGCTGGAAGAACAGCAGAGTGCGATGCTGGCGGCGATTGCGCGCTACTTTCCGGCGCAGACGCGGGTCAGTCAGCCGGCCGGGGGCTACTTTCTGTGGCTGGAATTGCCGGCGCAGATGGATTCGTTGAAGTTGTTTCAGATGGCGTTGGCGCAGGGGATCAGCATTGCGCCCGGGCCGATTTTCTCACCGGCCCAGCGCTTCAGGAATTGTATTCGGTTGAATTATGGAAGCCCTTGGGATGAGGCTTCGGAGAAGGCGATGGAGACGTTGGGGCGGATTGTGCGGTCGTTCTGAAGGTTTGGTGTTGACTGGTCCGGCCCCATCGCGAGCAGGCTCGCTCCCACAGTGAACCGAGGTGTATTGAGATTTTGCGGTCGACACGAAACCCTGTGGGAGCGAGCCTGCTCGCGATGGGGCCAGCGCCGACACAGCACCTTTCAGAGATTAACGCCCGCCCCCAAGATCAACAAACGTCCCTGTCGCATAAGAAGCCTTATCCGACAACAACCACACAATCGCCTCTGCCACTTCATCCGGCCGGCCACCGCGCGCCATCGGGATCGCCGATTCCAGTTTGCTGACCCGGTCCGGATCACCGCTCAGCGCATGGAAATCGGTGTAGATGAAGCCCGGCCGCACGGCGTTGACGCGGATGCCTTCACCGGCCACTTCCTTGGACAGGCCGATAGTGAAGCTGTCCAGCGCTCCTTTGGAGGCCGCGTAATCCACGTACTCGTTGGGTGATCCCAAGCGCGAGGCGACCGAAGATACGTTGACGATGCTGCCGCCTTGCCCGCCGTGTTTCGGGGACATGCGCAGGACGGCGTGCTTGGCGCAAAGGATGGGCGCCAGGACGTTGGTCTTGAGGGTTTTGAGAATACGGAACTCGGACATTTCGTCCACCCGGGATTTTTGTCCCACGGTGCCGGCGTTGTTAACCAGTGCGGTCACCCGACCCAGTTCGGCGTCAACCCGGTTAAACAGCGCGATCACTTCGTCTTCAATGCTGACGTCGGCTCGTACTGCGATGGCCTGGGCGCCGAGGGCGCGGATTTGCTCAAGCACACGGTGTGCCGCTTCTTCGTCGGATTGATAGTTGATGCAGATCCGATAGCCCTGTTCGGCGGCCAACAAGGCTGTGGCGGCGCCGATGCCGCGGCTGCCGCCGGTGATGACGATGACTTTGTCCATGCGAGCGTTTCCCCGTTCAAGCGTTTGCAGTCGGGGCCAAGAATAACCGCCATTGACGGGTTTTGCATGGGGTCTGTGGTGTCCTGTGGCGAGGGAGCTTGCTCCCGCTCGGCTGCGAAGCAGTCGTAAAACAATGTATGCGGTTTAACTGATGTACTGCAGTGCATGGCTTTGGGGCTGCTTCGCAGCCCAGCGGGAGCAAGCTCCCTCGCCATAAAGCTCCCTCGCCACAGGGCTGCGTCAACTTACCGCCAACTGCTCCGCGCGAAGAATATCCACCATGAATCGCTCAGCCGGCAGCGGATGCCCCAGCAGGTAACCCTGCAACGAGTCGCAACCGAGTTGAGTCAGGAAATCCTGCTGCACATCGGTTTCCACGCCTTCGGCGACGATGCGCAAACCCAGCGCCTGGCCAAGGGCGACGATGGCGGAAACAATGGCCGCGTCGTCGCTGTCTCGTTCCAGGTCGCGGACAAACCCCCGGTCGATCTTCAGTTCGTTGGCCGGCAAGCGCTTGAGGTACATCAAACTCGAATAGCCCGTGCCAAAATCATCAATCGACAGGTCGACACCCATCTCCGAGAGTTCGTTAAGCACCGTCATGCTCGCATCGGCGTCGCTCATGGCGGTGGTTTCGGTGATTTCCAGGGTCAGGCTGTTGGCCGGCAAATGATGCGTGGCCAACGCCTTGGCGACGCTTTGGACCAGGCCTGCGTGGCAGAACTGCAAGGCGGAGAGGTTCACCGCGATGCGCCAGTCGGTATAACCGAGCACGTACCATTCGCGCATTTGCCGGCAGGCTTCGTTGAGCACCCAATCGCCGATCGGAATGATCAGCCCGGTCTTCTCCGCCAGTTCGATGAACTTGTCCGGCATCAGCATGCCCTGCGTCGGGTGCACCCAGCGCAACAACGCCTCGGCGCCGACAGGTCGACCGTTGCTGGCGTCGAATTTTGGCTGGTAGTAGAGGCTGAATTGTTGCTGGTCCACTGCATTGCGCAGGTCTTGCAGCAATTGCAGCTGTTTGCGCGCGTTGCTGTTCATCGAGGCGTCGAAGAAGCTGTAGCCGTTTTTACCGGCGCCTTTGGCGTGATACATCGCCGCGTCGGCATTCATCAGCAGTTCTTCGCAGGTATGGCCATTTCCCGGATAAAGGGCGATGCCGACACTGGCGGAGATCTGCAAATCATGTTCGGCGACACGGAACGAGCGCGCGATCAGCCCGACTTGTCGGGCCGCCAGATTCAGTGCGTCATGCTCATCGGCCAGTTGCACCAGCAGCACGAACTCATCGCCGCCAATCCGCGCCAGCGTGTCCTGGCTTCGCAAGTCCTCACGCAGGCGCAGTGCGACTTCACGCAGCAACTGGTCACCCATGTGATGACCGAATGCATCATTGACCGGCTTGAAACCGTCCAGATCGATGAACATCAAGGCAAAATAGCCACCTTGCTCCTGCACTCTGGACATGGCCTGGTCGATACGGTCAGCCAGTAATACCCGATTTGGCAGGCCGGTCAGGGTGTCGTGCAGCGCCAGTTGGGTGAGTTCGCGATTAGCCTCTGTCAGCGAGTGGGCCAGCTCGGCGGTGCGAGCCTCCAGGCGTGCATCGAGAATCGAGGTGAGCAAGGCAATGCTCAGCACCGCCATCGTGGTGATCAGCACCAGGCTGTCCAGGCCCTTCCCGTTCAATCCGCTGATCGCCGCACCACAAAAACTGCCGTCGGGAAAACGCGCAGCGGCCATGGCGGTGTAGTGCATGCCGACAATGGCAATGCCCATGATCACCGCCGCGCCGCCTCGAAACAGACTGACGTAAGGCGTGTGCCGGCGCAGGCGGAAGGCGATCCATAACGCAGCGCCCGACGCGCCGACAGCGATAAGCAGAGAGGCGCCGAACAGTGTCGGGTCGTAATCGATACCCGGCTGCATGCGCATGGCGGCCATGCCGGTGTAGTGCATGGCGCTGATGCCCGCGCCCATCGCCAGCGCCCCGAACGCCAGTTGCCAGCCCGGCAGTTGTGGCTGGCTGACCAGCCACAGGGCAAAGCCGCAGGACAGAATCGCGGTCAGCAGCGACAGGGCCGTCAGTGTGACGTCGTAGCCGAGGTCAATGGGCAGTTCAAACGCGAGCATGCCGATGAAATGCATCGACCACACGCCGATGCCCATCGCCAAAGCGCCGCCGGCAGTCCACAAATGCACCGCACGGCCTTTGGCCGTGGCAATGCGCCCGGTCATGTCGAGCGCGGTATAGGACGCGAGAATCGCCACAAAGAGCGAGATGACAACCAGCGTGGGGGAATAGCTACCGATGAGCATGGGACTTCTCGCGACGACCCGCCGTACTGCTTCCATTCTCGGGGGGCAAATCCGGCGATTGTACTGATTGCATGAAAGAACGCACTGACAAAATTAGCAAAGGGCCATCAACCCGATGAAACGCTTGTTTGATTACTGGTGATTCCTCTGGAACGATGTCCGTGGACACCCCTCGGTCCTGTAGGAGCCGAGCTTGCTCGCGAAGACGGATTCACATTCAACATCGATGTCGGCTGGTACACCGCTATCGCGAGCAAGCTCGGCTCCTACAGGTCGAGCTGGCCGTCCCAACCGCCACCCAGCGCCGCAATCAACTGCACGCTGGCAATCAGTCGGCTCTGCAACAAGTCCAGCATGTTGCGTTCGTTGTTCAGCGCCGTGGCTTGCACCACCACCA
The DNA here is from genome assembly GCF_018502625.1 of Pseudomonas hormoni. Classification (NCBI taxonomy): domain Bacteria; kingdom Pseudomonadati; phylum Pseudomonadota; class Gammaproteobacteria; order Pseudomonadales; family Pseudomonadaceae; genus Pseudomonas; species Pseudomonas hormoni. The sequence continues at coordinate 2,582,907 of NZ_CP075566.1, forward strand.
CATCCAGATAAGCGATCAACCCGGCCTTGTACTGATTCTGGATCAGGCGCAAGGACTCACGCGCCGCGTCCAGGGCCTGTTGACGCACGGCAGATTCGTTTTCCAGGACCTTGAGCTGGACCAGATAATTTTCCACCTCGCGGAAGCCGTCGAGCACGGTCTGGCGGTACTTGGCGACGGTTTCGTCGTAGGCTGCCTCGCTGCGGTCGACTTCGGCGGACCGCTGTCCGCCGTCAAACAAGGTCATCGCCAGTTGCGGGCCGACCGACCAGAAGCGGTTCGGCACGCTGATCCAGTTGGACGACGTGCTGCTGCTATAACCACCGTTCAGGCTCAGCGTCAGATCCGGGTAGTAAGCCGCCTTGGCCACGCCGATGTTGGCGTTGGCCGCCATCACAGAACGTTCGGCGGAAGCAATGTCCGGGCGGCGCTCCAGTAATTGCGAAGGCAGGTTCAGTGGCACCTCAGGCAAGACCGGGATGTTCTGGGTTTCCGCGAGGCTGAACTCGGCCGGCGGCAGCCCGATCAAAACGGCGATGGCGTTCTCGAACTGGGCACGCTGCCAGATCAGATCGACCAGGTCAGCCTCGGTGCTCTTGAGCTGAGTGGTGGCCTGTGCCACCGCGTCCTTGCCGGAAACACCGGCGCGGTACTGGTTTTCGGTCATTTTCAGCGAACGCTGATAGGCCTCGACCGTCGCTTGCAGCAGTCGTTTCTGCTCATCGATCACGCGCAACTGCAGGTAGTTCTGTACCAGTTCCGACTGCTGGCTCAGGCGCATCGCCGCCAGATCGGCAAAGCTCGCCTCGGCGTTGGCGGTGTCCGCCTCAAGACCTCGGCGCAGTTTGCCCCAGACATCGGCCTCCCAACTGACCCCCGCCTGTGCGGTATAGGTGTCGCGGATACCACTGGAGGAACTGGTCAGGCTCGAACTGCTGCTGCCGGTGCCCTGGCTGGAACGGTTTTTCCCGACGGTCAGGTCCACGGTCGGAAAAAACGCACCGCGAGCGCTGCGCACCAACGCCTGGGCCTGACGGTATTGGGCTTCGGACTGGGCAACCGTCTGGTTGGCACTGTTGAGTTTCTCGATCAGGCCGTTCAGTTGTTGATCGCCATACAATTCCCACCAGGCACCGCGGGCCAGGGAATCGCTTGGGTTGGCCTGACGCCAACCGGCCGCTTCCTTGTATTGCGCCGGCGCGGCAGCTTGCGGACGCTGGTAATCCGGGCCGATGGCGCAGGCACTGAGCAGCGCCACGCACAGCGACAGGCTCAACAAACGCGAGCCTCGGGCCGTAATCAGCGGCGCAGACAGTTTGATTAGCGAACGGTCAGTCATAGCGGAGTTTCCAGAGCAGCATCGGTACGCACCCCACGCCAGTGGTTGAAGCGATGGCGCAGTTTGTCGAGATAGAGGTAAACCACCGGGGTGGTGTAAAGGGTCAGCACCTGACTGAAAATCAGCCCGCCGATGATGGTCAAGCCCAGTGGTTGACGCATTTCCGCACCCTCGGCACGGCTCAGCAGCAGCGGCAAGGCACCGAGGATCGCGGCCAGCGTGGTCATCAGAATCGGACGCAGACGTTGCAGGCACGCGCTGCGAATCGACTCCAGCGGTTCCAGGCCCTGATGCCGTTCGAGTTGCAATGCGAGGTCGATCATCAGAATGGCGTTTTTCTTCACCACACCGATCAGCAAAAACAGCCCCAGCAACGAGATCAGGCTGAACTCACCGCCCAGCGCATAGATCGACAGCAACGCGCCGACCCCGGCCGACGGCAAGGTCGAGAGGATCGTCAGTGGGTGAATATAGCTCTCATACAGCACGCCCAACACCAGATACACCGCCACCAGCGCGCCAAGAATCATCCACGGCTGGCTCTTCTGCGTCGCGGCGAAGGCGTCGGCAGTGCCGGCCATTTTCGCGATCACGTCTTCCGGCATGCCAAGTTTGGCAATCGCCCGCTCGATCGCAGCGGTACCCTGCTCCACCGTCACGCCTTCGGCCATGTCGAACGAAATGCTATCGGACGCAAACTGACCCTCGTGGCTGACACGTTCCTCTTGCAGGCTGTTTTCGTAATGGGCGATGGTCGACAGCGGAATTCGGGCACCGTCGGCAGTGATCACCTGCACCTGATTGAGGGTAATCGGGTCCTGGGAGTATTTCGGATTGACCTCCATCACCACCTGATACTGGTTGAGGCTGTCGTAGATGGTCGAAATCTGTCGCTGGCTGTACGCGTTATTCAGGACGGCGGTGACCATGTCCATGTCGACGCCCAGGCGTTTGGCCTGATCCCGATCGACGATCAGCGTTACCTGCGGCGCACCGCGCCCTTCTCGGGCGTCTATTGCGGTCAGCTCCGGCAAGGCCTTGAGCGCAGCCACGATTTTTGGATACCACTCGCGTAGCGCGCCAAGGTCGGCGCTTTGCAGGATGTAGGAATACTGTGAAGTGGTCTGCTCACGCCCACCACCGAACTGCAAGTCCTGATCCGCCATCAACATCAGCTGCACACCGGCGATTTTGGGCATTTCCTTGCGTAAACGCTCGATGACCTTTTGCGAGGAAATGCCCCGCTCATTGATCGGTTTCAACTTGATCAGGATAAAAGCGTTGTTGATGCCACTGGTTCCGCCGATAAACCCCGCGACGCTCTCCACCGCATCGTCTTTCAATACGGCGCGGCGCAGGATTTCCATTTTCGGCTGCATGATGTTGTAAGAAAGACCGTCATCACCGCGCACGAAACCCGACAGCTGGCCAGTATCCTGTTGCGGCATAAATGTCTTTGGAACAACAACATACAGCACAATATTCACGCCAATTGTCACGAAAAGACTGAGCAAGGTCAGGCGCCGGTGGCGCAGAACCCAGTCGAGGCTGGTGGCGTATTTGCCGACCATCCACTCGTTGGCACGCTGGCTCCAGCGTTGCAGGCGGTTTTCTTGACCTGGCATATGAGGCTTGAGCCAACGCGCGCACAGCATGGGCGTCAGTGTCAGGGAAACCACCAGCGACACCACGATGGAGGCCGCTAGGGTGATGGAGAACTCGCGAAACAGGCTTTCAATGATCCCGCCCATGAACAGGATCGACAGGAACACAGCAACCAGCGAAGCATTCATCGACAGCAGTGTGAAGCCGACTTCCTGCGCCCCAAGATAAGCGGCCTTCATCGGCGGCACGCCCTCGTCGATGTGCCGGGTGATGTTCTCGAGCACTACGATGGCATCGTCCACCACCAGCCCGGTGGCCAGGATCAACGCCATCAACGACAGGTTATTCAGGGAAAACCCGTACAGGTACATCACTGCGAAAGTGCCCACCAGCGACACCGGTACCGCGAGGGTGGGAATCAGCGAGGCGCGGAAGTTACCGAGAAACAGGAACACCACCAGAATCACCAGCGCCACGGCAATCAACAGGGTCATTTCCGCTTCGTGCAGGGTTGCCTTGATTACCGGCGAACGGTCCATGGCCAGGTTCAGTTTGACGCTGGCCGGCAATACCGCTTGCAATGCCGGCAATTGGGCCTTGATCTCGTTGACCGTCTCGATGATGTTGGCGCCGGCCTGACGGTTGATCACCAGCAGCACCGCCGCATCGTCGTTGAAGAAGCCGCTGTTGTAGCGGTCTTCCACGCCGTCGCTGACCTTGGCCACATCCTTCAACCGCAGTGCCGCACCGCCGTTGTAGTGAATGATCAGCGACTCGTAATCCTTGGCTTTTTCCAGTTGATCGTTGGCCTGAACCTGCCACAAGCGCTGGCCGTCTTCGACCGACCCCTTGGGCCGGCGCACGTTGGCGTTGGCGATGGTATTACGCACATCGTCCAGCGCCACGCCGTACTGGTTGAGCGCCTGCGGTTCGAGTTCGATGCGCACCGCCGGCAGGGAGCTGCCGCCGATCTGCACTTCCCCCACGCCCTGCACCTGGGACAGGCTCTGGGACAGGATCGTCGAGGCCAAATCGTAGAGCTGGCCCTTCTCCAACACGTCCGAGGTCAGCGACAGCACCATGATCGGCGCTTGGGACGGGTTGACCTTCTTGTAGGTCGGCATGCTGCGCATCCCGCTTGGCAGCAGGTTACGGGAGGCATTGATCGCCGCTTGCACCTCCCGCGCGGCGCCGTTGATGTCGCGGTCGAGGTCGAATTGCAGAATCACCCGGGTCGAACCCTGGCTGGAGCGGCTGCTCATGGTGTTGACCCCGGCGATGGTGCCGAAGGAACGTTCGAGCGGTGTAGCCACGGTCGAGGCCATCACTTCGGGGCTCGCACCGGGAAGACTCGCCTGGACCACGATCACCGGGAAGTCCATCTGCGGCAGAGGCGATACCGGCAACAGACCAAAGCTCACACCGCCCAGCAGCATGATCGCCAGGCTCAGCAACATGGTCGCGACCGGGCGCTTGATGAAAGGTCCGGAGAGGTTCATGGCTGCTCAACCACTTCCGCGGATTCGGATTTGCGGCCCCAGCGCCGACCGAGGCGGTCGAAGTACAGGTAAATCACCGGGGTGGTGAACAGCGTCAGCACCTGGCTCACCAACAAACCACCCACCATCACCAGACCCAACGGTTGACGCAGTTCAGCACCGGAACCGGTGGCCAACATCAACGGCACCGCGCCAAACAGCGCCGCCAGCGTGGTCATCAGGATCGGCCGGAAACGCAGCAGTGCCGCCTGATAGATCGCCGTTTCCGGGTCCATGCCCTGATTGCGCTCGGCGTCGAGGGCAAAGTCGATCATCATGATCGCGTTCTTCTTCACGATACCGATCAGCAGGATGATGCCGATGATCGCGATCATCCCCAGGTCATTCCCGCTGAATAGCAACGCCAGCAAGGCGCCGACCGCCGCCGAAGGCAAGGTCGAGAGAATGGTGATCGGATGGATGTAGCTCTCGTACAACACGCCGAGCACGATATACATGGTCACCACCGCCGCCAGAATCAGCAGCAACGTGCTCGACAGCGACGCCTGGAACGCTTCGGCCGCGCCCTGGAACTGGGTCTGCACGCCAATCGGCATGCCGATGTCTTTCTGCACCTGTTCGATAATGTCCACCGCATGCCCCAGCGCCACGCCGGGCGCGAGGTTGAAGGACATCATCACCGCCGGGAACTGACCGATGTGCGTGATTGCCAACTGCGCCTGACGCTCCTCGATGTGCGCCAGGCTGGACAGGCGCACTTGCCCGCCATCGGTGGTCTTGACGTGTATCTGGTTCAACGCATCCGGGCCGATTTTCTCCCCGGACTGCGACTGCAGCACCACGCGGTATTGGCTGGCCTGGGTGTAGATGGTGGAAATCTGCCGCTGACCGAAGGCGTCATACAGCGCATCGGTAATATTCGACACCGACACACCGACCCGAGACGCCGCATCGCGGTCGATCACCAGATAGACCTGCAAGCCTTTGTCCTGCAAATCGCTGGCAACATCGGTCAGCTCCGGCCGCTGGGCCAGCGCTTCGACCAGGCGACCGCTCCACAGGCTGAGCAACTCGGAATCCGGCGACGACATGCTGAATTGGTACTGCGTACGGCTGACCCGGTCTTCGATGGTCAAGTCCTGAACCGGCTGCATGAACAGGCGAATGCCGACCAGCTTGTCCAGTTCTGGTTGCAGACGAGCAATCACTTCGGTGGCGCTCAAGTCACGATTGCTGTGGGATTTGAGGTTGATCAACAGACGGCCGCTGTTCAACGTCGAGTTGTCGCCATCGACGCCGATGTAAGACGACAGGCTTTCCACCGCAGAATCCGCCAGGATCACCTTGGCCAGTTCCTGTTGCCGCTCACTCATCGCCGCAAAAGAAATCGACTGCGGCGCCTCGGAAATGCCCTGAATAACGCCAGTGTCTTGCACTGGAAAGAAGCCCTTGGGCACGACCATGTAAAGGAACACGGTCAACGCCAAAGTGCCGATCGCCACCAGCAGCGTCAGGGGTTGATGCTTGAGAACCCACTTTAACTTGCGACCGTAAGCCGCAATCATCCAATCAATTGTTGCGCCGCTGGCCCGGTAGAAACGGCCCTGTTCTTCTTCCTTGGGTTCACGCTTGAGCAGCCGCGCGCACATCATCGGCGTCAGGGTCAACGACACCACCAGGGAAATCAGGATCGCCACGGCCAGGGTGATCGCAAACTCACGGAACAGTCGCCCCACCACGTCGGCCATGAACAGCAACGGGATCAGTACCGCGATCAGCGACAGTGTCAGGGAAATCAGTGTGAAACCAATCTGTTTGGCGCCCTTGAGCGCCGCGTTCAGCGGGCTGTCGCCCTCCTCGATGAAACGGGAAATGTTCTCCAGCATGACGATCGCATCGTCCACCACGAAACCGGTGGCGATGGTCAGGGCCATCAGAGTCAGGTTGTTCACCGAGAAGCCGGCGAGGTACATCACGCCGAAGGTGCCGATCAACGACAGCGGCACGGCCACCGAAGGAATGATCGTGGCACTGGCACGCCGCAGGAACAGGAACGTCACCATCACGACCAGCGCAATGGCAATCAGCAATTCGTGTTGCACGTCGGTGACGGACGCGCGAATGGTCTGGGTGCGGTCGGTCAGCACGGTGACGTCGAGGCCGGCCGGCAGGTTGTCCGTGATACTCGGCAACAAGGCCTTGATCCGGTCGACCACTTCGATGACGTTGGCGCCGGGCTGGCGCTGGATGTTCAGCAGCACGGCCTGGTTTTCATTGGCCCAGGCGGCGAGACGATCGTTCTCGGCACCGTCGACGATTTCTGCCACGTCCTTGAGCCGCAGCGGCGCGCCGTTAGCGTAGGCCAGAATCAGATTGGCGTAATCCTTGGGCGACGTCAGTTGGTCGTTGGCATCGAGCATCGCGCCCCGGATCGGGCCGTCGAAGTTGCCTTTGGGCTGGTTGACGTTGGAGGCACCGATCAAGGTGCGCACGTCAGACAGGTTCAGCCCGTTGGCCGCGAGGGCTTCGGGGTTGACCTTGATCCGTACCGCCTGACGCTGGCCGCCGGCAATGCTGACCATGCCGACGCCGCTGATCTGGGCGATTTTCTGCGCCATGCGCGTATCGACCAGGTCATTGAGCTTGGGCAGCAGCATGGTCTTGGACGTGATGGCCAGGGTCAGCACCGGGGTGTCCGCCGGGTTGACCTTGTTGTACACCGGCGGCGCGGGCAGGTCCTTGGGCAGCAAATTGGTGGCGGCGTTGATCGCGGCCTGCACTTGCTGCTCGGCAACGTCCATGTTGATGTCGAGGCTGAACCGCAGGGTCAGCACCGAAGCGCCACCGGAACTGGTCGAGGCCATCTGGGTCAGGCCGGGCATCTGCCCGAACTGACGTTCGAGCGGCGCGGTCACGGCGCTGGTCATGACGTCCGGGCTGGCGCCGGGATAGAGGGTCATCACGCGAATGGTCGGGTAATCGACCTGAGGCAGGGCCGACACCGGCAGCAGCCGATAGGCGATCACACCGGCCAGAATAATGGCCAGCATGCTCAGGGTCGTGGCGACCGGGCGAAGGATGAACAGCCGCGAGATGTTCATGCGCCGCCCTTTTTGCCCTTGTCAGTCACTGTCGCGTCAGGCGCGGTGGCAGCCGACTTGCCTTGCAGATGCTCTGTCGGGGTCGTCGGCACATCCTTGCTGTCGTTGACCACTTCCACGTCGCTGCCTTCCTTCAGGCGGTCAGTGCCTTCCAGGACGACGCGATCGCCAGCAGCCAGGCCTTCGGTGATCACCGTGTTTTCGCCGTCGCTGGCGCCGACTTTCAACTGACGGATCGTGACTTTCTTGTCGCCATCCATCGCATAGACGAAGGTGCCATTGGTGCCGAACTGGATGGCTGCCGAGGGTGCGAGCACCACGTCTTTGAGGGTGTCGGCCAGCAGATGGACGTTGACGAACTGATTGGGGAACAGCGCCTGATCACGGTTTTCGTAGCGCGCCTTGAATTTCAGGGTGCCGGTGGTGACGTCGATCTGGTTGTCGAGGCTCTGCAACACCCCGGTGGCTTGCATTTTGGTGTCACCACGGTCCCAGGCTTCGGCGGGCAGTTTGGCGCCGCTGCGATAGCGGGCCAGCACCACGTCGAGGCTGTTTTCCGGCAAGGTGAAGGCAACGCTGATCGGTTGGGTCTGGGTGATGATCGCCAGCGCCGTGGTGTCATTGGCGGCAACCAGGTTGCCGACGTCCAGCTGACGCAGGCCCACACGACCGGTAATCGGCGCACGGATCCTGGTGAATTCGAGATTTAGTTTGGCGTCGTTGACCGCCGCCTGATTGGTCTTGACCGTGCCCTGATATTGGCCCACCAGCGCTTCGGCGGTGTCCAGGGTTTGCTTGGCGATGCTGTCTTCGCGGTACAGGCCGCGATAACGTTCGACATCGACCTGGGCATTCTTCAGTTGCGCCTGATTCTGCAGCAAGGTGCCTTCGGCCTGCAGCAAGGCGTTCTGGTAAGGACGCGGGTCGATTTCCGCCAGCAAGTCACCGGCCTTGACCATCTGCCCTTCTTCGAACGACACCTTGATCAGCTCGCCGCCCACCCGGCTGCGCACATTGATGGTGTTCAACGCCGTCACGGTGCCCAGCGCCTTGTAATACAACGGGAAGTCACCCTTGACCGCAGGCGCCACGCGCACCGGTACCGGCCCGGTCGCCCCACCGAAACCCGGACGCATACCGCCCGAACGGCCAGTGTGCCCCGCCACGGCTTTTTGCCCTGCGCCTTCTTTTGGCGCAGCGCTGCCGGGCCAGAATTTCCAGCACAGGCCAGCGATGACCAACAGGACAAGCAGGCCGAACAGCCAGCGACGAGGACTACGGGAAGCGGAGGATTGCATTGAATGATCAACCATTGGGCGCGTGGGCTTCTTCTACGGGAGGCTGAACGATAAGCACTGGCGGGTATTTAGCAAAGCGCCTTTACCGGCAATTTACCTTCGGCTTACGTAACAGGAGATTTATCTAAGACACTGAAGCACAAATGAAAACGGCCTGGACAGGGCCAGGCCGTTAACAATTGTAATGATTCGCTTATTTCAGAACAGCGAGTGCCGCTTCGTAGTTCGGCTCTTGACCGATTTCACTGACCAGCTCGCTGTGCAGCACGTTGTCGTTTTCGTCCAGGACCACGACGGCACGGGCAGTCAGGCCTTTGAGCGGGCCGTCGGCAATGGCCACACCGTAGTTCTCGATGAACTCGGCACCGCGCAGGGTCGACAGGTTTTGCACGTTTTCCAGGCCTTCGGCGCCGCAGAAACGGGCTTGGGCGAATGGCAGGTCAGCGGAGATGCACAACACGACGGTGTTGGCGACGTCATTGGCCTGGGCGTTGAACTTGCGCACCGACGTGGCGCAGGTCGGGGTGTCGACGCTTGGGAAGATGTTCAGCACTTTGCGCTTGCCGGCGAAGTTCGCCAGGGTCACGTCGGACAGATTGCCGGCAACCAGGGAAAAGGCTGGAGCCTTGGAACCGGCTTGTGGCAGTTGGCCGTTGACTTGAACCGGGTTGCCTTTAAGAGTGACTTGAGCCATGAACGGAGTCCTTCTGAACGTTGGTGTGGAGAATTTTGAAGAGGCCGAAGTTAACCACGAAACGGGCCGACGACCTATGGGCGGATACAAATTGTGAAGTGTCGCCGCAATCGCTGGATATACGCGTTTCCCTGACCAATACCGAACCCTGTGGGAGCGGGCTTGCCCGCGATAGCATTCTGGCAGTCACCGCAGTGTCGACTGTGCTGCCGTCATCGCGGGCAAGCCCGCTCCCACAGGGTCGTAGTATTACTTGAGTAACCGCAACATGTTGCGATGCCGCGCCTCAAAAATTCGGCGCATATAGGCATTGACCAGCAGCGCCTCCGACAGCGCGCCACCAATCGCCGAATACGTCACACGGTCGGTGTACAGCGTACCGCCCTCTCCCGCGGCCACCCGATGTTCATGACGAAAGGCAGCCATTGGCCCCTTGAGCATTTCATCGATGAAATGCCGGTCGCCGACTTCACGGATCACCACCGTCCAGTTTGCCGGGATGACGTTGAACATCCAGTGCCGAAAACGGAACTGGCGACCGGCTTCGATTCGCAGGTTTTTCAGGTCGATATCACCCAGCGGCGTGATGCGTTCGGGAAAGATCTTCGGGAAATTCACACCCTCCAGGCAGAAGTCGAGGACTTGTCCAGGTGTGCGGTCGGGGATGAGCGTGGTGAGTTCCAGAGTTGGCATGAGGGCGCATTCCGTTGGTCGATGGATAGGCAGGCCAGCAATACTGATAACGAAATGCAGGGCGAAAATTTCACTGACGTTATTTGAAACAGTGTCGATTTGGCTAATCACCAATCGACCATACAGTGAATTATTCCAATCCAGAGGAGGCACCCCATGCGTTTCATGATCATTGTAAAAGCCAGCGCCGATTCCGAGGCCGGCGTGATGCCCAGCGAAGAACTGCTGACGGCGATGGGTAACTACAACGAGGTACTGGTCAAGGCCGGGATCATGCTGGCGGGCGAAGGCCTGCACCCCAGCAGCAAAGGCGTCCGCGTACGCTTCTCCGGGGACAAGCGTTCGGTCATCGACGGTCCGTTCGCCGAAACCAAGGAACTGATCGCCGGGTATTGGCTGTGGCAGGTGAAGTCCAAAGAAGAAGCCATTGAATGGGTCAAGCGTTGCCCCAATCCGATGCCAGGCACTGAAGCCGAGATCGAGATCCGCCAAGTGTTCGAGGCTGAGGATTTCGGCGCCGAGTTCACACCGGAACTGCGGGAGCAGGAGGAACGGTTACGCGAGCAGGTGAAAAAACACTGATCAGCCATGCAAATGCGCGGTCGCCACAATGGTTCTTCAAAGCCCGCTATTCGTGTTCACACGACTAGCGGTTTTTTTCCTGTCTTACACAACACCAACGAATTAATCCCTTCGACTGGATAACCCACCGACAACTGCTAACGTCATCAGAAGTGTCCTACAGGCTTGATAGGAAAGAGATTACGCAGTAACGGCCGCCAATTGCCGAGTAGACCAATGAGCCACCAAGGAACCGGGGAATCATGTCGAAGAATCCAGGAGCGAGCGCCCTTTTGTTGGCGGCTTCAATAACGTCTGCCGTTTGTGCCGATGCAGACAACGCCGACACGGCCAACAAAAGTAACAACCCGTTGAACCTCGCTCCGGGGATGAACCTGCAGGACTACTACACCCCGAAATACTACGATTCCAATATCCACACCAACGACCTGCTGGTGCGCGGCACGCTGCCGATTGCGCCCAATGACTTCATCGGCGTCCCGCAATTGCTGCGCGCCACTGCGCCGATCAGCACCCGCCCCGATCCGCATGGGGGTTACAGCACCGGTGAAGGTGATCTGAACCTGTTCGATATCTTCCTGCTCAAGACCGAGGGCGTGCAGTTGGGCATCGGTCCGCAAATCACCGCGCCCTATGCCGATAAGGACGAGCTGGGAACCGGCAAATGGCAAGCGGGGCTGGCGGCCATTGCGATCGATTCATCGCCCCGTGGCTTGCTCGGCGCGCTGGTGCAATACCAGAGTTCCTTCGCTGGCGACAGCGACCGCCCGCATGTGGAATCGGCCACCCTGCAGCCGTTTGTCATTCACAACCTGGAGAGAGGTTGGTACCTGCGCTCCACCGCGACCTGGACCTTCGACCTGAAGAACGACACCCATTACATCCCCCTCGGTTTGGGTGGCGGAAAAGTCTGGAAATCCGACTCCAATATCCTCAATGCCTTCATCGAACCGCAGTGGACCGTCGAGCACAAGGGTGCCGGCTTGCCACAGTTCACGCTGTTCGCCGGCCTCAACGTCACCTTCGGCAAATAAGGACTTTCCCATGCACGGTGCAATTCGCGCAGCCGGTTACAGCCTGATGAGCATGTTTGTCAGTTGCGGCGTCGGTGCGCAGGATCTCGATACGCGTATCGGCCAGATCGCGATGGAAGGCGAACTGCCGGCCCATGACTCCATCGCAAAACTCTATGCCGAGCTGGATTTCCAGCAAGCCACGCAGAGTTATCTATGGGCGCTGCCGCTGGTGTCCTACGCCCAGCGGCAGGAAGAATTTCTCGACAAACTCGGTGCCAAAAGCGGCGACCTGATGGTGCTCAACAGTTACGAAGACAAGCTCGGGGTGATCACCGCCAACGCCACCACGCCGTCATCCTTGGTTTCGTCGACCTCAACGAAACCGGCCCGCTGGTGATCGAACTGCCGCCCGGCCCGACCGCGGGCGGCGGGCGTTGATCAGGTAGCGGTCGATGGCCGGCGACACCTGAATGGCACTGACTTCACGGCGTGCGGCGAAAATCACCTCCTGGGACAGCGCGATGCCCTGGACCGGCGCCGTTTCTGGAGCGTTTCGCGGCCGACGCCCCACCGGTGACCGACGACCAGCCGCGTATCGAACACGCGCCGTGGGTACGGGCCAATGAAATCAGCCGCGTGCTGCCGGCGCTGCTGGATTTGCGTGTAGCACCTGCGCTGGTGAACGCCGATGCGGGTTTTATCGAGCGGATGAACACGCATCAACAACGCTTGATGCAGTTTTGCCGGGCGAGTCTGCATGCCTATGACGGCGACCGTGATGCGTGGGCCAGGGATATTCGCGAGGTGATGCGCGGGGATAGGGGGAATCCGTATTACCGGTGGTTTGTCGGGGAATAATTCAGCGTCTGTCAACCCGCCTTCGCGAGCAAGCCTGGTCCCACATTTGATATCCAGTGAACACAGAATATGTGTACAACAGAGATCAAATGTGGGAGCGGGCTTGCTCGCGAAGAGACCCTCAGCCTCAACGCATCATTTGGATTTCAATTTCAGAAACGACTGATGCAAATCCGAAGCCCAGCCATCGATCACGCCTTTCACGTCATCGGCCTTCATCACCTGCGATTCATTTTCCAGCGGTTTGCCAGCGCCCTTGCGCACCACCTGGGCCAGCACTTTATTGTTGCCGCCATCGAGGAACACCGCTTCAGTGGCCAGGTCGGTTGCCTGATCACGAATGCCGCTGGCGGTACTCACCGCCGCCGCGACCAGGGCAATCGGGAGCACTTCATAAGGCTTCAGGCCTTCGGTCTTGCTGCTGACGGCAGTAATCGCAGCACGCACCACCATCACACCCGGGCCAGGGCCTGCGGCCAGCGGCAGGGATTTGCCTATTTCGCGTTTGAGCGCCTTATCGTAATAACTGGTGATCCCGTTCAGGGTGGCCTGAGGGATTTTCACGGTCGGCTGAGGCTTGGGGTACAGCTGGGTCGGTTCGACGTACACGCTTTTGTATTTGCTGATGTCGAGCTTCGGATCGATCCAGCGCATCACCACTGCCCCCGAAGGTGACTTGGCTTCCTTGAGCTGGCTGTAATCCTTGAGAAATCCGGAGTACTCGTCCGGCTCGACCTTGGTGCTGGCGCAGCCAACCACACCGATCGAGGCAATGCACAGTGTGCTCATCATTAATGCAAACTTCATGCGGTAACTCCTGTAAGGCGGTCGACAACGGTTTGGAAACAGGTGTTACAGGTATAGCCAATGCCGTGCTTTTTGTTCTGAAAAATCAAAATATTCATCCATTGGTGCACAGCGGATCACAACCGTCATTTGACAGATAGCCATCCAGCAAAGCTGCATCAAGCTTGAACGCGCGCCTGACGGCAAACGCACCCGGACTATGCAACCGGGTTCTCAATGCGTGGATTGCCACATGCCCGGCAAGTTCTACATGCGCAACGATTTCCGGCATGACTACAGTTTCAGCATTCCCAACCCGGAACGGGCAAAAAAACTCGACACGCCGGACGCCTGCCTGACCTGCCATCAGGGCAAGGCCGGCGACAAAATCACCGAACAGTTCAAGCTCTGGAACACCGCCACCACCGCCCAGGCGCCGCGCTACGATGAAAGCCTCTGGCTGATTCGCACCGGTCAGCCCGGCGCTGCACAAGCCTTGTATGAGCAGCTACAACGCAGCAACCTGCCGGCGATTCAGCGCGCAACGCTGCTGGCCGAGTTGTCGCTGTACCCCAGCGAACAGGCGTTGAAACTGGCGACCCAGGACTTGCACAACCCGGCGCCCCAGGTGCGTGAAAGCGCCGTGCGGGCAATCAGCGCGTTCCTGCCTCCACCGTAACGAGCGCTACGTACTGGCGGTGGCGTTGCATGACAGCGGCAAAGTCAATGAGGCCTGCGAAGAGCTGGAGCGCCTGCTGAACGTACAACCGGCGAATCGCAATGCGCGGCTGTCGTTGATCCAGTACTACCTGGAAAACGGGCAGGAACCCAAGGCCCAGATTCTGTTGCAGGGCTGGAAGAAGATGAACATGGGGGATCCGGCGTTGAAGTGATCGGGGGTTGATCCAGAGGCCCCATCGCGGGCAAGCCTCGCTCCTACAGGTCATGCGTCGTACACAAAACCCTGTAGGAGCGAGGCTTGCCCGCGAAGGCGTCAACACGGTCTAGCAATGAATCACCAAGACGAACCACTCTTCGCCGCCAACTCCCGCCGACTGTTGGCCCGCATCGCCTTGACCAACGACACCGTGCCCACCAGCAAAATCGCGGCGCCGAACAGAAAGTCGATGTTGTACAGCTGAAAGTCATTCAACGGCCCCACCAACAGCACCCGGATCGCCCCGATACTCACCAGCGTGGCCAGAAAGTCGATGCCGGGCTCGTCGCGGTAAAACACGTGCATCAATGGTAGGCAGATCACCAGCAACAACAGCAGCACGATCACCTTGAACGAGCCTTTGCGCTCGACGCTGAATGCGCATTCATTGGCCCCGTAAGGCTTGTAATCCTCTTCGCGGACCAGCGAGTTTTTCTCGTTGATGTACTCGACGCGGTTGTACTTCTGAATCGGCGTGAAGGTGTTGGAGATTTCCATGCGGGTGGTGATGCGCTTGAACTTCAGGTCAATCCGTTCATTGCCCTTGAGGATGTACAGCACCGGTTTGTAGCCGTAGCGATAGCTATCGAATGGAATCGCTGCCGCCGTGCCCTGGACGCCGATGGGCCGGGCTTCCAGCTCGGCGTAGGCGCTCTTGTCGAGTGAAGAGAGGTTGCGGCTCAGCGGCTTGATCCTGACCTGCTCGAGGAAAATCGGCGTGACGCCGTATGACCACTGCAACGGTTCCAGGCGCAGGCGCAATTCGTTGCGGCCCAGGTCATAACGATCGAAGGTACGCTCGGACACGATGACCGCCCCCGAGAGCAGGAATTCGCCGCGCACATTGTTGGTGATGCGCAGTGTCAGATGATCCTTGCCCAAGGCCGCCGCATCGCTGGACGGTGGCGTGCCGCACCAGGCAGAACTGTCGGATGACGCCCCGAGTTGCCCGTTGCGGTTTTCCTGAAACAGATAAAAGTAACTGCCCCACAGGGCCGCCATCAGCACCAGTGCGATCAGCCCCAGAATTTTCTTGCCCGCGCTCAAACCAGACTCCTTTCTTTACTACTGACTTCCATGTGGGGCGCGGACTCTATCAAAACGGCATCGCCGTCCAAAGCAAAAAGATCGCAGCCTGCGGCAGCTCACGGGTCAAGCGCTAATCCTGTAGGGCTTGCCCGCGAAGGCGTCATCACTGACAACGCCAATCTGTTTTAGCGATCGACCTTATGCTTCGCCGCATACAGACACAGCATCTCCATCGCCAAGGTCGCCGCCGCCAGTGAGGTAATGTCCGCACTGTCGTAAGCCGGCGCCACTTCCACCACGTCCATCCCCACCAGATTGATCCCGCGCAACCCGCCGAGGATTTCCAGCGCTTGCACCGTGCTCAAACCACCGCACACCGGCGTTCCGGTACCGGGGGCGAAAGCCGGGTCGAGGCAGTCGATGTCGAACGTCAGGTACACCGGGTTGTCGCCGACCCGAGCGCGAATGGCTTCGACAATCGCATCGACTCCACGGCGATGCACTTGTCGCGCATCCAGAACCTGAAAGCCCTGATGATCGTCATTGGTCGTGCGCAAGCCGATCTGTACCGAGCGCGACGGGTCTACCAGCCCTTCCTTGGCCGCGTGCCAGAACATCGTGCCGTGATCGACGCGCTTGCCCTCTTCGTCCGGCCAGGTGTCGCTGTGCGCGTCGAAATGGATCAGCGACAGCGCCCCGTGTTTACGGGCGTGGGCCTTGAGCAGCGGGTAACTGATGAAGTGATCGCCGCCGAAGGTCAGCATCGCGCATCCGGCATTCAGAATGTGCTCGGCGTGGGCTTCAATGCTTTCCGGCACCGACTGAGGCGAGCCGTAATCGAAGGCGCAATCGCCGTAGTCGATCACGGCGAGGTGATCGAATGGATCGAACGCCCACGGCCAGTGGCGTTCCCAGGCAATCCCGGTGGAGGCCGCGCGGATGCCACGCGGTCCGAAACGCGCCCCGGGACGGTTGCTGGTGGCGGTATCGAACGGCACGCCGCTGACGGCCACATCAACACCGCGCAAGTCGCGGCTGTAGCGCCGGCGCATGAAACTGGTGATGCCGGCGTAGGTACTTTCGGCGGCAGTCCCGTAGAGGCTGTCGCGGGTCATGGCCTGATCGTTTTGCACAGGGACGTCCATCGGTTTCTCCTTGTTTTAGTTATTGGCGGCTACGGAAAGTGGTCCACATGCGGGTGCGCTGACGCATGTCCTTGAGGCTCATGCTGCGGTCGGCGTACAGCCGTTCGCGCACATCGGCGAGCGGGTAAATGTCCGGATCGGTGCGCACCGCCTCATCCACCAGCGGTGTGGCGGCCTGGTTGGCCGTGGCGAAGAACAGCGTATTGGTCAGCGCCGCCACAGACTCGGGACGCAACATGAATTCGATGAAGGCGCGGGCCGCTTCGGGGTGCGGCGCATCCTTGGGAATCGCCAGGTTGTCCTGCCAGACCAGCGTGCCCTCCTTGGGAATCCGGTACGCCACTTCGTAGGGCTTGTTGGCCTTGCGCGCCTGATCGGCAGCCATGCTGGCGTCACCGTTGTAGGTCAACGCCAGGCAAACGCTGCCGTTGGCCAGGTCGTTGATTTGTCGACCGCTGGCGACGTACAACACATTCGGCTGAAGCTGATGCAACAACGCCTCGGCGGCTGACAGATCAGACTTGTCGGTGCTGTAGGGATCTTTACCGAGATAGTGCAGCGCCAGGCCGATCACCTCCTGCGGCGAATCGATGATCGCAACACCGCAATCTTTCAGCTTGCTGGCGTATTCAGGTTTGAACAGCAGATCGAGGCTGTTGAGCGGCACATTCGGCAAACGCTTTTTCACCGCTTCGACATTCATTCCGAGCCCTAAAGTGCCCCAGGTATAGGGCACGCCGTAGCGGTTGCCGGGATCGACCGCGGCGAGTTTTCCCAACAAGTCCGGATCGAGGTTGGCGTAGCCCTTGAGGCCTTCGTGGGGAATCGCCTTCAGCGCACCGGCTGCCAACCCGCGCGCCAGCACGCTGGACGACGGCACCACCACGTCATAGCCGCTGCCGCCGGTGAGCAGCTTGGTTTCCAGGACTTCCGAGGAGTCAAAGGTGTCGTAGCGCACGTGGATGCCGGTTTCCTGCTCAAAGCGCTGCAAGGTTTGCGGCGCCACGTAATCGGCCCAGCTGTAGAGATTGACGACGTTCTCCTCGGCCTGGGCCGACACCGCCATGGAAAGGAACAGCGCGGGTAAACACAGCTTGAATGAAGGACCCATGACGAACACCTGACCAGAGGAAGTGGCTGCAGCATGCGTCGTCAGATACATTGGAAAAATACCAAGTCAATTATCCTGACTTTATTGCGGAGTAATGTTTGATGCTCGGCCAGCTTCACGATGTGGATCTGCACTTGCTGCGTCTGTTCGTCAGCGTGGTGGAATGCGGCGGTTTCAGCGCGGCCCAGGGTGAACTGGGCCTGAGTCAATCGAGCATCAGCCAGCAAATGGCCAGGCTCGAAACCCGGCTTGGTTATCGGCTGTGCAGTCGCGGCAAGGGCGGCTTCAGGATCACTCCCAAAGGCGAACAGCTGCTGATCGCGACGCGCGGACTGTTCGAGTCGATCGAAGCGTTCCGTCATCAATCCAACGGCGTGGCCGGCCGCCTGATCGGCGAGGTGCGCCTGGGGCTGTCCGAAGCCGTGGATCAATCGGTGCTGCAACGAGTGGCCGAGGCGATCCGCCGCTTTCGCGAGCGCGATGAGTCGGTGCGCATCGAGTTGATCAGCGCCATGCCCGGCGAGATGGAGCGCTTGCTGCTGCAACAACGGCTGGACCTGGCGATCGGTTATTTCTCACAGGTGCAGAGCGCGTTTGACTACCGCGAGCTGTTCAGTGAAACCCAGCACCTGTATTGCGCCCCCGGCCATCCGCTGTTCACCGACGATGCGCCGGACGACCAAGCGTTGCAGGCCTGCGACCGGGTGGATCACCCTTACCGCTTTCTGCGCAGCGATGAGCCCTTCCAGGGAAAGCGATGCTCGGCGCGCTCGGAACAGGTCGAAGGCACCCTCGCCTTTATTCTGTCTGGCAAGCATGTCGGTTATCTGCCCAGTCACTTTGCCCGCAGCTGGGAGGACAAAGGGTTGCTCAGGGCCGTGCGCCGCAGTGACATGAGTTTCGACGTGGCCTTCCATCTGGCCCGCCACCGGGCGCAGGTGCCGGGGGATGCGCAGAAAGCGTTTGAAGAGGATCTACTGGCGGCGTTTTCAGCGCTCGCGTGATCGCCACCACACTCTGTGGCGAGGGAGCTTGCTCCCGTTGGGCTGCGAAGCGGCCCCAAAATCCTCTGTCGCGTTCTATCAATCAAACCGTATGTGCCGGGTTTACGACTGCTGCGCAGTCGAGCGGGAGCAAGCTCCCTCGCCACAGGTTTTATGTAAACCTGAGTTAATGTTTCGACAAGCCAGTCTTTCTGGCATCCTGCGCCTCCATTTTCTGACCCGGCCCGCCTTTCGGCACGCAAACCACCATGACCGCCTCTGAAAAAGCCCCTGCCCCGCGCCACAGCGACCTGATCTACGGCCTCGATGACCGCCCGCATTTGACCGCCACGGTCTTTGCTGCCCTGCAACACGTACTCGCCAGTTTCGTCGGCATCATCACCCCGACCCTGATCATGGGCAGCGCCCTCGGCCTGCAAAGCGAAATACCTTATCTGATCAGCATGGCGCTGTTCGTCTCGGGCCTGGGTACCTTCGTTCAGGCACGCCGGTTCGGCCCGATCGGTTCCGGTTTGCTGTGCCTGCAAGGCACCAGTTTTTCGTTCATCAGCGTGATCCTCAGCGCCGGCTTCATGGTCAAGGCTCGCGGCGGCGGCACTGATGAGATCCTGTCGACGATCTTTGGCGTGTGTTTTTTCGCCGCGTTCATTGAAGTGGTGTTGAGCCAGTTCATCGGCAAGCTGCGGATGCTGATCACGCCGGTGGTGACCGGGACGATCATCACGCTGATGGGGCTGTCGCTGATCAAAGTCGCCATGACCGACATCGCCGGCGGCTTCGGCGCGACGGATCTCGGCGCGGCCAGTCATCTGGCATTGGCGGCGCTGGTGCTCGGCACCATCGTGGTATTGAACCGGGTGGACGTGCCGTTCCTGCGCCTCGGGGCGATCGTGATCGGCCTGACCTTCGGTTATGTCGTCGCCTGGCTCATGGGCCACGTGGATTTCGGCAGCATGCCCGACGTACCGCTGATGAGCGTGCCGGTGCCGTTCAAGTACGGCTTCAACTTCGACTGGGTGGCGTTCGTGCCGGTGGCGGTGATTTTCCTGGTGTCGCCGCTGGAGGCTGCCGGTGATCTGACCGCCAACTCGATGATTTCCCGGCAGCCGGTCAAAGGCCCGATCTACATCCGCCGGATCAAGTCCGGTCTGCTCGCCGACGGTCTCAACTCGGCCATGGCGGCAGTGTTCAACAGCATGCCTATGGTGACCTTCGCGCAGAACAACGGCGTGATTCAACTGACCGGCGTGGCCAGCCGTTACGTGGCGTTTTTCATTGCAGGTCTGCTGGTGGTGCTGGGGTTGTTCCCGATGATCGGCGCAGTGCTGCAACTGATGCCCAAACCGGTGCTCGGTGGCGCTGAACTGGTGATGTTCGGCACTGTAGCAGTGGCCGGCATCAAGATCCTGGCCGAAGCCGGCCTGCACCGGCGCAACATGCTGATCGTGGCGATTTCCCTGGGCATGGGCCTGGGTGTGGCGGCCGTACCGGAGGTGCTGCGGGAGTTGCCGAAAGCGCTGCACAACATCTTCGAATCACCGATCACCGTCGGCGCGTTGTGCGCTATCGTGCTGAATATCTTCCTGCCCGAGGAATTCATCGAGCTGGAAGAAGACGATTTCGATCCGGAAGCCTCGATCCTCCAGGTCATGGAAAACCCGGATGTGCCGGCCAAAGGTGAACCCGCCTCGCCTGCGGTTGTCGCACAGTTGAACCGCTAGACTCGCTCAAGGCCGAGCCACGAGTGGTTCGGCCTTTTCTTCAAGAGAGCATGTCCATGCGCAGTGTCCACGCCGTTGTCCTTTCCCTCCTTTTATTGTCCCTGAGCGCCTGCGCCCTGTTGCCCAATCGCGACCCGCTGAACATCAACGTGGTCGGTTTCGAGCCGTTGCAGAGTCAGGACATGGAAGTGCGTTTCGCCGTGAAAATCCGCGTGCAGAATCCCAATGAAACCGCGATCGACTACAACGGTGTGGCGTTGGACCTGTCAGTCAACGGCCAGCCCCTCGCCTCCGGGGTCAGTGATCAGTCGGGCTCGATTGCGCGCTTTTCCGAGACAGTGCTGACCGTGCCGGTGAGCGTTTCGGCGTTCTCGGTGCTGCGCCAGACACTGGGCCTGAGCCAGACCCAAACGTTGAACAACCTGCCTTATGTCTTGCGCGGCAAACTGGCGGGCGGCTTGTTTGGCACGATGCGATTCACAGACAGTGGCAAGCTCAGTTTGCCGGGGGCGATCACCGGCACCTGGTAAGTAGACAACGCTGAAGATCCCATGTGGTGGCGAGCTTGTGTGGCGAGGGAGCTTGCTCCCGCTCGGCTGCGAAGCAGTCGCAAAGCTTTTGGGGCCGCTTCGCGACCCAGCGGGAGCAAGCTCCCTCGCCACAAAAGCTCACACACAGTTTTGGTTATGAGTTGAATCGGACACCGGGTTTGGCGCGTTCATCCACCGTCAACTCGAACACATCCGGGCGCGCATAGTGGCCGACGACGTCGAAGTCGTAACGTGCGCGGATCAGGTCGTCGGTATCGATTTCAGCGGTCAATAAACCGGCACCGCCACGCAGCGGCCCGGCCAGAATATCGCCCATCGGCCCGACGATGACGCTGCCACCGGCAATCAACGGCCGGTCCGCCGGCCAGTTGGCGATCTCCACGCCCAGTGCTTGCGGCGAGTCCTGAACCTGACAGGCGCTGACCACAAAGCAGCGGCCTTCATGGGCGATGTGGCGCATGCTGACTTGCCACATCTCCCGCTCGTCCACCGTTGGCGCGCACCACACCTCCACGCCTTTGGCGTACATCGCGGTGCGCAGCAGCGGCATCATGTTTTCCCAGCACACCACCGCGCCGATCCGCCCGACCTGGCTGTCGATCACCGGCAACGTCGAGCCATCGCCCTTGCCCCAGATCAGCCGTTCAGTACCGGTCGGCATCAGCTTGCGGTGCTTCGCCACCAGCCCGGCCTGCGGATCAAAATACAGCGCGGTGCAATACAACGTGCTGCCGGCGCGCTCGATCACACCGATCACAAGATTGGCGCCCGTACGCGCCGATAACCCGGCCAGCGCTTCGGTTTCCGCCCCAGGCACATCGACGGCGTTGGCGAAATAATGGGCAAAGGCTTCACGACCTTCCGGCAGTCGATAACCCAGTTGGGTACCAAAACCTTCACCTTTCGGGTATCCGCCCAGCAACGCTTCGGGCATGACCACCAGCGCCGCGCCTGACTCGACTATGGCGTTTTCATACGCGAGGATCTGTTCCAGCGTCTCAGCCTTGCCGCCGGGCAAGGCGCCGATTTGCAGTGCAGCAACGATTGACTTGGGCATCGCGGTCACTCCGTTCACATCAGGTGTTGCTCATTCTCAGGCGTCACGGGATCATGAATAAAGCCCCTTCCAATGCTGAATGATATGAATCAGATGAATATCGCTACCGTCGATCTCAACCTGCTCAAAATCTTCGAAGCCTTGCATGAAGAGTCCAGCGCCAGCCGTGCGGCGTTGCGCCTGGGCGTGACGCAATCGGCGGTCAGCGCGGCATTGCGCCGGCTGCGCGAGGTGTACGGCGATCAATTGTTCGTACGCACGGGACGAGGTCTTGCGCCGACGCTCAAGGCCAATCAGTTGAAACCGGTGGTCAGCGATGCACTGAACAAATGCCGCCAAAGCCTGGCGATGGTCGACCCGGCCGCCAATCACTACGACGGCCGTTCGGTCACGGTCGGTTTGTCAGATGATTTCGAAATCGCCTACGGACGTCGCTTGATCGAGGAAATCGCCCGCTGCGCGCCGAAGCTGCGGCTGATCTTCCGCCAGACTCACAGTCAGATCGTCGCGCAGGCGTTGATGGAGCGCAGCATCGATCTGGCCATCACGGCCGGCGGGTTTGCCGAACGGTTGCTCAGTCGTCAGGTGCTGGGTGAAGGCGATTATCTGTGTCTGGTTGACCCGATCAGTCTGGTCGAGGGACAGCAAACCATAGGCCTTGAGGAGTTCGTCACCCGTGAACATATTCTGGTGTCATCGGGTGGCTTTATCGGGATCACCGACGAAGGGTTGGCCGCGTTGGGCCTGAGCCGGCGGGTCTGCGCTTCGACCACGCATTTCGCAGCGTTGCCGCATCTGCTCAAGGGCAGTCAGGCGGTGGCGACCATTCCGGCGCATGCCGCCCGAAGCATTGCAGCGCTCAGCGGCCTGGCGCTACTGCCCTGCCCTTTGGCGTTGCCGCGTTACCCGATCGAACTGGGCTGGCGCACCAGCACTCAGCTCGATCCGGTGGTGTTGAAAGTGCGTGAGGCGATTGTCGCGATTTTTGCGTGAGGTTCAGCCTTACTTGGCCGCCATCAACCGATTGACTTCACTGCGCACCATGTTCGCGAATTCCGGGGGTGACATGCCGTCGAGTTCGGAACGGACCCATTCGGCCCATTTGCCTTTGCGCTTGGCGCGCTCGCCGAACAACCGTGCGGCTTCGCCCTTGGCTTTGCCCAGGTTGTTTTGCCAGAGTTCGAACAGACGGGATTTCTCGTCTTCAAGCGCCGCGCGCTCGGCAAGGGGTTTGTCGGCCAGATTGAAGCTCATGGGGAGTTACCTGCTGCGTAAATAGGCGACATCTTACACTGTAGAAAGAAATGTCCTGCGCTGGATTTTTCTACAGGAGGGCGTCTACGCGAAAAGTCGCTGCAACTTTTTCAGTCGCGGCAGACTCCATTGTTCACTGAACCATTAACCTGCAAGGAGTTACCCAATGGCCCGGAAAACTGCCGCACAAGTCGCCGAAGACCAAATCAAGGACCAGGCTTTCAGCGAACTTCAGGCGCTGATCGAAGAGTCGGAAAAACTGCTCAAGAGCAGTGCGTCACTGGTCGGTGAAGAAGCAGATACGCTTCGCGGACAAATCGCCCAGAAACTCCAGCAGGCACGGGACTCGGTCACCAGCGTTCGCGACCGGACCCTGCCGGCGGTGGAAGCCACTGAAACCTACATTGGCGGGCATCCATGGCAAACCGTGGCCATTTCCGCCGGTTTCGGTTTGGTTGTCGGGTTGTTGCTGGGGCGTCGTTAAACGGCCCCGCTTTCTGTCGTTGAAACTGATCCGCTTTTTGTAGGAGCGAGCTTGCTCGCGATGGACTCCAAAGTGCCGTGTTTTTCCAGTAAACACGCGTTTTCGTTAACGTCCATCGCGAGCAAGCTCGCTCCTACAAATCAGAGCCCAGCCAATTCCCGCAAATTCGCCAGCGTATCCGCATCCAGCGCGATGCCACCCGCTTGCGATTTCGCCCGCTGATAGTGGCGTCGATCACCGGGCAACCGCTTAAGCCCCACACCGTGCATCTGCCGCACCAACTCCTGACTGCGCTCGGCAAAGTTTTGCCCGGCGGCCTTGCTCGGATCGATCACGATCAACAACTGGCCGGTCCATGGTGTTTTGGCACCGGGGTGGTTTTTCCAGTCGAATTCGAAGGAAAAATTGCCGCCGGTCAACGCCGCCGCCAACAGCTCCACCATCATCGACAACGCCGAACCTTTATGCCCGCCAAACGGCAGCAACGCCCCGCCTTCAAGAATCGCTTTTGGGTCCTGGGTCGGCTGACCGAGGCCATCCACGCCCATGCCCGCGGGCAAACGCTCACCCTTGCGTGCGGCGATCTGCACATCGCCATGGGCAATCGCGCTGGTGGCCAGGTCGAAGACAATCGGCTCACCGTCGGCCCGTGGGGCGGCGAAAGCAATCGGGTTGGTGCCGAACAGCGGGCGATCGGCGCCGTGCGGCACCACGCAGGTCATGCTGTTGACCACGCTCAATGCCACCAGCCCTTCATAGGCGAACGGTTCGACGTCCGGCCACAACGCCGCAAAATGGTGGGAGTTACGAATCGCCAGCACCGCAATGCCGGCGCTGCGAGCCTTTTCCACCAGCAAGGCGCGGGCAGCGGCGAGCGCCGGTTGAGCGAAACCGTTGCCGGCGTCGACCCGGACAAAACCCGACGCCACGTCCTCGACCACCGGCACGGCCTGACCATTGACCCAACCGCTCTTCAGCGTCGACACATAACCGGGAATGCGGAACACACCATGACTGTGGGCACCATCGCGTTCGGCGCCGGCGCAGTTTTCGGCCAGCACCCGAGCGACGTCGGACGAGGTGCCGTGACGCAGGAAAATCTTCTCAAGCAATGCCGTCAACTCATCGAGGGACAGGTTTTGCGAGACAGCAGTAGACACATGTTCGTGTGGCGCAGACATCTGAAGCTCCAGACTAATTATTGGAGGGGGCAACAGCGTATGAATACCCGCTGATTAACCATGCGCAACCAGCCGTCTGTCAACCTTTCGGATGAAGCTGTGCTCACAGCCATCGGCAGACCGTGCGTTAACTATCTACCACCTTTGATGCTCCCGCCGCTTTTAGTCTCGAATCTCAACCCGACGGCGCTATCCGCTGCGCCCTGCATGAGATTCGACAATGTCTATATCCACACCCCCGTTGCTATTCCCCCAAGCCTTGAAATCGCCGGGCCACTGGACTGAGCTTGGTGAAACCTATCGGCTGACGCGCAAGGATTTTGAATGGTTCAGCCACCTGGAACTGGCCAGCCATGCATTACGCAATCAGCAGAGCCCGCCGATGCTCGCCGAAAAAATCCTGGTCACGACCGGCGAACTGTCCCTTCCCCTGGCAGGCTGTTTTGTGTTGAGCGCCACGCCGGATGACAGGGGCGAAATTCTCTACACGCCGTACGCAGGCATAAAAAAATTCGATAGCCGTGCCTCACTGAAGGAGCACGTCAAGAACCAACTCAAAAACACAAAGGAAGATGACGACTTACTGCTATTCATGTCGTTGTCTGCGCGCAAAACGATGGCGGTGGCCACCGACATCGAGGTGACCTTCAAGACCATCGACGGGGACGTCTTCGAAGATCAGCGCACGGTCATCGAAACCAACCAGCACACCAACGCTCAGGCGATGGTTGATGAATTGAAAAAGCTGCCCACGCTCACTGCACTGCTCGACTCGGTGCTTGAAGGGTTGCTGAAAGCGAATTTTCCAGGGCTGGACCAGCGGCAAACACAGGTCAATTTTTATGCTGAAACAGCCTCCGGCGCCGACCATTCGAACAGTTCCACGTCCCGACGCTGGATCAATTCCATGTCCCTGAGCCAAGCGGTGTTGTCGTACTACCGCCATCAGCGATGGCCGACCGGGCTGAACCCTGAGTTTACTCATCCGAAAAGAGTGGCGCAGACCAATGACCAGCGGCACTGGGAAACAGCCATCAAGACCGCTGCCGACGACTTGATCAGCCAACTTTCGCGGCAATTGCAAAATTACTGGAACGAGGCGAGTACCGATGGCGCCACGCGCCGGGCGTTCTTTTCGCGGACCATTCGCGAAAAGGCACGAGCAGAGCTGCTGCTTAAACGCGAGGCCGAAATCATCAGCCCGGAACAAAGCCGCGCCTTGCACCCGATGATTGACTCGACGCCGGGAACCTCTGCGACACTGACCCTGGAAACCGTGCGTCTCTGGGAGTACCAGGCCAACTATGTCGAACTCGCCGGTTCATTGATGATCAACCAGGACAGCTCCAACGCCTTTCTCTATACCCCCACCAAAGGGCTACTGGTGTTGAAGGACTACCAGAACCTGAAGGACATCCTTGAGCACAAATCCACAGTGGCCGGTCACGACGACGAGCTCTATGACCTCCTGAGTCTGGAGGAGCGCGCCCGCTTCATCGGTTTCCATCAGCCTCAAGTCTCCGGAGCCGTGGTTTCGGGTTCGGTGTTCGAGACACTCTTCGAAGCGATCATCGGCAAACAGCTGCAAAACCTGGACTACGCCTTCCAGGTGTTCCGTTACAGCGACGGCTCGGTGGACATCCAGGCCTTTTTCGACAAGGCGCTGGACATACGCGCCATGATCGGCGAACACCTGCTGACGCTGGAGGCTCAAGGTCGCTGGAGCACCCGCCCCGCCTTGTCGGGCAAACAATCGTCCATGGTGCTGGCCGATACGGCTGCGGGTTTTGTGAATACCTTTCGCGATGTCGAATCGCCAATCCGCACGGAGTTTGCGGCGCAACCCATCAAGGCTCAGGCGTTACAACAGGTGTATCTGAAAAACATGAAACCCCGCCTGGCCCATGCCTTTTCCGTTGGCGTGCGGGGTGAAGCCACCCTCCGGGAGCTCGGTGGCACACTGCGAAACACTGATTGGTTGATCGTCGATACGGTCTTCAATCCGGACCGGGCGGATCGTAAAAGTCGCCTTGCCGTCAGGGGATTCCGCCCGGACGCCTTTTCACTGGTCCTTGCGTGCTCCGGCCGGCAGGACGCTCTGCCCCTGGCCAATTGCATCCTGTTGACCGAGCGTGGCGGGCTTGATGCCCAGCATTCCGGGCGCGCCATTCTATGGACGCCAGCGGTCGGCCTGGAGGTCTTTAATTCGGTCGCCAGCGTACGGAGCCACCTGAACCAGCGCCTGCTCGCCCCCCAAAAACGCCTGGAGCTACTGGAGAACCTGACCCCCGCTCAGCGCCTGTTCCACCGTCGCTATTCGCTCAACAGACTGCAACTGATCGAAGGCAATGTTTTGCAGCACTTTGCGCAATCCGCCATTGACCACTTTCTGGGCCGTTGCGAGTACGTGCGAACGCTGAAGCTGAGCGACATACAACAAAACAAGGCACTCAAACAGCTGACGCAAACAGTCATCGACTGCAACTTGCGCAGAGCCTCTTCGATCGCCTCCGCCATCACCCAGCAGCAGTCCCTGCCGGCGTGGTTAGGCATCGCTCCGGTCGAAGAACAACAGTTGCACATCGAATTGCTGGAGCAGTACCGCAAAAACGTCATTGACGACAAGGACTACCTGCACGGCATGCAAACGCTGGAGGAGTACGCTCGTCAAACACTCAAGACGCTGCTGACAGCCCGTTTCCCTGGCAAATCCCTTGATCCGGACATGATCGAGATCACGCCCCATCTGGCACTGGCAGGGCCAGCGCAAACCCTGACCGATTTCGCCTTGAACCACATCAACATCGCTCAAGGCACCGGATTCAGCATCGCTTCGAAGACCCTTCAAACCATCCCCGAAGGACTGAACCAGACCGCCGTCAAACAGCTGTTGCTCTCACTGGACATCCGACAAGGCTTTGGAAAACGTCTGACAGACACCTTTTCAGGTCGCGATGCCGTCACCCGAGAACTGCGATTTGTTCAGCAACTACCTTGGCAATTGCTGCAACACGCCCACGCGCTGAAGCTGCAACAACTGCTGTCCGCCGGTGCTTTCGACCTGATCAGCCAGGTGCTGGACATGCCGGATGCCATCGCCCGGGCCACGGTTTCCGGTGCTCACGCCATCGCAAAGCCCCTGGAACTGATCAAGACGGCCGGTGCCTCCGCCGTCAAAACGCTGGGCCTGTACCTGATCGGCCCGGGGGACGGAAAACACGGGCCACTCATTCTGTACACGCCCTATCACACAGGTTCGGTGTTCACCGAATTCGCGAATGAGGCGGCTGTCGTCGCGGCGATCAATACGCCGGGAGCACTCCAGGATTTGATTGTTCGTCGCCTGCCGGAGAGCGAACGGGCATCGTTCAACAACCTGTTCAAGAACAGCGTCGGTCAGCTGAGTGAAGTCACCCTTGGCACCACGCCTATCGGCGGTAATCTGATGACGCAGCTGTTCACCGACAACACCCGCCTGCTGTCGCAGATGCTCGGCAGTCAGTCCGAAACCACCGGCCAGGCGGACTGGGAAACTGTCAAACAGCTATTCAGCTCGGGCATCAGACTGATCACCGGCCTATTGCCTGGCAAACTCGCTTACGTCCAGTTTTTGTGGCAAGCCTACAAAGACTTCAAGGATTCCGCGGAAAATCTGCAGGATCACCATTGGAAACGCGCGTTGCAGGCTTTTATTGCGGGTGGCGCACAAATGTTGACGCTGGGCAAACTGTCGCTGGAAGAGTCCACTATTGCTGCGCAGGCGGCTTCCGACACGGCGCCGGTCGAGACGCCCGTGGTCGACCCGCAATGGTCACAGGTACGACCTACCGGGGCGGGACGAACCGCGTTGCAGCCCTTCGAGGCGACCACAGTGGCGTTGAAAGACCTGAAAAAGGACCCCGCCAATGGCACCTACCTCGATTCTGTCAGTAAAAAACGCTATGCCCCCATCGCCGGGAAGGTCTATCAAGTTGAAAAACCAGGGGTGGTGTGGCAAGTCCGCAATGACAAAGAGAGCGGGCCGTCGCTGCTGAAAACATCGACCCCGCAACTGGTCGTCGACCCTGACTTGTATACCGTGCATTACGGCAAAGCCCTGTCGACACTACACAATCACTATACGAGCAACTACCACGCGCGCCAGATCCTGAATATCGAGGCGCGGGGCATGGAAGCGATTCGTACCCATTATCCGGAAAAAGCCCGGATGATCGTGCAGGCTATCGACATTAGTCGTTTTTACGCCTTCAACAGTTTGCACAACCTCGCGCAGCTCAGAAAACTGCTCCCCGGCACACGACTTGATACCTTTCTGAAGCGTTTTTTCGATGTCGACAGCGTCGACACCGCCCTTCTCGACAAAATCAAACAGGCCATCGTTCCTATCTGTAATGCGCTGGTGGATCCCGCCGAAAACCTGATGAACACTGACCGCTTCGTCGTCGGTTCGAACAGATACGATGCCTCCAAGACAATGGCGTTCGTGGTGGACAAAGATTCAGAAAAAAAAGTGCATTTCACAGAACATTTTTTCGATCAAGAACTCGACTGGTACAAATCCTGTCTGAGCGAACCCTTCAATGTCGATGGCCATGGACAGGCAGCCTGTCTGATTCATGAGTTCGCTCACCTTTATTCAAAAGCCCTGGACATCGCGTACGTTGAAGCGAGACGGCCGTTCAGCGATCTCGTCAGCCCTATCACTGCTTACGGTGCAGCCATGAAACAGTCACAAATCGACTTTCAGCGTATGGCACTGTCTCTGGAATCCCCCAGAGAGGAACTATTCGCTCACTGGAACAGTACGTTGAGCTCATGGGTCAGTCTGGACTCGATTACAGGGCTGGATCATGTGGGCAGGGAAATCCTGAAGCTGACGAAAGCCCGGACGATGAATGACGCACGGAACGCGTTCTTGAGTCGCGTCGATTCGACTTCTCGTATCGATGTCATTTTGCACAACGCCGACTCGGTCGCGCTCCTGATCTGCGAAATGGGACGACAATTGGATCCTGTCGTCGTAGCGTCCACCTCAAACAACTGAACGGTAACAAAAAAAAGCGCAGATCCTGGACCTGCGCCTCACTGTTTTTCACCTTGTTTATGGATACTGTCTGGCGGGGCCGGGGTTTTTCTCAGCCTTTTGGTAAAAAATAAACGCGTGTTTGATGGGTAAATGCCATGACGGCTGTTCTCGCAGACTTCCTCTCAAGGGTAGAATGCAGGAAATCAGGATGAGTCAATGACCGACAGCCCGTTCTCACAAGCCGACTATGACGCCATCACCGATGCCGCTGCGCATTGGTGCATGCGTCTGCACGCCAGCGACTGCACCGCGCAAGAGCGGCAAGCCTTCGAGCAGTGGCGGGACGCGCACCCGCTGCATGCGTTCGAGTACGAGGCGATGCTGGAGATCTGGGAAGTCGCGGAAGATCTGCCGCGCCTTGAGACCGTCGTACCCATCACACGCGCCAAGCCAGCAACGCCTTGGCGCACCTTCGGCATTGCCGCCGCCGTGTGCGCCCTGGCGTTGCCACTGGCGGCGTACAGCGGCTGGAACCTGGGCTTGCTGCCCAATTCGTACCAGCATTTCGAAGCCAGCAATACGACCCGTCAGGTCACCCTGAGTGATGGTAGCCAGGTCGAACTGAACCTGGGCACCGAGCTGACCTTCAGCAATTACAAGGACCAGCGCCGGGTTACGCTGGATAAGGGCGAAGCGTTTTTCAGTGTCAGCCACGACACCACCCACCCGTTTATCGTCAAAGCGGCGGACGGCAGGATTCGGGTCACCGGGACCAAATTCAACGTCTGGATGTATGAGGATCAGGTGCGCGTGAACCTGATTGAAGGTTCGGTGCTGGTCAGCAGCAACGATGACCTGCCGGGTGACGGTCTGCGTCTGGGGCCGTCGATGCAGGCGCGCTATAAACACGGCGACTTCACGCCGCAAATCAGCCAGACCTACGCCAATGACACGTCACTGGCCTGGCGCCACGGCAAACTGGTGCTCGATGACCTGGCGTTGTCCGAAGCCCTGCCCTTGATCAATCGCTATCTGGAAAATCCCGTGATGGTGGCCGACAACAGCACCGGCGCGATTCGCCTGGGCGGCATCTACAACATCAAGGAACTCCACAACCTGGTGGCGACGCTGCCCAGGGTGCTGCCGGTCTACCTGACTCGCAACAAGGACGGTAATCCGGTCCTCAACTCGATTCCGCAACAAACCCCGAAAAGCTGAAAAGGCCGCCACCCTTGCGGGGTGCGGCCTTCTTTTTCATTCAATCAAGCTTCGTTTTACTTTTTGGCCACCTTCCCGGCTTTTTCATCCTGTTCACGGATCGTCTGCGCCTGATACTGCGGGTCCGAAGTGATCTGCTGTTCGGTGAACGGCAACACACTTAACTGCTTCTTCGAAAACGCCACGGTCTGGTCATTGGCATATTTCGACGCTGGGTCGCTGGACAGCGAAAACGCCAGCAGCCCTTTGGCCTGCGGCCCCTTCTCATCGAAAGTCACCACCTGCAAATAGCTGGTGCCGCTGACCACTTCGCGTTTGCCATCGGTCCTTGGCACACTCTGGATGGCGTTGTAGACGCCCAGCGTGCCTGGTCCGCCGTGAATCGGCGTCTGCTGACCGCCGCTGCTCACCACCTGGATATCGCCCCAGCGGCTGTCGGTCTTGAGCCCCGATTTGTTGACCCGTTCCACTGACGCCAGCATCGCTTCGCGCAAGGCCTTCGCAACCTCCGGTCGATCAACCGCCAGGCCGCGCGGGGTGTGTTGCGGATCTTTCGGATCGAACGCAACCCGCCAGACATCAGGCGTTTCCTGCAGCGATTCCATGACGTTCTGGAAATGGACAAACCCAAGTCCGCTGTCCAGATTCGCACTGCGATCCCAGACCTTCAGGCTGGCACACAGCGGTGTGAGCGCCGGCGCATCGGCGCCCAGGTCTGCTGCGCAGAATTGCAGCAGGTCCGGCATGACTTGCGCCGCCTGATACACCTGATCGTCCATCACCATCCGTTGCAGATCCGCCGCGCCGATCGGGCCGGCCTTGTTCAATGTGCCGAGGCGATCCAGGGCAAAGCGTGAACGCAGGCCCAATGGCTGACCGTCCTGGCTGATCAGCGGCGAAAAACCGGTAAGCGGCTGCGCCGGGTTGGCCATCCACGCCGAATCGTTGGAGTGCTGCACGAAGTCTTTGCGCAACAGTTGTGGCAACTTGTCCGACGCATAGATGCCTTTTTGCGCCGCCGCCGGGTCGATGTCCCAGGCACAGGCGCTGTTGGAACCGTCGAGCACGATCAGTTCCAGCCCGGCCCGCGGATCGCTGCATTGGGCCAGTTTGTCGGCGTTGACGTTTGGCACCACCGACAGGTTCATGTACAGCGTCTGGCCCTGATCGTCCGCCGCCAGGGTGTTGACCCACGGGATGCCCTGGATCTTGTGGACCGACGCCTGCAATTCCTCGAGGCTGACCGCGCGGTTCATCGCGTACCACTGCTGCAGCACCCGGTCGTTATCGAGGTTGGCGTCGCGCAGGCTGTAGGCGAACTGGTTATCCCAATCGAGTTTTCCAGGCCATTGCACAATCGGGCCGAACTGCGAGCTGTAGACCACGTGCGAAACCGCGCGGGTCTGCCCGTCAGGCTGTTTCACGTTCACGGTCACGGTTTGCTGCTTCATCGGCAACGACTTGCCGTCGAGCAGATAGCGGGTCGGATCCTTCGGATCGAGTTGCAGGCGATACAGGGTGAAATGCTTGGACGAGTCCACGGTGTGGGTCCAGGCCAGGTGTTGGTTGAAGCCAATGTTGATCATCGGCAGGCCGGGCAACGCGGCGCCCATCACGTCCAGTTTGCCGGGAATGGTCAGGTGCATCTGATAGAAGCGCATCCCGCCGACCCAAGGGAAATGCGGGTTGGCCAGCAACATGCCTCGGCCATTGAACGAGCGTTCGCTGCCTACGGCGATGGCGTTGCTGCCGCGATCGAGGGCGAAGCGCTGCCTGCGCACATCGGCAACCTGGAACGACGCGGACGCATTTGCGTTTCGAGCGACGGCTTTGGGTGGCGTGGCGCCGGCCAGTGCTTCGGCAAACTGCCCGACGCCCCCTTCGACCAGCAGGCGACGGGTCAACTTGACCAGGTCCTGTGCGGTAATGTCCCGCACCCACTCACCCTGGCATTGTTGCGGCAAACCTTGCGCGCGACGTTCCGCCAGCGAACGGTTGTAACCCGCCACATACCCTTCCATCAGGTCGCGGACTTCCGGCGTTTGTGCCTGCCAGAACGCGGAGACGGCCTGCGGCGTATTCAGCCAGTTGAAAAAGACGTCGCTGACCTGGTTTTCGCGCTCTTCGACCGTGAACTGCTCCGGGCCAAAATACCGTGAACGTTCGCCGTTCACCGTGGTGATCTCATTGGCCAGCAGGCACAGATTATCCTGAGCGTAGGCGTAGCCGATGCCATAACCGAGACCACGCTCGTTTTCAGCGCGAATGTGCGGCACGCCGAAGCTGGTCCGACGGATATCGGCCGTCGCCTGGTCCGGCTGGTTGCGTGCGTTTGCCGCAAGACTCAAACCCACTAACACACCGGCAAGGCTCAATCGGGTTAATTGCCTGGTAATAATCACGCTCGCTCCTGATCGAATAAACACGCAAATCGCCCTTGTAGGAGCAAGGCTTGCCCGCGAAGGGGGTGTGTCAGTCAACACTTATGTTGGCCGGTACTCCCTCTTCGCGGGCAAGCCTTGCTCCTACAAGAGAACGAAATTCAGGAGAAAAATTTAGGGCGCCAAGGGGCGTTTCTGCGGGGGTTTACAAGCTTCTGACGTGATGGCGACAAAATTTCTACATCTGAGCCTTCATGATTTGAGTCGCTCGTACGTCTTATTGAGTAAGAGCACCCAACACATTTTTCCGGTTCAGGCTCTGAAAAGGAGTTTTTGCATGTACAACTCGCAACTGCCAACGGACGGTAGCACTGCACCAATGGGCACTTCCATGGGCTCGGGCCTGTTCACTCAACGGACCGAACGCAACGGCAACGAAAGGATCAGGGTTCTGCTCAAGAGCTTTGGCCTGCGCACCAGTCTGATCCGCCTGAAAGTCATCGATGCCTTGCTGACCGCCGCCGACAGCGACCGCAGTCTCGGAGTACGTGGTGTGCACAGCCACTTGCTGGACCTGGATATTCCCCTGTCCTTTCTCAGTGTGCGCGAAGTGTTGAAGCGCTTGTGCAGCGAAGGCGTGATTACGCTGAACGCGGACAAGAGCTACAGCCTGCATCCGCAGGCTGCCGCCATTCTGCACGGCGAGTAATCCTGTCGGCGGGCGTCGTTCAGGGTTTGACCTTGCGGCGCATCACGCCATTGATCACCACCACGATCACCGCCACGCCAATGGCGATGTACTGAAACAGCTTTTCGCTGATGACCCCGGCATTCTGCAAATACGAAAGGCCAAACATGATCCCCAGCACCACCAGGGAGATCAGAATCGAGTATTTCAAACGTTGCGACTGGGTCATTGCCCTTTTCCTTAAACAAAAAGCTTAAACATAAGCCTGAACGTTAACCTGAAAAATGTATCCGGTTTGTATCCGGATGCATGCCAAGCCCCTACCGTTTTTCGGGGATGCGGCGTTGCAAACGGGGTCTCATGTTACAGCCGATGAAGCCTTTTGGCTTCATAGCGGCGATAACCATGAGGATTTTGAAATGTTCCGTCGAATCACACTGCTGATTCCCCTGCTTGCCCTGCTTTCCCTGAGCGGCTGCATTATTTTCCCCCACGGCGGCTGGCACGGCGGCCACCATTACGACGGCCGTGGCGGACCCGGTTACTACCAGCATCGCTGAGGTTTTTCAGCGAGCGGACTGATCCCTGAAAAAGTCATTTCCCGGCTGCGCGCAAAGCTCGATCATCCAGTCAACGAACACCCGTACCCGCCGCGACAACTGACGGTGAGGAGGATAAAGCGCCGTCAACGGCATCCCCGGTGGCGGCACTTCCCTCAGCACCTCGATCAAACCACCCTCCCTGATACGCCGGGCCACGTGATAGTACGGCGCCTGCACCAACCCATACCCGGCCTCGCACGCCGCCAGATAACCATCGGCACTGTTGACCGAGACATGCCTGGGCAGATTGACCGGCTGTAGCTGGCCATCGACGACAAATTCCAGCCCGTAGCGTTTGCCGTTGCTGGCGACGTACTCCACCATTTGATGCCCCGCCAGATCGGCCAAACCCTGTGGCGTGTCATGGCGCTGCAAATAATCGGGGCTGGCGCAGGTGACCTGGTCCAGCATCACCAGCGGCCGCGCCACCAATGAGTCATCGAGAGACGCGCCGCCGCGCAACACGCAATCGACACCTTCGCGAATCAGGTCGACAGGCCGGTCATTCAAACCGATTTCCACTTCGATCAAGGGATAGCGAGCGGTGAATTGCGGCAATGCCGGGATCACCACCAAACGCCCTATGCCCGCGGGCATGTCCACGCGCAACAGACCTTTGGGGTTGTGCCGCGCGGCGGAGAACACCGCTTCGGTTTCCTCAAGGTCCGCCAGCAACCGCACGCAACGAGGGTAATAGGCGGCGCCGTCGAGGGTCAGGCTGATCTGCCGCGTGGTGCGTTGCAGCAGTTGCACCCCCAGATGGCTTTCCAGCTGCTTGATCAGAATGGTCACCGACGCACGGGGAATTTGCAGACTGTCTGCCGCCTTGGCAAAGCCGCCCAGTTCGACGATTCGGGTGAACACGCGCATGGCGTTGAAACGGTCCATTGTTTTTTGCACCGACTGATTATTTAGAAATAACGAATAGTGATAGCAGTTTTAACCGGTTTATCTCATTTCTGTCGAGACTGACAATGGGCTTCACATCACAGGGAGCTGATTTCATGCAAACACGTCAACTGGGCAAGAACGGTCCACAGGTCAGTGCAATCGGTCTGGGCTGCATGGGCATGACCGATTTCTACACGACGGGCGTCGACACCCGCGAGGCCACGGCCACCCTGCACCGGGCGCTGGAGTTGGGCATCAACCTGCTCGACACCGCCGACATGTACGGCCCGCATACCAATGAGGAGCTGATCGGCAAGGCCATCGCCGGCAAGCGCGATCAAGTGTTTCTGGCGAGCAAGTTCGGCATCGTCCGCGATCCGGGAGATTCAACGGCCCGCGGGGTTAACGGCCGACCGGACTACATTCGCGCCTCAATCGACGGCACCCTCAAGCGCCTCGGTGTCGACACACTGGACTTGTATTACCAGCACCGTATCGACCCGCAAGTGGCCATCGAGGAAACCATCGGCGCCATGGCCGGTCTGGTAAAGGCCGGCAAGGTGCGTTACCTGGGAATGAGCGAGGCTTCGGCGGCAACGCTGGAACGGGCGAACAAGGTCCATCCGATCAGTGCGCTGCAAAGCGAATACTCGTTGTGGAGCCGTGACCAGGAAGAAAACGGCTGTCTGGCCGCGTGTCAGCGGCTGGGTATCGCCTTTGTGCCTTACAGCCCATTGGGTCGGGGGTTTCTGACCGGCGCACTGAAAAGCGCGGATGATTTTGCGGCAGACGACTACCGTCGTTTCAGTCCACGGTTCCAGGGCGACAACTTCGCAAAAAACCTATTGCTGGTGCAGCAGGTTCAGGACCTGGCGGCAGAAAAAGGCGTGACGGCGGGCCAACTTGCACTGGCGTGGGTGCTGGCTCAGGGTGAATACCTGATCCCGATTCCGGGGACCAAACAGCGCAGGTATCTGGAAGAGAACGTGGCGGCGCTGGACGTAAAACTCAGTCGCGAAGAGTTGCTCGCACTGGAAGCGATCTTTCCGGCGAATGCCACGGCCGGTTTGCGCTACCCCGAAGAAGTCATGAAGTTGCTTGACCGTTGATCTGCGACTGGCCCGTTCGGTTACCTGAACGGGCCAGTACCCTCTACCGCTCGTCAATTCGCCCCAACCTTGCACGATCGTACCTAAAGCTCGACATCTGCAGGCCGATAGCCCTTTGAAGCGCCGAAAAATACTCCAATAAGAACGCTGCTAAAAAGGACCCGGCTCCATGCCCGCATTCCGCACCATTCAGGCTCGCTACACACTGTTTCTGGTCCTGTTCATTCTGCTGCTGTCCATTCTCACGGTGGTCGGGATCAGCCAGTTGGTCGCGCCGAAACTGCGCCACACCGAAGAACAAGTAGCCCTCAATCGCATCGCTGAAGTCGCCGAGCAAATCCAGGGTGAACTGAACAAGGTTCAGGCGCAACAGCGCAGCATCACCCAGACCATTCCTCTGCTCGACAGCGCCGCCATCGACACCGTTCTGCCGGGGCTGGTCGATCAGTACGGGGAACTGAAAGTCTTCGGCGGCGGCATCTGGCCCCTGCCCGGCCAGCGTGAAGCCGGGCGCAACAAATTCAGCACCTTCTGGCACCGCGATGCCTCGGGCAAGCTGGCGGTGAACACCTTCTGGAACAGCGACGCCGCGCCCAACTATTACGACCAGACCTGGTACAAGGGCGGCATGCAAACCCCGCGCGGACAATGCGCCTGGGCGGCGGCCTATAAAGATGACGCCAGCGCCGAGCCACGCACCAATTGCGCCATGGCCATTCAGAAAAACGGCGCGGCGTACGGCGTGTCGACCATCGACGTGACCCTGGGTTTCTTCAACGATCTGGTGGCGCGCAAGGAAAAAGACCTCGGCGCCGAAATGCTGATCATCGAGGCCGACGGCAAGATCATCAGCAACAGCTCGCGCATCAGCGGGCCGATCGTGCTGAAGAACATCAGTGAACTGGCCGGCAACTCACCCTTCGCCAGTCAAGTTAAGGCTGGCCTGCAAAACCGTGATCGGTCGCAGCGCGTCGAGTTCGACAACAACGGTGAATCCAGCACTTTCTTCATGCGCCCGATCGAAGGCACGCCGTGGTTTCTTGCCACCGCACTGCCGACCAAACTGATCACCGCCCAGCGCGACGACGTGCTCAGCACGCTGAGCCTGCTGCAGATTCCGATGGTGATCCTGCTGGTGTTGCTGCAAATCTACGCGATCCGCCAGTTGGTACAGCGCATGAAAGCCCTGAAGGCCAATATCGACGCGCTGTCTGCCGGTGACGCCGACCTGACCAAACGCATCACCATCCGCGCCGAAGATGAACTGGGCGCCATCGGCCACTCGGTCAACGCCTTCATCGCGTACCTGCAGAACATGATCGGCGAAGTCACCCAGGCTACCGGAGCCATGGCGTCCAGCC
Organism: Pseudomonas hormoni; assembly: GCF_018502625.1. Taxonomy (NCBI): domain Bacteria; kingdom Pseudomonadati; phylum Pseudomonadota; class Gammaproteobacteria; order Pseudomonadales; family Pseudomonadaceae; genus Pseudomonas; species Pseudomonas hormoni. Next base: position 2,621,128 of record NZ_CP075566.1, read on the forward strand.
TCGATAACCTGCAACGCACGTCCGCGCACACCAGCCAGATTCTGGTGCGTCACGCTTCGGAAACCGATCAGACCGTCACCGCGATCACCGAAATGAGTTCGACCGCCGAAAGCGTTGCGCAAAATGCGGCTGAAACCGCTGCATTTACCCAACGCGCCAACGAAAACGCCGACCGTTCGCGGGTGGTCGTGGGCGAAGCCTCCAGCAGTGTGATCGCGCTGATCGACGAAGTGGCCAGCGCCACCCACAAAGTCGAAAGCATGCAACAGGACGCCCAACGCATCACCGAGATTCTCGGGGTGATCGGCGCCATCGCCGGGCAAACCAACCTGCTGGCCCTCAACGCGGCGATTGAAGCGGCCCGCGCCGGTGAGCAGGGACGCGGTTTTGCGGTGGTGGCCGATGAAGTCCGCGCCCTCGCCGCCCGCACCCAGGCCAGCACCTCGGAAATCAACGAGATGCTCACACGCCTGACCCAGGGCGTGAGCTCGTCGGTCAGCGCGATGGAAAACACTCAGGCCAGCTGCCAATCGGCGGCCGATGCCACAGCGCGGGTCAACACCGGGCTGGATGAAATGGCCGGCTCCGTCAGCCACATCAACAGCCTCAGCACCCAGATCGCCACCGCCGCCGAACAGCAAAGTGCCGTGACCGAAGAGATCAACCGCAGCATGGTGCAAATCCGCCACATGGTGGATGAACTGGTGAAAAGCGGTCAGGCGAGCGAGCTGAATACTCGGCAGTTGCTGGAGGCCAACACACGCGTCAGCGCGATCATGGGACGCTTCAAAGTCCGCTGACTTGAGAACGCAGCTCCCTGTGGCGAGGGAGCTTGCTCCCGCTGGGCTGCGAAGCGGCCCCCTTTAACATTCAACACGGTGCTAGTTGTTAATTCGCGCAACCTGGTTTGCGCCTGCTGCGCAGGTGAGCGGGAGCAAGCTCCCTCGCCACAACAGCATGGCAACACCTGTATCACTTCGAAACAATCTCCTGCCTCGTCGTTGGCTAAAGCAGTCAAAATGGCTCTTTTTTTGACCGCCATCCGAGTCGAGATATTTCCCATGCGAACCCACCTGCGTCTGGTCGCCCTGAGCGCCCTGTTCATTTCTTCCCTGGCCCAGGCCGCCGACCTGATCCCGATCGAAGTCCACCGCGACGCCAACTGCGGCTGCTGCAAAAAGTGGATCAGCCACCTGGAGGCCAACGGCTTCAAGGTCGAGGATCACGTTGAAGCCAACATGAGCGAATTCAAGCAACAGCACGGCGTGCCACCGCGTCTGGCGTCCTGCCACACCGGTTTGATCAACGGTAAATTCGTCGAAGGCCATGTCCCGGCCGATCAGGTGCTGGCCCTGAGCAAGCGCGATGACCTGTTGGGTGTGGCGGCCCCCGGGATGCCGATGGGTTCGCCGGGCATGGAAATGGACGGCATGAGCGATGCTTATCAGGTGATCGGCCTGAAAAAGGACGGCACTGATGTGGTGGTGGCGGACTACGCTGCCCATTGATGTTCGGTGCGTATATCGGCCTGTTCTTCGCCGCGTTCGGTGCGGCGACCCTGTTGCCGTTGCAATCCGAAGCCCTGCTGGTGGGGTTGTTGCTCAGCGAGCAGTATTGGCTCTGGTCGCTGCTGGCGGTCGCGACCCTGGGCAATGTCCTCGGCTCGCTGCTGAACTGGTGGCTGGGGCGCGGTATCGAGCGGTTCCGCGACCGGCGCTGGTTTCCGGTCAGCCCGCAGCATCTGGAAAAGGCCCGGGGTCATTATCAGCGCTACGGCCATTGGTCACTGTTGCTGAGTTGGGTGCCCGTTATCGGTGATCCGCTGACGCTGGTCGCTGGGGTGATGCGCGAGCCGCTAGGGCGTTTCCTTGTGATCGTAACCCTCGCCAAAGGCGCCCGTTATGGCGTACTGGCCCTGGCGACCCTGGGCTGGATGAGTTGAACGATCATTCGCCGCGATTGCCTGTGTTTAATGTCGCCCTAATCAGGCCGATCCAGCATCGGTCGATTTCCTGTGGAGTCTACCCATGCCCCTCGCCCGCTCCCGTTGGCTACCCAGCCTGCTGCTGACCGCCGCACTGCCCGTCATCGCTGCCGAAGGCCCCGAGTACGGGCCGGAGCTGCAAGGCTTCGAGTATCCCTACACGGTCAAGCATTTCGCCTTTGAGTCCCAGGGCAAATCCCTGCAAATGGGCTACATGGACGTCGCCGCCCATGGCAAGGCCAACGGACGCAGCATCGTGCTCATGCACGGCAAGAATTTCTGCGGCGCCACCTGGGACACGTCGATCAAGGCCTTGAGCGACGCCGGTTATCGGGTCATTGCCCCGGACCAGATCGGCTTCTGCACCTCCAGCAAACCGGACAACTACCAGTACAGCTTCCAGCAGCTGGCGACCAACACCCAGCAACTGCTCAAAGCCCTCGGCATCCAGAAAGCGACCCTGCTCGGACATTCCACCGGCGGCATGCTCGCGACCCGTTATGCACTGCAATATCCCGAGCAGGTTGAACAACTGGCCCTGGTCAATCCCATCGGCCTCGAAGACTGGAAAGACCTCGGCGTGCCCTATCGCACGGTGGATCAATGGTACGAACGTGAGCTGAAACTGACCGCCGACGGCATCCGCACCTATGAACGCAACACCTACTACGGCGGTCGCTGGAAACCCGAATTCGATCGCTGGGTGGACATGCTCGCCGGCCTCAATAAAGGGCCGGGACATCAGCAAGTGGCGTGGAACTCGGCACTGATCTACGACATGATCTTCACCCAGCCGGTGTACTACGAGTTCAAGGACCTGAAGATGCCGACGCTGTTGCTGATCGGCACGTCCGACACCACGGCCATCGGCAGCGACATCGCTTCGCCCGAGGTCAAGGCGAAAATCGGTCACTACGACGTGCTCGGCAAACAGGTGGCGAAGCTGATTCCCCGGTCGACACTGGTCGAATTCCCCGGCATGGGCCACGCGCCACAGATGGAAGAACCGGAAAAATTTCACCAGGCCCTGCTCGCCTGGCTGAACAAAACCAACCCCGTTCGTTGATGAGGTAAGGCTGATGGCTGTGCAGATTGCGGTGATCGATGACTGGCAGGATGTGGCGCGCAATGTCGTGGACTGGTCGGCGCTGGACGCCATTGGCCAGGTTGATTTTATCCATGATTACCCGGCCGACAACGAGACGCTGGCGGCACGCCTGGGTGAGTTTGAAGTGATCTGCGTGATGCGCGAGCGCACCCGGTTCGATGAGGATCTGCTGCGGCGGCTGCCGAAGCTCAAACTGCTGGTCACCGGCAGCATGCGCAACGCCGCGCTCGACCTCAAAGCCGCAGCCGCCCTCGGCATTCAGGTCAGCGGTACCGACAGCTACAAACACGCCGCGCCGGAACTGACCTGGGCGCTGATCATGGCCGCGACCCGCAACCTTGTCGCAGAAGCCAACGCCCTGCGTGCCGGTAAATGGCAACAAGGTTTGGGGGGCGACCTGCACGGCAAGACCCTGGCAATTCTCGGTTTGGGTAGCATTGGCAAGCGAGTCGCCCAGTTCGGCCAGGTGTTCGGCATGCGCGTGATCGCCTGGAGTGAAAACCTGACCGCCGAACGCGCTGCCGAAGTCGGCGTGACCTATGTGAGCAAACAGGAACTGTTCGAACAGGCCGATGTGTTGTCGGTGCATCTGGTGCTGAGCGATCGTAGCCGAGGACTGGTCGACGCCGAAGCGCTGGACTGGATGAAGCCGACGGCGCTGCTGGTCAATACCGCTCGCGGACCGATTGTGGATGAAGCAGCGTTGATCAAGGCGCTGCAGAAACAGCGCCTGGCCGGCGCAGCGCTGGATGTGTTCGAGCAGGAGCCCTTACCGGCTCATCACCCGTTCAGGACGTTGGAGAATGTGCTGGCGACGCCGCATGTCGGGTATGTCAGCCAGCAGAATTACCATCAGTTCTTTTCGCAGATGATCGAGGATATTCAGGCCTGGTCTGCTGGAACGCCGATTCGCCTTCTAAGCTGATACCGCGTCATCGTTCATCGCTAGCAGGCTAGCTCCCACAGTGGATCTCCAGTGTTCACGAGATCCCTGTGGGAGCTAGCCTGCTAGCGATGGCCGCACCACCGATCTAAATGACTTTCACCGCCACAAACGCCGCCGTCACATACGGCACCGTCACCACATCCTTGCCCCGCAGCTCAGGCTCGGCATCAATCAACGCCCGCACCTGCTCATCCACCTTCGCCCGCTCCACTGCCGGCAATGCCGAGACGAAACTGGTGGAGCGCACGCGGTTGAAAATCACATCTTCCGGCGAGCCCGTATGCCCATGGCTGAACTCCTGCTCTTGCAGCGGTCCGAACGCAGCATGCGGAAATGCCCGACGCCAGGCTCCGGTGTAGAAACGCGGAGTGTCGCCCTCCAGCGCATTGACGATCGCATCCAGTCTGGGCACCCAGCTCACGCAAGTGTCGCGCGAGTTCCACACCAGCCCCAGCTTGCCGCCGGGTTTGAGCACCCGGGCAATTTCAGTCAGGGCTTCGTCGCTGGCAAACCAGTGGAAGGCCTGGGCGCAGATCACCACATCCACCGACGCGTCCGGCAGCGGCAGGTCCATGGCGGTGCCACTTACCGCCAATACATCAGGCCAGGCTTCGGATAATTTTTCGAGCATCTGCGGCACCGGCTCCACGGCAATCACCTGCGCCCCGGTCGCCACCAGCTGACCGGTGAACTTGCCAGTCCCGGCGCCCAGATCGACCACGGATTTATCCGCGTTCAAACCCAGCGTGCCTGTCAGCCAGTCGGCCACTTGCGGGGGATAATCCGGACGACCGCGAACGTAGGTGTCTGCGGCAGTTTTGTAACCGGCGGCCGCTGAGTGATGGACCTGTTTCATGACAAAGCTCCGTAACGACTTCGAACGCTGTCGAGCATAGCGCCTCGATTTGCGCTTTCCTTGAAAAGACCGCCAGAAAGAAATGAATAATTGTTCACCCTGCGGTGTTCACCTGCCATCGCATATGAGGATTGCCCGTGAACGACCTGAACCCGGATTCGCCGATACGTTATGACCGCCTGACCATGGCGCTGCACTGGCTGACCGCCGTGCTGGTGATCGGCATGTTCGCCAGCGCCCAGGTCTGGGAACAACTGGCCAAGGGCACGCCACTGCGCAAGGAGTTGCAGGCATTGCATATTTCCTGCGGCATCCTGCTCGCGGTGATCGTCATCACCCGACTGCTCTGGCGTCTGTCCCGGGGTCGGCGCTTGCCGCCCGCCAATCGGGGCGTCATGAATATGACGGCGAAGACCGCTCACCTGGCGCTCTATGCGTTATTGCTGAGTCAGATCGTGCTCGGTTTCCTGTTTCGCTGGGCCCAGGCAGAACCATTCAACTTTTTTGGCCTGTTCGATGTCTCAACCTTGATCAGCTTCGATAAAAGCATGAAATCGGTGTTCGGCGGCCTGCACGAACAGGTGGCGTGGGCCATCGTGATTCTGGCCGGGCTGCATGCGCTCATGGCGTTGGTACACCATTACGGCTTGCGTGATAACACGTTGCGCCGCATGTTGCCGGGGCGTGGTTTGAACTGAAACGAATAATCCTGTGGAGCTTCGCCATGAATCGCCGTTTTGCTGTTTTTACCGCCCCGCTGCTGCTCGCCGCTGCGTTGTCCAGCTCCTTGGCATTGGCCAACGGCGATGACGAAGAACCCGCCAAGCCAAACTGCCCCAAAGGCCAGGTCTGGGACAGCAAATCGCAGAAATGCGTGATGCAGAACAGCAGCCTCGTACCGGACGCCGACCGCACCGACTATGCTTACCGCCTGGCCAAGGACGGGCGTTATGAAGAAGCCCTGGCCTTGCTCGATACGCTGAAAAACCCGAACACCGCCAAAGCGCTCAACTATCGCGGCTATGCCACGCGTAAACTGGGGCACACCGACGAGGGCATCGGTTATTACCTGCAATCGGTCAAACTCGATCCGCAGTACGCGCAAGTCCGCGAATACCTCGGCGAAGCGTATGTGATCAAGGGCCGCCTGGACCTCGCGCAAGAGCAGTTGCAGCAGATCAAATCGATCTGCGGCAGCACCTGCGAGGAATACCAGGACCTGGCCGAAGCCATCCACGATTCATCGAAAACCTGACAGGACGGAGGTCGCCATCGCCAGCGATCAGGCAATACGGGCAGAGCTGGGCCAGCACCTGGCGCGTTTATGGCGCTACGGCCTGCTGCTGTCCCGGCAACGGCATGTCGCCGAAGACCTGGTGCAGGCCACCTGCGTGCGGGCGCTTGAGCGTGCCGGGCAATTTGTCCCCGGCACCCGCATGGACCGCTGGCTGCTGAGCATCCTGCATTCGATCTGGCTCAACGAAGTGCGCGCGCGGCGGGTGCGTCAGGGCCAGGGGCAGGTGGATGCCGATAGCGCCCTGTCGTTCGACGGTGAACACGCCGCGCAAACCCACGTGCTCGCGACGCAGGTGATCCGGCGCGTCGATGCACTGCCCGAAGCCCAGCGCGAAACCGTGTTTCTGGCCTACGTCGAAGGGTTGTCCTATCGCGAAGTCGCCGAAGTGCTGGACGTGCCCATCGGCACGGTCATGAGCCGACTGGCCGCCGCACGGGCGAAACTGGCCGAGTATCCGCCGTTGTTGCACGCCGTGCCGAACCCAACCACCGGAGAACGTCGATGAACGATCACGCCAAACCATCGGACGAGCAACTGGTGGCCTACCTTGACGAGCAACTCGATACTGACCAGCGCAGCCGCATCGACGCGGCCATCGCCGAAGACTCGGTGCTCAACCTGCGCCTGCAATGGCTGGCCCGCAGCAGCCTGCCATTCCAGGAAGCCTACGATGAAGTGACACAACAGGCACCGGTGGACCGATTGCACGCCATGCTCGACACCTTGCCCTCGCCTGCCCGACCCGCGATGAGTCGACGCTGGTTTCTTGCCGCGGCAGCCGGTCTGGTGGTGAGCGGTGTGTTGGCGGACCGGTTGTTTCTCGGCTGGCAGTCGACTCAGCCAAAAAACAACTGGCGCGGGCTGGTGGCGGACTATATGGCGCTGTACGTGCCAGAAACCCTGGAACACCTGCCCAGCGACGACGCCACGCAACGCGCGCAGCTGCGCACCATCGACGCACGCCTGGGGTTGAGTCTTTTGCCAGGGCAACTGGCCCTGCCACGCCTCGAACTCAAACGCGCGCAAATCCTCGAGTACGACGGCATGCCCATCGCCCAGATTACTTATCTGGACCCCGCGCATGGCCCCATGGCGTTATGCATCACCCGCTCCAACAGCGGCAGCCGGCACTTCGCCCACGAGCGTCGGCACGGGATGAACGTGGTGTATTGGGCGGACATGGAGCATGCGTGGATGCTGATCGGGCATAACCCGGCGTCGGAGCTGGAGCAGATGGCGAAAGTGTTGCGCGGCCGGCTTAGCGCCTGACCAAACCGGATGACGCCGGCCCCTGTGGCGAGGGAGCTTGCTCCCGTTGGGTCGCGAAGCGGCCCCGGCGTTAAGTCAGGTACACTGCGAGTGCAGGATTTACGACTGCTTCGCAGTCTTACGGGAGCAAGCTCCCTCGCCACAGAAATTGCGCGGATTCATGCAGGGGTGGGAAGCCACAACCGGAACCGCGCGCCGCCCAGCGGTGAAGGTTCGACCGTGAGCGTACCGCCCTGTGCTTCCAGCGCCCGACGACTGATCGCCAGCCCCAGCCCAAACCCGCCAGTCGCTCGATCCCGACTGCGATCCAGCCGATAAAACGGCTCGAAAATCCGCTCGCGTTCGTCATCGGGAATGCCGATCCCATCGTCATCGACCCAGATTTCACACCCCTTTGCACAGACCTGCACACCAATCTGAATGCGCTTCTCGCAATAGCGCATCGCGTTGCGCAGCAGGTTCTGAATCGCCCGGGCGGTCAGGCGCGGGTCGAGGCTGAAGCGTTCGAGTTGGCCGTGAAGCAGCACATCAATCACGATTTCCGGCGAGTCCAGCTCTTCATCGACACTGCCCAGAATGCTGTCGATGAATTCATCCAGCGACACTTCAACCTGTTCCGGCAAACGCGCGGGGTTTTGCAGGCGACTGTAGGACAGCAACTCCAGCACCAGTTCGTCGAGTTCACGGATGTGCGCAACCAGGCCTTGCAAACGCTCGCGGCTGGCGGCCGGCAAGTCGTCGGACAGCGCCAGGGCCAGGCCAAAGTCCAGGCGCGTCAGCGGCGTGCGCAGTTCGTGAGAAACGGCGTTGAGCAAATCCCGCTGTTGGTTAAGCAGGCTCTCGATGTCGCCGGCCATGGTGTCGAAGACGTTGGCCAGGCTGCCGATGTTGGAGCTGGCGGAGATCTTCGTGCGCTCGCTCAAGTGACCTTTACCGAAGCGTTCAGCGGTGCCTTTGAGGCGTTCCAGATCGCGCCAGTGCGGGCGCAGCCATACCAGCAGACACGCCAGCATCGTCGCGCCGATCAGCACGTTGATGCTCCAGTACAACAAATTGACGTCCAGCGGGTCTGGCGGCACGACCATTTGCACCACCGTTTGTTGGTTCAACGGTGTCACCGCCAAGGTGCGCCAGCCCCAGTCACCGATGCGCACCACGCTCTCGCCACGCTGCAAACGCTTCTGTTCTGCCAGGGTCAAGCCAGGGTCGTCATTGCCGGTCAGAACGATGTGCAGCGGGTCGAATTCCTTGTCCATCTCGCTCGCCAATGCCGGCCATTGCGCCTCGGGCACGGCGTGGAACTGCTTGACGATGAGGGTTTGCAGCCCGCGGGAATAATCGAGGTTGTAGGTGACGAAGCGCTCCTGGAAGACCTTGATCACCACGTCCGGTACCAGATAAATCGCCGCGCTGTAGGAGACGATCGTCACCAGATACAGACGAAAGAGGATTCTGAACATCGCCTCAGCATTCCCACTCGGAGCGGCTGAACAGGTAACCCTTGCCCCACACGGTCTTGATCTTGCGCGCCTCGCCAGCGTGGTCGTCGAATTTGCGCCGCAACTTGGAAATCGCCACGTCCACCGAACGGTCGGTGCCGTTGAATTCGATACCGCGCAGGCGTTGCAGGATCTGGTCGCGGCTCAGCACTTCGCCGGCATGCCGGGCCAGCACCACCAACAAGTTGTATTCACCGCTGGACAGCTCGACCAGTTGCTCGCGCCAGGTCACGGTGCGCTCGGACAGGTCGATGCACAGATTACCCATGAGAATGCGGTCGTTGGCGGTCTGCGGTTCGCTGAGGCTGCTGCGGCGCAACAGCGTACGGACACGGGCCAGCAACACCCGGGGTTCGCAGGGTTTGGTGACGTAGTCATCGGCGCCCATTTCCAGGCCCAGCACCTGGTCGTGGCTATCGTCGCGGGCGGTGAGCATCAGGATCGGCAGCGTGGCCGAATCCGCGCGCAGCAAGCGGCAGACCTGCAGGCCGTCGAGGCCCGGCAACATCAGGTCGAGAATCACCAGGTCCGGCGGATTGACCCGCGCGCGCTCGCGCACGTGGTCGCCACGGCTGATCACGCTGACGGAATAGCCGTTGCGTTCCAGGTAGCTGGCAATCAGTTCGGAGAGCGCGGTGTCGTCTTCGACCAGGAGGATGTTGGGCATGGGTGTTTCCAGAAAGTGCAGTGGCGCCGGTTATGCCGCCATCGCTAGCAGGCTAGCTCCCACAGGGGTTTGATGTGAGCACAGATTTTGTGAACATCCCCGGTCAACTGTGGGAGCTAGCCTGCTAGCGATGACGGCATGACAGGCGCTGAAAGAATCAAGCCGTGAAGGATATACGTCCTCACCCGCCCCTGAGTAAAACCCTTACACAATTTCACACAGCACCAACAAAGCTTCACCGCTACCCTCGTCGGCTCCCCGTAGGATGCGGGAGTTCATTATTGGGGTATTTACATGTCAAAGAACCTGCTTGCCAAGCTCAGCCTGCTGGCACTGGCGTTGACGCTGAGCGCTTGTGACAAGTCCTCTAACGCCGAAGAACAGGCGCCATTGGCCACCGTGCGGATCGAAACCCTCGACGCCCGGCCTCTGTCGATCACCAGCGAACTGAGCGGGCGGATTGCCGCGCCCCGGATCGCCGAGGTTCGCGCCCGTGTCGCCGGCGTCGTGTTGCAACGGGTCTTCCACGAAGGCAGCGATGTGAAAAAAGGCGACGTGCTGTTTCGCATCGACCCCGCGCCGTTCAAGGCTGACCTGGACAGCGCCGAAGCGGACCTGCGAAAAGCCGAGGCCAATGCGTTTCAGGCGCGCCTGCAAGAGCAGCGTTATGCCCAGTTGATCGAAGGCAACGCCATCAGCGGTCAGGACTACGACAACGCCCGGGCCGCCGTGCGGCAAACCGCCGCCGAGGTCGCCGCCAACAAGGCCGCCGTGGAGCGGGCGAAACTCAACCTCGGCTACGCCACCGTCACCGCGCCGATTTCCGGGCGTATCGGCCGTGCACTGGTCACCGAAGGCGCCTTGGTCGGGCAAAACGAAACCACGCCACTGGCGTTGATTCAGCAATTGAACCCGATTCATGCCGACCTCACCCAATCGACCCGTGAACTCAACGATCTGCGCCGCGCCTTCCGCTCCGGTCAGTTGAAGGAAGTCGGTCAGGGCCAGGCCAAAGCCACCCTGATCCAGGACGACGGCAGTCTCTATCCGCTACCGGGCAAGCTGCTGTTCACTGACATCACTGTCGACCCGGGCACGGGCCAGATCATCCTGCGCAGCGAGTTCCCCAACCCGGACCTCGACTTGCTGCCCGGCAGCTTTGTGCGGGTGCGCCTGGAGCAAGCGGTGAATCAGCAAGGCATCAGCGTGCCGCAACGGGCCATCCAGCGTGACAGCGCCGGTATTGCTCAGGTGCTGTTGCTCGACGCGGATCAACGGGTCGGCCAGCAACCGGTCGAGCTGGGTGCCGTGCAAAACGATCGCTGGATCGTCACCGCAGGCCTCAAGCCCGGCGACCGAATCGTCATCGAAGGCCTGCAACACGCCAAGCCCGGCGAGAAAGTGCAGATCGACGATTCCCCTCTTCCACTTGCCCAGGCCACTGGTCAGTAAGCAGGACGCTTTTTTATGCCGCAGTTCTTTATCGATCGCCCGGTATTCGCCTGGGTGGTTGCCCTGTTCATTCTGCTGGCTGGCGCCCTGGCCATTCCGCAGTTGCCGGTGGCGCAGTACCCCGATGTCGCGCCGCCGCAAATTGAAATCTATGCCGCGTACCCGGGCGCCTCGGCGCAAACCGTAGACGAAAGCGTGGTCAGCCTGATCGAGGAAGAGCTCAACGGCGCCGATCATCTGTTGTATTTCGAGTCCCAGAGCAGCCTGGGCAGCGCCACGATCAAGGCGACTTTCCAACCGGGCACCAACCCGGAAATGGCCCAGGTGGATGTGCAGAACCGCCTGAAAGTCGTGGAGTCGCGCCTGCCGCAAGCGGTCAATCAGCAAGGCTTGCAGGTGGAGAAAGTCTCCGCCGGTTTCCTGCTGCTGATTACCCTGACCTCCACTGACGGCAAGCTCGACGATGTGGCGCTCAGCGATTACCTGGCGCGCAACGTGATGAACGAGATCAAGCGTCTGGACGGTGTCGGCAAGGCCCAGTTGTATGGCGCCGAACGGGCGATGCGGATCTGGATCGACCCGCAGAAGCTGATCGGTTTCAACCTGACACCGGCCGACGTCAACGCGGCCATCGTCGCGCAGAACGCCCAGGTCTCGGCCGGCAGCATCGGCGATCTGCCGACCCGCACCACCCAGGAAATCACCGCGACCATTCTGGTCAAAGGCCAGCTGTCGACCCCGGAAGAATTTGCCGACATCGTGCTCAAGGCCAATCCCGACGGTTCCACCGTGCGCATCGGCGATGTGGCGCGGGTCGAGATCGGCAGCCAGGAATATCAGTTCGGCACGCGCCTGAACGGCAAGCCGTCCACCGCCGTCGGCGTGCAGTTGTCGCCCGGCGCCAATGCCCTGAGCACCGCGAAGCTGGTACGGGCGAAGATGGATGAACTGGCGCGCTACTTCCCGGTCAACGTCGAGTACAAGATCCCGTACGACACCTCGCCCTTCGTCAAAGTGTCGATCACCAAAGTGGTTTACACCCTGGTCGAGGCGATGGTGCTGGTGTTCGCGGTGATGTTCCTGTTCCTGCAAAACATCCGCTACACGCTGATTCCGACCCTCGTTGTACCGGTGGCGCTGATGGGCACCTTTGCGACCATGTTGGCACTGGGGTTCTCGATCAACGTGCTGACCATGTTCGGCATGGTGCTGGCCATCGGCATTCTGGTGGACGACGCCATCGTCGTGGTGGAGAACGTCGAGCGGATCATGGTCACCGAAGGCCTGTCGCCGAAAGAGGCGACCCGCAAGGCGATGAAGCAGATCACTGGCGCCATCATCGGCATCACCCTGGTGCTGGTGGCGGTGTTCATTCCGATGGCGTTCATGCAGGGTTCGGTCGGGGTGATTTACCGGCAGTTCTCGTTGTCGATGGCGACGTCGATCCTGTTCTCGGCGTTCCTCGCCCTGACCTTGACCCCGGCGCTCTGCGCGACCTTGCTCAAGCCGATTGCCAAGGGCGAGCATCACGCCAAGGGTGGTTTCTTCGGCTGGTTCAACCGCCGCTTCGAGCAACTGACCGAGCGGTATCAGGGCTGGGTCGCCTATGCACTGAAACGCAGCGGTCGCTACCTGCTGATCTACGGCGTGTTGCTGATCGGCCTGGGCCTGTGCTTCAGTCGCCTGCCCTCCTCGTTCCTGCCGGTGGAGGATCAGGGTTACACCATCACCGACATTCAGTTGCCGCCCGGCGCGAGCAAGAATCGCACGGTGCAGGTGGTCGAGCAGATCGAAGCCCACAACGCCACGGAGCCCGGCGTCGGCGACAGCACGGTGATTCTCGGTTTCAGCTTCTCCGGCAGCGGGCAGAACGCGGCGCTGGCGTTCACCACGTTGAAGGACTGGTCGAATCGCGGCAGCGACGACTCGGCGAGTTCGATCGCCGACCGCGCCAACATCGCGTTGAGCCAGATCAAGGACGCCATGGCGTTCTCGGTCCTGCCGCCGCCGGTGGACGGTCTCGGTACATCAAGCGGTTTCGAGTTCCGCTTGCAGGACCGTGGCGGCCTCGGCCATGCCACGCTGATGCAGGCGCGCACCGAGTTGCTGGCGGCCGCCGAGAAAAGCCCGATCCTGATGAACGTTCGCGAAAGCGCGCTGGCCGAAGCGCCGCAGGTGCAACTGATCGTGGACCGCAAACAGGCAAATGCGCTGGGTGTTTCGTTCGCCGACATCGGCAGCGTGCTGTCCACCGCCGTCGGTTCGGCCTACATCAACGACTTCCCCAATCAGGGGCGGATGCAGCGGGTGGTGGTCCAGGCTGAGGGCGATCAGCGCAGTCAGGTCGCCGATCTGCTGAAGATCCATGTGCGTAACAGCAGCGGGAAAATGGTGCCGCTCTCGGCCTTCGTCCAGGCCAAATGGACCCAGGGGCCGGCGCAATTGACCCGTTATAACGGCTACCCCGCGATCAGTATTTCCGGCGAACCGACGCCGGGTCACAGCACCGGTGAAGCCATGGCGGAAATCGAGCGGCTGGTCGCGCAAGGGCCAGCAGGGTTGGGTCAGGAATGGACCGGGCTGTCGTTGCAGGAACGGCTGTCTGGCAGTCAGGCGCCGATATTGCTCGGTTTGTCGCTGCTGATCGTGTTCCTGTGCCTGGCGGCGTTGTATGAGAGCTGGTCGATTCCGACTTCGGTGCTGCTGGTGGTGCCGCTCGGCGTGCTCGGCGCGGTACTGGCAGTGACGCTGCGCGGGATGCCCAACGACGTGTTCTTCAAGGTCGGGTTGATCACCATCATCGGCCTGTCGGCGAAGAACGCGATCCTGATCATCGAATTCGCCAAGAGCCTGTACGACGAAGGCCACGACCTGATCGACGCCACGCTGCAAGCCGCACGCCTGCGCCTGCGGCCAATCGTCATGACGTCCCTGGCGTTCATCCTCGGCGTTGTGCCGCTGGCGATCGCCACCGGTGCCAGCTCGGCGAGCCAGCAAGCCATCGGCACCGGGGTGATCGGCGGGATGATTACCGCGACACTGGCGGTGGTGTTTGTGCCGGTGTTTTTTGTGGTGGTGATGAAGCTCGTGCGTAAGCGGCATAAGCCACTCTAACCAACAACACACCGCCCTTGTAGGAGCGAGGCTTGCCCGCGAAGGCGGTGTAACAGTCAATACTTAATTCGACTGACACGCCGCCTTCGCGGGCAAGCCTCGCTCCTACAGAGATCGTGGTTGGTCATAAGGGGCCGCGCTGGGCTAAGGTGTTTGCATCGCCCCAACCCATCGAGCCTCCATGCCCTTCCTCGCCCGTACCCACCCTCGCCTGTCCGCCGCCGCCACGCTCGCCGTCGCGGTGAGCATTCTGGCTCCCGCCGATTCAATCATCAGCAAAATCCTCTTCGGCTGGAACGCCGGGGTATGGACTTACCTCATCCTGATGCTCTGGCTCACCGCACGCGCCAAAGCGCCGGACGTGAAGCGCATTGCCGAGGTCGAAGATGAAAACGCCGGGCTGGTGCTGTTCGTGGTGTGCATCGCCGCCATTGCGAGCCTGGCGACCATCGGCTTCGAACTCGCCGGCAGCCGGAATCTGGAAACCACCCGCAAGCTGCTGCACTACGGTTTCACCGCGCTGACCGTGATCGGTTCATGGCTGCTGATCGGGGTGATTTTCAGCGTGCATTACGCCCGTCTGTTCTACACCTGGGGCGGCAAGGACCCGGCGCTGCGCTTTGCCGAAGGCCTGACCACCCCCAATTACTGGGACTTCCTGTACTTCTCGTTCACCATCAGCGCGGCAGTGCAGACTTCCGATGTCGGCGTGGCGACCCGGGATTTGCGCAAGATCGTGCTGGCGCAATCGCTGATCGGTTTTCTGTTCAACACTGCGATCCTCGGGTTTTCGATCAACATCGCCGCCGGACTGTTCAACTGATTCGTGCACAAACGTTCTAGGCATCGCCCTCGCCACGGGCGTTAAATAAGTCGGCAATCCGTCTCACAGGTGCAGCATGACAAGCCACAACTGGATCGATCTGGCCCAGGACGCCGACACCGGCATCGAGACGCTGCGCGCGCATTTCGAGGGCCACGCCTACGATCCGCACTGGCATGACAGCTATCTGGTGGGCGTCACCGAGCAAGGGGTTCAGCAATTCAACTGTCGGCGGGCCAGGCACCAGAGCACACCGGGCAAGGTGTTCTTGCTTGAGCCGGGTGATATTCATGACGGCGAAGCGCCGACGGTCGATGGCTTCACCTACCGCATGCTGTACCTCGATCCGCAGTGGTTGCAGCGTGAACTCAGCGCAGTTTTCGACAACGCGCCCGACAACAGTCAGTTGAGCTTCGCCAAAACACTGGCCACCGATGTGCGACTGGCCAACGCCACCAGCCTGGCTTTTCAGGCGCTGCATCACGGCGAACTGAAAATCGTCCGCCAGACCGCCCTCGACGGCTTGCTCGAACGCCTCACCACTCACCTGTACTGGCGCGCCCGTTATGGCGAGGACCCGCGCTTACCATTGGTGGCGCAGAAGGCTCGGGAGTATCTGCACGCCCATGCTCACGAGGACATCGGCCTCGATCAACTCGCCGCCGCAACAGGCGTCGACCGTTTCCGCCTGACCCGCGCCTTCAAGGCCGCTTACGGCATGGCACCCCACGCGTACCTGGTGCAATTGCGCCTGGCCACGGCGCGGCGAATGCTGGCCCGTGGCGAGCAACCGGCGGCGGTGGCGATGGCATTGGGGTTTGCCGACCAGAGCCATCTGGGGCGCTGGTTTGTACGGGCTTATGGCCTGACGCCGGCGCTGTATCGCAAGCGCTGCTCAAATCTTCCAGACAGTTGATCGCGGGGTTGTGAAGATCGGCTTCAATGATCTTCACCGGAGTTTGCCTGCGATGCTGTCCTCTTTCCCGACGTTAATGCCCTTCCTGTTGTTTGCGTTCGTGGCCTCGATCACGCCCGGCCCGACCAACATTCTGGTGTTGAGCAACAGCGCCCGTTACGGTCTGGCCGCCGCTGTGCCGATCATCTTCGGCGCCTGCGCCAGCGCTGCGACGATTGTGTTGCTGGTCGGCAGCGGCGCCGGTTCCTCGCTGACCGCTTTGCCCGCGGTGCAAACCGCGATGCAGTGGATCGGCGTGGCTTGGCTGAGTTACCTGTCCTGGCAGATCTTCAGCGCCCCGGCCGAAGCCGTCACCACGCGGGACGCCGATGCCCGACTCGGGCTGGCGGGCGCCGCCAGCCTGCAATTGATCAACCCGAAAACCTGGATGATGGCGCTGGCCGTGGTCAGTGTCTTTGCCGGGGGCGGTGAACAGCGTCTGGTTCACGTGATGTATTTGTCGCTGGCGTTTTTCCTGATATCCCTGCCGTGCCTTGGGGTCTGGGCATTGCTCGGCGCGGGGTCTACGCGGTGGTTGTGCTCGCCCCGGGCGATGCAACGTTTCAATCGCTGCATGGCCCTGTTGCTGTTGGGTTCGGCCTGGGTGAGTCTTTGGGCCTGAATCCCGTTCGTCGGCCATTGTCGGACAATCGACGACGCGGGACTTGACAGCGAATTGGATTTTGCTGTCTTCTGAAACCGGTTTCAGTGCCATCTCGATCGCACAAACCTTATAACTCCAATAAGAAGGTTTCAGCCCGTGAATGATTTCTCCGCCGCCCAACGCAGCCGCGTCACCATGCTTGATGTCGCCGAACACGCCAAAGTCTCCAAGGCCAGTGTGTCGCGGTTCATCGGCGATGATCGCGCCTTGCTGTCCGATGCGACGGCCCTGCGCATCGAGCAGGCGATTGCCGAATTGGGCTATCGGCCGAACCAGATGGCTCGCGGCCTGAAACGCGGGCGAACCCGCCTGATCGGCATGCTGGTCGCCGACATCCGCAACCCTTATTCAATTGCCGTGATGCACGGGGTGGAAACCGCCTGCCGTCAGCACGGTTACAGCCTGGTGGTGTGCAACACCGACCGCGATGATGAGCAGGAATGCCAGCACCTGGCCCTGCTGCGTTCCTACAACATCGAAGGGTTGATCGTGAACACCCTCGGTCACCACCGCGACGCCTTGCAGGAACTGCATCGTGAAATGCCCCTGGTACTGGTGGACCGTAAGGTCGAGCATCTTGAAAGCGACATGGTCGGGCTGGACAACCCGCAAGCGGTCGAGATCGCCATCGCCCACCTTGAAGACCGCGGTTATCGCGATGTGCTGATGGTGAGCGAACCGTATGACGGCACCAGTTCGCGGATCGAACGCGCGAGCAGCTTCAAGGCGCAGATCGCTCAGCGTTCGGCGCTGCGCGGGACGCTGATCGAAACCGGCAGTGAACTCACGGCAAACCTCAACACCTTTCTCGATACACCCGGCCCCGGTCCGAAGGCGCTGTTCTGCGCGAACGGAATTGCGGCGCTGGCCGCTACCCATGCGTTGCGCGAGTTGAAGTGCAACCTGTTTGAAGAGATCGGTCTGATTGCCCTCGATGACCTGGATTGGTATCCGTTGGTGGGCAGCGGCATTACCGCCCTCGCCCAACCGACGGTCGAGATTGGCGCGAGCGCGTTTGAATGCTTGCTCAAGCGCTTGCGTGGAGATGACGGGCCGGTGCGGACCCTGGATTTTTCGGCGCGGTTGATTGAACGGGGGTCGACGCTTGGAAACTTTCGGTGAATGTGATGGCCCCTTCGCGGGCAAGCCTCGCTCCTACGGGTTATGCGATCACCTGCAGGAGCGAGGCTTGCCCGCGAAGAGGCCCGACAGATCACCACAGATCTTCATGCCATTTTTTTTGAACAAAAATGAAACCGGTTTCAGAGGTCCAGAACAATGCATAAACCACCCGTCTCCATCAGCCTCTCCAGCTACGGCGCCGACCTTGTACGCCAATGCGGCCAAGGCAGTTTCATCGATATCCTGTACGCCGCCGGCGCCAACTGCATCGAATGGCGCGAAGAGTTGCTGACAATCGAAGACCCCGCCCAACTGGCCGATGCCACCCATTCCAAGGGCCTCGAAAGCGTGTATTCCTCGCCCATGGAACTGTGGCTGGCCGGGCAATCGAAACCCAATCCCGAATTGATCACCGTCCTGCAACGCGCCCAGGCTTTCGGCGCCAAATGGCTGAAGGTGTCCCTCGGTTACTTTACCGATACCAGCGACCTGCAGACCCTCGCCCGGGTCCTCGGCAAAAGCGCCGTGCAGCTGCTGGTGGAAAACGATCAGACCTTGCACGGCGGACGCATTGAACCGTTCCAGCGCTTTTTCGCGGCGGTCGAGCAACACAACCTTCCTATCAAAATGACTTTCGACATCGGCAACTGGCACTGGCAAGACCAGTCCGCCAGCAGCGCCGCACGCCTGCTCGGCCGCCACGTTGGCTACGTGCACTGCAAGGCCGTCTCGCGGCGGGCCGACGGCAAACTGATTGCCATACCGCCTGCCGCCAGCGACCTGCATCTGTGGGAACAACTGCTGCGGCACATGGCCCAAGGCGTAATGCGGGCAGCGGAATATCCGCTGCAAGGCGACGACCTGATACAGCTCACCACCGAGCATGTCGCCGCCCTCGCCCGCCTCGGCAACACACGCCTGGAGAGTGCTCATGCCTGAGATCGATATTCTGTCGTTCGGCGAAACAATGGCGATGTTCGTGGCCGATCAGAACGGCGACCTGGCCAACGTCGACCACTTCCACAAGCGCATTGCCGGGGCCGACAGCAACGTCGCCATCGGGTTGTCGCGACTGGGATTCAACGTGGCGTGGCTGAGCCGGGTCGGCGACGATTCGCTGGGTCGGTTCGTGATCGACACGCTAAAAAAAGAAGGCATCGATTGCAGCAACGTTGCCATCGATGCAGAACACCCGACCGGATTTCAGCTCAAGTCGCGCACCGACGATGGCGATGATCCCATGGTCGAGTACTTCCGGCGCGGATCGGCGGCGAGTCATTTGTCGCCGCAGTCGATCATCCCCGAGCTGCTCAAGGCGCGGCACTTGCACGCCACCGGCATTCCTCCGGCGCTGTCGGAAACGGCGCGGCAGATGTCGTTCGAACTGATGACGCGCATGCGCGAGGCCGGGCGCAGTGTGTCCTTCGATCCGAACCTGCGCCCTGGCCTATGGGCCAGCACGCAACAGATGATCAGCGAAATCAACCGCCTCGCCGCCCTCGCCGACTGGGTGCTGCCGGGTTTGAGCGAAGGTCGTTTGCTGACCGGCTTCGAAGACCCCGCCGATATCGCGGCGTTTTACCTCGACCAGGGCGCCGAAGCCGTGGCGATCAAGCTCGGCCCCCACGGCGCGTATTACCGCACGCATCTGGATGAAGGTTTTGTGGCGGGCGTGCCCGTGGAAACGGTGGTCGACACCGTCGGTGCCGGCGATGGTTTTGCTGTCGGCATGATCAGCGCACTGCTGGAAAACCACAGCTTTGCCGACGCTGTGAAGCGCGCCAACTGGATTGGCAGCCGGGCGGTGCAAAGTCGGGGGGATATGGAGGGGTTGCCGACCCGTCCCGAAATGTCCGTCGAATTCGAAACCGCCATCGCGGGCAAGCCCGCTCCCACAGTGGCTTTGTGTCGAACCTAAATTTGATGTCCACCTCGATCCCTGTGGGAGCGGGCTTGCCCGCGAAGAGGCCGGAACAGTCACTGAAGATTTAGAACCGTTACCTGCTGCGACAAAAACAACAAGCTCAGGAGCACCATCATGAAAACCGCAACGCTCGCCGCCCGCCGCTGGTGGTACATCATGCCCATCGTGTTCATCACCTACAGCCTGGCGTACCTGGACCGCGCCAACTATGGCTTCGCCGCCGCCTCCGGGATGGCCGCCGACCTGATGATCACGCCCGGCCTGTCGTCGATGCTCGGCGCGCTGTTCTTCCTCGGCTACTTTTTCTTCCAGGTGCCGGGGGCGATCTACGCGCAAAAGCACAGCGTGAAGAAGCTGATTTTCGTCAGCCTGATCCTCTGGGGCGGCCTGGCCACCTTGACCGGGATCGTCTCCAACGCCTACTGGCTGATCGTCATTCGTTTCATGCTCGGCGTGGTCGAAGCCGCCGTGATGCCGGCGATGCTTATCTACCTGTGCCACTGGTTCACCCGCGCCGAACGCTCCCGGGCCAACACCTTCCTGATCCTCGGCAACCCGGTGACCATGCTCTGGATGTCGGTGGTGTCGGGTTATCTGGTGCAGCATTACAGCTGGCGCTGGATGTTCATCATCGAAGGTTTGCCGGCAGTGCTCTGGGCGTTTATCTGGTGGCGTCTGGCGGATGATCGTCCGGCCCAGGCCAAGTGGCTCAGCGACCAGGAAAAGCACGATCTGGAAAGCGCCCTCGCCGCCGAACAGGTTGGCATCAAGGCTGTGAAGAACTATGCCGAAGCCTTCCGCTCACCGAAAGTGATCATCCTGGCCCTGCAGTTTTTCTGCTGGAGCATCGGCGTCTACGGTTTCGTGCTGTGGCTGCCGTCGATCCTCAAGGCCGGCGCGCAAATGGACATGGTCGAAGCCGGTTGGCTCTCTGCGCTGCCGTACCTGGCGGCGGTGATCGGCATGCTGCTGGTGTCCTGGGGGTCGGACAAACTGCAAAAGCGTAAACGCTTTGTCTGGCCGCCGCTGTTGATCGCCTCGATTGCGTTCTACGGCTCGTACGCGCTGGGCGCCGAACATTTCTGGTGGTCGTACACCCTGCTGGTGATTGCCGGCGCCTGCATGTACGCGCCTTATGGACCGTTCTTCGCGATCATTCCGGAAATCCTTCCGGCCAACGTCGCCGGTGGCGCTATGGCGTTGATCAACAGCATGGGCGCGCTGGGTTCGTTTGGCGGTTCCTATCTGGTCGGTTATTTGAACAGTTCCACCGGTTCGCCCGGCGCGTCATACCTGCTGATGAGCGGCGCGCTGATGCTGTCGGTGGTGCTGACGATTTTCCTCAAGCCCGGCGCCAGCGACCGGGAGCGTCCCTCGGTTGCGGTCACACGCCCAACCGCCGCCCATCCTTGAATTGATGCAGAGATGAATACGATGAAAAAGCAGGTTGTGCTGTACAAGAAACTCTCGCCGCTGCTGATGGCTCGCCTGCATGAGCAGACCGAAGTGACGCTGATCGACAGCCTCGACGCCGATGGGCTCGCGCAGTTGCGTGAAGCGCTGCCCCGCGCCCAGGGCCTGCTGGGCGCCAGCCTGAAACTGGACGCCGGGTTGCTGGATCTGGCGCCGAATCTGCAAGCCATCGCCAGCGTGTCCGTGGGCGTCGACAACTACGACATCGACTACCTGACCGAGCGGCGTATCCTGCTCAGCAACACCCCGGACGTGCTCACCGAAACCACCGCCGACAGCGGTTTCGCGCTGATTCTGGCGACGGCCCGGCGGGTGGTGGAACTGGCGAACATGGTTCGCGCCGGCCAGTGGACACGCAACATCGGCCCCGCGCAGTTCGGCACTGATGTGCACGGTAAAACCCTGGGCATCATCGGCATGGGGCGGATTGGCGAAGCGTTGGCCCAGCGTGGGCATTTCGGTTTCGGCATGCCGGTGATCTATCACAGCCACTCGCCGAAACCGGCGGTGGCGCAGCGCTTCAATGCGCAGTACCGAAGCTTGCCGGAGCTGTTGCAACAGGCCGATTTCGTTTGCCTGACGTTGCCGCTGACCACTGAAACCGAAGGATTGATCGGCGCGGAGCAATTTGCGCTGATGCGTCCGGAGACGATCTTCATCAATATTTCACGGGGCAAAGTCGTGGACGAAGCTGCGCTGATCGAGGCCTTGCGTTCGGGGCAGATTCGCGCCGCGGGGCTGGATGTGTTCGAGCGTGAACCGTTGAATCCTGACTCGCCGCTGTTGCAGTTGAACAATGTGGTGGCGACGCCGCACATTGGCTCGGCGACTCATGAGACGCGAGAAGCGATGGCCACCTGTGCGGTGGACAATCTGTTGGCAGCGCTGGCGGGTGAGCGGCCGAAGAATCTGGTGAATGTGCGGGCGTGGAAGGGCTGAGGGACTTGGCGTTTGTCAGATAGCTATCGCGAGCAGGCTAGCTCCCACATTGGATCTTTGGCGTTCACAAAACCCTGTGGGAGCGGCGGTGCGACGATTCGACTTGCCCGCGATGGGGCCCGCACAGACAACGCAAACTTCTCAGGCCCGCCGAGCCTCAAGAAGATCACCCGCACACAACGCAATCCGCCGACACGCATCCGCCAGTTTTGGACGATCCACCACCAAACCGATGCGAATGTGCCCCGCCGCGCTGGGACCGAACGCTTCGCCGGCCAGCACTGACACACCATAGCCCTCTAGCAATCGCTCGGCGAAGTGCTGGGCAGACAGCCCGGTCTGACGTACATCGACCATCACGAACATTCCGCCATCTGGCCGCACCGCCCGCAAACCCGGACACGCGTTCAGGCTCGCGCACACCAGGTCGCGACGCCGGCGATATTCCTCGCGCATCATTGCCACTTCCGGCAGATTCCCGTCCAGCGCGACTTGCGCCGCGTTCTGCACAAAATCCGGAATGCCGAACAGCATGCACAACGACAGATGTTCCAGGTGGTCGATCAAGGTTTTCGGCCCCATCACCCAGCCCACTCGCCAGCCGCTCATGGCGTGGGATTTGGACAGGCTGTCGATCGTCGCGGTGCGCTCAGCCATGCCCGGCAGGCTGGCCGGGCTGATGTGCTCGCCTTCGTACAACAAATCGCTGTAGACCTCGTCGCTGATCAGCCACAGGTTGTGCCGAATACACAGCGACGCCAGCTCTTGCCAGATCATCAGCGGCAAACTGGCGCCGGAAGGATTGTTGGGACTGTTGAGCAAAATGGCGCGGGTTTTCGGTGTGATCAGCGCCGCGACATCCGCCGGATCAACCCGAAAGCCGTTCTCCGGGCGCACCGCCACCGGCACCACCTTGGCCCCGCAGGCGCCGAACACCCCTTCATAGGTCACGTACATGGGTTCGGCGACGATCACTTCATCGCCCGGGTCGAGCAGGCATTGCACGACCGAATACACCCCGCATTGCGCGCCGGGCATCACGATCACTTCATCGACATCCACCGTCTGCCCACTGCGCCGCCGATGACGGCTGACGATGCTGTCGCGCAGCCCGCGACTGCCGCGCACTTCTGCGTAATGGGTGTCGCCGGCCAACAGGCTGTCGATGCACGCCTGAACGATGGGTCGCGGCGTATCGAAGTCCGGATCGCCCACCGACAGCAGCAACACATCGACGCCTTGTTCTCGTAACTCCAATGCTCGGTAATGAATTTGCCAGGCCGCAGCGCCGTCGCCGGCGATTCGTTGGGTCAAGGCTGAATAGCGCATGTATTTCTCCAGTCGCGCGTGTTCCTAGCCTCAACCCTATCTCAAATCACGAAACGCGCCACCATCGCATTCAAATCAACGGCCAGTCGCGACAGTTCGTGGGTGGCGGCGCTGGTCTGATTGGCACCGGCGGCGGACTGGGTGGCGAGGTCGCGGATGTTCACCAGGTTGCGGTCAACTTCGCGAGAAACCTGCGCCTGCTCTTCGGATGCGCTGGCGATGACCAGGTTGCGTTCGTTGATCAGGTGGATCGACTGGGTGATCTGCTCAAGCGCAATGCCGGCGGCGCGGGCCATTTCAAGGGTACTTTGGGTGCGCTGATTGCTTTGCTGCATCGACGACACCGCCTCGCCCGTGCCGTTCTGAATGCCGGCGACCATCTTCTCGATTTCCTGAGTCGATTGCGCAGTGCGATGCGCCAACGCCCGGACCTCGTCCGCCACCACCGCAAAACCACGCCCGGCTTCACCGGCGCGGGCCGCTTCGATCGCCGCGTTCAGGGCCAGCAGGTTGGTCTGTTCGGCGATGGCACGGATCACATCCAGCACCTTGCCGATATCCCGGCCCTGCGTCGCGAGGCCTTCGATCATCAGCGAGGTGTTTTGCACGTCATGGGTCATGGTCTGGATCGCGTCGACGGTTTCCACCACGCGGTCGCGACCTTCTCGAGCGGCCTGGGTCGACTGGTTCGAAGCTTCGGAAGTCGATACCGCGTTGCGCGCCACTTCTTCCACGGCCGCGGTCATTTCGTTGACGGCGGTGGCGGCCTGTTCGATTTCGTTGTTTTGCTGTTGCAGGCCGCGGGACGCTTCTTCGGTCACGGCGCTGAGTTCTTCGGCGGCGGCGCCCAGTTGCGTGGCGGAGCCGGCGATCTGCTCGATGGTTTTGCGCAGGTTGCCTTGCATGGCGGACAAGGCGCCGAGCAGGCGGGCCGGTTCGTCCTTGCCATCGATTTCAATGGCCTTGGTCAAGTTACCGCCGGCGATGGTTTCCGCTGCCTGCACTGCACGGTTCAATGGCGTGACGATGCTGCGGGTCAGCAGCCAGGCCAGCAGCACGGTCATGAGCGCCGCCACCACTGACACCCCGATGATTCCGTTCACGGCGGTGTTGTAGTTGTCTTCGGCTACGAGCCCTGCTGCTTTGGCGCCCTCGGTGTTGTACGTCACCAGTCGATTGAGCTGTTCGCCCATCTGGTCGGTGCCGTCCTTGATCCGTGTGTTGATCAGGGTGCGCATCTCGTCCAGTTTGTTCTGGCGCGACAGGTCCATCATTTCGCGCTGGGCTTGCATGTAATTGTCCAGGGTCGCGCTGAACACCTTATACAGCGCCGCTTCGTCCGGGCCCGCCGGCAATGCGGCGTAGCTGGCCTGGGCCTTGCGTGCCTTGTCGTTCAGCACGCCGATACGGGTTTCAGCTTCCTGCAGACTGGCCGGCTCGCGGTTGACCAGAATGCGGAACGACAGAATGCGCATGCGCAGGATATTTTCGGTGACATTGCCCAGGAAGCCGACGCTGGGCAGTTGGGTGCTGCCCATGTCGATCGAGGCCTGGCGAATGACCGACATGCGGTTGACCGCAAACACACCCAGCACCATTACCAGCAAGGCGATGAAGGCGAAACCCAGGAAAGCTCGAGGCGCGATATTCAGATTACGCAAGGACATAGGACGTTACTCGGGTGATAGAGGCTTCGAGCGTCCTTGCCGTGATCACTGGCGGGCGGGCGTTGAGGCGCACCGTTCAGGTTGGCGCCACTGTTGTAATAGGTTTGTGTGCGCCTGATAGCTGTATCGGCTGGGGTTGAGGATTTTCGCGGGGATTTATGAAATATTTTTCAAGGGGTCAGGAGTGTTTCACCGCTGAAACACCCGATTCCCTGTAGGAGCGAAGCTGAACCGCGATGGCGGCGGCACATCCAACATGTGTATCGACTGACACTCCGTCATCGCGGGCAAGCCCGCTCCCACAGGTGTGATGTGAATCTGACAAATACAAAAAAGCCGCAACCCTGAGGTTGCGGCTTTTTTATTTCAGCCAAGGATCAGTGAGCAAACAACGAATTGCCCTTCTGCCCCGCCAGTTTCTCCGGTTTGATCAGGAACCGTGCCAGCGCCGGCAACAGCCACAGCGCACCGAACATGTTCCAGAGCAGCATGAAGGTCAGCATCAGGCCCATGTCGGCCTGGAACTTGATGGCCGAGAAGATCCAGGTGCACACGCCGATGGCCAGGCACAGACCGGTGAACAACACGGCTTTACCCGTGGATTTCAAGGTCTGGTAATAGGCTTCCTGCAACGGCAGGCCAGCACGCAGGAAACTTTCCAGTCGGCTGTAGATGTAGATCCCGTAGTCCACGCCAATCCCTACACCCAGTGCCACCACCGGCAGGGTCGCGACTTTCACGCCGATGCCCATGAAGGCCATCAGGGCGTTACCGAGCACCGAGGTCAGCACCAGTGGCAACACGATGCACAAGGTCGCCGCCCAGGAACGGAAGGTGATCATGCACATGGTCGCGACGCAGATGTAGACGAGGATCAGGATGGTCAGCTCGGATTCCTTGATCACCTCGTTGGTGGCCGCCTCGATGCCGGCGTTACCGGCGGCAAGGATGAATTCCAGGCCTTCCTTGTTGTTTTCCTTGGCGAAGTCCTGCACGGCATGGACCGCGCGATCAAGCGTTGCAGCCTTGTGATCGTTGAGGAACACCAGCACCGGTGCCAGGGAGCAACTGTTGTTGTACAAACCATCAGCCCGGGCAATGGAGTTGTTCAGCACGTCCGGGTTGCGCGACAGGGTTTCCCATTTCAGGTTGCCCTCGTTCATGCCCTTGATCATCTGTTTGGACACGGTCACCAAGGAAATCGCCGACTGCACGCCCTCGGTGTTCTGCATCTTCCACATCAGCTCGTCGATCGGCGCCATGGCTTCGTAGCGCGAGCAACCTTCGGATTTGGTCTTGACCATCACCACCAGCACATCGGAGCTGGTGGAGTAGTTACTGATGATGAAGTTGTTGTCCTTGTTGTAGCGCGAGTCCGGACGCAACTCTGGAGCACCCTGGTCGAGGTCGCCGATTTTCAGGTTCTGGCTGTACCAGAGGCCGCCACCGAAGGCCAGCAAGGCCAGGACGATCGACACCGGCGCAACTTTCGGACTGGCAAAGTTCGACAACAGGCGCCAGAACGGGTGTTCACGGTGTGCGTCTTTCTTGCTGCGCTCGACGGCGCGTTTGCTGATGCCGACGTAGGAAATCGCCACTGGCAACAGGATCAGGTTGGTGAACACGATCACCGCCACGCCGATGGACGCGCCGATGGCCAGTTCGCGGATCACACCGATATCGATGATCAGCAACGTGATGAAACCCACCGCATCCGCAAGGATCGCGATCATCCCCGGCAGGAACAACTGGCGGAAGGTGCGCCGCGCGGCGGTCAGCGCGTTGTCGGCCTCACTGGACTGCAACGCGATGCCGTTGATCTTCTGCACGCCGTGGGAAATACCAATGGCGAAGATCAGGAACGGCACCAGCATCGAATACGGATCAAGCCCGAAGCCGAAGAAGTGCATCAAGCCGAGCTGCCAGACCACCGCCACCAGCGTGGTGCTCAACACCGCCACGGTGCTGCGCATGCAGTTGGTGAACCAGTACAGCAGGATCAGCGTGATGACGAAGGCGATGCCGAAGAACATCACCACCATGACCAGGCCATCGATCAGGTCGCCGACTTTCTTGGCGAAACCGACGATGTGGATCTGCACGTTGGGGTTTTGTTTTTCAAACTTGTCGCGGATCTTGTCTTCCAGCTCGTGGGAGAACTTGCGGTAGTCCAGGGCCAGCAACTTGCCCTGGTCCTGCGGGTCCGGGTAGGACTCCAGCAGCGGAATATCGACGATGCTCGACTTGAAGTCGTTGGCTACCAGACGACCGACCTGCCCGGACTTGAGCACGTTGTTGCGCAGCAGATCGAGGCTTTGCTGGGAGCCGTTGTAGCTCTGCGGGATCACTTCACCGCCGGCGAAGCCCTCCTCCGTCACCTCGGTCCAGCGTACGCTCGGACTCCACAGCGACTTGAGGCCGGAACGGTCGACGCCAGAGATGTAGAACACCTCGTCGTTGATCTGACGCAGGGTCTCCATGTACTCCTTGGAGAAGATGTCGCCATCGGTGGCTTCCACCGAGATCCGCACGGTGTTGCCCAGGTTCGCCAGATCGTTACGATGCTCCATCATCTTTTGAATGAACGGATGCTCGAGCGGGATCATTTTTTCGAAACTGGTGGACGGCCGGATCAGCGTCGCCTGCCAGAACAGGAAAATGCTCACCAGCAGGCAGATCACGATCACTGCCGGGCGGTTGTTGAAAATCAGGCGCTCAAGAAACGTCGCCTTGTCTTGGTGATGGCTGCTCAAGGATGTCATAGACCCGCCTTCTTATTATTTGCCCGGCTCATTTGGACGACCCGTTTTTTCCATTCTCTGCGCCGGCGCCGGTTGGCGAAGTGATGCGAACGCCGCCCTGCCCTGCCAGGATCAGATTGCCGTTGCCCGCTGCAGTCACCGCCGCGACTGAAATACGATCCGGGCGGTTGAACACGCTGAAGGTTTCGCCGTTGTCGTTGCTGCGGATTACACTGCCACCGTTGCCGACGATCACGATGGAACCGTCGTCGAGCAAGGTTGCGCCGGACAGGCCGAACTCCAGTGCACCGCGGGCCGCTTTCAGCTCGACCGGTTCCCAGGTGCTGCCGAAATCGGTGGAGCGGAACAGGTTGCCACGCAGACCGTAGGCCAGCAGCGTGTTGGCCTGAGCGGTGCCGATCACGCCGAACAGCGAACCTTCGTATGGGCCTTCAAGCTTTTCCCAGGTCTGGCCCCAGTCGGCGGAGCGGAACATACTGCCCTGTTCGCCGACGACGAACAGCCCGGCATCCTTGATCGCGGCAATGCCGTTGAGGTGGTACTGGTCTTCGTTGTCGAGGCGATCGCTGGCGTCTTCCCAGTTCTTGCCGCCATCGGTGGTGGCCAGCAGCGCGCCGTAAGCGCCCACGGCAAAGCCGCTGTTGGCGTCCTGGAACCAGACGTCGAGCAGCGGCGATTCGCGTTTCAGATCTTCAAATTGCTTGGTCCATGTGACGCCGCCGTCCTCGCTGGCGAGGATCTGTGCATCATGGCCGACGGCCCAGCCGTGCTTGTCGTCGACAAAATAGACCGAGGTCAGCAGTTGCCGGGTCGGCACCTTGGCCTGGGTCCAGGTTGCGCCCTGGTCATCGGAATACAGGATGTGCCCGCGATCGCCGACCGCCACCAGGCGCTTGCCGGCGTGCACGACGTCGAGCATCAGGCTTTTGCTGGCCTTCGCGGATTCAACGGAATAAACAACGTCGGTTGCCGGCGCCGCGGCGGCCAGCACAGGTGCCGACAACACGGCACAGCCCAACAGCGAGAGCGCTGTAGCCAGCAACGCGAATTTGCGCAGTGCCGGCGGGCGGCAGGTACCCACACCCATGACAGGCTCACTCATAGACCTTCCCCCATTATTATTGTTAGGTCGTTCAACCTTTCAGGGCGCCGTTGGGGTGCTCATCGGGATTGAATGGTTAGGAGCATAGTCCTGAAACCCGCAATCCAGAGCCCCTTCGGAAGCTGGCTTATCCTATCGGGGTTTGGAAAGGTCTGACAATCGACGCCACGTTATGTTTTGTTAACCTGAGGTCGATGCGCCTGGGGTGAATGGCGAGGTATTCCACAGGGTGATGGAACTGAATTCCAATCGTGAGCGTTTTTTATGAGTTATCAGCTGGCCAGTTCTCTAGAGTCAGAATTTACTCCCGATGAAGACAAGCAATGGTTCAGTCAATAAGCGGCTCCTTATCCATCCAACCTCTTCAAATCAACACCCACACCCAGGCTTCGACCCCCATTTCAAAAGAGTTGGAAACTGTTTGCCAAGGTAAAGCAGAATTCGTACTGACCAAAGAAAACAGGCAAGCCGAATTCGCTACTTCTAAGGGTTTCGTCAAAACGTCTCAGTTCTTTGGCACCGTACCGCGCTCTTATTCGAGTACCTCCAGCGCTACGATATTGTCGTCCGATCAGATCAAGGCTAACGCGAAAAGCAACCTGAATACCGCGTTAACCATGCACAACCTGATAAAAGAGGGATATGAACTCGCTAAACACAAACCTGAAAGCACCTCGCCGCGCATAGAACTCGCCACGCGCATTCAGTCCAGCTTGAGTGAGGCTGCCAACGATCGTCTATCCATACTTGCCGGTCCGATTGGTATGGTCGTAGACAGCGGCAATGTCACATCCTCCACCCCTGCTACATGCAGCGTGGATCAGTGGTTACAGCAACATGACAGAGCAGATTGCTACATTGTCCTGAACGGCAACAACGACGAAACCTATGTCTCGTTCATTGCTGAAAAACTCGCGGACAGCAAACACATCAATTTTATTACCAGTGGATTCGGTGGCCACGGCACGACGGATCGTCATGCGATCGCTACCAACAAGACCGAGGGTGACCGCTTCAAGGAACTGCTGATGGAAAAAGGCATCGAGCCACAGCGGATCACCGTTGATCCGTTCTCGACCAACAGCGGTCAAAACGCGATTAACGTCGCCGACATCATCAACCGGGACATTGGAGATGGAAAACCACTGGGCACGGTGGTTGTCAGTGGTACGCCCGCCGCAGTCTTTCGACAAACCTATACCTACGCTCAGCAGCTCAAGGTGAACAGCGAAACGCCGTTTCAGATCGAGTCATTCCCGTTCTGTGACGAGGCCAAATACACCACACTCGCTGATAATCTGGCGGTTATTCGAGAGTTTTCTACCACGCTTAATTATTTGTTCAACACCCAGTATCTTCCTGGTGATGCGAGCGTCTACCCTGACGCGTTTTTTTCCTCGGCTCGGGAATGCCTGGCTACGTTCGCTGATAAGTTGACTGCGGACTACCCGAAAGATGCTGCTGAAAATGAAGAGGTTGTCAGCGCCATACGAATAATCGACCAATCGATGATTGAGCGATTC
Organism: Pseudomonas hormoni; assembly: GCF_018502625.1. NCBI lineage: Bacteria > Pseudomonadati > Pseudomonadota > Gammaproteobacteria > Pseudomonadales > Pseudomonadaceae > Pseudomonas > Pseudomonas hormoni. The sequence continues at coordinate 2,651,603 of NZ_CP075566.1, forward strand.
AAATCGGGGATGCTGACCTCGGAAGACAAAACAGCTGTACGTAAAGCCGACGACTTTTTCAGGTCGCTCTTCAATCCACTAGAACTCACCTTCAATCGCGACGTCGTGTAACCCACAAAAAATGCCCGTATCGAAAGATACGGGCATTTCAGTACTGCAGACGGCTTTCAGCAGCCTTTGCGAGCAACTCGCTCACACAGGCATCAAGCCAGGCTTTTGCTGACCACTTCAAACACATCACTGGACAGCTGACCCGAAGCACGAATCCGCTCCAGCTCACCTTTCATCAATGCCTGACGAGAATCGTCATACTTGCGCCAGCGCGTCAGCGGCGCCAGTTGGCGCGAAGCGATCTGCGGGTTGAAGCCGTTCAGTTCGATCACCAGATCCGCAAGAAAGCGATACCCCGACCCATCCGCCGCATGGAAGTTGATCAGGTTCTGCCCGGCAAACGCGCCGACCAGCGCCCGCACCTTGTTCGGGTTCTTGAGGTTGAACGCCGGATGCTGCATCAACGCCTTGACCCGCTCCAGCCCACCCGGCAACGTGCTGCCGGCCTGAACACTGAACCACTGATCCATGACCAGCGGGTTGTCCTTGAAGTGTTCGGCAAAACTCGCCAGCGCCCGCGCCTTGTCTTCTTCGAACGAGGAGTTGACCAGCACGGCCAACGCCGTGAGGCGTTCGGTCATGTTGTCGCTGGTCTCGAACTGCTCAAGCGTCGCCGCCAGGACTTCCGGCTTGCCACTCAACATCAGGTAAGACAGCGCAATGTTCTGCAACGCACGACGGGCAAAGTGCTCGGCCTCGGCGATATAAGGCGTTTTCTTTGACAGATCGCGATTGGCCTGATAACGCAGCCACAACGCCTCGAACAAACCTTCAGCCAATTGTTTGCGCGCAAACTCGCGAGCGATGTGAATCGCGTCAACATCAGCCACTTCGCTGATTTCAGTCAGATACGCCTCGCCCGGCAACGACAGCATTTCGGCGACCATCGCCTGATCCAGCATTTCGTCCGACAGCACCGTGCGCAAAGCCGAAATCAAGCGCTGATCCATGACCAGCTTCTCGCCCTTCTGCTGCTGAGCGATCAGTTCCTGCAGCACTTGAACCGACAGTTGCTGACCGGCATCCCAGCGATTGAAGCCGTCGCTGTCGTGCTGCATCAGGAACATCAGCTGATCACGGTTGTACGGGAAGCTCAGTTTCACCGGCGCCGAGAAACCGCGCAGCAACGAAGGCAGCGGCTGTTCAGGGATGTCGACGAAGGTGAAGGTCTGCTCCGCTTCAGTCACAGAGATAACCCGCGAGGTGCCCTGAGCGCTGGCTTCGCCGGAAAGACGCAACGCAATGGCCGCGCCTTTGGAGTCCAGCAGGCCCAACTCGACAGGAATCACGAACGGCAGTTTTTCAACCTTGTCCGGGGTGGCCGGGCAGCTCTGGCGGAAGGTCAGGCTGTAGGTTTTCGCGGCGGCGTCGTAGGACTCGCTCACTGCCAGACGCGGCGTACCGGTCTGGCTGTACCAGCGTTTGAACTGGGTCAGGTCGACACCGTTGGCGTCTTCCATGGCTTTGATGAAGTCATCGCAGGTCACGGCCTGGCCGTCATGGCGCTCGAAGTACAGGTCGCTGCCTTTGCGGAACCCTTCGGCGCCGAGCAAGGTGTGGATCATGCCGACCACTTCCGAGCCCTTTTCGTAAACGGTCAGGGTGTAGAAGTTGGAGATCTCGATGAAGCTGTCCGGGCGTACGGCGTGCGCCATGGGACCTGCATCTTCGGCGAACTGGTGGGTGCGCAGGTACGCGACGTCCTGGATGCGCTTGACCGTCGCCGAGTTCATGTCAGCGGAGAAACCGGAATCACGGAACACGGTGAAGCCTTCCTTCAGCGACAACTGGAACCAGTCGCGGCAGGTCACGCGGTTGCCCGACCAGTTGTGGAAGTATTCGTGGGCAACGATCGCTTCGACGCGCTGGTGTGCGGCGTCCGTCGCGGTTTCGGCGCGGGCCAGCACGGCGCTGGAGTTGAAGATGTTGAGGCCTTTGTTCTCCATGGCGCCCATGTTGAAGTCGTTGACCGCAACGATCATGAAGATGTCCAGGTCGTACTCGCGACCGTAGACTTCTTCGTCCCAGCGCATGGACTTCTTCAGGCTGTTCATCGCGTGCTGGCACTTGTCGATGTTTTCTGGCTCGACATAGATGCGCAGCGCCACGGAACGCTCGGTCATGGTGGTGAAGGTGTCTTCGACACACCACAAGTCGCCAGCCACCAGCGCAAACAGGTACGCCGGTTTCATGAACGGGTCTTCCCAGGTCGCCCAATGACGGCCGTCTTCACCCGGACCGCTGGCAATCGGGTTGCCGTTGGACAGCAGCACCGGATAGCTGTGTTGCTCGGCGACCACCGTGGTGGTGAACTTGCTCATCACGTCCGGGCGGTCGAGGTAATAGGTGATCTTGCGGAAGCCTTCGGCCTCGCACTGTGTGCAGAACATCGTGCCGGACTTGTACAGGCCTTCCAGCGCGGTGTTGGTTTCCGGGTGGATCTTGACGCTGGTGTCGACGGTGAACGTGGTGCTGGTCGGCTGCAGGGTCAGATGATTTTCGGTCAGTTGGTAATCGGCATCGCTTAGTTCGCGGTCGGCCAGGGTCACCGACAACAACTCAAGCTGCTGGCCATCGAGCACCAACGGCGGCAGGCCCGGGCCCCGTTCAGGATTGCGGCGCATCACCAGTTGCGCATGGACCAGGCTGTGGTCCTCGAACAACTCGAAGGTCAGGTGCGTCTCGTCGATCAGGTATTCAGGCGCCTGATAGTCTTTCAAATAGATCATCTTCGGTTGTTCGGTGCGCATGCTGGAGTCCTTACTGATGCACGGCGAGCTGATAAGCCGTGTATTTACGAATATTGATCACGCCGGTGTCGAAAATCAGGTACTGGCCCTTGATCCCCAGCAGCGTGCCTTCGGCAATCGGGTTCTTGTCCAGGTTGAAGCTGACGATTTTGGCCGGGTATTGCTCGACCGGATAGCGGATTTCGAGCGGTTCTATGTCGGCAATAGTCTGGATTGCCTGTAGGCCGAATCGTTCCTGCAAACCTTGCAAACCTTCGGCGCAGCTATCAAACAGCTGATCGCGAACCTCGGCCAGATCCACCGAAACCGCCTCGCCCTTGAGTAAAGCACGCCAGTTGGTCTTGTCGGCCACCTGACTGCGGAACAGATCTTCGACGAAGCCCGATTGCTGGCGGGTTGAAACACGCATGATCGGCAACGCCTGACGGGCGCCCTGGTCGATCCAGCGGGTCGGCAGCTGGGTGGCGCGGGTAATCCCGACTTTGACCCCGGACGAGTTCGACAGATACACAATGTGATCGGTCATGCAGAACTTCTCGCCCCACTCCGGTTCACGGCAGGTGCCTGCGTCGTAGTGGCAACGCTCCGGGCTCATGATGCAGATATCGCACTGCGCCAGTTTGGTCATGCACGGGTAGCAGTAACCCTGGCTGAAACTGGTTTTGGTCTTGCGCCCGCAATGGGAGCAGAAAATCGCCCCCAGGTATTCCAGACGAACCGTGCTGCCGATCAACGGATTGACCGGCACCTCGACCTCGCCCAGACGAAACGCGTACTGCACGTCGGACCCGTCCAGGCGAGCCGACATTTTACTGATTGCACCGCGGCCAATCTCGATCAATGGATGGCATCCGACTTGAACAGGATATTCGGTACGGTGATCGACTTGGAGCTGCATTCCTGCGGGCCCATGTAGCCTGTTCGCTCGTCTTCCGGCAGGTTCTGGATTTCCCAGGCGATCATTGCTTGCAGCGACAGTTCGCGTTGCTCGGCGGTGAGTTTGCCACCGTCCGACCATTTGCCGATTTCCACCGCCAGTTTCAGGCTCTGGTAGATATCCGGCGTGATGTTTTTGATCATTTCGTTAAAAGAGGACATCAAGGTCTCCGCGCTCTTTGATTCACATACGATTTTGGACGGCCAGTTTACGGCGGTTGTACAAACCACCCAACAAACCGGTCAGGCATCCGACGAGCAACCCGCCGACGTGGGCGGCGTTGGCAATTTCACCGAAGCCGATCATCGAGACCAGCCCGGACAGGCACAGCAGCAGCCATATCAGCATCATTACCAAGACACCACGCGGCAGGCGATAAGCCCGGTTAGGCGACAGAGTCTGGAAGATCCAGCAATGCCCGAGCAGGCCGTACAGCACGCCGGACAACCCGCCAAACAAGGTCGGGCCGCTGAAAATGAACTGGGCGTAATTGGACACCAGGGCGAACAGCAAGGTCAGGCCGATCAGGTTGATGCCGCCCTGACGCGACTCGATGCGCCGCCCCAGCTCCCAGTACCACATGCCGTTCATGGCCAGGTGCAGGAAACCGAAGTGGATCAGCATCGGCGTCACCAGACGCCACCACTGCCCCGCCGCCAGGCTATCGGCCAGTGGTGTGAAATGGATGTACTCGCCGACCACCCGAAAATCGAGGAAGGTGAACCAGTGCATCGTGTCGAGGTTTTCGCCCAGCAGCGTCACCGCGCCGACGATCAGGCTCAGCAACAGCACCAGTGCAGTCGCTTTGGCGAGGCGCAATTGCTCGACGAAACCGGGACGCGTTCTGGTTTTCGCCACCGGAATGTCGAGTTGGTGATCGGGATCACCCGCCGGGAAACGCTCGTACAACGCACGAACGTCTTCACTGATATTGGCGGGCACCCACAGCACCTGCTCGCCCTGCTCTTCGCTGACCCGATGCGGCACCTGCATGCGTTGCAGCAATTTGACGAAGCCGCTCAGATCCACCGCCAGCGGCAGGCGCAATACGGCAACGGCACTCATCGCAGCACCTCGGGCCGTTCGACGTCGACCCAGACAAACTTGTGCGGATCGAGCCGGGTTTCCTGGTCCAGGCGATAGGCAACCAGCTTTCCGTAGAGCACCGCGCTGTAATCCAGGCAAGCCAGGTTCGGGCGGATCGGTGCCGGTTTACCGCTACGCCAGTAGTGGCCGACGAACAACAAGGGCTCGTCAACGCCATAGCGCAGCAAGGTGTCTTTTTCGGTGGAGGACAGCGGCGTTCGGGCCACGGGTTCCGGTAAGGCGTCAGGCTGGAACACGATGTCTCCATAGGTTTGCGGGTCGTCTTCCCAGAACTTGGTTCGGAAGAACGAGCGCGTCAGGCCATCGCCGCTGGTCATGGTCAAACCGTGGGGCAAACGCATGTCGGTGCCGCGCAGCAAGCGGTCGAACACGGTGCAGGCAAAACTGCCCGGCACGGCCGACGCCTGGAGGAAATGTTCATCGACACAGCCATCGGGAAACAGCCCGCGCAACGGCTCGATCAGGCCCGAATCCCAGCAGGCGTGCACCACGCGGAAACGCCCGGCATCCAGAAACAGGGGCAATTCGTAGAACCATTGCTGGAAGTCATGCCAGTCGCCAGGGTGATCTTCAAACTGCGTCAGGGTTTCACCCAACAGGCGCGCATGACGCGGGGTGTGTTCACGAACGAACTGCTTGCCGCTGCCCGGAGGCGCCGGGGTGCTCCAGCCGAGTGCGTTGAATTCGTGGTTGCCCATGATGCACAGCGCCTGGCCAGCCTCGACCATATCGTGGACGATGTGCAGCGCCTCGCGAATCCGCGGGCCACGGTCGATGATGTCACCGACGAACACCGCCATGCGCGACGCATGCCGCCAGACACCCTTCTGTTTGTGATAACCGAGCCGGTCGAGCAAGTGCTCAAGGGTCAGAGCGCAACCGTGCACGTCACCGATCAGGTCGTAACTTCGCGCGGGATCGAGCATCAGTCGCCTCCACCCCCCAACTTGCTGCCCCAGCCGAGCTTGGTCCGGCAGACTTCGTAGTAGTTGTGGTCGAGCGGGTGAATCAGCCGCAGCTTCTGCGCTTTCTTGCTGATAGTGATGGTGTCACCCGGCGCGCAGGTGAAGTGGTTCTGCCCGTCACAGGAGACTTGCGGGTAGATCTGCATATCCTTGGACACGACGATTTTCAGCTCACTGTTGCCATCGACCACAATTGGCCTGCCCGACAAGGTATGGGGGTACATCGGCACAATCACAATAGCGTCGAGCTTGGGATGCATGATCGGGCCACCCGCCGACAGCGCGTAAGCGGTCGAACCGGTCGGGGTGGCGACGATCAGGCCATCGGCCTTCTGGCTGCAGACGAACTGGCCGTCGATGTACAGCTCGAACTCGATCATCCGCGTCGATTTTCCGGGGTGCAGCACCACATCGTTCAGTGCGTCGCCCTGGCCAATGGCCTCGGCGTGGCGCCGGACTTCGGCCTGCAGCAGGAAGCGGTTTTCCACCAGGTAGTGGCCGTCGAGCACTTCGGCGACCTTGACTTCGAGCTCGTCCGGGCGAATATCGGTGAGGAAACCCAGGCTGCCCCGGTTGATCCCGAGCACCGGAATATTGTGCCGGGCCAGTGCGCGCGCGGCGCCGAGCAGGCTGCCGTCACCACCGACCACAATCACCATGTCACACACTTCACCTAGCATCTTGCGCGACGAGGTTTGCAGGCCATGACCCGGCAGCACTTCGGCGATGGTGTCTTCGAGGATCACGTGCAGGTGACGATCGAGCAGAAACCGTTTCAGTCGGCGGACGGTATCCAGCACCTGCGAACTGCCCAGGCGACCGATGATGCCGATATTACGAAATTGCTCCATGGGGCTCCTATTGGGACGCGGGGGCCTGCGACGGCGAAAAACACGATTATGGGCGAAAGCGCGGGATAGACAAAATCCTTTCAGCCACAAGGATGTACTCATGTTTAGGGCTATGCTCGCAAGATGATCCTATTTCCCGATTTGCTGCAGTTACCCCACCAGTTGCGCCACCCGGAGGTGCGCGACCTGGCGTGGGTCATCCTCGCGCCGCCGATGCTTGAGGTCACGCCGTGGCCGCAACGCCATCCGCTGGCCGGCAGTGACTGGGTGCAGGCGCCGGAACGGCTGGAACTCTGGCTGCGGCAACTGGATCGCGACAGTTATGACCTGCTGCACTGGCTGGCCCAGGCCCGGACCCGGCGACTGGGTCTGTACTATGAACGGCTGTGGCAATACGCCGTGCGGCATGCGCCGGGCATCGATTTGATTGCCGCCAATATGCCGATCCGCCGTGAGGGCCACACGCTCGGCGAGCTGGACATGCTGCTGCGTGATCGCGACGGCGTGCATCACCTGGAACTGGCAATCAAGCTTTACCTCGGCCCCCAAGAGGGCGACGGGCACAACACCGCGCACTGGCTAGGCCCGGGCTGCCACGATCGGCTGGACCGTAAACTGGCACACTTGAGTCAGCATCAGTTGCCGATTTCCGCCCGGCCGGAGAGCCGTGAAGTGCTGGCGGCGCTGGATATTCAGCAGTTCAGTGCGCATTTGTGGCTGGGCGGTTATCTGTTGTATCCGTGGCCGGGGCAGTCCCAATCACCGGACGGCGCGCACCCGCAGCATTTGCGCGGTAGCTGGCTGCATCAAAAGGACTGGAAGGATTTTGTCGCACAGCGTCCGTTCGGGCGCTGGCAACCCCTGCCCCGCCATGCCTGGCTGGCGCCGGCGCATTATCCGGTGGAACAGACCTGGAACGCAGAACAGCTGGAGGCGTGGCTCAGCGATCTGGAGCCGCTGGCGCCGGCGCAGTTGCTGGTGCGGTTGATCGAGAATGCCGATGAGGATTGGGAAGAGGCAGAGCGGTTGTTTCTGGTGGCGGATCTTTGGCCGAATGTGCCGGGCAGTGGTTGAGATTTAGGGTGAATGGGCGGGCCTCATCGCGGGCAAGCCCGCTCCCACAGGACTAGTGTCGAATACAAAACTGGCGAACGGCACGAAACCTGTGGGAGCGGGCTTGCCCGCGATAGGGCCAACCCGGTCTAGATAGACAACCGCACAGCCAACGCCGCCAGCGTCACCAGCAACACCGGCACCGTCAAAACAATCCCGACCTTGAAGTAATACCCCCACCCGATACGGATATTCTTGCGCTGCAGCACATGCAGCCACAACAACGTCGCCAGGCTGCCGATCGGCGTAATCTTCGGCCCCAGGTCACTGCCAATGACGTTGGCGTAGATCATTGCCTCCTTCACCACACCTGTTGCCTGACTGGCATCGATCGACAGCAGGCCGATCAGCACCGTCGGCAGATTGTTCATCATCGACGACAGCAACGCGGTCAGCACACCGGTGCCCATTGCTGCACCCCAGACGCCATAACCGGCAAAACCGTCCAGCCAGCCCGCCAGATACCCGGTGAGCCCGGCGTTGCGCAGTCCGTAGACCACCAGATACATGCCCAGCGAGAAAATCACGATCTGCCACGGCGCTTCTTTCATCACCTTGCGCGTGGAAATCTTGTGACCTCGGGCCGCAATGGCCAGCAGCAACGCCGCGCACACCGCCGAAATGGCACTGATGGGAATCCCCAGCGGTTCCAGCGCAAAACAGCCGAGCAACAGGATCAGCAACACCACCCAACCTGCGAAAAATGTCGCCTTGTCGTGGATGGCGCTGGCCGGATGCGCCAGTTGCTCAGGATCGTAATCCTTGGGAATGTCGCGCCGGAAGAACCACATCAGCACCGCCAGCGTCGCCGCTACGCTGACCAGATTGACCGGGATCATCACCGCCGCGTAGCGATTGAAGCTGATGTGGAAGAAGTCGGCGGAAACGATATTCACCAGGTTCGACACCACCAGCGGCAGACTTGCAGTGTCGGCGATGAACCCGGCGCCCATCACGAATGCCAGCGTCGCCGCCGGCGAAAAACGCAGCGCCAGCAACATGGAAATCACGATGGGCGTGAGAATCAGCGCCGCGCCGTCATTGGCAAACAGCGCCGAGACCAGCGCGCCGAGCAGCACCATGTAGGCAAACAACTTGCGGCCACTGCCACGCCCCCAACGCGCGACATGCAACGCCGCCCACGCAAAGAACCCTGCCTCATCCAGCAACAGGCTGATGATGATCAGCGCGACAAAGGTGCCGGTGGCGTTCCAGATGATCTGCCATACCAACGGAATGTCAGTCAGGTGCACCACGCCGAAAATCAGCGCCAGCACTGCGCCGAATACCGCGCTCCAGCCGACGCCCAGACCTTTGGGTTGCCAGATCACCAGGGTGATAGTCAGCAGAAAAATCAACGACGCGACAAGCATCCGGAGCAGCCTTCAAAAAGTGGAGAAAAAATCAGCAGCAGCGAACCGGCCGGTCAGCCATCGCCTGCAAACGTGCGACATCGGCGGCGAGCCATTCAACGTTGGCGGCCAGTGCCCCCTGCAACAGCGTGAGGACCCACGGCGATAGTTGCGGATGCAGACGATAAAACACCCACTGCCCCTGCCGACGATCCGCCAGCAGCCCGTTGCTGCGCAATTGCGCCAGATGACGAGAGATCTTGGGTTGGCTGAGGTCCAGCCCGGCAGTCAACTCACACACGCACAACTCGCCTTCGCGGGCGATCAGCATGGCGATACGACTGCGCGTGTCATCGGCCAGGGCCTTGAAAATATCGACGGGACCATGGGAATCGGACATGAGGGAACACGCCTCCAGACAAACGAGGCGTGAATATATGGAATTTCGAATATTCAGTAAAGCAAAGTTTCCGGACTCCCACTTGCTCCCGCTGGGCTGCAACGCAGCCCCAACACCTGAGAATTCATTGTGCCAGACACACCTTAATGACAGGTTTTGCGACTGCTGCGCAGCCGAGCGGGAGCAAGCTCCCTCGCCACAGGATGCGACACCCACTCACAACCGGATCACATGCCCCTCCACCGGCGCGATCTGCCCATGAAACAACCGGGAAATGACGTTCTGCGCCGCTTCATAGCCCTCACTCTCAACCACTTCCAGCAACGGGTTTTCCGCCGCGGTCACTTGCCGATAAAAACGCTGCAAGCCCTCACCAATATGCCGACTGACGCCTTCCGGGCCCCAGTCAGCATTGCGCTTGCGGATCTGAATCGGTGCAAAAAAGAACACTGGCTGCGGCCCCTCGATGGCCGTCAACCGTGCTTCTTCGGTGCTCTGCGCAGAACCGGCGAAGCAGCTGTAAAGCAATTGCCCGGCAAAGTGCTGGTGCACCCGGTCACGTAAACCCAGGTCACCGGAAAAATCCACATAGAGCGTTGGACGGTCATTGGCCAGGCTCGCCAGTTCTGCGCAGGACACCGTTCGCTCATAACAACCGAGCTTTTCGACGAACGCCTTGTTGTCGGCAGACGTCAGCGCCACTCGTTCCAGACCGGGCTGATTGTCCAGGCACACCGCCGTGCCGTAGGCGGTTTTGCTCGAAGCACTGGAGAACACCAGCCGGGTCGCGCCGAAGAACTGATTGTCCTGTAGGAAATCTGCCAGCATCGACGAGGTCAGAAACAGCGGCTTGAGCAAAATCTGCAGGTTTTCGGTTTCAGGTCGGTAGTACGAATCCCAGCTGCAACGGGTGTATTGGTTGTAAGCCGACGTCAGCGCCTGCCGATGTTGCGAAGCATCATAGAAACCACGCGCGGTAACACGTTCCGGGCGCATCCATAGATGGCTGGCAATCGGAAAATAGCCGTAGAAGCGCTCGCCTACCCTTACGCCCTCAATCGTCGAAGCAATCACATCGGCAAAACCCCAGGCCGGTATGTGGCCCCACAACCCTGTAAGAGCTAGCGGTGCGGCGGATTACGGATATTTGTCAGACCTTCTTGTGCTGTTCGACCCACTTCCCATAAGCATCAATGAATTTCTGCAGGAACGGCCTGACCGACTCCGACAGGTTGCCGGCCTCGTCGAACGCCGATCCTGCCCCGCTCAGGTAGGCTTCCGGCTGCTGCATGCACGGCACATCGAGAAAAACCATGGACTGACGCAGGTGATGGTTGGCACCAAACCCGCCGACCGCCCCCGGTGAAACGCTGATCACCGCCCCGGGCTTGCCACCCCAGGCACTCTTGCCGTAGGGACGCGAACCCACGTCGATCGCGTTCTTCAGGGGCGCCGGTACCGAACGGTTGTATTCCGGGGTCACGAACAGCAACGCGTCGGATGAACTCACTTGTTGTCGGAAAGTGCTGTAGGCTGCCGGCGGTGAAGCACCATCGATGTCTTCGTTGTACAGCGGCAAGTCGCCAATTTCGACGATGTTAAGTTTGAGATTCGCAGGAGCCAGATCGGCCAGGGCCAACGCGACCTTGCGATTGATCGATTCCTTTCTCAAGCTGCCGACCAGCACGGCGATCGTATAGACGTTGCTCATGGAAGATTCTCGACTGTCCGATGGAAGAGCTTGTAGTTATAGATGACGATTCACACAGCGGACGACTGAAAATGCCGTCCCTGACTATTTTTTTCCTGTAGGAAAACTTACCTCGCCCAACCACGGTCTACAGAACCGCAAATTGAGTGATTTATCTCCAGAGGTTCTAAGCAGATGGCAGCAGTACTCGTCGGTCAGTTCCATGCAAGAGACGCGGAAGGCCGTGTCTATTCCGTGCATGAGTTCCAGGAATCCACCCCGTCGGCAGACGGTCTCGCCGGCTCCGTGCCTGTCACCACTTACAAACTGGCCATTGGCGATCGCGTCAAGAAACTCGATGACAACCAGTTTTTGCTGGTGCAATCGGATGTCACCATCGTGCGCGAGCCCGACACTTATGTCGGCAGCCTGCCGGAAACCAACGTCGCCTCATAACCTCGCGTTATGAGCAGAAGTCTTATGCGCGGACTTGGGTTAGGATCAGTCACTGACTCCCTCACCTGCTGAACATGGACTTCACGCATGCGTTTACGTCATATCGAAGTGATACAGGCGCTTCTGCAGACCGGTCACCTGGGCACCGCCGCCGAATGGTTGCAGCTACCAGTGGCCGAGGTCGAAAGCATTCTGCGTGACGCTGAGAGTCAGTTGGGTTTCATGTTGTTTTCCAGCGTGCGTGGACGCTTGCAGGCCACGCGCGAGGCGCGGGAGTTGCAGGTCGAAATCGCCCACGTCTACGAGGCGCTCGAACCGGTCCAGCGTTTGGCCAGCAGCCTCAAGCAGTATCAGGCCCCACCCCTTCGCATCATTTGCACGCCGCCCCTTGCTCAACAGTTGTTGCCCCAGAGCATCGCGGCCCTGCGCCGGCGTCTGCCCGACGTGCCTTGCAGCCTGTTGAGCCAGCCCACCCGCGACATCGTCCGAAGCCTGCTGCTGCGCGAAAGCGATCTGGGCCTGAGCCTGCACGATCCCGACCACGCGGATATTCATTGTCAGGTCATTGCCCAGGGCAAACTGCAACTGTTGGCGCCCCACGGCTGGCTGCAACCGAAGCAGAAGTACATTTCGCTGCAAGACCTGGCGGGCCAGTCGATGGTCGGCCTGGAAGGTCATGATCCGCTGAGCCCGGCGCTCGACAACAAACTGCACGGGCTGCGCCCTGCTCCCGTCGTCCACACTCGGGTGCAGACGCACCAGATGATGCGCAGCATGGTCGAGGCCGGTGAAGGGCTGGCGATTGTCGACCCGTTCACCGCACTCGGGGCCAAATCCGCTGGCCTGGACGCCTGCCCGCTGGCGCCCGCCGTACCGATCAGCGTCTACGCACTGACCTTGAAGAACGGCGAGCCTTCCCCGGCCGCTCAGGCATTGCTGGATATCGTCACGGAACAAGCCGTGGCGATGTTGGCGAGCTGATCGGGTTTTCCAGCGGGTTATCGAACAATCGATACCAGAACAACGCAATCTCGGCGGTGTTGGGGTCAATGCCGCGATAGCGCAGATGATCGATTCCGCCAATCACATACCCGCAACGTTCATAGAGCCGGCAGGCCCCCAGGTTATTGTTCTGGGTTTCAAGCATGATGCCCGGCAGTTTCTTCTTGCGACTCCAGAACTGCGCCACATCCAGCAGCGCCTTGGCCACGCCATGTCGCCGTGCCGGCGCATGCACCGCCAGCTCATCGATGTGGGCAAAACCGTTCCAGTTGGTGCTGACCACCAGGTGACCCACCGGCTCATCGTCGAGATAAGCCATGAAAATCGCACTGTCGGCGGCATCGCGGAAACTGCTGAATTCCTCGGGATCAATGCCATAGCACTTACGGTAGGGGGTGATCGGCGTCACTGGCCACTGGTCCACCGGTTTGCCGATTTCGGCTGCGCCATAGGCCGCGACTTCAAAACTGAAATCACTGCCCCAGATATAAGCGGCGAAACCATCGTCGGCAACGCGCACCGACAGCCCTGGGTATTTCGGATTCATGACCGGTTGCATACTGGGAAAGGTCCTCACTCCTTGATGCAATCGACGGTGTAATGCCGCCCATTGCCCTCGTCTTCGTGTTGCAAGCCGTGCACATCGGCGACAAACCCCGGAAAACTGCTGTCGAACGTGCGGGCAAACGCCAGGTAATCGATGATCGAGCGGGTCGACTCGGTGAAGCGTTCGCCGGGCATGATCAACGGGATCCCCGGCGGGTACGGTACCAGCATGACGGCGGCGATGCGGCCGTCCAGCGCATCGATCGACACTGCCTCCACCTCGCCACGCACCAGTTGATCATAGGCGTCGGCCGGCTTCATGGCGATTTCCGGCAGCACCGTGTACATACGCTTGAGATGTTTGGCCGTGGCATTGCTGCGGTAACAGGCGTGCAGTTGATCGCACAGATCGCGCAACCCCATGCCCTTGTAACGCGCGCCGTCCTGCTGCGCCACGCACGGCAGGCACGTCGCCAGGCTGACGTTGCCGTCATAGCTGCGCTTGAACTCCAGCAACTCGGTCAGCAGCGTGCTCCATTTGCCCTTGGTGATACCCATGGAAAACAGTACCAGGAATGAATACAAACCAGTCTTCTCGACCACCAGTCCGCGCTCCCAGAGAAACTTGCTGACCACCGCCGCCGGAATCCCCCGTTCGCTCAACGCGCCGCCTGCGGTGAGGCCCGGCATCACCAGCGTGACTTTGATCGGATCGAGCAGCACATAGTCGTCGGTCACGCCGCCAAAGCCGTGCCAGTCGGCGTCGGGTTGCAGCAGCCAGTCTCCGGTGACGACGCGCTCGATGCCTTCCACCGACGGCGGCTGCCAGATGGAAAACCACCAGTCATCGGCAGCAATGTGCTGTCGCAGGTTCGCCAGCGCCCGGCGAAAACTCAAGGCCTCGTCGAACATTTCCTGTAACAAGGAACGACCGGCCGGGCCTTCCATCATGGCCGAAGCCACATCCAGCGAGGCAATGATGCTGTATTGCGGCGACGTGGAGATGTGCATCATGAACGCTTCGTTGAAACGGTCGCGGTCCAGTTGCCGGGCGCCGCCATCCTGAACGTGAATCATCGAGGCCTGACTGAATGCCGCCAATAGTTTGTGCGTGGAATGGGTGGTGAACACCAGCGGGCTGTCTTCGCTGCGGGAAGTGCCCATGCCGTAACGCCCGGCAAAAAACTCGTGAAACGCCGCATAGGCATACCAGGCCTCATCGAAATGCAGCACTTCGACGCTGTTGCCCAGGCTTTGCTTGATCAGTTCGGCGTTGTAGCAGAGGCCGTCATAGGTGGAATTGGTCACCACCGCCAGTTTGACTTTGGGTGCGCGGCCCTTGGTCAGCGGGCTGGCATCGATCTTGGCCTGGATCGACTCGCGGCTGAATTCGCTCAGCGGAATCGGGCCGATGATCCCCAGTTCGTTACGTTCCGGGCACAAGTACAACGGAATGGCGCCGGTCATGATGATCGAGTGCAGCACCGACTTGTGGCAATTGCGATCCACCAGCACCAGGTCATCGCGGGCAACCATGGAATGCCAGACGATCTTGTTGGCGGTAGACGTGCCATTGATCACGAAAAAAGTGTGATCGGCGCCGAAGTTGCGCGCCGCTCGCGCCTCCGCCTCAGCCAGCGGGCCGGTGTGATCGAGCAACGAACCCAGTTCCGGCACCGACACCGATAAATCCGAACGCAGGGTGTTTTCTCCGAAAAACTGGTGAAACGCCTGCCCTACCGGGCTCTTGTGATACGCCACGCCGCCGCCATGGCCGGGCGTGTGCCAGGAATAATTGGAGTCGGCGGTGTGTTGCACCAAAGCCTTGAAGAACGGTGGCAGCAGGCCATCCAGGTATTTGCGCGCGGCTCGCGCGACCTGCCGTGCCAGAAACGGCACGGTGTCTTCGAACAAATAGAGAATGCCACGCAGCTGATTGAGCTCGTCCATGGCATCGGCCGGAGCGTTTTCCAGCGTCACTTGCTCACCCAGGGCGAAGATCGGCAAGTCCGGCGCACGCACCCGCGCCAGGCTGATCAGTTCGGCCATGTTCTGCAGCAAATGTGAGTCGGCGCTGGGGTCCTCGGCGGCGATCAACATGCACGAGAGACCGTGATGGGTCGACGCGACCAGCCGCCCCTCGGTGTAATCCACCGCCGAGACAATGCTGAAGCCTTCCTGCTCCAGCTCACGGGCGATGCCACGCACGCGATCACCGGCGACGGTGTCGGCCTTGATGTCGCGATGGACGATCAGGACCGGGAATTTCAAATCTTTGTACATGGGGCTCAGTGTCCTGAGGCGGCAGGCCTTGGCCTGCCAATAACCTCAGGGTAGAGGGTTGGAGCGCATGTGGCGAGTGTAATGCCCGGAAGCGGGCCGGTGGGTGCACCATGGTGAAGCGCGAAAACCTGGAGCCACGACAATCTTTTGTGGCGAGGGAGCTTGCTCCCGCTGGGGCGCGAAGCAGCCCTCTGCATTTCTTCAGACACACTGTATTGCCGGGATCACGACTGCTTCGCCCGAGCGCGGACCGGCCGGCGGGAGCAAGCTCCCTCGCCACAAAAGCCCTTTCAACTCATCGACGGTTTCAGGCCTGAGCTTCAGCCTCGGCGAGTTGCACCCACAGGGCCGGGGCTCCCGCAGATTTGGCGATGGCTTCCATCCGCGCAACGTGCCGGGCCAGATCGTCTTCGCTGGCGCGAATGATCCGCGTCGGCTGACGGTCGGCCGGCAAGCGGCGGATTTCGGTGGCGGAGTTGTCCGCGCCTTCGCCGGAGCCATTGCCATCGGACGCGTTGCCGGCCAGCGACAGGCTGGTCTGGCCGCCGGTCATGGTCAGGTAAACGTCGGCGAGAATCTCGGAGTCGAGCAAGGCGCCGTGAAGTTCACGGCCGGAGTTGTCGACGCCATAACGTTTACACAAGGCGTCGAGGCTATTGCGCTGCCCAGGGTGACGTTCCCGGGCCATCATCAGGGTGTCGAGGATCGAGCAGTGTTGCGTGATGTCCGCACGATCGTGCTGACCCATCAGGGCGAATTCGTTGTTGATGAACCCAACGTCGAACGCCGCGTTATGGATGATCAGCTGCGCGCCCTTGATGAATTCGAAAAACTCATCGGCCACTTCAGTGAAGCGTGGCTTGCCCACGAGGAACTCGTTGGTAATGCCGTGGACGCCGATGGCGCCTTCGTCACTTTCGCGGTCCGGTTGCAGGTAAACGTGGAAATGCCGGCCCGTCAGGCGCCGACCGATCAACTCGACACAACCGATTTCGATAATCCGGTGGCCGTCTGTCACCGGCATGCCGGTGGTTTCGGTATCGAGTACAACGGATCTGGTGGCCATCAGTGCTCAGCTCTCAACGGGTCAATCGTGCAAAAGCGGCGATGTTAACACGCTCGCCGGAGTCTTTCAGATAGACCGTATTGCCCCAATCGCCGGCAAGCCGGTCTCGCTCCCACACTAGATCTTCAGTGAACACAAAATCTGTGATCGACAACGATCAAATGTGGGAGCGAGCCTGCTCGCGATGGCCGTGACGCGGTACATCCGTAGAGTGGAAATCAAGCCTGCTTGTACCCGCGCACTTCATCAACGCCACGGTTAGCCAGCTGGTCAGCCCGTTCGTTGCCGTGATGCCCGATGTGCCCGCGTACCCATTTCCAGGTAACGTTGTGACGGTTGACCTGCTCATCCAGCAACTTCCACAGGTCAGCGTTCTTCACCGGTTCTTTCGCCGCCGTTTTCCAGCCGCGCTTCTTCCAGTTGTCCATCCACTCGTTGATGCCTTTCATCACGTACTGGGAGTCGGTCACCAGCAGCACGTCGCAGGAACGCTTGAGTTCTTCCAGCCCGCGGATCGCGCCCATCAGCTCCATGCGGTTGTTGGTGGTATTGGCTTCGCCGCCCCAGAGTTCTTTTTCAACGCCCTTGCACACCAGCAATGCGCCCCAGCCGCCTGGGCCAGGGTTGCCTTTGCAGGCGCCGTCGGTGAAGAGTTCTACGCTATCGCTCATGCCAATCTATCCAGAAAATGCGGTGGCTCGCCGATCAGCGATCGACGATGCCCGAGGCCGGGACAAATCCGGCCGGGAATAAAAACAGGTATTACGGTTCGATATTGCGTCGGTTGACCTTGGCCATCGGCAAGGGAATCAGCTTGCCCATCGGTTCGCGACGCTCCTGACGAAGCGGACGCAGACCCACCACTATCTTGCGCGCGACCAATAAATAGAAGCCGCCGCCAGACAATTGCCAATCACCGGCCTTGCGCTCCCAGCCGGCCAGACGGGCTTGCCAGGCAGGGGACGCAAGCGGCGGACGATAGCACCCGAAGCGGCGTTTCTCCAGCGCGAAGCCCAGCAGGTTCAACCAGTCGCCGACCCGTGACGGCGAAATGCAGCGGGCCTTGCGCAAGGCGTCATGGGCAAACACGTGGCGCAAACCCCACGTGCTCCAGGGGTTGATTCCGACAATCAGCAGATGCCCGCCGGGGCGGACGCTACTCGCCGCTTCACGCAGCAAACCGTGGGGCGAGAGGCAGAAATCCAGACCATGCTGCAGCACCACTACATCGGCGGCATGCTCGCTCAACGGCCAGGCTTGTTCTTCACAGACGATTTCGACACCCGGCAACGGCGCACCGAGCCGCACATTGCGCTGGACCTGCGGTGCCGACGGTGGGGTCTCGGCCGAAGGACCGTAATGCACCAGATAGCCACCGAAGAAGCGCCCCAACTCGTCTTCGAGCATGCGGCGTTCTTCATCCAGCAGAAATTGCCCGAGGGGGCCGGACAGCCATTCACGGGCCGCGCTGATCAAGGCCAGCCAGTCAGGATCAGCCTGAGCGAACGCTTTATCGGTCATTGCATTCTCCAACGCGCCAGGAAGTTCTAAGATGCACCATTGTTTTCCGCTTGGCGAATCCGACGATGATACAGATCACAGCCCTGCCCGCCTTCACCGACAACTACATCTGGTTGTTACAAGACCCCGACACCCGGCGCTGTGCCGTGGTCGATCCGGGCGATGCCGCGCCGGTGCAGGCCTGGCTTGCGGCCAATCCGGGCTGGGTGCTGAGTGACATTCTGATCACTCACCATCATCACGACCATGTCGGCGGCGTCGAGCAGCTGAAAAAAGCGACAGACGCGAAGGTCTATGGCCCGGCCAGCGAAACCATCCCGGCGCGGGACGTCGCGCTCAAGGACAACGATCGCATCAACGTGCTGGGTTGGGACTTCGATGTGATCGCCGTTCCCGGCCATACCCTGGGGCACATCGCCTTCTACCATGAGGGATCGTTGTTTTGCGGTGACACCCTATTCGCCGCCGGTTGCGGGCGCCTGTTCGAAGGCACGCCCGAGCAAATGCATACGTCGCTGACGCGCCTCGCTTCGTATCCCGAGGATACGCGGGTGTATTGCACCCATGAATACACCTTGAGCAATCTGCGCTTTGCGGCAGCGGTCGAGCCCGGCAACCCGCACACCGCCGAACGCCTTGCCAAAGTCACCGAACAACGGGAAGCCGGAATCATCACGCTGCCCTCTACGCTGGGCCTTGAAAAGCTGACAAACCCGTTTTTGCGCACTCGCGAAACATCCGTTAAAGAAAAAGTGGACGAACGGAATCGAACCGATATCCGGGCTCCCAGTGCGGTTTTTGCTGCCCTGCGCGCTTGGAAAGATACGTTCTAAACAGCGTTGTCGTTGGTGCGAAAAATCTGAATGGTTGACCGCAGGGGGTGCGCTTTCTAGAATCGCCCGACATTTTTGCCCGGAACTTACTTCCAGCCAATGTCGTCATCTATTCGTAAAGCCATCAATTCAGACGCATTGACCCGCTTGGCTCAAGCCATAGCGGTGGCTGTGTCCGCCACATTGGCGGGCTGTTCCAGCCATGTGCCGCAGACCGAAGCGGCCCACACTCCCAATATCGCCGCTCGAGCCAAACAGAAGCCTATCTGGCTCAGCGAAAAGCCGACCCCGCAAATTCCACAGGACGTCTGGGAGCGCATGCGCCAGGGCTTCCAGTTGCAGGAAGGCCTGGGCGTCAACCCACGCATCGAGCAACAGCGCCTGTGGTTCGCCAGCAACCCGTCTTTCCTCGAAAACGCCGGCGAACGCGGCAGCCTCTACATTCACTACATCGTCGAACGCCTTGAAGAACGCAACATGCCGCTGGAACTGGCGCTGCTGCCAGTGATTGAAAGCGCCTACAACCCGATGGCCTATTCCCGGGCCGATGCGGTTGGCTTGTGGCAATTCATTCCTTCCACCGGGCGTTATTTCAATCTGCGTCAGACCCGTTTCTATGATGGCCGTCGCGACATCACCGCCTCGACCACCGCCGCAATGGATTACCTGACCCGCCTGCACGACATGTTCAACGGCGATTGGCTGCTGGCCCTGGCAGCCTACAACGCCGGTGAAGGCACGGTCAGCCGGGCCATCGAGCGCAACGAAAGGCTCGGCCTGCCAACCGATTACTGGAACCTGCCACTGCCGGCCGAAACCCAGGCCTATGTGCCGAAGCTGCTGGCCTTGTCGCAAGTGGTGCTGGCGCCGGAAGCCTACGGCGTAAACCTGAATCCGATCGCCAACGAACCGTACTTCCAGGTCGTCGAAATCAACCAGCGCATGGACCTGTCCAAGGTGGCCGCGGTGGCCAATATCGACGAAGACGAACTGTTCCAGCTCAACCCGGCCTTCAAGCAGCGCACTACCATCGACGGGCCCCAGCACTTGCTGGTGCCGACGTCCAAGGCGCAGCTGCTGACCGCCAGCCTGTCGACCATGCGTCCCGAAGAGTTGATCAGCAAGAAGTCGCTCAAGCCGGTTTTCGAAGGTGCTGATGAATCCGAAATCGCCAGCCTCAAACGCGCCTACCGTGTAAAACGCGGCGACAACCTGGCCGCCATCGCCAAGGCCAACAAGGTCGACGTCAAGGACCTGCAGCGCTGGAACAAAATGACCGGCAAGAACCTCAAGGTCGGCCAGACGCTGGTGATGCAGGAAAAGTCCAAAGGCAGCGCCGGACGCGTCAACACCGTCGTGGCGGCCAATACCAAGACGAAGACCAAGACGCCGCAGACCCAATACAAGGTCCAGCAAGGTGATTCGCTGTACATCGTGGCCAAGCGTTTCAACGTTGAAATGCAGCACCTCAAGCGCTGGAATCCGCGTGTCGGCCAAGCGCTGAAGCCGGGGCAGATGCTGACGGTTGCTTCGCCACACTAAAAAGAGCCCCTGACTTCAGGGGCTTTTTTTTCCTGCAACCCGGCGGGACATTGTGGCGAGGGAGCTTGCTCCCGCTGGGTTGCGAAGCAGCCCCAAAACCTGAAACCCGGTGATTTCTGACACGCCCTGTCCGTATGTTTACGACTGCTTCGCAGCCGCGCGAGAGCAAGCTCCCTCGCCACAAGTTCTGCGATCCGTCGGACCTTCACCTCACAATTAACCACGCATTAAATCCCCGTCTTTTTCCTGTCCATACAAGCTGTTACTGTACGGCCCACAAAGCCCAAGCCGCCTGGATCGGATCTCTGACTTGAAGCGTCCCCTCCTCCTGCTCCTGATCAGCCTGGCCTTGAGCTCCCCCGCAAGCGCGACGATCAGCGAAAGCCATGGTTATGCGCAGTTCGGCACGCTCAAGTACCCGGCCAGATTTACCCACTTCGACTGGGTCAACCCGCAAGCGCCCAAGGGCGGTACGTTGCGGGTGATGGCGTTTGGCACCTTCGATACGCTCAACCCCTACACATTCAAGGGCTCGAGCCCGGTCTCCACCGCGAACTTCCTGCAATACGGCATCAATGAGCTGAACGAACCGCTGATGGTCGGCACTGGCCAATACGCACCGTCCGGCGACGAGCCGACGTCCAGTTATGGCCTGATCGCCCAATCGGTGGAATACAGCGAAGACCGCAGTTGGGTGGTGTTCAACCTGCGCCCCGAAGCACGGTTTCACGATGGCACGCCGATTACCGCGTACGACGTCGCGTTCTCTTACCGGTTGCTGCTCAAGGAAGGCCATCCGCAATACCGCACCAATCTTCAGGAAGTGTTGCGGGTGGACGTGCTCAACCCGCAGCGCATCCGTTTTGTTTTCAAGCGCGCCGGGAATCCGCTGCTGATCCTGCGCCTGGGCGAGTTGCCGGTGCTGCCGCAGCATTACTGGAAAGGTCGCGACTTCAAGGCCACCACCTTCGAGCCGCCGCTGGGCAGCGGCCCTTATCGCATCACCTCGGTCACGCCCGGGCGCCAGATCGTGTTCGAACGGGTCAAGGATTACTGGGGCAAAGACCTGCCGGTCAATCGCGGCAAGTACAACTTCGATCGCATGGAAGTCGAGTTCTACCGCGACAGCGACGTCGCGTTCGAAGCGTTCAAGGCCGGCGAGTTCGATATCTATATCGAGCATCAGGCGAAGAACTGGGAAAACGGATACAACTTCCCGGCCGTGCGACGGGGCGATGTCATCAAGGCGCAGATCCCGCACCAGATCCCGACCCAAAGCCAGGGCCTGTTCATGAACACCCGGCGAGCGGCGTTCTCCGACGCCAGGGTCCGTGAAGCGCTGGGGCTGATGTTCGACTTCGAGTGGACCAATCGCACACTGTTCAGCGGCTCCTATAAACGCGCCATGAGTTACTACCCCAACAGTGAGTTCTCGGCCACTGGCCTTCCGGTCGGTCATGAATGGTTGATGCTCAAGCCCTACCGGGAGCAATTGCCCGCCAAGCTGCTCACCGAGCCGTTCAGCCTGCCGCAGACCCAAGGGCGCGGCATTCCAAGGGAAACCATGCGCAAGGCCCTCAGCCTGCTCGCGGAAGCCGGCTGGAAGCTTGACGGCCAACACGTACAGAACGCGGCCGGACAACCGTTGCGCCTGGAAATCCTGCTGGTCAACCCGAACCTGGAACGCATCCTCCAGCCTTATGTCGAGAACCTCGCCAGCATCGGCATCGATGCCCGGTTGCGCACGGTGGACCGCGCCCAATACAAACAGCGCCTCGACCAGTTCGATTTCGACATGATCCTGATGACCCTCAACCAGACCCTCAGTCCCGGCCTTGAGCAATGGCAGTATTTCCATTCCAGTCAGGTCGGGGTCAAGGGCAGTAAAAACTACGCGGGCATCGCCAACCCGGTGGTCGATCATTTACTTGAACAATTGCTCGCCGCCCAGACCCGCGATGAACAGGTTGCCGCCGGCAAAGCCCTGGACCGCGTGCTGCTGTGGCAGCACTACATCATTCCCAACTGGTACCTCAGTTATCACCGCCTGGCCTACCGCAACCGGTTCGCCTTTGTCACCACGCCGCCCTACACCCTGGGCCTGAGCGCGTGGTGGCTGAAGTCTTCGGAGAAAGATCGATGAAACCCGTACGTGCCCTGCTCTTGCAGGCCAGCGGCCTGTTGTTCGCCGGGCTGGCCTGCGCCGCCCCGCAACATGCCCTGACCTTGTACAACGAGCCGCCGAAATACCCGGCCGACTTCAAGCATTTCGACTATGTGAACCCGGATGCGCCCAAAGGCGGAATCTTTCGCCAGGCCGGGTTCGGTGGCTTCGACAGCCTCAACCCGTTCATCAGCAAAGGCGTACCGGCCGACGATATCAGCCTGATCTACGACACCCTGGCCAAACAAGGCCTGGATGAGCCGTTCACCGAATACGGCTTGGTCGCCGGCAAGATCGAAAAGGCCCCGGACAACAGCTGGGTGCGCTTCTACCTGCGCCCCGAAGCGCGTTTCCACGACGGGCACCCAATCCGTGCCGAAGACGTGGTGTTCAGCTTCCAGACCCTGATCAAGGACGGCGCCCCGCTGTACCGCGGTTACTACAGCGATGTCGAAGAAGCCGTCGCCGAAGACCCGCTCA
This sequence comes from Pseudomonas hormoni, assembly GCF_018502625.1. Classification (NCBI taxonomy): domain Bacteria; kingdom Pseudomonadati; phylum Pseudomonadota; class Gammaproteobacteria; order Pseudomonadales; family Pseudomonadaceae; genus Pseudomonas; species Pseudomonas hormoni. Next base: position 2,674,772 of record NZ_CP075566.1, read on the forward strand.
CCGTGCTGTTCAAGTTCAAGCACAACAACAACCGCGAGCTGCCGCTGATCCTCGGCCAGCTGCCGGTACTGCCCAAACATTGGTGGGCGACCCGGGATTTCAACAAGGGCAACCTGGAAATTCCGCTGGGCAGCGGTCCGTACAAGGTCAGCGAGGTGAAGGCCGGGCGCTCGATTCGCTATGAGCGGGTCAAGGATTACTGGGGCAAGGACCTGCCGGCCAACCGTGGTTTCTACAACTTCGACGTGATGACCACCGATTATTACCGCGACAACACCGTGGCCCTGGAAGCACTCAAGGCTGGTCAGTTCGATTACTGGCTGGAAATGAGCGCGAAGAACTGGGCCAACGCCTACAACATCCCGGCGGTCACCGAAGGTCGGCTGAACAAGGAACAGATCCCCAACGGCAACCCGACCGGCATGCAGGGTTTTGTGTTCAACCTGCGCCGCCCGGTGTTTCAGGACGTGCGCGTGCGCCAGGCACTGACACTGCTGCTGGACTTCGAATGGACCAACAAGCAACTGTTCAACGGCGCCTATGTGCGCACCCGCAGTTACTTCGAAAACTCGGAAATGGCTGCCACCGGTTTGCCGGATGCCAATCAGCTTGAAATTTTGAATCCGTTCCGCGGCAAGATCCCGGAGCAAGTGTTCACCGAGGCTTTCCAGAACCCGGTCACCGATGCCAGCGGCATGATCCGCACGCAGCAGCGCAAGGCCTATCAACTGCTGCAAGAGGCAGGCTGGCGGATCGTCGACGACAAAATGGTCGACGCCAACGGCAAACCGGTGAACATCGAATTCCTGCTGGCCCAGACCGAATTCGAGCGGGTGCTGCTGCCGTTCAAGCGCAACCTCAGCGATCTGGGTATCGACCTGGTGATCCGCCGGGTCGACGTTTCGCAGTACATCAACCGCGTTCGTTCACGTGACTTTGACATGATCGTCGGCAGCTTCCCGCAGTCCAACTCGCCGGGTAACGAACAGCGTGAATTCTGGATGTCTGCCGCCGCCGACAAACCCGGCAGCCGCAACTCCATGGGTTTGAAAGACCCGGTGGTGGACCAGTTGGTGGAGCAATTGATAAACGCCGAGTCGCGCAACAGTCTGGTGGCCCACGCCCGCGCACTGGACCGCGTGCTGCAATGGGGCTATTACGTGATCCCCAACTGGCACATCAAAACCTGGCGCGTGGCTTACTGGAACCACATCGGCCACCCGAAAATCTCTCCCAGATACGACATCGGCACGGCCACCTGGTGGATCAAGCCAAACGTGGCACCGGCGATAGAAGTCGAAACCAAACTGCAAGCCGACCCTGTGGGCACGGAGTAATAGATGCTGGCGTATATTTTTCGGCGACTGCTGCTGATCATCCCGACCTTGTTCGGCATCCTGCTGATCAACTTCGTGATCATCCAGGCCGCCCCCGGTGGGCCGGTGGAGCAGATGATTGCCAAGCTCGAAGGCTTCGAAGGCGCCACCAGCCGCATTGCCGGCGGCGGTGCCGAAGTGTCGGTGGCCGGTTCCGCCTATCGCGGAGCGCAGGGCCTGGACCCGATGCTGGTCAAGGAAATCGAGCACATGTACGGCTTCGACAAATCGGCGCCGGAACGCTTGTGGATCATGGTCAAGAACTACGCCACCCTGGACTTCGGCGACAGCTTCTTCCGCGACGCCAAGGTCATCGACCTGATCAAGGAAAAAATGCCCGTATCGATTTCCCTCGGGTTGTGGAGCACGCTGATCATGTACCTGGTGTCGATCCCGCTGGGGATCGCCAAGGCCACGCGGCATGGCAGCCACTTCGATGTGTGGACCAGCTCGGCGATCATCGTCGGCTACGCGATCCCGGCGTTCCTGTTCGCCATCCTGTTGATCGTGGTGTTCGCCGGCGGCAGCTATTTCGACTGGTTCCCGCTACGGGGACTGACCTCGAACAACTTCGATGAACTGAGCATGGGCGGCAAGGTGCTCGATTACTTCTGGCACCTGGCGTTGCCGGTGACCGCTCTGGTGATCGGTAACTTCGCGACCATGACCCTGCTCACCAAAAACAGCTTCCTCGATGAAATCAACAAGCAGTATGTGGTGACGGCGAAAGCCAAAGGCCTGACCAATCACCGCGTGCTTTACGGGCATGTTTTCCGTAACGCCATGCTGCTGGTGATCGCCGGTTTCCCGTCCGCCTTCATCGGGATTTTCTTCACCGGTTCGTTGTTGGTCGAGGTGATTTTTTCCCTCGACGGGCTGGGGCTGATGAGTTTCGAAGCCGCGATCAACCGCGATTACCCGGTGGTCTTCGGCACGCTGTTCATCTTTACCCTGCTGGGGCTGGTGGTGAAACTGATCGGCGATCTCACCTACACCTTTGTCGATCCGCGCATCGATTTCGAAAGCCGGGAGCATTGAGATGAACCTGTCCCCTCTCAATCGCCGCCGTTTCGAACTGTTCAAGGCCAACAAGCGTGGCTGGTGGTCGCTGTGGCTGTTTCTCGTGCTGTTCGGCCTGAGCCTCGGTGCCGAACTGATCGCCAACGACAAACCGCTGGTGGTGCATTACGACAACAGCTGGTACTTCCCGGCGGTCAAGCGTTACCCGGAAACCGCGTTCGGTGGCGAGTTCCCGCTGGAAGCCAACTACAAGAGCCCGTACATCCGCGAACTGCTCAAGGCCAAGGACGCCTGGGTGCTGTGGGCGCCGATTCCCTACAGTTACCAAAGCATCAACTACGACCTGAAAGTCCCGGCCCCGGCGCCACCGTCGGCTGACAACCTATTGGGTACTGACGATCAGGGGCGCGACGTGTTGGCGCGGGTGATTTATGGCTTCCGGATTTCGGTGTTGTTCGCGCTGACGCTGACCATTCTCAGCTCGATCATTGGTGTGATTGCGGGCGCCTTGCAGGGTTTCTATGGCGGCTGGGTGGATCTGGCCGGGCAGCGTTTCCTGGAGATCTGGTCCGGGTTGCCGGTGCTGTATCTGCTGATCATTCTGGCCAGCTTTGTCCAGCCGAATTTCTGGTGGTTGTTGGGGATCATGCTGCTGTTCTCGTGGATGAGCCTGGTGGACGTGGTGCGTGCCGAGTTCCTGCGTGGGCGTAACCTTGAATACGTGCGCGCCGCCCGGGCACTGGGCATGCAAAATGGTGCGATCATGTTCCGCCATATCTTGCCCAACGCCATGGTTTCGACCATGACCTTCATGCCATTCATCCTGACCGGCGCCATCGGCACGCTGACCGCGCTGGACTTCCTGGGTTTCGGTTTGCCGCCCGGCGCACCGTCGCTGGGTGAGCTGGTGGCCCAGGGCAAATCCAACCTGCAAGCGCCGTGGCTCGGCATGAGCGCGTTTGCGGTGTTGGCGTTGATGTTGAGTTTGCTGGTGTTCATCGGCGAGTCCGCTCGCGATGCCTTCGACCCGAGGAAGTGAAATGAATCAGGACAATCTGATCGAAGTGCGCGACCTGTCCGTCGAATTCGTCGTCGGCGATCGCTGTCAGCGCGTGGTCGAAGGCGTCAGCTTCGACATCAAGCGCGGCGAAACCCTGGCGCTGGTGGGTGAAAGCGGTTCCGGCAAATCGGTGACCGCGCACTCGATCCTGCGCTTGCTGCCCTACCCGCTCGCCCGGCATCCGTCCGGCACCATCGAGTATTCCGGGCAAGACCTGCTGAGCCTGAAAGAGAAAACCATCCGCCACATTCGCGGCAACCGGATCGCGATGATCTTTCAGGAGCCGATGACTTCGCTCAATCCGCTGCACTCGATCGAGAAGCAGATCAATGAAGTCCTCGGCATCCACAAAGGTTTGATCGGCAAAGTCGCGACCAAACGCACGCTGGAGTTGCTGGAGATGGTCGGCATTCCGGAACCCGAGAAGCGCCTGAAAGCCCTGCCCCACGAATTGTCCGGTGGCCAGCGTCAGCGGGTGATGATCGCTATGGCCCTGGCCAACGAGCCGGAACTGCTGATCGCCGATGAACCGACCACCGCGCTGGACGTGACCGTTCAGCTGAAAATCCTCGAATTGCTCAAGGAATTACAGGCCCGCCTGGGCATGGCGTTGCTACTGATCAGTCACGATTTGAACCTTGTACGAAGAATTGCGCATCGCGTATGTGTCATGCAGCGCGGTTGCATCGTCGAACAGGCATCGTGCGAAGAGTTGTTCCGCGCACCGCAGCATCCGTACACTCGGGAACTGTTGGCAGCGGAGCCCAGCGGCAAGCCGGCGACCAATGTCATTGGCCCGCCCTTGCTGCAGGTCGAGGACCTGAAAGTCTGGTTCCCGATCAAGAAAGGTTTGCTGAAAAAGACCGTCGACCACATCAAAGCGGTGGACGGGATAAACTTCAGCCTCCCTCAGGGGCAGACGCTGGGGATTGTGGGAGAAAGCGGTTCGGGCAAGTCGACACTCGGTCTGGCGATTTTGCGGCTGATTGGCAGCAAAGGCGCGATCCGTTTTGAAGGCAAACAGCTAGACTGCCTGACGCAGCAACAGGTTCGGCCACTGCGTCGGGAGATGCAGGTGGTGTTTCAGGACCCGTTCGGCAGCCTGAGCCCACGGATGTGCGTGAGCCAGATCGTCGGCGAAGGCCTGCGGATCCACAAGATGGGCACCGAGGCGGAACAGGAACAAGCGATTATTGCGGCACTCAAGGAGGTAGGTCTGGATCCGGAAACCCGGCACCGCTACCCCCACGAATTTTCCGGCGGGCAACGGCAGAGAATCGCCATTGCCCGGGCATTAGTGCTAAAACCGGCGCTGATATTGCTGGACGAGCCGACATCGGCCCTCGACCGGACAGTGCAGCGCCAAGTGGTGGAGCTGCTGCGTTCACTGCAAACCAAGTACAACCTGACGTATCTGTTTATCAGCCATGACCTGGCTGTCGTCAAAGCGCTGAGCCACCAGCTGATGGTGGTCAAGCATGGCCAAGTGGTCGAACAGGGAGACGCGCAAAGTATCTTTGCCGCCCCCCAACATCCGTATACACAGCAGTTGCTGGAAGCCGCTTTCCTGGCACCAGCCACTGCGCAATAACCTGAAAGAGAGGAGCAACACATGGGTTTTCTCGCCGGTAAGCGCGTACTGATCGTCGGTGTCGCCAGCAAGCTGTCCATCGCATCCGGCATCGCTGCCGCCATGCATCGCGAGGGCGCTGAGCTTGCCTTCACTTATCAGAACGACAAACTCAAGGGTCGTGTCGAAGAGTTCGCACAAAGCTGGGGTTCCAACCCTGACCTGTGCTTCCCGTGCGACGTGGCCAGCGATGAAGAAATCGCCAAGGTCTTCGAAGCGCTGAGCAAGAAGTGGGACGGCCTGGACTGCATCGTGCACTCCGTTGGCTTCGCCCCGGGCGACCAACTGGACGGCGACTTCACCGAAGCCACCACCCGTGAAGGTTTCCGTATCGCTCACGACATCAGCGCCTACAGCTTCGTGGCTCTGGCCAAGGCTGGCCGCGAAATGATGAAAGGCCGCAACGGCAGCCTGCTGACCCTGTCGTACCTGGGCGCTGAGCGCACCATGCCGAACTACAACGTAATGGGCATGGCCAAGGCTTCGCTGGAAGCAGGCGTGCGTTACCTGGCCGGCTCCCTGGGCCCGGACGGCACCCGCGTCAACTGCGTATCGGCCGGCCCGATCCGCACCCTCGCCGCTTCCGGCATCAAGAACTTCCGCAAGATGCTGGCTGCCAACGAAGCGCAAACCCCGCTGCGTCGCAACGTCACCATCGACGAAGTCGGCAACGCCGGCGCCTTCCTGTGCTCGGACCTGGCGTCGGGCATCAGCGGTGAAATCATGTACGTGGACGGTGGTTTCAACACCACGGCCATGGGCAGCCTCGAAGAGTAATCTTCGGCTCGGCAACTAAAAAACCCGCCTCGATAGGCGGGTTTTTTGTGCCTGCGATTTCAGCCTTGACGCTGTCCCCTGTGGGAGCGAGACCGGCTTGCCGGCGATAGCGGTGTGTCAATCGCCATCAATGTTGACTGATACACCGCTATCGCCGGCAAGCCGGTCTCGCTCCCACAGGGGGTTTGTGGTTAGCTTCCGATTTGGGCCAGGCACTTGGCAAACAACTGCTGGATCGGCTGCATGCGCTGGCTGTAACGCTGCAACAGCACAATCTCGCGGTAGAACGTCAACTCGCCCAACCGGATGATCCTGACCTTCGCGCCATATTCAAGCCACAACCCGGCTTCGGGAAGCAGCGACACACCCAATCCGCATTCGACCATTTTGACGATGGCCTCCAGCTCATCCAGTTCCAGGGCCACTTGCACATCAATCTGCTGCTCACGCAGAAACCGTGTCACCAGCCGGCCGCCGAATGAATTGCGGTCGTAGCACACATGGGGATGGTTCGTGAGGATCTGCAACGGGTCATCACCCTCAAGCTCCGGCGGCACGATCAGCACAAACGGTTCCCTGCGGATGACCTGCGCCGACAGCTCCTTGGGCAGTTCAAAGGGCGGTTTGATCAGGATCGCCAGATCCACTTCGCCGGTGTCGACCTGGCTCAACAGGTTCAGCGACACGCCGGGCACCAGTTTCGGTTCAAGCAAGGGTGCTTGCTGACGCAGACGCAGCAACGCCTGGGGCAGAAGCCCGGTCTGGGCCGTGGCCACGGCGCCAATCTTCAACTCGCCGCGATACTCACTGACATCGTCACTGACTGACATACGACTGAAGGTTTCCAGCATTTCCCTGGCCATCGGCAAGGCCCGTTGCCCCGCCGCATTGAGAATCGCCTGACGCCCGGTGCGGTCAAACAGCCGAATGCCCAGCGCCTGTTCCAGGTTGCGCATCTGCGCACTGACTGCCGACTGCGTCAGGCCGATATGCATGCCGGCCGCAGCAAACGTTCCATAACGCGTCACGGCGATAAAGGTCTTCAGTTCACGCAGCATGACATTCTCGATTGATCAATATTATTTGAGCTCGACACGAAAACTATCGTCTTTCAATCGAAAAGCACAGCGCTAAACTCCAGTTCAACCACCGTTAATCTGCGAGGCACAGCGATGCAACTCTCCCCTTTTCACCTGGCCATCCCGGTCTATGACCTTGCTGCAGCCCGGACTTTTTACCGTGACGTCTTCGGCCTGGAGGAAGGCCGCTCAAGCGACCATTGGGTCGACTTCAACTTCTTCGGCCACCAGTTGGTGATTCACCTGGCGCCGAAAAACGCCTCTCAGGAAGCGGCGCACACCAACGCTGTGGACGGGCACGACGTGCCGGTGCCGCATTTTGGCGTGGTATTGGGGATGGACGAATGGGAAGGCCTGGCTGAACGCTTGAAAGCGCTTGATACCCGATTCGTGATTGAACCGGGGATTCGGTTTCAGGGGTTGGTGGGAGAACAGGCGACGATGTTTCTGTTTGATCCTTGCGGGAATGCGCTTGAGTTCAAGGCGTTCAAAGACATCAACCAGTTGTTTGCCAAATGAATATAAGGTGATTTTGAGGGCCTCCTGCTAGCGATGAGGCCCGTTCATACACCGCTGAACTTCCAGCCTACCTGTGCAACGCCCTCTCAGCCTCAATCAGCAATTCATCGATCGAATGGTGAAGACGGGCGTCATATTCAACCTGCCCAATGCTGAAACGAATGTCATAACCACGACGCGTCGTGGCATTACGTTCGTCGAGGATTTCTTCGAGCCGCGCCTTGATCGCGGTCAGTTCCACAGCGCTTGAACCCGTCAACAAAGCGACAAATTCGTCATCGCCCAACCGACCGATCACATCGCTTTCGCGAAAGGCGATACGCAGCACGTCAGCAAAGGTTTTCAGCGCATCGTCACCTTCGGCACGACCGTAGAGATAGTTGATGTGCTTGAAGTCATCGAGGTCGAAAAACAGCAAAGTGGCCGGTATTTCCAGGCGCTGACAGGTTTCCAGCCCCAGTTGGGCCAGTGAAGTGAAGCCGTGGCGATTGGAGAGCAGCGTCAGCTCATCCATGCTCGCCATGGTCACGCCGATCACTTCCTGCTCGGCCTGGCGCGCCCTGTCACGCAGTACTTCGCGTGCCTGTTGCGGCGAAAGCGAAGGGTCTGCGCTAGCGCCGTGTTTGACCGGTTTGCCTGGGATCAGCATTACTTACTCCAGTGGCGGATATGTACTTTAGAGTCGCCCCTACCCGCTTTGACTCCCTGCTAACGGACCGCCGGTCAACTACCGGCCACCGGACAAGGCCCTCGAGCCTCTGCGCAGCGCTTGAAGTGAGTCACGAAAATGCAACGCGGGCTCTGGCTCTGGAAGACTTTCTGCACCGTATCGAAAGCCTGCACTGCTTCCTTGTCTTCAGCAAACAGGTCCGAGGCGTAGACCGCCAGACCGACCAGTACCACCGCCCCAAGTACAAGATGTCGTTTCATCTCACACCCCCGACGTCCAGGTCCAGATCCTTGCCATTGATGTTCAAGGTCAGCATGGCGAATGTCCTCAGACTCACGGTGACGCCGTTATTGTGTGAGTCGACGCTATCCTTTTAGCTAAGCGCAAAATGCCGGGCGAGACCGGTTCATCGACCACCGGTCACACAAAGGCCGCCTAAAACAGGCGGCCTTGAAATGAACCCTGTGGCGAGGGAGCTTGCTCCCGCTCGGCGGCGAAGCCGTCGTGAAACCTGCGTGCAAGGTATGTCTGAAAGAATGCCTAGGGCGGCTTCGCCCCCCCCAGCGGGAGCAAGCTCCCTCGCCACAACAAGCTCCTCAGCCACAAAAGTGCTGATCAGTAATCGGTGGACACCGACACTTCACGCCACACCTGCAACTCATCGGCAACAAAGCTGTTCTTCGCTTCAATCGCTGCGACGCAGTCACTGCCCAACGGCAAGCGCAGTGGCGCATTTTCCGCTTCCACCAGGGTGATCATGACCTGGGCCAGTTTGTCTGGGTCACCCGGTTGGTTCAGGGTCACGGCCTTGGCGATCTTGCGCACTTCGCCCGCGGTGCTGTCGTAGTCGGCAATCGAGGACGGCGACTCGACCAGCGAATTGCCTTCGAGGAATTCGGTGCGGAAGTAACCGGGCTCGACAATGGTCACCTTGACGCCCAGCGGCGCCAGCTCGGCGTGCAAGGCCTCGCTCAAGCCTTCGACGGCGAATTTGGTCGAGCAGTAGACGCCGAAACCCGGCCCCGACCTGTAACCGCCTACCGACGACAGGTTGATCACATGCCCGCTGCGGGCAGCGCGCATGTGTGGCAGGACGGCGCGGGTAACGTTCAACAGACCGAAGACGTTGGTTTCGTACACGCGCCGTACTTCATCGGCGCTGGCTTCTTCCACCGCGCCGAGCAAACCGAAACCGGCGTTGTTGACCAGCACGTCGATGCGCCCGAAGTGGTCGATGGCCAACCGGACGATCGCAATGCCTTGTGCTTCGTCGGTGACGTCCAGGCTGGCGGCCAGCAAACCGGGTTGTTCGCCAAAGCGCTGCGTGATGCTGCTGGCGTCACGTGCGGTGGCAACCACGGCGTCACCGTTGGCCAGCGCGGCGGCAGCGATTTTTGCGCCGATACCACGGGAAGCTCCAGTGATGAGCCAGATACGCTTGAAGGAGTTGGAAGTGGTCATGAGCGTGTTTCCTTGTTTTCAGTGGGGATAGGCACAAGGTACGCAGGAAGATTGCCCGGAAAAATGGCCTCGTGTTACAAGCACTATGAAGCTCTCTTTCATAATGGCGCCTGCGATGAATCACGATCCGTTCGATGGCTTGACCGAGTTTCTGGCGGTGGCCGAGCACAAGAGTTTCACCCTGGCTGCCACCCGCCTCGCGGTGACTCCGACGGCGATCAGCCATGCCATCAAATTGCTGGAGCGGCGCACCGGCGTGTTGCTGTTCCAGCGCACCACGCGCCGGGTGGCGTTGACCGAGGCCGGCGCCAGCCTGTTTGCCCGTTTGCGTCCCGCGGCCAGTGAAATCGACGAGGCGCTGAAGGGGCTCAGCGGCTTTCGCGATCAGCCGATGGGCACGCTGCGCCTCACCGCACCGCGGTTGTCGGGTGCCTTGCTGATGGAACCGCTGATCCCGCTGTTTCGCGAGGCCTACCCGCAAGTCACCCTCGAGATCTCCCTCGACGATGCCACGGTGGACCTGATGGCCGGCGGCTTCGATGCCGGGATCAGGCTGGGCGAATCCATCGAAAAAGACATGATCGCGGTGCGCCTCACCCCTGATCTGCAATGGTCGGTGGTGGGCGCCCCGGACTATTTCGCCAAGGCCGGCAAACCCGCCAGCCCCGAGGACCTGACTCGTCATCAGTGCATCGGCTTTCGCTTCTCGACTTCCGGCAGCGCCCACCGCTGGGAGTTTCGCCGCGAGGGGCGCGACTTTACCGTGGGTGTCGAAGGCGGCGTGATCGTCAACGACCGGAGGCTGCTGGTGGCGACCGCTCGCAGCGGATCGGGTCTAGCCTACGCCTGTGATCTGGAGATCGTCGACGAACTGGCGGACGGTCGACTGGAACGTGTACTGCAGCCGTTCGTACCGCTCAGTTCGGCGCTGTACCTGTATTTTCCCAGCCGCACCCAGACTCAGCCGAAGCTGCGCGCCTTTATCGATCTGGCAACGCGGTGGATCGCCGAACAGGGAGGCCTTAAACCCTCGGCCTGAGCAATACGCCGGTGTAGCGCACCAGGAACAGCCCGAACGCGGCACACCAGAACAGCGCGGACAGCGCCAGTCCGCTCCCGGAAAACGGCACCAGAAACACCCGGCACAGGCCGGCGATCAACAGCAGGAAAAACCCGACCACAATCGTTTTCGACGGCTGCAACAACCGCCCGGTATGACCGAGGCTGACCCGGGCGATCATCGCCAGGATCAACCCGCCGATCCCGCCGACGGCCAACGAATGCGTGGCCAGGCTCTGTTGCGGCATTGCACCCGCGTGCCATAGCGCCATCGCCAGTGCGGCAATCGCCAGCCACGCATACGCCAGATACAACGACCACAGCAGCGGCACCCGCCAGATCCCCCGATCATGCCAACGCCACAGGCGCAGCAGGTGCAAACCACCGATCACCAAAAACAACGCCGCAAGCCACCCACGGGGAATGTCGTTCAAACCGCCGGCAAACGAAACGGCGGCCAGCAAACTGCTCGCCAGCAACACCCGGGTTGGCAGCGGGTGGACCGGGTTGGCCGCAGGACGATTCAAACCGCGCTGAATAAAGAACGGAATCACGCGCCCGCCAATCACACTCATCAACGCGCCGATCAACCACACGGCCGCGAGCACACCGCGCCGCTGCAGGCCAACGTCATCGGTGGAAATCCCCCACAGCGTCAGGGCCTGAGTCGCGGCCAGCAACGCGACGACCAGCAGAATCGGGTAATTGTCGCGTTTGCCGGCGGCCACTAGGTCTCGCCCCAGCACCCATGCCAGCAACGGCAGAAAAGGCATTTGCAGCGCAAGCAACGCAACCCCAGGAATTGGCATCAGCCACGCCAGTCGCGCCAACAGCCATACCAGCAGCAGACTGATCAAGGGCCAACCGTTGAGCCCCGCGCGCCCGGTCCAGTTCGGCACCGCCGTCAGCAGGAACCCGGCGATGATCGCCGCTGCGAACCCGAACGGCATCTCATGCCGATGCCAGCTCAGCATGCCGCCGACCGGTTGCGCAGCCGGCAAACGCCCGTACAACCACACGGCCCAGACCGCCACGGAGATGGCCGCGAAACCGGCGCCCGCCAGAAAGAACGGGCGAAAGCCGAGGCTGAAAACCGGTGCCGTAGCGAGCTGGCGCATCAGGCCACCACCTTGACATGGTGGGTGCCCAACCGATGCTGGGCCAGCAGGCGCATGACGTAGCCAATCTTGATCAGGGTCGGGCCGATGATGGTCATCGCATGCATCGAGACCAGCACCACGATCGGCAAATGCCCGGCGTAAAGATAAGCGCCGTAGATCCCCGCCAGCAGCAGCGCCAAACCCGCGCCCAGGACTTTGCTCGACAGGTGCAGGACGTTCTGAGGATTGCTGAAGTAAGCGAACATTTTTTCGTACTCCTGAATCAGACCAGTTGTACGTGTGTTATTTCAGGTTTCGTGCCAGGTTTTTCACTTCCATAAATCAAGGACTTAAGACCTTTGAAGTCAAATTGACCCGGCGTGAAAATAGTCAATGTGACGCCACTTGAGGTCATATTGACTGCACGCAGAATGACTCACCATAAAAGCGAACCAATATCATTTGCACGCAACCCAACCTTTTGTTTTAATCGCGACCAATTCTTATTCGCACCGAAGGCGCCCGTCGCCCATGGACAAGTGCTCACGATGATGGTCGCCGATTCCTCCAGCATTCAGAACCTCTACGTCACTCATCACCGCTGGTTGCATGAGTTGCTGCGCCGTCGCTTGAGCAATGCGTTCGATGCCGCCGACCTTGCCCATGACACCTTCATCCGGGTGCTCAAGCGCCCGCAGGTGTTCGACTGCGAAACCCGCGAACGCTCTTACCTGGCCACCATCGCCCGGGGCTTGTGCATCGATCACTGGCGCCGTCGGCAACTCGAACAGGCATGGCTCGAGACGCTGGCCTCGCGCCCGCAAGCCGTTCAACCGTCGCCGGAGCAACGGGCGATCATCGTCGAAACCCTGTACGAAGTGGACGCGATGCTGATGCGCCTGCCCAAGAATGTGCGCGACGCGTTCATCCTCGCCCAGTTGCACGGCCTGCCCTACCGAGCCATCGCCGAAGAAATCGGCGTGTGCGAGCGCATGGTGAAAAAGTACCTGGCGCAAGCGCTGATGCATTGCGCGATGCTCGAAGCCGAGCTTGACGGCCTGTTGATCGAGTAAGCGCATGCCATCAGTCGCCTCCAACTCCATCAGCCATGCCAGCCTCGAGCAGGCGGCGCAATGGTATGTGCAACTCAACGATCAGCAGGTCGGCGAACACGAGCGTCAGCGCTGGCAAGCCTGGCTGGCGCAAAGTGGCGACCATCAGGCGGCCTGGCGTTATGTCGAGCGCGTGGGCCAGCGCTTCGCCGCGTTGCAGGACGATCAGCCGCAGGCCGCCGGCCTGGTGTTGCGCAACACCGCGCGCTCGCCAATCACCCGCCGGCAAACGGTCAAGAGCCTGCTCATCCTGGCCTCGGGCGGGCTGCTGGGCTGGAACGCCTGGCGCGAAACGTCGCTGCCGGACGCCTTGGGCCGCTGGACGGCCGATATTTCTACCGGCACCGGCGAAACCCGCGAAAGCCTGCTCAGCGACGGCAGCCGGATCTGGCTCAACGCCCTGAGCGCCTTGAATGTGCGCTTCGACACCACGCAACGCCTGCTGCTGTTGAGTGCCGGGGAAGTGTTGATCGACACCGCCAAGGACAGCCGCCGACCGTTTCTGGTGCAAACCGCCCAGGGCCGGATGCGCGCGCTCGGCACGCGCTTCAGTGTGCGTCAGGAAGAACAACAGACGTTGCTCAACGTCTACGAAGGCGCGGTCGAAGTCCGAACCACTCAGGGCCAGGTGCAGGTGGTCGAGGCCGGGCGGCAATTGGCGTTCACGCAAAGCCACATTCCGCCCTCCTCCGAGGCGGCGGCTGGCCGCGAAGCCTGGCGTCGCGGTGTGTTGCTGGCGGATAACCTGCCGCTGGGCGAGTTGATCGAAGAGTTGAACCGCTATCGTCACGGGCATCTGGCCTGCGACCCTGCCATCGCCGGGTTGCCGGTCATGGGTTCGTTCCCGCTCAAGGACAGCGATCAGGCTTTGCGTCTGCTGGAAGCGGCTTTACCGATACGCGTGGAGAAAACCCTGGCGTGGTGGGTCAGCGTCGGTCCGAACGTGTGAGCCAGAAACTTTTTGCTCCGCAGTTCCCTTTTGCGTTTCTCGTTCGGTTAACCCTGTGAAGCCCTTCAATTGCCGTTCGATTTGATTCCAGGGAACACCCCTTTGCGCGACGCCTTCATTCGCACTCGTTTTGCCTTGCGACCGTTGGCCCTGGCCCTTCCGGTTGCGTTGCTCAGCCTTGTTTCGACGCAGGCCCACGCCGAAACCTCCGCCACCAGTGAACAGCCGGGCAGCCACAAGCGTTATTACGCAATCGCTGCCGGTTCACTGGTGAGCGTACTGAACAGCTTCGCCGAACAAGCGGGAATTTTCCTCGCCGGTCATAACGATCTGGCCAGTGACAAGCGCAGTCCGGGCCTTGATGGCGAGTTCACCGAGCAGCAGGGTTTGCAGCAGCTGCTACAGGGCAGCGGCTTGCAAGCCCAGCCTCTGGGCGAACGTGGTTATGTCCTCAAATCCACTCCTGCCGCGCAGGGTCCGCTGGAACTGAACGCCACCAACATTTCCGGTCAGGCGCTGGGCGCCATCACCGAAGACACCCATTCCTACACCACCGGATCGACCTCTTCGGCCACCGGCCTGCCACTGTCCCTGCGGGAAACGCCGCAGTCCGTGACGGTCATCACCCGTCAGCAACTGGACGATCAGGGTTCCACCAGCATCGCCGACGCCTTGCGGCGCGTGCCCGGCATCAGCGTGCAGAACTACGACAGCGAACGCTGGGAATTTTCCAGCCGTGGCTTGCCGATCACCAACTTCCAGTACGACGGCGTCAACACCGACTACGACGGCGTCTACGATTACGGCACCACCAGCACCGACATGGCGACCTTCGACCGCGTCGAAATCATCAAGGGTGCGACCGGCCTGATGACCGGCTCGGGCGATCCGTCGGCCACCGTCAACCTGATCCGCAAACGTCCCACCCAAGCGTTCAAGGCCTCGATCACCGGCGCCGTGGGTTCATGGGACAACTATCGCAGCACGGGCGATATCGCCGGCCCGCTGACCGAGGGCGGCAACCTGCGCGGGCGTTTCGTCGGGGCCTATCAGGACCGCAGCGCCTACCTGGACAACTACCGCAACACCCGTGACATTGCCTACGGCATTCTCGAAGCCGACCTGACACCGGACACCCTGCTGACCTTCGGTATCGACCAGCAGAACACCCGCTCCCGTGGCGCCAGCTGGACCGGTTTTCCGATGTACAACAGCGACGGTTCGCGCACGCGTTTTTCCCGCTCGTTCAACCCGGCCACCGACTGGAGTCGTCGCGACTTCACCAACCAGACGATCTTCGCCTCGGTGCAACAGCAACTGGCCAACGACTGGACACTCAAGGTCAGCTACGACCGCAAGCACCGCCAGCACGACACCTTCCTCGCCTCGGCCAGCGGCGGCAATCCGGACCCGGTCAGCGGCAACGGTATGTTCATGTACATGGGCCAGTTCAAGGGCGATCAGGTGCAGGACAACCTCGACGTCAACTTGACCGGCCCGTTCCGCCTGTTGGGTCGCGAGCACGAGTTGATCGCCGGCGTCATGTCGATGAACACCCGCCAGGACATCCCGGTGCACGGTTCGATCTACCCACCCGTCGACGGCAGCATCTACGACTGGCGCGGCGAGTTCCCGAAACCTGACATTGCCAAGGTTGGCGACAACGACATCGTTCAGCGCCAGGCCGGTGCCTACCTCGCCACGCGACTCAAGCCCACCGACGATCTGGCAGTCATCCTCGGCACCCGTGTGAGTCAGTTCAAGGCCGACGATGACCTGGACTACAGCAACCCGAACACCCCGGACCTGCATGACAGCTACCACCAGACCGGCGTGGTCACCCCGTACGCCGGACTGGTCTACAACCTCGACGAGACGTATTCGGTGTACACCAGCTACACCAGCATCTATCAGCCGCAAATGAGCAAGGACGCCCAGCGCAAATTGCTCGACCCGGTGGAAGGCGACAGCTACGAAGCGGGGATCAAGGCCGAATACTTCGGCGGACGCCTGAACGCCAGCTTCGCCGTGTTCCGTATCGAGCAGGACAACCTGGCCGAGTACGTCAGCGGCGTCGATAGCGAGTCGGTGTACCGTGCGGTTCAAGGCGCGACCACCAAAGGTTTTGAAGTCGAACTGGCCGGCGAAGTGATGGAAGGCTGGAACCTGTCGGCCGGTTACAGCTACAACCACACCCGCGATGCCAAGGGCGATTACGTCTACGGCTCGATCCTGCAAACCACCGCGCCGCAACAGGTGGTTCGGGTGTTCAGCACTTATCGCCTGTCGGGCGCATTGGAAAAACTCATCGTCGGTGGCGGCGTGAACTGGCAGAGCGAATTCTTCGGCAACGTGTTCCAGCCCAACCCCAATGACACGGTCAACTTCGGCCAGCCCTCGACGATCACCCAACAAAGCTACGCCCTGGTAGACGTCATGGCGCGCTACCGTTTCAACGATCACCTGAGCACGACGCTGAACGTGAAGAACCTCTTCGACAAGACCTACTACACCGGGCTTGGCAACTTCGGCACCGGGTTCTATGGCGAACCGCGCAGCCTGCAACTGACGACCCGCTGGGATTTCTGACCGACGATTTGTCGATCTACGGTACTCCCGGAAGACCCTGGGCTGGCTACGCTGAAAGCTCAGCATCGGCCACCCGTCTACAGGAGCACCGTCAACGCGTTCAAAAACTCACGCCGTGCCTGTGGTTCGACCATCAGGCCGAAGAGGCCGCGAAGTACTACTGCGGCATCTTCGATCATTCAAAAATCACCGCCATCACCCACTACGGCAAGGCCGGTCAGGAAGTCCACGGCCAACCCGACGGCTCGGTCCTGACGGTCAGTTTCGAACTCGACGGGCAAAGCTTCACCGGCCTCAACGGTGGCCCGGTCTTCACGTTCAACGAGGCGATCTCGTTTCAAGTCAACTGCCAGACCCAGGAAGAAGTCGACCATTTCTGGGGGCGCCTGTCGGCGGGCGGACCTGTCGAGGCCCAGCAATGCGGCTGGGTCAAGGACAAGTTCGGCGTGTCGTGGCAGATCGTGCCAATCGCGCTGATGGACATGCTGAAAAGCCCCGACACGGTGAAATCCCAACGCGCCATGGCGGCGATGATGCAGATGAAAAAACTCGACATCGCGGCGCTGCAACGAGCCTTTGACGGCGAGAGCTAATACACTCTGACGCTGACCTGCCGAGGACACCGACGATGAAGTCCACCACTGCCAAAGACGCTGACAAGGCCCCGCGCTTCTGGCGCGATGACGCCCTGCCCTTCATCGAAGCCCGTTCCATCGCCGACGGCCGTGAGGTCTGCTACACCCGGCATGCTCACGAGCATTTTTCCATCGGTGCAATCACCGCCGGACGCAGTACCTATGTCCATGAGCAATCGGAGTGTGAGGTCAGCGCCGGCACGGTGGTGCTGATGAATCCCGGCGATGTCCACGCCTGCAATCCCATCGACGATCAGCCGTGGTCGTACCTGATGTTGTACGTCGATACGCCCTGGCTCACCGATTTGCAGCATCAACTGGGGTTCAGCAGCGACCTGGCGTTTCGGCGGTTTTCCATAACCCATACGGATGACGCAGGTCTGTTTGCCGGCCTGAAGGCGTTGTATGAAGTGTTGGTCGACACGGAGCAAGATGTGCTGAGCAAACACAGCGCCGCGGTCGAGTTTTTCACCGACGTGCAGCAACGACTCAACCCCGGCGATCAACCGCCGCGCGAACCCAATTTCAAACTGGAGCGTGCGGCGGACTACATTCGCGACCACTGCACGCAACTGCTCAAGCTCGAAGACATTTGCGAAGCTGCGCAACTGTCGCCGTCGTACCTGATCCGCGCCTTCAAACAGCATTACGGCATGACGCCCCACGCCTTTTTGGTCAACCGGCGCATCCAGTTCGCCCAGGATCGACTGCGCAGCGGCCAGCTGATCGCCGACGTGGCGCTGGAAGCGGGGTTTGCCGATCAGGCGCATTTTCAGCGGGCGTTCAAACAGCATTTGGCGGCGACGCCGGGGCAGTATCGCGGTTGACCGTGCGGAAACACGCGTGCCTCTGTGGCGAGGGAGCTTGCAACCGCTCGGCGGCGAAGCCGTCGCAAATCCGGCATGCAAGGTAGTTCAGAAGTAATGGGGATGGGGCTGCTTCGCATCCCAGCGGGAGCAAGCTCCCTCGCCACAAAAGCCTGTCAGCATCCCGCTAAGGCAGCAGCAGGTAAACCGCACTCACCGCCAGCAACGCCGCCATGATCCGGTTGAACAATCGCATCCCCGCCGGGTTGTTCAAGTAACCGCGCAAAAACGTCCCCGCGTAAGCCCAGCAACCAACCGACAGGTAACAGATCACCAGATACACCGCAGCAAACTCCCGGACCAGCCGCGCCTCGCCATCCGCGACAAACGCCCCCATGCCCGCGTGGTTGAGGCCAGCACGCACTCCGGTGACTAGCACTGATCTGTGGCCAGCACACCCCTGTGGCGAGGGAGCTTGCTCCCGCTCGGCGGCGAAGCCGTCGCAAATCCGGCATGCAAGGTAGTTCAGGAGTAATGGGAATGGGGCTGCTTCGCAGCCCAGCGGGAGCAAGCTCCCTCGCCACAAAAGCCTGTCAGCATCCCGCTAAGGCAGCAGCAGGTAAACCGCACTCACCGCCAGCAACGCCGCCATGATCCGGTTGAACAATCGCATCCCCGCCGGGTTGTTCAAGTAACCGCGCAAAAACGTCCCGGCGTACGCCCAGCAGCCGACGGACAGGTAGCAGATCACCAGATACACCGCAGCAAACTCCCGGACCAGCCGCGCCTCGCCATCCGCGACAAACGCCCCCATGCCCGCGTGGTTGAGGCCAGCACGCACTCCGGTGACTAGCACTGATCTGTGGCCAGCACACCCCTGTGCCGAGGGAGCTTGCTCCCGCTCGGCGGCGAAGCCGTCGCAAATCCGGCATGCAAGGTAGTTCAGAAGTAATGGGGATGGGGCTGCTTCGCATCCCAGCGGGAGCAAGCTCCCTCGCCACAAAAGCCTGTCAGCATCCCGCTAAGGCAGCAGCAGGTAAACCGCACTCACCGCCAGCAACGCCGCCATGATCCGGTTGAACAATCGCATCCCCGCCGGGTTGTTCAAGTAACCGCGCAAAAACGTCCCCGCGTAAGCCCAGCAACCAACCGACAGGTAACAGATCACCAGATACACCGCAGCAAACTCCCGGACCAGCCGCGCCTCGCCATCCGCGACAAACGCCCCCATGCCCGCGTGGTTGAGGCCAGCACGCACTCCGGTGACTAGCACTGATCTGTGGCCAGCACACCCCTGTGGCGAGGGAGCTTGCTCCCGCTCGGCGGCGAAGCCGTCGCAAATCCGGCATGCAAGGTAGTTCAGGAGTAATGGGAATGGGGCTGCTTCGCAGCCCAGCGGGAGCAAGCTCCCTCGCCACAAAAGCCTGTCAGCATCCCGCTAAGGCAGCAGCAGGTAAACCGCACTCACCGCCAGCAACGCCGCCATGATCCGGTTGAACAATCGCATCCCCGCCGGGTTGTTCAAGTAACCGCGCAAAAACGTCCCCGCGTACGCCCAGCAACCAACCGACAGGTAACAGATCACCAGATACACCGCAGCAAACTGCCAGACCAGCCGCGCCTCGCCATCCGCGACAAACGCCCCCATCCCCGCCACGCAAGCCAGCCAGGCTTTCGGGTTGAGCCATTGCATCACCGCGCCGTACAGCATCGACGGTGCCCGTGCCGAATCCTTGGCATCGAGCTGCCCGTTGTCCGCCGCCAGTTTCCACGCCATAAACAGCAAAAACGCCACGCCGGCCAGTTGCACCACCCGCGTCAACGCCGGCCACAGCTCCAACACCTCATGCAACCCCAACCCCATCAACACCAGCAACAACACAAAACCCAGCGTCGCCCCGGCCACGTGCCGCTGACTGGCGCGAAAACCGAACTGCGCGCCGGAACTCAACGCCACAATGTTCACCGGCCCCGGCGTGATCGACGCCACCAGCGCAAACGCCGCCATCGAAATAATCAGACTCATTGCGTACCTTCTTCAATTCAGTTGAACCAGCGCTCAAGGTAAAGAGCGGTCTGGCCCGCGTATTGAAGAAAACTACCCACTGACGGGTAGGGTTAAACACTTCCCCTTGTGGGAGCGGGCTTGCCCTAATGCCAGTCAGTTAAGCGAAAGCTGCCTCTTGTAGGAGCGAGCTTGCTCGCGATGGACGCCAACGATAACGCGTATTCTCTAGATACACGCGTCGCCCTGAAGTCCATCGCGAGCAAGCTCGCTCCTACAGGAGAGCGTGGTTATCTCAGGAATACGCGCCCACCACCCGCCTCACTTTGATCAACGCCTGTCGCAGCGAATCCATGTCCACCGACCCCAACGCCAGCCGGATCGCATGCGGTACGTGGACCGAGGTTGCAAAAGGTTCGGCGGTGGAGACGGCGACTTGCTCGTGCATCAACTCGACCGCGATCTGGTCTGCTCTGGCGTCTTCACCCAACGGTAACCAGAGAAAGTACGAAAAGGGATGCGTCATGCAGCGCAGCCCTTTCAGCAGCTCGGCGGCCATGGCTTGTCGGGCCTGCGCGTCCGCACGCTTTTGCGCTTCCAGTTGACTCACGGTTCCATCGTCGAGCCACGCGCAGGCAATCGCCGTCATCACGCCGGGGGTGTTCCAGGTAGTTGCCCTGATTGCGCGCTCCAGCGCAGGCACTTTCTCGACCGGCGCGGCAACGAAGCCGACGCGCAGTCCCGTGGCGACATTCTTGGAAAACCCCGAAACATAGACCGTCCGTTCCGGCGCCAATTCGGCTACCGGTGCCGGAGCGTCTTCGACCAGGAAGGCGTAGGCGGCGTCTTCAATGATCAACAGGTCATGCTGGCGCGCAATCGACACGAACTGGTTGCGCCACTGAACATCCATCACCCAGCCCAGCGGATTGTGCAGCGTCGGCATGGTGTAGACGGCCCGTACCGAGCGGCGCCGGCAAAGCGCTTGCAACGCATCGAGATCCGGTCCGGTTTCCGTGGCGGGAATGGGCACGATTTCCAGGTGCAGCGATTCGGCCAGCACCTTGAAACCGGTGTAGGTCAACGCATCCGCCGCGATCACATCCCCCGGTTTGAGCAACGCCATCATCGCCACCGTTAAACCATGCTGGGCACCGCTGACGATCAACACCTGTTCGGCCTGCACGCTCAACCCGCGCGACGCCAGATGGTTCGCAATCGATGCCCGCTCATGCAGGCGCCCGGCATGGGGCTGATAGCGCAGATGGGACTCGAGGTCGCCGGACAACGCGAGCTGACGCAAGGCTGTGCGCAACAGGTCAGCCTGACCGGGTAATGACGGATAGTTGAAGTTGAGATCGGCCATGCCCACGGCCACCACGTGCTGGCTGACGCCCTGACCGGGCGGAAGCGACGTTTCCCTGACAAACGTGCCCCGCCCCGTTTCGCCACTCACCAGGCCCATCGCCTCAAGCTCCGCGTACACCCGGCTGGCGGTGACCAGCGCCAACCCGTGTTCAGCGGCGAGCTGACGGTGGGTTGGCAGGCGCGTACCGGGCGGCAACTGTCCTGAACGGATGTCGGCGGCAAAGGTGTCGACCAGCGACTTGTAGCGCAAGCGAGGCATAGGGCGATGTATCCATGACAATTCTTTGATTGTCTTAATAGTCGGTCATACGATGCGTTCAAGGCAACCCGCCGCTTTAACCCTTTGTCGAGTGTGACCTCAATGGAACGAGTATCGAATCTGAAAACCCAGCCTCGGGAAAACACCACCAACGGCTGGCTCAACGGGCTGATCGGCGTGGTGATCTTCAGCGGCTCGCTGCCCGCCACGCGGGTCGCGGTGCTGGAGTTCGATCCGGTGTTCCTGACCGTCGCCCGAGCCACCATCGCCGGCGTGCTTGCGCTGTGCCTGCTGTGGTTGTTCAAGGAAAAACGCCCGACGCGGGGTCAGCTATTGCCGCTGATCATCGTAGCCATGGGCGTGGTGGTCGGTTTTCCACTGCTGACGGCGCTGGCCCTGCAATACGTGACCTCGGCGCACTCGATCGTCTTCGTGGGTCTGTTGCCGCTCGCGACCGCCGTGTTTGGTGTGGTGCGCGGCGGCGAACGGCCTCGCCCGGTGTTCTGGTTTTTCTCGGTGCTGGGCAGTCTGCTGGTGGTGGGATTTGCCGTGTCCCAAGGTCTGACCGCCTCGCCTGAAGGTGACCTGCTGATGCTGGCGGCGATCCTGGCCTGCGGCCTCGGTTATGCCGAAGGAGCGAAGCTGTCCCGGACACTCGGCGGCTGGCAGGTGATTTGCTGGGCGCTGGTGCTGTCGCTGCCGGTGATGGCGTTGTTGACCTTGTGGCTCACTCCCGTTTCGTTTTCGGGGATCAGCATGCCTGCGTGGTTTAGCCTGGGGTATGTGTCGCTGTTCAGCATGTTGATCGGCTTCGTGTTCTGGTATCGCGGGCTGGCGCAGGGCGGGATTGCGGCTGTGGGGCAACTGCAATTGCTGCAGCCGTTTTTTGGCTTGGCGCTGGCGGCGACGTTGCTTCATGAGCAGGTCAGCATTGGCATGCTGGCGGTGACTGTGGCGGTGATTCTTTGTGTGGCGGGTGCGAAGAAGTTTGCGAAGTAATAACCGCAATGATCGTTCCCACACAGAGCGTAGGAACGATCAATTGGGTGGCGGAATCTTCTTGTTTAACCCGCTTGTTTAAGTGCAGCCAGATTTACTTCCTGAAAGCTACATAACCTTGCGCCGTTGCCTACGGGTGCGCCAGAATCCGCCGGCTTGTGCGCCTTGGAGCCGCTCGGTAACTTGATTCCCGTCACTGCCCATCAGTGATCGGGTTTAGTCGCCCGTGGTTTTCTAGTGAAGTGCGCAAGCTCTATCAGTCAGGCATTGCCATGCCTGCACTTGATGGTAGTTGTGCGCAGGGCGCCTTCGGGCGCGCCGGTTTGCTAGATCCCCGGTCGACTAACCTGCGTACAGCTGCCTCCCCTTTCGTTTAGTCGCAAAAGGGGTGGCGCTCCATATTAGGATCTAGCTTATGTTCAAGGTAACGCCCAACCCGCCAGACACCGATCCGGCCTCCCCGTACGAACCCGATTCAAAAAAACTCAACGAGGCCGCCGAACGAGCCCTCGACTTTCATTTCCCGTCGGCTGCCGACCTCAAAGGCACCCCGCGCACAATCACAAAGATGTTCATCGTCAACCCTGAACTCGACACCGAAACCCTGCTGGCCCATGCATGCGAATCGCTGGCCTCGGCCAACGTCATGACCATGGACCTGGCGGACCACGTGGACGGGCCGAGTCGCAATACCCTGCTGGGCATTGCCCAAGTCATCATGCTCGGCGAGCTGGCGGTCAACCGGGCGCTCGATCGACTCGATCCCATCGAATAATCACTACCACCCATGATTGTACGGTGCCGGCGGCTCACGACTGTACGGGTCAAGCCGCACGGCACCTGTGGTAAAAATATCGCTCTCGATTCTGGAGCCGATCATGGACCTCGCCACCCTCTCCCTCTTTCTCCCGGCCTGTTTCGCCCTGAACATGGCCCCCGGCCCGAACAACCTGCTGTCAGTCAGCAACTCGACGCGCTACGGCTATCGCACGGCGTGTGTGGCGGGTATCGGTCGGCTGCTGGCGTTCGCCGGGATGATCGCCCTCGCCTCGGCCGGGCTGGCGGTGGTGCTGCAAACCTCTGAGCTGTTGTTCTACGGGATCAAGATTGTCGGCGCGGCGTACCTGTTCTACCTCGCGTGGCAATTGTGGCGCGCCGATCCAGGGACGGAGAACGTTGTGACCGGCGCGCCGGCGGGGATGCTGACCCTGGCTCGACAGGAGTTTCTGGTGGCCGCCGGCAATCCGAAAGCCATCCTGATCTTCACCGCCTTCCTGCCCCAGTTCGTTGATCCGGGCCAGGCCGTGACGCCGCAATTCGCGGTGCTGGGCGCGTTGTTTCTGATGCTGGAATGGATCGCCATCGGCGCCTACGCCTACATGGGCCTGCACATGCGCCGCTGGTTCGCCAAGCCCCGGGGCAAGCGGATTTTCAACCGGTGCTGCGCGGGGTTGTTGTCGGCGGCGGCTTCGGTGCTGTTGATGGCGCGTCGCGCCTGACACAAGGTTTGACTGGCTGCCAGAGCCGTGCAGACTGGGTGGCATCCCGTAACCATGACTCGAGCCCTTCGAATGAACCCTAACGTGATCTACGCCCTCGGCGCTGCTGCGCTGTTTGGGGCCAGTACGCCATTGGCCAAGGCGTTGGGCCTGAACCTTTCGCCGATCCTGCTGGCAGGGTTGCTGTACCTGGGCAGCGGCCTTGGCCTGACGCTGGCGAGATTGATCCGGGACCGCCGCTGGCAGCCCAGCGGCCTTACGTTGTCGGAGTGGCCATGGCTGATTGGCGCCATTGCGTTTGGTGGCATCATCGGCCCCGTAGCGCTGATGTTCGGCCTGACCCTGACCTCCGGCGCCACGGCCTCGCTTTTGCTCAACCTTGAATCGGTACTGACTGCCGTATTGGCCTGGGTAGTGTTCAAGGAGAACGCCGACCGCCGCATCGTCGCCGGCATGCTCGCTATCGTCCTCGGTGGCCTGCTGCTGGCCTGGCCGCAGGATTCGGCACAATCACTGGGCTGGATCGGCCCCTTGCTGGTCGCTCTGGCCTGTGCCTGCTGGGCGATCGATAACAACCTGACGCGCAAAGTCTCCGCCTCGGACGCGCTGTTCATCGCAGGCATCAAGGGTTTGGTCGCCGGTGTGGTGAACTGTTTTCTGGCACTGGCGCTGGGCGCAAAGCTGCCGCACGCAACGGTGCTGGTTCCTACGTTGCTCGTGGGTTTCCTCGGGTATGGCGTCAGTCTGGTGCTGTTTGTTCTGGCGTTGCGCGGATTGGGCACTGCGCGCACCGGTGCCTATTTTTCCACGGCACCTTTCCTTGGTGCGGCAATTGCCATCCTGCTGCTGGGCGAACCCGTGACGATTACGTTCTGGGCTGCTTCGCTGCTGATGGGCCTGGGCGTCTGGATTCATCTGACTGAACGCCACGCCCATGAGCATCAACATGTGGCACTTGCCCATCGTCATCGGCACGTTCACGACGAGCATCATCAACATGAGCATTCGTTCCAGTGGGACGGTACCGAGCCTCACAGTCACGAGCATGAGCACACGCCACTGCGTCACGCACACCCACACTTCCCGGACATTCATCACCGGCATAAGCATTAGTGCCGCGTAACGTGCATCGGCGCATTGAAACTGATGACGAATGCCTGGAATTCCCTGTCGATTTTCCGGTGGAGGCGCCGGGCGGCGCGCCCTATGCTCAACCCATGAACCTACAAAACGCGATGCTTCCGCCCCATGCCGAGATGGTTCGCGCCATGCTCGAACGAGACACCACCTACGAGGGGGTGTTTTTTACTGCGGTCAAAACCACGGGCATCTTCTGCCGCCCCAGCTGCACGGCGCGCAAACCGAAACCGGAGAACGTCGAGTTCTTCGCCCATGCCGATGACTGCCTGTCCGCCGGCTATCGCGCCTGCCTGCGGTGCAAACCGCTGGACGCGGCCGCCATCGCGCCGGACTGGGTGCAGAAGCTGCTCCAGTCGGTGGACGCCGATCCCGAGCTGCGCTGGAGCGATGCCCAGTTGCTGGCCGAGGGCATCGAGCCACTGAAACTGCGGCGCTGGTTCAAGCAGCATTTCGGCATGACCTTCCACGCCTGGCTGCGCACCCGACGCCTCGGCATGGCGCTGGGCGGGATCAAGCAGGGCGATTCCATCGACAGCGCAGCGTTCGATTCCGGTTACGAATCCCTGAGCGGGTTTCGCGACGCCTTTCAAAAATCCTTTCACATCACCCCCGGTCGCGCCGCCAACAGTGAGCCTTTGCTGTTCACGCGCCTGACCACGCCGCTGGGACCGATGATCGCCATGGCCGAACGGCGCGGGCTGGTGCTGCTGGAGTTTCTCGACCGGCCGGCGCTGACCCGGGAAGTCGAAGCCCTGCAGAACCGTCATGGCTATGCCGTGGCGCCGGGGCACAACGCGCACCTTCAGCAAATCGAAACAGAGCTGGCCCAGTATTTCGCCGGCAAGCTGACCGAATTCAAGGTGCCGCTGCACTTGCCCGGCACCGAGTTCTCCCGGCAGGTCTGGGCCGAACTGGCGAAAATCCCCTACGGCCAGACCAGCACCTACGGCACCATCGCTGCGCTGTTGGGAAAACCCGGTGCCAGCCGCGCCGTGGGCCTGGCCAACGGGCACAACCGGATTTCGATTGTCTTGCCCTGCCACCGGGTGATCGGTGCGGACGGCTCATTGACGGGCTATGGTGGAGGGCAACCGCGCAAGGCGTTTCTGCTCAGGCTGGAAAACGCTGCGGTGCAGGTCACACGACAACTCGCATTCTGACGCTTGGCTGTTTTTCATAAGGAAGGACATTCGATGGACACGCTCGACCAGCAATTCCACAGGCTGCATCAGGACGGCCTGCTGATTCTCACCAACGTCGCCGATGCCGCCGGAGCGCGCATCGTCGAGCAACTGGGCTGCAAAGCCGTGGCCACCAGCAGTGCGGCCGTCGCCTGGGCTCATGGTTACGCGGACGGCAATGCCCTGCCCCTCGAGCGCCTGGTCTCGACCGTCGAGTCCATCGCCCGGGTGATTTCACTACCGTTGACCGTGGACATCGAGGCCGGCTATTCCGATGACCTGACGCGGGTTGCCGAAGTGATCGATGCGGTGATCGCCGCCGGTGCCGTCGGGATCAACATCGAAGACGGTGCGTCCCCGCCCGAGCTGCTCGCCCGCAAGATCGAAATCGCCCGTCAGGTGGCCGAGCGCCGCGAGGTGAAGCTGTTCATCAACGCCCGCACCGATGTGTACCTCAAGGGGCTGGTGCCGGCCGAAGACCGCGTCGCGGAAACGCTCAAACGCGCGGCGCTGTATCAGGCGGCCGGTGCTGACGGGCTGTTCGCCGCCGGCGTTTCGGCGGAGTACGAAATTGCTGCGCTGTGCCATGGCACCCCGCTGCCGGTAAATGTACTGGGGCTGCCGGGGCTACCGTCGCCTGAAGCGTTAAAAGCGCTGGGCGTTCGCCGTCTGAGCGCGGGTTCCGGTATCGCCGAGTTTCTTTACGGTGCGATGGCTGGCCTGGCCAAAAGTTTTCTGGAAACCGGCAAACTCGATAGCAACCACCTCAAGGCGTTCACCTACGGGGAAGTGAACGCACTGCTCAAACCTGCGGTGAACGCTTGACCGATCCTTACTTGCCCGCAACGGCGTTTCTCGCGTCCATTGATGACGACTGGGCGCGCCACATCGCAGCCGTCGGCCCCTGTCTGCACCAGCCGCATGCGGCGCGCGATCCGTATGAATCGCTGGTGCGTGCGATTGCCTATCAGCAACTGCACGCCAAAGCCGGAGATGCGATTGTCGGTCGGCTGCTGGCGTTGTTTCCTTCGACGGCGTTTCCGCGTCCTGAACAGATTCTGGCGAGCGGGTTTGATCAACTGCGCGGGTGCGGTTTTTCCGCGAGCAAGATCGCGACGATTCAGGGCATCGCTCAGGCAGCGCTGGATGGCGTGGTGCCGGATTATGCGACGGCGTTGGCGATGGACGATGAGGTGTTGATCGAGCGATTGATCACGTTGCGCGGGGTTGGGCGCTGGACGGTTGAGATGCTGCTGATCTACAGCCTGGAGCGACCGGATATTTTGCCGGCCGATGATTTCGGGGTGCGTGAGGGGTATCGGCGGTTGAAGGGGTTGGAGGTACAGCCGACGCGCAAGCAGATGGTGGAGATCGGGTTGGGGTGGAGTCCTTATCGGACGGTGGCTTCCTGGTATTTGTGGCGGGTTGCCAACAAGTAGACCGCGTTATCGTTCTTCGCGGGCAAGCCTCGCTCCTACAGGTTCGGCGTCAGCTATGCGATTGCGATCGACACAAACCTTGTAGGAGCGAGGCTTGCCCGCGAAGGGGCCAGCCCAGTCAACACACATCCAGAGCCACCGGCACTCGCACCTCAAGTTATGAAGCCCCCTGCCGACAAGCCCTGTAGGAAACTACTGGTACTCAGCATGGAGCAGCTATGACCGTCATTTCTTCTATCTCTTCCTTGCCGCCACTGGCGGTCGCCAGGATTGCTGCCACCCAGCCCGCCGCTGGCACTACCACCGAATCAACAGCTGCCCTGTCCTCCCCCGCATCGATTGTCACCTTGCATCAGGATAACAAGACCATCGATGCCCAGACTTACACCTCCCGGGGTGTCATTGCGGAGCCTGATGCTCCGCTTGCCTGGGAATACACGCAGCCTGACAAAGTGTCGTTTCGCATGGGTGGCAACTTCGCAAGCGCGTCAGCCAGCAGCCGGTTCCGGGGACTGGGTGAGACACTGCTTCTGCAACTGGCGCAATCCAACCAGAACATCTCCCAGTCGGTCATTCGCTCATCGACCGGGCGGGCGCTCGAGCCTGCAGCGTTGGCGGCAGCCCAGGCCAGGATTCACAGTGGCGTTGCAGACAACAGCATCAACCTGACCCTGAAAACAGCTAGCGGCAAAACCGTCGAGATCACCCTGTCCAGTCAGGATAACGCGTTGGCGGTGCAGGCTCAGGTCCAGGGTGGCGACCTCAGTGAAGAAGAACTTGCCGCGCTTGGCGCCATGGCTGAAGGATTTGAATCGACCATCCAGGGCCTCACCGCCGTTCCACCGCAACTCAAGCTGGATGCGCTGGCTCAGTTCGACACTGACGTGTTTTCCTCGGTCGACCTGACCACACGGTTCAAGCTCGACGATGACAGTACGCAGAGCTTTGAGCTGCATGCCGACGCAAACCAGCGCCAGGTGCGCATGAGCGGTGCGGCAGGCGATTTCGACATGTCCGTGGACCTGAAAAACGCCGCCATCCTCGGCGACAGCAATCAGAAAGCCAAGGCGCTCGCGAGCTACCTGCGTCAAATAGAAGCGGCGCGCGATCGAGGCGACGGCGACCAGAATCTGCTGTCGATGTTCGAGAGCGCATTCAAGACCGTGCACAGCAGCTATCCGCAAAGCCGCGCGGCAAGCGGGCCGCAGCCCCCCACCGCAATCAAGCTGACAGACACCGACCGCAGCGTTCTCACCGGCCTCGCCGATTTCAGCGCGACGGTCACCGAGAAGACCGTAGACGGCAATCCAGCGCGGCCTGGCGAATTCGACTCGTTCAAATATGGCTTATCGCAGTCCACGCAATCCAAAGGTCAGGATCAGTTAAATCGCAAGGTCGTCCAGAATCAGCAATCGCATCTGACAGCCCAATACCATAAGCCACTGTATGCCGGACAAACGCTGGAACTGACGGCTGACCCACAATCCCAGAACTATCAGTACTACCAGATCGACGATCAGGCCAGCAGCACGAGCAGCATCGGCTATGTCAAAGGTAAGTTGGTCGAAGCGTCCGTCACCCAATCGGCTAGCCAGTCCACGCGCATATCCAAGTATGTGATGGGGAATCTGGAGGAAGATAACGTGACACCGGTCTCGTCCTCGAAGACGCAAAATCTCCTCGGTCTTCTGCAACAGGCACTGCAAGAGGACAAGCTTGCGAAACCGGGACGAGGTACGTCATACGGCTTTGCCGCCATTCAAGACAAGGTGATGTTGGTTGGCAGCCCGATGGAGATTAAAGGCTGACCCGAAAACCGATGCCGGCTCGGGAATTCGCCGACGCTACGCAAACGACCCGATCGGCCAAGGCTTTGCTCCCCTTGGTCATGACTCTAGCCACCTTACTTAGGGTTGGTGGCTTTTTAGAATCAATGACTGCGTCAGTTTGTCGCAAGTTATGAGCAATCCTTTGACGCGTATAATCGCTCCCCTCCGCTAAACCGGCATGCATCATAGACGCCCTGTCCGAGGTTGATTTTCCGTTCGGGCTCATCAAAAGGTCTGTAGAACATGAGTGTTTCGTTGACCCGCCGCCAGGTGGTTGCAGGTATCGGCTTGTTCGGCCTTGGCCTCCTCGCTGGCTGCGACAATAGCGTCAGCCTGTCGTACAAGTACGGCAAGGACCTGAACGACAAGATCCTCGGACGGACATTCAAGCTGAAAGACTCTGAAGGCAACCTCACAACGCTCTCGAGCTTTCGTGGCTTGATGCCGATGATTTTCTTCGGTTTCACCCAGTGCCCGGCGGTATGCCCCACTACCCTGGCTCGCGCAGCGCAAATCAAGAAACTGATGGGAAAAGACGGGGATATTCTCCAGGTCGTCTTCATCACGCTGGACCCGGAACGGGACACGCCGGCGGTGTTGGATGCCTACGTCAAGACGTTTGATCCCTCATTTGTCGCGCTCCACGGGACACTCGAGGAAACGGCGGAAACGGCCAAGGAGTTCGGGGTGTTCTATGAAAAAATCCCGAGCGGCTCGACCTATACGCTCTCCCATACAGCGACCAGCTATGTGTATGACACAAGGGGCAGGTTGCGCGTCGGACTGTCCCAGTCCCTTTCTGCACAAGAGTGTACGGAAGACTTGAAAACCGTTATGGAGGTCTGCTGATGAATTCGAATGCCATTAAAACTGCCATCAATGTGCGCGTTCAAACGGCTGTCCTGGGGCTTTTTCTCCTGGGAACGGCGCTTCAGGTTTCAGCACAGACTCAAGTGGACGACGCCTGGGTACGCGCCACCGTTGCCGGGCAACAAGCAACCGGAGCGTTCATGACGGTCACCGCTAGCAGCGACAGCAAACTGCTAAGCGTGCAAACACCGGTCGCTAAAATTGTGCAGATTCACGAGTCGACCATGAAAAACGACGTGATGAGCATGCAACCCGTGGAGTTCGTTGCCTTGCCCGCAGGGAAAGCGGTCACTCTGGATCCTCATAGCTATCACGTGATGCTGATCGACCTGGTCGGCCAGGTCAAAGAAGGCGACAAAGTGCCGCTGACCCTGACTGTCGAAAACGCCAATGGCGAGAAGGAGTCGATCAAGGTTGAGGCAGAAGCGCGAGCGCTGAATACGCCGGATCACAGCAAAATGCATTGACGGTTTGGGAGTCACCCGGACATCGGTGGCGTTCAGTAGGACCGCGTTATCGTTCATCGCTAGCAGGCTAGCTCCCACAAGGGTCTCATGAACACTGGAGATCCACTGTGGGAGCTAGCCTGCTAGCGATGGCGTCAGCCCATTCAACACATCACCCAAAGCCTGTCACAACCCGGACTTCAGCCGACTGAACGCCCGTATCAACGCCCGGTTGAACGCCTTTCCATTGTCATTCTTGCTATACAACGAAGCCCTCACCTGCGCCGACGGATACGTGCCCGGATCATTACGAATCGCCGGGTCGATCAAGTCATCCGCCGCCGTGATCGCATTGGCGTAGTGAATGGTGTCGGTGATCGGTGCAATCACTTCCGGCGTCATCAGGTAATCCATCAACGCCAGCCCGGCTTCGGGATGCGGCGCATCCTTGGGAATGACCATGGCATCGAACCAGATCAGCGTGCCTTCCTTCGGTATCCTGTAAGTCAACGTGAACGGTTTTTTCGCGGCCTCTGCCTGGCCCGCCGCGATGGCCACGTTGCCGTTCCACGACATCGCCACGCAGGTGTTGCCGTTTGCCAGGTCGCTGATGTTCAGGTCATTGTCGAAATAGCGGATGTAAGGCCGGATCTTCGCCAATTGCTGCTCGGCCAGCTTCAGGTCATCGAGGTTCTGGCGGTTGATGTCCAGCCCCATGTACTTCATCACCGCGGCGAACACCTCGTTGGGGTCGTTGAGCAAACTCACCCCACAATCGGCGAATTTCGACACCACTGCCGGATCGAACAGCATCGCCCAGCTGTCGGTTGGGGCGTCTGGCAAGCGCTTTGTGATCGCCTCTTGCTGATAGCCCACGCCGGTCGTGCCCCAGGCGTAAATCCCGGCGTAACGATTGCCCGGATCGAACACCGCCATGTGCTGGCGGAACTCGTCACCGACGCCGGCAAAATGCGGCAACCGTTGCGGGTTCAACGTTTGAATGGCTCCGCTCTGGATCGCCCGGGACAAATGCTGCCCCGCCGTCAGCACCAGGTCATAGCCACTGCGGCCAGTGAGCAATTTGGTCTCGACGGTCTCCAGGGAATCGAAGTGATCGGCGACCACGTGAATGCCGGTTTTCTTCTCGAAATTGGTCAGGGTATCCGGGGCCAGGTACTCGCCCCAGATGTACAGGTTCACCACCGGTCTGGCGCTGTCGGCGGCCTGCACGCACAAGGGTGCAAGCACCAGCATTAACGCTTGAGTCAGTTTGTGCAGGCCCATGATCACACTCCTTTGCCCGCGTACTGCGGCATGGTGATGCACGCGACGTTACCGCCGCCGAGCAGGATTTCCCGGGAGTTTTCGATGCCGACTATTTTTTTCTGCGGGAACAACTCGGCCAGTGTCGCCAGCGCCACCTGATCATTACGATCACCAAACAGCGGCACCACGATCGAGGTGTTGCCAGCGTAGTAGTTGATGTAAGACGCGCAGATTTTGGTCCCGGCCTGACGGGTGTGGGTGCTGTCTTGCTGATCCAGGCCTTCGGCCTCTTCCGCCGTCCATTCCAGCACATCGGGTTGCGGCAGTTTGTGCACGATCAACTCGCGGCCACGGCTGTCACGGGTACTGCGCAGGATGTCGTAGGCTTCCTGATAGATTTCCCATTGCGGGTCATCGCGATTGTCGGTCCATTGCAACACCACTTCACCGGGACGCACGAAGCACGCGAGGTCGTCGACGTGACCGTCGGTTTCGTCGAACTTGCAACCGCGCGGCAGCCAGATGATTTGCTCGGCGCCGAGGTAGTCCGTCAGCCGACGGGTGACTTCTTCCTTGCCCAGGTGCTGGTTGCGATTGCGGTTGAGCAGGCATTGTTCGGTGGTGAGGATGCTGCCCTGGCCGTCGCTCTGGATGCCGCCGAGCTCGGCAATCAGCGGTGCGCGGTAGCGGTCGAAGCGTTCGATTTCGAGGATTTTGCTGGCGATCTGGTCGTCCTTGTCCCACGGGTAGTACAAGCCACCGTCGAGGCCGCCATAGGCGTTGAATTCGAAGTCGACGCCACGCACTTCGCCGCTGGCATCGTTGACCACAAAGCACGGGCCGCTGTCGCGGAACCAGGTGTCGTTGCAGGTCATTTCCACCACCCGTACTTGTGGCGGCAGCTGACGGCGCGCCGTGGCGAACTGCGCGGCGGAGGCGCACACGGTGACCGGTTCGCTGTGGGAAATCGCGGTGACGATCTGCACCCAGACTTTCTGCGCAGGCTTGGCGCCGTTGCGCCAGACATCGGTGCGCTCCGGCCAGCCGAGCCAGCAACCGGCCTTGGTTTCGAATTCGCCCGGCAGGCGGAAGCCGTCTTGTTTTGGGGTGGAGTCGAGCAAACGTGCCATGGTCAAACCTCATCAGCGGGATTGGAATGACCAAAGGCTACGGTCGCCGGCGCCCTCCTCGCCAACGATGATTATTTCGGAATACTTGAATTCAACTCATCAATCGATCAGCTGATCGTTGAACCATTCGAGCATCTGCGCCACGGCCGGACGTTCCAGGCGCACCCGTTCGCACACCAGTGCGTATTGGCCTAGCGCGGTCATGCTTGAAGTGAACGGCCGGACCAGACGACCGCTGAGCAGATCTTCCTGCGCCGTCAGGTTATCCCCCATCGCCACGCCCTGCCCCTGGGCTGCGGCTTCCAGTGCCAGGCCGGCGTGGGCGAAATACAACTGTCGCTCAGGGCGCTGATCGCCGGCATGACTGGTGAGCCATGCAGTCCAGGTCTTGCCGTCCTGATCGTCGTGCAGCAGGCAGTGGCGTGCCAGGTCTTTCGGGTTTTTCAAAGTGCCCTGGTTGAACAGGCCGGGGCTGCACACCGGGAAGAATTGCAGCGCCGGCAACGGCTTGACGAAGTACGCGCTGCTGTCCACCGGGCCGGTGCCGTAAGTGATCGCCAGGTCGATGTCTTCGCCCGGCGCGGTGGCGTCGATCGGTTGTTCGTAGAGGTGCAAGGTGATGTGCGGGTAGCGCGCGTAGAAATCCGTGAGGCGACGCATCAACCACTTTTGCGCCAACTCGGCCGTCACCGCCAGGCGCAACACCGCCAGCGACGACGGGTCGCGCAGTTCATCGCAGGCCTCGCCGATCAGTTCGAAGGCTTGCTGCAGGCTTTGCATCAGGCGCCCGGCGGCCATGGTTGGGCGGATTTGCCGGCCTTCGCGGATGAACAGCGACACGCCCAGTTGTTCTTCGAGTTGGCGGATCTGATGACTGACTGCGCTGTCGGTGACGCACAACTCTGCGGCGGCCCGACCGAAATGGGCGTGGCGGGCGGCGCATTCGAAGGTTTTGAGTGCTGCTAAGGAAGGCAGTCGTCGCATGAATTCAGCCCCGGTGATGAAGGCGACCATGCTGAACCGGCCATTGGCGGGCGTCCAGTAGGACCGCGTTATCGTTCATCGCGGGCAAGCCCGCTCCCACAGGGTCTTCTGTGAATACAAGTTTTGTATACGACAACAATCCCTGTGGGAGCCGGGCTTGCCCGCGATGAGGCCAGCACATTCACCACAAATCCAACAGCTCATCACCCTCCCTTATCCACCATGACATCCCCCGAAACCCGGCGCATGTTGATGCCTCTACCGGAGGGATTCGCCATGCTGGATGCACTCAAAAAGATCAACTCAACGTCCGCCTTCAACCGCTGGGCCGGTTTCGACGTCACTCGCGCCAAACCTGGCGAGGTGGAACTGACCATGGCTTTTCGCGAGGCAGACATGGCGCAATACGCAGGCTTCCTGCATGCCGGCCTGATCGGCGCGCTGCTCGATACCGCCTGCGGGTTTGCTGCCGGAACGGTCGCTGGCAATGTCCTGGCTTCGCATTTTTCGGTGAATTGCCTGGCACCCGCAGTCGGTGAAGTGTTCATTGCGCGCGGCCAGGTGGTGAAGGCCGGCAAGAAGCAAGTGTTTGCCCGTGCCGAACTGTTCGCACAAACCGGTGATCAGTTGAAGCTGGTGGCAACCGGCGATGCGATTCTGGTGCCGATCCAGCAGTGAACCACAGGTTTTCGGGGTGGTCATGGAAGTAACAGCCAATCATTTGGAGGTTCTGCCATGCAACTCGAAGGCTCCTGCCATTGCGGCGCCGTGTCGTTCAGCCTGACCAGCGCCCACCCCTACCCTTATCAACGTTGCTACTGCTCGATCTGCCGCAAGACCCAGGGCGGTGGCGGTTACTCGGTCAATATCGCCGGCGATGCCGCCAGTCTCAAGGTGCGCGGGCGCAAATCCATCGCGATCTACCACGCGCGGCTCAAGGATGACGGCGACAAACGCGCCCACCGCAGCACGGCTGAGCGGCACTTCTGCTCGGTGTGTGGCTCGGGGTTATGGCTGTTCAGCCCGGAATGGCCGGAGCTGATTCACCCCTTCGCTTCAGCCATCGACACGGCGCTGCCCGTACCTCCCGAGTACACGCATGTGATGCTCGGCTCGAAAGCGCCGTGGGTGGAGGTTCCACCGCATGCCGGTGATCGGCAGTGCGAGATCTGGCCCGAAGAATCCATCGCGCAGTGGCATGAGCGCCTGGGTCTGGCCCGCTGAATCAAGCAAAAACACGGATCTCGAATTTTTTTGCACTCTTTTTTTCGCGAACAGTTCCCTTTTGCGTTTTTCATTCGGTTAACCCTCAGAAGCCTTTCACTTACCGAACGATTCGATACAAAGGGATCTCCATGTCGTACCCACTCGCCGCCCGTTTTCGTTTTGCCCTGCGCCCCTTGGCACTGGCCCTCCCCGCCGCGCTGCTGAGCCTTTCCTACAACGCCCATGCCGCCGAAACGGTTGAAAGCAAATCGGCTCCCAAAGACGACGGCGCGCTGCAACTGGGTGCGACGAGTATTTCTGCCGTCGGCTTGGGCGAGATCACCGAGGACACCCATTCCTACACCACGGGCTCAACGTCCTCGGCCACCGGCCTAGCCTTGTCACCCCGTGAAACGCCGCAATCGGTCACCGTGGTGACCCGTCAGCAAATGGACGATCGCGGTGTGCAGAGCGTCAGCGACGCGTTGCGCAATACCCCCGGCGTCTCGACGCAAAAGTACGACAGTGACCGTACCGAGTTTTCCGCCCGTGGTTTTGCCATCACCAACTTCCAGTACGACGGGGTCAACCAACCGTATGACGGTGTCTACGGTGAGAACCCGAACAACAGCGATGACGCGGCCAGCCTCGACCGCATCGAAGTCGTCAAGGGCTCGACCGGCCTGATGACGGGTTCGGGCGACCCGTCCGCCACCGTCAACCTGATTCGCAAGAAGCCGACCAAGGAATTCAAGGCCTCGATCAGCGGCACCGTCGGCTCGTGGGACAGCTATCGCACCACCGGCGATATTTCCGGATCGCTGAACGATACCGGCAGCGTGCGCGGCCGCTTCGTCGGTTCGTACCAGGACAAGAATTCCTACATCGATCACTACAGCCAGAAGAAAGACCTGTTTTACGGCATCCTCGAAGCCGATCTGACGGACGACACCTTGCTGACCTTCGGCATCGACAAGTCCAGTGCCACACCACGCGGCACCTCCTGGACCGGCAACACGGTGTACTTCGCCGACGGCGGCCGCACCGACTTCTCGCGCAGCTTCAACCCGGGCGCCGACTGGAGCCGCCGTGATTTCGACACCGTCACCTACTTCACGTCGCTGGAACAGGCGCTGGCCAATGACTGGAAACTCAAGGTCAATCTCAACCAGAAAACCACCGATCACGATACGCGCCTGGCCTCGGCCAGCGGCGGCTTCCCGGACCGCGCCACCGGTGAAGGCATGTCCCTTTACTGGGGGCGCTGGGAAGGTCATCGCGTGCAGAATACCGCTGACGTGAACGTTTCCGGACCGTTTACCCTCGGCGGTCGCGAGCACGAACTGGTGGCCGGTTTCATGACGTCTCATGCCCGCCAGACCGGCGCGACATTCGACAGCGTTATCCCCGGCGCCGGAGGTGTGCCGGGCAGCATCTATGACTGGAAAGGCAATCTGCCGGAACAGGATTTCCCGAAAAACGGCAAGTACGAGCGCACCACCAGCCAGAACGGTGCCTACCTGGCCACGCGCCTGCGCCCAACCGACGATCTGTCGATCATCCTCGGCAGCCGCGTGAGCACCTTCAAGTACAACGAGGATTACAGCTACTACCCGGGCGCCGGCCAGACCGACACCCAAACCAGCTACAAGGAACACGGCGTCGTCACCCCTTACGCCGGTGTGATCTATGACCTGGACGACACGTATTCGGTCTACGCCAGCTACACCAACATTTACCAGCCGCAGACCTACAAGGACGCCGCCGGTTCGACCCTGAAGCCGGTTGAAGGCAACAGCTACGAGACCGGCCTGAAAGCGGCGTACCTCGAAGGCAAACTGAACGCCAGCCTGGCCTTCTTCCGCATCGAGCAGGAGAACGTCGCCCAATACGTCACCACCGACAGCACCGGGCAGGACCTGTATAAAGCCATCCCCGGCGCCACCACCAAAGGCGTGGAGCTGGAACTGGCGGGCGAATTGTCCGATGGCTGGAACCTGTCGGCCGGCTACACCTATGCCCGTACTCGCGACAAGGATGAGCAACGGATCTACGGTTTCCCGCTGGCCACCACCAAACCTGAACACGTCGTGCGTACGTTCACCACCTACCGCCTGCCTGGCGCACTGGACAAGGTCACCGTCGGTGGCGGCGTCAGCTGGCAGAGCGCTTTCTACGGTCAGAGCTTCAGCCCTACCGAAGGCAGCACGTCGCTCAAACAAGGCGGCTACACCCTCGTGGACCTGATGACCCGTTATCAGTACAACGAACACCTGAGCTTCACCGCCAATGCCAACAACGTCTTCGACAAGAAATACCTGACGGGGTTGGGTAACTTCGGCACCACGTTCTACGGCGAGCCGCGCAACCTGATGCTGACCACCAAGTGGGATTTCTAAGCTGATGTGACATTGACCTGTGGCTAGACACTGACCTTGTGGTGTGACACTGACCTTGTGGTGTGACACTGACCTTGTGGTGTGACACTGACCTTGTGGTGTGACACTGACCTTGTGGTGTGACACTGACCTTGTGGTGTGACACTGACCTTGTGGTGTGACACTGACCTTGTGGCGAGGGAGCTTGCTCCCGCTGGACTGCGCAGCAGTCCCTTTTTTGGGGCCGCTTCGCGACCCAGCGGGAGCAAGCTCCCTCGCCACAACAGGCTCCCTAGCCACAGATTGCTCGCCGTTCGGTCAGCCCCATTCACAGTCTTTGACAGTTTCCCGACAAAGCTGTCAAAGATTGCCGCGCGACACCCTCCTAGCATAGGCGCATCCAAACTACCCCAAGGGTGCTCCATGCTACGTTCGCTGTCTCTGTCACTAACTTCATTCTGTCTGTTCCTTCCCTCCAACTCCGTGCATGCCGAAGACTGGCGCTACAGCCTGCGGGCCGGCGCCGCCAGTGTGCCGCGTTACAGCGGCAGCGATGAACGCGTTATGGCGCCGTTGCTGGGCGGGGAAATCGTCAGCCCTTATGGTTTCTTTCTGGACACTCAAAAGGGTCTTGGCTGGGCGTATGACGAGGACGGCTTCGGCCTCAGCGTGTACGTCGGCGCCAGTGATGTGCGCAAGGATCGCAAGACCGGGTTCAAAGGTTCCGATGAGCTGGACGGCATGGGTTCGATCAAGTCTCGCCCGGCGATCGGGCTGGACGGGACCTATCACATGGGGCCGATCATTCTCGGGGCGAGCTTTGAACACGCGCTGGAAAAGGATGATGACGATGACGATACGGGTTCAGCCTGGAATCGCTTGAAACTGAGCATCAGCGCGCCGTTCTACGAGGGTGACCATGGCAAGGTCGTGGGCAGCCTCAACAGCCAGTTTGGCGACGGCGATTACATGCGCACCTGGTATGGCGTCAGTACGGGTCAGGCGTCGCGCAGCAAGTTCAAGGCGTATGACACCCAGGGTGGACTGGTGAGTCGCGGAGCGGATCTGACGTGGTCATTGCCGATCAATGATCAATGGAGTGTGTCAACGGTGCTGGCGGTGCAGTATCTGGCTAAAGAGGCGGCAGACAGTCCGATTGTGGAGCGGCGGATGCAGACTTCGTTGGCTGGGCAGGTGGTGTACAGCTTTTGATTTGAGGTGTTGCCGATGGCCTCTTCGCGGGCAAGCCTCGCTCCTACAGAGTTACGCGGTTACCTGTAGGAGCGAGGCTTGCCCGCGAAGGGGCCCGCAAGAGCAACACACAATTAATCCTGATGCGCCCACGTCATACGAAACGACGCCCCACCCCACGGCGAATCCGCCACTTCCACTTGCCCGCCATGGGACTGCGACACACGCCGGACCAGCGCCAGGCCCAAACCGAAACCACCTGTGCGCCGATCACGGCTGGCGTCCAGACGCGAAAACGGCTCGAAGATCTTCTCCCGCCCGGCCACCGGCACACCCGGCCCATCGTCGTTGACCTGCACTTCGTAGTGATCACCGGTGCGCACCAGCGACACTTCCACCCGCTCCTCGGCATAACGAATGGCATTGCGCAGCAGGTTGATCACCGCCCGCGCCATGAAGCGCGGTTCGATGCGCACCTCATCGACCCGGCATTCGACAATCAGCAGCTGCACCCCGGCCGCCTCGGCCTCCAGCGCCACACTGCCGACCACGCTGTCGAGCCAACTGTTGGCCTGAATATTCTCCCGGGTGATCACCGTGGCGCCGCGTTCAAGGCTGGCGTAGGTCAGCAGCTCCGACACCATTTCCTCCAGCTCACCGAGGTCGGCGTACATGTCGGCAATCAGCTCGCGGTTCTGGGTCGGATCGGGTTGTTGCTTGAGCTGGTCAAGCTCGAACGACAGCCGCGCAATCGGCGTGCGCAATTCATGGGACACCGCGTTGGTCAGCTCGCGCTGATTGGCGATCAGGCCTTCGATACGCGCCGCCATCAGGTTGAAGTGTTCAGACAGGTCGCGGATGTTCGAGCGTTTCGACAACTGAATGCGTGACGACAAATCGTTATCGCCGAAACGCTCGGCGGCCAGGCGCAGTTTTTCCAGATCTCGCCAGTGTGGACGCACCCAGAAAATCAACACCAGACCGATCATCACCGCAATCATAAAATAGGCCGTAGCAATGTAGAACGGCATCAGACTCGGCTCGGCCGGGAGCTTGATGCTGAGCAGCTGCGAACCGTCGTCAATGCGCGAGATGAATTGCGTGTACTTGTCACGAAGCACCAGCTGGCCTTGGGCCAACTCGGCTTTCTCCTGATCGGTCAGGGCCAGTTGATCGGTTTCGACCAGGGTCAGGCGCAAGCCGTAGTGAGGGCGCACGGTTTCCAGTTGTCGCTCTCGGGCCGAACCGTCCAGGCCGCGCAACTGCTCCACCAGCGACCAGGCCTGGCCACGCACCGCCTCGCGGTTGTAGCTCTGCATCTGACCATCGAGCAGCGCATCGAACGTGCGCTCGACGGTTTGCAGCCCCAGGACCAGGCCAACCGTCATTACCAGAAACAGCCCGAGAAATAACCGCAGCATTTACAGCTCCCACGCGAACGGATTGAACAGGTAACCCTTGCCCCAGATGGTTTTGATGCACACTGGTTCGCGGGGGTTGTCCTTGAGCTTGCCGCGCAACTTGCTGATGTAGACGTCGACGCTGCGGTTCAGCCCATCGAAAGCGATGCCGCGCATGCGGTTGAGAATGTCATCGCGGGACAGAATCTTGCCGGCGGCGCTGGCCAGCAGCCACAGCAGTTCGAACTCCATGGTGGTCAACTCGATGCCCTCACCCGCCAGCCGCACCTCTCGGCAGCTGCGGTCGATGCTCAGATGGCCGAACTCCAGCGCGCTGCACACGCTGCTGTCCGGCGTTTGCCGGCGTTGCAACGCGCGCAGGCGGGCCAGCAACACCGGTGGCTTTATCGGCTTGATGACGTAGTCGTCAGCGCCGGATTCCAGGCCGAGGATGTGATCGAGGTCATCTTCCTTGGCGGTGAGGATGACGATCGGCGTGTCGGACACGCTGCGAATTTCGCGGCACACGTGCAGGCCGCTCTGGCCCGGCAGCATCAGATCGAGTACAACGATTTTCGGTTTGAAGTCGAGGAAAGCCGCCAACGCGAGGTCGCCGCGCTGCACCTGTAAAACCTCAAAGCCATGTTGGGACAGGAAATACGCGATCAGCCCGGAGAGCTTCTCGTCGTCTTCCACCAGCAATACTTTGCCAAAACCCAGGTTATCCATAACGAACGCTTGCCGACCCTTGAATGAAGTGGGCGGCATTATGGCGTCAATCAGTGACGGGGCGGAGATGAGGGGCAGCAAAAACCGGCCTTCTGAGCCGGTTTTCAGTGATCTTTCATACTCTTAAGAGTTTTTAACAATTCAGGCGCAAAAGATCGCAACGTACGGTGGCATTTGTAGGAGCACGGCTTGGCGGCGAAGGCGATCTCGGGGACGCCTTCGCCGGCAAGCCGTGCTCCTACGGGTTATGCGGCGGCAGGGATGCCGCTGTGGAAGCGGAACTCCACGTCCGGCGACTCGATCAGCTCCTGTTCGGCAGCACGAACCCGGTCAATCACCTGAGCGATGTCCTTGGCGTCACCGTACTGGTAGGCCAGTTTCAAATAACCCTGAAAATGCCGGGCCTCGCTTTTCAGCAAACCGAAGTAAAACTTGCCCAGCTCCTCGTCCAGATGCGGCACCAGCGCCTCGAAACGCTCGCAACTGCGGGCTTCAATGAACGCACCCACCACCAAGGTATCCACCAGTTTGACCGGTTCGTGACTGCGCACCACTTTGCGCAGGCCCGAGGCGTAACGCCCGGCGGACAACTGACGCAGCTCGATCTTGCGCTTTTTCATCAGGCGCATGACCTGTTCGTGGTGCACCAGCTCTTCCCGGGCCAGACGCGACATAAGGTTGATCAGGTCGACGTGGGAGTGGTATTTGGCGATCAGGCTCAATGCCGTGCTGGCGGCCTTGAATTCGCAGTTCTTGTGGTCGATCAGCAAGGTTTCCTGATCGGCCAACGCGGCCCGGACCCAGCCGTCGGGGGTGCGGCAGCCAAGGAACTCGTGAATTTCGGGAAGGATCATGGGGCTCACGGATAAAGGGTTCAAAACGAAGGGCGCCGATTATACCGGCCCGCCGCCAGACCACCAGCCACGACCGTTGATATGCATCAACTCCCCGGTTGCCGAGCAGCAACTATAGTTGTGCAACGCCACGCTTTTTTACCCTATGGAGATCCCGATCATGCAAGCCATTCGCAGCATTCTGGTGGTCATCGAACCCGAACACTCGGAAAGCCTGGCGCTCAAACGGGCCAAATTGATTGCCGGCGTGACCCAGGCGCATCTGCATCTGCTGGTCTGTGACCGCAAGCATGATCACAGCGGCATGCTCGGCGTGCTCAAGGCGGCGCTGCTTGAGGACGGCTACAGCGTCACCACCGAGCAGGCGTGGAACGAAAGCCTGCACGAAACCATCGTCGATGTGCAGCAGGCGGAAGGTTGCGGGCTGGTAGTCAAGCAGCATTACCCCGACAGTTCGTTGAAAAAAGCCCTGCTGACCCCGGCGGACTGGAAACTGCTGCGCTCTTGTCCGACGCCGGTGCTGCTGGTCAAAACGTCTAAGCCCTGGACGGGCGGCGTGATTCTGGCAGCGATCGACGTGGGTAATACCGACGTTGAACACCGCCACCTGCACAACACCATCGTCGATCACGGCTATGACATCGCCAGCCTGGCCAAGGCGCATCTGCATGTGGTCAGCGCCCATCCGTCACCGATGCTGTCGGCGGCCGACCCGACGTTGCAGCTCAGTGAAACGATCGAGGCGCGCTATCGCGAGCAGTGCAAGGCCTTTCAGGCCGAGTTCGACATTGATGATGACCACCTGCATATCGCTGAAGGTCCGGCGGATGTGTTGATTCCGTACATGGTGCACAAGCTGGGTGCAGCGGTGACGGTGATTGGCACGGTGGCGCGTTCCGGGTTATCCGGGGCGTTGATCGGGAATACGGCGGAAGTGGTGCTGGATGCGGTGGAGAGTGATGTGCTGGTGCTGAAGCCGATGGAGATCATGGATCATCTGGAGGAGATCGTTTCCCATCATTGAGATTTGCCGAGCATTTGTGGAGAGGGAGCTTGCTCCCGCCGGGTTGCGAAGCGACCCCAAATCGTACGGCGCGGTGTATCAGATAATACTCGCAGGTCATTTGCGACTGCTGCGCAGTCGAGCGGGAGCAAGCTCCCTCGCCACAGGTTTAAGTTTTATCCGCCGAAGGCGTCCTTGAGGAAACCCGGCGCGATGTAGCGCTGGTAATGCGCCTCCGAGAGCAAAAAGAACTCCCGATCAATCGCATCCCGCAGCTCCGGCAGGTTCCAGTCGCGAAATTCCGGCAGCAGCACCATCCCGTAGGCGTCAAGATTGTTGATCACCCGCGCGCCGCGAGCGATCAGCTGATAGGCCCAGCAATATTCCGACTGATGCGGCACGAAGCGAATCTTTCGCTGTTCCAGCTGCATTCTCAGCAGCGCCGGATCAAAAATTTCTACCTTGCCGGCCATCACCTGGGACAACAGCTGCTCGAGACGCAGCCACACCGCGCGCTTTTCTTCCTCGTTGTAACCGTTCCAATGGATCACTTCATGGTGAAAACGCTTGCAGCCACGGCAGACCAGGTCACCGTAAACAGTGGAGCAAAGGCCGACGCAGGGGGTCTTGATGGTCTGATTGGGCATAGGTAAGAAAAACACGGGAAAGCAGAACAGGTCGGCATGTTAGCCCTTTGTCTAACATTCATCACCCCTCAAAGTTGAGGGCGGAGGGTCTATTGGACTTTGGTGACGGCCGCGTTGCGCGCCTACGTGCGCGAGGCTGCGTTGCGGGATTTGCCAAGGGAACAACCATTAGCGACATCCCGCGCCTTGCCTCGCACACGCAGGCACACAACGCGACTCGCCACCAAAGTCCAATAGACCCTCACTTACCTTTAAATTTTTTTTGCCGTAGAATCAGCCAGCCTTTTAAGGCGCCAATGTCCGTTAGAAGCTGTTTTCAAAGCGTCACGAGCACAGTCGTTCCTTCAGAGCGGTGTTGGCGAAGGGTTTTTCCAGCGGGGAAAAGCTCTACGCCAACCCTCATCAGCTCCCCGTTCTGCAGGCGTAAAACTTTGAAAGCAGCTTCTGTAAGGAATTGTCGGTAATTCTGGCTAAGTGGCCCACAACGCCACGCAGCGCATGAGTACGGCAATTTCGGGATGAGCGTCCCGGACACCCATTTGGGACCACTGATGAGGGTAATAACTGTGCTTGAAGCCTACCGCAAACATATCGAAGAGCGTGCAGCACTGGGTATCGTTCCCCAGCCGCTTAACGCCGAACAAACTGCAGGCCTGGTCGAGCTGCTGAAGAATCCCCCGGCTGGCGAAGAAGCTTTCCTCGTTGACCTGATCACCAATCGCATTCCGCCTGGCGTG
This sequence comes from Pseudomonas hormoni, assembly GCF_018502625.1. Classification (NCBI taxonomy): domain Bacteria; kingdom Pseudomonadati; phylum Pseudomonadota; class Gammaproteobacteria; order Pseudomonadales; family Pseudomonadaceae; genus Pseudomonas; species Pseudomonas hormoni. The sequence goes on from NZ_CP075566.1 coordinate 2,719,174, forward strand.
GACGAAGCAGCCTATGTAAAGGCCGGTTTCCTGTCTGCCCTCGCCAAAGGCGAAGCAAAATCTCCTCTGATCGACAAGAAACGCGCTGTTGAACTGCTCGGCACCATGCAGGGCGGCTACAACATCGTGACCCTGGTTGACCTGCTCGACAGCGCCGAACTGGCGCCTGTTGCCGCCGCTCAACTCAAGCACACCCTGCTGATGTTCGATGCGTTCCACGACGTCGCGGAAAAAGCCCGCAACGGCAACGAACACGCCAAAGGCGTGATCCAGTCCTGGGCTGACGGCGAGTGGTTCCGCAACCGCCCTGTTCTGGCCGACAAGATCAGCCTGCGCGTGTTCAAGGTCACCGGCGAAACCAACACCGACGACCTGTCCCCTGCTCCTGATGCCTGGTCCCGCCCGGACATCCCGCTGCACGCCCTCGCCATGCTGAAAATGGCCCGTGAAGGCATCGTACCTGACGTCCAGGGCGTTACTGGCCCGATGAAACAGATCGAAGAAATGCGCGGTCAAGGCTTCCCGATCGCCTACGTCGGTGACGTGGTCGGTACCGGTTCGTCGCGTAAATCGGCAACCAACTCGGTGCTGTGGTTCTTCGGCGACGACGTTCCTTACGTGCCGAACAAGCGTGCTGGCGGCTTCTGCTTCGGCAGCAAGATCGCTCCGATCTTCTACAACACCATGGAAGATGCCGGCGCACTGCCGATCGAATTCGACGTCACCAACATGAACATGGGCGACGTGATCGACCTGTATCCGCATGCTGGCAAAGTCTGCAAACACGGCACTGACGAAGTCCTGACCACCTTCGAAATGAAGACTCCGGTGCTGTTGGACGAAGTTCGTGCCGGTGGCCGTATCCCGCTGATCATCGGCCGTGGCCTGACCGACAAGGCTCGCGCCGAATTGGGCCTGGGTCCTACCGATCTGTTCAAACTGCCAGAAGCCCCTGTCGACACCGGCAAGGGCTACACCCTGGCACAGAAAATGGTCGGCAAGGCCTGCGGTCTGCCAGAAGGCAAAGGCGTTCGTCCTGGCACCTACTGCGAACCGAAAATGACCACCGTCGGCTCTCAGGACACCACCGGTCCTATGACCCGTGACGAACTGAAAGACCTGGCGTGCCTGGGCTTCTCGACCGATCTGGTGATGCAGTCCTTCTGCCACACCGCGGCTTACCCCAAGCCGATCGACGTGACCACCCACCACACTCTGCCAGACTTCATCATGACCCGCGGCGGCGTTTCCCTGCGTCCGGGCGACGGCATCATCCACAGCTGGCTGAACCGCATGCTGCTGCCGGACACCGTCGGTACCGGTGGTGACTCGCACACCCGTTTCCCGATGGGCATTTCGTTCCCGGCCGGTTCCGGTCTGGTTGCGTTTGCCGCGGCCACCGGCGTTATGCCGCTGGACATGCCGGAATCGATCCTGGTGCGCTTCAAAGGCAAGATGCAACCGGGCGTCACCCTGCGTGACCTGGTTCACGCCATTCCTTACTTCGCGATTCAGGCTGGCCTGTTGACCGTTGAGAAGAAAGGCAAGAAGAACGCCTTCTCCGGCCGCATCCTGGAAATCGAAGGCCTGGACAACCTGAGCATCGAGCAGGCTTTCGAGCTGTCCGACGCCTCGGCCGAACGTTCGGCTGCCGGTTGCACCATCAAACTGTCGAAAGAGTCGATCACCGAGTACCTGAACTCCAACATCACCCTGCTGCGCTGGATGATCGGCGAAGGCTACGGCGATGCACGTACTCTGGAACGTCGTGCTCAAGCGATGGAAGCCTGGGTTGCCAACCCTGAGCTGATGGTTGCCGATGCTGACGCCGAATACGCTGAAGTCATCGAAATCGACCTGGCCGACATCAAAGAGCCTGTGCTCTGCGCGCCGAACGATCCGGACGACGCCCGTCTGCTGTCCAGCGTTGCTGGCGAGAAGATCGACGAAGTGTTCATCGGTTCGTGCATGACCAACATCGGTCACTTCCGCGCTGCCGGCAAGTTGCTGGATCAGGTCAAAGGTCAGCTTCCAACCCGTCTGTGGCTGTCGCCGCCGACCAAAATGGACGCTCACCAGTTGACCGAAGAAGGCTACTACGGCATCTACGGCAAGGCTGGCGCGCGCATGGAAATGCCGGGCTGCTCGTTGTGCATGGGTAACCAGGCACGTGTTGAGCCGAACTCGACTGTGGTGTCGACTTCGACCCGTAACTTCCCGAACCGTCTGGGTGACGGCGCGAACGTTTACCTGGCTTCGGCTGAGTTGGCGTCTGTTGCTTCCATCCTGGGTCGTCTGCCGACCGTCGAGGAGTACATGGAATACGCTGGCAAGATCGACAGCATGGCGGCCGATGTTTACCGCTACCTGTCCTTCGACCAGATTGCCGAGTTCCGTGAGGCTGCTGCGAACGCCAATATTCCGGTTGTTCAAGCCTAAGGCTTTCTCGTTGTAGAAAACGCCGCGTGTCGTGAGATGCGCGGCGTTTTTTTATGCCTGGGTTTTTGTGTACATATCCGTTGTTGCGGTAACGGATATGTACACCCTCAAAACCTATGTCGCCTGAAAAACCGCCATCGCTGGCAAGCCAGCTCCCACAGGTCCGGCGTACGACCGCAACACTCAACACTCACGCAAAAAAAACGGCCAACCCGCAAAGCGGATCAGCCGTCATTCATTCCAGCAAATCAAATCTAATCAAACGAGCTGCACCGATCAGGCACTCAGCGAATAAATCAACGCCGAAATAGCCACCAAACCCACCGCCGTCACAAACACATTCGACGCCTGGCCACGGAAACGCGCCATCGCCGGCACCTTACGAATCGCATACATCGGCATCAAAAACAGAATCGCCGCGATCACCGGGCCACCCAAGGTTTCAATCATCCCGAGAATGCTAGGGTTCAGCGTGGCAACAATCCAGCAAACCACCAGCATAAACGCCGCGGTAAGGCGATCCAGCGTCTTGGGCGCCGGACGCTTGCCACTCTTCACGATCAAACCTTTAAGACCCTCACTGGCACCGATGTAGTGACCCAGGAACGACTTGGAAATCGCCACAAACGCAATCAACGGCGCTGCAAACGCAATCGTCGGGTTACTGAAGTGATTAGCCAGGTACGACAGGATCGACAGGTTCTGCGCCTTCGCTTCCGCCAGTTGTGCCGGCGACAGGGTCAGCACGCAGCTGAACACGAAGAACAGCACCATCACCACCATCAACACATGCGCGCGGGACAGGATCTGCGAGCTGCGCTCTTCGGCGTGGTCACCGTAGCGACGCTTCTGGTCCACCGCGAACGCCGAGATGATCGGCGAGTGGTTGAACGAGAACACCATCACCGGAATCGCCAGCCACAAGGTGTGTAACAGCGCCGACGGCTCAGGCAACGTCGATGCGGTGCTCAGGATGCCGCCATTCCAGTGCGGAACCAGGAACACCGCCAGGAACAGCAACGCCACGATAAACGGATACACCATCAGGCTCATGGCCTTGACGATCACCTGCTCGCCGCAACGCACCACCGCCAGCAGGCCGAGGATCAGCACAAACGACAAAACAGCGCGCGGTGGCGGCATGATGTGCAGTTGGTGCTCAAGGAAACTGCCGACGGTGTTGGTCAGCGCCACGCTGTAAATCAGCAGGATCGGAAAGATCGCGAAGAAGTACAGCAAGGTGATCAGCGCACCGGCCTTGATGCCGAAGTGTTCTTCCACCACTTCGGTGATGTCCGCGCCTTCGCGTCCGGACAATACGAAACGGGTCAGGCCACGGTGTGCGTAAAAGGTCATGGGGAACGCCAGCAGCGCCAGGATCAGCAACGGCCAGAAACCGCCCAAACCCGCGTTGATCGGCAAAAACAGCGTACCGGCTCCGATGGCCGTGCCAAACAGGCCGAGCATCCAGGTGGTGTCATGGCGGTTCCAGCCTTCAAGGCTGACAGGTTTCGCCGCTACATAGCGTTCGTTGACGCTATTGGCCTGATCATTCATCCGGTGGGATCTCCGCATTCCGGTCAGTTGCTACCCGGTCAGGACGAGTCGGAAAAATCCGACAGGCAGCGCCCTGACCGAAACAGGGGCGCGATTGTCCGGGATTAATGAGCAGAAGCAAAGACTTAGGTGAGGAATGGTGGTGCGGATCAGTTGAACATACGAATTTTTCCCACCCTGTGGGAGCGAGCCTGCCCGCAAAACGATGGCACATTCAGCAGGGATTCTGTCTGATTCAGCGCCTTCGCTAGCAGGCTAGCTCCCACAGTGATCATCACAACGTTTGAGATTCGCGGCCTGTACGCTTCATCGCCAAATGCAGACTCGACTTGATAAAGGTTTCCCGTCATGTATTTTTAACCAATCTTCATTCTGCTTGAGGGAAATGCCATGCCACTGGTTCGCATCGACATCAAAAAGCATCAGGACCCCACCCACGCCAAACGCATCGGTCAGTTGATCTACGCCGCCATGCACAGCGCCATTGGTGTGCCGGAAAACGATAATTTCCAGATCCTCGCCGAACACGACGAGCAGCACTTCGTCTTTGACTCGCAATACCTGGGGATCCCTCGCACCGACCAACTGGTGGTGATCCAGATCACCCTGAGCGAAGGCCGAACCGTCGAACAGAAGAAACTGCTCTACAAAACCATCGCCGAGAGCCTGAACGCTGAATTGGCGGTGCGGCTAGAGGATGTATTCATCAATCTGGTCGAAGTGAAAAAAGAAAACTGGTCGTTCGGCAACGGAATTGCCCAGTACGCCCTCTGATCGCCATCCTTTATCTTTGTGAGCCGCCAATGCCCCGTGTTTCCCGCAAGCAAGCCGAACTCAACCGCGAAATCATCGTCGAGGCGGCCACGCGGCTGTTTCGCGAACGGGGTCTGCACGGCATTAGCGTGATTGATGTGATGGGTGCAGCGGGCCTGACCCATGGCGGCTTCTATGGGCATTTCGAGTCCAGGGAGGCCCTGGCCCAGGAGGCCAGCGGCCGTGCATTCCGGCAATCGGCAGACCGCTGGAAAGACTGGATCGCCGCCAACGCAGACAAGAACGCCGCCCGTCAGGCCTTGATCGTACCCTACCTGTCGGCCGCCAGCCGCGACAATCCGGGCGATAGCTGCCCGGTGGTGGCGTTTGCCGGTGACATGTGCCACGAAGCCGCCGAAAGCGGCCTGCGCCAAACCTTCATGGAAGGCCTCGGTTCATTGCTCGACACCCTCACGCCCTTGATGGATACCGGCGACGACGCCCGCGATCGTCAACAAGCGTTGGTGCAATACGCCCTCATGGTCGGCGCACTGACGCTCGCCCGGGCCACCCGGGGCGATGCCTTGTCCGACGAAATTCTGGAGGCTGCGCGCACCTTTCTGACTGCGCCATAACCTACCGCTCCTGTTCCGCTATGATCATCTGGCAGTGCTGCGATCTTTGATCGTTGCCAATGCGTTTTGAAGCCAGCAATCTCTAGGGATATTCAAGCCACAGGAGCCCAGCATGCCCGCAACCGTTCTGGTACTGGTCGAAACGATCAATGATTACCTGCCGATTCTCGAACATCAGGGCTTTCACCTGATATTGGCGCCAACTCCCGCCGAGCGGGCCGAAGCCATTTCGACCCACGGCGAGCGTATCGATGCGGTACTGACCCGCGGCCCGCTGGGCCTGTTTGCCGATGAAATCGCCGCACTGCCCGCGCTGAAGATCATTTGCGTGATTGGTGCCGGTTACGAACATGTCGACCTGCAGGCCGCTGCCGACCGCGGCATTACAGTCACCAACGGCGCAGGGGTCAACGCCTCTTCGGTGGCCGACCACGCGATGGCGATGCTTCTGTCGATGGTGCGTGACATCCCCCGCTGCGACGCCGCCGTGCGACGAGGCGAGTGGCCGAAAATCATGCGCCCTTCCCTCGCCGGCAAACGCCTGGGCATTCTCGGCCTCGGCGCCGTCGGCATGGCCATCGCCAAACGCGCGGCAAACGGTTTTGACATGACCGTCAGCTACCACAACCGCCAGCACCGCAGCGACGTGGCGTACAGCTTCTGCTCGACACCGACCGAACTGGCCCGCGCCTCGGATTTCATGGTGGTAGCCACGCCCGGCGGGCTCGGCACCCGAAGCCTGATCAACCGATCGGTGCTGGATGCGCTGGGGCCCAACGGATTTCTCGTCAATATCGCCCGGGCCAGCGTGGTGGTGACCGCCGATCTGATCAGCGCCCTGGAACAACGGCGCATTGGCGGCGCGGCGCTGGATGTCTTCGATCATGAACCGCAGGTGCCGGATGCCCTGAAATCGCTGAGCAATGTGATTCTCACGCCGCACGTCGCAGGCCTGTCGCCCGAAGCGACCCAGGGCACCGTTGAACTGGTCGGACGCAACCTGATGGCGTTTTTTTCCGGCCAGCCGGTGCTCACCCCCATCGACCTGCCGGCGTCGGCATCGGCGATGCCGCCCGAAAACAACGCCGCGCTGTAGGACAATTCAAACAGGTGTATCAAAAGCAATGATTGCCCGGCAACACCCTCACCTATAAGGGCCGATCGTGGTTGTGGGTGCGGGGTGTGCGCATTAGATTAGCCAATAGTCTCAGGCCTCCAAAATAAGCAGAAGGGATAAGCATGGCGCTTACTGACCAGTCCACCCGTATCCGCACCGGCGAAGAACTCGATGCCAGCCTGATCGATCCGTACCTCAAGGCCCACATTCCGGGCCTCAGCGGTTTGCCGCAGATCAGCCAGTTCCCCGGCGGTGCGTCGAACCTCACCTACTTGCTGGAATACCCCGAACAGGAATTCGTCCTGCGCCGGCCGCCGTTTGGCCACAAGGCCAAATCCGCCCATGACATGGGTCGTGAATTTCGTATCCTCAATCAACTTCGCGACGGCTTTCCGTACTGCCCGAAAGCCTACGTGCACTGCACCGACGAATCGGTGATCGGCGCCGAGTTCTATGTGATGGAACGGGTCAAGGGCATCATCCTGCGCGCCGAACTGCCACCGGAACTGGGCCTGGATTCGGCGAAAACCGAAGCCCTGTGCAAAAGCTTCATCGACAAGTTCGTCGAGCTGCACCGGGTTGACTACAAGGCCTACGGCCTCGGTGACCTCGGCAAGCCCGAAGGTTATGTGGCTCGGCAGATCAAAGGCTGGAGCGACCGCTACGAGAAAGCCCTGACCCCGGACGCACCGCAGTGGGAAGTGGTCAAGGCCTGGCTCAACGACAAGATGCCCGCCGATCACCCGACGTCGAGCATCGTCCATAACGACTACCGCTTCGACAACGTGATCCTCGACCCGAACAACCCGATGCAGATCATCGGCGTGCTCGACTGGGAACTCACCACCCTCGGCGATCCGCTGATGGACCTGGGCAACACCCTCGCCTACTGGATCGAAGCCGACGACCCGGCGCCGGTGCAACTGATGCGCCGCCAGCCGAGCCACGCACCGGGCATGCTGACCCGTCGCGAATTCGTCGATTACTACGCCCAGCGTTCGGGCATCCAGATCGACAACTTCGACTTCTACTACACCTACGGCCTGTTCCGCCTCGCCGGCATCGTGCAGCAGATCTACTACCGCTTCTTCCATGGTCAGACCCAGGACAAACGCTTCGCGCAGTTCATTCACATGAACAAACTGCTGGAGCAGATGAGCTTGCAGGTCATTTCGAAATCCAGCCTCTGATCCAGGCCATCCAATAAGACTTTTTATAAGAGAATCCCATGTCCAAGACTCAGTTGTTCGACCTCGACGGCAAGATCGCTTTCGTCTCCGGCGCCAGCCGTGGCATCGGTGAAGCCATCGCCAAACTGCTGGCCCAGCAAGGCGCCCACGTCATCGTCTCGAGCCGCAAACTCGAGGGCTGCCAGCACGTCGCCGATGCGATCATCGCCGCCGGCGGCAAAGCCACCGCCGTCGCCTGCCACATCGGTGAAATGGAACAGATCAGCCAGGTCTTCGCCGGCATCCGCGAGCAGTTCGGCCGCCTGGACATCCTGGTCAACAACGCCGCGACCAACCCGCAGTTCTGCAACGTACTGGACACCGACCTCGGCGCCTTCCAGAAGACCGTCGACGTCAACATCCGCGGCTACTTTTTCATGTCGGTCGAAGCCGGCAAGCTGATGCGCGACAACGGTGGCGGCAGCATCATCAACGTCGCGTCGATCAATGGCATCTCGCCGGGGATCTTCCAGGGCATCTACTCGGTGACCAAGGCAGCGGTGATCAACATGACGAAGGTGTTTGCCAAGGAATGTGCGCAGTTCGGGATTCGCTGTAATGCGTTGTTGCCAGGGCTGACCGATACCAAGTTTGCTTCGGCGCTGGTGAAGAATGAGGCGATTTTGAACACGGCGTTGGCGCAGATTCCGCTCAAGCGTGTGGCGGATCCGAGTGAGATGGCGGGGGCGGTGTTGTATCTGGCGAGTGATGCGTCGAGTTATACGACTGGGGTTTCGTTGAATGTGGACGGGGGCTTTTTGTCCTGATTTTTTCCCCGGAATAAAAGGAAGGCAAACGTGGGATATCCCTGCGTTTGCCTTTTTTTCTGGGCGCCTTTTGAGCCGTCAAGGCTTGGTTAAAAGAGCTCCGTGGCACCTATGGAGCTCTCTCTCTTGAACACTGGCGAAATTATAGAGTGTCAGTCGGCGGTAAAACTCTTACCAATGCTTCAGTTGTCACCTCCTCTTGTGGAAGCTCCGCTACTGCAGAAAATTTACGCACCCCTAGGGTTGGGTACATGTAGGGTACAGAACCTGCCACCCCTTTAGCGTCTGTCTCTATAATCTGAGGCTCCTTCTCTTCGGCATAAAAAGTCACTTTTACATTAGCTAAGGGAGTGCCATCCCCCTCCGTGAGCTTCACACCGGCAGCAAACAGCGTATTGACATAAACCCGATTTTCGATAGGGGGTAATGGAAGGGGATCACCCAAAAAATTGATATATCTAAAAAATCGTTCAGGCAACAACCTGCAACGAGGCGCCCACGCTGCCCTGCCGAATTCGGGCCCCAGAAATCCCGGTTGAAAATCGCCGAACCCGCTTACACCCTTCAGGAGCCACTTATGGTCAGTTTGCTCCGTGTTGAGCTCAGGCTTGCACTCCAAAACTGCAGATGTGTTCCCGATTGCCATCCAGATCCGGGATCCCGCCACAGGGCTATGGAGCTTGGGTTGTAGCGTTATCTCCTGTGACTTACCTACTTCGAAATTGACAATCTCCGTGGGGGGGTGATGTACACCGTCAATCAGGACATCGACTTCGTCATAGAGGTTGTCTGACACCAACTTGCTCCGCGGCACATCAATCGGGACGGTCATATCCCGGCCCACCAGATGGAGCTGGAAAGTTCCGCTCCGGTTCCTCCCGGTGACGCTCCATTCGTGCTTTGTTTGCAGCTCGTCGAATGCCGGCACACTGCCCACGTCTCCCGGCAACAGAGGAGTGTTGAACCTGCATTCGAGCTTCACTGGATGCTGGCCAAGCGGACTATCGGGCTTGGGTTCCAGCGTGACAACCAGAGGCTTGCCCCTGGTGAAAAATTTGCCATCGGCAGGAACGCTTACCCCTCCGATCCTGACGTCTGCCTCTTCCGTCAGATAGCGAGACATCACCGAGCACAGCACCACTACGTTTTTGGTAAACCCGGGGCCCTTCAACTCCAGTTCGAAGGTGCCGCTGCGGGTGTTGGCATTGACCCGCCAACTATGAGGGTGGGTAGGTAAAGTCGGGGTCACCGCCAGGATGGGCGTTCCGCTCTTGACGGTGCCGACCAACTGCAACGTCCAGTTTTCCAGGGGACTTCCCCGCTTGTACGTCAAGGTGACCTCAAGCGCCTCATTTCTGAAAAACAGATAACCAGAGAGCAAAGGGACCCCGCGCACGAACATTTTGTCCACTTCATCGGCAAGATCATCAGACATTACCGCAAAGACAAGCTCCCACGGTAGAAGCACTTCCAGGCTCAAAAAAACAAGCGTGATAAGGCCACTCGATCCATCATCAGGTGTAAGCGTCCACTCGAACAGGCCATTGATCCCATCCACCCAGGAGCCAAATGGTGGTGAGGAAACAACATTCAAACCTCCGGATTCAGGCATATGCAGTCGGAGTCGTTGCGCGACTTCCAGGGGAGCCTCTACCGAAATCGTATTTGCGCGACCACGGATCAACATAACCTTCTCGCCCGGGGGCACTATTTGGTTATTGACTCGCAGTGTGGCTTGATCCCACGATTTTATACCCGCGGCTTTTTGTTCGATGGTCATGGCGTTTTCTCGGTAATCAGCGAAGTCATGCGATTATCGGGAAAAAGCACGCAGGTAATAACTGTCAAATATGACAGTACAGCTAGAACAAATTGCGATAAAGATTAATCGAATGAGTACTACACCACTGATAGTGGTCGCAGAGAATTAGCCTTGGACACTGCGCAGCCCAAGGCGATGATGATAGAAATCACGTTCACCTGAACAAGTCGAGGTAGCTGCGCATCGCGCGAATAGCGCCTTCAATGAAGGCGCCGTCCGGACTTACTGAGTGACACAGCGGGTGGTGGTGGTGACTCGCGTCACCTGCCCGTCTTCTGCCTGCACATTACCCAGCACATCGGTTTGATCCAATGTTTCGCAAGTGCGCTCAAGAGGCGGCGGTGGCGCTACGGGTGGAGGTGGCGGCGGACTGGCGCAACCGCCGAGAATCGCTGCGCAGAAGGCGAGCGACAAAGGTGTACAAACGCGTTTCCCAAGAGTGTTCATAGGCTGACCCGCGATAAGTGATCGATACCTTTTTGTGACAACAAAAGACCCGCGCTAAATCCGCACATCTGTCACAAAAAAAAGAAGTTCGTATCTCTTATAGCCCAGACATGGGTCACCGCCAGTAAAACCTGGCAGTTCTTGCATTATCGGGTCAGCGTATTGCACTGCAGCTCGTAGCGCAGTTCTTCAATCAGGTTCGCCACCGCTTCTGCCGACTGCAGCCTTGTCATGTTCAAGCCGCTGACGACCAGATCCACTTCGCCTGAAGCCGGGTGATAGAGCTTCACGGTCAATGAATGATCGCCTGTGACGCCGCACTCGCAGGCCAGCGGCGAGAAACTCCGTTCGATCAGCATTCGCAGTTGAACGAGGGTGATCATTGCGATTGGCCCTCCCTGTAGAGGTGATTCATGAGGCTGTTTCCTTTAGCGGTTCAAAGTGGACACGCGGGCAATCCGCGGACACCTGTCACACGCCACCAGCCTAAAAGCCGCCACACCAAGGAAAAACATGAATTTGCACCCTGCGCCCTAGTGCATTTGCACCTTATCGCAGCCCCTCATCGCTGTCCCTTGGCGCGCCAATCGCCGGAAAACAACCCCCGCTCCCGCGCCCAGACAATCGCTTCACTGCGACTGTGCACGTCGAGTTTCGAATACACCGTCGCGACATGATTACGCACGGTGTTAGGCGCCAGCTTCAGTCGCGCGGCGATTTCCTTGTCGGCCAGGCCTTCGCAGATCAGGCCAAGCACATCACGCTCCCGGGCCGTCAGATCGGTAAAGGACACATTGGGCAACTTCGGCGAGTTGACGCTCTTCACGTTGGCGAGTTTTTCAATCAGCGTGCGGCTGAACCATGAGGCATCTTTCATGACTTCTTCGATGGCTGAGACCAATTCCAGCTCGGTGCGTTTGCGCTCGGTAATGTCCATCAACACCAGCAAATAGCAGGGGTTGTCCTGAATGTTGACGGTGTCCGCCGACACCGCGCAATCGATCAGTTCAGTATCTTTCTTGCGCATACGCACATCGACACGGTCCAGGCTTGCGGATTTTTCCAGCGCGGCAAACAACCGTGTACGCGCGCCTTTTTCATGGATGAAATCGATTTCTGCAATGGTCTTGCCGAGTACTTCTTCACTGGGGTACGCGAAGGTATCAAGGAACGCTTCGTTGACGTCCATCACCACTTGCTCACTGGCGCCGCACACCAGAATCGGCACAGGGGTCAGGCGAAAGGCCTTGGCAAAACGCTCCTCACTCTGGCGCAGGGCAACTTCAGCCTTGTGCCGCGGCTCCATGTCGACGAAGGAAAACAACATGCAGGCTTCATCGTTGAGCTCAAGAGGCTGACCGGCGACGATGACCTGTTTGCTGCCGCCTTCGGGTAGTTGCAACTCGGCCTGCATTTGCGGAATGGTCGTCCCTTCGCGCAAACGCTGCTTGGCCAGTTGTATGTTTTCGGCGCCCTGCAGCACGTCCAGTTCATAGGCTGAACTGCCGATGACCTGATCGCGGGCGTATCCGGTCATTTCGAGAAAGCCGCCATTGACCTTGATGTAGCGCAAATCGCTCAGACGGCAGATCACCGCCGGGGCCGGGTTGGCGTTGAAGGTCTTTTCGAAACGCTGCTCGGCGCTGGCCCACTCGGTGACATCGTCCATGATCAGCACCAACGACTCCGGGTCACCCGCGCTGTCGGCCAGCACCATGCTGCGCACGTTGTGGACCCAAGTGTGCTCTTCGTCGCTTGCCGGCGTTACCTCCACCAGCACATCGCTGAACGTCTCGCCGCGGGCCACCCGGCTGATCGGGTAATTTTCGGTCGGCACCGGGTGATTGTTGCGATAGCGCAGGGCGAAACGCTTGGCGTACTCACTGGCATTCGCTCCCAAGGCGTCAATCCGGCTGACACCGTGCATCGCCAGTGCGGCGTCATTGGCCCAGAGAATGGTCTGGTCGAGCTCCAGCAGAATCACCCCATCGGACAGGCCGGCGATGATCTGCTGCAACTGACGGCGATTGGTTTCGGTGGTCAGGACGTCCTGGCTCATTGGATCTCCACAATGGCGCGAGCGCCAACGTGTGGCGCTCTGTGAAGATTACGACCGCGGGGGCGCGCGATAGTGCAAAGCCCTGTAGCCGCTACCCCGGGTTGCCGAGCAGGCAGTGATCAACCGCAGGTGTGACTGCGCACTATTGAACGATAGTGTCGGGCAGCGTGATGATCCCAGTCATCAATGTCCCGGCAAGTTCCAGTTTAAATTCACCGGGTTTGGAGGCCGTTAAAGTCCAACTTGTGTTACCAGGGTTTTTAACCACTACCACATCGCCTGGCGCCAGTCCGGAGATCAGGATTACTGTCAGCGTCATTGGATGCGGGTGCTCCAACAAAGGGCTGCCCGGTACGACGCTCAAAGTAATGACATAAGACTCATCTATGTTGATAACGCAACCTATAGCGTATACAACACCGTTCAGAAGAACATCCTGCACTTCATCCGCCAGATTGCGCGACATTACCTTGTGATCGCGCACGATATAACTGGTGGTCGAGTTCACGTCTCTGACAAAGGGACTGAACCAGCCGCTTTTGCCGGTGGCAGTGATCTCCCAGGCCAGAGACCTGCCAGGTCCGGACGGGGTCACAATCATGGTGGGAGGGCCGCCGCGGGGGATCGCATCAAACACCAGGTCGATATGTTGCAGAGGACTGCCTTCTTTGGGGGTGATCGTGGCGGTCTTCGGCTCACCGATGAAGAACATATGAGCGATGGGCAAAATGTGATCACCAATTTGGAATACAGCCACTTCGTCCTTCAGGTCAGCGGATACCACCGCACTTGAACACTCCAAGGGAATCGCCGTTTCCCGGCTGAAAAATACGAATAACGCAAGACCGCTCTTGCCATCCTCCGGCGTTATCTTCCAGCTGAACTTGTTGTCGATCGGGTTCACCCATTCTCCAAATGGCGGATTCGCCTCAATGCGCATGCCACCATCGTCGCCCAACACCAGGTTCAGCATCTCCGCGATCTCTGGATCAACTTCCACCGTGACTTCGTTTTCCTGTCCACGGAGCAGTACAAGTGACCTACCCAATTCCACCGTATTACCGTTTACCGACAGCTTTGCCTGTTTCCATGGGTTGTCATCTACAGCCGCAATTGCGTGTTGGATGGACATGACTTTATCTCGCTAGAAAGTTGAACGAAAAAATTGACAACTCAACTATCTGGCGAAAAACGATCACGGGTAACTGTCAAAACTGACAGTCCTTTAGAACGAATTGCGATGAAACACTGTAGTACCTAACAAGAGGGGTTCGGGATCCAGTTGACGCTTATCCCAAAGGATCACAAGCACAATGCGATCCTTCAGGTTTCAAACCGCCAGTTGACCACCGGCAATCGCCGCCGAAGCCGCCAGCATCGCCCGCAACAGCACCGCACAGCCGGCCGCCAGATCATCCGGCGCGGCGTTTTCGATTTCGTTGTGGCTGATGCCGCCCTCGCACGGGACGAAGATCATCCCGGCCGGGCCGAGTTCGGCGAGGAAAATTGCGTCGTGCCCTGCCCCGCTGACGATGTCCATGTGCGACAGGCCCAACCCTTGCGCGGCATTGCGTACCGCTTCAACGCAGCCCTTGTCGAAGTACAGCGGCGGGAAGTCGGCGGTGGGCGTGAGCTCGAAGGTCAGGCCGTGTTCTTCGCAGGTGGTTTCGATGACTTCGCGGACTTCGGCGATCATTGAATCCAGGCGCGCCGGTTCCAGATGACGGAAGTCCAGGGTCATCCGCACTTCGCCGGGGATGACGTTGCGCGAGCCCGGGTAGGCTTGCAGGCAACCGACGGTGCCGCAGGCGTGGGGTTGATGGCCGAGGGCGGCGCGGTTGACGGCGCCGACGATGACGGACGCACCGACCAATGCGTCCTTGCGCAGGTGCATCGGGGTGGGTCCGGCGTGGGCTTCGACACCGCGCAATTTCAGGTCGAACCATTTCTGCCCAAGCGCGCCCATCACCACACCGATGGTTTTACGTTCGTCTTCAAGGATCGGGCCCTGTTCGATGTGGGCTTCGAAATAGGCACCGACCGCATGGCCGCTGACCTTGCGCGGGCCGGCATAGCCAATCGCGTTCAGTGCATCGCCGACGGTGATGCCTTCGGCGTCGACCTTGGCCAGCGTTTCTTCGAGGGTGAATTTTTCCGCGAACACCCCGGAGCCCATCATGCACGGGGCGAAGCGCGAACCTTCTTCGTTGGTCCAGACCACCACTTCCAGCGGTGCTTCGGTTTCCACACCGAGGTCGTTGAGGGTGCGCAGCACTTCGACGCCGGCGAGCACGCCAAAGCAGCCGTCGAACTTGCCGCCGGTGGGTTGGGTGTCGATGTGGCTGCCGGTCATCACTGGTGGCAGGTTCGGGATACGGCCGGGGCGGCGGGCGAAGATGTTGCCGACGGCGTCGATGCTGACGGTGCAGCCAGCCTCCTCGCACCACCGGACGAAAATGTCTCGGGCCTGGCGGTCAAGGTCGGTCAGGGCCAGGCGACAGACGCCGCCCTTGACGGTGGCGCCGAGCTGGGCCAGGTCCATGAGCGACTGCCACAGGCGGTCGCGGTTGATGTGCTGATGGGTGGATTGCAGAACGTCTACGGCAGCGTTCATGGTGATCTCCTCAGGCAGTTGTTATAGGTTTTTTCAGGCAATTCGGTGGTGGGTTTGAGGCCGTCATCGCGGGCAAGCCCGCTCCCACAGGGATTGAGGTCGAACACAATTGTTGTGTACATCCGATCAATTGTGGGAGCGGGCTTGCCCGCGATGGGGCCCGTATTCACACCGCCGTTTTCGCAACAGACGGACTGGGCCGCATCGAGCACAACCCGTAATAAATCAACCCGCCAAGGGCCGAGCCAGTGAACCAGCCATAGCTGTAAAACCAGCTGAACGCATCGCTGCCGAGCGACAGCAGCGTCAACACCACCGGCACACCAAACGCGATAAAGCCGAACCAGTTCCACGCCGGATACACGTCATCGCGATAAAGCCCGGCCAGGTCCAGTTGCTGTTTCTTGATCAGGAAATAGTCCACCACCATGATCCCGGCGATCGGGCCGAGCAGGCTGGAATAGCCCAGCAGCCAGTTCGAATAGACCGTTTCCAGGCTCACGTCCGAGACAATCAAGCCAAGTTTTTTCAGTAGTTCATGCCCCATCAACACCAGTCCCACCAGCCCCGTCAGCAACACCGCTTTGGTGCGGTTGATCACCTTCGGCGCGATGTTCTGGAAGTCGTTGGTCGGCGAAACAATGTTGGCGGCGGTATTGGTGGAGAGCGTGGCGATGATGATCAGCGCCATGGCCAGTGCGACCCAGACCGGGCTCTGGATATGGCCGATCAGCGTCACCGGGTCGGACACGGTCACACCCACCAGTTTTACTGACGCGGCAGTCATCACCACGCCCAGCGAGGCGAACAGGAACATGGTCAGCGGCAGGCCGATGATCTGCCCGACAATCTGGTCCTTCTGGCTTTTGGCGTAGCGGCTGAAGTCCGGAATGTTCAGCGACAACGTGGCCCAGAACCCGACCATCGCCGTCAGCCCGGCGGCAAAGTAACTGACCACGCTCGCCCCCTCCGGGCGTTTGGCCGGGATCGCCAGCAGCTCGGTCATCGACACATTCGGCATCGCCCACACCAGCAGCCCCACGCCGACCAGCACCAACAGCGGCGCCGACAGGGTTTCCAGCCACTTGATCGAGTCCGCACCGCGAATCACCACCCACAGGTTCAAGGCCCAGAACACCATGAAACCGATGACTTCACCGGTGCCACCGAGGGATTTCCAACCCTCGAATACCGAGCCCAGAAACAGATGAATCGCCAGACCGCCA
The DNA here is from genome assembly GCF_018502625.1 of Pseudomonas hormoni. NCBI lineage: Bacteria > Pseudomonadati > Pseudomonadota > Gammaproteobacteria > Pseudomonadales > Pseudomonadaceae > Pseudomonas > Pseudomonas hormoni. Next base: position 2,735,839 of record NZ_CP075566.1, read on the forward strand.
AACATCGTCTGGATGCCGAACCAGCCACACGCCACCAGCGCGCGAATCAGGCAGGGAATGTTGGAACCGAGGATGCCAAAGGACGAGCGCAACAACACCGGAAACGGAATGCCGTATTTGGTGCCGGGGAATGCATTAAGTGTCAGAGGGATCAGAACGATGATGTTGGCAAACAGAATCGCCAGCAGCGCCTCGCCGACGCTCAGACCGAAGTACGCAGTGAGCACGCCGCCCAGCGTGTAAGTCGGTACACAGATCGCCATGCCGACCCACAGCGCGGTGATGTGCCATTTGTTCCAGGTTCGTTCGCGCACCTTGGTCGGTGCCATGTCGTGGTTGTAACGGGGACTGTCGAGGACATCGCTGCCGGCTTCGAGCTCGAACAAGCCGTCGCGCTCGGTCACTTGCGATCTGATCTGTTGCATGGCCGCTCCACTGTTCTTTGAATTATTTTTTGCTCATCGGGGGCTGGCGGCATCAATTAACGTGCCGGGCACCCGAGTACGCATCGGGCAGTTCCATAAAAACGTTTTAAATCACTGATGTTTATCAGCTTTATTTATGTACCGGGTGAGTCTTCGGTGACTTGCCTGCTCCCTCAGGCCAAAGGCCAGGCAAGTTGTCCGAACCGTCAGGACTCAATCTGGTGCGTCGATCTTTTTTTCAAAGTTGCGCATCAACCATAGACCATCCTCAAGCGGCTGATTTCACATAAGAAATCTTGACCATTTTTGGAACCTGTCAAGTGCGTCAAAATGGTGAGAGGCCTCACCATTATGGTGATTAATCGTTTTAGTTATTATTTATCAGCTACTTAAACAGGTTATATGCTTATAAAAAATATTCTTGCTGATTCCCTGATCTCATACTAGCTTCTATTCCTGACAGTGTTGGCAGGAATACTCCTGTTGACGCTTGCTTCATATAAAACATTTAGAACCGGCACCAGTCGGTCATTGCCTGCGAGGAACTCGGAATGTCTCTGTTGATCCGTGGCGCCACCGTTATTACCCATGATGAAAGTTATCGCGCCGACGTCTATTGCGCCGACGGCATGATTAAAGCCATCGGTGACCATCTTGATGTTCCGGCGGGCGCCGAAGTGCTCGACGGCAGCGGCCAATACCTGATGCCCGGCGGCATCGACCCGCACACGCACATGCAACTGCCCTTCATGGGCACCGTGGCCAGTGAAGACTTTTTCAGCGGCACGGCGGCCGGCCTTGCCGGGGGCACCACGTCGATCATCGACTTCGTGATTCCCAACCCGCAGCAGTCGTTGATGGAAGCCTTTCATCAGTGGCGCGGCTGGGCGGAGAAGTCGGCCTCGGATTACGGTTTCCACGTCGCGATCACCTGGTGGAGCGAGCAGGTCCGCGAGGAGATGGCCGAGCTGGTTAGCCAGCACGGCGTCAACAGCTTCAAGCATTTCATGGCGTACAAGAACGCGATCATGGCGGCCGATGACACGCTGGTGGCGAGCTTCGAACGCTGCCTGGAGCTGGGCGCGGTGCCAACGGTGCATGCGGAAAACGGCGAGCTGGTTTATCACCTGCAACGCAAGCTGATGGCGCAGGGTATGACCGGCCCTGAAGCGCATCCGCTGTCGCGTCCGTCGCAGGTCGAAGGTGAAGCGGCGAGCCGGGCCATCCGCATCGCCGAAACCCTGGGCACGCCGCTGTATCTGGTTCACGTGTCGACCAAGGAAGCCCTCGACGAAATCACCTACGCCCGCAGCAAGGGCCAGCAAGTCTACGGCGAAGTGTTGGCGGGTCATTTGCTGCTGGACGACAGCGTCTACCAACACCCGGACTGGCAGACCGCCGCCGGTTATGTGATGAGCCCGCCGTTCCGCCCACGCGGCCATCAGGAAGCACTTTGGCACGGGTTGCAATCCGGCAACCTGCACACCACCGCCACCGATCACTGCTGTTTTTGCGCTGAGCAAAAAGCCGCGGGGCGTGACGACTTCAGCAAGATCCCGAACGGCACCGCCGGCATCGAAGACCGCATGGCGGTGTTGTGGGATGAAGGGGTGAACACCGGGCGCTTGTCGATGCAGCACTTCGTGGCGCTCACCTCCACCAACACCGCGAAAATCTTCAACCTCTACCCGCGCAAGGGTGCGATTCGCGTCGGTGCCGATGCGGATCTGGTGCTGTGGGATCCCGAAGGTTCGCGGACGATTTCGGCGAAGACCCATCACCAGCAAGTCGACTTCAACATCTTCGAAGGCAAGACCGTACGCGGGGTGCCGAGCCATACGATCAGCCAGGGCCGGGTGGTCTGGGCGGATGGGGATTTGCGCGCCGAGCGTGGGGCCGGGCGGTATGTCGAGCGGCCGGCGTATCCGGCGGTGTTTGATTTGCTGAGCAAGCGGGCTGAGTTGAATCAGCCGGTTGCCGTGAAACGCTGATCTGCCCCCTGTGGCGAGGGAGCTTGCTCCCGCTGGCCTGCGTAGCAGGCCCAAAACCAGTCGATTCGGGATATCAGGAAAACCGAGTGGGCAGGATAAGGGGCGGCTTCGCCACCCAGCGGGAGCAAGCTCCCTCGCCACAGGGTGATGCAAAAAAACAATGCCCACCAGAGGCAGTTACCTCAATAACCGTGAGGCCAACACCGTGATCAAGACCCTGACCCACCTCCCGCATCCCTACGAGAATGCGGCCGCCCTCGCCGGCCACTTCACCGACCTGGCGCCGCCACTCAACGACCGCCAGGCGCACCTGGAAGCCTCGCGCTGCCTGTATTGCTACGACGCGCCGTGCGTGAATGCCTGTCCGAGCGACATCGACATTCCCTCGTTCATCCGCAATATCCATCAGGACAACGTGCAAGGCGCGGCGCAGAAAATCCTCTCGGCGAACATCCTCGGCGGCAGTTGCGCCCGGGTCTGTCCGACGGAAATTCTTTGCCAGCAAGCCTGCGTGCGCAACAACGCCCATGAATGCGCGCCGGTGTTGATCGGCCTGTTGCAGCGCTACGCCGTGGACAACGCGTACTTCAGCGAACACCCCTTCCCTCGCGCCGCAACTACCGGCAAGCGCATCGCCGTGGTTGGTGCCGGGCCGGCTGGTTTGTCCTGCGCCCATCGCAGCGCCATGCATGGGCATGACGTGGTGATTTTCGAAGCACGGGAAAAGGCTGGCGGCCTCAACGAATACGGGATCGCCAAGTACAAACTGGTGGACGATTACGCGCAGAAGGAGCTGGAATTCCTGCTGCAGATCGGTGGCATCGAAATCCGTCACGGGCAGAAACTCGGCGAGAACCTGACCCTCAGCGAGCTGCATCAACAATTCGACGCGGTGTTTCTCGGACTTGGCCTCAACGCCAGCAAACAGCTTGGGCTGGCCCACGAAGATGCACCGGGCTTGCTCGCCGCCACCGAGTACATCCGCGAATTGCGCCAGGCCGATGATCTGACACAACTGCCTTTGGCCGACCATTGCATCGTCCTCGGCGCCGGCAACACCGCCATCGACATGGCCGTGCAAATGGCCCGCCTTGGCGCACATGACGTGAATCTGGTGTACCGCCGCGGTGTCGAGGACATGGGCGCCACCCACCACGAACAAGACATAGCCAAAGCCAATCAGGTGCGCTTGCTGACGTGGGCGCAACCCGAAGAAGTGCTGCTCGACGATCAAGGCAATGTACGCGGCATGCGCTTCGCTCGCACACATTTGGTGGAAGATCGCCTGCAAACCACTGGTGAAACCTTCGAACTGGCCGCCGATGCGATCTTCAAAGCCATTGGCCAGGCCTTCGACTCAAGCGCCCTTGTCGATCCGCTGGCTCGCGAACTCAAGCGTCAGGGCGATCGGATTCAGGTCGATGAAAACCTGCGCACCAGCATTCCGGGCGTGTATGCCGGCGGTGACTGCACCAGCCTCGATCAGGACCTCACCGTGCAGGCGGTGCAGCACGGCAAACTGGCGGCCGAGGCCATCAATGCTCAACTGATGCTCAACGTGGAGGCTGCGTAAATGGCCGATCTTTCGATTGTCTTCGCTGGCATCAAAAGCCCCAATCCGTTCTGGCTGGCCTCCGCGCCACCGACCGACAAAGCCTACAACGTGGTCCGCGCCTTCGAGGCCGGTTGGGGGGGCGTGGTCTGGAAAACCCTGGGTGAAGACCCGGCGGCGGTCAACGTGTCGTCGCGCTACTCGGCGCACTTCGGGGCAAACCGTGAGGTGCTGGGTTTCAACAACATCGAGCTGATCACCGACCGCTCGCTGGAGATCAACCTGCGGGAAATCACCCAGGTCAAAAAGGACTGGCCGGACAGGGCGCTGATCGTTTCGCTGATGGTTCCCTGCGTTGAAGAGTCGTGGAAACACATCCTGCCACTGGTGGAGGCCACCGGTGCCGATGGCATCGAACTGAATTTCGGCTGTCCGCACGGCATGCCGGAACGGGGCATGGGCGCGGCGGTCGGTCAGGTGCCGGAGTACGTCGAACAGGTCACGCGCTGGTGCAAGACCTGGTGCTCGCTGCCGGTGATCGTCAAGCTCACGCCGAACATCACCGACATCCGCGTCGCCGCCCGTGCGGCCCATCGCGGTGGTGCCGATGCGGTGTCGCTGATCAACACGATCAACTCGATCACCAGCGTCAACCTGGAGCGCATGGTCGCCAATCCCACCGTCGGCAGTCAAAGCACCCACGGCGGTTATTGTGGTTCGGCGGTGAAGCCGATTGCGCTGAACATGGTCGCCGAGATCGCCCGCGATCCGCAGACGCAAGGCTTGCCGATCTCTGGCATCGGCGGCATCGGCAACTGGCGCGACGCGGCGGAATTCATCGCGCTGGGCAGCGGTTCGGTGCAGGTGTGCACGGCGGCGATGTTGCATGGCTTCCGGATTGTCGAGGAAATGAAGGACGGCTTGTCACGCTGGATGGACAGTCAGGGTTACGCCAGCGTGTCGGAATTTTCCGGGCGCGCGGTGGGCAATACCACTGATTGGAAGTACCTGGACATCAACTATCAGGTGATTGCGAAGATTGACCAGCAGGCGTGTATCGGGTGCGGGCGTTGCCATATCGCCTGCGAGGACACTTCCCATCAGGCGGTGGCCAGCGTCAAGCTGGCGGACGGCACGCATAAATATGAAGTGATCGATGAGGAGTGCGTGGGCTGCAATTTGTGCCAGATCACTTGCCCGGTACAGGACTGCATCGAGATGGTGCCGATGGAGAACGGGAAGCCGTTTCTGGACTGGAATCATGATCCGCGCAATCCGTATCACGTCGCGGTCTGAAATCTTCGGCGCCTGATCTGGCGCCTTCGCGGGCAAGCCTTGCTCCTACAGGATTTGCGCAAATCCTGTAGGAGCAAGGCTTGCCCGCGAAGAGGCCGACAGCCACACCACAAAACTCACGGTTCCAACCCGATCCCCCGCAATATCACACTCGTCACCGTCTGCACCGCCCGCTCAAACTGCATGTCCGACAGCGGCTGGTGATCGTTCAGGATATTCACCTGGTGATCAAAGTCAGCGTAATGCTGGGTCGAGGCCCAGATCATGTACAGCAGGCTTGAAGGCTCCACCGGCAGGATGCGTTTGTCCTCCACCCACTGGCGAATTTTCGCTTCTTTCATCTTGGCCCAGTCGTACAGGCTGACGTCCAGTTTCTCACCCAACGTCGGTGCGCCGTGGATGATTTCATTGGCCCAGACTTTCGAGCCGTAAGGCCGGCTGCGCGAGTGGTTCATCTTGGCGCGGATGTAGCTGCTGAGCACCACGCGCGGATCATCGAACATCTCGAAACACAGGGCGTCCTGCTTCCACACCTCCAGCAAATCGAACAGCACGGCGCTGTACAACTCGGTCTTGGTGCTGAAGTAGTAATGCAGGTTGGAACGCGGCAGTTGCACTTCGGCGGCGATGTCGGCCATGGCGGTACCGCCGAAGCCTTTTTCGGCAAAGACCTTTTCGGCCCCGAGCAGGATTTTTTCGACGTTACTGCGGCGAATCTCGATCTTGTGATTGCCCATGAGGGCTCCCTGACAACAGCGTTGCTCAAGACTAACATCCGCTCTACATCGCGGCGACAGAGGAAAACGAAACTTCGTACACCCGCCCGCTGACGCTCGCAGTTAAACTGTCGCCCTTCTTCGAACCTGCCTCCGAGGTATCCACGATGCTTTTCAAGAAAACCCTGACCACCGCTGCCCTGCTCGGCTCGCTGCTCGCCGCCTCGTCGGTGTTTGCCCACGCCCATCTGAAAGGCCAGACCCCGGCCGCTGACAGCACCGTGAGTGCGCCCTCGGAACTGCGTCTGGAGTTTTCCGAAGGCATTGAAGCGACGTTCACAAAAGTCACGATCAGCAAGGATGGCACCAACGTGCCGGTGAAAAGCCTGGCCACCGAAGGCAGCGACAAGAAGACCTTGATCGTGACCCCGGCAGCACCGTTGGCGGCGGGAACTTACAAAGTCGAATGGCACGCGGTGTCGGTCGATACCCACAAAAGCGAAGGCGCGTACAGCTTCAAGGTTGGCCAGTAATTCATGACGAGCGCGATGGTGTTGTGCCGTTTCCTGCATTTCACCGTGGTGCTGATGCTGTTCGGGGTCTGGGTCTTCAGGCCATTGCTGTTGGGCCGTGTAGCGTTGCTGGACCAACCTCTGGCGCGAGTCAGCCGTTGGCTCGCGGCAGTGGCGTTGGTCAGCGGCGTCTGTTGGTTGCTGCTGATCACCGCCAGCATGGCCGGGGACCGGGCGGCGGCATTCGATCCGCCGACCTTGCGGTTGGTGTTGGGCAATACGTTTTTTGGTCAGGTCTGGACCTGGCATCTGCTGCTCAATGGTTTGCTGCTGATTGTGCTGCTGACGCGGCTCCGCACCCACCAGCCCTTGAGCCTGATCCTCGGCGGCCTGTTGTTGGCCACGCTCGCCCCGGTCGGCCACGGGGCGATGCTTGATGGTCTCAGCGGTCAGTTGCTGATCCTCAATCAAATCGTTCACCTGATCTGTGTCGGAGCCTGGTTGGGTGGGTTGATGTTGCTGGTGATGATTTTGCGGCAACCGGCTGGCCATGCCGTTCGCGCAATACTGCAACGCTTCAGCGGCGTGGGTTACGCGTTGGTGGCCGGATTGGTTATCACGGGACTGATCAATGTGCGGGTACTGACCGGGCAGTTCTGGCCTACACCGCTACTGTCCGGTTTCGCACTGATTCTGCTGATCAAGGTGGTGCTGGTCGCCGTCATGTTGGGGCTGGCGCTGTTCAATCGGTTGCGGATCAAGGATTGCGAAGAGCATCTCGCAACGCTCAAGACCAGCGTGATTCTGGAATGGCTGCTGGGGATTGGCGCAGTGGCCGCAGTCTCCCTCCTGGGCACCATGCCCCCTATGATTTCGAGCTGAAAACACACCCCTGTGGGAGCGAGCCGGCTCCCACATTGGTACATCTCACGTTCGTCGCACGCTCAAGTCATCGTATAACTTCCGGTTGACAACCCGTTAAACCCTCGCAAATAATCGCCCCCATGTTGTACGACGACGTATGACAACAATAAAAACAACAAGAAACAACGGGAGCGTCACAGTGAGCAAGCACGTCCGTAATTCCTTCGCCTGCACCCCTCGCCCAACCTTCGCACGCCGCCATACCCTGAGTTTGATCGGTTGCAGCAGCCTGGCCGTACTCGCCATGCCCATGACCAGCAACGCCGAAGGATTCGTCGATGACGCCAAGGCCACGCTGAACCTGCGCAACGCCTACTTCAATCGCAACTACACCAACCCGGCCTACCCCCAGGGCAAGGCTGAAGAGTGGACGCAAAACTTCATCCTCGACGCCAAGTCCGGCTTCACTCCGGGCCCGGTCGGTTTCGGCGTGGATGTGCTCGGCCTGTACTCGCAGAAGCTCGATGGCGGCAAAGGCACGGGCGGCACCCAGTTGCTGCCGATCCACGACGATGGCCGTCCGGCAGACAATTTCGGCCGCATGGGCGTGGCGCTGAAAGGCAAAATCTCGAAGACCGAATTGAAGGTCGGGGAATGGATGCCGGTGCTGCCGATCCTGCGCTCCGATGATGGTCGCTCGCTGCCGCAAACCTTTCGCGGCGGCCAGGTGACGTCCACCGAGATCAGCGGCCTGACGCTCTACGGCGGTCAGTTCCGTCAGAACAGCCCGCGTAACGATGCGAGCATGGAAGACATGTTCATGAACGGCAAATCGGCAGCCTTTACCTCGGACCGTTTCAACTTCGGCGGCGGTGAATATGCGTTCAACGAGAAGCGTACCCAGGTCGGTGTCTGGTACGCAGAACTCAGCGACATCTATCAACAGCAATATTTCAACCTGAGCCACAGCCAGCCCATTGGCGACTGGACCCTGGGCGCCAACCTCGGTTACTTCATCGGCAAGGAAGACGGCAGTGCCCTGGCCGGCGACCTCGACAACAAAACCGCGTTCGCCATGCTCTCGGCCAAGTACGGTGGCAACACCTTCTATGTCGGCCTGCAAAAACTCAGCGGCGATGATGTCTGGATGCGCGTCAACGGCACCAGCGGCGGCACCCTGGCCAACGACAGCTACAACTCCAGCTATGACAATGCCAAGGAGAAATCCTGGCAGCTGCGTCATGACTACAACTTCGTGGCGCTCGGCATTCCCGGCCTGACCATGATGAACCGCTACATCAGCGGCGATAACGTGCACACGGGTGTCATTACCGACGGCAAGGAATGGGGTCGCGAATCGGAACTGGCCTACACCGTCCAGAGCGGCCCGCTGAAAAACCTCAACGTCAAATGGCGCAACGCGAGCATCCGCAAAGACTTCAGCACCAATGAATTCGATGAGAACCGGATTTTCGTCAGCTATCCGATTTCGTTGTTGTAAAACCTTTAGAAGGCGGGACAACCCCTGTGGCGAGGGAGCTTGCTCCCGCTCGGCTGCGAAGCAGTCGCAAAACCGGACAATCCGGTCTTCCTGAAGGATTGCAGGGGCCGCTTCGCGACCCAGCGGGAGCAAGCTCCCTCGCCACAGGAGTGCACTTGATAACCCTCCGTCCATTTCCACAAAAGTCGCGTTGACAAGACCCGGAAACCCTAACGATACTTCGGCAAAGTCGTACGACAACCTACAACGAATTCAACAACAATAATTTTGCGCCCAGGAACTGCCATGACCACTACGCCCAACGCCCCCTTCAATCGCCTGCTGCTGACCGGTGCCGCCGGTGGCCTCGGTAAAGTCCTGCGCGAAAGCCTGCGGCCTTATGCCAATGTGATTCGCCTGTCAGACATCGCCGACATTGCACCCGCCATCGATGACCGCGAAGAAGTCGTGACCTGCGACCTCGCGGACAAGCAAGCGGTGCATCAACTGGTCGAAGGCGTGGACGCGATCCTGCACTTCGGCGGCGTCTCGACGGAGCATTCGTTCGAAGACATCCTCGGCGCCAACATCTGCGGCGTATTCCACATCTACGAAGCCGCGCGCCGCCATGGCGTGAAGCGGGTGATTTTCGCCAGTTCCAACCACGTCATTGGTTTCTATAAACAGGATGAAGTAATCGACGGCCGTTCTCCTCGCCGCCCGGACAGCTACTACGGTTTGTCCAAGTCCTACGGCGAAGACATGGCGAGCTTCTACTTCGATCGCTACGGCATCGAGACCGTCAGCATCCGCATCGGCTCTTCGTTCCCTGAACCGCAGAACCGTCGAATGATGAGCACCTGGTTGAGTTTCGGCGACCTGACCCATTTGATCGAGCGCGCCCTGTACGCCCCGAACGTCGGCCACACCGTGGTCTACGGCGCCTCCGATAACAAGAAGGTCTGGTGGGATAACCGCTATGCTACCGCCCTGGGTTACGCACCACAGGACACGTCTGAAGTGTTCCGCGAAAAAGTCGAAGCCCAACCGATGCCGGCCGCGGATGACCCGGCCATGGTTTATCAGGGTGGTGCCTTTGTCGCGTCCGGCCCTTTCGGCGACTGAACCCCCTTGTTTCACTTGATCCCCAAAACAAAAAACCAAGGGAATGAGTCGCCATGCAAGCCGAATTGATTGTCGATGCCCGAAACGGGGTCGGTGAAAGCCCGGTCTGGGTTTCCGAGGAAAACGCCCTGTACTGGGTCGATATTCCCGCCGGGGGCCTGCAACGCTGGAGTGCCGAAACAGGCCATGTCGAGGCCTGGACCGCGCCGGAAATGCTCGCCTGCATCGTGCGCAGTCCTGACGGCAGTTGGGTCGCCGGAATGGAAAGCGGGTTCTTCCGCCTTCATACGCACAACGACGGCAGCCTCGACAGTGAATTGCTGGCGCACGTCGATCACGCCCGCACGGACATGCGCCTCAACGATGGCCGTTGTGACCGTCAGGGGCGCTTCTGGGCCAGCAGCATGGTGCTGAACATGGGTGCCAATGCGGCCGACGGCGCGCTGTATCGCTACAGTGCCGGACAACGCGGGCCGCTCGATGCGCAACTGGGTGGATTCATCGTGCCCAACGGCCTTGGCTTCAGCCCGGATGGCCGCACGATGTACCTGTCGGACTCGCATCCCTCGGTCCAGCAAATCTGGGCTTTCGATTACGACGCCGACAGCGGCACACCGTCCAGCCGGCGGCTGTTTGTCGACATGCATCAGTTCCCCGGTCGCCCCGACGGCGCCGCGGTAGACGCCGACGGCTGCTACTGGATCTGCGCCAACGACGCCGGGCTGATCCACCGTTTTACCCCCGATGGCCGCCTCGATCGCTCCCTCGCCGTTCCCGTGAAAAAACCGACCATGTGCGCCTTCGGTGGCAGTCGACTGGACACGTTGTTCGTGACCTCGATCCGCCCCGGTGACGACCACGACCCACAGTCACTGGCCGGGGGCGTGTTCGCCCTTGATCCTGGTGTGACAGGTTTGCCGGAACCTCGCTTCAACCACTGATTGAAAACGCGTTACCTGTAGGAGCCGCCCGCAGCAAGCCGGCTCCTACAAATTATCCCCGTACTCATTCCTATCGCGGGTCAACATGACGCCAACACTGCTCGAACTCAACGACGAATTCACCCTCCTCACCCTCGCCCCCGAACTGGGTGCGAGCATCGTCAACTGGACCGTGCGCAGCTCGGGGCAGCCGCTGTTGCGCCACAGTGACGTTCACGCGCTGAACACCGGCCTGCCGGGCAAGCTCGGCTGCTTTCCCCTGGTGCCATGGTCGAACCGCATTTCCGACGGTGGTTTCGATCGCCCGGATGGCTGGCTCGCGCTCGAGCCCAACAGCCTCACCGATCCGCTGCCGATTCACGGCAACGCCTGGCAGCAGCCGTGGCAGGTGGTTTCGCAGACGCAGGATGAAGTCGTCCTGCAACTCGACAGCACCACGCCGTTCGCGTATCGCGCCCGGCAGCGTTTGCATCTGAGCGACGGCAAACTGAGCATCGAGTTGCACGTCACGCATCTGGCCGAGCGCGCTGCGTGGCACGGTCTGGGCTTGCACCCGTATCTGCCGCGCACCGCTGGCACGCGGTTGCAGGCAAAAGCCGGGCAAGTCTGGTTATGCGACGCTGCCAAACTGCCCACACACCTGAGCTCATTGCCGGCCGATTGGGACTTTCAGCAACTCAAGGCTTTGCCCGACACGCTGGTCGACAACGGTTTCTGCCAATGGGATGGTCATTGCCTGATCCAGCAACCCGACCTCGGTTATGAACTGGAATGCCAGGCCAGCGGCAGCGATTACTACCTGCTCTACTGCCCGGTTGACCTGGCATTTTTCTGCATCGAACCCGTGAGCCACCCAGTCAATGCGCACCACTTGCCCGGCCGACCGGGACTGGTGTTGCTGGAGCAAGGTCAATCCGCCGAGCTGGGTTTCAGCCTGCAATACCGCGCCTACCCCAATAGCTGACTCAGCACTGCGCGCAACTTGCCGGGTTTCACCGGTTTGTTCAGCAACGGCGCATCCAGTCGCTGCAAGGAGCGCCGGCACTGATCGGTGCGGTCCGCGGTGATGATCACCGCCGGAATGGTCTGGCTGAAATGCTCGCGCAAGTGTCGTACCACCTCACACCCCACCACCCCGTGATCGAGGTGATAGTCCGCCAGAATCAGTTCCGGCGCCTGGCCCTGCAACGCCGCCAGTGCCGAGGTTTCGTCGGTGGCGACGACCACTTCGCAACCCCACTGCCCGAGCAATGCGCTCATGCTTTCCAGAATGCTCACTTCATTGTCCAGCACCAGCAACCGCCGGCCCGGCAACGGATTGCCGGTACCCGGCTGGGGCGCCGCGAGGCTGATGGGTAACGGAACCTCATGGGAAATCGGCACCTCAATGCTGAACATCGAACCGCGTCCCGGCAGCGAATGCACCTGGATCCGGTAGTCGAGGATCTTGGCGATGCGCTCGACGATTGCCAGCCCCAGCCCCACACCTTTGCGGTCGGCGGCGCGGCCGACGTCCAGTTGATTGAACTCAAGGAAGATCGAGTCGAGGCGATCCACCGGGATCCCGCGCCCGGTGTCCCAGACTTCCAGACGCAGTCGGTCACCGCGGCGCCGGGCCCCGAGCAGGATGCTGCCCTGATCGGTATAGCGGCAGGCGTTGCTGAGGAAGTTGCGCAGGATGCGTGTCATCAGCCGCAGGTCTGTGCGAATGGCGAAATCGCCCATGTGCACGCGCAAACGCAACCCGGCCGCATCGGCCACTGACCGAAACTCGGACACCAGCGGCGCGAGCAATTCATCGAGGCGGTACAACGCGACATCCGGTTTGACCGCGGCCTGATCGAGTCGGGAGATGTCCAGCAAATCGGTGAGCAAATCTTCCGCCCCTTCCAGGGCCTGATGGGTGCGTTCAACCAGCACCTGTTCGACGTCCGGCAGTTTGCGCTCACGCAAGGTCGAGATCAGCAAACGCGCGGCGTTGAGGGGTTGCAGCAGGTCATGACTAGCGGCGGCAAGGTATTTGTCCTTGCTGCGATTGGCGGCCTCGGCAGCGTCACGGGCATCGCGCAAGTCTTGGGCAATCTGTTTACGCTGGGTGATCTGCTGTTGCAGGTTGCGGTTGGCTTCCAGCAATTCGTCGGTGCGCGCGGTGACCCGCTGCTCCAGTTCGTCATTGAGTTGTTGCAGGCGCTGCTGGGCGAATTTGCGTTCGGTGATGTCGGCGACAAAACCCTCCACCAGCCCTTCCTGGTCGGGTTTTAGCAGCAGGTTCATCAGCACGTCGAGGCTGGTGCCGTCCTTGCGCCGCAACTGGGTTTCATAGCCGTGCAAGCTGCGCTCGCGCTGGAGCATTTCACGGATCTTCTCCAGCTCTTGAGCGCCGCCGACAAACAGGTTGCTCGCCAGGTCGGCCAGCGAAAACAGCACCTCTTGCGGGTCCTGATAGCCAAGCATCCTCGCCAGGGCCGGGTTGGCGGCACGCATGCCTTCCATGAGGCTGGCCTGGAAGATCCCGTGGACGGCGTTTTCGAACAGCCATTTATAGCGATTGCGCTCGGCTTCCAGCTCGTCGAGCCGCGCGGCGAGTTCCGGGTAATGACTCTTGCGCGCCGAGTGGCTGCCTAATCCGAGTAACCCGGCCAGCGCGCGTTGTTGTTCGTCAGAGGGCTTCGCCATAGACGACCTCGACATCGCGCTGACTGGATTCGCGCGGGTTGGTCAGGATGCACGGGTCGTGCATGGCGTGTTGCGACAGGAACGGGATGTCCGCCGTGCTGACGCCGTGCAAACCGAGAGTTTCGTGGAAACCGATGGCGTGTTTCAACGCGATCAGATGCTCAACCAGACGCCCGCAGATCTGCCGGTGATTGAGGCCACGGCAATCGATGCCGAAAGTCTCGGCGATCACCTTGAAGCGATCCGGCGCCGAACTGTAGTTGAACGCCACCACGTGCTCCACCAGCACCGCGTTGCACAAACCGTGCGGCAAGTCGAGAAAACCGCCGAGGCTGTGGGACATGGCGTGCACCGCGCCGAGGATCGCGTTGGAGAACGCCAGCCCGGCCTGCATGCTGCCGAGCATGATCTTCTCGCGCAGGGCGATGTCGCTCGGGTTGGCGATCATCTGCACCAGGTTGCCGTTGATCAGGCGCATCGCTTCCAGCGCGTGGGGGTCGGTCAAGGGTCCGTGACCGGTGGACACGAAGGCTTCGATGGCATGCACCAACGCGTCGATGCCGGTACAGGCCGACAGGAACGGGTCCATGCTCAGGGTGGTTTCCGGGTCGATCAGCGACACGTCCGGCACCGCCGCTTTGCTGACGATGGAGAACTTCATGCGTTCTTGCTGGTTGGAAATGATCACGAACTGCGAGACGTCCGCCGAGGTGCCCGCGGTGGTCGGAATCAGGATCAGCGGCGGGCTGGGCACGCGGATGGTGTCCACCCCTTCGAACTCGAGAATGCTGCGCCCGTGAGCGACGACAATACCGATGCCTTTGCCGCAATCCATCGGGCTGCCGCCGCCGACGGCGACGATCACATCGCAGTGGTTTTCCTTGTACAGCTCTGCGCCGAGCATGACTTCCTCGACCCGTGGGTTGGGCGAAACGTCGCTATACAGAAAGTAATCGATGCCCTGGGCTTGAAGGCTGGCCTCGACATCGGCGACCCAACCGGCGGCGATCACGCCGGGATCGCTGACCACCAGGACCTTGCGGGCGCCAAAGGTCTTGGCGCAGTTGCCGACGTTATGCCGACAGCCGGCACCAAAGATGATTTCAGGGGAAACGAATTTACGCAGCTGGCTGAGACTATGGCTCATTGGAAAGCCTGTTTTTATTGTTTTGGAAGGTAAGAGCCACACTAACCCATCCGGCTGTGAATGCAATCAGACCAATGGGTACTCTGAGTTCACCGCAGATCCCTGTGGGAGCGGGCTTGCCCGCGAAGGCGGTCTGACAGTCGACATCAATGTTGAATGTGCTGCCCTCATCGCGGGCAAGCCCGCTCCCACAGGGTTCCGCGCTGGACTTACCTATTCGATTCATCCGCGGTAGATCAGCCGAGAAGCCTTCTCGTTACGCAACGTCAGGTGCTCCATCCCCAGCCCCGGCGCATCCGCCTCCTCACGCGCCTTGAGAATCACACCGTGGTGCGGCGACTTGCTGCACACCGGGTCGGCATTGGCGGCATCACCGGTCAGCATGAATGCCTGGCATCGGCAGCCGCCGAGGTCCTTGTGCTTTTCATCGCAGGAGCGGCACGGTTCCTTCATCCAGTCGTCGCCGCGAAAGCGGTTGAAACCGAAGGAATCGGTCCAGATGTGCTCGATGCTGTGCTCGCGCACATTGGGAAACGTCACCGGCAATTGCCGGGCGCTATGACAGGGCAACGCGGTGCCGTCCGGGGTGATGTCGAGGAACAGATTGGCCCAGCCGTTCATGCAGGTCTTGGGACGCTCTTCGTAATAATCCGGGGTGACGAAGATCAGCTTGCACGGATGGCCCTGCGCCTCAAGCCGTTGGCGATACTCATTGGTGATGCGTTCGGCGCGCTGCAATTGCTCGCGGGTCGGCAACAGGCCCACGCGGTTGAGCTCGGCCCAACCATAGAACTGACACGTGGCCAACTCGACGAAATCCGCTTCCAGTTCAAGACACAGGTCAATGATCTTCGCGATCTCGTCGATGTTGTGCCGATGGGTGACGAAGTTCAGCACCATCGGATAACCCTGGGCTTTCACCGCGCGGGCCATGGCGAGCTTCTGCGCAAATGCCTTGCGCGAGCCGGCGAGCATGTTGTTGACCGCTTCGTCGGCGGCCTGGAAGCTGATCTGGATGTGGTCGAGCCCGGCGACCTTGAAATCACGGACTTTCTGCTCGGTCAGACCGATGCCCGAGGTGATCAGGTTGGTGTAGTAACCCATGTCCCGTGCGGCTTTGATCAACTCCGCCAGGTCCTGGCGCACCAACGGCTCGCCGCCGGAAAAGCCCAGTTGTGCGGCGCCCATTTCCCGCGCCTCACGAAACACGCGAATCCATTCTTCGGTACTCAGCTCTTCGCCTGATTTGGCAAAGTCCAGCGGGTTGGAGCAATACGGGCATTGCAGCGGACAACGATAAGTCAGCTCCGCCAACAGCCACAGCGGCGGCCCCGGACGCGACTCATTCGATCCAGAATTGAGCATGAGCCACCTCCAGAAATGCCAGCACATCCTCGTCGATCCCCTGCACACCGGGAAAACTCGCCGAGAGTAAATCAATGATCGCCGCCACACTGCGTCGACCGTCCAGCAGATCGAGAATCTGCCCGGCACTGGCGTTGAGTTTGATCATGCCTTCGGGGTACAGCAGCACATGGCAGTCCTGACGTGGCTCCCACTGCAAGCGAAAACCCTGGCGCAACGTCGGTGACTGCGCACGTTTGATCAGGCTCACAGCGCGATCCCCCGATGCCAGGCGCGCTCGGTTGTCACCGTGTGATACGGCGGGCGTTCCAGCTCGTAGGCCATGCTCATGGCGTCGAGCATGCTCCACAGCACATCGAGTTTGAACTGGAGGATTTCCAGCATCCGCTGCTGGCCTTCGACGGTGACGTAATGCGCCAGGGTGATGCGCAAACCGTGCTCGACATCACGCCGCGCCTGACTCAGGCGCGTGCGGAAATAGTCGTAGCCGGCGACGTCAATCCACGGGTAATGCGTTGGCCAGGCGTCGAGCCGCGATTGGTGGATCTGCGGTGCGAACAGCTCGGTCAGCGAACTGCTGGCCGCTTCCTGCCAGCAGGCGCGACGGGCGAAATTGACGTAGGCGTCCACGGCGAAACGTACGCCGGGCAATACCAGTTCCTGGGACAGAATCTGTTCACGATCCAGGCCCACTGCTTCACCGAGGCGCAGCCAGGCTTCGATTCCACCTTCACTGCCGGGCACACCGTCGTGGTCGAGAATCCGTTGCAGCCATTCACGGCGCACGTCGCGGTCCGGGCAGTTGGCCAGAATCGCGGCATCCTTGAGCGGAATGTTGATCTGGTAGTAGAAGCGGTTGGCGACCCAGCCTTGAATCTGCTCGCGAGTGGCGCGCCCGGCGTACATGGCTTGGTGGAAGGGGTGATGGATGTGGTAGTACGCGCCTTTGGCGCGCAGGGCGGCTTCGAATTCGGTGGGGGTCATCGGGGGTTAGTCATTGCGGGGCTCCGGTAAAACTGCGGTGTCTGGTCTGGCCTCATCGCTGGCAAGCCAGCTCCCACAGGTTTTGTGTACACCGCAGAACCCTGTGGGAGCTGGCTTGCCACGATGGGGCCAACGGCTACAACTCAATACTCATGCCGTCATAAGCCACTTCGATGCCCCGCCGCTCCAGCAACGCCCGCTCAGCGGAGTCTTCATCGAGGATCGGATTGGTGTTGTTGATGTGGATCAGCACCTTGCGCTGGCGGCTGAAACCCTCCAGCACTTCAAGCATGCCGCCCGATCCGCTTTGCGGCAGGTGGCCCATCTCACTGCCCAGGCTTTGGCCGACTTCACACACGCGCATCTCGTCATCGCGCCACAACGTGCCGTCCAGCAACAAACAATCGGCGCGTTGCATCCAGCTCGACACCTCATCGTCGATCTGGCCCAGGCCCGGCGCATAGAACAACGACGCCCCGGTGCGCAGGTCTTCGATGAACAGGCCAATGGTGTCGCCCGGTTGAGGATTGCCGCGATTGGGTGAATAAGGCGGCGCGTTGCTGACCAACGGAATCGCCCGAAACTGCAAATGCTTGCACGCCGCGATCTTGAACGGCTCGCGGTCCAGCCCCACGGGTTGCCACTGCAAGCCGCCGTTCCAGTGTTTGAGCATGGTGAACAACGGGAAACCGCTGCTCAGGTCTTCATGAACCCGCTCGGTGCACCACACCGAATGCGGGCAGCCTTCGCGCAGGCTCAACAGACCGGTGCAATGGTCGATCTGGCTGTCCATCAGGACCACGCCGGCAATCGCCGTGTCGCGCAAGCGGCGGGCCGGTTGCAGCGGCGCGAAACTCTCGAGTTGCGCGCGGATGTCCGGGGAAGCATTGCACAGAATCCAGTCCACACCGTTGTCGCTCAGGGCAATGGAAGACTGCGTACGCCGTTGCGCCCGCAGGCTGCCGTTGCGCATCCCGGCGCACTGGCGGCAATTGCAGTTCCATTGCGGAAAACCACCGCCAGCGGCGGAACCGAGAACGCGAATGTGCATGGGCAATGCTCCAGAAGGCAGGCCCGGCCAACGCAGCGGCTGGCCGGGTGCACGATCAGCGGTTGGCGAAATACATCGTTACTTCGAAGCCAATGCGCAGATCGGTAAACGCGGGTTTAGTCCACATGGGTCAATCCTCTTCTTGTGCCGGACGATTCCGGTAAAGCCATTAATGCACGGGGCGGCAGGTGACCGAATGCTACTTTCGAAGGAGGTTGTGGGGTGCGTTGGTAGGGGGTGTTGCGGGGTGTCAGACACGGCCATTCGCGGGCAAGCCTCGCTCCTACAGATCACATAAACCTGTAGGAGCGAGGCTTGCCCGCGAAGGCCGTTACACGATCTCGTGTCGGATCAGAAGAACCCTAGCGGATTGATGTCGTAGCTCACCAGCAGGTTTTTGGTCTGCTGATAGTGGTCGAGCATCATCTTGTGGTTTTCACGGCCGACACCGGACTTCTTGTAACCACCGAACGCAGCGTGCGCCGGGTACAGGTGGTAGCAGTTGGTCCACACGCGACCGGCCTTGATCGCCCGGCCCATGCGGTAGGCGCGGTTGATATCGCGGGTCCACAGGCCGGCGCCGAGGCCGAACTCGCTGTCGTTGGCAATCGCCAGGGCTTCGGCTTCGTCCTTGAACGTGGTGATTCCCACCACCGGGCCGAAGATTTCTTCCTGGAACACGCGCATTTTGTTGTGGCCCTTGAGCAGGGTCGGCTGGATGTAGTAACCCGTCGACAAGTCGCCCTCAAGGCGTTCGGCCGCGCCGCCAGTGAGCAGCTCGGCGCCCTCCTCCTGGGCGATTTTCAGGTACGAGAGAATCTTGTCGTATTGCTGCTCGGACGCCTGGGCGCCGACCATGGTTTCGGTATCCAGCGGGTCGCCGCGCTTGATCTTGACGATCTTTTTCATCACCACTTTCATGAAGTCGTCGTAGATCGATTCCTGCACCAGAGCCCGGGACGGACAGGTGCAGACTTCGCCCTGGTTGAAGAACGCCAGCACCAGGCCTTCGGCGGCTTTCTCGATGAACTGCGGCTCGGCTTGCATGATGTCTTCGAAGAAGATGTTCGGCGACTTGCCGCCCAGTTCAACGGTGCTCGGAATGATGTTCTCGGCCGCGCATTTCATGATGTGCGCACCAATCGGGGTGGAACCGGTGAAGGCGATCTTGGCGATGCGCTTGCTGGTGGCCAGCGCCTCACCGGCTTCGCGACCGAAACCTTGCACGATGTTCAACACACCGGCCGGCAGCAGATCGGCGATCAGTTCGGCGAAGATCATGATCGACAACGGCGTCTGCTCGGCCGGTTTGAGCACCACGCAGTTACCGGCCGCGAGCGCCGGGGCGAGTTTCCACGCGGCCATCAGCAGCGGGAAGTTCCACGGAATGATCTGCCCGACCACGCCCAGCGGCTCGTGGAAATGATAGGCGGTGGTCAGCTCGTTGATCTCGGCGGCGCCGCCTTCCTGCGCGCGGATGCACCCGGCGAAGTAGCGGAAATGGTCGGCGGCCAGCGGCACGTCGGCGTTCAGGGTTTCGCGCACGGCCTTGCCGTTATCCCAGGTTTCGGTGACGGCGAGGATTTCCAGATTCTGCTCGATGCGGTCGGCGATTTTCAGCAGCACCAACGAGCGATCCTGCGCCGAGGTCTTGCCCCAGGCATCGGCAGCGGCGTGGGCGGCGTCGAGGGCCTTGTCGATGTCGGCGGCACTGGAGCGCGGGAACTCGGCGATCACTTCACCGGTGACCGGCGAGGTGTTTTTGAAGTATTCGCCATTGACCGGCGCGACGAACTCGCCGCCGATGAAGTTGCCGTAGCGCGCCTTGAACGTGACGACGGCGCCTGGTGTTCCGGGTTGTGCGTAGATCATGGTGAGCCTCTGTCTGGGTCGATGCCTGTCGGCAAACAGGCGATGAACCGATAGTAGAGAGCCTCGCGTGCCGAACGAATGCGCCGTTGGCAGGGGGGCTCTCGTTATTTGGTAGTAGAAGGTGCCGCAGGGTCAGCAGGCTTTTGTGGCGAGGGAGCTTGCTCCCGCTGGAGTGCGAAGCGCTCCCAAACCCAGACGCTGCGGATTATCTGTCACACCGCGTTGGCCGGTTTTACGACTGCTTCGCAGCCGAGCGGGAGCAAGCTCCCTCGCCACAGGTAGGTCATTACCACCGGGTTGTGGTGGCTGAGTTAATGCTTGGCCACCACGAGGTCTTTCGGCAACTTGAAGGTCCAGAGCATGCCGCCCTGGTTGAAGTCCTTGATGCGCTTGGCCACCTCGCCGCCCCACAGCGGTACGGCGCCACCCCAACCGGACAGCACCGAGACGTACTGCTCGCCGTCCATTTCCCAGGTCACGGGCGAACCCAGCACGCCGGAGCCGGTCTGGAACTCCCAGACCTTCTCGCCGGTCTTGGCGTTGAACGCCTGGAGGAAACCTTCCGGCGTACCGGTGAACACCAGGTTGCCCTTGGTGGTCAGCACCCCGCCCCACAGCGGCGCGAAGTTCTTGTGACGCCAGACTTCCTTGCCGGTTTTCGGGTCGATGGCGCGTAGCACGCCGATGTAGTCTTCGTTCAACGGCTTGATGGTGAATCCGGCACCGAGGAACGCCGCGCCTTTCTTGTAGGCGATGCCCTCGTTCCAGATGTCCATGCCCCACTCGTTGGACGGCACGTAGAACAGCCCGGTGTCCTTGTTGTAGGCCATCGGCATCCAGTTTTTCGCACCGAGGAACGCCGGGGCGACGAACACCGAGCCGCCTTTGGCTTCAGTGCCCGGTGCGCCGGGACGGCTGGCCTCGTTGTAGATCGGCCGGCCCTCTTTATCGAGGCCGGTGGCCCAAGTGATCTTGTCCACGAACGGGAAGCCGCGGATGAACTTGCCGTTGGTGCGGTCCAGCACATAGAAGAAACCGTTACGGTCAGCGGTCGCGGCAGCTTTGATTTCTTTACCGCCTTCGGTGTAGTTGAACGAGACCAGCTCGTTCACGCCGTCATAGTCCCAACCGTCGTGAGGCGTGCTCTGGAAGTGCCATTTGATCGTGCCGTCGTCCGGGTTAAGTGCCAGACGCGACGATGAGTAAAGGTTGTCGCCAGGACGCAGGTGCGAGTTCCATGGCGCCGGGTTGCCGGTGCCGAACAGCAACAGATTGGTTTCCGGGTCGTAGTAACCGCCAAGCCAAGGCGCCGCGCCGCCGGTTTTCCACAGATCGCCCGGCCAGGTCTTGCCCGCTTCACCACCGGAAATGCCGTTCTCCACCGCTTTACCGTCCTTGTAGACGTAGCCCATGTGGCCTTCGACGGTTGGGCGGCTCCAAAGCAGGTCGCCGTTTTTCGGGTCGTAGGCTTCGATCTTGCCGACCACCCCGAACTCGCCACCGGCCACGCCGGTAATCAGTTTGCCGTTGATCACCAACGGCGCGGCGCTGATCGAATAGCCTTCCTTGTGGTCGGCGACTTTCTTGCTCCAGACGACTTTGCCGGTGTCTTTGTTCAGGGCCACGAGTTTGGCGTCGAGGGTGCCGAAGAACACCAGGTCGCCGTACAGCGCCACGCCCCGGTTGATCACGTCGCAGCACGGGCGGATGTCATCGGGCAGACGCGCATCGTATTGCCAGAGCTTCTTGCCGGTGCGCGCGTCCACCGCAAACACCCGCGAGTAGGAGCCGGTCATGTACATCACGCCGTCCTTGATCATCGGCTGTGCTTGCTGACCGCGTTGTTTTTCGCCGCCGAAGGAGAACGCCCAGACCGGCCGCAAGTCCTTCACGTTGTTGACGTTGAGGGTGTCGAGCGGACTGTAGCGCTGACCCTGGACGCCCAGACCGTTGGTGACGATCTGCTCCGGGTTCTTGGGGTCCTGGAGAATGTCCTGGTCGGTGACGGCGGCCAATGCCGTGCCGGACAACAGCATGGCACTGAGCAACAGGCTCAAGACGAAGGGTTGGCGACGTACGGGTTGGGTCATGACGGCTGCCTCTGCGGTTTTTGTTATACCCGGGAAATTTTCCCGGTCTGGTGCAGATTCTTGGGCGCCGCCGCCCTTCCAACAATTGCCCGCAGTGCTGAGATTGCTAGTTCCTTAGTAGCGGGTCGGAGGAGATGAATACCGGATTTCCTGATCGACATCGGTCCCCTGTGGGAGCGAGCCTGCTCGCGATGAGGCCAGAACATTCAACATTAATGATGCCTGACACACCGCCATCGCGAGCAGGCTCGCTCCCACAGGGTTCTGTGTTGTTCATTTGTTTGCGGCGGAATCGACTCGGGTCATCTGTGCGCGCTCGTAGCGCGGGTAGAGATGACTGACGCTGCGGATCAGTTCATAGCGGCTCAGGCTGATCGCCGCGAACCGTTCGGGGATGGGACTACGGATCATCTCGCCCATATCGCTGCCATTGGCCGCGCCGTCACGCATCAGTTGATCGAGCCAGCCAAGGTAGTCGCGCATTTGCTCGAACGGTTTTGCGTCCGTGGCCAGCGGGCCATGGCCGGGCACAATCATTGTCCACGGCAAGCCCTGCAGTGTCGCAATGTCCGCCAGCCACACCGACAATCCCGGACTGTTGGGCGTGGTCAACGCCCGTTGGTAAAACACCAGATCCCCGCCAAACAGCACGCCGGTTTTCTGGTCGAGAATAGCCAGATCAGCGCCGGTGTGCCCACCCAGGCTCAGCAGGCGCAGATCGTGATCCCCAAAATTTCGCACGCCCGGTGTCAGCGTCTCGGTCGGCAACACCACTTCGGTGCCACGCATCCAGTCACCCACCAGCCGGTACATGTTCTCGGCCATGGCGTCGCCCTGCTGCCCAAGTAACTCAGTCGTGCCGGCCAACGCGCCGATCGGCACGTCACTGAAGGCTTGATTACCCAGCACATGGTCCGGGTGATGATGCGTCAGCAACACCTGGATCACAGGTTTATCGGTGGTCGCGGCGATCACTTTGCGCATACTTTCGCCGTAACGCTTCGACGGCCCGGTATCGATCACCACCACACCGCGTTCGGTGACGATGAACGCGGTGTTGACGATATTCCCACCGTTGCCCTTGGCGAAATTGTCGGTGCTGCCTTCCAGTAGCCAGGTGTCTGCGGCGATCTGGCGAGGCTTGAGTGAATAGTCGAGATCGGCCAGCGCAGGAAGGCTCAGGCTCATGAACAACAGCAGCATCCAGCGCATCACGCGTTCCTCTGAGTCAGGGTATGGCCGCATCAAACTGGTTGCCGCTGTTGTCGCGCAACGACAAGCGCGTCTGCCCTGCCCCTTCGATGTCGAACGCCAGGTTGGGGTTTTCGCTGACGGCGGGAAACAGTTCGAGGCGGGCCAGCAACTGATCGTTGTGATCCCGCAGCTCGGCATGGTTGATGAAAAACTCCGGGATGCCACCGACCATGCCGTTGTCCATCGGGTGCGCCACCTGCAAACGCAAGCGGCTGAATTCGCCACGGGGATAGCGCCCACCGATGACTTCGCCAATGTGCTCTTCCCAACCCGGCTGGGTGCGCACCACGCTCGGCGCCGTGCAACCGCCGCCCGCCGCATCGATCAGGGTCGAGCCGACATGCCACAGCCCGTCGCGGGTCAGGACCGCTGCACGCAACGGCGTGGCTTGTTCGATACGGATGCGGATCGACAGCCACGGCAGCACACGATCCAGCGGTTGAAAATCGACAATTTTCGGCAACGGATTGAGTTCGGCCCACGCAAGGATTTTTACCACCTCGCCCTTGAACGCCCGGGCGTCGATTTCCAGCGGCACTTGTCGGGCGTCTTCGGCGAACGGCGGCGTCAGCAGCTTGACCCGCTCGTCGAATACGAACGGCGCATCGCCAAGCATCTGCTTGTGATAGAAGGCCCACATGACCGAGGGCACCGGGTCTTTCCCCGGCTCGATGGCTGCCGCGTGCGCGGCCAAGGGTAGCCAACAGGCCAACAGACAACGCACGCTCCAGTTCACTGTTGATACATCTCCGGCACGTCATACCGCAGGCCGTAACGGGCATAAATGGCTTTCACCGCGCCTTCGCGGATCAAGGTTTCCAGCGCCTCTTCCACGGCATAGGCCAACTGACGATTGCTTTCGTGCACCGCCATGCCGATCTCCCAGAGTTGCTTGCCCATGTTCGGATAGGCGTTTTCCGCCAGCGCGAGTTGCGGGTCCGCCGCCTCGTGAACCTGCCAGTCGATCTCGCCGCGCATCGCCATGACCGCGTCGACTTCACCGGCCTTCATGGCCGCGAACGCCTGGGGCACGCCGGGGTAGTGGCGGGTTTTGCCGGCGAGCATGCCGTTGAAAATCGAGGTCAGGTAGAACGACGGCACGCTGTCGACCTCGACGCCAATCGGGTGGTGCTCGAACACCGCAACACTGCCCACCGACTCGAGCCGACGGCGGTCATAAGCGACTTGCCATTGCTCGTTCTGGTACGGACCGAACATCACCACATGGCCGTTTTCCAGTTCACCCAGTTCGTTGCGCTTGCGCGCGTAATCCTGGTCATAGGGCACGCGCATCATCAGGTCGGCCAATTGCAGATCGTGCAACTGACTGGCGCGCCAGATGTAGTCGCGCAGGTCGTCGTCGAGCTTCTCGCCGGCGGGCGCCCAGATCAGTTTCAAATGAACGCCAAGGGCTCTGGCCAAGGCCTCGGCCAGCTCGACATCCACGCCACGGGGCTGGCCGGCGTCTTCGAAACTGTAGGGGGCGAAGTCTTTGTAGACCGCCACCTTCAGCTCCCCGGCGGCGATCATTTCGTCATAGGTACGGACCTGCGCCTGCACCGCCTGGCAGCACAGCAGCACGGCGCTGATCAACACAGCGAGCAGGCGCATGCATTACTCCTCGACGTGAACGCTGTCCAGGTAAGTGCGCACAGCCCACAGGGCTTCCTGACTCAGGTAATCGGCCATCTTCGGCATGTACACCCGGCCGTCCCGTACGGCACCGTTGCGGACCCGTTCGACGAACCATTCATCACCGGCGTCGCCGACATCGAGCATGCGCAAATCGGGAGCGATGCCGCCGGACTTGGCTTCCAGGCCATGACAGGCCGCGCAGTTCTGGTTGTAGGCCGATGAGCCGATTTCCACGGCTTTGTCGTGCTCGGGTGTCGTACGGTAAGGGTTTACCGCCGCCCAGCCATCGCCATCAACCTGTACGCCGGCGTCCTTGATCGGGGTCAGGCCCTTGGTTTCGACGGCTTGTGGAACCACGTTGCCGTGGGCCCAGACAGAACCTGCACTGATAAAACCGGCCAGCAGTCCGGCAACGAGCAAGGCGTTGCGTTTTGTTGTCATTGTTATGCCCTCAGGATTGCACGCAAAACCTCTTGGCAGAGGCTATGGCAACCATCTTAGGAAGCGTTTCGCGCCAGCCCCATGCTGCTTTGGTGGCCGCCGTCTAGTTCCTTGGTAGTAGGGCAATTGGCCGACACTCGGACGCGTTACGACCTTGGTACTGGCCCATCAGTACTTTCTGCATATTTCCCCACCCGCTCATGCTTCCTATGCTGGCGCTACCTGTAATGGAGTGCCTTATGCGCCAGCTTGCCCCTTACGCCCTGATCTATCTGCTGGCGATTGCCTGCGCCGCCGGGCTGGCGACCCAGAGTCAGGCGGCCGACGCGCCCTTGCAGGTGCAGATCGGCTACCTGGGTTTTCGCCCTGATCCGGGGCCGCTACTGTCCAACGTCATTCCCGAGCCGGTCGATGCCGGAGGGCGTGGCGCCGAACTGGCGATCACCGACAGCAACAGCACCGGGCGTTTTCTCAATCACAGTTACAGCCTGGCCAGCGTCAACGCCGACAGCCCGGAGGCCTTGCTTGAGGCGGCCACGGCTCAACACGCGCAAGGTCTGCGCCTGTTTGTGGTAAACGCGCCAGTGGCCAGCCTGCGCCAACTCAGCGCCGCCCTGCCTGACAGTTTGCTGTTCAACGCCGGCAGCCCGGATGACAGCCTGCGCACCACCGACTGCTTGCCGAACGTGCTGCACACGCTGCCGAGCCGGGCGATGCTGGCCGATGCGCTGGCGCAATTTCTGGTGGTGCGCAAATGGCAACGGGCGCTGCTGATCGTCGGCCCGACCGCTGACGATCAAGCCTATGCCGCCGCCCTGCGCCGTGCGGCGAAACGCTTCGGCGTGCAACTGGTCGCGGAAAAGGCCTGGAGTTTCGATAACGACCAGCGCCGCAGCGCCCAGGCCGACATGCCGCTGTTCACCCAGACCGCCGAGTACGACGTGGTGCTGGTGGCCGATGAACGCGGTGACTTCGGCGAATACGTGCCCTACCAGACCTGGTATCCGCGCCCGGTGGCCGGCACTCAAGGCCTGACCCCGGTCGGTTGGCACAAGACCGTGGAAACCTACGGCGCCGCACAATTGCAAAAGCGCTTCGAAGCCATGGCCGGGCGCTGGATGAACGACCGCGACTTTGCCGCGTGGATGGCTGTGCGCAGCATCGCCAGCGCAGTGAGCAAACTGCGTCAGACCGATCCGACGGCGATCCGTACGCTGGAAATCAGCGATCAATTGCCGCTGGACGGTTTCAAGGGTCGCAAGCTCAGTTATCGCCCTTGGAACGGCCAGTTGCGCCAACCGATCCCCATCGTCCAGCCGCGGGCGCTGGTCAGTACCTCGCCGCAGGACGGCTTTCTGCACCCTTTCAACGAAATGGACAGCCTCGGTTACGACAAGCCGGAGGTCAGCTGCCGCTTTCCCTGATATTGCCTCCACAACAATAAGGAATCTGCCATGCGCCGCACCCTGCTTTCATGCGCCCTGCTACTCACTGCCGGGCAGGCCGCGGCCAGCACCGCCTGGGTCTCGAACGAGAAAGACAACAGCCTCAGCCTGATCGACATGCAGACCTTGCAAGTCACCGACACCCTGCCCGTCGGCCAGCGCCCACGCGGTCTGCTGCTGTCCCACGACAGCAAGCTGCTGTACATCTGCGCCAGTGATTCGGACCGGGTGCAAGTGATGGATGTCGCCACGCGCAAGATCATCAAGGAACTGCCTTCGGGCAAGGACCCCGAGCAATTCGCCCTGCACCCGAACAATCGCTGGCTCTACGTTTCCAACGAGGACGATGCGCTGGTGACGGTGATCGACACTGAAACTTCCAAGGTGCTGAGCCAGATCAACGTCGGCGTCGAACCCGAAGGCATGGCGGTCAGCCCTGACGGCAAGTGGGCGGTGAACACCAGTGAAACCACCAACATGCTGCACTGGATCGACACCAGCACTCAGACCCTGGCCGACAGCACGCTGGTGGATCAGCGACCGCGTTTCGTCGAGTTCGCGCCCGATGGTTCGAAGCTCTGGGCCTCGGCGGAAATCGGCGGCACGGTGACCATTCTCGATGTCGCGACCCGCCAGGTGCTCAAGACCCTGAACTTCCAGATCAAAGGCGTACACCCGGACAAGGTTCAGCCGGTGGGCATCAAACTCAGTGCCGACGGCAAGTATGGTTTCGTCGCGCTCGGTCCGGCCAATCATGTGGCGGTGATCGATGCCAGGACCTTCGAAATCCTCGACTATCTGCTGGTCGGCCGACGCGTCTGGCAGATGGCGTTTACCCCGGATCAGAAGCAATTGCTGGCGACCAATGGTGTCAGCGGCGATGTGTCGGTGATCGATGTCGACAGCCTCAAGGTCAGCAAATCGGTGAAGGTCGGGCGCTATCCGTGGGGCGTGGTGGTGACGCCATGAACGCACTGGAAGTCAGCGACCTGAGCTTTGCCTATGGCTCGCGGGAGGCGTTGCGCCAGGTGAGTTTCTGCCTGGAGCCGGGGCGTTTCGCGGCGCTGCTGGGGCCCAACGGTGCAGGAAAATCGACCCTGATCGCGCTGCTCACCCGGCTCTACGATTTGCAGCGGGGCGACATCCGCGTCGGAGGCTTCTCGCTGCGCAATGAGCCGCGCCCGGCGCTGAGGCAATTGGGTGTGGTGTTCCAGCAAAGCACCCTGGACCTGGACCTCAGCGTTGAGCAGAACCTGCGGTATCACGCCGCGCTGCATGGGATGTCGCGGCGCCAGACCAACTTGCGGGTCGACGCCGAACTGGCCCGGCAAACGCTGACCGAACGCCGGCGCGAGCGAGTGCGCGAACTGAATGGCGGGCATCGTCGCCGGGTGGAAATCGCCCGCGCGCTGCTGCATGAGCCACGCCTGTTGCTGCTCGACGAGGCGAGCGTCGGCCTCGACCCGGCCAGTCGCCTGGCACTCAATCAACACATCCGCAATTTGTGCCGCGAGCAATACATCAGTGTGCTCTGGACCACCCATTTGCTGGATGAAGTGCAGCCCAGCGATGATTTGCTGATTCTTCACCAAGGGCATTTGGTGGCCAGCGGACAAGCCGACGCCCTGAGCCTGGAACACGGCGGCGACCTCGGTTGCGCCTTCGCTCGCCTGACGACCTCTGGAGCCGCCCGATGAATGCTTACTGGCAATGTTTCAGCGGCATCGTGCTGCGCGAATGGCTGCGTTTCGTGTTGCAGCGCACGCGGTTTCTCAGTGCGCTTGTCCGGCCGTTGCTGTGGCTACTGGTGTTCGCCGCCGGTTTTCGCGCGGCCCTGGGCATTGCCATTATCGAGCCCTACGACACGTACATCCCGTATGAGGTCTACATCATCCCTGGCCTGGCCTGCATGATTCTGCTGTTCAATGGCATGCAAGGTTCATTGTCGATGGTCTACGACCGGGAGATGGGCAGCATGCGCGTGCTGCTGACCAGCCCCCTGCCCCGGACATTCCTGCTGTGCAGCAAATTGTTGGCAACGTCGTTGATTTCGCTGTTGCAGGTGTATGCCTTTCTGGCGATTGCCTGGGTGTACGGCGTGCAACCACCGGCCATGGGGCTGTTGATCGCTTTGCCGGCGTTGTTGCTGGTTGCGTTGATGCTCAGCGCGCTGGGCCTGTTGCTGTCGAATGCCATCCGTCAGTTGGAAAACTTCGCCGGGGTGATGAATTTCGTGATCTTCCCGTTGTTCTTCCTGTCCTCGGCGCTGTATCCGCTGTGGAAGATGCGTGAGTCCAGCGAGTGGTTGTACGGGTTGTGTGCGTTGAACCCGTTTACCCATGCGGTGGAGCTGGTGAGGTTCGCGTTGTATGAACGCTTCAATCCGTTGGCGCTGGCGGTGTGTGTGGGGCTGACATTGTTGTTTGCCCTGCTCGCCGTGCTCACCTTCAACCCGCAGCATGCCGCCTTGCGCAAAGCCAACTGACCACACAAGTCCCCTGTCGGAGCGGGCTTGCCCGCGATGGCGCCCGCACATTCAACATTAATGTCGACTGAAAGATCGCTATCGCGGGCAAGCCCGCTCCCACAGGGGATCTGTGCTGAACACAGGGGTGAAATTACTACTTTAGTACTGGTTTTCCTGTCTATCGTCGCATTCCCAACGCACCGGGACTGGCATGTAATGGGTTCATAACTATAAGGATTGAACCCCATGCCGCGTGCCCGACGTCGTCTGCTACGCCCTTCTCTCGCTGCGCTGTCGCTGAGTTTGTTGCTGGGCGCCGCGCAGGCCGAGACACCGCTGTTCTCCGCCGAAGGCTATCGCATCGGCCTCTACCGCAGCCCGACCCCGAATCAACTGCAAGGCGCATCCATCATCGATACGCCGGCCCTGCAAACCCTGCTCACCCAGACACCACGCCCGGTGCTGATCGACGTCTATCGCCGTCAATGGCTGCAAGGGCGCTTCATCGAAGACCAGCCCCATGAGAACCTGCCCGGCAGTCATTGGCTGGCCAATACCGGCGATGGCGACCTGACGCCCGACTGGCAGGGCTATTTTGCGCGTAACCTGAACACATTGACCGCGGGCGATCTTGCGCAACCGCTGGTCTTCTACTGCCGCTCCGATTGCTGGTTGAGCTGGAACGCGGTCAAGCGCGCCGCCGCCATGGGTTATAAGACTCTGTATTGGTATCGCGATGGCCTGGATGCCTGGCAAGCGGCGAACCTGCCCGTGGCGCCCGCCCGGCCCGAACCCTTTCCCTGACCTTTACGCGTGCGTGTTGTTGCCACACCATAATCAAAATAATGAGGTGAAAGGCTATGTACAAAATTCTGATTGCCGACGATCACCCGCTGTTTCGCGAAGCCATTCATAACGTCATCAGCGATGGTTTCCCGGGCACCGAAGTCATGGAAACCGCCGACCTCGACAGTGCCCTGGCGCTGACTCAGGAACATGACGACCTGGACCTGATCCTGCTCGACCTGAACATGCCGGGGATGCACGGCCTCAATGGCCTTATCAACCTGCGCAACGAGGCGCCGACCATCCCGGTGGTGATCGTCTCCGCCGAGCAGGACAAGCAGATCGTGCTGCAAGCCATCACCTATGGTGCGGTGGGTTTCATCACCAAATCCTCGCCGCGGGTGCAAATGACCGAGGCGATCCAGCAGATTCTCAACGGCAACGTCTACCTGCCGCCGGACATCATCCGCACGCAAAAAAGCGGCACCCACCGCCGGATGAACGATAACCCGAGCTTCCCGCAGGAGCTGCTCCAGGCCCTGACCCGCAAGCAGTTGCTGGTGCTGGAACGCATGACCAAGGGCGAGTCGAACAAACAGATCGCCTACACCCTGGAAATCGCCGAAACCACGGTCAAGGCCCACGTCTCGGCGATCCTGCGCAAACTCAACGTGCACAACCGGGTGCAGGCGATCCTGAGTGCCGGGGATATTGATTTCGGCTCTTATCTGCGGCGTTGAATGTTGGGATTCCCCAATCTCTGTGGCGAGGGAGCTTGCTCCCGCTGGGTCGCGAAGCGGCCCCCTGCAAACTTCCAGATAAACCGAGTTGCCTGATTTACGACTGCTTCGCAGTCGAACGGGAGCAAGCTCCCTCGCCACAGATTTAGTGTCCGGAGAGTTAACGGGATAGGCCGAGCAGGTGACTCATCGCCGTCTTGAGCTTCATCGGCCGCACCGGTTTGTGCATCAAGGTGTGCCCCAACTCACGAATCTGCAATTTGAGCTCATTGCTGTAGTTGGCGGTGATCATCATCGCCGGAATGGCTGAGCCGCGCCGGGCGTTGATCCGGGCCACCGCATCCACACCGTTCTGCTCGTCATCCAGGTGATAGTCGGCGATCAGCAAATCCGCTTCGGCGTGATAGTTGTCCACTTGCCGCGCCAGGTCCTGCTCCGACAACGCCGTCACCACCAGACACCCCCAACCTTCCAGCAACGTACGCATGCCGGCACAAATCGCCGCATCGTTATCCAGCACCCAAACTCGCGCACCGCGCAGACGCTCGAGCATCGGCTCACTCATCAGCAGGCTCGGCAGTGCCTTGGGTGCCGTAGCGCTCAGCGGTACTTCGACGGAAAACATCGAGCCCTTGCCCGGCCACGATCGCACGTGAATGCGGTGCCCGAGAATCCCGGCAATTTTCTCGACAATCGCCAGCCCCAGACCCAACCCGCGATCCTGATCCGGACGCTGCACATCACCGCGCTTGAACTCCTGGAAAATCTCTTCCAGACGGTTGTGCGCAATGCCCATGCCGCTGTCCCAGACCTCGATCGACAGGCGTTGATGATGACGCCGGCAACCGAGCACCACCCGGCCGCTGTAGGTGTAGCGAATAGCGTTGCTCAACAGGTTCCGCAGGATCCGCGCGAGTAATTGAATGTCGCTGCGCACCAGCGCCGAACACGGGATGAAATGCAGCTCAAGCCCCTCACTGCGGGCCACCTGGGTGTACTCCGCGGCGAGGTTTTCCAGCAATTCGCTCAAGGCGAACGGCGCAATGTCGGCCTTGATCACCCCGGCATCGAGTTTGGAAATATCCACCAGGGTGCCCAGCAGGTTTTCCACGTCTTCCAGGGAATTGCTGACGTTACGCACCAGAATCTCGTTGGCCACCGGCTCCCGGCGTTCGAGCAAGGCGCTGGTAAACAGTCGCGCGGCATTCAGTGGCTGCAACAAGTCATGGCTGACGGCGGCGAGAAATTTGGTCTTCGACAGGTTGGCCTGTTCGGCGTCGAGCTTGGCTTCGCGCAGGCGTGATTCCACGCGCCGGCGTTCGTCAATCTCGCGCAGCAGCTGCTCATTGAGGGTGGTCAGCTCCGCCGTACGCTCACGTACCCGCAGTTCAAGGTTTTGATACGCCTGGTGCAGCGCCTCGGCGGTGCGGCGGCGCTCGGTGATGTCGCGGATCAACACGAAAATCCCCACCACCTCCCCGGTGACCAGCCGATTCGGCACATAGGAGCGCAGCATGTAGCGCTCCTGATTATTGATGTTGGTTTCGGCAAACTCGAACGTCACGCTTTCGCCGGCCAATGCCCGGGCCACGTAGGCTTCCAGCCGCTGATAATGTTGCTCACTGTGCACCTCGCGCAGGCTTTGCCCGAGCATGACGCCGCGAGGCCAGCAGTACCATTCTTCATAAACCTTGTTGGTGAATTCGTAGACCAGGTCGGCATTGAGGTAGGCGATCAGCGCCGGTACGTGGTCGGTGATCAGGCGAATCCAGCGCTCGCTTTCGCTCAGCGCTTCGGCGTGCTGGTAGCGTTCGGTGATGTCGGTGAAGGTGTTGACGAAGCCGCCGGTGGGCAACGGGTGCGTGCGAATTTCCAGGACTCGGCCATCGTAAAGACGCTGCTCGCATTCCTGCACCGGGCGCCCGTTGCCGTCGCGGCTGGCGGGGGTCAGCAGGTTCAGCTCGCTGTCGGCGATCACTTCGGCGAACGGCCGGTGCGCCGCCACGGGCGCAAGGCCGCTGAGCTCGAGAAAACGCCGGTTCCACAATTCGAGTATGCCCTCGGCGTTGACCATCGCCACGCCTTGGGACAGGTTGTCGACCGCCCGTTGCAGCAAATGGGATTTCTGCGCCACCGCCTGCTCGCGGCGCACCGTTTCGCTGAGTTTGACGTCGGTAATGTCGGTGAACAGGATCACCCGCCCGCCCTCTTGGGTCGGCCGTTCGCTGACTTGCAGCCAGCGACCGTTCTGCAGGCGAAACAACAGGTTTTCGTCGGCCTGCCCGCGCGGTTCCTCGGTAAACAGCCCGGTGACGATCATCAGTCGCTTGACTTCCGCCAGGCGCATGCCGGCGTTGATCCGCACCCGACTGTTGCCCCAGAACGCCTTGAAGCGGCTGTTGAACAGCACGATTCGCTGGTCGGCATCGAACAGTACAAAAGCGTCGGAGATGCTCTCGATGGCGTCGATCAGGTGTTGATGCGCGGTTTCTGCACGCAAGCGCGCTTCGCTGAGCAAATGATTGCCCGACTTGAGTTCGGCCATGGCCTGGTTCAAGGCATCGGTGCGCTCACGGACCTGTTCGGCCAGCACCACCGAATGCTGGAACGCCGCGTACGGGTCGTTGCCGCGGGTGATACCGGATTCGATCCGTTCGATCAGCGCGCCATTGATGCGCTGCAGTTTCTGGTTTTCGTGTCGCAGGCTGGCGACTTGCGCCTGAAGCTCAACGATGTCCAGGGGACCGGCCTCGGGCAATGGCAACCCCGGTGAAGGTCTGGTTGATGTGCATGCCATTGAACTGTTCTCCGTAGGTGTTGAAACCCATCACCCGCTGGTCACGCAAAAACGTACCGATCTGCTCCAGGTTGCCGCCGTCTTCCAGTTCCAGACGCCTGAGAAAACAATCGCAACCGATGGTCAGCAACAGGTCTCCGAGGCGTTCCTGCAACCCCTCGAACAGATTCTGCAGGTTCGGCAGCATCGGGCCGGGCGTCATGACCGTGAGGACGATGCCGTTTTCCACTGCACAGTAGAAACTCAGGCTCAGGTCCGGATGAACCTGCTGGATCGCCCGTACGTAGTACTGATCGTTGATCCGCACCGCCAGCGGGTGTGCGGCGAAGATCCGGTGATCGAGCTCGGCCACGGGCACGCCGATGTGCCGGGCGTACTCCTCGGCGGCGGGTTCGGCATTCAGTTCGAAAACCCGGCGCGAAGGGCTGTCGGCTCCGGTGACCACCAGTTTTTCTGCCCGCGGCAGGATGTGGTGGGTCGTGAAGACTTCGAAATCCAGCCAGGTGTTGACCAGCACCACCACCGCCGCGCCACTGTGGAACTCGCCATTGAAATAGACGTGGGTATGGGTCAGGTAATTGTCGTCGCCGGCCGAACCGCCGAAATGCGGGATGTCGCCCAACGCCGCGCTCAGCGCCGCGAGGACCATTTCTTCACGGCTGGACAAACCATCCAGCAGGGTCAGGGCAAAGCTGTTGCCCTTGATCGGCGCCAGGGTGTTGCTGCGACAGCCACTGACCAGACGCTCGACCATTTGCTGGGCGTCGATCAGGCTGAATCGCTCCATCTCGTCGATCAGTTCGGCGTCGATGGAAAAATGCCGATGGTCGAAACCTACCGCCGTCACGCAGTTGCGGCCGTAACCCAACGGGGTGATTTCACCGGCGCTGGTGCAGCCGACCAGGCGAATACCACCGAAGCTTTGTTGCAAGGCCTGACCCAGCACCTGCAAGTCGTATTCGGCGGAACAGAAAAACAACACGAACCCCAAATGCGGATGCAATAGCTGCCGCGCCAGTTCCTGAGCCACCTGTTCGGCATCGGTCGACTGGGACATTGCACTGACGACACCTTCGCTCTGAACCTGCTGCATCGTCGCCTCCCGCAGGTGCGCATGTATGAGGTTGGAGTGTACGAAGGCTATGGGCTGCTACGTATGCTACTTGGGTAGCGGTCAGGCGGTTCGATGGGATGAGATATCTGGCAGACACCTTCGATCCCTTGTAGGAGCGAGGCTTGCCCGCGAAAGCGGTGTGTCAGTCAACATTCATATTGCATGTGACGGCCTCTTCGCGGGCAAGCCTCGCTCCTACAGGGGATCTGCGTTGTGTCCGGGTTACCAGGTCAGCACCGCCCCCACTGCAAAGGTGTCGGTGTCTTCGTTCTGCGCGCTGGTGTCGTGGCCGTTGATTTCGAACTGGTTGTACTCGGCCACCAGCTTCAGGTTGTCGTTGACGTCATGAAACAGCGCAATTCCGCGAGTCTCGTAGTCCGCGCCGCTGCCGACCACGCGGCATAAGACGGTTAGACGCCGGCTCTGAAAAGCATGTAGCCAGCGACCACGGCGCAGACGCTGGCGAAGCCGATCTGCAAGGCCCTGGCCGGGACTCGGGCGCAAAGCTGGCGGCCAAGGATCATGCCGACCACGCTGGCGACGATGAACGACACGCCCAGCCCATCGATCCGCACCCCGGCCTGAAACGCACCGATCACGCCGATGGCGGAAATCAGACTGATCACCATCAGGGACGTCGCCACAATTCCGCGCATCTGCACATCAGTCAGTTGCTTGAACGCCGGGACGATCAGAAACCCGCCCCCGACCCCGAGCAACCCGGAAACAACACCGGTCACCGCGCCGAGCGCCGCCAGGGTTGCGGTGCATTTGGCGGTCCAGGAAAAGCGTCCGGTCTGTTGATCGAGCATGCAGTTTTTCTGGCCCCAGTTGGCGTGCCCGTGATCGCTCGGGCCTTCGTCCTGGCGCTCGCGGCGCAGCATCCGCCAGGCCACCATGACCATCAGCAGGCTGAACAGAATCATCAGGATTTTTTCAGGCAACTGATGGGCAAAGTAAATGCCGACCGGGGAAAAAATCGCCCCCAACAATGCAATCAACAGCGCCGCGCGATAGCGCACCAGGCCATGGCGCAACCCGTCAATCGCCCCGACCGCCGCCGCGCTTCCCACCGCAAACAAGGCGACGGGTGCCGCCTGTGTCATGGTCAAACCCAACCCCAGCACCAGGGCCGGGACAGCAAGAATGCCGCCACCGGCACCGGTCAATCCGAGGACAAGGCCCATGACCAAGCCAAAAAAACTTGCCAGCAACATAGAACGCTCGTAATCCATGACAAAAGCCGGGAACGCCCGGTATCGATGACTGACAGGATAGAGCCCGCGCAGCTTTTTACATCAATTGAATTGTTGTAGGGCTGGTCAGCGCAGGGAAAATGACACTACCCTCAAGACCTGTCCCAAAAGAAACAGCCACCATGCCTGCCTTGATTGAAGCCTTCCTCGACCCTGCCTCGTCGACCTACAGTTACGTGATCTACGAAGCCGACGACGGCCAGTGTGCGATCGTCGACCCGGTGCTTGATTACGACCCGGCTGCCGGGCGCACCGCCACCACCCAGGCGGATAAAATCATCGCCTTCGTCCGCGAACACCGCCTCCACGTGCAATGGCTGCTGGAAACCCACGCCCATGCCGATCACCTGTCCGCCGCGCCTTATCTGCGTGGGGAACTGGGCGGCAGGATTGCGATTGGCCAGTCGATCAGCAAGGTTCAGGGCGTGTTCAAAAGCCTGTTCAACCTTGAGCCGGAATTTGCAGTGGACGGTTCGCAGTTCGATCATCTGTTCGCCCCGGACGAATCGTTCATGATCGGTAATCTCAAGGCCACGGCCCTGCATGTGCCCGGTCATACGCCGGCGGACATGGCCTACGTGATCGGCGGCAATCTGATTCTGGTGGGCGACACACTGTTCATGCCCGACGTGGGCACCGCGCGCTGCGACTTCCCCGGCGGCAATGCCAATCAGTTGTTTGCCTCGATCCAGAAGTTGCTGGCCTTTCCGGCCAGCGTGAGTCTCTACGTCTGCCACGATTACCCGCCCGAAGGCCGCGAATCCCGGTGCATGGCAACGGTGGGCGAGCAGCGCAAAAGCAACGTCCACGTTCGCGACGGAATCGATGAAGCCGCGTTCGTTGCGATGCGCACCCAGCGTGACGCGGGGTTGGGCATGCCGACGCTGCTGCTGCCGGCGATTCAGGTGAACGTGCGGGCGGGGAATTTGCCGCCGGCGGAAGACAATGGCGTCACGTACCTGAAAATCCCCCTGAACAAAATCTGACGTTCCCGCTCTGTAGCAACTGTCGCACAAGGCATTGTGGCGAGGGGATAAATCCCCTCCGCCACAACGACAGCTGCTACAGAGGCTTTGCGTTTAGTTGTTGAGGGTAAGGCCGTTGGCCGGCAACGGCAGCGCGGTTTTATAACGCACCTGCTTAAGCGCAAAGCTTGAGCGGATGTTGGCCACGCCAGGCACTTTGGTCAGGAAGTCCATCATGAAACGCTCCAGCGACTGAATCGTCGGCACCAGCACCCGGATCAAATAATCCGGATCGCCGGCCATCAAATAGCACTCCATCACTTCCGGGCGATCCGAGATCGCTTCCTCGAAATGCTGCAACGCCTCCTCCACCTGTTTTTCCAGGCTGACGTGGATGAACACATTCACATGCAGCCCCAGCAGATCGGCATCCAACAGCGTCACCTGCTCGCGAATCAGGCCCAATTCTTCCATCGCCTTGACCCGGTTGAAGCAAGGCGTCGGCGACAGGTTCACCGAGCGCGCGAGGTCGGCATTGGTGATGCGCGCGTTCTCCTGAAGGCTGTTGAGAATGCCGATGTCGGTACGGTCCAGTTTGCGCATGAGACAAAACCACCTGCTTTTTATGTTTATGCAGATTTTTTATCCTCAAATGATCTCGAGCGCAACGAAACAGAGAGAAATATTCTTCTTGGCCGGGCCTATGATTGTTGTAGGACAAGATTTCCTCCACAGAGGAATGACGGTCAGCTCACTACAAGAAATTCACAAGATCGAGCGTAGAAGCCATGAACCAAGCGTACGAACCGCTGCGCCTGCACGTTCCCGAACCTTCGGGCCGCCCAGGCTGCAAAACCGACTTCTCCTACCTGCGTCTGACCGACGCCGGCACGGTGCGCAAACCCGCCATTGACGTAGAACCCGCCGACACGGCCGACCTGGCCAAAGGCCTGATTCGCGTGCTCGACGATGAGGGCAATGCCCTCGGTCCGTGGGCGGAAGGCGTTCCGGTGGAGATCCTGCGTAAAGGCATGCGCGCCATGCTCAAGACGCGGATCTTCGACAACCGCATGGTCGTCGCCCAGCGTCAGAAAAAAATGTCGTTCTACATGCAGAGCCTCGGCGAAGAAGCCATCGGCAGTGCCCAGGCCCTGGCCTTGAACATCGACGACATGTGCTTCCCGACCTATCGCCAGCAAAGCATCCTGATGGCGCGGGAAGTGCCGCTGGTGGACCTGATCTGCCAACTGCTGTCCAACGAGCGCGATCCGCTCAAGGGCCGTCAGTTGCCGATCATGTACTCGGTCAAGGAATCCGGCTTCTTCACCATTTCCGGCAACCTCGCCACCCAATTCGTACAAGGCGTGGGCTGGGGCATGGCCTCGGCGATCAAGGGCGACACCAAAATCGCCTCGGCCTGGATCGGCGACGGCGCCACTGCTGAATCCGACTTCCACACTGCTCTCACCTTCGCTCACGTTTACCGTGCGCCGGTGATCCTCAACGTGGTCAACAACCAGTGGGCAATCTCCACGTTCCAGGCGATTGCCGGTGGTGAAGCGACCACTTTTGCCGGTCGTGGCGTCGGTTGCGGCATTGCCTCCCTGCGGGTTGATGGCAACGATTTCATCGCGGTCTACGCGGCCTCTGCCTGGGCCGCCGAACGCGCCCGCCGCAACCTCGGCCCGACCATGCTCGAATGGGTCACCTACCGCGCCGGCCCGCACTCGACTTCCGATGATCCATCCAAATACCGTCCTGCCGACGACTGGAGCTACTTCCCGTTGGGCGACCCGATTGCGCGCCTGAAGCAGCATCTGGTGAAAATCGGCCACTGGTCCGAAGAGGAACACGTCGCCGTCAGCGCCGAACTGGAAGCTGAAGTCATCGCTGCGCAGAAAGAAGCCGAGCAGTACGGCACCCTCGCCGGCGGCCAGATTCCGAGCGCCGCGACCATGTTCGAAGACGTCTATAAAGAGATGCCGGAGCACTTGAAGCGCCAGCGTCAAGAGTTGGGGATCTGACATGAACGATCACAACAATAAAATCGAGTTGGAAACCGCCATGACCACGACCACCATGACCATGATCCAGGCCCTGCGCTCGGCCATGGATGTGATGCTTGAGCGTGACGACAACGTCGTGGTGTTCGGCCAGGACGTGGGCTACTTCGGCGGTGTATTCCGCTGCACCGAAGGCCTGCAGAACAAGTACGGCACCTCCCGGGTTTTCGACGCGCCGATCTCCGAAAGCGGCATCGTCGGTGTTGCCGTGGGCATGGGCGCCTACGGTTTGCGTCCGGTGGCCGAGATCCAGTTCGCCGATTACGTATACCCGGCGTCGGACCAGATCATTTCCGAAGCCGCCCGCCTGCGTTATCGCTCGGCCGGCGAATTCACCGCACCGATGACCCTGCGCATGCCTTGCGGCGGCGGCATCTACGGTGGCCAGACGCACAGCCAGAGCATCGAGGCGATGTTCACTCAGGTCTGCGGCTTGCGCACGGTCATGCCGTCCAACCCGTACGACGCCAAAGGCTTGCTGATCGCCTCCATCGAAAACGATGACCCGGTGATCTTTCTCGAACCGAAACGCCTGTACAACGGCCCGTTCGATGGTCACCACGAACGTCCGGTCACCCCGTGGTCGAAACACCCCGCCGCGCAAGTCCCGGACGGTTACTACACCGTGCCGCTGGACGTTGCTGCCATCACCCGTCCAGGCAAGGACGTGACCATCCTGACCTACGGCACCACCGTTTATGTGTCGCAAGTCGCCGCGGAAGAAACCGGGATCGACGCTGAAGTCATCGACCTGCGCAGCCTCTGGCCGCTGGACCTGGAAACCATCGTCAAGTCGGTGAAGAAAACCGGCCGTTGCGTAGTCGTTCACGAAGCGACCCGCACTTGCGGTTTTGGCGCCGAACTGGTCGCCCTGGTGCAAGAGCATTGCTTCCACTACCTGGAAGCGCCGATCGAACGCGTCACCGGTTGGGACACCCCCTACCCGCACGCGCAAGAGTGGGCGTATTTCCCTGGTCCGACCCGTGTGGGCGCGGCTTTGAAACGGGTTATGGAGGTCTGAATGGGCACGCACGTTATTAAAATGCCGGACATTGGCGAAGGCATTGCAGAAGTTGAACTGTCGGTGTGGCACGTCAAGGTCGGCGACATGGTCGTCGAAGATCAGGTGCTGGCCGATGTGATGACCGACAAGGCGATGGTCGACATCCCTTCGCCGGTGCACGGCAAGGTGATCGCGCTGGGCGGCGTGCCCGGCGAAGTCATGGCGGTTGGCAGCATCCTGATCAGCATCGAAGTCGAAGGCGCGGGCAACGTTAAAGAGTCCGCTCAGCCTGTGGTTGCCGCCATGCAAGAAGCACCGGCGCCGAAAGTCGAAACCGTTGTGGAAAGCAAACCAGCCCCTGCTGCGGCGCCACGAGCAGCCGTATGCCAAGGCCCGATGGTGGCTCGCGAGGCCGATGAACGCCCGTTGGCGTCCCCGGCAGTACGCAAGCATGCACTTGATCTCGGCATCCAGTTGCGTCTGGTACGTGGCACCGGCCCTGCCGGTCGCGTGCTGCACGAAGACCTCGACGCCTATCTGGCGCAAGGTCAGTCGAATGCATCGACCGCCACCGCCGCATACGCCCAGCGTAATGACGAAGAGCAAATCCCGGTCATCGGCATGCGTCGCAAGATTGCCCAGCGTATGCAGGACGCCACTCAACGCGCTGCCCACTTCAGTTATGTCGAGGAAATCGACGTCACTGCCGTGGAAGAACTGCGCGCGCACCTGAACGAAAAACACGGCGCGACCCGTGGCAAGCTGACGCTGCTGCCGTTCCTCGTCCGCGCGCTGGTCGTCGCCCTGCGCGACTTCCCGCAGATCAACGCCCGTTACGACGACGAAGCCCAAGTCATCACCCGCCTTGGCGCGGTGCATGTCGGCATCGCCACCCAGGCCGACATCGGCTTAATGGTGCCAGTGGTGCGTCACGCTGAAGCTCGCAGTTTGTGGGACAACGCTCAGGAAATCTCCCGTCTGGCCACCGCCGCGCGCACTGGCAAGGCCGCCCGGGATGAACTGTCCGGCTCGAGCATCACCCTGACCAGCCTTGGCGCCCTGGGCGGTATTGTCAGCACGCCAGTGTTGAACCTGCCGGAAGTGGCCATCGTCGGCGTCAACAAAATCGTCGAACGCCCGATGGTCGTCAAAGGCCAGATCGTGATCCGCAAGATGATGAACCTCTCCAGTTCCTTCGATCACCGCGTGGTCGATGGCATGGACGCGGCGCAATTCATCCAGGCCGTTCGTGGCCTGCTCGAACAACCCGCCACCCTGTTCTTGGAGTAAGCAATGCAGACTTTGAACACCACGCTGCTCATCATCGGCGGCGGCCCTGGCGGTTATGTGACGGCGATTCGTGCCGGTCAGTTGGGCATCTCGACCATTCTCGTGGAAGGTGAATCACTGGGCGGTACGTGCCTGAACATCGGCTGCATTCCGTCGAAGGCGTTGATTCACGTTGCCGAGCAGTTTCATCAGACGCAGCACCACAGCAAACACTCGGCATTGGGCATCAGCGTTTCCGCGCCGACCCTCGACATCACCAAGAGCGTCGAGTGGAAGGACGGCATCGTTGATCGCCTGACGACTGGCGTCTCGGCGCTGCTGAAGAAAAACAAGGTTCAGGTCATTCAGGGCTGGGCGAAAGTGATCGACGGCAAGACCGTTGAAGTCGGCGACACGCGGATTCAGTGCGAACACCTGGTGCTGGCCACCGGATCGAAAAGCGTGAATCTGCCGATGCTGCCGATTGGCGGGCCGATCATTTCCTCCACCGAAGCTCTGGCGCCGACTGCTGTGCCGAAGCGGCTGGTTGTGGTGGGTGGCGGTTACATCGGTCTGGAGCTGGGGATTGCCTATCGCAAGCTCGGTGCCGACGTAAGCGTGGTAGAGGCGCAGGATCGTATCCTGCCAGCCTACGACGCCGAACTGACCCAACCGGTACACGATGAGCTGAAAAAACTCGGCGTGAAGCTTTACTTGAAGCACAGCGTCCAAGGCTTTGATTCTTCTAGTAATACATTGCAAGTTCTGGAGCCGGGTGGCGATACCCTGAACCTGGAAACAGATCAGGTACTGGTAGCTGTCGGTCGTAAACCGAACACCCAGGGCTGGAACCTCGAAGCGTTGAAACTGGACATGAACGGCCCGGCGATCAAGATCGACAACCGTTGCCAGACCAGCATGCGCAACGTCTACGCCATCGGCGACCTGAGCGGCGAACCGATGCTTGCACACCGGGCCATGGCTCAGGGCGAGATGGTGGCCGAGTTGATCAGCGGCAAGACCCGCGAATTCAACCCGACCGCTATCGCTGCCGTGTGCTTCACCGACCCGGAACTGGTGGTGGTCGGCAAGACCCCGGACGACGTCAAGGCAGCGGGCCTGGACTGCATCGTTTCGAGTTTCCCGTTCGCGGCCAATGGCCGGGCGATGACGCTGGAATCGAAAAGCGGCTTCGTGCGGGTTGTCGCTCGTCGGGACAATCATGTGATTGTCGGTTGGCAGGCGGTCGGCGTGGGTGTTTCGGAATTGTCGACTGCGTTTGGCCAAAGCCTGGAAATGGGCGCTCGGCTGGAAGACATTGCCGGCACCATCCATGCGCATCCGACGTTGGGCGAAGCGGTTCAGGAAGCGGCGTTGCGTGCTCTCGGCCACGCACTGCATCTTTAGCTACGCGATCACTGTGGCGAGGGAGCTTGCTCCCGCTGGGCCGCGAAGCGGCCCCAACCCCGCCACCGCGATCTGCCAGATGCACCGTAGTGTCCGGTTTTACCAGTGCTGCGCACTGGAACGGGAGCAAGCTCCCTCGCCACAGGATTTCGAACACTGAAGGATCAGCGGCAAGTTTCATGAGCACGCTAAGAAATCTGCCAATGATCCGATAGTCCGGGCTGCGAATTGGGCCCGGAATGAAGTATTGTTGTCCCCATCCAAAAAACGTCAGAAGCCTTGAACCGTTTCGGCGGTTGTTAAGTGATAGAGGGTGTCATGGGTAACGAAAGCATCAATTGGGACAAGCTGGGTTTTGATTACATCAAGACAGACAAGCGCTATCTCTCGCACTATCGTAATGGCGAGTGGGACAAAGGCACCCTGACCGAAGACAACGTGCTGCACATCAGCGAAGGCTCGACTGCCCTTCACTATGGCCAGCAATGCTTCGAAGGCATGAAGGCCTATCGTTGCAAGGACGGCTCGATCAACCTGTTCCGCCCGGATCAGAACGCCCTGCGCATGCAGCGCAGCTGTGCACGCCTGCTGATGCCGTTCGTGGAAACCGAGCAGTTCATCGAAGCCTGCAAGGAAGTGGTCCGCGCCAACGAGCGTTTCATCCCGCCTTACGGCACCGGCGGCGCGCTGTACCTGCGTCCGTTCGTGATCGGCGTGGGTGACAACATCGGCGTGCGTACCGCACCGGAATTCATCTTCTCGATCTTCTGCATCCCGGTCGGCGCTTACTTCAAGGGTGGCCTGACCCCGCACAATTTCCTGATCTCCAGCTACGACCGTGCCGCCCCACAAGGCACCGGCGCGGCCAAGGTTGGTGGCAACTACGCCGCCAGCCTGATGCCCGGCTCCCAGGCCAAGAAGGCGCATTTCGCCGACTGCATCTACCTGGACCCGATGACCCACACCAAAATCGAGGAAGTCGGTTCGGCCAACTTCTTCGGGATCACCCACGACAACAAGTTCGTGACCCCGAACTCGCCGTCGGTGCTCCCGGGCATCACCCGTCTGTCGTTGATCGAACTGGCCAAGTCGCGTCTGGGCCTGGAAGTGGTTGAAGGTGACGTGTTCATCGACAAGCTGTCCGACTTCAAGGAAGCCGGCGCTTGCGGTACGGCTGCCGTGATCACCCCGATCGGCGGCATCAGCTACAACGACCACCTGCATGTGTTCCACAGCGAAACAGAAGTCGGCCCGGTCACCCAGAAGCTCTACAAAGAGCTGACGGGCGTACAGACTGGCGAGATCGAAGCGCCAGCAGGCTGGATCGTCAAGGTTTGACCTGACATTCGCGGCACCGAAGCCCTCCATTGCCTTGGCGATGGGGGGCTTTTTTATGAGCCTTGACCGCGTTCGGCATCTGCCAAAACGATGCGTTTGCCACCCCTGCCCTTGATCCCGCTGGCCTGACCGTCCTGTTGCTTGCCGGTCCGAGCCTGAGTGATCAACCCCGGAATCAGCGCACCCTCAGGCAGGTTCTTCCAGAATCGTGCCGGTAAATGCCCCTGCATGACTTTCGGGTTCAGCCGCGCCGGATTGAAGATGTGGCTGTAGTAGGTCAACCACATGTCGCCATGCGGATCATCGATGTTCTGCGCCAGTTGTTGCCATTCAACCGGGCACTGGCGATGGTGAATCAGCTGCTTGCCATTGTAGTAAACCCCGTCCCGGGGGGTAGCGATCAACCAGCGATGTCGGCCCATTCGGCCGATGAAATGTTCACTGGCGCTGTGCAGGATGTCGTGGGCCGGCTCATGCCAGGCAACGTAGTGCGGACCCTCGTTTTCAGGCGTCGCGACAAATCGCACGAATGCATGTAGATGATGAGATTCACGTTGTATCTGTTTGATTCTTCTCTGTAATTCACTGCCGATCTGGTCACCCGCCATCATGGCGGTACGGTCTCCATGGCTGACGCGCCACAGCACCTCGTACAACAAACTCCAGCGCTGATCGCCGCGATAACGGGCAACGCGCTCGAGGGTGT
Source organism: Pseudomonas hormoni (assembly GCF_018502625.1). NCBI lineage: Bacteria > Pseudomonadati > Pseudomonadota > Gammaproteobacteria > Pseudomonadales > Pseudomonadaceae > Pseudomonas > Pseudomonas hormoni. The sequence goes on from NZ_CP075566.1 coordinate 2,780,612, forward strand.
CAAGCAACGTTCGCGGGATTCGCGCCTGAAATGGCCCCTGCGTCTCAGGCAGCGATTCGTCGCTGGCAAACAGATCGGCGACGCCTTCACTGGCCCAACTCACCCGACTGGGATCAACCTCATGACTCAGCAGCCAACGTGCCTGCTGGCGCCAGATATCGAACAGGTCGTCGCAATCCAGATTGATCATCCCCACAACCCCATTTGCTGGGGTTGCGGCCGGTCGCGCAATTGCTGGTACAGCAGATGACTGGTGACCTCGGCCTGCTGCGGATGGTAGTCACTGGTGATGAAAAACGGTTTGGCCTTGGCCAGTACACAGCGCATTCGGGCCAGGTCTTCATAGCGAATACGTCGTTGTTGCCGCAGTTCCACCAAACGCTCGGTGGTGCGCAGGCCGATACCGGGAATGCGGGCGATCAACGACGCCTCGGCGCGATTGAGATCCAGCGGGAAAACGTCGCGATTTTCCAGCGCCCAGGCCAGTTTCGGGTCGATGTCCAACGCCAGATGCCCCGGGCCTTTGAACAATTCGCCAGCGGTGAAACCGTAACTGCGCAACAGGAAATCCGCTTGATACAACCGGTGCTCACGCATCAGCGGCGGCGCGGCCAGCGGTACACTCTTGGGGCTGTTCGGGATCGGGCTGAACGCCGAGTAATAGACCCGGCGCAAGCGGAAGTTGCCGTACAGCGCCTGGGCGCTGTGGAGAATGGTGCTGTCGTCGGTGTCATCGGCACCGACAATCATTTGCGTGCTCTGCCCGGCCGGGGCGAATTTCGGTGCACGCGGTTCGTTGAGGACGGTTTGCTCGCCTGTGTAGATGGTGTGCATCGCTTGCCTGATCGAACCGAGCTGCTTTTCCGGGGCCAGGGTCTGCAGGCTGGCGTCGGTGGGCAATTCAATGTTGACGCTCAACCGATCGGCATAACGCCCCGCTTCCTCGATCAGCGCCGGATCGGCTTCGGGAATGGTCTTGAGGTGGATGTAGCCGCGAAACTCATGGTCTTCGCGCAGCAGTTTGGCGACGCGGATCAACTGCTCCATGGTGTAGTCGGCCGAGCGAATGATCCCGGAACTGAGAAACAGCCCGCTGACGCAATTGCGCCGGTAGAAGTCCAGGGTCAGCGTCACCACTTCTTCCGGCGTGAAACGTGCGCGGGGCACGTCGCTGGAACGGCGATTGACGCAATACTGGCAGTCATACAGGCAGAAATTGGTCAGCAGAACCTTCAGCAACGACACACAGCGCCCGTCCGGCGTGTAGCTGTGGCAAATGCCCATGCCATCGGTCGAGCCCAACCCGCTCTTGCCTTCGGAGCTGCGCTTCGGCGCACCACTGCTGGCGCAGGACGCGTCGTACTTGGCGGCGTCGGCGAGAATGCTTAGCTTGTCGATGAGTTCCATGGGGCACGCCTTATACTGTATGTAAACACAGTATAGAGTCCAAGCCCACGGTTCAAGTCGTCATCTCACCCTTGGTCGGGTTACGGCGACGCATCCGCATCCGCAGCAATTCGTGCAATCAACCACTCCACAAACACTTGCGTGTGCGCCGTCACTTCCGGCACCACACCGTAGTAATAACGCGGTAATGGCATTCGTAAGCCGGGCAACGGGCAGATCAGGCGTCCGCTCGAGAGATGAGTGCCCAGCAAAGATGTCGGGCACAACGCGATGCCCTGTCCTTCCACGGCGGCCTCGAGCACCCGATGCATGTGATCAAACTGCCGGGTGACCCGGGTCGCCGACTGGTGTTGACCAAAGTGCATTGCCCAATTGTGCCAGTCTTCGCGGCGTGCCTTGACGGTCAGTAACGTGTGCCCGCCCAGAGAATCGAGATCTTCGATGGGCAGTTGCTCGATCAGCGACGGCGCCGCCACCAACAACAGCTCATCTTCGAACAACGCCCGCGCCTCGATCGACGGCGCCCAGTCGTCACGGCCACGGCGAATGACGAGGTCGAACCCGTCGCGTGCTGGGTCGGGGGCCTGGGTCTGGGTAATCACCTGCAGCTGGATGTCCGGGTGCTGCGCGCTGAAATCCTCCAGCCTGGGTGTGAGCCAAAGCATGGCAAAGGATGGACGGACATTGATCTTCACCGTCGGCAACGAAGCCTGCCGCTTGAGCGCAGCCGCGGCATGGGCGATCTGCGACAGCCCGGCATTGACCTGTTGGTAGAAGTGCTGGCCGGCCGGCGTCAACACCGACTGGCGGATGCGCCGTTCGAACAACAGCACGCCCAAGTGTTCTTCAAGCAATTTGATGTGACGGCTGACAGCACTGTGACTGACATGCAGCTCCTCGGCCGCGAGGCTGAAGCTCTGATGACGGGCAGCCACGGCGAAGGCTCGAACGGCATTAAGCGGCGGTAGTGAGTTTATCATGCGTCTAATTTAGTCACATGTGTGCTGTAATTAAAGCGTTTGTCACGCCCTCGTCATCGCGCCAATCTGCCCGCAAGCAGCCAGCGTCATCTGACGGAGCAAGACATGAACAGCTATGGACTCTTTTTAGTTTTCGCCACCCTGACCATCTTGAGCCCGGGGCCTGGTGTGCTCCTGACTTTGTCGAACGCGGCACGCCACGGCTGGACAGGGGCCGTGCCGGGCATTTTGGGAATCGCGTTGGGGGCGTCTATCGTCGCCGCCATCAGCGCCACCAGTGTAGGCCTGCTACTCAGCGCCTCGGCCCATGCCTTTACTGCGTTGAAATACGCAGGGGCCGCCTATCTGCTGTACCTGGGTTACAAAAGCTGGCGTTCGGATCGCTTCAGCGCCTTGCTGGAAACGCCCCCCTCAAGCCGCGGTTATCGCTTCCTTGAAGCAGCTTCGATCCAGTTTCTGAATCCCAAAGCGGTGTTTTTCTTTCTGGCGGTGTTCCCGCAATTCATCGACGCCTCAGCGCACTTCTCTGCGCAGTTTTTCAAACTGGTCGCGTCTTATGCCGTATTGGTGATCCTGGTGCATGGCAGCTATGCCTTGCTAGCCAATGCCGCGAAAGGTTGGCTATCCAGCCCGAAGGGTTCCTGGCTGGCAGCGAAAGTTTCGGGCGTGACCTTTGCGAGTTTTGGTGTGCTCATGGCTTCGGCCAGCCGCTAAGGCGCTGCACCGGCGACCGCGCGGCGGCGTGGCTCGGTGGCAGAAGTGGCGGCTGTGGTTACCTGCACCGGCAGTTCAACGCCGAAACGGCTGCTGAGTTCCTTGCGCCCCGTTACGGTCAACGTCAGCGCCCGGCTGTCCAGATCTTGAGTCACCCATTGGCGCTTGATCGCCGTTTGCAACAACGCCGCGCCCAGCGAACCGCCCAGGTGCGGCCGGCGCATGCTCCAGTCCAGACAGGGACAGGCGAATCGCCGCCGCAGGGTGTTCAGGTCCTTGACCTCAATACCCAGTCCTTCAAACAACGCTTCGCCACTGTCGCTCAGCCGATAAGCCTGCTCATCGGTTTCCAGCAACCAGCCTTTTTCCAGCAGCCGGTCATGCAGCAGCACCGCCAGCGTACCGGCCATATGGTCATAGCACGTACGTGCAAATTGCAGACGATCCGGGGTGCGCGAGTTGAAGGTCGGCGCGGTGTTCTGGCCGATCACCATCAATGCTTCCAGTGCCTGGGCCACGCGTTTGTCCGCGAGGCTGTAATAGCGATGGCGGCCCTGAACGTGCAGGCGCACCAGCGCCAGTTCCTTGAGTTTGGCCAGGTGCGCGCTGGCGGTGGAAGCGCTGACCTCGGCAATCGCCGCCAACTCGGTGCTGGTGCGAGCATGGCCGTCCATCAATGAACAGAGGATTTTGGTACGGGCCGGCTCCGCAATCGCGGCGGCCACTTGAGAAACGCCGATGTCGTGTTGTTCTACGTTCATATTTCGTTCCCGGACGAATCAAGGGCCTTTCGGACTGGAGATAGTAGCAACACTTTTTCAACCGCGAACAAGGCTGCGACCCATGGACCCGATCATCGCTGCGACTCATGTCGACCCTTATCCTTATTACGCGCAGTTGCGCGCTCAAGGTGGGCTGGTTCTCCACGAAGGACTGAAACTGTGGGTCGCCAGCAGCGCCAAGGCTGTCGCTGCGGTGCTCGCGCATGCGGACTGTCTTGTGCGGCCGGCTCATGAGCCCGTGCCCAAGGCGATTGCCAGCGGTGTGGCCGGTAAAGTCTTCAGTCAGTTGATGCGCATGAATGAAGGCGAACGCCAGCGCTGCCCGAGGTCGGCCATTCAACCAGGGCTGGCGATGATCGACAGGGATGAGATCACTGCGCTGGTCAGCGCGCGATTGATCAGCCCGGACGCCGATGGGCTGCACAAGGCGATGTTCCGTGGCCCGGCTTGCGTGGTGGCGGCGCTGCTGGGGTTCACGCCTGCGCAGGGCCGGGTCGTCAGTGAGCTGATCGCGGATTTCGTCGCGTGCCTGTCGCCCCTCAGCGATCAGGCACAACTGGACGCAGCCCATGCGGCGGCGGAACAGTTGAGCGGCTATTTCATTGAGTTGCTGGATGACCCGGACAATCAAAGCACCCTGCTCGCCGGTATTCGCCAACGCTTTGCGGCGACATCTTCCGACAGCGATGCAATGATCGCCAATCTCATCGGCCTGCTCTCCCAGACCTATGAAGCCACCGCCGGGCTGATCGGTAACGCGTTGTTGGCGCTGATTCGAAACCCGCAGTGGCTGAACGATTCCTTCAACATTGACGACCTGGTGGCCGAAGCCCAGCGTTTCGATCCACCGGTGCAGAACACCCGCCGGTTCGTCGCCGCACCCTGTGAAATCGATGGTGTGAGCCTGCAGCCCGGCGATGTGATTCTGGTGTTGCTGGCCTCAGCCAATCGTGACCCGCAGCTCAATGACCGGCCTGACACGTTCATGTTCGAACGTCCGCAGCGGCGCAGTTTCACCTTTGGTGCAGGGCGTCATCAATGTCCGGGCCAGACGCTCGCCATGAGCATCGCCAGCGCCACGTTGACCCAGATTCTGGCGTTGAAACCCGCACTGGACCGATTGACCTGGCACTACCGCCCTTCCCTCAACGGCCGGATCCCGTTGTTCTCATAAAGGGCACTCTATTAGTTACATGGCGTTAAAGGTGAAATGACTGGTGAAGCGTTTATCACGAAGGACTTTCTCCATAGAGTCAGGATGATAACAGTCAGCGAGGCGCCATCGATGCAAACCCAACTGGACAAGTCCCTGAGTGCTTTTGCGCGAGCAGACCTCCTGCAAGGCCCAACGCCCATTCAGCGCGCCGAACGTCTCGAACAGCTGTTGGGCCTGCAGCCCCGGGGTATCCGCCTGTTTCTCAAGCGCGACGATCATATGTTGCTGGGCGGTGGCGGCAATAAACTGCGCAAACTCGAATTCCACATCGGCGCAGCGCAACAGGCCGGCATTGATACGATCATTACCGTGGGCGGCGTTCAGTCAAATCATGCGCGACTGACCGCGGCGGTCTGCGCGCGTCTGGGCCTCGACTGCGAATTGATCCTGACGCGCTCGGTGCCCAAATCCGAGGTGGATTACGAACTCAACGGCAACGTGCTGCTCGACCAATTGTTTGGCGCACAGCTGCAAGTGCTTGCTGCAGGCACCGACTCACTCGCACGGGCCGAGACTCGGGCGGCGCAACTTCGGGAATCGGGGCGCAAGGTGCTGGTGATTTCCATGGGCGGCTCAACCCCCTTGGGCAGTCTCGGTTATGCGCGTTGCGCGGCGGAAATCGCGGAGCAGGAGACGGCGCTCGGCCTCACCTTCCATCAGGTCGTGGTACCCAACGGCAGCGCCGGCACCCATGCCGGGCTCGCGACCGGTTTCCAGTTGCTCGGCCGAGGCACATCGGTCGTCAAGTCTTACTCGGTATTATCGGATCGCGACTCGTCAGCGACCCGAACCCTGAAACTGACCCAGGACACCTTGGCGTTACTGGGCAGCAACGCCATCGTACGGCCTGAGGCAATCGTGATTGACGGCAGTCAGTTGGGCGAGGGTTACGGCCTGCCGACCCAGGCCATGCAAGATGCCGTACGCCTGATGGCTCGCGCGGAAGGTCTGCTGATCGACCCGGTGTACTCCGGCAAAGCGTTTGCCGGCCTGGTGGCCGATCTGAAGCAAGGTCGTTTCCGTGACGGCGACAACGTGCTGTTCGTGATGACCGGCGGGACGCCTGGGCTGTATGCCTATCGGGAGACGTTTCAGGGTTAGCGCATGCCAGGTTGACCGCGTTATCGTTCATCGCCATAGGCAAGATGCGCCCGCCCCAGCAACTTGCGCTTGCCGCCGACCTGCATGCCCATGATGCCCTGATCGCAAGTATTTCATATCTAGGCTTTAGCGTTTGCCGCGTTGGAATAGTGACAGCATAACGAAATCAGGGCGCAGGACGTAAGCTCGGCCCTTGGCAGTCAACGTAACGTACCGCTGACCGTTGTAGTATTCAAAGGCGATCAACTTCATCGCCTCCAGTACATCCATCGCCCCATCTGCCTCCAAAAGAGTAAGGCCAATGTGCGCCGGAAAATCCCTCGTGGAACAGTTCTCGCCTTCGTTGTCGTAGGCCGCGATAGCTGCAATGACGTTGTCTTGATCTTTAGTCAGAGGCGGCGATTCTGGAGCTTTCAGCTCTGAAATCTTCACGTAGGTGGCCTTCAATTCCAAATCGGTGGCCTCCAAGCTCTTGCGGGTAGCGTTCAGTTCCAGCTTGGCATCGTCCAACTCTGCACTAACCGTTTTCAGCCTTGCAATAACCTCTCTCGCTTTCGCGAATGCCTTGTCCTGCTCCGCCTTAGCAGCCCGTATTTCTAGACGTGAGTACAAAAGTGTCCCAACCCCAAATGCCCCCAGTACTCCTGCACTGACGGTCACAACAAGAAACTCCCATACATAAATTGGCGCTGTCAGGTTTAACCAATCGCCCACGCCACGCATCAAGCTCCACAATCCTGCCATTGCCGGGCTGAAAACTGATACGTCGTAATGACTTTCCACTAGCTTTGTAACGGGAACCCCTAAACCGGGGACCAGTATCGCCGCTGCTATTCCTTTGACCCATTTGAATTTAGATTTCTGCTTCGCATCGTCCTGCTGCATTTCTTCACCCGTACCCACCCGATTTCGCGGATGTTAGCAGAGTCATTCGTCTGGAATCGAACTGTGGGTGTAACTACCTAGGGGAAGCCCTTTGAGGGATAACTTCACATTAAACACTGTCTGTACAGCTTCGACGACACTTCGATGCTCGATCTTCAGAACCGTCCTACATCAATAAAATACCGTTTGATATAGCGTCCGCATCGCTTTCAAAAAATGAAACAAGGACGCTCATGGCTCGCAAAACAGACATACCGAGGGTTCAAAACCCACCTTCAGGCGACGGACACCGCGTCACCAGCCGCTACATGACTGCTACAGAACTAGCAGAGCGCGACGCCAGACAAAAAACTTATGATGATATGTTGTCCCGACAACAGGCATATGAAGACCGCTTCATAAGACGGTCTCAACAAAAGGGCCAGCCCAGTTCCAAGGGGTGTGTGTTCGCGAAAAGCTGCAACCTTCCCGACGGCGTAATCAACCACGACAACCCAGCAGGGTTTGTCCCTGTGGAGAGGCTGGCCGATTACGGAAAACTCTCCCTGCTGGGCGGGCGCGAAAGGGACACAGAGGGAAACATCCCTCTAAAAAAAATAAGTGGCAGTACATTACCTGCTGCACTGGGAACACTTCTCCTAGGCGGGGTTGGTGCCGCTAGCACCGGGACAAGTGCTGCTGGTGGAGCAGCTGTAGTTACGGGAGGCGTTGCTGTTAGTGCATTGACTGGGGTGGTGGCACTGCTTTGGCCCTCAAGTCTGGGGGACAGTTCCCTTTACACAGAAGAACAGCTCAAGTCGCTTGACGAAGGCCGGACACGTGTCCGACTGCATCTCGAACAACAGGCCGATGGCACCTTAAAGGGATACGGATACAACACCCAGAAGCGTAGCGATTGGGAAATGATTCCTGTAGTGCAATTCTTAGCTCAAGGCACTCAACAAGTAGCTGACTTCGGCAATGGGACAACACTGATATGGACTCCAGCCGTTGATCCGTCCGGCACTTCGGGAATCCCACCTTTAGAAGGTGCCCCACAAGCCCCGCACATTTGGATTTATCCGCCTACTGAACAGGCAGATAACATCATCGTCAACCCGATCTATCCTCCCGAGTACAAAGACTTCATCCTTGTATTTCCTGCCGATTCCGGTATCAAACCTCTTTATATTGTCTTGAGTCTGGAGTTCGATGCGGCTAGTTACCATGGCAAGACGGATACTCCAGTCAAAAGTAAGGGCCCCACGAATGGACAAGAAGCGCTGGAGAACTCAGTTCAGGTGAAACCTACATCCCCACGCAGGATTGGCGTCGATCCGGACACAAATGAGTTTGTTGTCTTTGACCGTACGGGAGGAGATGTTTATCACGGCCACGTCAGGCCATGGGATAAACTCCACCAAGATATGAAAAATGCTCTGATCAAAGCTAAGAAAGCAGACAACAAGGGCAATATTCTGGGGAAAAACAAGTGAGCCTTCACTATCAAGATCCATCAATGAGCCACGATGAAGCAACGAAGCTCCTTGCCAGCGACGTAAATGCAAATGTTATTGCGGCATTGGTTTCCATTGGTCTGAATGAAGGAGACAGAATCTGGGCTCAGAACACTTGCCTTAAGTACCTTGCGAGTGAGGCCGAATCGGTTGCAGCGTCCGCTGTCACCGCACTCGGCCATTTAGCCCGCAGGCATGGCAAGCTAGATAGGGAACCGGTATTTCTAGCACTCGAAAACGTCAAGAACAAATTTCCCGCCCTGGAAGGCATCGTTGCGGACACCCTCGACGATATCGACACATTCACCTGAGACGCCAATAGAAAGAAACGCCGCGGGCTCAATCAACAAACCGACAAAAACGGCCTATTGCAAACAGAGAGTGCAGTTTTTGTCGTTAAAGCTCGCACGATAATCAATCATCCCGCGTCAGCACTTCCAGCAATTCAATCTCGAAAATCAGGTTCGAATTCGGCGTGATCTTGCCCATGGTGCGCTCGCCATAGGCCAGATGCGCCGGCACCAGCAACTTGCGCTTGCCGCCGACCTGCATCCCCATGATCCCCTGATCCCAGCCCTTGATAACCCTCCCGGTGCCAATCACACACTGGAAAGGCTTGCCTCGGCTGTAGGAAGAATCGAATTCGGTGCCGTCTTCCAGCCAGCCGCGATACTGGGTGGTGATCAGGGCACCTTTGACGGCGGCTTTGCCGTCGCCCGGCTCGATATCGATGATTTGCAGTTCGTCGTTCATGTTTCTACTCGTTTACGGTCGCCCGGGTCCGGGGCGCGGACGGAGGTTTTCGCAGAATTCGGCGCCGAAGGCAATCCGTGGAACCGAAGCCCTTGGTGCCCGCTCACATGAGTATCGACCTCGAGCTCAGTAAAGGACGCTCTGATGACCGATCCACGACCATTGCGCAGTTTCATTCCGCCCTACATTCTCAACCGAATCATCGCCCACGGTTCCGAGCGTCAGCGCTCCAGCGCGATGGTCACGCTGACGCACGTGCGCACCCTTCGGCACACGTCGGGCTCACCGGTGCCTTCTGCGGCGGCGGCGATCCTGCCCACCCCGGTTCAACCCGGTCAGGTCCAGCGCAGCATTCATGATGCGCAAGGCAAACTGCTTCTGCCGGGAATGCCCGCACGCCTTGAAGGCCAGCCTGCGACGGGCGATCCCGCAGTTGATGAGGCGTACGATGCAATGGGCGCCAGTCATGATTTTTTCTGGAAGGTGCTGGGGCGTGACTCCATCGACAATCAGGGTTTTGCGCTGATTGGCAGTGTGCATTACGGCCAGGATTACGAAAACGCATTCTGGAACGGCGGGCAAATGGTCTTCGGGGACGGCGACGGCGAGATCTTCGAGCGCTTCACCCGCTCGCTGGATGTGATCGGGCACGAACTGACCCACGGCGTCATCGAAAGCGAAGCCGGCCTGGTCTACGCCAACCAGTCCGGGGCATTGAATGAGTCGATATCGGATGTTTTCGGGGTGCTGATCAAGCAACGTGTGCTGGGTCAGACGGCTGCAGAGGCGGACTGGCTGATCGGCGCCGACTTGCTGACGCCTCGCATCAAGGGCGTCGGCTTGCGCTCGATGGCTCATCCAGGCAAGGCTTACGACGACCCGCTGCTCGGCAAGGACCCGCAACCGGACCACATGCGCAAGTTCGTCATCACCCAGGAAGACAATGGCGGCGTGCACATCAATTCCGGTATTCCCAACCGGGCGTTTTATCTGTTGGCGCAAGCCCTGGGCGGCTTTGCCTGGGACAAGGCCGGGCGCATCTGGTACGACACGCTGTGCGACAAACGTTTGGACAGTGAAGCGTCATTCGAGCAATTCGCGCAACTGACCGTTGCCCACGCTCGCAACCGTTTCGGCACCGACGAAGCCCGAGCGGTAAAGCACGGGTGGGCCGAGGTGGGTGTCAAATCGAGTCAGGAGGGTTCATGAAAACGCTGCCAACATTGGGCGATGAAGCCGTCGTTCTTCTTTCCCGCCAGGGCGGTTTCGCGATGGTCCACGCGCTGACCCGCCCCCGTGAAATTGAATTCGCGCAATGTAATCTCGATCAGCGCACGCGCATTTGCACGTTGCTGGAGGGTTGCCTGCCCCTCACCCGCGAGTCTTCCGGCCAGGGCGATCAGCGCTTCTATCAAATCGAAGTGCGCTACCGCCTCAATGAGCAAGACGACCGGCTGGTGCTGAAAGTGCCCGAGGATCAGGCGCCGGGGGAATTGGTGCACTTGTGGGACAAAGGAGAAGTTCTTTAGGGCTTCAAATGCCATAGCGCAGGCGTGTGAACTACCATAAGCACACTTTCCGTGATGATGGCTCGCCATGATGGCAACCCCTGAATGAACTTCGTCTGGACCAGCGCAGCCCTCGGCACAATGGTGCTTGCCCTGATCATCGTGCTGATTAGCCGCGAGCGCTCGCTGCGCAAGCAGTTGGCCGAACATCGGGCGCTGATTACCAGCCTGTCCGAACGGCAGACTATTCACCAGGACAGCGACGCCGAACGTTTCAAGCGCAGCCAGTATTTCGCCCGTATCGGCACCTGGGACTGGGATGTCGATACCGACCGACTCTACTGGTCGGACGCGATCTACGGCATGTTCGGCTTCAAGGTCGGCGAAGTAACGCCCTCCTACGCCTTGTTTTGCGCCTGCGTGCACCCGGACGACCGGATCAAGGTGCGGGCCGGTGAGCTGCGTTGCCTGGAAACCGGCGAGAATCATGACGAGGAATATCGGGTCATCTGGCCGGGCGGCACCATCCGCTGGTTGCGCGAGACCGGCAATGTGGTGAAGAACGATCACGATGAAACGATCAAGATGATGGGCGTGGTCCGCGACATCACCGAAGAAAAAGCCTCCGCCAGCTATTTGCAGCACCTGGCTCATTTCGACCCGTTGACTGGCCTGCCCAACCGGCTGGTGCTCGAGGAGCGTTTGTCCGAGGCGCTGGAGCAGGCGCGCATAAGTGCCACCCGAGTGGCGCTGGTGTTCGTCGATCTCAACGGTTTCAAGGCCATCAACGACCATTACGGCCATGCCGCCGGTGACCGCGTCCTCGTCACCACCGCCACACGCCTGAAGAAAATCCTGCGTTCAACCGACACCGTCGCCCGCATCGGCGGCGACGAATTCGTGGTCATCCTCCAGGGCTTGCCTCAAGGGCTTGCCTCAAGGCAGCAGCCTGCAAGACGAAGCCCGCAGCATCTGCCAGAAAATCTTCGTCGAACTCTCACCCCCCGTGACCATCGGCACCGACCAACGCCACATCGGCACCAGCCTGGGCGTCGCCGTGTTCCCGGACCATGCGCCGAGCATGGACCGCTTGATTCATATTGCGGACCTGGCGATGTATGAGGCTAAACGCAGCGGGAATAATCAATATCGGTTGGGTGAGCAGACGTTGAGTCATAGTCGGGCGGAATGAAGGGCAAAAAAATTCCTCTTGGTTGCGAGTGATATACGCAACGACGCGCCATTCATACAATCATTGCCAACCGGGCTGACGCCCGTCATCGCAGCCTTTATCCTTGTGCCCCCCGCCGTACCGAGTTCTGGAGTTTCCTCATGCCCCATGAAGGCAACCTGTTGCAAGCCGCTGTCGTGTTTCTGTTCGCGGCGGTGCTCACCGTTCCTTTGGCCAAGCGCCTGCAACTGGGGGCGGTGCTGGGCTATCTGTTTGCCGGCGTGATTATCGGGCCGTCGGTACTGGGCCTGATCGGCAACCCGCAGAGCGTCAGTCATATTTCCGAACTCGGCGTGGTGTTGCTGCTGTTCATCATTGGTCTTGAGCTGTCGCCACGGCGCTTGTGGGTGATGCGCAAGTCGGTGTTTGGCGTCGGCCTGGCGCAGGTGCTGCTGACCGGCTCGGTGATTGGCGTGGTGGCGCTGTTCGTGTTTGGCCAGCCGCTGAACAGCGCAATTGTGCTGGGTCTGGGCCTGGCCTTGTCGTCCACTGCGTTTGGCTTGCAAAGCCTGGCTGAGCGCAAAGAACTGACCAGTCCGCATGGGCGCCTGGCCTTTGCAATTCTGTTGTTCCAGGACATCGCCGCGATCCCGCTGATTGCCATGGTGCCGCTACTGGCGGGCGGCGATCACACCACCAGCGCGGCCGAGGATGTGAACCACGGTTTGCGGGTATTGGGCAGCATTGCGGTGGTGGTGATTGGCGGCCGCTATCTGTTGCGACCGGTGTTCCGCGTGGTGGCCAGGACCGGTTTGCCAGAAGTCTCCACTGCCACCGCGTTGCTGGTGGTGATCGGCACGGCGTGGCTGATGGATCTGGTGGGCGTTTCGATGGCGCTGGGCGCGTTCCTCGCCGGTTTACTGCTGGCGGACTCCGAATATCGCCACGAGCTGGAAGCACAGATCGAACCCTTCAAGGGTTTGCTGCTGGGACTGTTTTTCATCAGCGTCGGCATGGGCGCGAACCTGAGTTTGCTGCTCAGCGCGCCGATCACGGTGTTGGGGCTGACGCTGCTGCTGATCGCCATCAAGCTGCCGCTGTTGTTTGTGGTGGGTCGACTGGCCGGTGGCTTGGGCAAGGTCAGTGCGATTCGCCTCGGTATCGTGCTCGCCGCCGGTGGTGAATTCGCGTTCGTGGTGTTCAAGATCGGTCGGGATCAGGGTTTGTTCGAGCCACGCCTGTACGACCTGCTGGTGCTGACGATCACGCTGTCCATGGCCGTGACGCCGCTGTTGCTGCTGATCTGCGCACGAGTGGTCAGCCCGAAGGTGCAGCCGGTGGTGGTGCCGGAGAAATTCCGCGAGATCAACACCGACGAACCCCGCGTAGTGATCGCCGGCATGGGCCGGATGGGGCAGATCGTCGCCCGTATCCTGCGCGCGCAAAACATCAAGTTCGTGGCCCTCGACACCTCGGTGGAAACCATCGAACTGTCGCGCAGCTTCGGCGGCGTGCCGGTGTTCTACGGCGACCCAATGCGCCCGGAAATCCTCAGCGCGGCCAAGGTCGAGCAGGCGGAATACTTCATCATCGCCACCGATGATCCGGACACCAACATCAAGACCGCCGAGGTGGTGCACAGGCTGTATCCACACATCAAGATCATCGCCCGCGCCCGTAACCGCCAGCATGTGCACCGGTTGGTGGACCTGGGGGCCGAGGCGATTCGGGAAACCTATTATTCGAGTCTGGAAATGAGCCGGCGCACGTTGGTAGGACTGGGGCTGACCCAGGCTCAGGCGGATGCGCGGATCAAGCGCTTCAAGCATCACGATGAACAGGTGCTGGAAGCGCAGCATGCGGTGTATGACGATGCGGCGAAGGTGTTGCAGACCGCTCAGGAAGCCCGGGCGGAACTGGCGAAGCTGTTTGAGTCGGATCAGCTGGAAGAAGAATCCAGCAAGATCTGAGGTGAATTTGAGGGCCTCTTCGCGGGCAAGCCTCGCTCTTACAGATTCAATGTCGTGCCAAATATCGTGGCAAACATACATCCTGTAGGAGCGAGGCTTGCCCGCGAAGAACGATTACGCGGTGCGTCTGGATAAATACAAATTTCAAAGGAATCCACAATGGCTGCCGATCAACCTTCTCCCGCCCTCAAGGAAATCTTCAACGCCGAGCGCCTCAAGCACATCGCCACCGAGATGACCGCGGTCTACCCCGAATTCAACGCCAGGGCTTTCCTGAAAATGGCCAACGACGGGCTCGCCGAGTTGTCGATCATGCAGCGCATGGCCCGTGTCAGCGAGTGCCTGCACGCTGTCCTGCCGTTGAGTTATGAAGCGTCGCTCGAGTTACTTCGCGCCCTCGCCCCGCGCCTGAACAGCGGCTTCGTCAGCATCTCGCTGCCCCATTACGTCGCGACCTATGGCGGCCACGCGTTCGAACAGTCCATGGACGCACTCAAATACTTCACGGCTTTCGGCTCCGCTGAATTCGCGATCCGTTATTTCCTGCGCAGCGACTTCGAACGCGCGCTGGCGGTGATGCACGAGTGGTCGCTGGACGAAAACGAACACGTACGGCGTCTGGCCAGCGAAGGCTGCCGTCCGCGTCTGCCGTGGTCATTTCGACTGGAGCAGATCCAGGCTGACCCGACCCTCGCCGCCGCCATCCTCGACAACCTCAAGGCCGACGACAGCCTCTATGTGCGCAAGTCGGTGGCCAACCACTTGAACGACATCACCAAGGACCATCCCGAGTGGGTGCTGGACCTGATTGAAGGCTGGTCGCTGGACAACAGGCACACCGCGTGGATCGCCAGACATGCCCTGCGCAGCCTGATCAAACGGGGCAATCAGCGCGCGTTGGCGATTATTGGCGCGGGTGGAAAACCCGAGGTCGAGATCATGGACGTGAAAGTCGAACCGGCGGTGATTGCATTGGGGGAGAAAATAACCTTGTCCTTTACCGTTAAATCCACGGTCGAGAACAGCCAGCGACTGGTGATCGACTACGCCATCAATTACGTCAAAGCCAACAGCAGCACCTCGGCGAAGGTATTCAAGCTCAAGGCGCTGACGCTGCCTGGCCACGCCACCGCCCTGCTGAGCCGTGGTCAGCACATCAAGGAACTCACCACCCGCAAACATTACGCCGGCCGTCACGCAGTGCACATTCTGGTGAACGGGGAACGGCTGGCGAGCACACAGTTCGACATTACCGCTGGCGCTGATTGACCCTGTTATCGTACTGACCGACGGCGTATACCCTGCACGCCCAGGCTTAAGGCAATCTGAAGACCGCCCCGGCCACGCTTTCTGCCACCTTCAGATTCCGTTAAGAAATGCCTTCGATACTCCTCCCACACTTAACCTGGGAGGCGTTTTCCAATGCCCGATTTCGACTGGAACATCCCCCTGCCCCTGCACTTCGGCCAAGCCGATGCACCGCAGAGGAGTCTGGCCAGAGCGTTGCCGGATGAGCCCCAACGTCCAGTCTTCGAAGCCTTTATTCAGCAACGATTCCGCAAGGCCCACGGCGCCGATATCCGCCATTTCATGCCGGAGCTGTTCGGCCTGAACAACGCGTCCGGCGAACTCTGTGCAGTGGCCGGCGTACGCCTGGCCAGCGCCGAACCGCTGTTCCTGGAGCGCTACCTGGACGAACCGATCGACCCGCTTATCAGCGCCGCGGCCGACCAACCGGTAGACAGGGCCTGCATCGTCGAGGTGGGCAATCTGGCCGCCAGCGACACCGGCAGTGCTCGCCTGAGCATCATCGCCATCACGTACCTGCTGGCCATGGGCGGTCTGGAATGGGTGGCGTTCACCGGCAACATCGGGCTGGTGAACAGCTTCCATCGCCTCGGTCTGAAACCCGTCACCCTGTGTGCGGCCGACCCCGCGCGGCTGGGCGATGACCGCCACAGCTGGGGCAGCTACTACGAGAGCAAGCCGTGGGTTCACGTCGGCAACATCCGCGCCGGTTTCGTTCATCTGCGCAACATCGGGATGTTCAACCGCCTGGGCTTGCCGTCGTCCATTGAGGAATCCAGCCATGTCGCCTGAAATTGAGCATTTCAAACAGACCCTGCGCAGCTATGCCGAACGCAAGACCAATGCCATCGCAGTGTGGGGCGATCACCTGAAAATGGACTACGCCACGCTGTACGCTGAAGTGGTGTATCGCCAGCAGCGCCTGCGCGATGAAAACGTCAAGGTGGTCGCGCTCGCTCTGGACAATGGCGTCGAAGCGATGCTCTGGGACCTGGCCGCGCTGTTCGAAGGCCTGACCTGCCTGACGCTACCACCGTTTTTCAGCCCGGCTCAACGCCAGCATTGCCTGGAACAGAGCCAGGCAGAACGGGTGATTGCCGAGCCGGAGTTGGAAGCGCAAATGCGAATAGCCGGTTACGAAAGTACCGGTGAGTTCTGGCGTCGAACATTCAACGGTCCGAACCGGGTGCCCGAAGGTACCGCCAAACTGACCTTCACCTCTGGCACCACCGGCACACCGAAAGGCGTATGCCTGAGCGCCGAAAGCGTTTTGCGCGTCGCCCGTGAACTGGACCAGGCCAGCAAACCCACCCACCCGCGACATCACCTCGCTTTGCTGCCCCTGGCGGTCCTCCTGGAAAACCTGGGTTGCTATGCCGCGCTGTATGCCGGTGCGACCTTGAGCCTGCCCAGTCAGCAAACCCTGGGCATCCAGGGTGCCAGCGGTGTTGATGTGCCACGACTGCTTGGCTGCCTGGCCAGCCGAGTACCCGAAAGCCTGATCCTGGTGCCGCAATTGCTGTTGATGCTGGTCAGCGCCACCGAACAAAAAGCGTTCAATCCTTATGCATTACGTTTTGCCGCGGTGGGTGGTGCACGGGTTTCCGAGGAGTTGCTGCATCGTGCGCAACGAGTCGGCCTCCCGGTTTACGAAGGTTATGGACTGTCAGAGTGCGCATCGGTGGTGTGCCTCAATCGACCGCAAGCGAATCGCCCCGGCAGCGTCGGCCGGCCCCTGCCCCATGTGGAAATCCGTCTGGCCGATGATGATGAGGTGCTGATCAAGGGTTCGACACTGCTCGGTTATCTGGGAGAAACACCGCAATTGGATGAATGGTGGCCCAGCGGCGATCTTGGCGAATTCGACACCGAGGGCTTCCTCTACCTCAAGGGGCGCAAGAAACATCAATTCGTCACCAGTTTCGGTCGCAACGTGAACCCTGAATGGGTCGAGGCCGAATTGACCCAGCGCCATCACATCGCCCAGGCCTTCGTCTACGGCGAAGCCATGCCGCGCAACCATGCACTGCTCTGGCCGCATCGCCCGGACTGCACCGACGAAGAACTTGCCGTCGCCATCGCTCAGGCCAACGAAGCCTTGCCCGATTACGCCCAAGTCCATCACTGGACGCGTCTGGATCAACCTTTCACCTCTGCCAACGGCTTGCTGACCGCCAATGGCCGTCCACGGCGTTACGCCATCGTCGAGCGTTATCGGGCGTACCTGACTGAATCCGCACTTTCCGAGGACTCCGCATCATGAGTTTTTTCGACACCTTGCAAGAAGCCACCCAGCAAGAGCGACACGAACTGTTCAACCTTCCGATCATTCGCGATGCACTGGAGGGCAAGGTCAGCCTGGAAAGTTACCGGGCTTTCCTCACACAAGCCTATTACCACGTGCGTCACACCGTGCCTTTGATGATGGCCTGCGGCGCGCGTCTGCCGAAGCGGCTGGAGTGGTTGCGCGAAGCCGTGTGCGAATACATCGAGGACGAATACGGCCACGAAAAATGGATACTCAACGACATTGAAGCCTGCGGCGGCGACAAGGACTCGGTTAGCGACGGTCGCCCGTCCTTGCCCATTGAATTGATGGTCGGCTTTCTCTACGACCTGATTGCCCGGGACAACCCGGTAGGTCTGTTCGGCATGGTCAACGTGCTGGAAGGCACCAGCATCGCACTCGCCACCCACGCCGCTGGCAGCATACGCGCGCGTCTGGAACTACCGGAAAGCGCCTTCAGCTACCTCAGTTCCCATGGCTCTCTGGATATCGAGCACATGCAAACCTACCGCCGACTGATGAACACCCTCGACGACCCGGCCGACCAGGCCGCGGTGATTCATGCCTCCAGGGTGGTCTACAAGCTTTATGCCGACATGTTCCGTGGCCTGCCGCGTGACAGGGAGTACCTGCATGCGCCTGTCTGAAGCTCGCGTGGTATTGACCGGCGCCAGCGGTGGCATTGGCCTGGCGATCGCGTCTGCCTTGTGTGCCAGCGGTGCACACGTATTGGCGGTGGTCCGGCATCGCGAATCCCTGGAACCGTTGCTCGCGCGCTATCCGCAGCACCTGTACTGGGTCGGTGCCGACCTGACGCTCCTTCCCGACCGGCGCAAAGTGCTGGCCGCGGCCGAGTCCATCGGGGGCATCAACCTGCTGATAAACGCCGCCGGCATTAACCATTTCGCCATGCTCGAACAACTGGATGACACCGACATCAACGCGATGCTGGCGGTGAACATCAGCGCGCCGATCTGCCTGACCAAACTGTTGTTGCCGCTGCTCAAGCAAGCCGAGAGCGCGATGGTGGTGAACGTCGGTTCGACCTATGGGTCGATCGGCTACCCCGGCTACGCCAGCTATTGCGCCACCAAGTTCGCCTTGCGCGGTTTTTCCGAAGCCCTGCGCCGGGAGCTGGCGGACACCCGGGTCGGCGTTCTCTACGTCGCGCCACGCGCCACCCGTACGAGCATGAACAGCCCCGCGGCGCAGGCCTTGAATGACGCTCTGAAATCCAGTGTCGATGCCCCCCAGACAGTCGCCTCGGCGGTGATTCACGCGATTGCCGGCGACCGTCGTGATTTGTATCTGGGCTGGCCGGAGCGCTTTTTCGTGCGCCTCAACAGCCTGCTGCCCAATTTGGTGGACCGAGGCTTGCGCAAGCAACTGCCGCTGATCCGTCGCCTGAGTCAGAAGCCCGACAACGAGAAACTCAAACCATGAAAAAACTGACCGTTTGCCTGCTGCTCACCGCCCTGAGCCAAAGCGTCTGGGCTTTGGACACCGCTGACCAGCAACGCCTGACCGGCATCCAGCAAAGCTGGGCGCACATTCAGTACGAGCTGCCTGCGGACCAACGCACCGCGGCGTTTGAAAAGCTCGCCGCACAGGCTGCGGCGTTTACTCGGGAGCGCCAATCGGTGGCCGAAGCCTGGATCTGGTCCGGCATTGTCACCAGCAGTTGGGCCGGTGCCCAAGGCGGATTGGGTGCGTTGAGCAAGGTCAAGGAAGCGAAGGTCGATCTGGAGAAAGCTCTGGCGCTCGACCCCAAAGCGCTGCAGGGCTCTGCCTATACCAGCCTCGGCGCTCTGTACGACCGCGTTCCCGGATGGCCCATCGGTTTTGGCGACTCGGACCAAGCCGAACTGTTACTCAAACAGGCCTTGCAACTCAACCCGAACGGCATCGATAGTCTGTACTTCTGGGGTGACCACCTCTACCGTCAAAAGCGTTACGGTGAAGCCCGGACAGCGCTGCAAAAAGCCCAGCAGGCCGCGCCACGGCCGGGCCGGGAGCTCGCCGATGCCGGACGTCGCAAGGAAATCGAAGCGTTGCTGGTGGACGTGAACAAGAAACTCGACTGACAGGAGTCCGTGTGCGCTTATTACTGATCGAGGATGACGTGGCGCTTGGCGAAGGCATCCACCAGGCGCTGGGTCGCGAAGGCTATACCGTCGACTGGCTGCAGGACGGCAGCAGCGCCTTGCACGCGCTGCTCAGCGAAACCTTTGACCTCGCGGTGCTCGACCTCGGCCTGCCGCGCATGGACGGGCTCGAGGTGCTGCGACGCTTGCGCGACAGCGGCTCGAACTTGCCGGTACTGATCCTCACCGCGCGGGACGCAACCGAGGATCGCATCGCCGGGCTCGACGCCGGCGCTGACGATTACCTGATCAAACCCTTTGATCTTGCGGAACTCAAGGCTCGCCTGCGGGCTTTGTTGCGGCGCAGTGCCGGTCGCGCTCAGGCGCTGATTGAACACGCCGGCATCTGCCTCAACCCCGGCACCCAGCAAGTCAGTTATCAGGGAGAACCGGTGGCCCTGACGCCCAAGGAATACCAACTGCTCCACGAATTGCTCTCGCCACCGGGCCGGGTCATGACCCGCGATCATCTGATGCAGTTGCTGTACGGCTGGAACGAAGAAGCTGAAAGCAACACCCTGGAAGTGCACATCCATCACCTGCGCAAGAAATTCTCCACCGACCTGATCCGCACTGTTCGAGGCGTCGGTTACCTGGTGGAGGAGCGTCGATGACGTCGATCCGTCGCCGTACGCTGACGTTGATTATCGGCCTGATGCTGGCCGGTCTGGCCGTGATCAGCGCACTCAACCTGCACGACAGCAATCACGAAATCGCCGAAGTCTACGACGCCCACCTCGCGCAAAACGCCCGCTTGCTGCAGGGTGTGATGCGCATGCCGATGGCGAGCAAGGAACACACCGAGTTGTACCAGGCGTTCAACAAGGCCTTGAGCGAAGCGGTACCGAGGGTCGACGGCCACCCTTATGAAAGCAAACTGGCGTTTCAGGTCTGGAATCAGCAGGACGAAGTGCTGGTGCACACCGCCAGCGCCCCCTCCTTCACCGCCCCCCCGTCGAAACCCGGGTTCAGTGATGTCGTGGACTTGAACAACCGCCACTGGCGCGCATTCCTGCTCGAAGACAAACAGAACCACCTGCGCATCTGGGTCGGCGAGCGCGACGACGTGCGTGCTGATCTGGTCGACCGGATCGTGCGGCACACCTTGTGGCCCAATATTCTGGGCAGCCTGATTCTGGCGGCCATGGTCTGGCTGGCCATCGGCTGGGGCCTCAAGCCGCTGGCGAATATGGCAGCGACATTACGGGCGCGGCACAGCGGTTCACTTGAACCGCTGCAATTGAACCCGTTGCCCAGCGAACTGGAACCGATGCAAGCAGCACTCAACCGCATGCTCGCGCAGATTCAGGAAGTGCTCGGTCGCGAGCGCCGCTTCATTGCCGACGCGGCCCATGAAATGCGTACGCCCCTGGCGGTGTTGCGGGTGCATGCGCAAAACCTGCTGGAGGCCGGCACCGAACAGGAACGTCGCGAATCACTGGAATTCCTGATCGCCGGTGTCGACCGAACCAGCCGTCTGGTGAATCAATTGCTGACCATGGCCCGTCTCGAGCCCAAAGCCGTTGCGCCGGTGCTGCATAGCATCGACCTGACCGAAACCGTACGCGACAGTCTGGTTCAGCTGACGCCGTGGCTGTTGAGTAAAAACCTCGAACTGGCCTTCGACGTCAACGATCAGCACTTGCCCGTGGTGGCCGACGCCGCCGCCATCGACATTGCCCTGAACAATCTGATCACCAATGCGGCGAATTTTTCACCTGTGCAGGGTGTTATCACCGTGCAACTGAGCCAGGCCGACGGGTTCTACAACCTTAGCGTTGAAGACCAGGGGCCAGGTATCGATGAAGCGGATCGCGGGCGATTGTTCGAACGTTTTTACAGCCGCGGCAATACTCAAGGCGCCGGGTTGGGCCTGACGATCGTCAACACCATCGCCACTCGGTTGGGTGGCCGAATCACCCTGGTCAATCGCCCGGAAGGCGGGTTGCGCGCCACCCTGTCGATCCCGGATGGACATCGATGACCACTGCGTTACCCTTGGAACACCATCTTTTGTAGGAGCGAGGCTTGCCCGCGAAGGCGGCCTTGAAATTGATACACGATTCAATGGCCCCTTCGCGGGCAAGCCTTGCTCCTACAAGGGATCGATGCCTGACAATAAATGTTGCTCGCGCTCACACATCTCCACCACGTAATCCCACAACACCCGCAGCCGCACGGACTTGTGCAGCTCGCGACGGGTGCTGATCCAGTAGCTGCGCTGGATGCTTTCATCCGGCAACAACGGCACCAGCTCTGGATCGGCACTGGCCATGTAGCACGGCAACACCGCGATCCCCAGGCCTGATCGCGCCGCCTGTTGCTGGGCGATGACGCTGGTGCTGTGGAAGACCACCTGCGGGTTGCGGCAGAAGCTGTTGAGGAACATCAGTTCCTGGCTGAACAACAAATCGTCGACGTAACCGATCCAGGCATGACGAGCGAGGTCTTCGCGGCTGCGCAGCGGTGGCGACCTGTCGAGATAAGCCTGGCTGGCATACAGCGCCAGTCGATAGTCGGTGAGCTTACGTGTGACCAACATGTCGGCGGACGGGCGCTCCAGATGGATACTGATCTCGGCTTCGCGGTTGAGGATGCTGACAAACCGTGGCACCGCCACCAGTTCCACTTCCAGCCCCGGATAGCGTTCGAACAGCCCGTTCATGCGACTGGCGAGGAACATGATGCCCAGCCCTTCCGTCACGCCGACGCGAATTTTGCCCAGCGGCGCTGTCGATTGGGTGATCTCTTCCTGAGCCAGCAGCGCGACGTTTTCCATCGCCTCGGCGTGTTTGAGCAACGCTTCGCCCGCCGGGGTCATCTCGTAGCCCTGGGCGTGCTGGACGAACAGCGCCGTGCCGAGGCTCTTTTCGATGGCCTCGATGTGCCGGGCCACCGTGGCATGGGTGGTGTTCAAACGGCGGGCGGCAGTGAGCAAACGCCCGCTACGTTGCAATTCGAGAAAAAACCGCAGGTCATTCCAGTCGAACATGAACCGTCCTTAGGGCTACGCTGTTTAAAAACGCACAGCGGCTGCGCAAAAACTAACATTCTTTTGACGAAAGCTAACAACTAGGATGACCGACAACAAGAACAACAATACGAGGTCAGGGATGCAGACTTCCCTTGATGAATTCGACTACATCGTGGTCGGGGCCGGGCCGGCCGGTTGTTTGCTGGCCAATCGGTTGTCGGCCAACCCGCAACATCACGTGCTGCTGCTTGAAGCCGGCGGCCGCGATAACTACGCGTGGATTCACATCCCCGTGGGTTACCTGTTCTGCATCGGCAACCCGCGCACCGACTGGTGCTTCAAGACCGAAGCGCAACCCGGCCTGCAAGGTCGCGCCCTGAGTTACCCGCGCGGCAAGGTGCTCGGCGGCTGTTCCTCGATCAACGGCATGATCTACATGCGCGGCCAGGCCCGCGACTACGATGGCTGGGCCGCCGACGGCAACCCCGGCTGGAGCTGGAACGACGTCCTGCCGCTGTTCAAGAAAAGCGAAAATCACTTTTCCGGCGACTCTGAATTCCACGGTGCCGCCGGCGAATGGCGGATCGAGCGTCAGCGCCTTTCATGGCCGATTCTCGATGCTTTTCGCAGTGCAGCCGAACAAAGCGGCATCGCCAGCATCGACGACTTCAACCAGGGCGACAACGAAGGTTGCGGCTACTTCCAGGTCAATCAGAAGGCCGGGATTCGCTGGAACGCGGCCAAGGCGTTTCTCAAACCGGTTCGTCACCGTCCCAACCTCACCGTGCTGACCGACGTCGAAGTCGACCGCGTCCTGCTTGAAAACGGCCGGGCTTCGACGGTCAGCACGCGCTGGCAAGGCCAGGCGAAAACGTTCAAGGCACGCAAGGAAATCATCCTTTGCGCAGGCGCCGTCGGTTCACCGACTATCCTGCAACGCTCCGGCATCGGCCCTCGCCCACTCCTGGAAAAACTGGGGATCGGCGTGGTCCATGAACTGCCCGGCGTGGGCGGCAATCTGCAGGACCACCTGCAACTGCGGCTGATCTACAAACTGGAAAACGCGCGGACCCTGAACCAGATCGCCGGCAGTGTCTGGGGCAAGATGGGCATGGGGTTGCGTTATCTGTACGACCGCAGCGGACCGCTGTCCATGGCGCCGAGTCAGCTCGGAGCGTTTGCCCGGTCAGGGCCGGAACAGACCTCGGCGAACCTCGAATACCACGTGCAACCCTTGTCGCTGGAGCGCTTCGGCGAACCGCTGCACGCCTTCCCTGCCTTCACCGCGTCGGTCTGCGATTTGCGTCCGCAAAGCCGTGGCCGAATCGACATTCGTTCGGCCGATCCGCAGGAATCTCCGCTGATTCAACCCAATTACCTGAGCCATCCGCAAGACTTGCGCGTCGCGGCCGACGCCATCCGCCTGACCCGGCGTATCGTTTCCGCGCCAGCGCTACAAGCGTTCAAACCGGTGGAATACCTGCCCGGTGACAGCCTGCAGAGCGAAGAAGAACTGCACGAAGCCGCCGCCCGCATCGGCACGACGATTTTCCATCCGGTCGGCACCTGCCGCATGGGCAACGACGCCGACGCGGTGGTCGATGCGCAGCTCAAGGTCCATGGCATCCCCGGCCTGCGCATCGCCGATGCGTCGATCATGCCGCGCATCACCTCGGGCAACACTTGTTCGCCTACGCTGATGATTGCCGAAAAAGCCGCGCAACTCATTCTGGAAGCACCCACAAGGAGTTTTGCACCTGACGAAAACGCACTGACCGCAGTCTCTTGAGCAAAGGAATAGCGGCACCCGCCCACAAGGCAGGCGCCGACAGTGGAACAACAAAAACAATCACTGTGAGGGATACCGATATGTCAGAACATGTACAGCCTCTGGAAATCACACGCAGCGTCGACGCGAGCCGCGACACCCGCAAAGTCATTTTCGCGTCGTCACTCGGGACGGTGTTCGAGTGGTACGACTTTTTCCTCTACGGCGCCCTCGCGGCGGTCATCAGCAAACAGTTTTTCGCCGGGGTCAACGACACCACCGCATTTATCTTTGCGCTGATGGCGTTTGCCGCCGGTTTCATCGTGCGGCCCTTCGGTGCGCTGGTGTTCGGTCGGTTGGGGGACATGATCGGGCGTAAATACACCTTCCTCGCCACCATCATCCTCATGGGTGTGGCGACGTTCTGCGTCGGGCTGCTACCCACCTACGCCAGCATCGGCATCGCCGCGCCGATCATTCTGGTGGTGCTGCGCATGCTTCAGGGCCTGGCCCTGGGCGGTGAATACGGCGGAGCTGCGACTTATGTCGCGGAACACGCGCCCATCGGCAAACGCGGTTTCCACACCAGCTGGATTCAATCCACTGCAACCCTCGGCTTGCTGCTGTCGTTGCTCGTGGTGCTGGGTTGCCGTTATTTCACCGGTGACCAGTTCGAAGTCTGGGGCTGGCGGATTCCGTTTCTGTTTTCGATCGTGCTGCTGGGCATCTCGACCTGGATTCGTCTGAGCCTGCACGAATCACCCGCGTTCGTGAAAATGAAAGAGGAAGGCAAGCTTTGCAAATCGCCACTGCGTGATTCCTTTGGCAAATGGGAAAACCTCAAAGTCGTGCTGATCGCGCTGTTCAGCATCAACGCCGGGCAAGCGGTGACGTTTTATGCGGCGCAGTTTTATGTGCTGTTCTTCCTCACCCAGTTCCTGAAAATGGACCCGGCACTGGCCAACAGTCTGTTGATCGTCAGCGTGATCATCGGTGCACCGTTCTTCATTTTCTTCGGTTGGCTGTCGGACAAGGTCGGGCGCAAACCGGTGTTGATGATCGGCCTGTTACTGGCCACCGCGCTGTACTTCCCGATCTTCAAGTCCATCGCTCACTACGCCAACCCGGCCATCGACCAGGCCAGCCGCCAGGCGCCGATCACCGTGCTGGCCGACCCGGCCACCTGCACGTTCCAGTTCGATCCGGTGGGCAAGGCGAAATTTGACAGCCCGTGCGACAAGGTCAAAACCTTCCTGGTGAAACAGGGTTTGCCCTACATCAGCCAGGCGGCACCTGCCGGCAGCGGTGTGCAGGTCAGCGTCGGTGACGTGAAAATCAATGGTTACGATGAAGCGGCCCTGCGCGGCGCGGTGACATTGGCGGGGTATCCGTCACAAGCCGATACGCAACAGGTCAACAAGCCGATGATCGTGGCGCTGATGGTGGTGCTGATCATCATTTCCGCCATGTGCTATGGCCCGCTGGCGGCACTGATGGTCGAACTGTTCCCGACGCGCATCCGCTATACCTCGATGTCCCTGCCTTATCACATCGGTAACGGCTGGTTCGGCGGGTTTCTGCCGACGGTGTCGTTTGCATTGGTGGTGTATACCGGGGACATTTTCTACGGGCTTTGGTACCCGGTGGTGATTACTGCGGTGAGCCTGGTGGTGGGGATGATCTGTTTGCGTGAGACGAAGAATGTGGATCTGGATACCAACTGACATCCGCCAAGCGATTGGGGGGGTATATCCGTTTCTGCGGTAACGGCTGATATTGGTTCCGCCCTTACGGCGGGTTACTTTGGCGCTTTTCCAAAGTGACTCGCCGTAAGGGCGAAACCATTAGCGGCCGTTACCGCAACAACGGATATGTACACCATCAAAACCTATGTCGCCCAACACACAGCCATCGCTGGCAAGCCAGCTCCCACAGGGTACTGGGCTCATCCGCAAGAACGGGTCGCCTGACACACCGCTATCGCGAGCAGGCTCGCTCCCACAGGAGGTGCGAAGACCATCCGCGAAATCAAACCACTATCCATTTCCTCAAGTGAACAGAATTACCGCAAACGCGATCCGTTTTCGCTACTCTGACCCGATGCACCCATCGCCCCGCCATTCACCCGACCGAGGCACCATGATCATTTCATCCGCATCCGACTACCGCGAGGCAGCCCGCCGCAAACTCCCCCGCTTCCTGTTCGATTACATCGACGGCGGCGCTTATGCCGAGCACACCCTGAGGGCCAACAGCGCCGACCTGACAGGCATCAGCCTGCGTCAGCGCATTCTGAAAAACGTCGAAACCCTGAGCCTTGAAACCACCCTCTTCGACCAGCCCCTTGCAATGCCAATCATCCTCGCGCCAGTCGGCCTGACAGGCATGTTCGCCCGTCGTGGCGAAGCGCAAGCGGTCAAAGCCGCACAAAACAAAGGCATCCCCCTGTGCCTGTCAACGGTCTCAGTGTGCTCGATCGAGGAAGTAGCGACCCAAACCCAACAATCCATCTGGTTTCAGCTGTATGTGCTGAAAGACAGAGGTTTCATGAAAAATGCCCTGGAGCGGGCCAGGGCCGCCGGGGTGAAAAACCTGGTGTTCACCGTCGACATGCCCACGCCCGGCGCGCGCTACCGGGACGCACACTCGGGCATGTCCGGACCTTTTGCGTCTTCGCGAAGAATCCTGCAGGCCATGACCCGACCCGACTGGGCCTTCAACGTCGGCGTCATGGGGCGCCCGCACGACCTGGGCAACATCTCGAAGTACCTCGGCAAAGCCGTCACCCTCGAAGACTACATGGGCTGGCTGGCCAACAACTTCGACCCGTCGATCAGCTGGAGCGACCTGGAGTGGATTCGGGATTTCTGGCAAGGCCCTATGATCATCAAAGGCATCCTCGACCCTCAGGATGCGCGGGACGCGGTCAGCTTTGGCGCGGACGGCATTGTGGTGTCGAACCATGGCGGGCGACAGCTGGACGGCGTGCTGTCCACCACCAAGGCATTACCGCCGATCATGCAAGCGGTGGGCAATGACCTGACGGTGCTGGTCGACTCGGGGATCCGCTCGGGGCTCGATGTCGTGCGGATGCTGGCGCTGGGCGCGAAAGGTGTACTGCTGGGGCGTTCCATGGCGTACGCGCTGGCCGCCGACGGTCAACGCGGGGTGGAAAACATGCTGGATATTTTCGCCAAAGAGATGCGCGTGGCGATGACGTTGACCGGGGTGACGTCGATTGGTCAGATTGATGAATCCACGCTGGTGCAGGCGGTTCGTGAACTGAAAACCTGATTGTAAAAACGCCCTGTCAATGCAGGGCGTTTTCAATCACTCGACGTCTTTGAGAAGCTCGAACGTTACTTGATCGGGATAGAACGCCACGTAATTTTTAATCTGTTCTACCGACACTTTGGGGTCTTCATAGCTCCATACCGCATTGGCACCCTCATGCCCCGGAATCTGCAGGCTGAAATAGCTCGCGTCGCCCTTGTAAGGGCAATAGCTCGTGTGATCGGTGCGGGCAAAATACTGCTCGGCGATGTCCTCCCGCGGGACGTAATACACCGGAGGATAATTGGCCTCCAGCAGCACCAGCGCGCGCGTGGACGCGGCCACCTGAATACCGTGAAACTTCACCAGCAGGCAGCCGGGCTGCTCGGCGATGGTGATGACAGGACTGGGACCGGAGCTTTTCATAAAATGCGTTCCTCGGGACGATGGTAAACCTGTGGGAGCGTGCGATGCGGCGATTCGACTTGCCCGCGACGTGTCGCGCAGCGGCCCCAACACTTGAGAACACAACTCTGTCATGTATAACCCAGATTTCGTCATCACGACGCCTTCACAGCCGAACGGGGGGAACCATGACGGTTATCCGTCTGTAGACCCTAATAGACCAACGGCTCAACTGCGCCGAAATATCGTCTACGATCAATAGCACCGTTGACATCCCTGCTTCGCAGTCAGGTCGTCGTGGTGTGGGGGTTCGAGTCTCAGAAACCTGAGGGTCACCAACATGCCGGCCAGTCGATTCTCCCTCGATCAAACGATCATCACCCTCGATGCACGCCCGGATCGCCTCGATCTGCGTGATCGCCTGTTCACTCCACGAATCCAGTCGCTACCGCCCTCCTGGCCCGCCGACAAGGACATCGCCGCCGAACTCTCAGGGTATCTGGCCAGAGACATGGTGCTGTTCCAGGGCAGCGAGGGAGCCTGCACCGGGTTTGGCCTGGCGGCGGTGGTCAACTTTCTGTTGTGGCGACGGGACCGCGCGTCCACCAAAACCAGCCCGCGCCAGCTCTATCACCTGGCCAAGCTGTATGACGAATGGCCGGGCGAGGATTACTCGGGTTCGAGCTGCCGGGGCGCTTTGAAGGGCTGGCACAAACATGGCGTCTGCGCGCAGAAATTGTGGCCCTACACCGTCAAGCCTGATGGTTCGGTCCCGGCGTTCGAGGCACCCGCCGAGAATTGGGCCGCCGATGCCGTGACCCGGCCGCTGGGGGTTTACTACCGCGTCGAGAAGGACGATGTCACCGCGATGATGGCGGCGCTGTATGAAGCCGGTGCGCTTTACGTCTCGGCCAATGTGCATCAAGGCTGGGCGCTGATGCGACCCAAAGGCAGAAAAAGCCCGGTGGCGGCGTTCGAAAGCATGTCGCAACTGCCCGTGATCAAGTGGTCGGCAAACAATCAGGGCGGTCATGCCTTTGCCTTGATCGGCTACACCCGTCAGGGCTTCATCGTGCAGAACTCCTGGTCCACCGACTGGGGATTTTCGGGCTTCGCCATCCTGACGTTCGAAGACTGGCTGGCCAACGGCACCGATGCCTGGACCGTGGCCCTCGGCGTACCGATCGAACATGGCGGGCTCTCCCAAAACTCGCGCACGTCACGCGCCAGGGCCGATGTGCAATCACCGTTTCGCAACGCTTTGTCGAGCTCCATCGCCAAGCGTGAAGGCTTTTCGTTATTCACCGCCAGCGCCCGCGATTCAGAACGCAAAGGGCCCGCACTGTTGACCAAGGATCAGGCGTACGGCCTGACCATCGTCATGGAAAACAACGGCAGCATCGGCCCCCGGCTGACGGACGTGGAAAACGTCCGGGCGGGGGTCAAGCGGATCGTCTACGAAGCGCCTCGCGCCTGGTACGACAAGCTGCCTGCGTCCAGCAAACCCTCTGTTTTACGCATCGCCATTGTGGCCCATGGCGGGCTCAACTCCGAACAGGACTCCATCAACCGGATTTGCGCCATGGCACCCTACTTCCTCGAAAACGGTATTTATCCACTGTTCGTGACCTGGCGCACCGGAGCGCTGGAAACACTGGCGGACATCATTCAGGACACCCTGCCCGGCGTGTTCGAGGCCGGCGGCGTCAGCGACGTGTTGAAACTGATCAAGGACAAAACCGTAGAAGGCCTTGATCGCACGGTCGAGCTGGCGACCAAGAAACTGGGTGGCGATCAGTGGAGCCAGATGAAACAGAACGCCGAAGCCGCTGCCGTTGCGGGTTTCACACCGCGGGGCCTGGTGGAAATGGCAGACAACCTGAAAAAACTGGTCGACGACCTGGGCCCGAAAAAAGTCGAGCTGCACCTGATCGGTCATTCTGCCGGCTCATTGATCAACGGCCACTTGATCCGCCTGTTGTGGGCCAGAAAGTTGCCGACCGAGACATCGACGCTGATGGCCCCGGCGTGCACCCTCGACTTTGCCAACCAGACCTACCGCAAAGTCATCGAAGACGGCGGGCTCAAGCGCAAGGACTTCCACATTTACCTGATGTCCGACCAGCGCGAACAGACGGACAACGTCATTGGCGCGTACCACAAATCGCTGTTGTACCTGGTTTCCCGGGCTTATGAGGAACTGCAGCGTATGCCGCTGCTGGGCATGGCCAGCAGCCTCGACGGGAACTGCCAGAACTTTAGCGCCCCCGATCTGGCGTTATGGAACATTGCCGCCCGGAACATGACCGAACAATGGAACCGCTTTTACTGGGGCAACAGCATTCCGACCGGTTTCGCCACAACCGGCCGTGGGCTGCCGGACGCGCTCGCGCAAACCCTGCACATCTTCAACGAGCCGAAGATGAACTACGGCGCGGGCGTGAAGGCGGACACTTCCCACGGTGGGTTCGACAATGACATCAACGTCATCACCAGCGTTTTGCTGACCATTCTTCGACTGACACCAGGCGCCAAACTCGCGCAGCCGGTGGTTAACCTGAACTACTGACCCTTGTTGCAATGAATCGAAATGCACGAGCTGTACATCCATACAGATAAAGATTGCTCCATCGCTCATCAGCCGCCATTCTGTGCACCTCCCGGCAGCTGATGAACGATGGTGGTTATGCGGTTGTACCTCTGTGAAAAACCTTCCCAGGCCAAAGACATTGCGGCCGTGCTCGGCGCCCGGCGTCGCGGCGACGGCTGCTGGCTGGGAACGGACGTCACGGTGACCTGGTGCATCGGCCATCTGCTGGAAACCGCGCCGCCGGATGCCTATGACGCGCGCTACAAGCGATGGGTGCTGGCAGATCTGCCGATCATTCCAGACAAATGGAAAATGACCGTCAAACCGCGCACCGCCAGTCAATACAAGGCCGTCAAACGCTTGCTCGGCGAGGCCGATGACCTGGTGATCGCCACTGATGCCGACCGTGAGGGCGAAATGATCGCCCGGGAGCTGGTGGAGCATTGCCGTTATCGCGGGCCGATCCAGCGGTTGTGGCTCTCGGCGCTGGACGATGCGTCGATCCGCAAGGCGTTGGCTGCGCTGAAGCCGGGAGCGGAGACGTTCAGCCTCTATCATTCGGCATTGGGACGTTCACGGGCCGACTGGCTGATCGGGATGAACATGAGCCGGTTGTTCACGTTGCTGGGGCGTCAGTCCGGTTATCAGGGCGTATTGCCGGTCGGCCGGGTGCAAACACCGACCCTGCGGCTGGTAGTGGATCGCGACCGCAGCATTGCCGATTTCGTCCCGGTGGCCTACTGGGCCATCGACGTGCAACTGCTGCACGATGGCACCGCGTTCACCGCACAGTGGCGCGCGGTTTCCGACGCTTGCGACGATCAGGATCGCTGCCTCAACCAGACGCTGGCGCAACAAGCGGCGGCGGCGATTTGCAGCGCGGCGAGTGCCCGGGTGATCAAGCTGCGCACCGAGCGGATGCGTGAAGTGGCACCGCTGCCCTTCGATCTGGGCACTTTGCAGGAAGTCTGCTCGAAGAAGCTTGGCCTCGGCGCTCAGGAAACGCTCGACATCGCCCAGGCGCTTTACGAAACCCACAAGGTCATTACCTATCCGCGCAGTGATTGTGGCTACCTGCCGGTCAGTCAACACAGTGAAGCGCCAGGTATTCTGGCGGCGTTGAAGCAGGCTGATCCCGCCCTCAACGCCTTGCAGGATTACCTGGAACCCCAGCGGCGCTCACGGGCATGGAACGATGCGAAAGTCAGCGCTCACCACGGCATCATCCCCACTGCCGCCGCGAAGAATCTTGATCGGCTGGCGGGCAAGCAGCGAGCGGTCTACACCCTGATCCGTGCGCGTTATCTGGCGCAGTTTCTGCCCAATCATGAATACGACCGGACCCAGGCCGACTTCGACTGTGCCGGTGAAGCCTTGCGTGCCGTCGGCAAGCAGATCATCGAGGCTGGCTGGAAGCGCGCCTTGCCCGAGGCCCTCGCACCAGTCAAGGGCCGCGAAGCGCCGGCGCCACAAACATTGCCGACATTGGCTGAAGGGCGTGAGTGCGCAGTAGCCGACGTGAAGCTAAAGGACCTCTGGACCCAACCGCCCAAACCGTTCACCGAAGGTGACCTGATCAAGGCGATGAAGAACGTCGCCAAACTGGTGGAAGACCCGCTGCTCAAGCAGAAACTCAAGGACACCACCGGGATTGGCACCGAAGCCACCCGCGCCTCGATCATCCAGGGCCTGCTCGACCGTGGTTACCTGATCAAGAACGGCAAGGCGCTGGCCGCGACGCCAGCCGCTTTCAGCCTGATCGATGCGGTGCCGCGCGCCATTGCCGATCCGGGCACCACGGCGATCTGGGAACAGGCGCTGGACATGGTGCAAAGCGGCGAAATGAGCCTGGAAGAGTTCGTCACCAAACAAGCCGCGTGGATGAGCAAGCAGGTTGCCCGCTGCGCCGGCCTCAGCCTGACCATCAACGGCCCGGCAAGCCCTGCCGGACGCGGCGCCGCACCGTGGAAAAACAAACGCAAACCGGCCAAGCGCAAACCCGGGAGCGCTAGCAAACGCGCAGCGAAACCGGCAAGCAAGGCGTGATCGAGCGATGGTCTACTGTTCATCAGATCCGCTGAGACAGGAGCGAGCCCGCATGCCCTCGATTGAACTGCACGCCGCACAGCGCGATGAACTGGAAACCATTGAAAACCTGATGCAGTTCTACCTGCACGACTTCAGTGAATGGCTACCGCTGAAAATCGGTGCGAATGGTTTCTTCAATATCCAGGACCAACAGGATTACTGGCGCAACCCTGCCACCCGCCCGTATCTGATCAAGGTCGACGGGGAACTGGCCGGTTTCGTGACCGTGGACGATCACACCCATCTTCCCGGTGCCGAGCACAACATTGGCTACCTGTTTGTCAGCCGCCGCTTTCGTGGCCAAGGTGTCGCGACGTTTGTCATTTCCACCCTCTTGAGCCAGCTCCCCGGTCAATGGCAGATTTTCCACATCGACGCCAATCAGTCCGCGCGTTTGTTCTGGGCGGGCGTGATAGACGATCTCACCAATGGCGCGTACACACGGCATCAACAGGCGGTGGACGATTTTCCCTGCACCTTTTACCGCTTCCAAAGCTTGCCGCCATCGTCCTGAGTGGCCCTTTCCGGTTCCTCTTCTTCATTCCAAACAGCTTTGTCCGACAATATGTAGTGCTTGAAAATAATCACTACAAAACCGTTGACGCCTCCGATTTGCCCTTGCATGATGCAGACATCTCCCCGATCGGGAGTACGGCAACATGTTTGAGCAAGCTCGTCTGACCGCCGAGCTGTTTTTCCCGGATACACGCTGCCCACAAGGCAGATTGAAGAAGCTGACCTGGCCCGAACGTCCAGTACAAGGACGAGAAGCGCTGGCGATCAATCCTCAAGAAGCTTGTGGCCGACCCTGAAAACGTCGGTAGTGGCCTGAAGGTTTTCGCTGCTTCTCTTCGTTGTGACGCTATTGCGTAGCAGTTATTCAACACGACTACATGCAACAGACGCGGAACCCCGTCATTTCGGCGGCCGACCGCTGACGTCCTGGTTTCGGTGCCAGGGATCAACTAACCGATGGGCTACCTGTATTAGCGAATCAACTTTGAAAGATCACCAAATGGTCAAGGGGCTTTATTATGAATCTGAACAATCAACCCACCATCGATGAACTGGCTCGTATGTTCGCTGTGCAAAAAGACAGCCATGACAGCCATATCCTGTGGATCAGCAAGTCGGGCCAGGTGCATATCGACTGCCTGTCGCCGCATGCCCATGAAGCCGAGTTCGACCAGAACAACCAGAACCTGCTGGCCCGACTGAAGATGTACCGTCGCGGCCAGGGCTATGTCGGCAAAAAAGCCGCAGCCGACAAGGACTTCATCGGTAATGTTCTGCAAACGCTGAAACAGGCCTGGGCCTCGATGCAGAACCAGAATGAAGTTCGGGTGATTGACCGGTTCTACTGATAATCCAACACTTTAAAAAGGCCCCGCTCGAATGATCGAGCGGGGCCTTTTTGTTTATCTCCACTGAGCGAAACAAAGCTATCGTTAAGCGTATCCGCTGTTGGTCTCTGGAGACTTGCGATGAAAATCAACCTGAAATTCCTGCTGTTGCTGCTGATGACGAGTGCTGCTCAGGCAAACAGCGTCACGGGTGTCCCGTCATTCGCGGTGGAGTGCCCCGGCAAGTTCCTCGTCCAGGCGGATCAGGACGGGCCGGTGATGATCAACAATAAGGAAGCCGATACCAAAGCCATCAACGATCGCCACTTCGAAGCCAAGGGCTCCGGTATCACGCTGTCCATCGTCCTGGCCGATGACGACTCGGTGGCCGTGACCTCCACCGGCAAGGCTCCCAATGGTGTGTGCCAGTCAGTCGATGATTGACGTCGGCGACTCGGCTGTTCCCAATACCAGATCCATAAAGGCTACCGACGCCGCACTGTGATAATTGTTTTTACGTCGCAACAGCGCAGCCCCACGCTTGGGAGCCTCACCCTGCAAAGGAATCCTGTGCAACACGCGCTCCTGAGTAGCGATGGCCTCCGGAAGGATGGTGGCGATGGCCGCGTGCCGGATGACTTCCAGCAACGTGCTCACCGAGCTCACCTCGATCACCACTTTTGGCGTGATCCGCTCCCGGGCGAAGTACTCATCGATACGGGTGCGGGTGACAAAGTCCTGCGCCAGTAACGCAAACTCCAACTGCGCCACCGCTTCGGCGGTTAGCGCGACACGGCTTTCGTACAACGGATGATTGCGCCCCACCATCACCCCCAGCGTCTCGGTAAAGGCCGGGATCGTCTCGATGTCGGCGTTCCTGACCTCATCAAACGCAATGGCGATATCCAGTGAGTCATCCAGCAGCCCGGCCTCGATGTCGCTCATCGACAGCTCGAAAATCTGCAGGTGGATGTTCGGATACCGCGCCACGTGGTCGCGCACCAACGGCCCGACCAGATACGCCATGAAGGTCGGTGTCATCGCCAGCCGCAACGCCCCGCGGGACAAATCCTTCACGTCATGAAGTGCCCGTTTGCCCGCCTCCAGTTCCACCAGCACCCGCCTTGCGCATTCGATGTAGGCCTCGCCCGCGTCAGTCGGTTTGACCGTGCGCGAGGTGCGGTCGAACAGGCTCACTCCCAGGGTTTCTTCCAGTTGGCGGATCTGCTGCGACAAGGTCGGCTGCGACACGTGCAGCGCCTCGGCAGCACGGGTGAAAACGCCGTGGTCGGCGACCGCCAGCAAATAACGCAAATGTCGGAGCAACATCAGGGTTCAACCTATAGGCAGGACTTATGCATAGCATTGTATATCGGTCTTGGACGCTATGAATCAATCGGCAGAAGATAGCTTCACACCCAAGCAACACCACGCCGACAGGAGAAACCCCATGCAACAGTCCCACGCTTACAACGACCCGAGTCTGGCCCTGACCACGTCGATCCTCGACGCCAAGGCGCGCAAAAACCTGTCCTGGCAGGACCTGACCGACGGCACCGGCCTCGGCCTGGCCTACGTCACCGCCGCCCTGCTCGGTCAGCATCCACTGCCGGAAGCCGCCGCCAAAGTGATTGGCGAAAAACTCGACCTGGACGCCGACGCCGTGGCCCGCCTGCAGATCATCCCGCTGCGCGGCAGCCTTTCGGGTGTCCCGACCGACCCGACCATCTATCGCTTCTACGAGATGATCCAGATTTACGGCACCACCTTGAAAGCCCTGGTTCATGAGCAATTCGGCGACGGCATCATCAGCGCGATCAACTTCAAGCTCGACATGAAGAAAGTCGAAGACCCGGAAGGCGGCTCCCGCGCAGTAATCACCCTGGACGGCAAATTCCTGCCACTGCGTCCTTTCTAAGTGGATACCGGCCCGCACAGAGGTGCGGGCCAAACCCGACTCACCCATGAGGACATCGCAATGAAAACGCTGATCGAAGGTTTTTTGAAGTTCCAGAAGGAAGCCTTTCCGCAACGCACTGACCTGTTCAAACACCTGGCCACCACGCAACACCCCGGCACGCTGTTCATCACCTGTTCCGACAGCCGTGTCGTGCCGGAACTGCTGACCCAGCAAGAACCCGGCGAACTGTTCGTGATCCGTAACGCCGGCAACATCGTGCCCTCCTACAGCCCGCATCCGGGCGGTGTATCGGCCACGGTCGAATACGCGGTGGCCGTGCTGGGCGTCACCGACATCGTGATCTGCGGCCATTCGGACTGCGGCGCCATGACCGCCGTCGCCTCGTGCAAATGCATGGACCACCTGCCCGCCGTCAGCGGCTGGTTGCAACACGCCGAGTCGGCGAAAGTGATCAATGAATCGCGCCCTCATGCCAACGATGCGGCGAAAGTGAGTTCGATGGTGCGGGAAAACGTCATCGCCCAACTGGCCAACATCCAGACTCATCCGAGTGTGCGGCTGGCTCAGGAAAAAGGCCTGCTGAACCTGCATGGCTGGGTCTACGACATTGAAACCGGTTCGGTCGATGCGCTGGACGCCAACAGCCGCACGTTCGTGTCGCTAGTAGAACACCCGAGCACCTGCGCCGTGCACAGCAACGCGATGGAAGCGGCTTGATCCATGTCGGCACCCGATGCAGCGCCCCCGGTTCACGGGAGCGCTGAATCCAGATTTATTTGTCGTCCGGCTTACCTGACGATGATGGCCGGATCTCCGAGTTTTCCTCGGCGTCTGGCGGTGTTGGAACGCTTCCGGGCGTGAACACGTGAGTCACCAATTCCCTGGCATCGATTTCATTGACACCATGAACCGTGCGGGCCAGCGCAACGACCTGCTCACACTGTTTATGGGTATTGACGCGACCACTCAACACTACCGTTCCTGCAAGTGTTTTGACATGGACTTGCAAACTGAGGGCAGGATCGGCCAGCGTCAGGGCTGACTTCACCCGAGCGGTCAGCCACGCGTCGTGCGCGATTATTCCCAGTTGATGAGAGTAATGATCTAAGGAATGATTTTTCATGGCGGAGCCCTCTGTCGAAACGCAGACGCAGACACCCTAAATTATAGTGCGACCTGCGTCGGTGGTCGGGGTACTCAGCGTTTGACTGACAGATCCACCTGCGTCATGCGACTGCGAATCGTAAACACACCATCACCCGAGAGAATCGCGCTGCGGGCAAACAGGCGGCCGCTCTCCCAGTTCGAAAGCCCCAGTTCCGGTTTGTTCAGCGCGTATTGACCGTCGACCCAGCGGGTGATGCCGTTACCGACAAAAGGCGCGTTGACCGCGTTGTAGAAACGCTCATGGGCTTCGGCATTCTCACTGATCAACGACACGGTGAATTGAGGGCTGTAGCGGTTGAACAAGGCGATGGCGCTGCCCAGATCGTCAACGATTTTCAGGCTGACCTCCGGGGTTTCTTCCCATTCCCACTCGCGGCCCAATTGATCCTCGGGCAGCGGTTCGGCCAATGCTTCCGTTTGATAACCTTCGGCGCGGCAGACGTCGACCTTCGCTTTCCTCCAGTCGTAAGGCAGGAACGACTCGCTGCCCTCGACGATGTGCAACTTGCAACCCTCGTCCCGTGCGGAACCAGCCTGTTTCAAGGCGTGCAGAAACAGCGGCACCAGTTCGGCGGCGCGATCGCGGTGAATCAGGCAAACGTTCAGGGTGTTGCAGACTTTGCGGTCGAGAGAATTGCGCACGACAGCGGCAAAACGCTTGGCGTCGGCGTCCTTGTCGGCGATCAGCCAGGCGCCACCGGTGCCATGCAGGCTGACAGCGGTGCCGGCCTGCTGCGCGATGCTGCCCAATTGGCTGACGGCACGCCCCGATCCACGGGCCACCGCCAGCGACAGGCGCCGGTCCGCGAACATCGCCCAACCGGCGGCGTGATTGACGCTTTCCACCAGCGACACCGCGCCCACCGGCAACCCGGCGTCGCTCAATGCCGGGTTCAACGCGTGGTTAACGATGGCTTGCGCCGTGCCCAAGGCGTCGCTGCCAATGCGCAGCACGGCGGTGTTGCCGGTACGCAGCACACCAGCGGCATCGGCGAAGACATTAGGCCGGCCTTCGAAGACGAAGGCGACGATGCCCAGGGGCGAAACCACCTGCTCGACTTTCCAGCCGTCATGCTCGACGCAGCTGATCACTTTGCCGCGCGTGGCGGACGCATCGCGCCACGCCCTGAGGCCCGCGATCATGTCGCGGCGCATGCGCTCATCGGCCAGCAAGCGCGTGGTCGAGCGGCCACGTGACTTGGCCCACTCGATGTCGGCGAGGTTGGCAGCCTCGATCAAGTTCCAGCAGTCCTGATCTTCAAGGCGCTGGGCAAAGAAGTCGAAGAACTCACTGATTGCCTGATCCGAAACGGCGGACATCGCGGTAAAGGCCTCTTCGGCCCGCTCGATCGCTACCGCCGCCGCTTTCTGGTCCGCGACGGGAATCAGCAACAACTCGCCGCTGACCTGCTCCACCAGCAGGTGGTCCCCGGGCTGAAAGCGCAAGGCCAGTTCGGGGCTGACCACGGTGACGCGGTTACCAGCGAAAGGAATTGGGGTGCCAGCGACTAGACGTTCGAGCGCAAGAGACATGAAGCGGTTTCACCATGCAAGGGGCGGTCAGAAAATGTATAGGAAAATCCTCGGATCGTCATTAACCGGCAGGCATTCGGCTACGCCATCAACAACTATGACTTGCGGCTCAGCGCCGCGTATCAGAAGTTCTCCTATGGCGGGACGCCGGACCTGAGGATCCGGATGGCGCAGGCCTATTTGAGCTACCTAGGCTGGCATCCCGGCCCTGTCGACGGCATCGTCGGCAAACGGACCCGGAATGCGATGAATCTGTTTCAGGCGCACGAGCATCTGCAGATCACCACGGTGCTTGATGATCAAACACTTGCGCACCTGTGCAACCAGGTCGAGGCACTGCCGCTCTGACTCAACGGCCGATCGGGGATTGCAGCCGCACGTGCAGCAATCCCTTGACCGTGCGCATCACGGCCGCGTTCGCTTCTTCCATCTGCCCCACGTGCTTGAGCGCCTCTTCCAGTTCGCCCCGACCATGGGCGTCGAGCGCGGCCTGACCGCTGCTGTGAACCAGTCGATGCGGCACTTCCATCCGCCGAAAATCGGCATCGCGCTGTTGGTTCTGGTTCTGATCACCGTAGTACCACTGGCCGAACAGGCACTCGGTTTCGTCGGGCAGGGTCAGCGGTGAATGCGGCTTGGGGTTGAGCAGGCGGTCGTACACCGTGACTTTAAGCGTCAGTTCTTGCAGGTTGGCCAGTTCGACGTCAGACAGCAGGTGCGACTGGTCGATTTCGCGCTG
This sequence comes from Pseudomonas hormoni, assembly GCF_018502625.1. Taxonomy (NCBI): domain Bacteria; kingdom Pseudomonadati; phylum Pseudomonadota; class Gammaproteobacteria; order Pseudomonadales; family Pseudomonadaceae; genus Pseudomonas; species Pseudomonas hormoni. Next base: position 2,820,135 of record NZ_CP075566.1, read on the forward strand.
CATCTGCTGCGCCTCACCGTACATGCCGGCCATGGCTTCCGCGGTTTTGTCGATCACCGCGCCGAAGGCGTTTGAGACCTGGCTCTGTTGCGAAATCGCCTGTTTGGCCTGGCTGATTTCCTGCTGGATGGCCGTGGTTTCCTTGACGATTTCCCGCGTGGCTTCGGCGGTCTTTTCCGCCAGCAGCCGCACTTCCCCGGCCACCACCGCGAATCCACGTCCGGTGTCCCCGGCGCGGGCGGCTTCGATGGCCGCGTTGAGTGCCAGCAGGTTGGTCTTGCGGGCGATGTCGCTGATCAGGTCAACGATGCGGTCGATCTCGCTGGCACGGCCCACCAGATGGGTGATCACGCCTTCCAGCGCGTCCAGCCCCGCCGCCATGACCCGCGATTGTTCCTGCAGGTGGCTGACCTGCTCACGGTTGTCGATGGCGGCGCGGGCGACGGTTTCCGCCCGTTGGTGATTGAGTTTGAGGCGCTGGTTGAGCATCGAGAACGATTCGCTGACCGGCGACAGCGAGTTGCCGCAGATCAGCAGGTGTTGCGCCAGGCCGCGGAAAAAATCGCGATCGCGCAACTCGGCTTTGCGGTCGGCCAGCAGTACTTCATCGGCGCCTGCCGTGACCGTCGGCTCGCTCGCCGCAAAGGGCAGTTCGACGTTGTACTCGGTGGTTTTGCGCCGCCACGTGAAATTCATCGCCATTCCCTTACGCCCCCGACGCACTGCGTCAAAGGCGCGGACAATACGAACGATCAGTGCCGGGTAAAAGATCCAATCCGACGAAAAAACTAAAGACCACGCCGACGGGGTCAGAACACCGACCAGCCAATCCGCTGGCTCAGTAGCTCCAGCGCGGCCATGCCCGCGAGTGAGTTACCGGCCGTGTTCAGTTCCGGCGACCAGACGCACACCGTGAACTGCCCCGGCACCACCGCGACGATCCCGCCGCCCACGCCGCTCTTGCCGGGCAGGCCGACGCGATAGGCGAAGTTGCCTGCTTCGTCGTAAAGGCCGCTGGTGGCCATGATCGAGTTGACTTGCTGGGTCTGGCGGGGGCTTAGGATCTGCTCGCCGCTGTGTTTGCAGAAACCGTCGTTGGCCAGGAAGCAGAACGCCCGGGCCAGGTCCGCGCAGCTCATGCGCAGGGCGCAATGACTGAAGTAGCTGCGCAATACCGCTTCGACATCGTTGTGAAAATTGCCGAAGGATTGCATCAGGTACGCCATGGCGGCGTTGCGCGCACGGTGCTGGTATTCGGACTCGGCGACCTTGCCGTCCACCATCACCTGCGGGTTGCCCGACAGGCGCCGGACAAAGTCGCGCATCGACAACGCCGGTGCGGCAAAACGCGACTGGTTGATGTCGCAGATCACCAGCGCGCCGGCGTTGATAAACGGATTGCGCGGGCGCCCGCGCTCGAACTCCAGTTGCACCAGCGAGTTGAACGGCTGGCCGGAAGGTTCGTGGCCCAGGCGCTGCCAGATGGCTTCGCCGGAATGGTCGATGGCCTGCACCAGGCTGAACACCTTGGAAATACTCTGCACCGAGAACGGCGTGTGGGCGTCGCCGGCGCAAAACAGTTCGCCGTCGTTGCCATACACGGCGATGCCAAGCTGATTGGCCGGCACCGTGCCAAGGGCAGGAATGTAATCAGCCACCTTGCCCTGACCGATCAGGGGACGAACTGCGTCAAGGATCTCGTTCAACAGCGCTTGCATGCCGGGTTCCGAAGTCTCGCCCCATGGGATTGCGGGGACACTGACGCTAGACGCTGGCGGTCAGCAGCGGATCACAGATTGCCTGAGCACAATCTCATTAACACCTCTACTCCCTGTGGGAGCGGGCTTGCCCGCGATAGCGGTGTGTCAGACGACATCAATACTGGATTTGCCGGCCTCATCGCGGGCAAGCCCGCTCCCACAGGGATCTGCGCTATCTGTGTATCAGTGTGTATACAGAGCCGCCCTTGACACACCCCGCCCATAAAACCCCGCACCCACGACACATCGCAGATACACCCGATTGATGAAATGTGCCTGTCGATTGGCTCAGCCGATCAAAGCGCTCAACTCACTCAATGCTACGGAGTATCACCATGTTCAAGCTCTCGACTTCTTCCCTGACCCTCGGCCTGATCATTGCTGGCGGCCTGGCCCTGTCCAACGTCGCGTCCGCTTCCGAGTCCGAAGCGTTCAGCATGAAACAACTGGCCCACGGCTACAGCCAGGCCCAGGCGGACACCGCTGAAAAACCGGCTGAAGGCAAATGCGGCGAAGGCAAGTGCGGCGCCAGCGAGTAACCCCTGCGCAGGGCCGTCGGGCCCCGCATCCCTGACTGAACGGAGACCACGTCCATGAACGCTGCAATCTCGTCGGCCGTGAAAGGCCTGCACCTGAACCTTGATCGTGCCGGAAGCTGGCTCGCCCCCCTGACCTTAAGGGTGTTCATCGCTTGGGAGTTTTTCGAATCCGGCCTTGAAAAGTGGAATGGCGAAAACTGGTTCGCCGACATCCAGGACCGCTTTCCGTTTCCCTTCGACCACGTGCCGGCCACACTGAACTGGGAGCTGTCGATGTGGGCCGAACTGATTTTTGCCCTCGCCATACTGGTCGGACTGGGCACGCGGATTTCCGCCATCGCGTTGATCGTGGTGACTGTCGTTGCGACCGCTGCCGTTCACTGGCCGGCCGATTGGTCTACATTGAGTGAGCTTGCCCAGGGTTATGCCATCACCAACAAAGGGCACGGCAACTTCAAGCTGCCGCTGATCTACCTCGCCGCCCTGATGCCGCTGTTGCTCTCGGGTGCCGGCAAGCTCAGCCTCGATACGTTGCTGGCTCGATTCTTCTGGCGTCGCAACAATCGCTGAAATGTTAATGTGGCAAGCTGCACCTCCCACCTCACTTGCGTAGACAGGAGCCACCATGAGCGTGACCACCCAATGGATCGAGATCGACAGCGCCGAAGGTAAATTCGGCGCTTACCTGGCCATTCCGCATACCCAGAAAGGCCCGGGTATCGTACTGATCCAGGAGATCTTCGGCGTCAACGAACACATCCGTTCCGTCGCCGAGCAATACGCCGCCGACGGCTACCTGGTGATCGCGCCGGACCTGTTCTGGCGCAGCGGCCACCGTATCGAACTGACCTACGACGAAGCCGGCTGGAAGCGCGCGGTCGAGTTGATGAACGCCACCGACGTCGGCAAGGCGCAGAAGGACATCGAACTGGCCATCGACGCCCTGAAAGCCCAACCGGGCCTGGACGGCGGGATCGCGTCCATCGGCTACTGCTTTGGCGGCCTGCTCTCGTACCACACCGCCGCCAACGGGCTGGTGGACGTGGCCATCGCCTACTACGGCGGCGGCATCCAGAACCAACTGGACCGTGCCGATGAAATCGAAGTGCCGCTGCTGATGCATTTCGGTGAGCAGGACAGCCACATTCCGCTAGAAGCCGTCGAGAAAATCGCCGAGCGCTTCGACAACAACGATAACGTGGAAATCGTCGTATACCCGGAAGCCGAGCATGGCTTCAACTGCTCGCATCGCGACAGCTACAACCAGCGCGCCGCAGCCGAGGCCCATGGCAATACGTTGATCTTTTTGGGTATGGAACTGTAAGACCTGACCACTTTTCGTAGGAGCATGGCTTGCCGGCGAAGGCGATTTCAAAGATGCCTTCGCCGGCAAGCCGTGCTCCTACAGGATTAGCGTCAGTCCCCAATCCCTATCCATCCCCCGCTCCGTAGGAGCATGGCTTGCCAGCGAAGGCGACCTTTAAATCGCCATCGCCAGCAAGGAGTGATCACACCTCTTCAGCTTGAGCAGTGCCGGCCAGCGTCGGTTGAGCATTGCGTTCATGCACATGACGATGGGGCGTGCGGTCGATGTTAAGGCTGAGGATTTCCGGACGGCTGTAGTGACCGCGGCCATCCATCTGGCGCTTGCGAATTTCGATCTGGAACAAGTCGATATCCGCGATCACCTCGCCTTCACCTTCGGTCAGTGCGCCAACAACCTCTCCTTGCGGATCGATGATCGCGGTGTAGCAGCCGCCGGAGATCGGGCCGATCTCGCAACCGGTATCGGCCATGATCTGCGCCTGCTGTTCCGGGTACAACCAGGCCGTCGAGTTCACCACGAAGCACGCCGATTCCAGCGCGTGCATGCGAATGCTGACTTCCATCTGGCGGGTGAACAGCGGGCCGGCAAATGAACCCGGGTACATCGAGGCATGAATCTGCTCGCCGTCTTCGATCAAGGCATAACGCGCCAGCGGGTTGTAATGTTCCCAGCAGGCCAACTGGCCGATGCGGCCGACGGCGCTGTCGGTAGCGCGCAGACCGGAACCGTCGCCCATGCCCCAGATCATGCGTTCGTGATAGGTCGGCGAAATCTTGCGTCGTGCCTGAATCAGGGTGCCGTCCGCATCGAACAGCAACTGAGTGTTGTAGAGGGTGCTGCCATCGCGTTCGTTGACGCCGATGGACACCACCATATTGGCTTCTTTCGCGGCTTTGCCGATTGCATCGGTGGTCGCGGAAGGGACGACGACGGCCTGGTCCAGCAGTTTGTAGTGCTCGGCGCCCATTTTGAACGGAGCCTGCACAAAGGAGAAATACGGGTAGTACGGCACGATGGTTTCCGGGAAAACGGCGAACTGCACGCCCTTCTCACCGAGTTCACGGATCTTGTTGACGACCTTTTCTACAGTCCCTTCACGGCTGTAGAGCACAGGAGCGATCTGGACGGCGGCGGCTTTGACGATGGTCATGGCGGTGATCTCGTTGGGGAATGGGTTTCAACGAGGACCAGATTACGGCAATAATATTTTGTCTTGAATGTCGAATACGCAACCTTTTAGGACAAACCGTTTCTGTAAATCACTTGGATTTGCGACTGCTACGCAGTCGAGCGGGAGCAAGCTCCCTCGCCACAGTAAAGCGCTCGACCATAGATTCTCCGGCATCAACTCCGATTGGCGCGCTGGATGACTTGCGGCGGTTGGCCGAACGCGCGAATGAACGCTCTACGCATACGTTCCCGATCACCAAACCCGGTCTCTGTCGCCACCACATCGATGGCATGCCGGCCGGTTTCCATCATCAGACGCGCGGCCTCCACTCGCAGGTTCTCGATGGCCTTGGCCGGTGATTGACCCGTTTCGGCATGGAAGACGCGGCTGAACTGTCGCGGGCTGAGGTTGGCTGCGCTGGCCAGCGCCTCGACCGACAGCTCGGACTTCAGGTTCTGCTTGGCGTAGATCAGCGCGGACTGGATGCGGTCAGTCTTGGGCTCGAGTTCGAGCATCACCGAAAATTGCGACTGCCCGCCCGCGCGTCGGTGGTAAACCACCAATTGCCGGGCCACACGCCGCGCCACTTCGGCGCCCAGATCCTTTTCAACCAGCGCCAGCGCGAGATCGACGCACGCACTCATGCCCGCCGCAGTCCAGACGTTACCGTCGTTGATGAAGATCCGGTCTTCTTCCACCCTCACTTTCGGGTACGCCCGCTGCAATGCCGGCGCATGACACCAGTGCGTGGTCGCCCGTCGGCCATCGAGCAGACCGGCTTCAGCCAGCGCGATGGCGCCAGTGCAAATGGAACCCAGGCGTCGGGTGGTCCGACTGGCACGGCGCAAAAATTCCACCATGCCGGGCGAGATGGGCCGGATCAGGTTGTCACCCATCACCAGCAGCGTGTCGAATGTGCGATGGTCGAACGCCGCGGTCTCCACGCCGAAACCGGCGGAGGTCTGCACCGTTCCACCGTGCTCCGATAACAAAGTGAGGCTGTACACCGGTTCGTCGACGGCGCCATTGGCCATTTCGAACGCCGCACACATGGCCAGGCCCAGCACCTGAAAACCGGGGTAAACGATGAGACCGATGTGGTGCACGGGTGGCAGCCTCCATTGACCTTAAAGGTGGTATGACAGGTTTCCGGTCATTCGAGCTTGCACTGTACGCCAGTCACCTCCACCCGGTCTGAAAATACCTCGCGACACCTCCACGAGCCGACGAAACGCCAGTGAGATCAATACTCGGCGAGCTGTGGCAACCCATCCGTGATCTCGAACCACGGCGCCTTGCTCGCGACAAACACATGACGCGTTGCCGCCGCGCCGGGGTTGCTGTCCAGCGTACCCAGCGGAAACCCCAATACCTGCGGATTGGCATCGAACTTCGTGTAGAGACTCGATCCACAGACCGAGCAAAAGCCTTTTCTCTCACCGGGCGACGACTCGTAAAACGTCAGCAGCTCTGCCCCGCTCAACGTCACCCAATCCTTCGTCAGCACCTTGGCACGGGTGCGGAAAGCCGAGGCGTGGAGTTTGCGGCACATAGAGCAGTGGCAGTTAAGGATATCGGTCAGTTCACCGTGGATCTCATAGGTGATCTGACCGCAGAGGCAGCTTCCTTTGTGGGGCATCGGGTTTCTCCCTGAGTGCACAGGAGGGGGTCCTGAGCTTGGCAAGGAGTGTGCGGCTGGCTGGAAGTGAAGCGCACTGGCTCACGAGACAATCAGTGGTAGGTTTCGGCCAAAGTCGAGTGGGCGGTCGCTAGTGCCTGGTCATCAACCCGTGCAGCACGCCGAACCGCAAGCCGGGCTCGGACGGTGTCATGTGCGAAACGCCGAAGACCTTGAACGCCGCCAGCATCAGTACCAGTCCGCCCGGCAGGATGCTCAGGCGATGGTTTTGCAGACCGGCCAGCCTGAGTTGTTTGACGTGCCCCACTTCCAGCAGGCGCAACGACAGGCGCAGCAGGCCGCTGTAGGTGATACCGCTCTGGCCATCGTCGTTCAAACCGTTGGCCTTGAGGACTTTGGCCAGCATGCGTGCGGTTCCTGAAGAGCCGATGACTTGCTGCCAGCCCAGCGTGCGATAACGGCGCGCCACGCGTTCGAACTGCAGTGTGGCGACACGCTCGGCCTCCAGCAGCGCCGGAGCGGTGATGCGGCCGCCTTGAAAGTAGCGCGCGCCAAAGGTGCCGCTGCCGATGGCGATGCTCTCGGTCAACAGCGGTTGAGCGCCCTGCCCCAGAATCAATTCCGTGGAGCCGCCGCCGATGTCGATGACCAGTCGCTTGCGCTCGGTGCCGGGAACCGTATGGGCCACGCCCGCGTACACCAATCGGGCTTCTTCATGCCCGGAAATCACGTCAATGCGGAATCCCAGGTGCCGTTCCGCGCTGGCCAGAAACAGCTGGGCATTGTCAGCTTCGCGCACCGCACTGGTGGCCACCGCCCGCACACGACCGGGCTCGAAGCCGCGCAGTTTTTTGCCAAATCGCGCGAGTGCCTGCCATCCGCGATCCAGCGCCATTTCGTCCAGCGCGCCGCCCTGAAACCCCTCCGCCAGTCGAACCGGCTCACGCAGGGTCTTCACTTCCTGGATCACCAGTTGCTGGTTTCGTTTGACCGACTGGCCGATCATCATGCGAAACGCGTTGGAGCCCAGGTCAATGGCCGCAAACAGGGAGGCGTCTCCTTTCATTGGGGTATTCCTTGCAAAATTCATCTGTCAGCCAACACAGGTCCGCTGAACGCTCAAGACGGTTTGCAGGAATTTTTACATGGGTTCGATGACACCCCGATGACAACCCTCTATCGAGCGTCCCCCCCTTTGGGCTTATAAAAGAGAAACATGCTGGTCTCGGTGGTCTTGATGTACTTCCGGGCCCAATCGGGTTTCACATTGCGGTCGTGAAAATACATGGCGCCGTTGGTTCGATCGTTGAGCTGCTTGTTGAGCGCCTTGCGCGCGATCTCCTTGGCGATCGCGTATTGGGTTTCTTCCTGGACCTGATCGGAACGCCCGTCACACCACCAGGAAAACTGGCAGTTCTTCGTTTCAGAACCCTGTTTGACCACCGCGCACACCGTGTCCGGAAAACCCTCATGACCCAGGCGATTCATGACCACGCTGGCGACGGCTTCCATGTCGGCGGTCGATTTGCCTTTGGCTTCCCAGTAGATCGAGCGCGCCAGGCAGGTGATTGCATCGTCCAGCGGTGATGCACCGGCCGGATCGACGGCCTGCACTTCGGAGGTGGTAATCGCTTCGGACTTGGGCACCGGCAGATCGGCACCCTTCTCCGCCGCTTTCTGTTCCAGCACTTCGGCCTTGTCTTCGGCCACTTCCTTTTTTTGTTCCTGTTCAGTCGCCAATGCCTGGCCGCCGAGTAGCGTGATTGCACAGCAGATTGCTATCCAGATTAATCGCATGATCGACCCTTCTGAGTGGACTGGATTCAAGCAACAAAATGTCGACGCACAGCACGTCTTTCGGGCGCCATGGCTTGATTGTAGTTGCCAGATTTCATTCCGACAGACGGCCAACAACCTGTATTTCGGCGCGAAAAGGCATTGCGCTCACGGGGGTGTCATCGCGCATCATGGGCGCAGTCAGATCAAGGGAGATTTCCATGCGTGTCCTGTCATCCGTTTTGCGTCTTGCCACGTTGTCATTGGGCTTGCTGTTCGCCGCGAAGGCGCTGGCGGCTGACGAGAAACAACTGATCGATTCGATCAACGATTACCGCAGCCAGGTGCAGCGTTGCGGGGGTGAGGTATCGGCGGAACTGCCGCCGCTGGCGGGTGATCCGCGGCTGGCGTTGTCCGCCACCAGCGTCGTCAATCTGCAACAGGCCATGGTCGCCGCGAATTATCCGATGAAGAATGTGCAGGCGATCAGCCTGTCCGGGCCACGTGATGCGGCGTCGGCGATGAAAGCGATCCAGGAGAGCTTTTGCCAGATCGTGCTGGACCCGCAATTCGTCGACGTGGGTGTGAGCCGCCAGGACCGTGAATGGCGCATTGTGCTGGCCCGTCCATTGTTGAGCGCACGGCTAGGCGACTGGCAGGCCGAAGGCCAGAAATTGCTGGCCGAACTGAATGTCGCACGCGGTCGGCCGCGCCAGTGCGGCACGCAATCCTTCGCCGCCGCCACGCCGCTGACCTGGAACGCCATATTGGCGACGGCGGCCGAGACCCATTCGCGGTCGATGGCCAACAACAACTATTTCGACCACAAGGACCGCGATGGCCGCACGCCGGGTGACCGCGCAGAACTGGCGGGTTACAGCGGTCAGCTGATCGGCGAGAACATCGCTGCCGGGCAAGACACTGTGCGCAAGGTGGTCGATGGCTGGGTCGCCAGCCCCGGTCACTGCGCCAACCTGATGAACCCTCAGTACCAGGAGTTGGGCGCGGCGTATGCGGTGGACCCGAAGAGTGATTCGGGGATTTACTGGACGGCGATGTTTGGTACGCCGTAAAACGCGCGGACACTCGCGAAGCTACCCGGACTCTGCTGAGGGCGTCCGGATTGGCTATTGGCAAACCCCGTCATAGACTCTATCGATCACTTGGTCATACATAGTGATTGGACACCCCGCCGGGTTGCTTTTAGCCTGCGCGCCTTCAAACCGTGAACAGCGCCCCGCTTCTACGCAGGCGCCTGTGCAGGCAAAACACAATGATCGTCCGACCCAAGCCCAATCTGATCAACATCCTCACGTCGCTCAAGGGCTCGATCGCCAAGAAGATTGCGTTGCGCTGTCTGATGGTGACGCTGCTGGCCGCCGTCATCGTGCTCGTTGAAACCCTGCAACCCAACTACTTTGCCAAGGTGAACGCGACGCCCTTCACCCTGCTCGGTCTGTCGCTGTCGATTTTCATGAGTTTTCGCAACAACGCCTGCTATGACCGCTGGTACGAAGCACGCAAAGCCTGGGGGGAAATGATGGTCGCGATCCGCTCGATGATTCGCGAAACCCAGATCATCAAGGACGCGAGCGAGCGGCAGAAAATCCTGCACAACCTCTGCGGATTCGCCCATTCGCTGAACGCAAAACTGCACGCAAAAAGTGAACTGGAGGCTGCCTGCGACTGGCTTGAGCCGATGCCGGAGGGCAACGTGCCTGACATCAGCGGGCGTATTTTGAACCATGTCGGCCAGCAATGTTCAGCACTCGGCGAGTCCGGGGCGATCAGTGAGTGGCGCTATACGGTCATGGCCAACCACCTGACGAACCTGAACCGGTCGCAGGCGGTCTGCGAACGAATCAAACAGACGCCACTGCCCTTCGCCTACACCCTGTTGCTGCACAGAACCACCTACCTCTTTTGCATCTTGCTGCCCTTCGCCATGGCCGAATCGCTGGGTTGGCTGACACCGGTTTTCACCGCCATCGTCAGCTATACGTTCTTCGGGCTGGATGCGATTGGCGATGAGCTGGAGGATCCGTTCGGTCGCGACGAAAACGACCTGCCAACCCATGCGATGGTGCGCAACATCGAGCGCGAAGTCCTCGCGGCGCTGGGTGCGACACAACTTCCCCCGGCCCTTGAGCCCGTAGACTATGTGTTGAGCTGACGGCCAATCGCCGAGGAACCCCTGGCAAGTTCAGCCCTGCGCCTGAACCACCTCGATCCCCAGTTTTCGATAATCCCCGACATCGCCCGACGCCACATGACGCTCAGTGATCAGCGTATGAATGCGGGTGCACGGCGCGACCACGAACGGCTCCACTGCGCCCAGTTTGTCCGCTGTAGTGACGGCGATCACTTGCGAAGCACTGTCAATCAACGCCTGTTTTACCGGCACCTCGTCGAAATGCAGCGAGCTGATGCCGACTTCCGGGTGTATCGCGCAGACCCCGGTGAACAGCACGTCGGCCTTGATGCCCTGCAGCAAGCGCACCGTCTCGTGACCGCTGACCGACATCGTCGCCAGGTTGAGTTGCCCGCCGGCCAGAATCACTTTGATGCCTTTGTATTCGGCGAGGGTAATCGCAGTCATCGGCGAGGTCGTGATCGCGGTGATGGAAATGTCCGGCGGCAACGAGCGCGCGATCTGCAGCGTGGTGGTGCCGGAATCGAACATCACGATCTGGCCATTCTCCACCCGGCCTGCGGCGAGCTGCGCCAAGCGGGTTTTCACCTCATCGGTTTCGCTGACCCGGGTGAAGTAATCCTTGCCCGTGTCTTTGGGCCGAGGCAGCGCCCCGCCGTGTACGCGCTGCACCAGACCGGCCGTGGCCAGCTCCGACAGATCGCGGCGGATAGTATCTTCGGAGACTGCGAAATGTTGACTCAACTCGGAGGCCATGACCTTGCCGTCGCGTTCGAGGATCAGGAGGATTTTTTGCCGGCGCAGTTGAGGAAGCTGGGCCGCCGAGTGATCGTGCATGTTTTCGCCTGAATGTGCGGGTTTGTGCGAGATTAGCCAAACCCAGGCGTAAACACAATCGGCGCGGCGATGGGCACCGTCAGTTGCTCGCGACTTGAGCCACAGTGCCCGAAGTCACCAGCGTTTTCAGCGAGGCGTCGAACTGTTTCAACGCGTTCACTTGCAGCTCGGTTTGCTGGTCGATCTGCGCGGCGATTTCTGGCGCGGCCTTGCCATGCACCCACACCGAAGGCATTTGTTGTGCGCGGGCGCCTTCGGCCTTGCCGATGTATTGCAGGTTCGAGTCATAGAATTTCGCCATGAACCGCGCTTCGACCTGGTTGTTGCGCTTCGACACCAGCCGGCTGTAAGTGTCCAGCATCACAACCACGTCCGGGTGCGCTTGCACCAGTGCGTCGAGGTTGTCGTAGACGGTCACCGAGGCAAATTGTTTTTGCAACGAACCCATCAGCCAGTTGATTGCCCGTTTCGGATCGGAGCTGTTGACGAAGGCACTGCTGATGCGCGAATCCAGCGCCGGGTTCTTCGCGCCGTTCAGCGCAACCGAGTGGTATTGCTCAAGGTATTCGAGGGTGCTGACGGTGTTTTCGCTGTAGAGCACGCCCACCGATTGGGCAGGCTTCAGGCTGGCTGCGCTGTCGGCGACCGGCAAGAAGTGGCAGGTCTGTTCAGCGGCGTAAGCCGGTACGGTGGCGGCAGCGCTGCCGGTCAATACAGCGACAAGGGCCAGCAAGGTAGAAATTCTCATCGCGCAGGTTCCTTCGGAGGCGAATTCGGTATGTGGCTATCCTCCTCCGTTGCCGGAAAAACAGAACTTGCGTTTATTGATGGTGGCTATTGATTAAACGAATGGTTGCTAGTGCCCCTCATGATGCGTCACGACGCGGAAGTCGAAAAAGTCTATCTCTACGCCGGCCCGTCGACCGACGAAATCCATCGACGGCTTCAAGCCCTTCGTAAAAATCGATGCGAGCCCTGATGCCACTGCTCACTCAAATCCCGGGTTTACTTGCCCAAACAGAGACTGGGTGCTTAAGTTGATGTAATGAGGGCTCTTCCGGTGGCTGGCTCCCTGCTCCCTTGTTTCAAATGTTTCACTTGTTCTATGAATTCAAGGACTGAACGATATGAGGATAAGAGCCTATTTACTAAACATAACTGTTCTTCTCGCTGTTTCTCTGTTTCTTGCACCGAAGATTATTTTGATAGAGTTTTTTTCTAGTAGATGGATTGACACTGGGATAGCCAGTATTTTTTTGTTCATATTACAAGACTTGATTCTTTCAACAATTATATACCTGATAACAACAACCCTAATAAGCAAGAATAAATTCTATTTTTACTTGCTGAGCATTTCCTCAGGGTTTATTTTGCTATGCCTTCTATTGGATATGAGGGTTAGAGAATTATGGCTCAAACCTTTAGATTTCCAAATAATAAGTTATAGCTTGCAACACGCAAGTAATTTAACTTCAGGAATAGAAATATTTCTCAATCAATCCTCTGGCTTTGGATTAACTTTTCGATTCATTGTATTTATCCTCTTCCTTGCTTACCTGACAACCTGGCTTCTCGTTGGATTGACCACCTATAAAATACACACGCACCAAATAACAAACAAAGAAGCGAAAAGCAAACACAGCGCATTGCTTATATTATTCTTATCAACCCTATTTTTAGGGTCAATTTTTACGAAAGACGCTCGCTACGACTTGAATGTAAATATTTTCACAAACCCTTTGATTGCTACTTTTAAAAGCATCAGCTCTTTAAATCCAACTCAAGCTAAAGCCATACTGGAATTCGAACAACCCACTTACCCCTTATCAGCAATCAACGACATTCAAAAGCTTGACTCCCTGCCCACTCCAGACTTTAAGAACCTGGTATTTATTGTTCTGGAATCGGTTCGATGGAACAGTATTTTTGGTGCCGGTGTAAACACCGGTGAAAAATACCCGGTATTTGAAAAACTTTCCCGGGAAGGAATGCTTTCTAAATCGTATGTGTCAGTCCCTCATTCATCCAAAGGCTATTACTCAATACTGACCGGGTTGCATGCATACCCGGATATCGAAATCAAAGAGGCGATGCCCCTATATCAACCCAGCATAATTCATGAATTAATAAAGAAAAGAAACATGGAAGCGATTGCATTCAGTTCGTTATTTTTACAATTTGAAAACATGGATGGTTTTTTAAAATCTGTGGGCGTGTCGAACTCGTATGCAGTTTCTGATATTGCCTCAGATAAAAATCACCCCCAAAACAATAATAGTTTTGGAGAAAGCGATGAACATCTGTTCTCGTCAAGTGTTTCGCACCTGAAAGACATTACCAACAAAGGCAAAGGGTTCATTGCGCTGTATTTTCCATTCGCAGCACATTACCCATACAGTTGCACTACTAATTCAACCCCACAAACAACGCTAGCAAAATACGAAGAATGCATAATGAAAACGGACACCCTGATAGGTGAAATGTTGGATACCTTCGACAAGTCAGGCATCTTGGATTCAACGTTATTTGTGCTTGTTGGCGATCATGGAGAATCTTTTGGGGAGCATGGGCTATTTATTCACAACTCCTCCATGCACGAAGAGGAGGTGACTGTGCCGTTAATATTCTGGGCGAATGGCAAGATATTACCCAAGAACACGTCAACGACAAGCCACCAGACTGACATCGCCCCAACAATTGCTGATTTTTTCGGAGTGACTGATTCGCCCCTCAATATACAAGGCGTTAGTTTGTTGAGGGAGCAAGGGAATCGAGTGTTTTTCATGTCTACTTTTTTTGACGAGTTGTCATCAGCACTCGTTGAGTACCCCCACAAATACATATACGAATACAGTCAAGACGCTATTACAAAATACAACATCGAAGACGATCCGCAAGAAAAAACACCTCAAACCATTCTTGGCAATGAATTCGACACCATTAAAAACAGATTACTTTCTTACAACTTGTACCAAAAAGCTGTTTTTGCAAAACAACCTGAACAAACCGAGTGACGTTCAATAATCGTTGCTTTGCAAATTAATCGGCACCTGCATTCATGGAATAGCGGACTCCAGGTGCATTCACGCCACTCGCTCTACCGTATCCACACTGGTTTTCTTCCTTCCTCTGTACCAGCGCATCAAGACAATTCGAACGACCTTGTTCCAGGCATAACCAACCCCGACGCCACCGACGATGGCAACGACGACCGCGAGCGCCGGCACATCAACGATGTGACGGGCCAGGGACTGAAACTGGAAATGCGTCAGATAGATATACAGCGTTGACGAGGCTATCGACGCAAGCCCGCGCGCGATCATGCCTGGCACGGGAATCGATTTGATCCAGATCACCGCGAGAACGGCAGGCACGGCGATATCGGTATATCCCCTGATGTCCAGTTCGTGCGGCCCATAGACGAGCAGAAGATCCTGCCCGCCCAGCACAATGACGGTCACCGCACTGACAACCCATTTCTGGAAGGTTGAATTGGCGTAATGAATGGCCATTCCGAGCACCATGATCGCAAGATAGTGTTGCGGCACTCTTTCATAGAGTGCCTCAGCATCAAACACATAGGCATCAATCAGAATATCCGCCACTGCCAATACGCAGGCGGCAATGACCAGATGTTGAAACGGGTTTGACATGATCAATGTTCTGACTCGCTCGAACGACAGGGCGAATCCAATGATCAGGATCATTTGCAGAAGAACTTCAACATACCAATAGGTAAAGGTGCCTACGACGCTTTCTGGAAACCAGTTCGAAACAAGCAGCACCGTTTGCCAATGAACCCTGCCGAAGACTATCTGGACCAATAGGGCGTACAGGATTGTGGGTGTCGCGATACTGACAATGGACTTTAAAAGTGTACGCGCGTTACCGCGCTCATTGATCGCTTGAAGTTGAAACCTTGCCAGGCTGATGCCGGACACGATAAACAATACCTTCGTCTCGCCTGCAATCAGAAACTTTGAAAAAAGATCAAGATGCCCGATAACAATCAGCAAAATGGACATGACGCGCAGAAGAACAGGAACTTCCATTGCCCGAAGTGAAAACCGGGAAGACCGGGTTTTATGGCTCAGCTCACACAATTGGCGCACCGGTATCATTTCCCACTGATCCGGGAGATGGCCAATGAGCGCTTCAAGTGCCATGGAAGCTTGTACAAACGAGAGCGAATCCCCACCCAGCTCGACGAACGACAAATTTGCATCAATACGCGGGACTTCGAGTATTTCCGACCATGCGGCCACCAGCAGGAGCGCCAGCGGTGACAGGTCCTGGCTCGAATTCATCGACGCGTCCTTATCAATCGAGGGCAACGCGCGCCTGTCAATCTTTCCGTTCGGCGTGAGTGGTATGGCATCCAGGAAGACGAACAACGCCGGGACCATATAGTCGGGGAGTTCCTTGCCGACATGGTCACGCAATTCACTCGATGAAACCGGCGTTGTCGCAACGCAGTAGGCAACCAGCCTGGCGAGCGACGTGGCATGGTTGGCGAGCACAACGCACTGTTTGATTCGGGGGTGCCGTGACAGTGCGCCTTCGATTTCAGTCAGTTCGATTCGATGGCCGCGAATCTTGACCTGACTGTCACCCCGCCCCAGAAAGCTGACACTGCCATCGATAAGATAAGTGCCAAGGTCACCGGTTTTATAACAAATATCGTGCTCGGCATTCGTAAACGGGTTCACCACAAACTTTTCTCTGGTTTGCGATGTGTCATTCCAGTAACCCAATGACAAATAAGGGCTGCGTATCAGTATTTCTCCGGCCTCCCCTTCACTGACCAGCTGATTTGATTTATTCACGACCAGTAGTTGTGCGCCTTCAATCCCCTTGCCCAGCGGAATTTTGACATTATCGGCATCAGGATCGACAGGATGGTACGCCATGGCCTGCGGCGTTTCCGTCGTGCCGTAGAAGTTCACGCTCACGGCATTTGGAGCAACGACGCGTATTTGTTTGTACAGCGTATGACTTAATGCTTCTCCGCCCCAGAACAGATATCGCAGGGCGCCTAATTCAAGTCGGCGAGGTTTGGCCCCCGTTTCAATCAGTTTCCCCAGCGGGGGTGTCAGATGAATAATGGATATTTCGTTCTCTTGTATCCACGCAGCCAGAGCAAAAGGGTCTATGACGATTGACTGGGCCGGAACAACAACTTTCGCGCCAATGGAGAGCGGCGTGAATACATCACGGTACACCGGGTCGTGACCCAGACCGGACAGCAAGGAAAAGCGATCGTCTTGCGATAAGGAATGACACTGGGTATGCCATTCAATGAAGTGAACCAGAGGCGCGTGATGGGTCACAATCCCTTTCGGCTCACCCGTGCTGCCCGAGGTGAAGGTGATATAGGCCGGAACGGCCGGGTCGACTTCAGGCAAGCTCGTTTGATCACAGGCGAACGCCTGCAGTGCATCGGCGGGACGTTCCGGTATTTGGACGACCCGCGGATTTGACGCAAGGCGCTCAAGCTCGAGTTCGACAGTCGCCTCGCCGCACACCAGTACAAAAGAAGGCTCAAGCGTCCGAATAATTTGCCCTATACGCGCTGGCGGGTAGGCGACGTCGGCCACCGTGAACATCAATCCGGCACGTGATGCTCCGAGCATTGCATAGACCAGCCCCGCACAACGACTCGAAACAATAACAACCCGGTCGGATTGTTTAGCGCCCTCTCTGATCAGGGAGGACGCAATGCCCCGGCTTATCGCTTCAAGTTGTCGATAGCTGCACGTCGCGTCTTGAGCGATGACAGCGATTGCATCAGGCGAACGCTTCGCCTGCTGCAGGAAGTCCATGAATATCGGGCGTTCGGCACAGTACTTCAGACTGAGCGTTGGGTCTGGGCGAAGATCGTGCATTATCCGTATGCTCCGCATGATCTAGACGAGGTTTACGTCGTACCCCCGAAAATCCTCAATGAGATGGCGCGGAATTTATCGGCGGCCGAGTAAAAACATGCAGCGTAGTTCCAGTTCAGGACGACTGCATGAACGTTAGTTCAGAGTGGTCGTTGGCGCCGATAATTTCGAAGGGCAGCGATGCCCTGCCCGGTGTCATCAATGTTCGGCGATCACCCGCGCAAGAATCCGAATGCCTTCATGAATCTCCTGCGTCGTCAGGCCCGCATAGCCCAGAATGAGCCCTGCGGGTCGCTCGGACGCAGACGCCACGGGGCCGGCAAACAGCGGCGACAGCGGATAAACACCGACCCCGCGCTCGAGCGCGGCGGCCTGCAATGAGGGCTCATCCTGAGCACGAAGTCCCGGCAACAGCAGCACGCCATGCAGCCCCGCGGCCATGCCGACCAACTGCCCTTGCCCCGCCAAATGCTGTTCAACCGCGTCCAGCAGCGCTCTTCGCCGTCGCTCGTTCTCCCGGCGCAGGCGGCGAACGTGGCGCTCATACGTACCACTTTCGATCAGCGAGGCCAGCACGTTTTGCTCCCAGCGTGGTGAGTGCCGGTCCGTCAGCCGCTTGGCTTCGCGGAAAACGCTGACCAACTCGCGCGGAAGCACCAGATAACCCAGCCTGAGCTGCGGTGACAGTGCTTTGGAGAACGTGCCGACATAAATGACACGCCCGTCCGTATCCATGGATTGCAGCGCGTCGATGGGGCGCTGGCCATAACGGAACTCGCCGCCGTAATCGTCCTCGATGATCCACGCGCGCTGCCGACTCGCCCACCTCAGCAGTTCCAGGCGCCGTGCAACGGGAATCACCGCCCCCATCGGAAACTGGTGCGACGGCGTCACATAGGCCAACCGCACGCAGTCGTCTTCGGGTAAATCACGGGTATCCAGCCCGGAGGCATCGACAGGGGTTGGCAACGCCGTCGCACCCGTGGCCTCAAAGCAATACCTCGCCATGCGGTAGCCCGGCTCCTCGAAGACGAATGCGTCTCCCGGGTTCAGCAAAAGACGTGCGCACAGGTCGAGCCCCTGCTGCGAGCCATGCACCACGAGGATCTGGTCCGCATCGCAGGTCAAACCCCGTGCGCGTCGCAGATAGCCTTGCAGCGCGCTGCGCAAGCGCTCTTCCCCTTCGGGTTGGCCGTAATAATGGTTGGGCTGACGCTTGACCAGTTCGGCACGGTAGGCGCGCTGCCACCCCAGCGCCGGAAAATCCCTCGAGGCGACCGAGCCATATCTGAAGTCGATACGGGCATGCGGAGTCGCCATACTGTAAGGCTTCACAGCGGCCACACGCTGTCCGTACAGGGAAAGCGCAGGCGGCAAATGCTCGCGTGGCGCCGAGTCCGTTTTGGCCGACCCGGACGGGGCATTCCTCACGGCGCCTACCCTGGCGGCCTTTCCTGCCGATGTCACGACAAAGCCCTCGGCGGCCAGTTGCTCGTAGGCCGCCGTCACAGTGGTTCGTGATACGCCGAGTTCGGCCGCCAGCGCTCGCGTGGACACAAGCCGGGTGCCTGCTGCGAGCGTGCCGTCTTCTATTTGCGTGCGCAGCCTGGTGTAGATACGGCGTTCTGCGCCGCGTGTGTTTGCTTCCGGTTTGGTAGGCAACTGGCCCATGGGGAAACCTCAAAACTGGCACTTTTTATTGTGCAGGTGCTGATCGAGATTATGGGTTGTCATCATTGCGAGTGAAATCCCCATGTGTCCGTGCCCGACTCCAGATCAGAAGGTTTTTCAAGCCGACAAAAACAGGGAGGAAGCTCCGTGGAACTGACCGTCACTACCCTTCTCGTCACGTTCGCCGGTGTCTTTCTGATCTGTTTCATGAAAGGCGCGTTCGGCGGCGGCTTTGCCATTGTCGGTATTCCGCTTCTGTCATTGGTGATGGACCCGATCACGGCCGGCGGCCTGCTCGCGCCATTGTTCATCGCAATGGATGTGTACGGCTTGCGTTACTGGAAGCCGTCCACCTGGTCAAAACCGGACTTGAAGCTGCTTGTACCCGGCCTTGTCGTCGGCATCGGCGTCGGTTATCTGCTCTTTCGCGTGCTGGACCACCGCGCGATCGCCATTGTGATGGCAGCGGTCACGCTGTTTTTTGTCGGCCTCTGGTTCAAGGCCGGCGGAGAAGTCAGGGTACGGCCGCGCTCATCGCCCAAGGCCGTGGCCGCCGGTCTCACTTCAGGCATCACGACCATGGTCGCGCATTCAGGCGGGCCACCGTTGGCGATGTACTTGCTGCCGCTCGGCCTGAGCAAACAGGTCTATGCCGGAACGACCAGCATGTTCTTCACCGTGGGCAATCTGCTCAAGGCCGCGCCTTGGCTGCTACTGGCCAGACCCACGGGCAACGTGCTGAGCCTGATGCTGATCTGCTTGCTCGCCGTGCCGAGCGGCGTCTGGCTGGGCTGGCGTCTGCACGCAAGACTGGACCAACGCCAGATGTACCGCGCCTGTTACGGCTTGCTGGTCGTCACGGCCCTGAAGCTATTGTGGGACGGCGTCGGCGGGTATCTGGCCTGAAACGGGTGCGTCAGGGTTCGAAGTCGTCGGCTACACTTTGCTGTCTGCGCCACGGCAGCCAAGTGGCCAAATCCCTGTCTCCTGACCTGGAGGTTTCCCATGAGCGATGACACCGAACTCACGTCCTTCACTGGCTGGGCCGCAACGGCGGCCGGCGCGCCACTGGAGCGCTACAGCTACGATCCCGGCCCATTGGGAGAAGATGAAGTGGAAGTCGCGGTGGAATATTGCGGCGTCTGCCATTCAGACCAGTCGCTGATCGATAACGATTGGGGCATCAGCCAATACCCGTTTATCCCGGGCCATGAGGTGGTCGGCCGTATCGTGCGAATGGGCGCACAGGTACGCGGTCTCGAAACGGGGCAACGGGTGGGCATCGGCTGGTACAAGGGCAGTTGCATGCATTGCGCTTCGTGTATCGGTGGTTCCCATCACCTGTGTGGCACGGCCCAACCCACCATCATTGGCAGCAACGGCGGCTTCGCCGACCGCGTGCGCTCGCATTGGGCCTGGGCACTGGCGATACCGGACGGCCTCGATCCCGCCATGGCTGGCCCGCTGTTCTGTGCCGGCTCGACAGTGTTCAACCCGCTGGTGGAATTTGACGTCAAGCCGACCGACCGGGTCGGTGTGGTGGGCATCGGCGGCCTCGGTCACCTGGCACTACGCTTCCTCAATGCCTGGGGCTGCGAAGTCACGGCCTTCACTTCGTCTCTGAGCAAGCAAGACGAAGCCAAGCGTCTGGGCGCGCACAACGTCGTCGCCTCGACCGACAGCGCTGCGCTGAACGCCATCGCCGGCACCCTGGATTTTCTACTGATCACTGCCAATGCCGACCTCGATTGGCCGGCCATGCTCGGCACCCTGCGCGGCAAGGGTCGCCTGCACTTTGTCGGCATCGTGCCCGGCGCGATTCCCGTGCACGTGTTCAACCTGATTCCCCAACAGAAGAGCCTGTCTGCCTCGCCGGTCGGTTCGCCTGCTACTACGGCGACCATGCTGGAATTCTGCGCACGGCATCAGATCCTGCCGCAGGTCGAGCACTTCCCCATGAGCCGGGTCAACGAAGCCATCGATCACCTGCGCAGTGGCAAGGCCCGTTACCGCGTCGTGCTCGACGCCAGCAAATGACTGACGGGCGCGTCGGCTGACACCGAGCGCGCCTTCAGTGGCGTATCAGGTCTTTGATTCGAAGGCATTTCGCTCGCCCACGGGCGCATGGTGCGCCATCACCTCAACGACCCAATCGATGAACACGCGCAACTTGAGGCTGATATGCCGGTTCGGCGGAAACGCCACGTAAAGCGGCATCGTATCGAGGTGCCAGTCTTCGAACAGCGGCACTAACTCGCCACTCGCCTCAAAAGTTTTGGACATGTACTTGGGCAACCAGAGTACGCCCAACCCGGCCAGTCCGGCCGCGAGGTAGGCATTGCCATCGTCGACGGCCAACACGTAGCGACCTTTGACCTGCACACTTTCACTGTGGTTGCGCATGGCATACGGCAGCGGTTTGCCGGTGCGCGCCCACAGGAAACCGACGATTCGATGATCCGACTCTTCCAGCTCCCGCGGATGCGAGGGCGTGCCGACCCGAGCCAGATAGCTCGGTGCTGCAAAAACGCCGAGCGGCAGATCAGCGACGCGCCGGGCCATCAGCGACTGATCCGTGAGTTCACCACCGCGCACCACGCAATCAACGTTCTCGTCGATCATATCGACGATACGATCGCTGACGCCCATGTCGATCTGGATGTCCGGATATCGCGCGTAAAACCCGGGCAATGCCGGCACCAGAATCATGCTCGCCAGGGGACTCGGCACATCGACTCGCAACCGCCCTCGGGGCAATGCCGAGGCGCCGGACAGACTGGTTTCAGCGTCGTCGATGTCGGCCAGCAGTTTGATCACCCGCTCGTAATAAACGGCGCCATCGGCGGTGACGTTGACTTTGCGCGTCGTACGGTTGAGCAACTTGACGCGCAACCGCGCCTCCAGTTGCTGCACCAGTTGGGTCACGGTGGTCTTGCTCATGTGCAGCGTGTCAGCCGCCTTGGTGAAGCTGCCTGCCTCTACCACGCGCGCAAATGCCTGCATCGCATCAAAACGGTCCATCGCCGCCCCTCGTATCGATCAGATTGTTTGGGTTTCCCAAACAGTGATCGCCAAGGTTGCTCGTTTATCGCCCCGGCGCAAGTCCCTACAGTCCCTTCAACGTTGGTTTCGGGTCGGCTTTGGCCCTTTGATGGAGGCACTTTATGACAACGCGTGATGTGGTTTTTCCGAGCGGACGCCAAGCACTTTATGAGCGCAATCGCTACTCGCCGGCGATTCGCTCCAATGGTTTTCTGTTCGTGTCGGGGCAAGTCGGCAGCAAGGAGGATGGATCGCCCGAGCCCGACCTGGAGAATCAGGTCCGGCTCGCCTTCAACAACCTGAACGCGATCCTGGGCGCGGCCGGTTGCACCTTCGACGACGTGATTGATGTCACCGTCTTCATCGTCGATCCCGAATCGACGTTCGAAACGATCTGGAAGATCGTGCCGGAGTTCTGGGGCAACGCGCCGCACCCGACGCTGACCGGGATTGGCGTCACGTGGCTGTATGGTTTCCAGTTCGAGATCAAGGTGATCGCCAGGCTTCCGGAAACCGTCCAGGGATGAACGACCGTTGTTCAGGGTGGGTAGCCTGTCTCTAACGAGCTTCCTCGAAGAGGCCTATCAACTCATTGAAAGCACCAATATCCAGCGGCCGGCTCAGGAAATAGCCTTGACCTTCATCGCACGATACCGCCTTCAGCAATTTCAAGTGATCGGCCGTTTCAATGCCCTCAGCGGTAACGGTCAGCGATAACGCACGTCCCAGGCCCACGATAGCCCGGATGATCGCCTTGTCATCCTCGCTATCGGCCAGCCTGTTCAAAAAGCTGCGGTCAATTTTCAGGCCGTCGAACGGGAATGCGCGAAGGTAGCTCAGCGATGAATATCCCGTTCCGAAGTCGTCCATTGATATCCGTACGCCGAGACGTTTGAGCGTACGCATTACCTCAATTGCACCGGTGGCGTCTTCAAGCATGACGCTTTCGGTAATCTCCAGCTCAACACGGGCAGGGTTGATTCCTGAGTCGGTGAGTGTTTTCTGAATGCGCTCGACCAGATTGCCTTGTTTGAATTCGGTCGGTGACAGGTTGACTGATACGAACAAACTTTCCGGCCACCGTGCGGCGCAGCGGCACGCGGTATCGAGAACCCAGTTGCTCAGGGAAAGAATCAGTCCGGATTCCTCGGCAATCGGAATGAACGTGTCGGGAGGTATCAAACCGCGCTCAGGATGTTGCCAACGGACCAGCGCTTCGGCCCCCACCATCTGACCGTCAGCGATACGAAAGCGTGGCTGGAAATGCAGCCGCAGCTCTCCATGTTTGATCGCGAAGCGCAGGTCACTTTCCAGTTGACGGCGCTCAATGATCCTGGCGTTCATATCGCCGGCATAAAAGCGCCAGGTGTTACGCCCTCCGGCCTTGGCTTCGTACAGTGCGATATCCGCATAGCGAAGCAGTTCGGTCGCCTCGCAGGCGTCATGAGGCGCCATCGCAATGCCAACACTGGCGCTGACGAACACTTCCTGCTCATCGATCGTTATCGGCTGCTCGACGGACTCGATCAAGCGGCGACAGAGCGTCTCGACTTCTTCCTGGGAACTCACGTCGGTCAGGATCAATACAAACTCATCCCCGCCGACCCGAGCAACCAGGTCGCCATGGCGCACGCAGTCTGCCAGGCGACTCGACACTTCATTGAGGACCAGATCACCTGCGGCATGCCCGAGCAAGTCATTCACCGGTTTGAAACGATCCAGGTCCAGGCTGAGCATGACCAGCGGCTGGTCTATCGTCGGCAATGCCTTGAGTTTACCGTCGAGAAACTCTTGAAGACGGGTTCTGTTCGGTAGCCCGGTCAGGGCGTCATGTTGTGAGAGGAATTCGATACGCCGACGGGCTTCGACTTCCTCTGTCACATCCGTCGCAGTCCCCCGGAACCCTCCACCCGCCATTTTTCGAGCCGAAAGACGAGTGATTCGCTCCTGGCCTTCGGTATCGACGTATCGGCACTGAATGCTGATATCCGGACGACGGTTCGGGATGCTGAGCCACTGAGCCAGCGTGCCCAGTTCGGTGCTCAGCAGATCATCGATCACCGCACCAATCCAGACGTCTCTGGAGAGCCCCGTCACGCCTTCGAATCGTTCTGACAAATAGGTGAAATGCCACTCGGGATCAATTTCCCATACCCAGTCCGAGCTGGCTTCAACGACGTCGCGAAAGCGTGCTTCGCTGGTGGCAAGGGCGTCCTGACTGCTTTGCAGTGACGCATAGCTGGCATCAAGTGCCAGCGCACCAGCGGTCGTGCGACGCAAAATGACCCACGTCATCAGGCACACCAGTAACGCGGCAATGCCGATCAATGGCAACCCTATCCCCAACAACCGCAGGCCCGGCCTTTCCGGACTCCATTGCAGGCTGCCGGCCGAACCGTCATCGCCCAGAGGAAGGAGCGACGCAGTGCCCGTTTCGCCGGACGTCGCAACGTGCAGACGATCGACCCCGAAATCGTCGCCGATCATCTGCAGCTTGGCGCTGTTCAACACGTCGACGAAAACCAGCACTGAAGGTGGCCCGTCATCAGGCACCACTGTCGGATCGGTTCCCGGCGTAATAGCTGCTGCCGCGACGAGGGCGGGCACTCCTCCCACATTGATGAAGGCTGTTGTCGGCGTCTCTGTTTCCGCTCCTGCACGCGCCTTATCAAGAATCCCGGCGATGGACTGCTTGAGCCACTCAGTGACTTCCACGGATTTCAGCTCACCCTTGACCACAGAGTAAACAGTGCGATCGACGTCGTTGATGACAAACAGTCCCTGGACCCCGAAATCCGTATAAAGCGTTGGTCCGACGTTCTGTCGTACGAAGGCCCAGTCAGGGTCCACTTCGGTATGCAGGTGCTTGTAGGCGTCGCCCCAGAATGCGTAATCCTTGACGGTCGAGCGCAGCGATTTTTCCAGCGATTGGACTGCCTTCTTTGTGTAGAACGCGCTTTCGGCCTCCTCCGTCCGGTCTAGATCATGTGCAAGGTAAACGAGTGAATAGCTGGCCAGTAAAAACACGCCTGCCAATAGACCCACGAACTTGAACAGCGAGGCCCGAGCCAGTACCACGCTGGAACGACGGGAGGAAGAAGGGTTACTGGAGGCGAGACTGTTCGGCATAAATTCCCGCTTGTCGTTGGAAAAAGTACTTTGCATACCCTGCTATCGGCTACTTTGGCAGAACGATGAGCCGGGGCATTCCATGAGTGGCCGCTTTCTATTAAAGCCTATGGTTCTGTACCCGACACGATCCAGCCATGAAGAGATTTCACCGGGGAAAGATCTGGCGCCCGCGCCGAACAGGAATTTGCGGCACCCATCGTTATCGGTTCAGCGTTAAAATCCGCCCGGTCCGGTTCACATTCTTGAGGATGATCCAGGTATGTCCACGCTCGACACTTCCCTGCAAGACACCGCCGCGCCTGACGGCGTTTGTTACGGCTGCGGCGGCAGCAATCCGCACGGGCTGCACATCAAGAGCTTCTGGCATGAGGACGGCGAGCATGTCATCGCCGAGCACATGCCAGAGGCCAAATATTGTGGTTGGCCGGATCTGGTTTACGGTGGTTTGATCGCGATGCTGGTTGACTGCCATTCCAACTGGACGGCGATGGCCTATCACTACCGGATGGAAAACCGCGACGTCGCCAGCCTCCCGCGCATCAACTGCGTCACTGGCAACCTGGGCATCAAGTTCATCAAGCCTACACCGATGGGCGTACCGCTGACCCTGCGTGCGAAAGTGGAAGGTGAAGTCGGACGCAAAACCCGCGTCATCTGCGAGGTCTACGCGGAGGATGTGCTCACGGCTGTCGGAGACTCCACTTTTGTGCGCGTCGATACCGAGCAACTGGCGGCGGTTGCGCATGGCCGGTAGGTTGCAACCCTCTGCAAAAACCTGAGCGATTCAAGTGGGGCTACCAGGCTTTTCCTGGGTGCCGACTCCCTGTGCTGCTATGCCAACTGGAAAGACCTATGCCGCTAAAAACCCGCGACTTTATTCTTGAGACCCTTGAAGACCTCGGCATCGGTGACTTCGCTGCCCGCCCCTTCGACTGCGCCTTCGAATTGCTCGCCGCACCGCCCAGCCGCAAGCGCCTGATCATGATCGGCTTCAACGGCTCCCTCGCCGACGACATCCACACCAATGCCGGTGCGGTACACGCAGGCTACGAACAACCTGCGTTTTCCAATGTCGCCCATGGCCTGGAAGGCGGCTGGGGTTCGACGCCCCTGCCCCGACGATTGACCGAGTTGCCAGCCGAGCTTGGTTTTGACTGGCGCGACACCCTCTACACCAATGCGTTGCTGCTGTGCTCCGCAGATGCAGCGTGCATAAAAAAAGTCGCGAGGCAATCTTCGGCGGGGAGCCTGGAGTCGCTGACACGCAAATCAATGGATTTTTTCGAGCGGGTGACGGTGCCGCTAGCGGAACCCGAGTTGATCATTGCTTACAGCAACGGCTTGGGAAGCCCATCGGCGGCCAGGATTCTGTGGGAGAGATTCGGGAATGGGGAAGCGCTGGATCACGTTGACGTTTCTTCCTACCGGGCGACTTATGGGTTCACTGCAACCATTGGCAGCCGCAAGATTCCGGTCGTGGGGATTCGGCACATGTCCAGATTCGAGCCGAGCATTGAGGCAATCAAACTGGCGTGGGAGCGGCAAAAAGCGTGCATCGGCACTCAGCCAGGCCCGTGTTAACGTGCGCATACCCTCAATTTGAAGTCACACACCCATGTCTATCGCCGACAACCTTCTGGCTTTTACCTTCGCTGCCACGTTGCTGACACTGACGCCTGGGCTCGACACTGCGTTGGTCTTGAGAACCGCCACGGTGGAAGGCAAACAGCAGGCGCTTCGCGCTGCGTTGGGCATCAATGCGGGTTGCTTGTTGTGGGGCGCGGCCGTCGCCTTTGGTCTGGGCGCTTTGATTGCGGTCTCGGAACTGGCCTATGACCTCTTGAAATACTGCGGCGCCGCTTACCTGGCGTGGCTTGGATTGAACATGCTGTTGCGCCCGCGCAGCGCTCTGTCGCCCGTCGAAGCGGGCGCGACGCCTGCGGCCAACTGGTTCCTGAAGGGCATGACGGGGAATGTCCTCAACCCGAAGATCGGCATTTTCTACGTGTCTTTTCTCCCGCAGTTCATTCCGCAAGGACAGCCACTGGTTGCCTGGACATTTGGTCTTGTCAGCATCCATGTGGTGATCGGATTGATCTGGTCAACGATGCTGATTGCCGCGACTCGCCCACTCGCCGGCATTCTGAGGCGTGAAAAAGTGATCAAGTGGATGGATCGCACGACGGGCATGATCTTTGTTCTGTTTGCCGCTCGGTTGGCCTTTAGTAAACGTTGAGGCGGCAAGCCGCCCGGGAACGAAACGTTAAGCGCAAAGGCCTTTGTGGCGAGCGAGCTTGCTCGCGCTGGGCTGCGTAGCGGCCCCAAAAATCTGGTAACCATTGCAGATTTTTGTGAGTGCTACGCACTTAAGCGGGACGGTGCGGCGATCCGACAAGCTCCCTCGCCACAAAGTTCTTGCTGGCCTGAAGATTGTCTTGTGTGAACAGCATTACGATGAAATCGGGCCTTGCCGGTTCAACCTCATCGTACCCGCTGTTTACAGATCGGTAATTTCCTTATGGCGCGGTACCAGCAGTTTCATCACGCTCCAGGCCACCAGATAAGCCACCGCACAGATGCCGAACATGATCATGTAGCCGGTGTGAATGTCGTTGATCGATTTGTAGTAGTCGAACACCCAACCACCGACCTTGGTCATCACCACCCCGCCCATACCGCCGGCCAAGCCGCCAATGCCGACCACCGATGCGATGGATTTTTGCGGGAACATGTCGGACACGGTGGTGAAGATGTTGCACGACCACGCCTGATGCGCCGACGCGCCTACGCCAATCAACAGCACCGGCACCCAGAAACTGATGTAACCGAAGGGTTGCGCCAGCAGTACCAGCAGCGGGAAGAAAGCGATCACCAACATGGCTTTCATACGGCCGTCATACGGCGCATCGCCGCGAGCCATGAAGTAGCTGGGGAACCAGCCGCCGCCGATGCTGCCCACCATGGTCATGCTGTACAACACAGCCAGCGGCCACACGATGGCCTGGCCTTTCATGCCGTATTGCGCCGACAGATAAGTCGGAAGCCAGAACAGGAAGAACCACCACACGCCGTCAGTCATGAATTTGCCGAAGGCAAAAGCCCAGGTCTGGCGGTAAGTCAGCAACTTGAACCACGATACTTTTTTCTCGGCGACGCCCGGCTCCGGGGTAGCAACCACCTGCGCATCACTGCGGATGTAGGCCAGTTCCTGTGCCGAGAGACGTTTTTGCTGTTCGGGTTTTTCGTACAGCGCAATCCACACGGTCACCCAGACGAAGCCCAGCATGCCGATCACGATGAATGCCGCTTCCCAACCCCACAGGCCGGCAATCAGCGGTACGCAGATCGGCGCCAGGATCGCGCCCACGTTGGCGCCGGAGTTGAAGATACCGGTGGCGAAGGAGCGTTCCTTCTTCGGGAAGTATTCGGCAGTGGCCTTGATCGCAATCGGGAAGTTACCCGCTTCGCCTATCGCCAGCACGGCGCGCGACAGCATGAAGCCTGCGATCGACACCGGGATGACGGCCAGTCCGAACGCGCCGCACACGGCCGCGATGCCCTCGCCCATCGGCACTGAAAAGGCATGCATCATGGCGCCGGTCGACCAGATACTGATCGCGATGATGTAGGCCTTCTTGGTGCCGATCTTGTCGACGAAACGGCCAGCAAACAGCATGGAAATCGCGTAGACAAACTGGAACACGGAAGCGATGTTGGCGTAGTCGCTGTTGCTCCAGCCGAATTGCGTAGACAAATCCGGCGCCAACAGGCTGAGCACCTGGCGGTCGAGGTAGTTGACGGTGGTTGCGAAAAACAACAGCGCACAGATCGTCCAGCGGTACTTGCCGACAGCCTGGCCGATTCGTTGCGGATTGATGGGCTCGTTCAGATTCATGGCATCACTTTATTATTGGATTATGGTGATGATCTCTCGGTTTCAAGCGAGATCACTTCTTACGCGCAGCACACCGCTCAGCGGCTCGCGTCAGACGAGTAGCACGTGTAGATCAGGGGGTTGGCGGAGCTGGCACAGACAATGCGCAGGCAGTCAGGTCCGGACCATATGAAGCGGCATGCAGGGAGGCGAGAAAGCGGATTGAGTTCATGATGGGACCCGGTTTTTGTTTTTAGGGGTGTAACATCGTATGTCGTCGTACAACTGTGCCTTTTATAGCGAGTCCCCTACCCGGCTGTCAATCTGGAAAATTGCCGTTCGTCTCGGCGTCCACCCTCGCTGAAGTTTCGCTATCGGCCAAACGACGTGGGCCGAAGCAGCTCAATAGCCTTTAGCTTGAGCGAAATTGCCAGCAGATTTTTAATTTCAGATAGTCGTACGACAACGCATGTCGCACGCTTAGATAGCCGATCTCGAAGAACCGGCTCAGAAGAGTCTCATTTGACCAGCCGTGTTTCCTTCGACGGCCTGTACCCGAAATACGAGCTATAGCACTTGCTGAAATGACTCGGCGACACAAAACCACACGCCACCAGCACATCCACCTGGGACAGCTCCGTGTGCTGCAGCAGTCGACGCGCTTCGGTAATCCTCAGCTCCATGTAATAGCGCTGCGGCGTGGTGCCGAGTTGCTCCTTGAACAAACGCTCGAGTTGTCGACGAGATCGACCTGCGTACACCGCCAGTTGCTCCAGCTCCAGCGGCTCTTCGAGGTTGGCGTCCATCAGCTTCACCACCTCGCGCAAGGGTGCGCTGACGCAGACATTTTCCGTCGGTTTGATGCGCCGGTAGCGGGACTCTTCGAACGCGAGGATGTCTTCAATACCCTCGACGAGCGCCTTGTCGTGCAAGCCCTTGATCCAGTCCAGCGCCATGTGGAAAGCACCTGACGGACTGGATGCCGTGAGCCGGTCACGGTCGATGACAAAAGGCTCGCTGGTGACGTGCGTGGCCTTGGCAATTTCCGCGAGCGCGGGGCGATGTTCGGGGTGAATCGCGCAACGGTAACTGTCGAGCAAACCGGCGATCCCGAGGAACCATGCGCCATTCCACAATCCGGCCAGGCTGACACCCTGGTCGGCGGCCGTTCTCAACAGACTGATCAACTCGTCAGTCGCCTTCAGCTCGGTTCTGTAGCCACCGCAAATGACCAGCAGATCGAGGTCGTGAACCACAGAGCAATCGATGCGTGCATCCGGCCGAATCACCAGCCCCAGGTCGCTGACGACCTCCCCGTCGCTCAAGCCGAACGTGCGGGACGAAAACAGTTTTGGTCGTAGCAGATTCGCGGTGACGATCGTATCCAGCGCCTGGGTAAAAGCAGGCAGCGAGAAATGTTCGAGCAGCAAAAAGCCTGTCCGTGTCGTTTGAACAGGCTCGTTGGGGTTGTCGTTCAGATAGCGAAGATTCTTCCCCTTCATGCCTCCGCTAAATTGGCGTCGTTCGATCAATGTTTTTGGCACTCGGTTGCGTTAACGGACAGGGAGTCTGGTACATCAGGATATCGCAAAACGGTCTACGCTCCTCCCATCGGTTCCTCTGGAGACAGCGCCATGATTCGCACCTTGCTGACGGCTTCCCTGCTCATGACTCTGAGCCTTCCGTCCCATGCTGGCGTGCCCTCCTTCCCCTCCTCGTTCCATACTCAGGACATCCCCGTAGAAGGCGCAAAAATCCACGTCCGCGTCGGCGGCAAGGGACCCGCCGTGGTGCTGTTGCATGGCTTCGGCGACACCGGCGACATGTGGGCGCCACTCGCGGCCGACCTGGCCAGGGATCACACGGTCGTGGTGCCGGACCTGCGTGGCATGGGTTTGTCGTCGATCCCTGAAAACGGTTACGACAAGAAGACGCAAGCGGGCGACGTGCGTGCGGTGTTGGCCTCGCTGAGGATCGAACACTCGGTGGTCATCGGCCACGACATCGGCACCATGGTCGCCTTCGCCTACGCCTCGCGTTATCCGCAGCAAACCGATCGCCTGGTGGTGATGGATGCGCCGGTGCCGGGCATTCCGCCGTGGAACGACATTGTGCGTTCGCCGATGCTGTGGCACTTCGACTTCGGTGGCCCGGACGCCGAGCGGCTGGTGGCCGGGCGTGAGCGCATCTACCTGGACCGCTTCTGGAACGAGTTCGCCGGCGACCCCACCAAGGTGGACGAGGCAACCCGTCAGCACTACGCCAAACTCTACGCCCGCCCCGGCGCGATGCATGCGGCGTTCGCGCAGTTCCGCAGCATTCGTCAGGATGCGGTGGATAACGAAGCGTCGATGAAGACGCGATTGACCATGCCGGTGCTGGCGGTGGGTGGGGAAAAATCCTTTGGCAACAACGAAGCCATCGTCATGCGCAACGCTGCGGACAACGTCACGGAAGTGGTGATTCCGGGGGCAGGACATTGGCTGATGGAGGAAGCGCCCAAGCAGACCATTCAAGCAATTCGCGACTTTTTGCAGTGACAGCCCGTAGCAGATCAAAAACGAATGGAACCCCGCGCGTCATCGTGTTTTCGAAACTTTATCAGCGCTGCCCCCTGATCCGGCAAGGCGCCCTTGTAGAGGAAACCTCGATGAACAGTAGAGTTCTGTTTCTGATCGCCAGTCTCAGCCCGACCCTGGTTTTCGCTGAAGGCTGCGACGTACTGACCCGCTCCCAAAGCCCTTCGGTGCCCGTGGTCGAATCCCATAGCTGCTATGAGTACGAAGGCATGCCGGTAAACTCCATCGACTGGTCATGCAGCAATGAAAGCAAGGAAATGACGACCAGCACCAAGAAGAAGGTCGAACAGTGCGACGATCATTATCAGGCCACTTGCATCGCGACCTTGACTCAGGAGTCGCTGGCCAACCCTCATTCCACCAGTAAGGACAAGAACGCCAAGTCGCTTAACATTCCCGACAATGCCCAAGTGACGACGTATTACTACGACACCGAGCACTTGAGCCAGGTGAAGATCGATTGCGAGTCGGGTGGTGGGCACTGGAAAGCGAAGTAATCAGCCAGGTTTTATTTCGTCGACCAAAACACTTTCCCTGCCAACTCGCAGCGGGACCTTTATAAAACACTTATGACTCCGAACATAAAACATTATTGCGCCGCGACAATATACAGGCGTCACTTAAGTGACTATTACCCGCTATACTTCAGACAGCCGATGACTTACAGCGCAGCCCCGACGCTTATACGGCCGGAATAATTCACACGTCCCGACGAACGGATTACTATCACAATAAAATACATGAAAATCAGTACGTTATCTTTAAACAAACAACCACCAACATCTGTACTGAAATTTCGAAAAACTATAAAAGACCGACCAAAAATTCAAAAGTTTCAAACTTTTTAATTTAATAAAAAAATACATATAACACTTTTAAATACTGTTCTTCGATGCTAATAATCCGGCGTTCCGGGCTCCAGGCAACGCACTTTCTCACCTGAAGTGAACATCAGTTCACCTCACACGCCGATGACCCGACCTTAATTAAATTCAAATACCGCTAGCTTGCTCAAGTTCCAATAAAACCTGGGCCGCTGTTGTGTTGCGCACTAAAACTGCGCGAGGAAGGCATCATCGCTCGCCAAAATATTAAAATCCTTTCGATCTTCGGGACCCGTCCGGAAGCCATCAAGATGGCGCCGTTAGTCAAAGCCCTCGCCGCGGAACCGGGCATTGATTCGCAGATCTGCGTCACCGGCCAGCATCAAAGCATGCTGAAACAGGTGCTGGATCTGTTCGACCTCAAGGCTGATTACACCCTTGATGTGATGACGCCACACCAGACGCTCAACTCGCTGACCGCGGCGTTATACGCAGCGATTGACCCAGTGCTGGAATCGACCCGCCCGGACCGGGTGCTGGTGCATGGCGACACCACCTCAGCCATGGTCGCCGCGATGGCGGCGTTTCATCGACGCATTCCGGTCGGCCACGTGGAGGCCGGGCTGCGAACCGGGGATATCTACAGCCCGTGGCCGGAAGAAATGAACCGTCGCTGCATCGACCTGGGCGCGGACATGCTATTCGCGCCGACCCACGAGTCGTGCCAGAACCTGCTCGACGAACGCCTGCAGGGTCGCACCTTCGTGACCGGCAATACGGTGATCGACGCGTTGCAGATGACCGCGCGACGCATCGAGCAGGACGCCGACTTGCGGGCCAGCCTGGACCAGCAGTTTTCGTTCCTGCAGAGCGGCCGCAAAGTCCTGCTGGTCACCGGGCATCGTCGGGAAAACTTCGGCGAAGGCTTCCTCGATATCTGCAAGGCCCTGAGTCATCTGGCCCGGCGCGCGGATATCCAGATCGTCTATCCGGTGCATTTGAACCCCAATGTCATCGGCCCGGTCACCGAGCAACTGGGCGATCTGCCCAACGTGCACCTGATCAAGCCGCTGGATTACCTGGCCTTCGTACGCCTGATGCAACGCGCCCACGTGATCCTCACTGACTCCGGTGGCGTGCAGGAAGAAGCGCCGTCACTGGGCAAACCGGTGCTGGTCATGCGTGACGTAACGGAACGCCCGGAAGCGGTCGCGGCGGGCACGGTTCGCCTGGTTGGCACCTCACCGGACTCGATCATCGCCGGCGTCAACGCGCTGTTCGATGACGATCTGCTGTGGCGTCGATGCTCCCAGGCAGCCAACCCTTACGGGGATGGCAAGGCCAGTTCGCGCATCGTCGACGCCCTGATGGGACGCCCGGTCGATGATTTCGTCGTGGCTCGCGTGCTGCCCAGGTTCCACCCGACCGCGGTTGCCATGCCCGAGCCACACCGGCCCGAAAAAAACCAACCGGCCTTCACCTCTCTATAAACCAAAAACGCTCCTCCCCTTATCAGCTCGAGATCTACCTGAATGAAGTCTTCCGTTGCCATCCATACGGGTGCGCTCAGTGCCCTTGCCTGTGGCGTGAGCCTGCTCGCGCTCATGCCGACCTTTGCCTTGGCCGCGGACAGCCCGCTCACCCAGGCGATCAACCGGCTCAACGCCGACACTCGCCAGGAGCGTGAGGTGCGCTTGAGCGATCTGGGGATCGACGCGCCGATCATTCTCGGTTCCACCGATGCCCGTCGCGAGCTGTATCTGCCGGTGCCGGCGGGTGTGCCGCTGACGGAGGCCACCCTGAATTTCGACGCCAGCTATCTCAATGGCGAAGGCGGCCGCAACACGTTGCTGCTGTCGCTGGACGGTTATCCGGTGCGCGCCGAAGGGCTCAGCGAACCTCAGGGCGACGCCAGCGCCACGCTCGGCGTGGACAAGAAAGCGCGGGACAGCGGCTCGCTGCGCCTGGGCATTGCCTGGTCGTCCATCGTGTCCCGCGTGTTGTGCGAAGACGAACGCGCCATCGGCAACGTCTTGCGCATCGAACCGGACACGCGCCTCACCTACAGCTACGACGCCAGCCAGTTGCAGGACGTCGGCGCCGCGTGGACGGCATTGCCGGGCAAACCGGGCATCATGGTCGCGTCCGGCACCTTGTCCGCCGAAAGCTACGATGCGGCGTGGCGCCTCGGGGTAGCGCTGGAGCGGATCGGCAAGCACAGCCGCATCCTGCCCTTCCCTGCCATTCAAGACAGCGTTGACCTCAGCGGCCTGCGCATTCCCGTCGAACTGCTGACGATTCCGGCGTTCGCCAGCCTCAACGGCAAGGGTGCGCATGTTCTGGCGGACGCTGCACAAATCGGCGCCCTGCTGATGCTGGGCCAGACGCCGAACGTCCAGGCGGACCTGGCCATCAACGACCCGCAACTGCTCAAGGCCGTCAATGCATCTCTGGACGCGCTGCAGAACCAGATAAAAGGTCTCGACGCCACGGCCGCCAACGCACTGTTGCAGTGGCGTGAGCGGCATATCAACGCAGGTCTGGCCGCCACCGGTACTGACAACGTGCGCCTGGCACTACTGGGCACACGCCCGGTGCTGATGATCGCGCCGCAAGCCACCGGCAAGGCTCTGGCCTTGTTCAGCTCGGCCTGGAACACACTGGCACGCAGCCGCCAATTGACGGTCAGCGAAGCACAGTTGCCATTGAGCGCCGACGGCCGTGTGGCCTTGTCGCGCCTGGGCGGTAATCCTGGCGCCATCGACGTGCTGGCCAAATCCGACTGGAGCACTTCATTCCCGCTCGGCAGCGTGGCCTATGACGGCCGCTTGCCAGTCAAGGCGGTGATCGATGTGTCTGCCGCGCCTGGCGCCTCGGACACCGCGCCGGTGGCCTCGCTGTTTCTCAACGACTATCTGATTGGCGCGCAACAGCTCGTGGCCAACGGTGAAATGCAGCGCATCGAAGCGCGTATCCCGCGTTATGCGGTGGGCGCAACGAACGTTTTGCGTGTGTCGTTCCAGCGCCAGCCAGTGAGTGATCGCTGCCTGGAAACGCCACAAGCCTTCCCGGTCTCGGTGCTGCCAACCAGCCATATCGTGCTGGATAAAACGGCCCTGGGTGATGACTTCTCCGGCATGGCTGCGCGCTTTGCCATGGACACGCAAATCCTCGTGCCCCAGGCCTACCTCGACCACCCGGCAAGCAGCTTGCCGCAAGTGATTTCGGTGGCTGACGGCGCCGGGGTTTCGCCGCTGCGGGCACAACTGAAAGTCAGTGCCGATCCAAAGATTTCGGTCACACCGGACAAAGCCTTCCTCGCCTTCGAGCTGCCGATCAAGGACAGCAAGGAATCGGTACAAGCGGATGAGCAGGGTCGCCTGCGCATCAATCACAAGGATCAGGTGTTGCTGGACGTGCATCCCCTCAACCACCTGGCCTCGTTGCAAGTGGTCAATGCCGGCGGACAGCACGGTCTGGTCTATCGACCGCTGGGCACTGACGCACCACGCTTCGCCAAACAGATTCTGCTGACCCGCGGCGATGTGGCGATCCTCGGCGACAACGGTGCACTGACCACCTTCGACACCCAGGATCCGAGCGGCAACCAATTGATCGACAACGAAGAACCCAAGGGTCTCGACGCCTGGCGCACGCCATCGCTGTTGTGGCTGATTCCGGGTGGCATCCTGTTGGTTCTCATCCTGTTGCTGGCCGGCCGTAACGCCCGTCGCAATCGCCAGTAACGGAACCCTTCGATGACGTCGCTTTATTGGCCCTACTGGCTGGCCCACTACTACAGCTTCCTGGAGATCTCGACCATCGTGGTCGCGGTGCTGATCCTGATCTCCAGCCTGGACGATCTGTTCATTGACCTGTGGTACTGGTCTCGACGCCTGTTCCGCAAGTTCACCGTGGACCGAAAATACCGGCCGCTGACCGCCGAGCAATTGATGGCCCGGGACGAACAGCCGCTGGCAATCATGGTCCCGGCCTGGCTGGAATACGACGTCATCGCGCCGATGATCGAGAACATGGTGTCGACCCTGGATTACCAGAACTATGTGGTCTTCGTCGGCACCTACATCAACGATCAGCGCACCATTGATGAAGTGGAGCGCATGCGTCGGCGCTACAAGCAACTGCATCGAGTGGAAGTCCCGCATGCCGGGCCGACCTGCAAGGCTGACTGCCTGAACTGGGTGATCCAGGCGATTTTCCTGTACGAAAAAACCCACGGCATGACCTTCGCCGGCGTGGTTCTGCACGACAGCGAAGACGTGCTGCACCCAATGGAATTGCGTCTATTCAACTACTTGCTGCCGCGCAAGGACATGATTCAGTTGCCCGTGGTGTCGCTGGAGCGCAACTGGTACGAGTGGGTGGCCGGCACCTACATGGACGAATTCGCCGAATGGCACGGCAAGGATCTGGTGGTGCGTGAAAGCATGACCGACACGGTGCCGTCCGCCGGGGTCGGCACCTGTTTCTCCCATCGTGCCCTGCGTGTGCTGGCCGGGGAGACCCAGAACCAGCCATTCAACACCGACAGCCTCACCGAGGACTACGACGTTGGCGCGCGCCTGGCCAAGGTCGGAATGAACGCGATCTTCGTGCGTTTCCCGGTGCAGTTTCGCGTGCTGCGTAAATCCTGGTTTCGCAAGCCTTACGAATCGACCCTGAAGATGCCGTTGTGCGTGCGCGAATTCTTTCCCGATACCTTCCGCACCGCGTTCCGCCAGAAAGCTCGCTGGACGCTGGGCATTGGCCTGCAAGGCTGGGAACAAATGGGTTGGAACGGTTCGCTGGCCAACCGTTATTTGCTGTTCCGTGATCGCAAAGGCGTGGTGACTGCGTTTGTCAGCATCATCGCCTACGTGATTCTGGTGCAGCTTCTGGGCCTGATCATCCTGCGCCAGAGCGGCCTGTGGGACGTGAGTTTCCCGACGCCGTTCGAGACCAATGGCTTCATCCAATACCTGCTGCTGGCCAACGGCATCGCGCTGGCCTGGCGTATCGCCCACCGCTGCTATTTCACCACCGTGCTGTACGGCTGGCAGCACGGTTTGCTATCCATCCCGCGTATGGTCGTGGGTAACTTCGTCAACTTCATGGCCGCTTCCCGCGCGTGGCGCATGTTCATCGTCGGCAAGGTGATGAACCGCAAACTGGTGTGGGACAAGACCATGCACGACTTCCCGTCCACCGACCTGGTCGCGGCCGCACCGCGCAAGCTCGGCAGCGTGCTGCTGTCCTGGCAGGCAATCAACGAAACCGACCTGCAAAGTGCCCTCATCGAACAGAAAACCCGGCACATGCCATTGGGGCGGATTTTGCTCAGCAACGGTTGGCTGGATGACGAGACACTGGCGGAAGCCATCGCCTTCCAGAATGACCTGCCGCGGGTGTTCGATGTGGCCGCCAAGGCGCAGTCGTCGACCCTGACCCTGGACGATGAATTCGCCCTGCGCTGGCGCGTAGTGCCGCTTGGTTTGAATGCCGACGGCCGCGCACAAGTTGCCGTGGCCAGCCCGTTGCCGGCCGCCGGCCTGCAACAGGTCAGCGAGGTACTGGGTAGCGAACCGGTGCAGCTGATTGCCCGGGAAAGCGAAATCGTTGCGCAGTTGCGTCAACTGAACGTGCGCGATGGCCAAGCCCTGCCCGATGCCCGCGCACCACTGTTGGGTGACCTGCTGATCGAAATGGGCCTGCTGGATCGCGACGAGTTCAACCGCGCCATGTTGCAGTACCGCCCGCAGCGTCACGGGCGCATCGGCGACTATCTGGTCGATAGCGGCGTGTTGCCGCGCGCCACTATCGAAAAGGCCGTGGCACGTCAGCACAGTCACTACCCTGCGGAGCTTTCAGTATGAACCGCCCCTTGCTGACCCTCATGGCCACGGGGCTGAGCCTGCTGCCCGCGTTTGTGCACGGCGAAACACTGCCGCTGCCGTTGACCGGCCCGGCCTATGTCACCGCCAACGAGGCGTACAGTGCCTACGAGCGCAAAGACTATGACCTGGCCATCGCCAAGGCACGCGAAGCCTTGCGTCAGCGCGCCGACATCACGCGCCTGAATACGCTGATTACGCTGGCTCAACGCGACAAGGAATTGCGTGACCATCCCAAGCGCTATCCGCAGTCTCGTCAGGCTCCCGGCTTCGGTGCCGCGGCAAAGGCTTTCAAGGCCTATGATCGCGATGATTTCGGCGCGGCGGCTCAAGCGGCACGTATCGCCATCGCTCAAGCACCCAAACGCATGGATTATCGACTGCTGCTGATCGAGTCCCTGCAGCGCCAGCAACATCTGCAGGACGCAGATCAGGCCACCACCCAGGCCCTGGCCGTGTTCCCGAACGACGATACGTTGCTGATGCGCCGCGAAGCGATTCGTCGGCAACTGGCGGCGCCACTGGCGGTTGCGGGGTATCGCGCCCTGGAGCAAGGCCGTGTGCCGCTGGCTGTGGACCAGGCCAGGAAAGCCGTGGCCTGGGCGCCGGAAATCGGCGCCAATCAGCAACTGCTGATCAGTGCCCTGCTCGCCGCCAACGACTACCGTGGCGCCGAACTTGCGGCGTCAGGCGCATTGGCCCAGGACGACGGGGAAATCGCACCGTGGATTCTGCGCAGTTATGCCCTCGATCGACAGGGCAAAACCCAGGCGGCCCAGGCGGACCTGAATCACGCCCTGGCCATCGATGGCCTGCTGGCAACAGAAACCCGCGACATTCGTTTCTTCGCCGCCGACACCGCACTGGCCCACGGCGAGCCGCAACAAGCGCTCGATCATCTGCAGGCACTGGCCGACGATGACAACGGTGAAGTGGCCCGCCGACGTACCGCTGCTCGCATGGCGTTGCGACAGAAAGTCAACGGCTCGAACGCTGTGGCGCGCTTTCCGGCACCGGCCCTGAATTGTCAGGAAACCGCCTTCGGCCTGGTCTGCGATATCTGGCCGGGCAACCAGCGCGACGGCGGAACCGAGATGGCCGCTCAGGCCTACGCCGCGCTGGCTCGCAAAGACCCGGCAACAACGGGTGCCCTGGCGACTGAAGCCATTCGCCGTGCGCCGCAGAATCCGGCTTACCGACGTCTGCTGGTCAGCGCCCTGAGCGAGCAGAAACGTGTGCCCGAAGCCATCGCGGCGGCCAGCGATGGTCTGAAGAACACCGGCGATGACGCTCGGCTGCTGGCCCAACGCGGTCGCCTGCGTCAGCAATCGGGTGACGATTCCGGTGCACGTCAGGACTTTACTCAGGCCCTGGCTCTGGGCAGTCTACCCGCTTACGAAGAGGCCAGCCTGTATGCCGCCATCGGCCAGCGCCGGACCGCGCGCGAACGATTGCAACAAGCGCGGGACACCGGCGAACTGGAGTCGATGAGCGATTTGCAGATCGCTTATTTGTCGGTCCAGACCGGCGATGACGACGGCGCCCACGCGTCATTTCGTAAATCCGATGCCGTCACCCGACTCACGCCGACCGCCACTCAGGACGCGGCCTATAACGCCATGCGGGTCAATGACGACGAGCAGGCCGTCGCCTACTTCAAACGCGTCATCGATGCGCAAGCATCCGGTGATCTGGACATGCCTGCGCAACAGCTGTTCGACACCCGCCGCGCAGTGGGCGATGTGTCGCGCAGGATCGGCTTGACCAGCACCACCAGCTATCGCGGCAACAATTCCAGCAGTGGCCTGAGTTCAGCGCCGAGCAGCGGCAGTAGCAGCAATGACAGCCTGCAAAACAGCACCGAACTGTCCTGGCGCCCTTTGGGTTATCGCAACGCTCGCTTTGTCGAACTCTACGGCCGCGTCACTGACACGCTGTGGAGCAAGAACGGCGATTCGGATACCGGCTTCGATGCGCTGCAAGGCGCCGTCGGAGTCCGGGTCAAACCGTTCACGTCGCTGAACGTGATGGCCGCCGTCGAACGCACATTCCCGATTGGATCATCGGACGTCGATGGCGACTGGCTGGTGCGCCTGGGTTATGGCTCAAGCGTCGGCACCGATCTGCGGGTCGACGCCTCCAGTTGGTGGACCTCGCAGTTCTTCGCTGAAGCCGGTCATTACATCAACGACTCGCGTGACTATTTCAACAGCGAATGGCAGGTCGGTCGCAGCTACGCCATCGGCGGCGCGGGCTCGCGCTGGGTCAGTTTTCCCCATGTGGTGGCCGCGTTCGACTACGACTCGAAAATGAACAGCGCGACCGATGCCGATGGCAGCACCGACTCGTCATCCGGCAAGGCCGGGGGCGTGGGTGTCGGCAATAACGTCCGCTACTGGTTCCGCGAGGACGCGTACAACGCGCCCCGCTCCTACGTGGATTTTTCCCTGCAGTACCGCGTGAAGGTGTTGGGCGATGATCGCGCTCAAGGCGTATTCGGTCGCCTGACTTACTCCTATTGAGGACTTGCATGAACGTTCGAATCTTTTTGTGGCTGGGCCTTGGCCTGCTCCCGTCGTGGGCCCAGGCCGCTCCCGAAATTGCCCAGTTGTACGCGCCAAAATTGCCCGAGGGTTCGGCGTGGCTGCGGGTGGTCAATCCATCCGACACGGCCATGCAGGTTCGGGTGGGCCAAGGCGTGAGTGTCGCCCTCTCCGCGCAGAGTGCGGTGGCCAGTCCCTTTCAGGTCGTGGACTCGCGACAGCCGTTGCAGGTCACCGTCAATGGTCGCGAGATACAGGGTCTGAGCGCACCCAAAAGTGCGTGGGTCACGCTGATTCTCGACAGCGATCCGGCACGTGCGCCACGCCTGGTGATCGACCCGCCCCTGCGCGGTAAAGACCTGCGCGCGGAACTCAACGTGTACAACCTGGGCAGCGGTTGCGAAAAGGCCAACGTCCAATTGGCCAATGGCGCTCCGGTATTCAGTCAGGTGCCGTTCAACGGACAAGCCCAGCGCACGATCAACCCGGTGCAGGCGACGCTGGTTGCCAGCTGCAATGAGCACAAAAGCCTGCCGTTGAAGCTGGAACCCTTCAAGGCCGGCGATCGTTACAGCCTGTTCCTGATCGGCTCCGGCCAGGCACCACGATTGATTGGCCTTGTGGACCAGACCGCGCCATGACCACTCCCTTCCAACACGAACGCTTTACCCCTCGCCTGGCGGTTTCCACCCTGATTGCGGGTCTGTTGCTGATCCTCTCGAGCACCGCCGTCCAAGCGGCATCGGCCGTGATCACGGGCAACGGCGGGTGGTTGTTCCCGGCCTGGGAAAGCCTGAGCAAGGTCGACAACACCGGCACTGCCCGCAACATTGCGCTGGTCAAGGAACTCCAGCAGCAACTCGAACGCGAACATATCGGGCTGATCGTGCTGGTGGTGCCGATGAAAGCGCCGTTCTATGCCCAACGCCTGCCGGCCGATCAGCCGATCAGCGCGGCGGTGATGCAGCGTTACGACCACTTGCAAAGTGACCTGACTCGCGCCGGCCTGAGCACGCTGAACATCAAGCCCATCCTGCAAAAGACCGAGCAAGGCAAACAAACCGCGTTTTACCGCGCCGACTATCACTGGACCGCCTGGAGCGCCGAAAACACCGCCGACGCCACGGCGCAACTGATTACCGAACGCTATCGGCTGCAAGGCGAACCCGGTAGTGGCGCCGCACTGGGTCAGTGGTTCGACCGCCGCGCGTTCGGCGACCTGGCGAGCAACTTTCTACCGGCGATCAAACGCAAGGCGATTGGTCGCGACATCTACACCGTTCGCCATCAGGCAGAAAACGACTTGCTGATCGATGACGCGCCGGCACCGGTGCAAGTCATTGGCAACAGCTTTGTCCAGCCTTACCTGGGTTTTACCCAGAAGCTCTCCAATGCCCTGGACCGCCCCGTCGCACTGACGTGGAACCCCGGCGATGTCGGTCCGTGGGCTACGCTGCTGCAGTACTTGGAGTCGGCGGATTTTGCCCAACACAAGCCGCAAGTGATCGTCTGGCAATTCAATGAGGGGCAGTTCCATCTCGGCCCCGATGCGACTGCCAACTGGAGCGCCAAAGGCGTCACCTCGCTGAGCCAATGGCATCAGCGCATCAACAAGGCACTGCCGTGAACATTTTTGGCTACACCGCCAGCCGCGCGACCGTGGCAGCGGTGTTGTTTGCCGTCACCCTCAGCGCAGGAACCAGCATGCTCTACATGACAAACAAGGCCCTGAGCCCGGGGATTGTCGGCATCGTCTGGCAGCCGGATAACAAAACGGTCGGCATCAAAGGCCACTGGGAAAAACTCGGTGCGCGCGAACTGCTGGTGCAATGGACCGTCGTTGACGATCAGGCATTTGTTCCCGGCACCGGCCTGCCCAGTGTGCCGGTGCTGCCCGACTGGACGCGCATCGCCAAGGCGCCCTGGGCGCAGGATGTGATCCTCGGGTTGGCCGGTTATTTCAGCGAGAATCGCTCGCGGGACAACATCGAGCAACTGGCTAAAGTCTCGGAACGCATCGCCAAACTGCCGACGCCACTCCACGTCACCGGCTGGTATTTCCCTGCCGAAGTCGACCCCAGCTGGACACGCGCCAAAGAATTGCCCGCCCTGCTCGCTAAACTGCCGCGACCGTTGTGGATCAGCGTTTACGACGGCGCAAATATCGGCCCCGCCGCCACCGCCGAATGGCTCAAGCAGTGGCTGCCGAATGACATTGGCGTGTTTTTCCAGGATGGCGTCGGTGTCTACGCCCGCACCGCACCGGTCGCCCGAACCTACGCCGACGCCCTGCGCCAGCGTCTGGGCAAAGACCGGGTGCGGATCATCGTCGAAGCCTTCCGCCCCAACTTCGGTGGCGGATTCCGCTCTGCCACCGCCGCCGAACTCAAACCGCAGTTGGCCGCCTATGACGGTTATCCGCTCTACCTGTTCGACGGGCCGCATTACGTGACGCCTGAGTTGGTGGAGCAACTCGGGCGATAATGTAGATCGGGAAGCGTCAGGCGCGTGCTTTCGGCCAAAGGCGGTTCCTCGCAATGGGGAACAATCAGCCTTGAGCAGTCGCTCGACACTGCATCCGCCCACCGCTTAAAGTGCCGTCCCCTCATCAGTGGATCGCCACCAAAAATGACTGATACGTTCCAAGGCAGTTGCCTTTGCGGTGCCGTCCAATACCAGCTCCAGTCACGCCCCAAAGCAGTTTCGCACTGCCATTGCAGCCAGTGCCGCAAAAGCCATGGAGCCGCATTTGCGAGCTACGGCAGTGTGTTGCGTAACGATTTTGTTCTTGTACGGGGTGGCGATGACATCCGGTCTTACCCATCCTCTGAATCTGTCGAGCGCCAGTTTTGTACTCACTGCGGTTCGTCGCTCTTCTGGTCAAACAGCCAGGGCGAATACTCCGGTTGGATCTCCATAGCCCTCGGTACGCTGGACACGCCCTTTACCAGCGACAAACAGAAGCATGTCGAGGTGACGTCAAGGGCGCCATGGCATGACATTCAGGATCACTGGCCGCAGTCTCGATAACGCTTCGAGCCTGGATGACAATATCGCTGACGACTCACTACAGAATCCTTTTTCTATCACGCCAGCACTGACAAAAACGATTTCATCTTCATCTTCATCTTCATCTTCATCGACATGCATGTAGAGAACGTGAAGTAGACTGTTTGTTAACTCCGAGCCTGATACGAATTTCAAACTCCGCCTCTAGTTACGCACCGAAGTTAAAAGCTATAGAGATTCGCGGCCTTGCCCCTTCAAAACGTCGCACTGAATGCATTAGCCACGACGGAAACATGATGAATGTTCCACTTCTGGCAGCACAACTACAACTAAAGCCGGCAGTAAGGCAATCTTCGACTCTCATTCGCAGAGCAGGATTGTATGTCGATGCAACCATACCGCGCGGGTCTACAAACTCTAGATCACCTCCAACTGCTGGATCGTCCTCTCGGCCGCCGGCGTCGACCCAGTAAACCCCTGACCAAAATGCACCAGGGTGCCCATGAAGTGAATTGCTGTGGCCTGCCTCATTAACATTTGCCCAAGCGTTGAGTTTCCATTCGAAACTGGGCTCAGTTAATCCGTATTGCTCGCTATGAACCGCTGTAAGTTGAATGGCGAACTCTGTGGCAAACCTCACCAAAGCATCGCAGGCTTCCCCTCCCCATTCAGGGAAATCGTTCGCGGACTGCCAGCCGCCGTCATTGCTACGCTGCGCGCCGCTGCGATCTTCCGCCATACGACGTGTGACTATAGCTTTCAGCTCAGCATTGAGTCTTTCAGCGTCGGGGTACTGGATACTGGCAAGGGGGGTTGCAAACAGCCGTTG
The DNA here is from genome assembly GCF_018502625.1 of Pseudomonas hormoni. Lineage (NCBI taxonomy): Bacteria > Pseudomonadati > Pseudomonadota > Gammaproteobacteria > Pseudomonadales > Pseudomonadaceae > Pseudomonas > Pseudomonas hormoni. The sequence goes on from NZ_CP075566.1 coordinate 2,864,615, forward strand.
AATCTTTATCAGTTCAGGATCTATTAGATTAGTGCTCGACTGCATTGCGTTTTTTCCAAGTGGTGCCCGTTGAAAAAAACTATACCGACCGAAATAGATAGGAGATGTAAACCTTTGTTAAAGTCTTTGTCTTTAGTCACTCAATTCCCATCTGTGCCATCGACCCACTAAAAAGCCCGCTGACGGTTAACGTCCAGCGGGCTTTTATCTCTAGGTCAGCGACACCGAACACTCCGAATGAGTGGTCTTGTTAATCACAGAGCCATGTCAGCCGGTGCCTTTTCCTTCATCGGCTTACCCTCCTCCTTTTCAGCAATCGGCGTAGCGACTTGACTGATCGCCGGTGGGGGCATCAGTTCAAGTATCTTGGCTGTATAGGCCCACTCTTCAGCCACTTTTGCCGGATCGTCGTTAAGTTGGGTACCGTAGCTCGGGAGGATCTGATGCAGTTTCTCCTGCCAGGCGGGCGTCGCGACTTTGTCTTTGAAGACTTTCTGCAGCAAGCTCACCATGATGGGTACTGCGGTCGACGCGCCTGGAGAGGCACCCAGCAAACCGGCAATGGTGCCGTCCTGGGACGTAACAATCTCCGTGCCCAGTTTCAGGACGCCACCAGCAGCTTCGTCGCGCTTGATCACCTGCACGCGCTGGCCTGCCTGCCACAGATGCCAGTCTTCGGCTTTGGCGTTGGGGAAGTATTCTTTCAATGCATTGAGCCGATCCTCGTCCGACAGAATCAGTTGGCCAGCCAGGTATTGGACCAGTGGATATTGTTTGATGCCGACGCGAGTCATCGGCCACACATTGTCTATCGTGGTGGTATTCAGCAGGTCAAGGAAGGAGCCCTGCTTGAGAAACTTGGTACTGAAGGTTGCGAATGGCCCGAACAGGATCAGGCGCTTACCGTCCAGTACACGGGTATCCAGATGCGGAACCGACATGGGTGGTGCCCCCACCGACGCCTGGCCGTAGGCCTTGGCCAGATGCCGCTCGGTGATGGCCGGGTTTTCTGTCACCAGGAATGAGCCGCCCACTGGAAAGCCCGCATATTCCCTGGCCTCGGGAATACCCGATTTCTGCAACAGCTTCAGCGCGCCACCACCCGCACCGATGAACAGGAACCTGGCATCGGTTACGGTTTCGCTACCGTCTTTGAGGTTTTTGTAGCTGACGCGCCAACTACCGTCCTCGTTTCGCGTGATGTCCTGCACTTCGCTTGACAGTTTCAGGGCAAATTTCGGCGAGGTTTGCAGGTAACCGACCAGTTGGCGGGTAACTTCTCCAAAATTGACATCGGTGCCATTGGGGTTCCACGTGGCCGCGATTTTTTGCTTCGGATCACGCCCTTCCATCATGAGCGGAACCCATTTTTTGATCACGGCCGGGTCTTCGGAATACTGCATGCCGCGGAACAACGGGCTAGCCTGCAACGCCTCATAACGCTTTTTCAGAAAGCTGGCGTTGGCATCGCCCCAGACGAAGCTCATGTGCGGGGTTGAATTGATGAACGAACGCGGGTTCTTCAGCACGCCTTGCCTGACCTGCCAAGCCCAGAATTGACGGGTCAACTGGAAGCCTTCATTGACTTCAACGGCCTTCGAGATCGTGACTTTTCCGTTCTCGTCTTGCGGTGTGTAATTCAATTCGGCCAAAGCCGAATGACCTGTACCCGCGTTGTTCCAGCCATTGGAACTTTCCAGGGCGACACCGTCCAGGCGCTCGACCATTTCCATCGAGAGCCCCGGCTCCAACTCATTTAGCCAAACGCCCAGTGTCGCGCTCATGATCCCGCCACCGATCAACAGTACATCGACTTTTTTGGCCTCTTCGGCGTGCGAATGAACAGCGCCAAAAGACAGCGTTAAACCGGCAAGAATGTGTCTCAGTTTTTTCGTGTTCATCTTGTGCTTCTCCCGCAAAATTACGGTCATCCCTACCGCTCAGTTGGCTCTATCGTTGGTGATCGGTGGTAAAGACCTGGTGAGAAGCTTCAAGATCAAGCATCACGTGAATCCAGGAGCCCGATTGGGTTTTATGCTCGGCACCCAATGGAAATGAGGGTAACGAGGATTGAAGAGTCCTGTTCAGGTGTTTGCATACTTTTTGTGCCAATTTGCATTTAATTCAGGCCACACCCGGAATCCGGTCGAAATCAGCACTACACGACAGGCGCCTATCGGCCCAGAGTGTGTAAAAACGCCTTCGCGAACCCTTGCTATGATTTCTGAGGATTTCATCGCAGGGATCGCCCATGAAGCGCTTTATCCAAGGTGAACATCGAGACCAAGCACCTTACTTCCCGAGAGCCTCGACGACTACGTCAGCGATACCAATCCGGTGCGCGTGGTCGACGTCTTTGTCGACGAACTCGACCTGGTCAATCTGGGTTTTGAAGGAGCCATTCCAGCCGATACTGGCCGGCCGGCTTACCACCCCGCGATCCTGTTGAAGATCTACATCTACGGCTATCTCAACCGCATCCAATCGAGCCGACGTTTGGAGCGAGAAGCCCAGCGAAACGTCGAACTGATGTGGTTGACCGGGCGTTTGATGCCGGACTTCAAGACCATCGCCAACTTCCGAAAAGACAACAGCAAGGCCATCCGAGGCGTCTGTCGCCAGTTCGTTGTGCTGTGTCAGCAGTTGGGATTGTTTGGAGAACATCTGGTCGCCATCGATGGCAGTAAATTCAAAGCAGTCAACAACCGCGACCGCAACTTCACCAGCGCCAAACTGAAGCGGCGAATGGAAGAAATTGAATCGAGCATCAGCCGTTATCTGGCGGCACTCGATGCTGCCGATCGGCAAGAACCAACAGCTTCCGAGCCCAGCGCCGTGCGGCTGGAAGAGAAAATCGCCAAGCTCAAAACTCAAATGAAGGAGCTTCAAGCGATCGAAATCCAGCTCAATGAATCGCCGGATAAACAGGTCTCACTGACCGATCCAGACGCCCGGTCCATGATGACACGCGGCACAGGAATCGTCGGCTACAACGTGCAGACAGCGGTCGATACGCAGCACCATTTGATCGTTGCGCACGAGGTGACCAACGTCAGTTCCGACCGCGATCAACTCAGTTCAATGGCCAAGCAGGCCCGCGAGGCGATAGCGTCAGAAACGTTGTCGGTGGTGGCGGACCGAGGTTATTTCAAAAGCGAACAAATCCTGGCTTGTCACGATGCCGGCATCACCGCCTATGTGCCCAAACCGATGACCTCTGGAGCCAAGGCTGACGGGCGTTTCAATAACGATGCCTTCGTCTATGACGCGGCAAAAAACGAATACATTTGCCCGGCTGCAGAGGCGCTGATCTGTAAGCGTCCGCCCAACACACCTTGCGTGGTTAAACGGGCGTCCACCTATGCGGCAGCAACTCGTCAATTTCACTCGCCCGCTGCATCGGCGGGCGTGTCAGGACGTCCTTCAAATACTCGTATGGATCATGCCCATTGAGTCGCGCCGACTGGATCAAACTCGTCGCAGTGGAGGAGCTTTCCGATTGGGTAGAGCAGCGCGGATCGGCCGGCATCGCCGATAACGTGCGCTGCGCGCTTACCACGGGATGAAAACCTGGAGTTCATCAGCACCGAATCACAGAGCTTTCAACCTCTGGCCGCCACGTACCTGACAGCAGGCTGGAGCAGGTCAAACCGACGTCGCAGCGTGATACGGTAGAAAACCGCATTGGAGTAACCATCGCGGTGATAAGGACAGGAAGAGAGCGCATGCAACTCGAAGTTAGCGGTAACTGGATTTTCGGAGAGGGGATAAGGTTTGAGGTTGAATATCCTGCCCTTGAAGCCGTATTGATCAACGGACGGGTGCTGGTGACGTTTGACTGGATGGCTTTTGAGAGGAATGCTCCTGCGCAAAATCTTTTTTGCTACGACTCGTCAGGCAATCTACTTTGGCGAGCGCCAGCTATTGGAATGGGGGCCGTGGATGCCTATACCGGTGTAACGAACGAGGAGCCTCTTTGGGTAGGAAATTTTTCTGGATTCAATTGCCGGATAGATGAAACATCTGGCCAAGTTCTAGAGACTTGCTTCACGAAATAAACACTGCCCGCGTCTCCAAAGACGGTTAAACGGGCGCCCATTTGTGTGGCAGCAGCTCGGCAATCTCACTTGCCCGCTGCGTCGGTAGGCGCGTAAGTACATCCTTCAGGTAAGCGTACGGATCATGCCCATTAATCCGCGCCGACTGGATCAAACTCATGATCGCAGCCGCACGTTTGCCACTACGTAACGAGCCTGCAAACAACCAGTTCGAGCGCCCAAGTGCCCACGGCCGGATTTGATTCTCGCACCAGTTATTATCGATGGGCACAGCACCGTCATCGAGATAGCGCGTCAGCGCTATCCAGCGTTTTAGGCTGTAATCCAACGCCTTGGCGATGGCCGAGCCTTCAGGCACAAGCTGCCTCTGGGCGATCATCCAGGTATGAAGTGCGTCGATGATCGGCGCTGCTTTTTCCTGCCGTATTCGCTGCCGGACACCCGGTTCCAGCTCGCGTACCTCTCGTTCAATTTCGTACAAGGCTGCGATGTGGTGCAGCGCTTTTTCGGCGATCTGGCTCTTGTTGGTCGCGTGCAAGTCGAAGAACTTGCGGCGTGCATGGGCCATGCAGCCGATCTCCGTGACGCCCAGTTCAAAGCCTGCCTTGTAGCCAGCGAAGTCGTCGCAGACCAGCTTGCCGTTCCAGTTGCCAAGGAAGTTTCGGGCATGTTCGCCAGCACGGCTCGGACTGAAGTCATAAACGACCGCCGCCAGATCGGAGAACTGGCTGGTGGCATAGGCCCAGACATAAGCGCGATGAGTTTTCTTCGCGCCAGGCGTCAGCATTTGTACCGGGGTCTCGTCGGCGTGGACGACGCCGTGCGTCAGCACGGCTTCGCGCAGCGCATCAACCAGCGGCTGTAATTGCACGCCGCAGTTGCCCACCCATTGCGCCAAGGTCGAGCGAGCAATAGGCAGTCCGGCGCGGCCGAAGATTTTCTCCTGCCGATACAGCGGCAGATGGTCGGCAAACTTGGCCACCATGACGTGGGCCAGCAGGCCCGCCGTCGGGATGCCTTTGTCGATGACGTGCGCCGGTACCGGCGCTTGGATCAGCGTTTCGCACTGCTCGCAGGCCCATTTCCCACGGATGTGGCGCTCGACGGTGAAGACACCCGGCGTGTAGTCGAGCTTTTCGCTCGCATCTTCGCCGATACGCTTGAGGGCGCAGCCGCATTGGCAGTGGCTGTTGTCCGGTTCGTGATGGATCAGCGTGCGAGGAAACTGCGGCGGCAGGGCAGCGCGTTTGGGTTGCTGGCGTACTTTGCCTTCAACGGGCGCCGGTTGCAGCGCTGCAAGCTCAGCTTCGATGGCGGCGATATCGGTGTCGATCAAGTCGTCGAGCAAGCTGGCTTGATCCGGACTTAGTTGCTCGCTGCGCTTGGCAAACTTGAAGCGTTTGAGCAGCGCGATCTCGTGGGCCAGCTTCTCGTTGACCGACTTGTGATGAGTGATTTGCTTGTCCATCGTCTCGACGCGCTGGGTCAACTGCGCCGCCAAGGCACGCAGTTCTTCAGGGTTTAATTGATCGAGATTCGGATGCGAAGTCATGCCGCGGATTTTGCCAGAGAGGGCTAGTAGCGGCGATAGACTGATGGGCTAATTGCGCTGGCAAGCGCGCTATTGCGGACGAGTTAGAGCACCGTGATGGCTCCTCCGGAACCGACGCGTTGCCAAGGTAAACCGAGCACCAAGGCTTGAAGTTGCTCAGCATCTAACTCGACTTCAGAACCGTGCCGCACGCCCGGCCAAACGAAGCGTCCTTGATTCAAGCGTCGAGCGGCCAGCCAAATCCCGACACCGTCATGCACCAACACTTTCATGCGATTGGCGCGGCGATTGGCGAACAGATAAGCACAGTGCGGCTTCGCCGCACCGAACACGGCCACGACCCGCGCCAACGCAGTTTCAGTGCCGGCGCGCATGTCCATGGGCTCGGTGGCGAGCCAGATGGTGTCGATGCGGATCATCGCAGCAGGTCTCGTAAGAACGCGGAGCATGCCGCTGCACTTTCTGACGGCCAACTCACCACGACTACCCCCTTTGAATGAGGCACTTCGACTCGAATCGTGGCAGGAAGAACTTGCTGCGTCGCTATCGGCGGCGTTGCCTTGACCGGAATAAACGCAGCTTGCTGCGCCAGGTTTTTCTGTGTGTACGCCCGAATCCATTTATGGACAAGGTTAGCGTTGAGGTTGTGAGTCAAGGCGACATTGGCAATCGAGCTGTCAGGCTGCGCGCATTCGGCAATGACTTGGGCCTTGAAAGACTTGGAATAAGAACGTTCTTGTGGCATGGGCGTCCGCTTAAAAAGGCTAAAAATGGTGTCCACTTAAATTTAGGTGGACACCATCGCCTCAAGCGACGGTGTCAGGAAGGTGTGTTGCCCGGACGGTTACGCTGATCTGGCACTACTCCTACGTTGAAAAAGGCCTGAAGTTGCATCGTTACTGGAGTTCGAAATGCCAGGGTTGCGCGTTGAAATTGCAGTGCACACCGAGCACGGAACGACGAGTTCGACGCTGGGAGCATGAAGACGTGTTGGAGGAGATGCAGCTGCGGCTGAGCAAAGCGCCAGAGATGATGCGAGTCCGAAAACGGACTGTTGAGCATCCCTTCGGGACGCTCAAACAATGGATGGGTGCGACGCACTTCCTGACGCGAAAGCTGGCCGGGGTGAGCGCGGAGATGAGCTTGAATGTGCTCGCCTACAACCTGAAACGGGTCATGAAATCGAAATTCCTGACAATCAACAGTTCCGGGGCCGTCGTGCAATCTCCGTGTTGAAACCCCGGCTAGCGCACTTCGCGATGCGTCTGCGTGGCGCAGTCTGTTTCTGAATCAAGGTTGTTTGCGGAAGAACAAGGTGATTTGGCCTACCTCCACCCCGAACTTGGTCATGAACGAGCGATTGATCATAGTGTTCTTGTCCATAAGGTACATCCAGTCGTCTAACTGAACCTGATACTCCTTGCCATCCACCGGCAGGCTCAGCACATATCTCCAGCGCAGTGTATTGCCTGCCACCTCACCAAGCGCCTCGCCCACCACGTCGCCAGCGGTTCCGCGCCATTGACTGGAGCCAACCGGGGTTAACGTCCACACTCGTTTTTGCTTAGTACCGTCGCTGTACGTAAATGATTCGTCGAGTATCAGCCTGCTACCTTCGGAGTGGCCAATGATCTCCACGTGGAAGCGCTTGGTGACCACGCCAGAACGCTTTTGAAACATACCCCAGGCTTCAACCCGACCCTCGAAGAATTCTCGCAACTCAAGCGTGGGCGTCTCCTGGCTGTAGGTTTGCACATCCACCCGGCTGCAACTTGCAAGGCCAATGCATAGCAGCAATATCCATATCTTCACCATGTGCATTTCCTCAACGGTCTTAGGGTTTAGCTGCGCCCAGCAATTGGGCGCGCAGCTCCGGGTTGCGAGTTCGGGGATCTAGCCAGATGGCAAAAAAAGCCTTGGCAAACGCATCATCCCTCACCACATGCTGTAGCTTCTCGCCGACGTAAAAACGTGCGCCCTCTCCAGGCAAATAGACACCGGTGATGCGGTCACCGGCGCGCACATCGACAAACGCCTGCTGCATCTCCCTCTCCCAGCGAGCCATCAGCTTTGAATTCGGGGGGGTGGGCGACAGGCGACGGATTTCCTTGATGCTGGCCTCGACCAGATCATCGCGACTAATAGCGCGACTGTAGGTCAGCTCCAGCGCAAAAGGCACATCCGCATCCAGCGGTTCACCTGCAATCAGGCGTGGGCTCCAGAACTGCGCGCTGTAGATGGAGAAACCGAATACGCGCATCTCCCCGCTACCCAGCCGACGAGCATTGGGAATAGCCTCGCGCCAATCAGCAAATAGTTCAGCGCTCTGGAACATCAGCACAAAACAGATAGCGTGGCGGATTAAGCGGCCCGTCTGCCTAGTCATGCGAAGCCCTCGATATGACTCAATAGGCGCCTTTAAAAGTTATACCAAATATTTATTTTGTACAGCTTACGTCTCAAACAGCCGGCCAGACACATCGGCTCGTCGTTGCGCTGGGTCTTTCGTTCAAGACAAGCCCCGACTTTTGATTACTCAATGTAATAAGTGAAATTCAATTCAGGGGCTCTATCGCCGCTCGCACTAGTAATAGGATGGCTCCATCAAACCATACCTACTGGAGAATCCCGTGAAAAAAACCATTATTGCCGCCCTGCTGGCCGCTGCCGCTAACTATGCCAACGCCGGCACGGTATTGGTCGTACTGTCGGATCAGGATCAACTGGACCTGAAAGATGGCAAGGTCATGCAAACAGGTTTCTTCCTGAACGAGTTAATGCAACCGGTGCAGACCTTCATCGCGGCGGGTCAAACCGTCGTATTTGCCACCCCGAGCGGCAAGGCGCCAACCGCGGACCAGAAATCCAATGATGTGAGCTTCTGGGGCGGTGATGAGAAGGCCCGTCAGGAAAGTCTCGCGCTGCTGGACACGCTGAAGCTGACCTCGAAGAGCGGCTCTCCGGCAATCAGCTTCGCGCAGGTTCAGAAAATCGGCTACGACAAGTTCGATGCCGTATTCGTGCCTGGCGGCCATATCCCGATGCAGGATCTGCTGAAGGACAAGCAACTGGGCCAACTGCTGACCAACTTCCATGAAAAAGGCAAGATCACCGGCTTCACCTGCCATGGCACCATAGCCATGTTGTCGGCGATCCCGGACGCGCACGGTTTTGTCTCCGCGCTGGAATCGGGCAAACAGCCGGCAGCGCCAGCCAATTGGATTTACAAGGGCTACAAAGTCACCGCCTTCACCGACGCGGAAGAGGAACAGGCCAAAGGTTTCCTCGGCGGCGGCCATATGAAACTGTTCCCGCAGGATGGCCTGACGGCAGCCGGTGCTAACTTCTCCGAAGCCAAGCCATGGAGCGAGAACGTGATCGAAGACCGCGAAGTCATTTCCGGCCAGAACCCACAGTCGGCCAAGGCAGTCGCCGTGGCCATGCTGGCGAAACTGAAGTAATCCTGGGCGGCCGTTCCAGGCAAGCCAGGCCGTAGGTGCTGCGGGTCGATCTGCTTTGGCTCCAGCACCACCGTCTATCCCGACACGCTGCAAGCTTATGTGTCGGAAGACCTTCCTCGAATGCGGAGAAACCGCGCGCCCATCCGGCTTTCCAGGCGAACTACACTTTTTCCCACTGCCGATCGGTTCAGACCGAGAGAGGCCGCCGCTGTGGTGAAGCTTCCAGCCTTCACGGCGCAGACAAATGCAGCGATGTCACCCAATCGGTTGGCTTCCATGGGTAGCTTTACTCCAAGTCATGCATAGAGTGTATGCGGAGCATGAAGCCCCCACAGTTTCCTTTTCATTTATCAATAGGACTGGATCATGATCCTCAAGCGCACAGGCTCGCAGCCATCGATAAAAGCCCCTGAAGCGTACTTCACGGGCACCGTCCGTATGGACCCACTCAACAACCCTCCTGAACCCGCCCGAGCGTCCATCGTCAGCGTCACCTTTGAACCCGGTGCTCGTAGCGCCTGGCATACCCATCCGCTGGGTCAGACGCTGATTGTCACCGCAGGCTGTGGCTGGACTCAGTGTGAAGGCGAACCGATCGTGGAAATTCGTGCCGGCGACGTCATCTGGTGCCCACCGGGCCATAAACACTGGCACGGTGCAAGCGCAACCACCGCCATGACCCACATTGGCGTCCAGGAAGCGTTGGACGGTGTGAGTGTCGTCTGGATGGAAAAGGTCACCGACGAGGAATATAACGTCGGCCCGCCTGGCGAATGATTTGACGCCATTCATGACAGCGCCGTTTACATGCTGTCAGAGGATCGCTATGTGTTGCCCCCCCCCGACGTACGAATCCGCAACCGCGGCGTCACAAAATCGAAGAACGCGCGCAGCTTCAACGGCAGCGGCGTTTGCCCTTTGTGCACGAGGTTGATCGGCAAGGGCGCTGATTCAAACTCATCGAGCACAATGCTCAGTTCATTGTCTCGTACCGAGTCTGCGACCTGGTAGGACAGCACACGGATCAAGCCCACCCCAAGAATCGCCGCTGCGATAGCCGCTTCGGCGGTGTTGACGGTAAGCCGTGAATGCACGGGCACGGACAGTTCTGACTTGCCGGCGCCAAACACCCAGGCGCGCATGGACGCGAGGACTTCAAAGGTGATGCAGTCATGCCCGGCGAGATCTTGTGGTGTGGTCGGCACGCCATGGGTTGCCAGGTAGGCCGGACTCGCGCAAACAACCCGGCGCACTGTTCCGACTTCCGTCGCCATGAGCATGCTGTCGGGCAGTTCGCCAATTCGCACTGCGACATCGGCGTGTTCGTCCATCAGATGCACAACGCGATCGGTCAGCACCAGGCTGATGTCGATCTCCGGGTAGTGCGCTAGAAATTCCGCCACCACTGGCACCACGTGCAAGCGCCCGAACACGACCGGGGCGGTGACCACCAGTTCGCCTTTAGGGCTGGCGTATTCACCCGTCGCCGCGCGTTCGGCTTCGCCAATGTCTTCGAGAATGCGCCGGCAGGCCGCCACGTACGAGTCGCCGGCCTCGGTCAACGAAAGCTGTCGCGTCGTCCGATGCAACAGGCGTGTGTGCAGATGCGCTTCCAGTTCCGCCACCTTCCGGCTGACGGTTGTCAGGGGCATGCCGAGGCGACGCGCGGCCGCCGACAGACTGCCCGCATCAACGACGGCGATGAGGATAGACATGGATTCAAGACGATTCATCAGACTCTACCAAATTTCGGAAGGATGCTTCCCAATCCTATGTGATTCTCTTGATAAATACGAGTAGGTAAGGTTCAACCCTAACCTCCGGCCCGCGGCGTCCCGCTGCACATACTGGGGAGATTGATAAGGAGAGCGCCGTGAGCGGCCTGCCCAATATATCTGCTAGTTCACCTGCACCCGCAGTAGCGTCGCGCGGCAAGATCATCATGATGGCGATCATCGCTGGCGCTGTGATCACCAACATCTACGCCACTCAACCGATCCTGCCGTTGATCTCGTCGGGCCTGGGGATCGACCTGACGACGGTCGATCTCGTCGCCGGCGCAGCGCTGCTCGGCGTCGCATTCGGGCTAGCCTTTCTGTTGCCGCTGGGTGACCGTTTTGATCGGCGCAAGCTAGTGCTTGGGCAGATTGCGGTCGCTTTTTTATTCGGCCTGGCGGCGGCGTTTGCGCCCGGCATCTGGGCGCTGATCGCTGCTTCTTTTGGCCTTGGCGTCGTCAGTTGCGTGCCCCAGCAACTTGTACCCTTCGCCGCGGTGATGTCGCGGCCGGAAGAGCGTGGGCGTTCGGTCGGCACCGTGGTCAGCGGCATCATGGTTGGCATCCTGCTTGGTCGCACAATCAGCGGCGTGGTTGGGGAAGCCTGGGGATGGCGCGCGGTCTACGGCGTGGAAGCAGCGTTCATGATCCCGGTGTTTATCGCTGCGGCGATGCTCCTGCCGCGGGGGGTGCCCACCACCACCCTGTCCTACGGAAAGCTGCTCGCCTCGCTCTGGCCACTGGCGCGCGACAATCGTCCGATCCGTGAATCAATGATGGTCCAGGCGCTGTTGTGGGCGTGTTTCAACGCCTTTTGGGTCAACCTCGCGGCGCTCCTGAGCGATGGTCCCTGGCACCTTGGCAGTGCGTGGGCAGGCGGCTTCGGCATCATCGGAGCAGCCGGTGCGCTTGCAGCTTCACTGGGTGGTCGCGCCACCGACCGGCTGGGCTCGCGGACTGTGATTGGGGCCAGTATCGGCATCGTTACCCTGGCTTTCCTGCTCCTCGCTGGGGCGCAGACCTCGATTATTTTCCTGGTGATCGGCGTTATTGTTCTCGATATCGGCGTGCAGTCGGGACTGGTGTCCAACCAGACTCGCGCCTTCGCAGTCGATCCGAAAGCACAGGGCCGCATCAACAGCCTCTATATGACCGCCACCTTCCTCGGCGGCGCGCTAGGCGTGACCATCAGCGGCTGGCTGATGACCCGTTACGGCTGGCCGGGCATCGTGGTCTTCGGCATTGCGCTCGGGCTGATTGCGTTGGCCATCCACTGGCTCGGCGCGCCGCGCCGCCAGGCAAGCGCGGATGTCGGCGTGCGATAAAGCAAAACAGATTACCGATACCCGTAGGAGCAGGGTTTGTACGCGAGCCGCTCCTACGGACTTGGTCGGCTTATACCTTCTTGCTGCATAACACCCACAAACGCGTCGTCCCGGATGTCGAGGTCTGGGCCTCTCGCCGGTCCTCGATTTTTTTATAACGCTTATCTGGAAACTTCCCATGCTAGGCCTTGTGCGCGTTGCTTTGAGACGGCCGTATACCTTTGTCGTACTCGCCATCCTGATCCTCATCGTCGGGCCTCTGGCGGCCCTGCGGACACCCACGGATATTTTTCCGGAAATCCGCATTCCGGTGATCGCGGTCATCTGGCAATACACCGGGCTGTCACCGGATCAGATGGCGGGCCGCATCACCTCGCCGTTCCAGCGGGTACTGACCACCACGGTCAGCGACATTCGCCATCTCGAAGCGCAGTCGTTCAATGGCTATGGCATCGTCAAGGTGTTTTTCCAGCCCGGAGTGAACATCGCCACGGCTAACGCGCAACTGACCTCGGTGTCGCAGTTCATGTTGCGTAACCTGCCGCCGGGCACGGTGCCACCGTTGATCCTCAGTTACAGCGCCTCGACCGTGCCCATTGTGCAACTGGCCCTGTCGGGCAAGAACCTCAGCGAGCAGAAGCTGGGCGACCTGGGCCTGAACAGTGTGCGCCTGCCATTGACCACCGTGCCCGGCGCGTCAGTACCCTTTCCGTACGGCGGCAAGTCTCGACAAGTGCAGATTGATCTCGACCCGGCCCAGATGCAGGCGCGAGGGCTGTCAGCCCAGGACGTCGCCACTGCGCTGGCGGCGCAGAACCAGATCACTCCCGTGGGCACGCAGAAGATCGGCGGCTACGAATACTCGCTGCAATTGAACAACTCGCCAGTGGCCTTCAAGGACCTTGAAGACTTGCCGATCAAGTCCGCCAATGGCACCACGGTGCTGATTCGCGACATTGGCACGGTCAAGGACGGCAACCCACCGCAAACCAACATCGTGCATGTCAATGGCAGTCCTTCCGTGCTGATTCCGGTACTCAAGACCGGTTCGGCATCGACCCTTGGGGTAATCGCCGGCATCAAGAGCAAACTCGCCGACTCGAAAGCACAGTTCCCGGAAAACCTGAGCATCGAACCGATTGGTGACCAATCCTTGTTCGTCCGCGCCGCAATCAGTGGTGTGGCCCGTGAAGGTTTGATCGCCGCCGGTTTGACCAGTCTGATGATTCTGCTGTTTCTGGGCAGCTGGCGTTCGACGCTAATCATCGCGGTGTCGATCCCGCTGGCAATTCTGGCATCAATTACCACGCTGTCGGCGCTGGGCGAAACGCTTAACATCATGACGCTGGGAGGGCTGGCGCTGGCCGTCGGCATCCTGGTCGACGATGCCACGGTGACCATCGAAAACATCAACTGGCACCTCGAGCAAGGCAAGTCGGTGCAGGACGCGATCCTGGACGGCGCCGCGCAAATCGTGACCCCGGCGTTCGTCGCGCTGCTGTGTATCTGCATCGTGTTCGTGCCGATGTTCTTTCTCGAGGGTGTGGCGCGCTTTCTGTTCGTGCCGATGGCGTTGGCGGTGATTTTTGCGATGATCGCCTCATTCATCCTGTCGCGGACCCTGGTACCGACCATGGCCAATTACCTGCTCAAGCCCCATGTGCCGGGTGAAGGCAGCGCCCACAGCCGCAATCCGCTGGTGCGTTTCCAGCAGGGGTTCGAGGTACGTTTCGAGCGCATCCGCAAGGGCTACCACGATTTGCTGCACCTGGCGCTGGAGCATCGCAAGACGGTGCTGGTCGCGGTGTTCGGCTTCATTGTCGCTTCCTTCGCACTGGTGCCATCCCTGGGTCGAAACTTCTTCCCGGCGGTCGATTCCGGGCAAATTCTGATGCACGTCCGCCCCCCCGTCGGTACACGCCTGGAAACCACCACGCGGACCATCGCGGAGGTGGAAAACGCGATTCGCCTGATCATCCCCGCCGGTGAGCTCAACACCGTGGTGGACAACATTGGTCAGCCAATCAGCGGTATCAACATGGCGTACAACAACACCGGCACCATCGGCGCGCAGGACGGCGATATACAGATCAGCCTCAAGGAAGGACACAAGCCGACCGCCGAATACATACGCCAGTTTCGCGAGCAACTGCCCCGACAGTTCCCCGAGGTGGTGTTCTCGTTCCCGCCGGCGGACATCGTCGGGCAGATCCTCAATTTCGGCACGCCGGCGCCAATCGACGTGCAGATCATCGGCGGCAACCTGCCGGCCAACTTCGCCTACGCCGACACGCTGCTGCGGGAAATCCGCCGCGTCCCCGGTGTGGTCGACGCACGGATCCAGCAGTCTCAGCAGTTGCCGACCTTCAACATCAATGTTGATCGCACCCGTGCGCAACTGGTGGGGATCAGTGAGCGCGATGTCACCAACAGCCTGGTGGTGAACCTGGCCGGATCCAGTCAAGTGGCGCCGACATTCTGGCTCAACACCGTCAACGGCGTGTCGTACCCGATCGTGCTCCAGACGCCGCAATCGAGCCTCGACACACTGGCAGCGCTGCGAAATCTGCCGCTCTCATCGGCGACGACGGCAGCCGGTGGCAATGGTAACGCGCAGGTCCTTGGCGGTCTTGCCACCGTGGAGCGAACCCACAGCAACTCCGTGGTGACGCAATCGGACATCCAGCCGATGGTGAATATTCTGACCTCGATTCAGGGCCGTGACCTTGGCGGTGTCGCCGCGGATATCCAGAAGATCATCGCCGCCCACGCCAACGACGTACCGAAAGGTTCGAAGGTGGGGCTACAGGGACAGATCACCACGATGAACAGCGCGTTCAGCGGCATGCTGTTCGGCCTGCTCGGTGCGGTGGTGCTGATTTATCTGCTGATCGTCGTCAACTTCCAGTCCTGGAGCGACCCGTTCGTGATCATCACCGCGCTGCCAGCGGCACTGGCCGGCATCGTCTGGATGTTGTTCGTCACCCACACGCCGCTGTCAGTGCCGGCCCTGACCGGGGCGATCATGTGCATGGGGGTAGCCACCGCCAACGCGATTCTAGTGGTGAGCTTTTGCCGCGAACGCCTGGCCGAGCATGGCGATCCGGTGCTGGCGGCGCTGGAAGCCGGTTTTACCCGCTTCCGTCCGGTATTGATGACCGCGATCTCGATGATCATCGGCATGGCGCCCATGGCATTGAGCCTGGGCGAAGGCGGCGAGCAGAACGCGCCGCTGGGACGCGCCGTGATCGGCGGGCTGGGCTTTGCGACGGCCGCGACCCTGTTCCTGGTGCCGCTCATTTTCAGTCTCGTCCACGCGCGCCAGGGTCATGCACGCGTTCAGACCACCGCTATCCAAAGGTTTTGACATGCATATCGACACGGCTCCATCCCATCCGCAACCCCGCCCTGGCAAAGGGCGCGCGCGCGTCGGCCTGCTGCTGGCGCTGATTGTCCTGATCGCCATCGTGGCTTTCGGTATGACCGGACGCGCCAGCGAATCCGCCGCATTGCAAACCTGGACCGAAAAACAGGCACTGCCCAGTGTGCTGCTGGTCAAACCGCTGGCCGTGCCCCAGTTGCCCGCGCTGGTACTGCCCGGGCGCCTGGAAGCCTGGTCGCGGGCCGCGATCTTTGCCCGGGTCGGCGGTTACCTGAAATCCTGGAAGGCCGAGATCGGCACCCGAGTCAAAGCCGGACAACTGCTCGCCGAGATCGACACTCCGGAGCTGGATCAGCAACTTTTGCAGGCCCGCGCCGACCTGGCCACAGCCAAGGCCAATGCCACGCTGGCCGGCACCAGCGCCAAGCGCTGGCAGGCCATGCTGGCCTCCGATTCGGTATCGAAACAGGAGGTCGACGAGCGCAACGGCGACCTCGCGGCCAAACAGGCGCAGGTCATGGCGGCTCAGGCCAATGTCGAACGGTTGACCGCGACCAAGAGTTTCCAGCGCCTGGTGGCTCCTTTTGACGGGGTCGTCACCGCGCGCACCACTGATGTCGGCGCACTGATCAATGCCGGCAACAATAGTGGTGGGCAAGAGCTGTTTGCAGTGTCCGAGGTCAGCCACCTGCGGGTTTACGTGCAGGTGCCGCAGTCGTATGCGGCGCAGATCAAGCTCGGTAGCAACGCGCAGATCAGCGTGCCGGAATATCCAAAGGAGGTGTTCATGGCTACAGTCATCGCCTCGGCCGAATCCGTCAGTCCGGCGACGGGTACCACGCTGGTGCAACTGCAAGTCGATAATCAGGCCGCGCGCCTGTTGCCAGGTGCCTACACCAGCGTGCGTTTCGAGCTATCGGCACAGGCCGGTGTGGTGCGGATACCGGCCAGCGCCTTGAAATACGATGATCATGGCCTGCGGGTCGCGACACTGGATACGCACGATCGCGTGTTGTTCAAGACCGTGACCATCGCTCGCGATTTTGGCGACAGCGTTGAAATCGGCTCCGGACTCACCGCGACCGACCGCATCATCGACACGCCACCCGATGCCCTGAGTGATCAGGATGCCGTGCAGATCTCGTCGGCGAACGCCGAGGGAAATCCCCATGGTTAAGCACAGCCTGTTGTTTGCCGCGCTGCTTGCAATCGGCGCCTGCTCATTCGCGCCGCACTACGAGACCCCGCCGGTGCCGACTCCTGAGCAGTTCAAGACCCTGGGCATCTGGAACACCGCCACGCCCAGCGATCAAATCAGTCGTGATGACTGGTGGCATGTTTACAACGACCCGCAATTGGACGCCCTGCAACAGCAGTTGTTGGCGAACAACCCGAACCTGAGTGCCGCACTCGCCCATTACCAGCAGGCACAGGCATTCGTCAGCCAGGTCAGCTCCAGACAGTTGCCGACGGTCAATAGCATCGGCAGCGCCCAACGCAATCGCCAGTCCGATACCCGACCGCTGCGTGCCAGCAGCACCGGGGACGTTTACAACGCCGGTACACTGGGCCTGCAGGTGGACTATGAAGTCGATCTGTGGGGACGCGTTCGCGATTCGGTGGCCGCTGGCACCGATGAAGAGCAGGCATCGCGCGCCGATCTGGCCTCGGTACGCCTGAGCCTGCAGGCGCAACTCGCTGACAGCTACATCCGCCTGAGGGGGCTGGACCAGCAGACAAGGCTGCTCAGCGAAACCAGCGCGGCGTTTTCCCGGGCATTGGAGCTGACCCAGGGTCTTCATGACGGTGGCATTGTGTCCGGGCTGGATGTCTCTCGCGCCAACGCACAACTGTCCTCGGCAAAATCCCTGCTTAAACAGAACCAGGTGCAGCGCGATTTGCTGGAGCACGCGATCGCCGCGCTGGTGGGCACCTCGGCGTCGACCTTCAGTCTCGAACAACGGACCGCCACGCTGCTAGTGCCAATGGTGCCCCCCGGGGTTCCGTCGGCGTTGTTGCAACGCCGTCCAGACATCGCCGCGGCCGAACGGCGTGTGGAGGCAGCCAATGCGCGCATCGGCGTGGCGCGCAGTGCCTGGTTTCCGACACTGTCGTTAAGCGCTCAAGGGGGTTACCAGAGCAATGAATTCGCCAATCTCCTGAGCGCACCCAACCTGTTTTGGGCCATCGGCCCGTCGTTGGCCGTTACGCTGTTGGACGGTGGTCTGCGTAAGGCACAAATCGATTCGGCCACGGCCGCCACCGCCGAAGCGGCGGGTAAATACCGTGCCCAGGTCCTGGCCGCGTTCGAGCAGGTGGAAAACAACCTGTCGATCATCGACGGCCTGGGCTCGGCGCTGGACGATCAGCGCGCGGCGGCAGAGGCTGCGCAGTTCACGGAAAACCTGTCGATGGCCCGTTACAAACAAGGCGCGGTCGGTTACCTCGATGTGGTGGTGGCGCAGACCGCTTCGTTGCAAACCCAACGCAACGTGCTCGACTTGCAGACGCAACAGTTGGCGGCGAGCGTCGCCCTGATCAAGGCCTTGGGAGGGGGATGGGACACTCAGGAACTATCAGTCAGGTGATGTCCGGCTCATCAAGCATAGCCTGCGGTAATGCCTCGCCGTAGGCTGGCCAATGTTTTCGATTCTGAGCCTGGTCCTCAGGAGTGCGGGTTCTCCTTCATTTGTTGCCCTTTGCGACGGACAACAATCGGCCAAGAGCAGTCATTGGATTTTGCTAGCAGACGGCACCAAACCATCGGCAAGTGCCTCCAATAATGCACTGACCTTGGGAAGCGCCTGACGGCTCCTTAGCCAAATCAGATTGATCGCCAGGCCATCAGTTGCCAAGTGGGGAAGCACTTCAACCAATGTCCCCTCTTCAAGCTGACGTTTGATCAACCATGAAGGTAACTGCGCGATCCCGCATCCCGCCGATACCGCGATCACCAGACCTTCGCCATCTCCCACAACGAACTTTGCGGCTATCGCCCTGCGTTCAATTTCGCCCGGGTGCTTTCCTGAAAAACTCCAAGGGCTAACCGTTCCGTCCGCCCAGCCGTAAGCGATGCAGTGATGCTGTTCCAGATCGCGATCGGTCACAGGCGTGCCGTGCTTACTCAAATATGCGGGAGACGCACAGAAGATATGCCACTCACTGCCCAGGTAGCGGTGCTCCAATGCGGCGGGCCAAACGTCCGAACCACCGATGCGTACGACGATATCGACGCCTTCCTCGATAGGGTCGATCAAACGGTCGGAAAACGAAATGTGCGGGAGCAGCAGCGCATGTTCCTGGGCAAATCGCAGAATAACCGGAAGTGCCTGCAGGCGGCCGAATGCACCTGGAAGGTCAATGCGAATCCTGCCTCGAGGCTCGGTGTTTTCGGCAAGTAGGGACAGCTCAGCCTCTTCGAGGTCAGCCAGCACGCCTGTGCATGTGCGATAGAACGCAATCCCCGCATCCGTCAGTGACAAGCTTCGAGTTGTTCGATGGAACAACCGAGTTCCAAGCCTGCTCTCCAATCGAGCTATCCCTTTGCTGATTGCCGAAGCCGTCAGACTCATCCGCTCGGCAGCGCCTTTGAAGCTGCCGGAGTCGGCGACGCAGACAAATACATCAATGCCCTTTAATCGTTCGGAGGAAAACATGGCCGCCCGGTATTCATGAATTGAGTTCTGTCGACTCGATAAAAAACATCATAAATCAGAACACAATTCCCCAGTAAGCTTGATTCGCGCATCAATCAACACTATGCGACTGACGAACACCATAAAAATAACCTGCTGAACGATGAGGCAAGGATGCTGACCACGCTAAAAAACTATCCGACAACAATAAATTTGCTGCTGTCGGCGTCCCTGATATTGACCCTGGCGCGAGCAATCACCCTGCCCTATCTGGTCATTTACCTTTCCGGCAGTTTCAGCTTGAGCGTCGCCGATATCGGCCTGGTTATTGGCAGCACACTGATCATCGGGTCGTTATTGAGTCTTTACGGTGGCTTTCTTGTCGACAAGATGTCCAGTTACCGGCTGATCCTGGGCTTCAGTGGTGTGTTCACGCTGGGGTTTCTCGGGACGTTTCTGGCTCGTGATCTTTGGCTGTTCTACAGCTGCCTGGTACTGATCAACCTGGCTTATGCGGTCATTGATATCGCGGTCAAATCAGGATTTGGCAGCCTGCTTCCTGTCACTGATCGAAGCGAAGTTTTCTCGATCAAATACACGCTGACCAATATCGGGTATGCCGTCGGCCCGTTTCTTGGCGCAGGCATGGCCAAGCTGGATATCAGTTTGCCATTCCTGTTATCTGCCGGGCTTGGAGCAGGATTCTTCTTCATCTATTTCGTTTGGGGCAATAGAGACCTGAACGCTACCGATAAAGCTCAGAAACCAGTACCGTTTCTGGCCGTGGGAAAACTGTTACTCCAGGATTATCGGCTGGTGTGTTTCACCCTTGGTGGGCTGCTCAGTGCGGTGGTCTTTGGCCAGTTCACCGCTTATCTCTCGCAGTATCTGGTGGTCACTACTACACCAGAATCCACCTACCAGATCATCAGTACCGTTGTGGCGACCAATGCGCTGATCGTGATCAGCTTGCAATACTCCATAGGCAGGAAGATCTCTCACAGACATCTGAATCTGTGGCTGGCGGCAGGACTGAGTATGTTCATGATGGGGTTGGCGGGGTTTGCCCTGTCGACCTCTGTTCTGCTCTGGGTGATTTCCATGGCCATTTTCACGGTGGGTGAAATCATCGTATTCCCCGCCGAGTACATGTTCATCGACAAAATCGCCCCGGACAACCTGCGTGGCATGTATTACGGAGCGCAAAACCTGTCCAACCTCGGTGCGGCACTGGGCCCGGTGCTTTGCGGAGTCGTACTGGCGACTCAGCCTCCCCACTACATCTTCTACATGCTTACGCTCTTCATTGTTGCAGGTGGAATGTTTTACTTCCTGGGAGCTTCCAATTTGAGCGCTACAACGGGTATGGATCCTGATTGAAGGGCATCAATGAGAAAGACAGTGAGGAATCAAAAAATCACCTTATAAATGTCCATTGCTTTGGGTCGAAAGCGGGCACTCCCAGATTCAATCCACAACAAACAACCTGGCACCCGTAGTGCTGAAAGATCGATGCCCCTCAGCGTTGCTACCCACCTGATAGCTCATCCCGGCGGTGAGCGTGAACTGGCGACCATCCTCCAGTTCCGTGTGCAACTCGCCTTCCAGGCACAACAGGATATGACCTCTCCAGCACCAATGATCGGCCAGGTAGCCGGGGCTGTATTCAACCATTCGCACGCGCGTCGATCCAAACTGGCAGGTTCGCCAATAGGCCGTGCCCGTTGCTCCAGCATGCTGGACAGTTTCGACAGTCGACCAATCGGTCGTACCAAAGGGAACAGCCGTTAGATCCATGGTTGCCTCATCAATCAAAGAGTGTCTGTAGACCGTAGCCATCCAGCGACACTCTCGATAGACACAGATGCCTCGCATTTATGAGATACAGGGGCCCTCTCAAGCATGAAGGCCAGAGGCAATCACTCTCGCATACACCGCCCGGTCAACATTCCCGCCGGACAGAATCACCCCGACCCTTTTGCCCTCCATCGTTTCACGCTCCTGAATAAGCGCTGCCAGGGCCGCCGCACCTGCCCCTTCAGCGAGGTTGTGGGTATCGGTGTAATACACGAGCATGGCGTCGGCAATCTGGCTGTCGCTGACGGATACGATTCGCGCCGCCGCTGCCCCGTAGATGGCGAAGGCCTCGGGCACTGGCTTGCGCACGGCGAGGCCGTCGGCAAAGGTATTCGCCGAGGCGGTTTCGCAGATTGTTCCAGCTTCAAACGATAACTTTGCGCCTGCCGCCTCTGTGGAAACCACACCCACCACTTGGGTTTTCAAGCCCAGTGCGTCGCGGGCAGCGATCACTCCACAAATCCCCGATCCACAGCCAATCGGCACGTAGACGGTATCCAGGTCCGGCGCAGCCTTGAACAACTCCAGCGCATACGTGGCCACGCCTTTGACCAATTCGGTGTGAAATGGCGGCACGAGGTAGAGGTCATGCACTTGCGCCAGGCGTGCAGCCTCTTCACGGGCTTCATCGAAATCGCGGCCGTACTCAACCACCTCGCCGCCGAAGCCGCGCATGGCATTGTTCTTTTCCAGCGAATTGCCTTCCGGCACTACGATCAACGCCCGCAAGCCTTGCGCGCTTGCGGCCATCGCCAGGCTCTGGCCATGGTTGCCGCGGGTAGCGGAAACAATGCCCTTCACGCTTGGGTGCTCTCGTTTGAGCCAGTGCATGAAGTTGATGCCGCCGCGCACCTTGAAAGCCCCCGTCGGGGTGTGGTTTTCATGCTTGACCCACACCGTGCAACCCAACCGCTCAGCCAGCAATGGCCAAGGGTACTGGGCGGTGGCGGGCATCACCTGGTACACGTGGTGAGCGGCTTGTTCGATATCGTCGCGAGTCAGTCTGTTCATGAAGCAGCTTCCCTGAGGTTTTGCCCAGTCTAGGCAGGGGTGCTTTGCGCTGGCTTTCAAAAAACTGACCTGACTTTTGTGCGCCCTCTTCACTACTATGGTGTTCATGAGTCATCGAAACCGCCCGCAACCATTGCTCGTTACTGAACCGATCCGCCGTGTCGAGGCCGGGCCCTGGGCGATCGAATTGTTGCCCGGCTGCGCCTACTCTGCCCGATATGTAGCGACCCATGCCGCGATTGGCTTTGCCTTCGACAGCCAGCGAGGCCTGCACGCCATCGGCAGCGACCGGGTGCACCCCTTCGTCGCCACGCCTAATAGCCTGGCGTTCGTCCCGGCCGGTTGTGACGTGTTGTCCGAGTCATCCGACGGCGGTGAGTACCTGCGGGTCATACATACCGAGGGTATGGAATGGATGGGCGATCGCGCCTTCAACAATCGTATTGATCCGCAGGCCATAACCCTCGCGCTGCGAATGCGCAGCGCCCTGTTGCGTGCCTCGCTGGATGACGATTGGGAGGTCTGGGCATTTGCCCTGGCTGAACGGGCGAAGGAGCACGACGCGTTGTCGGCACCGCTCCAGGGTTCTATCACCCACAGCCGGATGCGCCTGCTCGATGAGTTCATTGACGCTGGCCTTGAGGACCCCCTCAGTGTGCAGGCGATGGCAGGAGTGCTTGAATTGTCCGAAGGCTATTTCATGCGGGCATTCAAGAGCGCAACGGGCAAAAGCCCGCACAGTTACCTGATCGACCGACGCCTCGCCAAGGCCCGTGCCCGTCTACGAGATTCAACAGCCAGCCTGTCGGAGATCGCCCTCACCTGCGGTTTCAACTCCCAGGCGCACATGGCAACCGCCTTCAAGCAACGACTTGGCGTGAGTCCGGCGCAGTTGCGGAGAGGTTAAAGTCCGTTCAGGGCCTGGTTATCGGATAGCAGGCATTTGTAATGCACGGCGTTGCTGGGCAGAATCGCGTCCCGATCCGGCCAGAGGTGCCGGACGTTCGTGGTGAAAAGGGGCTGCAGTTGAACGAACAGACATTGTCCATGCGCCTGGAGCGCGTGGCGGCGCAGGTGCCAGCAGGTGCGCGCCTGGCCGATATCGGCTCGGATCACGGCTACCTGCCGGTGGCGTTGATGCGCCGTGGCGCCATCGCAGCGGCGGTGGCCGGCGAGGTGGCAGAGACGCCGTTTCACTCGGCCGAACGCACCGTGCGCGAGAACGGTCTGGACCAGTGGATCACCGTGCGCCTGGCCAATGGCCTGGCGGCGATCGAGCCGGCAGACGGGATCACGGCGATCAGCATCTGTGGCATGGGCGGCGAGACGATCCGCGAGATCCTCGACAGCGGCAAGGCGCGCATGAGCGGCCAGGAGCGCCTGATCCTGCAACCCAACGGCGGCGAGCAGCCACTGCGCCAATGGCTGATGGACAATGGCTACCAAATCCTCTTCGAGGAGGTGCTGCGGGAAAACCGCTTCGACTACGAAATCATCGTCGCCGAGCGCACCGGGTCGGTGATGTACACCCCCGAGGAGCTGTATTTCGGCCCGCTGCAGATGAAGAAACGCAGCCCGGCGTTTCTGGTCAAGTGGCAGCGCATCCTGCGCCATAAGCAGCAGACCCTGACCCACTTCGCCCGAGCGCGGCAGGCCGTGCCCGAGGAGAAGATGCAGGACGTCGCCCGGCAGGCCCGGTGGATCACCGAACTGCTGGCTTGAGCCCGGTCAATGAACGGCACGACAAAGCGTGCCGGCCACTTTCTACCGTCTAATCTGATAAGTACACGACTACACACACGCTGCTAGCCGCCTCTTTCAGGAAAACGCCATGACCGGAAAAACAGCACGTCAATACTCGTCATGGATCCTGCCCTCCCTGCTTGCCATCAACCTGGTGTTGATGGCGGGATGCTCGGGTAAAACGTCTACGGCCAGGTATTCGGCGTCGAACGTCGGCTCGAGCTGCTATGCCAAAGCGCTGCCCACTTCCGGCGAGGGCGGCCTCGCTTGGGGGGATACGTTGAACATCGCGCGCACGAAATCACTTAATAACTGCATTCGCTATGCCGGCCGCTCCGGTGGTACGCCGGATACCTGCCAGGTGGTGTTGGCCGAGTGTAGAAACTAGCCATGCAGCCATGTGCGTTTGCGCTCATCAAACATCCGCGGAAGGCGCGTGTTTAAGCGACCTCATGCTTACTTCCTGAAAGCTGGAAATCACGGCAAACCGCGTACTCGATCAGATCGATCCGCCCGCGTAAGACGCCAGGCAGCGGTCCCATTTGCGGGACTGCATTTCTGCAACAACGCATGACCGGGCAGCAAGAAAATCCTGCCCTCCCCATTTCCCTCGCCAAAAAACAAAATTGCCATGTGTTTCCTTCGTTCTTCTATGCGTCGCAGTTCTTCACTGCCCGTTCCTGTCCGTCTGGAGTTTCTCAATGCCCTCGCCCAAATCCTTGCCCGCTGCGTTGCTGGGCCTGGCCCTTGTTTGTCCGGCCATGGCCGAAGCTCAGGGCCTGGAACTTGCACAAGTGCTGATTGGGGCTGAGGACCGGAGCGGCGAAGACGCGTCGGTCGAGGATGCCAAGGCCCGCCTTGCCGAAGTGCCCGGCGGCACCAATGTGGTTGACCTGCGCCGCCCCCTGCAGGGCCGCGTGGCCAGCAACCAGGATGTGTTGGCTTATCAGCCGGGGGTCTATGCCCAGTCTGCGGGCAACGAAGGGGTAAAAATCTCGATCCGCGGCTCGGGGATCAACCGCGCACCGGGCGCCCATGCTTCGGGTTTGTACAGCCTGCTCGACGGTCTGCCGCTGACTGGTCCGGGCGGAACGCCCTACGAATTGCTGGAGCCGCTGTGGCTCGACCACGTGGAAGTGCTGCGCGGCGCCAACGGTTTCGACCGGGGCGCGCTGGCCTTGGGCGGGGCGATCGATTACGTCAGCCACACCGGTTACAACGCACCGCGGTTGCAGGTGCGCTATGCGATGGGCAGCCACGGTTATCAGCAACGCCAGGTCAGCTCCGGGCAGGTATTGGGGGACTTCGACTACTACGTGTCCATGACCGACGCGAGTTCCGATGGCTATCAGGACCACACCGCCAGCGAGAGCCAGGGCGTCATCGCCAACTTCGGTTATCGCTTCAACCCGAACCTGGAAACGCGCTTCTACCTGCGCTATCGCCAGACCGACAACGAGCTCGCCGGGCGGGTGACCAAGCACTCCATCGAGCACAACCCACGGGCGGCCAACCCCGCTTACGTGTCGCGGGATGACAGCCGTGAACAGCCGGGCAGCACCTTCATCGGCAACAAGACCACCTACTACATCGATGACGATTCGAGCGTTCAAACCGGCCTTGTCTACCACGACTATCCCATGGACTTGCGTGAAGGGCCCAACCGCCTGAAGGTCGCGTACACCGACGTCAGCGGCACGTTCGACTACAAGCGTCGCGACACACTCTGGGGTATGGAAAGCCGCAGTACTCTGGGTCTGCGAGTGACCAAACACCTGCCCAATGCCGGCGCCAGCGAGTTGGTGCGTATCCCCACCGGCAACACCGCCCGCTACGCGCCGGGCACGCACATTCGCAACTTCACCTATCAGGGCTCGGACACCGTCCTGCATATGGGTAACGACCTGGAGATTGCCAACGACCTTTGGCTGACGACAGGCCTTGCCGCTGTCTACACCCGCCGCGAAAGCGCCGTGACCTACCCGCAAGGAGGCGGCAAGACCAGCCTTAACGACTGGGACTATGCACCACGTTTAGGTCTGCGCTACCAACTGACACCCGACCTGCAACTGTTCGGCAATCTCAGCCGCTCGGTCGAAGCGCCACACCCCTGGTCGCTGATCTACAGCTCCAACGTTCGATTCCCGGCAGGCAGCGGCGTCGCCACAGGTGCCCAGCGTGACCCGATCAAGCTGCAAAACCAGACCGCGACCACCCTGGAAATCGGCGGCCGTGGTGACAGCGCGATGGGGCAATGGAGCCTGGCCTGGTACTTCGCCCAAGTGCGCCACGAATTGCTCTCGGTGCTACCGGATGCCAACGCCACCACGCCTTACGAACTCAACGCCAGCCCCACCGTGCACCAGGGCGTGGAAGCCAGCCTGCAGAGCAACCTGTGGTCGCGGGACGACGGCGGCCAACTGAGCCTGCGCCAGAGCTACACCTTCAGTGATTTCCACTACCGCGACGACGACCGCTTCGGCGACAACCGCCTGCCGGGCCTACCGATGCACTACTACCAGGGAGAGCTGCGCTACGACTGGCCGCAAGGCTTTTTCGCCGCGCTCAACACGCAATGGGTGTCCAAAGTTGCGGTGGATTACGCCAACAGTTATTACGCCGATCCCTACGCGCTGTTCGGCGCAACCCTGGGTTACAACGCACCCAAGGGCGACTGGCAGACCTGGCTGGACGTGCGCAACCTGACTGACAAGCACTACGCCGCCACTGTCACTCCGGGCTATGACGACAAAGGGCTGGACGCAGCACGATCCACGCCGGGTGAAGGTTTGGGGGTGTATGTCGGGGTGTCGTGGAGTTTGCTCTGAGGCATTGCGCGCAGGCTCATCGACGGGCTGAGGCAAAAACAGCCGCCTCAAAAGCGTACGGGATAACCGGCCTGGATTGAGTTTGACCCCTGCATATGGATAACCGTATATTCGATTATCCATATGTACATGCTCATCTGAAGAGGAGTCACCATGCGCGTTCTGTTCATGTGCACCGCCAATAGCTGTCGCAGCATCCTGTCCGAAGCGATGTTCAATCATCTTGCAGCGCATGGCTTCCAGGCGATCAGCGCTGGCAGCTTCCCCAAGGGGCAGGTGCTGCCGCGCAGCCTTGCGACGCTGCAGGAAGCAGGCATCGCAATTGACGGTTTGAGCAGTAAAGGCAACGACGCCTTCGAAGCCAATCCCCCGGACATTGTCATCACCGTCTGCGACAAGGCCGCCGGCGAGGCATGCCCGGTCTACTTCGGACCAGCCCTGAAAGCTCATTGGGGATTGGAAGATCCCTCCGAGGTGAAGGGCGATGAGGCCGTCGTAACCGCGGCCTTCCACTCGACACTGGCGCACATCGAGACACGCTGCCGGGCCTTTCTCGCCCTGCCCTTCGCCGAACTTGACCGCGATGCCTTGAAGCGCGAACTCGACCGTATCAGCACCCTCTGACCGGAGCCCTCATGCCCCACGAACTGCCCCATCTCGACGCTTCCTTGTTTGAGTCGATAACCGGTGATGACACCCGGCACAAGCCGCGAATTCTGCTGCTGTATGGATCGACCCGACCGCGTTCATTCAGTCGCCTCCTGATTGAAGAAGCCGCCCGATTGCTCGAACACTTCGGTGCAGAAACGCGGATCTTCAATCCATCGGGACTACCGCTACCGGATGACGCCCCAAACGATCACCCGAAAGTTCAGGAGTTACTGGAGCTGATGCAATGGTCTGAAGGCCAGGTCTGGTGTTCGCCCGAGCGCCACGGCTCGATGTCTGCCGTGTTCAAGGCGCAGATCGACTGGGTGCCGCTCGCAATAGGCGCCATTCGCCCGACCCAGGGCAAAACGCTCGCGGTCATGCAAGTCAGCGGTGGCTCCCAGTCTTTTAATGTGGTGAATCAACTGCGCGTGCTGGGACGGTGGATGCGGATGTTCACCATCCCCAATCAGTCATCCGTGCCGAAGGCCTTTCTGGAATTCGACGAAAGCAATCGCATGAAACCGTCCTCCCTCTATGACCGGGTGGTCGATGTCATGGAAGAACTGGTGAAGTTCACACTGTTGCTAAGGGATCGCCCGGATCTGGTCGACCGCTATTCGGAACGCAAGGAGTCGGCAGAAGAACTGACCCGGCGCGTCAATCAACGGTCGATTTGAACCTTAAGCACCAGTCTTTGAAATACAAAACGCCCGATGTGATGCATCGGGCGTTGGGGTGAAACAGGTGCAGTAGTCGGCAGCGCCCGCTATCAGTTCTGCGCTTTGCTCATTTTGGTGAACAGCTCGGTCGGCACTTTCTTTCCGTTGGAGGTGAATTGGTTGGTGCGGAATTTGTAGACCTCGCCTTCGGAGAGGAAGCCGTCGTTGTTGGTATCCATCGCCTTGAATTCCTCACCGCCTTTCGGGGCCACGGCCAGCAATTCTTTCAGGGAAACGCGGCCGTCGTGGTCGGTGTCGGTACGGGCAAAGGAAGCGTCGCCGCACTTGCCTTCACCGCACTTGCCTTCACCGGCCTTGGTGACCTTGGCACCGGTTTCGCTGGCGCCGCACTTGCCTTCGCCACACTTGCCTTCACTAGTCTTTTCCGCCGCGGCGAGTTGGTAGCCTTGAGGCAGTGCTTCAGCGGCGAAAGCGGACGACGCGAGGTTCATGCAGCCAACCAGCGAAACAGCCATCAGGCCAATACGGGATTTGTTCGAGAGACGGGACATGGTTATTACTCCGGATACGGTATGCGGTGAGGCCGTTTAGGGTCATGCCACTAGGGCGATAAGCCGTGGTGCGAGGTGCGTTTGCTTTCTCGCTAAGGCCAGGTTATTTGACTGCATCCGTGTATCCCGGATGTATCCGGATCGAGGGGCATTTGTACATCAGCATCTGTACAGCGGGTCTGGATACACAGCGATACATATGCCGCGCGGCCTGGAAGCCCCTGAATAATCCCGCATCAAACGCATCCCTGTGGCGAGGGAGCTTGCTCCCGCCGGGCCGCGCAGCTGCCCCAAAAGAGCCATACTGTTCAGCATGACCAGTGCAACTTTCCGCTTCTACGAGGAGCTCAACGATTTCCTGCCAGCCGAACGGCGGTGGCAGTCATTCACCTGCAAGTGCGCGCGGGGGGCGACCGTCAAGCACATGATCGAGGCGCTCGGGATACCGCACACGGAGGTCGAGCTGGTGCTGCTAAACGGTGAGTCGGTGGGCTTCGAGCGGGTGATCTTCGACGATGACCGGCTGGCGGTGTATCCCAAGTTCGAAGCGCTGGACATCAGCCCGCTGCTGAAGGTTCGTGCGCAACCTTTACGGGTGCTGCGCTTCGTCGCTGATGCGCACCTGGGCGGGCTGGCCAGTCTGCTGCGCATGAGCGGCTTCGACACTCTTTACGACAATGGCTTCGAGGATGGCGAGATCGCTGAGATCGCTGCGCAGCAAGGACGCATCGTGCTAACCCGTGACCGCGATCTGCTCAAGCGGCGGATCATCAGCCACGGCTGTTACGTGCATGCCCTGAAACCGTCGCTGCAGCTGCGCGAATTGTACGAGCGCCTCGACCTGGCGCGTAGCGCGCGGCCATTCAGCCTGTGCCTGCATTGCAACCTGCCGGTGCACGAGATCAGCCCGGAACTGGCCCGACCGCAGGTGCCGCCACGCGTTGGCGCCCTCTATTCGCACTTCCTGCGCTGCGACGCCTGCCAACGGGTTTACTGGGAGGGTTCGCACTGGCGCGGCATGTGTGCACTGCTGGCACCTCTGCTGGGGCGATAGCCGAGCGCATCGGGTTGCATAGAAATCGTCTTGGGCAGACTTTCCTGCGGGCAAAACAAAACCCCTACCTGCATACGCAGATAGGGGTTTCGGAATTTAATCTTGACGATGACCTACTCTCACATGGGGAAACCCCACACTACCATCGGCGATGCATCGTTTCACTGCTGAGTTCGGGATGGGATCAGGTGGTTCCAATGCTCTATGGTCGTCAAGAAATTCGGTAGCCAGCTCGTGTACCTTGCGGTTCACGCTCCAGCGAATGGGTATGCGATAGTTTGTGTGTTTGTTTCTCGAACTTTCGGTTCGTTTCGTCTTCACACACCGCAATCTGATGCTCTTTCGAGTAGTCAAATTGCTTGGGTGTTATATGGTCAAGCCTCACGGGCAATTAGTATTGGTTAGCTCAACGCCTCACAGCGCTTACACACCCAACCTATCAACGTCGTAGTCTTCGACGGCCCTTCAGGGGACTCAAGGTCCCAGTGAGATCTCATCTTGAGGCTAGTTTCCCGCTTAGATGCTTTCAGCGGTTATCTATTCCGAACATAGCTACCCGGCAATGCCACTGGCGTGACAACCGGAACACCAGAGGTTCGTCCACTCCGGTCCTCTCGTACTAGGAGCAGCCCCTCTCAAATCTCAAACGTCCACGGCAGATAGGGACCGAACTGTCTCACGACGTTCTAAACCCAGCTCGCGTACCACTTTAAATGGCGAACAGCCATACCCTTGGGACCGGCTTCAGCCCCAGGATGTGATGAGCCGACATCGAGGTGCCAAACACCGCCGTCGATATGAACTCTTGGGCGGTATCAGCCTG